>JAEUKH010000028.1 GCA_016792845.1 Myxococcales bacterium | reverse complement strand
ACCAAGTAGTCTCCCGTCGCCCCACTTTAGGTCCGCGGCGCGCTGCTGCGTTGCCGGGTCTCGACGGGCCAACAGCCCGTCTTCGCCCCGTCGCCTTGCATCACTTGCGCCCCTTCGCGGTGCTCGGTCCGACGACTTGGTCGCGTCTCTCGCGAGAGGGCCTACTGGAGCCTTCGGGCCATCCAGCTGCCGACGAGCGCGTCGATGCGCTGCCGCGCGGCGGTGGTCTGCCCTCGGACCCCGTTCGCCAGATACGAGAAGATCACCGCGCGGTTCGGGTCGGCCGTCAACAGATAGCCCGAGAGCGCGACCACGTCGTCGAGGGTGCCGGTCTTGGCCCGAACGAGCCGCACCGGGGTGGGGGCGCCGAGGCGGTGGCGCAGGGTGCCCTCGTCGCCGTTGGCCGCGAGCTGCGCGAGGTACTCGTGCCGCAGCGAGGGGTCGCGCCACATCGTGCGGAGCAGCGCCGTCACCTGCGTGGCGCTGAAGCGGTTGGCGTCGAAGAGGCCCGAGCCGTTGCGGTAGACCATCGCCCGGGTGTCGACGCCGCGGCCGCGGGCCCAACCGAGCACCCGCTCGCTGGCCCGGGCGAAGCGAGAGCGCGTGGCCGCAGCCGTCGCGGGGGGCGCGTCACCCGCGAGGGCCAGGAGCGTCATCTCGGCGGTGAAGTTGTTGCTCTCCTTGCCCACCGCGAGGAGCAGGCTCGACAGCGGCGCCGAGCGGTGCGCCGCGAGCGGCGGCATCGGCCGCGCTGAAGCGCTCGACACCACCGTGACAGGCCCCGAGACGGTGATGCCCGCGGCTTCGAGGGTCGCGCGCCACACCGCGCCGACGGCCTGGGCCGGGTTGGCGAGGCGGCGGCGCAGAAGCACCGGCGTGGGGCTCGCCGCGACGGCGCCCGAGAGGCGGAGCTGCTCTCGCCCGTCGGGCAAGGGCGCGAAGAGCGTCGCGAGGGTCGACGCGGTGCCCGGTGCGGCGGCGGTCGCCGTCGAGACGAGCTCGATGTAGCCGCGGGGCTCGGCGAGGACGCTCAGGGGGGCTCCCGCGGTGGGGGCGAAGATGTGAACAACGCTTGTGTTTTCGTCGATCGAGAGGCTCCCAACGGCGGCCCTGAAGGGGGCCTGCTCGTCGGGCTGCTGTTCGAAGGCGGGCGGAAGGTGCTCGTCGCCGAAGGCGCTCTCGTCGAGCACGAGGGCGCCGTCGACGCGGCGGATTCCGTCGTTTGAGAGGGCGCGGGCGAGCTCGAAGAGGTGGCCGGTGCGGAGGTCTGGGTCGCCGTTCGAGTACAGCACGAGGTCGCCGGCGATGGCGCTCGGGTCGGCGGCGCTTCGCAGACCGTGAACCGTGGTCTCAAAACGGTACGACGGCCCGAGGAGCGAGAGCGCCGCGGCGGCGGTGAGGAGCTTGGTGTTCGAGGCCGGGTTGAGGGGCGTGTCGGCCCCGGATTCAGCGAGGACGCGCCCGGTGTTGGCGTCGACGAAGCGATAGGCCACCGTCGCGCCGGGCAAGGGGTGACGGGCCTCGGCCTCGGAGACGAGGGTTGCAAGGCTCCGGCCCAAGGGCTGAGACTGCGCCGCGACATGGGTCGAGTGCAGGGTGCCGAGGGCCAGGGCGACAATCACCGTCAGAGTGCGCATCGGGGTCGAGGGCTCTACCACGGCCTCGCCCTCGGTGTTCTCTTTGCTGCGGCCTGTCGCGCCCCGGCGGCGATCTCGGAGCCGCAGACGGTGGTGTTTCTCACGCTCTCAGAGCCCGAGCACCTCGACCCGCGCTTCCCCGAAGACAGTCTTGGGGCGAACCTCGGGCGCATGGTGAGCCCTGGGCTCCTCGACACCGACCCGACGCGGCTGGTGCCGGTCGCGCGGCTCGCCGCGGGGTACCGCAGGGTCTCGCCCACCGCGGTCGAGGTGACGCTCCGCGAGGGTCTGCGCTTTGTCGACGGCTCCCCCGTCACCGCCGCCGACGTGGTGGCGACCTACCGCGCGCTCCTCGCGCCGGGGAGCCGGAGCCGGTTGCACGGCACCTACGCGGCGGCCTTCGCCGGGGTCGAGGCCGAGGGCCCGCGGGGGGTTCACTTCACCCTCCGCGCGCCGAGCGGCGCGGTCGAGAGCCTCTTGCAGATGCCCATCGTGCCCGCGCGGCTGGCCGCGGGCCCTGAGAACCTGGCGGCTCCGGGCGCCGAGGGGCGCTTCGTCGGCGCGAGCGGTTGGCGGGTCGGGGCCCTCACGCCGCAACATTGGCGCTTCGAGCGCCAGCCCGAAGATTCCGTCGCGGTGCGGAGCCTGCGGGTGGTGAGCCTCCACGACCCTAACACCCTCGCCTTGCGGCTCTTGAACGGCGAAGGCGACGTCGCCGAGGTCAAGCCCGAGACGGCGGCGCTCTTCGAACACCGTGCGGGCTTCTCGGTGCTCAGGGCGCGAGGCGTAGGCCTTACCTACCTTGGCATACAGTGTGAGCATGGGCCCTTGGCTGACCCGCGGGTGCGTCGCGCGTTGGGGCTCGCGCTCGACCGGGTGGCCCTCCGCCGCGCACGGATGGGCGACGCGGCGGTGGATGCCGAGGCGGTGCTTCCGCCGACGCACTGGGCTTCGATGGGGGCTCCGGGCGCGGTGGCGTTGCGGTACGACCCCGCCGAGGCGCGTCGGCTTCTTCGCGAGGCGCTCGGGGGCCGGGGGCTGCGTCCGTTGGTGCTGAGGGTCTCGTCGCAGCGGAGCTCGCTCGTCACTGCCCAGGCCCTGGCGGCGATGCTCGAAGCGGTGGGGGTCGAGGTCGAGCTGCGCCCCTCGGAGCTCGCGACGCTGCTGGCAGATCTGAGGGCGGGGCGCTTCGACCTGACGTATTTGACCGTGCCCGACCTGACCGACCCGTGGGGGCTTGGGTTCTGGTTCGCGTCGACGTCGATCCCTGAGAACGGTCAAACTGGCGGAAATCGCTGGCGATTCCGAGATCCAACGCTCGACGCGCTCCTCACCGCGGGGGCTGCCGCGTCGGGGCCCGAGGCGCGGCGTCCGTTCTATGTCGCGGCGCAGCGGCGGCTGGCCGAGGGGCTGCCGGTGATTCCGCTCTGGCACCCTGACGTGGTGTATGTGCTCCGGTCGCCGTGGCGGGTGGGCGCCGAGGCCCCGCGGGGTGACGGGCGGCTTGACTTTCTCGCGGGTCTGCGTCGCGGCCCCTGAGCGCGACCTCCCTTTCGCATCGCCCCGACGGGCTCAGCGTCGCAGAAAGCCCCGCGACACCAGCGCGAAGAGCAAGACCCCGAGGCCCACGAGGAAGATCGCCACCGAGGCCACGAGGGCCAGCATCTTCTGGCGCTTCTCGTCATCGACGGGGGGAGGCGCCGCCGCGGCGAGCTGCGAGGGCTCGGCCACCTGGGCGCCGCCGTCTTTGTCGAGCACGATCATCACCGTGCGGGCGCGGTTGTCGGCGAACTCGCTGCCGCGCTTGCGTCGGCTGTTGCCGGTCTGCGAGGCCCGGCTGGCGATCACCGTGCGGGCGAGCGGATACTGCTGAAGCACCGCCGAGCCCGCGGGCTCTTGGAGCGCGTCATGGAGCGCCGCCGCGGCAGCCTCGGCCGAGGGAAAGCGGTGCTGCGGGTCGCGGGCCATCGCGCACAAGATCACGGCCTCCATCGCGGGCGAGATGGCGGGCACGATGCGCGAGGGCGAGCGAACCCCCTCGTTCAAGATGGCCGAGAGCGTGGCTTCGTCGTTTTCGCGTTGGTACGGCGAGAGGCCCGTCAGAAGTTCGTAGAGCGAGACGCCGACCGCATAGATGTCGCACCCGGCGTGCCCTCGGCTCGTGCCTGCGGCTTGTTCGGGGGCCATGTACGCGGGGGTGCCGATCACCACGGCGCCGGGGGCGTCGAGGTCGGCCTCGTGGAGAAAGGCCGCGACGCCGAAATCCATCAGAACGGGGCGGTCTTGGCCCGAGGTCGAGCGCGCGAGGAAGATGTTCTCGGGCTTGACGTCGCGGTGGATGACCCCGAGCCTGTGGGCGTGGGCGAGGGCCCCGAGCACCGGGGCGAGCACCGTGACGGCCTCTTCTTCGCTGAGGCGACCGCGGGTCTCAAGGCGGCGGGCGAGGGTCTCGCCGTCGAGGAAGGCCATGGCGTAGAAGGGCACGCCGTCGTCGGTCTGGCCCGCTTGCAAGACCTCGATCACGTTGCGGTGCCGCACCGTCGAAGCCGCGCGACACTCGCGGTGGAAGCGCTCGACGGCGCGGGGGTCGCGGGCGAGGTCGTCGCGCAGGAGCTTGATCGCCGCGCGGTGCCCAGACTGAAGGTGCCGAGCCTCGAAGACCGCGCCCATGCCACCTTCGCCGACGAGGGCGCGGAGCTGGTAGACGCCGCCGAGGACGGTGCCGATTCGTACCTGGGGCCGTGCGTTGCCCATCGCCCGCGGCAGTCTCTCAACACCCTCGCGCCCGAGCAAGATCGAACACACCGCAGGCCCGCTTTCTTTCGCTACACTCGGCGCTTGTGAAGAACTTGAGCGGCGCCGTCTTGGGGGCTTGGGTGGGTGCGCAGTGCGTCGGGTGCCGCGCCCCGCGCGACGAGGCCCCGCTGGTGGCGCCTGACGCAGGCCCGCAGACGATGGGGGCGCGGCACGGGTGTCAGGCCCAGGCGGTGGGGGCCGGGCGGGGGTATCGCGGCACCCTCCACGGCGACACGGTGCGCGGGGCCGAGCGGTGGCGGGCCAGCGAGAGCCCCCATCGCTTGCCTTTTGGGGTCGAGGTGATGCCCGGGGGCCGGGTCACGGTCGAGCCCTGCGCCCTGGTGCTGGTGGGCGAAGGGCGGTCGGTGGTGGTGCGCAACGCGGCGCAGCTCGTGGTCGAGGGCCGCGAGGGGGCGGGGGTTCGCTTCGACGCCGAGGCCGCCTCGCCGGGGCCGGGCGCGTGGCAGGGGCTCGCGTTCTGGGAGGGCGCCTCGCCCGAGAGCCGCCTCGCGGGGCTGACCGTCGCCTCGGCCGGGGCGGCAGACCCTGCGGCGGGGGCCGGGGCGTCGCTGCGGGTGGGCCTCCGCGGGGGGCTCGCGGTCGAGGGCCTGGTGGTCGAGAACGGGGCCGACGCGGCGCTCGCCTTCGAGGGGGGCGGCCATCTCGCGACGCCGGGGGTGCGGGTGACGGTGCGCGGCGGCGCGCGCGATGCTCCCCTCGCGCGCATCGACGACGTCAACGAGGTGGGCGCGATGCCGACCTTTGTGAGCGATCGGGCCGACCCCGAGGTGTGGCTCCTCGGGCGCCAGCGGGTGCTCTCGCGCTCGGCGCTGTGGGCTCCTCGAGGCGCGCGGTTGCGCGTTCGGCGCGGGCTGCGGGTGATGGTTCAGGGGCCCGACGCGCCCCTTTTGCGCGTGGGGGCGGGGCTCGTGCTGCGCTTCGAGGCCGAGGCCGAGCTCGCCGTGGGCTGGGAATTGCCGGGTGATCTCGCCATCGAAGGCGAACCCGGACTGGGCGAGGTGCAGCTCGTCGACGCGCCCGCGCGAGGCCCCGAGGGCTCCGAGGGCGCCGCCGATGCGGGGCCCAGGGCCGCGAGTTGGACCGGGGTTTTCTTTGGTCATTTCGCCAACGTCGCGCGCTCGCGGCTCCGCAATGTGCTCATCCGCGGGGCCGGCGCGCCCTCTGCGGCGGCGCTGCCCGGGTGCCTGCCCACGCCGCCTCCGCCCGATCTCGACGCGGCGATGGTGACCCTCGCGGGCTTCGACGGGCGCCGCTTGTTCGAGGGGGTGCGCCTTGAGGCCGGGCCTGCGCGGGGCCTTGCGATCGCACAGAGCGGTGAAATCAGTGGCGATTCTGGTGATGTGACAGCCCCGTTACGCGGCGTCGACGTCGGGCGGGCGGGGGTGGCCTGCGCCCAGTCGTGGCCGCGGGTCGGCGGGGTCTGTCGTGCAAGCCTGCGATGTCAGACAGGTTTTTGACGATCCAAGGCTCAGCCCCCGAGCAACCCCGAAAGCGTTTGCGCGGTCAACCTCGTCTCGACGCGACGAAAAATGGGTGTTCACAGCGCCCACACCGGGCCCGCCTCATGGTCAACATTCTTCATTCATTTCAAGAACTTACCGACGTTGACATAGAATGTCTCCGACGAGACGCCTTGAAAACATGGGCGACGGTGTAGGTAAAGGGCGCCGGGGGGCGCCGAAGTGCGAGCGCCGACGCGGTTTTTTGCCAGAGCTCCCGAGTGTGATGGCCCGGAGCTTGGACACTGAACAAAACAACAGTTATTGTGCCGGGGTGTCGACCTGTCGCACGAAGGGGGTGCGCAGACGGTCGCTCCCGCGATGGCGTCAACGCAGCAGAGCTCCGCTCGGTTGCGTTGGTGCGTTAGAGGTGCGGCGGTCGGTCAACGTGTGGGTCGGCTCCGGGCGGTCGCCGGGCACACGTGAGGCCGGGTGTGCGGAGCGGTCTCAACGTACTTCAATAAGACGCTGAGATCGAGGCGCACCCTTGTCTTGAGACAACGCGCAAACCCTAGGTTTAGAGGTCAACCGTGCGGGTGTTGATCTCGGCAAAAAAAACGTAGCAGATTTTTTGAGGTGTTCGCGCAGGTGGTGCAAGGGGGTTGTGAGTCGAGAGCTCCGGGCGATGGCGAGGGCCACGCGGCGGGCGCGACGCACAACGCAGACGGCGCCACGGGTTCGCCCGGTGTCGGGTGTCGAGGCCAGACAGTAGGGTCAGCGGAGTCTCAGAGCGGCGGTCTCTGAGACGGTGCGGCGTCGGCGCCACGGTGCGTGCCCATGGGGTGCGTGTCGGGGTGACCGAGAGGTTTTGTCTTCAGCGTGGTCGCCCGAGCGGCGCGCTGAGGCGTCGAGGGCGGCGTCGGAGAAGCGGCGTCGGGCTCGGTGGATGGATTCAAGGCAGTGATCGGCTACGCGAGCGGTTTCGGGAGGAAAGAGATGACCACGGAAGTGACCAACGCCATCAACGTGACCAACGGACGCGCGACCCTTGCGACGGCCCCCGCAGCGCTGGAAGGCAACGCCGCGCTCGTGATGGACTTCGAGGAGGGGCCGGAGGTCGAGGGCGAAGAGGGCGAAGAGGGCAGCCGCCGCAAGTCGCGGGTGCGCGCCCGCACCATCTCGATCAAGCGCCTCTCGAAGCGCGAGCTCGAGCGCGGCCGGATGCTCTACCCCGACCTCGACGTGATGCGCCCGCAGACCCGGGGCGATTGCCTCCACGGGCCGATGTCGGAGCGGCCGTGCCCGTTCGTGTCGTGCAAGCACCACCTCTTTCTCGACGTGAACGACCGCACGGGCTCGATCAAGCTCAACTTCCCCGACCGCGAGGTCTGGGATCTCCCCGAGACGTGCGCGCTCGACATCGCCGACCGTGGCGGCATCACCCTCGAAGAGGTGGGCGCGATCATGAACCTCACCCGCGAGCGTATTCGGCAGCTCGAGACCCGCGGCCTCGCGAAGCTCCAGGGCCTCGCCGAGATCGCGTCGCTCTCAGACTACTGCGAGTGACAGCAGGGCCGAGCCCGCGCTGATCGACTCTGCCGCGCGCGACGGTGCGTCTTTCGAGACGCGCGTCGCGCGTTTCGCGTTTTGGGGGGCGCCACAGCGCAGCAGCACGTCGACCTCGCGCGCGCTTTCTGGCAGCGTAGCGGCGAAAAATGATCCCCATCCGTCGAGCCTTGGTGTCGGTGAGCGACAAGCGTGCCCTGGTGCCCTTTGTGACGGCCCTGGTGGGCCGCGGGGTCGAGGTGATTTCGACGGGCGGCACGGCCCGCGCGCTGCGCGAGGCGGCGCTGCCGGTGACCGAGGTGAGCGCGTACACGGGCTCGCCCGAGATCATGGACGGGCGGGTCAAGACGCTGCACCCGAAGGTTCACGGCGCCATTTTGATGCGCGAGCGCGACGACGACCGCGAGGCCCTCGCCTCGATCGGCGGGGCCCCCATCGACCTCGTGGTGGTGAACCTCTACCCCTTCGAAGAGACGCTCAAGCGGCAGAACGCCTCGCACGACGAGCTCGTCGAGAAGATCGACATCGGCGGCCCGGCGATGGTGCGCGCGGCGGCCAAGAATCACCCCCGGGTCACGGTGGTGGTCGACCCCGACGACTACGACCGCGTGGTCGAAGAGATCGTGCGCGAGGGGGCGGTCTCGCACACGACCCGGGTGGCCCTCGCGGCCAAGGCCTTCGCCCACACCGCGGCCTACGACGGCGCCATCGCGGCCTACCTCTCGGGCCTCGAAGACACCGACAGCGGGCCGGTGCTCCACCCCCGGGCGCTGCACCTCGCGTACGAGCGGCAGTACACCCTGCGCTACGGCGAGAACCCGCACCAGACGGCGGCCTTCTACCGCGAGCGCCAGGCGCCCGAGGGCTCGCTCGGCCTCGCCCGCAGCGTCGGGGCCGGGGGCAAGGAGCTCAGCTACAACAACCTCCTCGACGTCGACGCGGCGCTCGAGCTCGTGCGCGAGCTCTCAGGCCCAGCAGCGGTGGTGGTGAAGCACACCAACCCCTGCGGCGCGGCCGAGGCCGAGGCGCTCGTTGATGCATTTCGGAGCGCCCGAGAGGCCGATGCGCTCTCGTCGTTCGGGGGCATCGTGGCGCTCAACCGGGCGGTCGACGCCGAGACCGCGCGGGCGCTCGGAGAGACCTTCCTTGAGGTTGTGGCGGCGCCGAGCTTCGAGCCCGAAGCCCTCGCGATTCTGCACACGCGTCGCAACCTGCGGCTCTTGGCGCTCGGGCCGCTCGCGCCCCCGGAGGCGCCCGGGAGGGTGCTGCGCTTTGTGTCGGGTGCGCTCCTCGTGCAAGACCGCGACAACCGCGGGGCCGGCGAGGTCGACGACGCGCGGGTGGTGACGCGGCGCGCCCCCGACGCGGCGGAGCGGGCCCTCATGGCTTTTGTCTGGTCGGTGACCAAGCATGTGAAGTCGAACGCCATCGTGCTCGCCCGTGCGACCGAGGGCGTGCGCCACACGGTCGGCGTCGGGGCCGGGCAAATGTCGCGGGTGGTGGCCTGCGAGATCGCGTGCCGTCGGGCCGGGGGCCTCGCGGCGGGGGCGGTGCTCGGGAGCGATGCGTTCTTCCCCTTCGCCGACGGGGTGTTGCGCGCGGCCGAGGCTGGGGTTCGTACGATCGTTCAGCCCGGCGGCAGCGTGCGCGACGACGAGGTGATCGCCGCCGCCGACGCCCACGGCATCGCGATGGTGTTTACGGGCGCCAGACACTTTCGCCACTGAATCCCGCAAACGATTGAAATCACAGCGCTTCTTGGTGAGCGCCGGGCGCCCTCAGCCGGTGACCGCGTTGGCAAAGCAGAGCGAGAGCGAGGCGACCCCGAGGGCGGCGAGGCGTCTTTGGGGCGCGAGGCGCAGCATGATGGCCAAGAGGCAGAGGGGCGCCGCGACGTTGACCGCCATGGCGAGGCGGGCCGCGCCGAGGGCGCTCAGGGCGTGCCCGAGGGTGAGCTGCGAGAGCCAGAGGAGGGCGTTGAAGGCCGCTGCGAAGAGCGGCAATGCGAGACCTTTCACGGGTTGAGCGGGTAGCAGAGAGCGGGCGCGGAGCTCCAGCAAACGGCAGTTTTCTCTCTCGGTGGGCCCGTGGGGTGGGGCACAACGGGGAGCGAAGAGGCAGGGTTGTCGATGATTTTGCGCGATCCGGTGCATGGGCTGGTGTCGTTCGAGGGGGCCGCCGAGTCGGTGGTGCCTCGGTTGATGGATACGCCCGAGGTTCAGCGCTTGCGGCGGGTGCGGGCGTTGGGGGTGGCGAGCCTGGCCTTTCCGGGGGCTGAGCACTCTCGCTTCGCGCACGCGGTGGGCGCGGCGCATGTGATGACGCGCTTTCTGGCGCGGGTTTCGCCCTTGGCGGCGGCGCTCGGGCCCGGGCAGGGGCTTGAGCCTGAAGACGCGCAAGACGCGCTCGCGGCGGCGCTCGTCCACGACGTGGGGCACGGGCCGCTCTCGCACCTCTTCGAGGAGGTGATGCCCGCGATGCCGGCCCATGAGACGTGGACCAGCGCCATCGTGCTCGACCCCTCGACGGGCCTTCACCGCGCGCTGAAATCGATCGACCCGGCCATGCCCGAGCGGGTCGAGCGGCTCGTTCACGGCGACCACCGGGTGCGGTACCTGGCGCGCGCGGTCTCGGGCACGTTTGACGTCGACCGTTGCGACTACCTCTTGCGCGACTCGTACATGACCGGCACCCGCTACGGGCTCTACGACCTTGACTGGCTCCTGCGCTCGCTGCGGCTCGAACCCTCGCGGGGCGGGGCGCGCCTCGCGGTCGACGGCTCGAAGGGCCTGCCCGCGGTCGAGGGCTACTTCCTCGCGCGGCTCTTCATCTACCAGCAGGTGTATTTTCACAAAGCGACGCGGGGCGCAGAGGCCGTGCTCCGTGCGATCTTTCGCCGCCTCGCAGACATCCTCGGCGACGGCCGCGTGCCCGCGGGGACGCCGCAGCCCCTGGTGGCCTTCGCGCGCGGCGAGAAGGTCTCGGTGGGGGCCTACCTCGACCTCGACGACAACGTGCTCTGGTGCGCCGTTGACGCGTGGCGCGCCGACCCCGACCCGGTGCTCTCTTCGCTGGCCGAGGAGATCCAGGCGAGGGTGCTCTTCAAGACCGCCTCGCTCGATGACTTCGACCCGGCCGACGACGCGGCGCTCGAAGCGGGGCTCCGCGAGGTGGTGAAAAAGCGCGGCTTCGAGCCGAGATACTACGCCTCGCTCGATGTGGCTGAGGTGCTGCCCTACGAGCGGCCCACGAGCCCCGACGAGGCGCTGCGGGTGGTGTACGAGCGGCGGCCGCCGAGGGCCCTTGAGCGGGCGTCGTTTCTGATCGCGCGGCTCCTCGGAGCGCCCTTTGTGCGCCGACGGCTGGTCTTCCCGGCGAGCGTCCGCGACGACGTTGACGCACTTCTGGGGTCGTTTCGACCTACACGTTGACCTCGCGCGGCGAATCAGACAAACACCCTCGGCAGCATCGTGCGACAGATCACCCGGTTTCTCTTTACGCTCTCGTGTCTCGCCTTGAGCGCCTCGGCGGCCGCTGACCCGGTCTCGCCGGTGAGCCTCTCGGTGAGCCCCGTGCCGAACAGCTTCCTCTGGCGGGTGGGGGTTCAGAACACCTCTCCGGCCACGGTGCCCGTGGTCTTTGACCGTCGGCTGGTGTGGTTCGAGGTCGCGCCGCCGGTGACGGCCCCGGGCCCTGGGGTGCGGCGCCCGCGACGCGCGGCTCGGCCCGTGCGGTGCGCCCACGAGGCCCGGCCCGCCAACAACGAGCGGAGCCCCGAGGTGGTGCTGCCCGCGGGCGAAGGGTACTCAGAGCTCGTCGACGTGCGCGATGTGTGTCGTCTGCGGCTCCCGGCGGGCTTCGTCGAGGGCGCGACGCTCACGGTCCACTACGGCTTTGTGACGCCGCCGGCGCGGCCGCCGCGTCGCCCTCGGCCGGTGCCCTTGTCGCGCTCGGTGGTCCGCGACGAGCGGCGTGAAGCTTTCGGCGACCTGACGGCGACGGTGGTCGTGCAGCCGCTCCCGGTCTCGGTCGAGGTGACGACGGCGCCGAGCGCGACGCTCTCGGGGCTCAACCTCCGCGGTCGCGGCAACACGGCCCAAGACGGCATGGGCTTGCGCGCCGCGATGCGCCTTCAGAACCCCAGCATCCAGCCCGTCTCGACGCTCTTCCGCTCGACGCTGTTCAGCTTCGAGGTGACGCCGCCGGGGGGCGCTCCGGTGCGGTGCAACCTCATCACCCGCGGCCCGAGCGTGCAGCGCGACTTCTTCGTGCGGCTCGGCGGGTACGGCAGCCGCGCGACGACCCTGGTGCCGCATTTTTACTGCCCGGGTACGACCTTCGACACCGCGGGCGTGTACGAGGTGGTGGGCGTCTTCGAGTCGCTGGCCGACGGGGCCGCGTTTCATCTCGGGCGGGTCTTCGTGGGCACGGCCCGGTCGACGCCGTTTCAGCTCAGGGTGGTGCGGGGGCGAGGCCCCTACGCGCCCATGCGCCCCTTGCGGAGCGCGTCGTAGGGCCCCAAAGTGCAGCGGGTTTTGATCCGTCTGGGGGCGGTGTGTTGGTTTTCGGGGGGAGGCTGAGCGGGCATGGCGAAGATTCTGGTAGTCGACGATCAGCGTAACCTCAGAGCCACTCTTGCGATCATGCTGCGCGCTTCTGGGCACGAGGTCGACGAAGCGGGTGACGCCGACGCCGCCGTGGGCCTTGCCTCGGGCAACGGATTCGACCTGGTGATCACCGACCTGCGTCTCGGGGCCAAAGACGGCATCGACGTCTTGCGCCGCACCAAAGAGGCGAGCCTCATGACCGAGGTGATCGTGATGACCGCGTACGGCACCATCGAGAGCGCCGTCGAGGCGATGCGGCTCGGGGCCTACGATTACATCCAGAAGCCGTTTACCGAGCAAGAGCTGACGGTGAAGGTCGAGCGGGCGCTCGAGAAGCGGCAGCTCGCTGGGCACGTCGCGCTCCTCGCGCAGGAGTTTCGCGACAAGTACAAGTTTGAGAACATCGTCGGGCGCTCGCCTGCGATCCGCGATGTGCTCGGGCGCATCGTGAAGACCGCGCCCACCGACGCGACGGTGCTCATCACCGGCGAATCGGGCACCGGCAAGGAGATGGTCGCGAAGGCGATCCACTCGAACTCGAAGCGGGCCAACCTGCCCTTTGTGAGCATCAACTGCGCGGCGCTCACCGAGACCTTGCTTGAGAGCGAGCTCTTCGGGCACCTCAAGGGGGCTTTTACGGGTGCGGTGTCGAACCGCAAGGGGCTCATCGAAGAGGCCGACGGCGGCACGTTCTTCTTCGATGAGGTCGCCGAGACCTCGCCCTCGTTTCAGGCGAAGCTCCTGCGCACCCTGCAAGAGGGTGAGATTCGGCGGGTGGGCGACAACAAGCCCATCAAGGTCGACATTCGCGTGGTGGCCGCGACGAACCAAGATCTGCATCGGGCCATCGCCGAGAAGCGCTTTCGGCAAGATCTCTATTATCGCCTCAACGTGGTGCGCTTTCTCTTGCCGCCGTTGCGAGAGCGCCGAGAAGACATCCCGCTCTTGGTGTCGCACTTTTTAGAGAAGATCTGCCGCAAGATGAAGGTCAACGTGCGGCTGGGTGACGGCGTGCTCGATTACCTCCTCGCGTACGATTACCCGGGCAACATTCGCGAGCTCGAGAACATGATCGAGCAAGGGGTGGCCCTCGGCGCCCTCGCCGGGGTGATTCATCTCGAAGACATCGCGCCGCAAGATTTGCCCGTGGCGCCGCGTGAGCGCCCGGGTGACCGCTCGCTCTCGTCGAGCGTCGACGCGGCGGAGCGCAACGCCATCGAGGCGGCGCTGCGCGAGCATGACGGTAACCGTGAGCGGGCCGCTGAGATGCTGGGGCTGAGCCCCACGACCCTGTGGCGCAAGATGAAGCGCCTCGACATTCGCTGGCCGACCTGAGGGTGGGGCTTACTCGCGGGGCGAGAAGTTGAAGCGCACCTCGGAGAGGGCGCAGCCGCCGCGCGAGGCCGGGTACGAGAGGCGACGGAGCACGCCCTTGATGCACTCGACCAAGGGCCGGCTGCTCATCGGGGTCGAGACGCGGATCTCGTCGGCGTGGCCGCTGGCGTTGATCTTGAGCTGCGCCGTGAGGCCGCCCCGGAGGGTGTTGTTCTGCCGAAGCTCGCGCTCGTAGCAGGCTCGCAGGGCGCCGTAGTTGGCCTGGGCCGTGCGTTGGACCCCGGCAGGGTCGGTGAGGGTGCCGCTGCACTCGCTCACGTAGCGGTACACCACCCGGGTGCGCGCGGGCTGGGCGGCGGCGGGTTGACCGGCGTCGGGTTCTTCGGGGGTGAGCTCGATGGGCGCCGCGAGGCTCGGGGCCGGGGGCACGACGGCCTGGCCCGCGTCGACCGCGGTGGGCAGGGGTCGCGGCGTCTCGGGCTGAGGCGCGGGGCGGGTGAGGGCGTAGATCGCGCCGCCGCCCCCGAGCAGGAGGAGGAGCCCGATCACGGCAAATTTCGAATTCGAGCTGCTCTTCGGGGGGATGGGAGAACTTTCATCCACGGCGGAAACTCCTGCAAGCTGACAAGAAGACGGGGTTCGAGAGGCCTTGAAACTTTACGCGGGAGCCGCGCGACGCAGCCCCCTTACGACACTCGATTAACACACCCGGGCCTCGGCCGCGCAACGACCGAAATGCGCAGGCGCGGATGAGACCCGAATGCGGGCCGAAGGTTGGGCCGACAGCGCCCGCGGCGCGCTCAGCGGACAAAATCACCCACCGCGCGGAGCGAGACCGTGACCGCGATGGAGGCCTGCCCCGAGGGGACGGGCGCCCCCGGCGCGACGCGCACCGCGGCGCGGGCGAAGACCCTGAAACGACGGCTGTTTTGGAGGATGTACTGGCCAAGCGCGGCGCTCCCCCGGGGGTCGACGGCGACGGCGCCGCGGGTGCTCTGGCCGGCTTGAAAACGCAGATCTGGCACGGTGCCGAGGGCCTGGACCCCGTCGCTGCGGAGGCTCGACGCTGACTCGGGGCCCCAGAAGAGCTCGACCGGGCCTGCCGCGAAGCTCGCCGCGGTGGCGCGGGCGTC
This sequence comes from Myxococcales bacterium, assembly GCA_016792845.1. Lineage (GTDB taxonomy): Bacteria > Myxococcota_A > Polyangia > Polyangiales > JAEUKH01. The sequence goes on along the minus strand of JAEUKH010000028.1, from coordinate 705,675 downwards.
GTACCGGATGGCCGTCACCGTGACGCTGTCGAGCACGTTGCCGAGGGCCGAGAGCGAGGGGGCGTAGCTGGTGAGGTCGATGACGCCCGGGGTGGCGAGCTCGAAGCGAAAGGGCTCGGCGACGCAGCGACCGGCGTCGCAGCGCACCGCGGGGGCGTCGGGGCCGAGGGCGGGGCAGTCAGAGGCCGCGGCGCAGGCCGGGCTGGCGACGGTGCCGCCATTGCGCCAGGCGGTGGGGAGGGCGATGCGGTTGCCGTCGACCTCGAAGGTGAAGGGCCCGGCGTCGACCTCGACCGGGACCTCGCCGCCACACCCGGCGAGGGCCGTCAGGGCGCCCAGGAGGGGTGCCCGAAGTACGCGAAGTAAGCTCACAATGCTCTAAGCATCGCACCCTTTCGCCCGCGGTTCAAGGGCCGGGCCCGGGCCGTACGGGTGGACTCGGCGGGGCGCGGCAGGGGGCTCAGCGGGTGACCTGCCAGGGCCTGAGGCCGCGGAGGGTGACGACGGTGATGGCGCCGGGGAAGACGCGGGCCCGGGCGCTGCCGACGTGGAGGACGGTGCTGCGGTCGCTGCCGTAGCCCATGGCCGAGACGGTGACGGGGCCGGGGTCCATGTCGAGGAGGGCGTAGGTGCCGAGGATGGAGGTGCCGCGGAGCTCGCGCGAGACGTCGGGCAGGGGGTTGGTGTCGTTCTCGCTGAAGAAGACGACGGGGCCGTCCCACGCGCGGCGGGGTTGGGAGTCGATGGTGACGTTCGAGAGCCGCACGTCGTCGCAGTCGTGGACCTCGCCGGCGAGGGCGCCGCGGCCCGCGGTGATGCCCGCGGTGAGCCCGCTCGTCGACGGGATCGACGCCCAGTCTGCGTTCGAGATGACCCGCGGCGCGAAGCGCACACGGCGCGTGCCGCCCACGCCCGCGGGGGCCGTCTCGGCGTCGATCTCGCGGTTCCGCAAGAGGAGGTTGTAGTCGTAGACCTTGTGAGAAAAATTGCCCGCGGCGATGGGGTCGCTCGGGTCGCCCTCGGCCACCACGAGGAGCTCTGTCTCGGTGGGGATGTTGGCGATTTCGTATCCGCCGAGCCGTCGCGTCGAGACCACCTGATCGCCCGAGGGGCTGTACACGTCTTCCGAGGCCGCGGCGGGGTGGGTGAGGCTCGCGAGGCTCGTGCCGAGCATCTCGCCGGGCATCCCGTCGGCGCCGACGCGGTACACCGTGACGCGGATGTGGTTGCTGTCGCCTCCGTTGCCGAAGACCTTGACCGAGCCCCAGAGCGTGACCCGTTCGCTCGCGCCCGCGGTGGGGTAGTTGGCGCGCTCGAAGCAACTCACGTTCGGCGCCGCGGCGGCGGTCTGACAGAACTCGCGTCGCCGGGTGTCGTCGCAATTGGTGCGGGCCATGGGCTCGGTGCGCCCCGGCGGGGCCACGCAGACGCCGCAGCTGAGGAGCTCGCGGCCGCGGCAGGTGGGCGGCGTGGCGGCGGGGGTGCAGTACTCGTCGCCGACGACCCGGCGCGCACCGGCGTCGGCGGCGGGGGTCGCGGAGCCGGCGTTGTCGCCGCATCCGAGGGGCAGGAGGGCGCAGAGCGCGGCGGCGCGCAAGAACGACAGAGGGGCTCGGTTCATGGTCGCCCGAGAGGGTAGCGCATCGTTTTGCCCCGGCGCGGCCTTTTGTGTCGCTTTTTCTCGGCGGCGACGGGTGCGCGCGGGCCGCTGTCGCTTCGTTGTGGTCGGGCGCGAAGGGGTGATACGCTGCGACCATGCCGCTGATTGAGACCGAAGACGCCGCCCGCCGCCTTGCACGCGCCATCGCCAGCGATCTCTCGCTCTACAACGAAGAGAAGATCACCCGTGGCATCCAAGATGACACCCTCTTCGACGTGCTCGCGGAGGAGATCGAAGAGGGGCGGCAGCTCTACAAGTCACGCGTCGCCCCCGACCTCTACAACAAGAACTTCTACGGGCGCGCCATCGTTGACATCTTGGTCAAATCAAAGCGCCACATTCGCTCAAAAGTCTGGTGATTTCTCGCTTCGTGTCGGTGGTCTTCGGCCCGCACGACGTGGGCGAGCGGCTCGACCGGGCCTTGGCTCAGCACCTCGTCGGCGAGGGCCTCTCGCGCTCGCAGCTCGCGTCGCTCTGTGAGCGCGGGCTCGTGCGGTGCGAGGGGGTTCCGTTACGGTCGAGCGCGAAGGTCAGGGCCGGGGGGGCCGCGGTGGTGGTCGAGGTGCCGCCGCCGGAGCCGGTGAGGGCTGAGGCCGAAGACATTCCGCTTCGGGTGGTGTTTGAAGATCGGGCGCTCTTGGTGGTCGACAAGCCCGCGGGCCTGGTGGTGCACCCGGCGAAGGGGCATGCGACGGGCACCCTCGTCAACGCCGTGCTCCACCACGCCGAGATGGACGACGACGACGACCCGCTCCGCCCTGGCATCGTGCATCGCATCGACCGCGACACCTCGGGCCTCTTGGTGATCGCCAAGACCGCCGAGGCCCGCGAGGCGCTCGCGGCGCGCTTCAAGGCCCACGACATCGCGCGGCAGTACGTGGCGCTCTGCGAGGGCGCGGTGCCGCCTTCGGTGACCTTCGACACCCTCTACGGGCGCCACCCGACCGATCGAAAGCGCTTCACGGGGCGGGTGCGCGAGGGCAAGCGGGCCTGCACCCACGTTCGCGGCGAGGCGACCTTCCTCAACGGCGCGGCGAGCCTCGTGCGGTGCACCCTGGAGACCGGGCGGACCCACCAGATCAGGGTGCATTTGAGCGAGGCGGGCTTTCCGCTCTTGGGCGATGTTGCGTACGGTCGACGGCCGCGGGTCGAGGCGCTGCGGCCGATCGCGGCCGCGCTTGGGCGGCAGGCCTTGCACGCCGAGGTGTTGGGCTTCGAGCACCCGCTCACGGGTGAGGCTTTGCGCTTTGTGTCGCCGCTCCCGCCCGAACTGGCCGCGGCGCTGGCCGCGCTCGAAGCGCTCGGTCAGCCCTGACAGAGCCCGACCAGGGCCTGCACGGCGGCGTCGAGGGTGGCCTCGTCGGTCTCGTGCCCGGGCCAGCGGATCCAGACGCTTTCGTTCATCAAGATGGCCACGAAGGGCCGCGCGCCGAGGTTCACCAGGGCCTCGCGGGTGCGCGGGTGTTCGATGCCCTCGACCCGTGAGCCCCCGGCGACGGTGACGTTGCAGAGGGCGGCGAAATCGCGGTCGTGGTGCTCCATCTCGCGGTACCCGACGGGCGTCTTTCGCGCCTGGTAGAGCTTGCGGTTCGAGATCACGGCCATGCTGTACATCGCCCGGGTGCTGCGCCCCGCGATCACCGTGTACTCGCGCGGCGCGAAGTCGGGCGCCGCCTCGCTGAGCGGCATCTGTCGCGGGTCGAGGCGCATCGTGTCGAGCACCCAGGTGCCGCCCTTGAGGGGGCCGAGCACCCGCGCGGGCATGGGCATCACCCAACTGCGTCGCATGGGTTCGACGCGGTACTGGTGCTTCGCGGCCCACGCGGCCCAGTGCGCTTCGAGGGCCGAGAGACGCTGATACCGCACGACGCCGTTGCGCCCGATCAGGGCCGGGATGCTGGCCGCCCCGAGGCCCATGAGCGCCATCACGAGATCGCCCTCAAGCATCGGGCGCTCAGGCCCCGAGGAGCTTCGCGAGGCGACGCGCGTCGGCGTACATGTCGACGTTGGTGAAGATCACCCAGACGGCGTCGGCCCGGGTCGCGCGGATGGCCTCAGCGGCGGCTTCGAGGGCCTGATCTTCGTAGCGCGATTTGTGCCCCGCGGGCCCAGCGAGGCGGTAGTACGCGAGGCTCCCGCGCGAGACCGGCGGGTGCCTGAGGGGGTCGCGGGCCACGGTGACTTTGAGGTCTTTCACCGCCGCGTCGGCGTCTTTGAGCGACCAGCTCGGGGGCGGATCCCACACGAATTCGAGGCTCGGGTCAGACTGCGCGAGGCGGGCGAAGAGCTGCCCGAAGGCGCTGCGCCAGGCCTTGCTGTCGGTGGCCTCGGGGGGCGAGGGGAGCACCACGCGCTCGGCGGCGAGCTCGCGCGCGATGGGCAGAAAGCTCTGCCACGCAGACTCCGACGCCGCGCTCGGCTTGAGGCCGTCGGAGAGGAGCTCTTTGGGCGCCACCGCGGTGAAGCGAAAGCCCGCAGGCGCTTCGCGGCGCCAGCGCCGTACGAGGGCGGGCCCGGGCACCCCGAGGTGCGTGTCGGCGAGCTCGACCCCATCAAACTCTTTCAGATACTTCGTGGCGGGCACTGGGAAGCCTGAACATCCAATGAGCGTCATGGCAGGGTGTAGCCTAGCGCGCCGGGGCCGCGCTGCGAAGTTGCGCCCGCAGGGGGGCCGAAATTGATGTTAGCCTGCGCCGGTGAAGACCCGTCGTAGCGTGGCGGCAATTGTTGGCTTTCTTTGCGTAGCGCCGTGCGTGGCGTCTGCTCAAGACCTTCGGCCTACGGCCTTCGATTTGCAGCTCTTTCAGCCTACTCCGTCGGCCCGCGGGGTCTTCGTCGCTGACGAGGCGAGCGTGCCCGGGCACCTCACCTTTACGGCGACGCTTTGGGCCTCGGTGGCCCGGGGGGCGATGCTCGACGGCCCGAGCGCGAACGCGGTCACGGTGCGCAACCTCAACGCGCTCGAAGCGCAGCTCTCGTTGGGGCTGTTTCAGTACCTCGAGCTCGGCCTCGCCTTGCCGGTCGGCGGCATCGAGGCGTCGCCGGTCGACGCGGCGGGCACGGGCTTCACCGCGGGGGCGCCCGCGTCGTTCTCGGGCGGCGGCGACCTCCGCGCGTTTGTGAAGGTGCCGCTCTTGCGCGGCCGCGACGCGCTCGCGCTGCGCTTGGGGGCGAGCTTCGCCACGGGCGACGCGGCGCACTTTCTTGGGGCCTCGTCGTGGCTCGCGACGCCGGCCCTCGCGTACACCCGCACGGTGAACGAACGGCTGCGGGTGACGGGCAACCTCGGGCTACGGCTCGCGACCCGCAACGCCTTCGGCGGTTTCGAGGTCAACGACGCGATCACCGCGAGCGCGGCCGCGTCGTACGCGTTTCACCCGCGGGTGACGGCCTCGCTGGAGGCGAACCTCCGGGTCGGGGTGGGCACCACCGCGGGGCGCGACGCGCAGGTGCCGCTTGAGCTCCTGGCGGGGGGGCGCTTCGCGCTGAGTCGGCAGTTTGCGGCCTTCGCGGGCCTCGGGCGCGGGCTCACCGACAGCTACGGCACGCCCGACCTCAGGGGCTTTCTGGGCCTCCGTTATGAGCGCGCGCGGGGCAACCCTTGCGCCTTCGGGCCTGAAGACTACGACGGCTTCGAAGACGGCGATTTCTGCGCCGACCCTGACAACGACGGCGACGGGGTGCCTGACGCCAGCGACCGGTGCCCGAACGATCGAGAAGACCGCGACGGCTTTCTTGACGACGACGGCTGCGCCGACCCTGACAACGATGGCGACGGGGTGCTCGACGACAACGATCGGTGTCCGCTCGACCCTGAAGACCATGATTTGTTGCAGAACGACGACGGGTGCCCCGAGCCCGACAACGACCGCGACGGCATCCGCGACGTGGCCGATTCGTGCCCCGATGAGCCCGAAGACCGCGACGGCTTTCAAGACGACGACGGGTGCCCCGAGCCCGGCCCCGACGCGGTGGTGGTGACCCGCACCGACTCCAGGCTCCTGGTCAATCAGCGCATTTTCTTCGACTTCGACAGCGACACCATCCGCAACGTCAGCTTCCCCGTGCTTGATGAGATCGCCAACGCCATCCGGCGAAACCCTGACATCTTGCGGCTCCGCATCGAGGGGTACACCGACGACGTGGGCACCGAAGAGTACAACGTCGATCTCTCGTTTCGTCGGGCCCGCGCGGTGCTTGAGTACCTGGCCGCGCACGGGGTCGAGCGCGAGCACCTTGAGTCGATCGGGTACGGTCAGGCCCGCCCGGTGGCGCAAGACAGCTCGCCCGAGGGGCAGGCCCTCAACCGTCGCGTCGAGTTCACCATTCTGCGCACAGCGAGCGCTGAGGCCGCGCCCGAGGCGGCGCCCGCCGCGCCGCAGCCCTCGCGCCGTCGTCGGGGCGGTCGCGGGCGTTGAACAGCGCGCGGCCGCTCGTGTAGCTTCGCCGCCGCCGTGACCCGCGCTCCTGTCTCAGCCTTGCTGCTCTCGCTCTCGCTTGTGGCCTGTGGCGCTCCGCCGCGTCGGCCCGCGCCGCGGGTGCTCGCGCCGCCGACGCTGGTGGTCTCGATCGTGCTCGACCAGGTGGGCAGCTGGGTGCTCGAGCATCACCTCGCGCGGCTCCCCGACGACGGCCTCTTGAAGACCATGATTCGCCGCGGCGTGTGGGCGCACAACGTCGTCTACGACTACGCGGGCACGTACACCGGGCCGGGGCACGCGGCGATCTACACCGGGGCCTCTCCGTCAGAGAGCGGCATCGTGGCGAACCGCCGCTACGACCGCGCCCGCGCGCGCATGATCGGCGTGCTCGACGACGGGCAGAGCGTCGAGCTCTTGACCGACGGTCACACCTTTGTGGCGCCGACGTCGGTGCGTGCCGAGACCGTGGCCGACGTGCTGCGCGAGGCGGCGCCGCGTCGTGCGGGGGTGACGCGCATCGCGTCGCTGTCGATGAAAGACCGCGGGGCGGTGATCGCGGGGGGGCAGCGCCCCGACCTCGTGCTCTGGTACACCGAAGAGGCGCGGGGGTTTACGACGAGCCGGTACTACGCCGAGGCGCTGCCAGCGTGGGCCGCGCGCTTCAACGCCGAGCGGCCCGTTCAGCGGTACTTTACGCAGCCCTGGGCGCCGACCCTCGCGCCCGCAGAGCTCGCCAGCCTCGGGGTCGCCGACGATGACCCGGGCGAGGGCGACTGGCACGGGTTGGGGGTGACCTTTCCGCATGTGTTGAGCGCGAGCGCGCGCCCGTACACGGCCTTTCTCGCGACACCCTTCGCGAGCGAGCAGCTCCTCGAGATGGCGTCGCTGACGGCGTCGTCGCTCGAGATGGGGCGCGACGCGGCCCCCGACCTCTTGCTCGTCTCGGTGTCGGGCACTGACTATGTGGGGCACGTCTTCGGCCCCGAGTCGTGGGAGGCTGCTGACAACCTCGCGCGGGTCGACGCGGCGCTCGGCGCGATGGTGCGGAGCCTCGAAGCGCGGGGCCCCGTCTCGGTGCTCGTGACCGCCGACCACGGGGCGATGCCCTTGGTCGAGCACTCGCAGGCGCGTGGTCAGCAAGGGGCCGCGCGCATTCAGTTTGATGCCATCGTAGGCGCCGCAGAGGCCGCCCTCGACGCGGCCCTCGGCCCGGGCGACTGGGTCGCGGAGTTTGTTCAGCCGTACCTCTATCTGAAGCCTGAGGCGCTCACCCCCGCGCGGCGCGCCGAGGCGCTGCGGGTCGCGCGCGAGGCGGTGGCGCGGGTGCCGGGGGTGGGGGGCGTGTTTCGCTGCGACGAGGCCGTGGGCTGGCGCGACGACGCCGACCGGTTGCGGCGGGCCGTCGCGCGTTCGGTCGACCCGCAGGTGGCCGGCGAGCTCTTCGTGATGCCCGCCGACGGCGCCGTGGTCGATGAGCGGATGCCCGTGAACCACGGCACCTCGCACGGCTCTCCGTGGGATCGTGACAACCACGTCCCGCTCTTGGTGATGGGGCCTGGCATCGGTCGCGGCGAGGTGACCGAGGCGCTGCATTTTTCAACCACCGCGGCCACCCTCTCGGCCATGCTCGGCGTGAGGCCCCCGCGGGCCGCCACGGCGCCGCCGCTGCGCTTCGGTGACTAACCCCCCCGGTGACGTGCGTGGCGCCCTTCGCGGCCCCGTGACGCGCCCCTGAACGGTCGACATGCGAATCGAGATCAACCCAGAACACCCTGAGCCTCGCAAGATCGCGCGCGCGGTCGAGGCCCTGCGTCGCGGCGAGTGCATCGCGTACCCCACCGACACGGTCTACGGCCTCGGCTGCGCGATGACCGAGAAGCGCGCCGTCGACCAGCTCTACGACATGAAGCGCATGAAGCGCGAGCAGGCCCTGGCGTTGCTGGTGCCAGACCTCTCGGGTATCGCGCGCTTCGCCGTGGTGCAAGACAGCCACTACCGCTTCATCAAGCACCTCGTGCCGGGGCCCTACGTGTTCATCTTGGAGGCCACCCGCGAGGTGCCCAAACTCTTGATGATGAAGCGCAAGACCATCGGCATCAGGGTGCCCGAGCACCCCGTCGCAGCGGCCCTCGCGCGGGAGCTCGGCGAGCCCATCATCTCGACCACGGCGTCGCACCCCAATGACGGCCCCGAGGCGCTGCAAGACCCCGATGACATCGACGCGCGCTTTCCGCAGCTGGCGATGGTGCTCGATGCGGGCTTCGGCGAGATCCACCCAAGCACCGTGATCGACCTCACCGGCGCCGAGCCCGTGGTGAGCCGCGCCGGGGCTGGCATCGAACGCCTCGAAAAGCTCTACGGGCTCAAGGTGCGCGACCCATGAGCGAAGAGACCCCCGGCGCGACGCCCGAGACCGAACGCGCAGCGACCGGCCGCGGCAATGTGAACATTGTCAACATTGTGAGCGGCGTGCTCTTGCTCGCGATCGGGTTCGGCCTCGGGTGGCGGGCGCACCGACCGGGTCGCGGCCCTGGGGTGTTGGGCGGGGCCCGCACGAGCGCCGAAGACACCAACCGCGACGGTCGCCCTGACCGTTGGGTCGAGAGCGACGAGCGCGGCCGGCCGCTGCGGGTGAGCGCAGACACGCACTTCGACGGCTCGCGCGATCGGACGATGATCTACGTCGAGGGGCGGCTCAACCGGGTCGATTACGACGCCAACAACGACGGGCGCTACGACACCACCGACCAGGTGGGGCAAGACGGAAGGGTGCTCCTCAGGCTCACCGACCGCGATTGGAATTCCATCCCCGAGCACTGGGAGCAGCTCGACGCCCACGGCCGCCGCACCGCCGCGTGGGACGACGCCAACCAAGACTCCGCGGCCGAGCGCTTTCGCGCCTACGACCCCGCGGGCCGGGTCACCGAGGAGGGCACCGACGCCAACGGCGATGGCCTCTACGAGGTGAACAAGATCTTCAACACCCGCTGGCCCGAGGGCGCGCACCCGGTGCGTATCGAGCGCGACGACAACCGCGACGGCATCTTCGAGCGCCGCGAGACCTACACCCGCGAGGGCGTCTTGCGCGCGGTGAACCTCGACACCAACGGCGACGGCATCCGTGACCACCTGACGCTCATGCGACCCGACGGGAGCGTGCGCAAAGAGGGCTTCGACCGCGACGGCGACGGGAGCTTCGAGGAGTGGCGCTTCCCGGCGTTGCGCGGGGCCTCGCGGGTGGCCTTCGACGACGACGACGACTACGACCTCGATCGCTGGGAGGCGCCCGGCGCCCCGGAGGGCTGGTGCGAGGCCCGCTGCGTGGTGTCGTCGCGCGGCGCCGCGCCCGACGCGGGGGGTGCGCGCTGAGCGTTGCCCCGGCCGAGCGGCTCTGTGAGACTCTCGGCTGCGATGCGACCCGACGAGATTCGATTCGGCCCCGCGCCCCTGGGCCTCGCCGCGGGCCGTGGGCCGGTGCGGGTGACGTGGCTCGGCACGGCGGGCTTCGCGATCGAGCACGAGGGCTTCGTGGTGCTCATCGACCCGTACCTGACCCGGGCGAGCCTCGGGCAGTGCGCGCGGGGCGCGCTGGTGAGCGACCCCGAGGTGCTCGCGGCGCATGTGAGCCGGGCCGACGCGATCGTCGCGGGGCACGCGCATTTTGACCATGTGCTTGATGTTCCGACTCTCGCGCGGGTGACCGGGGCGAGGGTGTTCGGCTCGAAGAGCTGCGCGCGGCTGTGTCGGGCGGCGGGGGTGCATGAGCGCCAGGTGGTCGACGTCGAGTCGTCGATGGGGCAGTCGCCGGTCGAGGCCGAGGTGGGGCCCTTCGCGCTGCGCTTTGTGCCGAGCGCGCACAGCGCCTTCGCGCTCGGGCGGGTGCCCTTCGAGGGCGAGATCGCAGACTGCCCGGAGCTGCCGCTCGGGGTGCACGAGTACCGCTGCGGTGCGGTGTTCTCGGTCGATCTTCGGGTGGCGGGGCGGAGGCTCTACCACCTCGGGAGCGCCGAGCTCATCGACGCCCAGGCGCGCCCCGGCGTCGACCTCTTGATGCTCTGTGTCGCCGGGTGGACCACCACGCCGCGCTTCGCACCGCGGGTGCTCTCGGCCCTCGACCCAGGGGTCGTGCTCCTCTCACACTGGGACAACTTCTTTCAGCCCTTCTCGCGCGGCGCCGCGCCGCTGCCTGCGATGAAGATGGGCGCCCTCGTCGACGCCCTCTCGGCGCAGAGCCGGGGCCTCGCGGTGGGCACCCTCGACCATTTCGGCAGCCTGAGCCTCTAGCGAGGGGTCAGGGTCTCACAAAAAGCTTTTGGCAGCGGTGTTTTGAGAAAAGTAGAGAATCGACCCGAGAGGGCGGTCACAGCGGCCGGGGTCGCCGCTACTCGTGGGCGAAGGTCGCGCGACGCGCGGCCCGCTTTGACCCCTCATCCAAGAATCGAGACCTCACCCATGCGCCAGATTTGGAACGCTCACTGGAAGACGCTCACCGCCGCCTTTTTCGCCCTCGGCCTCGGCGCCATCTCGGGCGTCGCCCTGATGGAGTCGCGGGGCGCTGACAGCGAGTGTTGCGCGCCCGGCGCGGCGTGCTGCCACCCGGGCTCGCCCTGCTGCGCCCACGGTGCTCACGCCTCGCACTGATGTCGGTCACGCGCGAAACCGCGGCGAGCCTCGACGCCCTCATGGCGCGCCTCGCGCGGGGCGATCGCGCGGCCTTTGACCCGCTGTTTCGTGCGCTCTTGCCTCGGGCCCGGGCGGTGCTGCGTCGCCGCCTCGCGGGCGCCGAGGTCGACGATGTGGCGCAGTCGGCGCTCCTCAAGCTCTTCGCGAACGCGAGCGAGTTTGAGCCGGGGCGGGCGCTCTTGCCTTGGTTCTATGCGCTGGTCGGCAACGAGCTCAGGGCCGTGACCCGCAGGGCGGCGCACCGCGCGGTGACCGTCGACCCTGACGCGGCGGAGCTCTCCCGAGGGGGCGACGACCCCGAGCAGGCGCTGATCGAGCAGGAGCTCCGGATGGCCCTCCGAGACGCCGTCGCTTCGCTCGACGACACCTCGCGGGCCGCCATCGCGGCGCTCCTGGGCGAGGCCCCGCCGCGCGTCGACGGAGAGACAAGTGAGAGCGCGCTGCGCAAGCGGCTCTCTCGCGCCTACGCGCGATTACGGCTTCGATTGAAGGGGGTTCATGATGTCGACCCTTGAGTTTGAAGAGGCGCTCGGCGCCGCCGCGCGTCGCGCGTACGAGCACGGTCGGTGGCGCTCTGCGGGGCTCCGCGGGCTCGCGCTGAGCGTCTTGGTGGCGCTCATGGGGCTCGCGATGCTCGGGCCTTCGGGGCTCTGGTGGGCGCCCGCGGTCTTCGCGGTGTGGTCGGTGGTCTGGTGGCGCGGCGGCGCGATGCTACGGGGCGGGCAGTTGGGGCTCCTCGCGGGGGCTGGGGCGTTGCTGTTTCCGTGGTCGATGGTGCGCTCGTGTTGTGCGGGGGCGATGTCGGGGGGCGCGGCGGCGTGCTGTACGCGCCCGGGGGCGTGCTCGCTGGTGGGCGTCGGTCTCGGGCTCGCGCTGAGCGCGTTCTTGCCGCGGGGTCGGCTCGCCCAGCGCGGTGAGGCCGCCCTCGGCATGGCCCTCGGCACGCTCTGTCTCGCGGGCTGCCGTTGCGCGACGTTGTGCGTCGGCGAGGCCTGGGGCGTGGTGGGCGCGTTGCTCGCGAGCCTCGTACTCGGGGTGGCGCTGCGCCCGGTGTTGGTTCCGAACCGAGGGTGATCGAGCGATGTTGAAACGTCTTCCGCGCGTGTGCTTTGCGGGCCTCTTCGCGCTGAGCCATTGCGGTGATGCTGGCCCGACCGAGGCGCCGCCGCGGGGTGGGCCCGCGCCCTTCGGGCCCGAGGCGACCCTGACGGTGCTGCGCGACGACAACCCCGCCGCGAACATCGTCGAGGTCAGCCTCGAAGCGGCCCCGGGCCGATGGACGCTGTCACCCGGGCGCACCGTCGACGCGTTGATGTACAACGGGCGGGTGCCCGGGCCGCTGCTCGAAGCGCGGGTCGGCGACACCGTGGTGGTGCACTTTCACAACGCCCTCACGGTGCCGACCACGGTGCACTGGCACGGCCTTCGGGTGCCCGCCTCGATGGACGGCGGCCCTCACAGTCAAGACCCCGTGCCGCCCGGCGGGCGCTTCACCTATCGCTTCGTCGTGAACGATGCGGGCACCTTCTGGTACCACCCCCACGTCAACGAGTCGCGTCAGATGGAGGCCGGGCTCTACGGCGCCATCGTCGTGCGCGGCGCCCACGAGCCCGCGGCCGATGTCGAGACCGTGATGATGCTCGACGACCTCACCCTCGACGCCCAAGGCAACATCGCCGCGCCGGGTGACCTGGTCGAGCAGCACGGCGGCCGCGAGGGGCCCGTGGCCGTCGTCAACGGACGGAGCGCCCCGCCCATGACCATCGCGCCCGGGCAGCGTCAGCGGTGGCGCATCGTCAACGCCGGGAGCGCGCGATTTTATCGCCTCTCGCTCGGGGGGCAGACCTTCTGGCAAGTGGCGAGCGACGCCGGGGCGTGGGCCACGCCGAGGGCGCTCCGTGAGGTCTTGCTGGTGCCGGGCGATCGCGTCGAGCTCTTGGTCGACGGCCCCGCGGCGGGCGCGTCGTGGGGGGTCGAGAATCTCGCCTACGATCGCGGGCACGGCGCGGGTCTGCGCAGCCCCATGGCCCTCACCACGCTCGTGAGCGAGGGCCCCGCGATGACGCCGAGATCGCCGCCCGCAGGAGGGCCTCCGACGCGTTGGTTGCCCGTCGAGGGGGCCCATGTTGAGACGGTGCGCTTCAGCGAACGCATCAACCGCGAGACCGAGGCCGTGGAGTTCATGGTGAACGGGCGGCAATACCCCGATGTGCCGCCGTTGCACGGGCAGGTCGGGCGCACCGAGCGGTGGACGCTGGTGAACGAGTCCGAGATGGAGCACCCGTTTCACCTTCACGGGTTCTTCTTCCAAGTGCGGTCGCGCAACGGTGTCGCCCTGGCCGACCCCGCGTGGGAAGACACCATCCAGCTTCGCGGCCACGAGACCGTCGAGATCGCGTTTCAGCCTGACCCGCGGCCGGGCCATTGGATGTACCACTGTCACATCCTTGAGCACGTCGAGCACGGCATGATGGGCACCTTCATCGTGCCCGAGACCCCATCGAGAGACCCATGAAGCGAGTCTGTTTTGCGGCGGTTTTTTCGCTCCTTTCGGCCTGTGAGCACAGCGCCGAAGATCACAGCCAGCACGGCGCCGATGCGGCGCGCGATGCCGAGAGCGTCGAGGCATCAACCGGCGACGCCGACGCGGTCACGGGTGACGCCGCGGGTGACGCCGCGACCGACGACGCCGCAGCGACGGTGCCGCTCCTCAACGATTGCCGCGAGGCCGACTACGTAGACAGGCGCGAAGAGGGCGCCGCCCGCACGGTGGTGCCGCGCGGTTCGACGGGCTACACCCCGCGCTGTGTGATCGTCTCGGCGGGCCAGACCGTGCGCTTCGAGATGGCGTTCGGCACCCACCCCCTCGTGCCCGGCGTGCCCCACGGGAGCTCCGCCGGGGCCTCGACCCCGTCGCCCATCGTGGCCCAACGCAGCGGCGATCAGTTCGCCGCGACCTTCGCGCGCGCGGGCTACTACCCCTTCTATTGCGACACCCACGGGCACGTCGGCATGGCGGGCGTGGTGCGCGTCGTGCCGTGAGGGCGCGGCCCGCTTGTGCGGGGCCCGGAGATTCGACAATATCGTCGGCGTGAGCGCTGCGAATGAGCGGGCCTTGGCGGTCTTTGAGGCTTTCTTGCGCTTCAGCCGCGAGGCCGCCGCGCCGGCGCCTCCGAGCCAGGCGCCCTCGGTGAGCGACACCGAAGAGGGCCCCACCGATGTGAAGATCAACGCGCCGCGGAGCGCCGTGCCGCCCACCATCGCGCCGCTCGGGGGGGGCTCGTCGGTGGCGCTCCCGCTCGTGAACATACAGGGCGCCGCGACGCCGGTGTTTGTGCGCCTGCCGAGCGCCGCGCCGCAAGCGGTCGAACCCGAGGCGCCGCGCGACGACGAGAAGACCCGCATCACGGTCTTGCCCGAGGCCTTTCGCGAGCCCGCGAGCCCTTCGAGCGAGCACCCGGTCATCGATGAAGACAACTGGGACGGGCCCACCCAAGACCGCCGCGAGGGGGCGCCCTCGGTCGACACCGACGTCTCGCTGACGCTGCCCGACACGCCCGCGCGGCCGCTCCAGCAGGTCGAAGAGCGCTCGATCATCGTCGACGATGACACCCTCACCGACCCTGAGTTCGGCCCCGAGGCGATGCAGAACGTGGCCAAGATGGTGCGCACGGCGCCCATCACGCTCATCACCGTCGACGCGATGTACGGCGAGATGTGCGTGCTTGTGAAATACGGCCACGCCGAGCAGGCCGTCGGCGAGATCGAGCGGTGGATCACCATGAACCCCGACGAGCAGCGGGCGCATCAAGACCTGGTGGGGCGCATCCGAGACAAGTTTCCGCGAGACCATCGGGTGGCCTCGTTGGCGCGAAAGTATGGGGTTTGATCGATGCCGTTGACCTACCGCAAGCTGGCCGTGGTGGCGCTCGGCGCGAGCCCGTACGGGCTCGATGTTTCGCCCGACGGCGCCCGCGTTGCGCAGGCTTGTTTCGATCAGAAGCTCAGGGTGTACGACGCCGCGACGATGCAAGAGCTCAAGCGCGTGCACGTGGGGTCGAGCTTCCCGCACGGGGTGGTGTTTCTGGCCGACCAGAGCGCGATCGGGGCAGGGGGGCGGGCGCTCTCGCTCTTTGATGCGAGCGCGTTCAAGCGCGTGGGCGCGCTCAAGGGGCACCGCGACGAGATCTTGCGTGCCGCGGCGCCCGCGAGCAACACCCACCTGGTGACCGTGAGCGGCGCGAGCTACCGCGGCGCCGACTGCTCGCTAAGAGTGTGGGATCGTCAGACCCTCGCGCCGCTCATCCGCTGGAAGCTCGACGCCCAGCCCTACGGCCTCGACGTTCGTCACGACGCGGGCTTTGTCGCGGCCGCCACCAGCGCGGGCGAGATCGTCGGCGGGCAGCTCGACGACGCCGCGCCGCGGTGGTCGCATCGCGTCGACGATTGGTTCTACGAGAGCCGCTTCACCCCCGAGGGCGACGAGGTCTGGGCCGTCGGTGACCGCGGCGTGGTCACGGTGCTCGACGCGGTCACCGGGGCGCCCCGTCGGAGCCTCGCGCTCGAAGGAGCGACCCGCGGCCTCGCGCATCTTCCAGAGGGCCGCTTCGCGTATGCGCACAAGACCCTCGTGGTGGCCGACCGCGACGGCGCGGTGGTCTGGCGCAGCGAGCCCCTGGCCCAAGGAGTCGCCCACGTCGCCGCGAGCCGTGACGGGCTGAGGCTCTTTGTGGCGTGCTTTGAGCCCGCGTCGCTTTGGGTCTTCGAGCGCGAGGGGTGAGCCGCGAGGGGGGGCCGCGCGATGGTGCGATCACTCGGCGACGACGACGCGCTCTTCTGGCAACCGGCTGACGGCTCGGCCTTCGTGTGGCTCGCACGCAGCGGGCGCGACCGCTTCGTCGAGGCCTGGGTGAATCGACCCGGCGACGATGACATGGTGCAGACCTGGTTCGACGAGGCAGGGGCGCTCGTGACGCGGCTCGCGGCCTCGCCGCACCGAGGTCTTCCGCGGGTGCATCGCACGCTCGGGGCTGCGGGGGCGCTCTTTGAACTCGCAGGCGGCCTCTCCCTCGGCACCGTCGTGACGCGGCTTGGCGGGCTCGACGTGCCGACCGCGGTGCGCGCCGTGGCCGAAGCCGCCGAGGCCCTCGGGCACCTCGGGAGGCTCTTGCCAGGCTACGCCCACGGCGGCCTCGGGCTCGACGTCCTCGAAGCCGCGCCGGAGCGCCCGACGCGGCTCAGGCCGCCGTTTCAGCGAGGCGGCTACCTGCGACGGAGCAGCACCGCGATCGAGCTCCCGCGGGGCCTCTGCCACCTCGCGCCGGAGCTCGTCCGCGGGCTCCCGCTCGACCCGCGCTCCGACGTCTGGGCGCTGGGCTCGCTCGTCGCGACGCTGCTGCTCGGGCGCGCTCCGTTCGCGCGCGGAAGCGACCTTGAGACGCTCCAGGCCATCATCTCGGCCGACGCGCCGCCGCAGCTCCGGGGTCGCGTGGCGGGGGTCACGGCGGCCCTCGACGCGGTGCTCGCCTCTGCGCTCTCTCGCGCGCCCGAGGCGCGGTTCGCTTCGCCCGCCGCGCTCGCCGAGGCCCTGCGCGGCACACTCTCAGACGTCGAGCCGGGGCTCTACCGCGGGCCTTCGCGGGCGTCGCCCTTTGCGCGGGCCGCGACGCCGCTCGAAGCGTATGTGGCCGAGGGGCTCCGCGCGGGTCGACCGGGGCCGAACGTGCAGGGCCCTGAGGGCGCCTGGCGCTGTGATGCGGTCTTCGCGGCGTGGGCCTCTGGGCGGCGTCCGACGCTCCACGAGGTGATCGCCGTGGCGTGGTGGGCGGCCTACGATTGGGCGGCGTTTCTTCGCGCGGCGCGGCCGCTGGTGGGTAAGGTCTCGCTCGTCGCGCGGGTGATCGCGGCGTACGATCCGAGCGGGTCGCAGCGCCCGATCTGGGAGCCCGTCGGGGGCACGCTCCGACAGCGGTGTCTCCGCTTCGACGCCGACGACCGCGACTGTCGCGCTTGCGAGGGCGAGGTCTCGAACCATTCGGGCGCGGCGTACCTCGCGCCGGGTGAGGCGTGCTTGCGGGTGTCGCGCGGGTGAAGGCGCTCAGCGGCGCGTGACGGGCGGCGCGAGGCCGTGCTGCGTGCGGGCCGTGAGGGCGCCCACGGGCACGAAGGGCACGGGATACTCGCCCGTAAAGCAAGCATCGCAGAAGCCGCCGCGCTGACCGTTGACCGCCCCGCGGAGGCCCTCAAGGCTGAGGTACCCGAGCGAGTCGGCGCCGACGAGGGCGTTGACCTCGGCGGGCGCTCGGTGGGCCGCGACGAGCTCGTCGCGATCGGGCGTGTCGATGCCGTAAAAGCACGGCCATCGCGTGGGCGGAGAGGCCACCCGAAGGTGCACCTCGCGCGCACCGGCGTCGCGCAGCATCGCGACCAGCTTTCGCGCCGTGGTGCCGCGCACGATCGAGTCGTCGACCACCACCACGCGACGACCGCGGAGCGCCGCGGCGACGGGGCTGAGCTTCATGCGCACCCCGAACTGCCGCTGCGCGTCGACGGGCTCGATGAAGGTGCGGTTCACGAAGCGAGAGCGCAGGAGGCCCACCTCGAAGGCGAGCGAAGAGGCCTCGGCGTAGCCGAGCGCGGCGGCGACTCCCGAGTCGGGCACGCCGATCACGAGGTCGGCGTCGGCGGGCGCCTCTCGGCCGAGCGCGCGCCCCATCGCGCGTCGCGCGTCGTAGACGCTCTGGCCGCCGAGGGTCGAGTCGGGGCGCGCGAAGTAGACGTGCTCGAAGACACAAAACCGCGGCGCCACAGGCTCGAAGGGGGCGTACGCGCGGGCCCCGTCGGCGTCGATGACGAGCACCTCGCCCGGGTCGAGGTCACGCACGTACCGGGCGCCGATGAGGTCGAAGGCGACGGGCTCTGAGGCGACGACGTGGGCGCGCCCGAGGGTGCCGAGACACAGCGGCCTCAGGCCGTGAGGGTCGCGCGCCGCGATGAGCTGCCGCCCCGCGAGGAAGGCCACCGACCACGCCCCGCGGCACGCCCCGAGGGCCTCGATCACCCGGTCGAGGGCCGAGTCGCCCCGGGCCCGCGCGGCGAGGTGAAGAAAGACCTCGGTGTCGGTGCTGCTCTGAAACACCGCGCCCTGCGCGTCGAGGCCGCGCTTGAGCGCGTCGGTGTTGGTGAGGTTGCCGTTGTGCGCGCAGGCGAGGGGCTGCCCCTGGTGCGCCGCGAGCAAGGGCTGCGCGTTGCGGAGGTGCGACTCGCCGGTGGTCGAGTAGCGCACATGGCCGAGCGCCACGTCGCCCCGGAGACCCGCGAGGGTCGCGGCTGTGAAGGCGTCTTGCACGAGGCCCATGGCGCGGTGGGCGTGGGCCGTGAGCGGGCGCGTGGCCTCGATCGAGACGATGCCGGCAGACTCCTGGCCGCGGTGCTGCAAGGCGTGAAGCCCGAGGGCGGTGAGCCGCGCGGCGTCGGGGTGACCCCAAACCGCGAAGACCCCGCACGCGTCGTGGAAGTGGTCGTCGCCGAGGTCGAGTGCGCGATCTTCGTGGCAGACAGGCGACATGGTCGGCTCCGAGGCGAGGCGCTCACGGCACGCGGCGCTCGCGGGCCCCGCATAGCATGGCCGAGGCCCGGGGGTCAGAGAAGTGACAGGCGCGCCTCGAAGCGCTGGGGCGCCCCGGGCCGGTCGAGGGGCAATCGGGCGCTTTGCCTGAAATTCCAGCTCTTTTCGCGCGTTCCGCCGTGCGCCGCGCGGGCCCCGGCGAGGGCGGTGGGAGATTGGTTGCGGTGAAGCCGTCGCCTCGGCGATCTTTGCGGGGTCGTGTCATTTGGCCCATGGGTGGTGCCTCTCGAAGGGGCCCGCGATCGTCGTCAGTACGGAGGCAAGGCCGCGCAGCTCGCGTGGCTCCGCGGGGTGGGCGGGGTCTCGGTGCCCGACGGCTTCGTGATCGCCGCAGCGGCCTTCGAGCGCGCGGTGGTGCAGTCGTTGGCGCCGGCCCAGCGGCCCGATCGGGTGGTGTACGGCGACGCGCCGGGGAGGCGCCCCGAGCGGCTGAGCGCGATCCGTCGGAGGGTCGAGTCTGAGGGCCCTCCGGCCGAGGTCGCCGAGGCCATCGTCGCGGCGTGGCGCGCGCTCGGGGCGTGCCCGGTGGCGGTGCGTTCGAGCGGGCTCCACGAAGACGGCGAAGACGCCAGCGCGGCGGGGCTCCAAGAGTCTGTGCTCGGGGTCACCGACGCGGCGGGGCTTCTGGCTGCGGTGGCGCGGTGCTGGGGGTCGATGTACGGCGAGCGTGCGGTGGCCTACCTCGCGCGGCGCCCGCAGCAGGCCGAGCTCGGCATGGCGGTGGTGGTGCAGCGGCTCGTGGCGGCGCGGGTGGCCGGGGTGCTCTTCACCGCCGACCCGCTCAGCGGCGATCGCGGGCTCGCGGTGATCGAAGCGGCGCCGGGCCTGGGGCTCTCGGTGGTCGACGGAGACGCCGAGCCTGACGTACTCCACGTCGCCCGAGACGACGGCCGGGTGCGCGCCTTCCGCGTCGGGACGCGCCGACAGCGATGGGTCTTTCGCGACGCCGCGCTCGTCGCAGAGCCGCTCTCGGGCCGCGCCGAGGCCTGCGTCGGGCCCGCCGAGGTCGAGGCGCTCCTCGGGCTCGCGCGCCGTGTCGAGGCCGCCGCAGCGGCGCCGCGCGACATCGAGTGGGCCTTCGAGGGCGACCGACTTTGGGCCTTGCAGTCTCGGCCCATCGTGGGGCTCCGCGCCACCCGCGCCGACGACGACCTCGACGACCCGGCCCGCTGGGTGTGGAGCAACGTCAACGTGGGCGAGGCGCTCCCGGGGGTGGCCACGCCGCTCACCTGGTCGATCGCCGAAGATTTCAGCGGCGGGGGCTTCCGCAGCGCCTTCCGCGCGATCGGGTGCGAGGTGCCCGAGCGGCTTGTCTTGGTGGGCAATTTTCACGGTCGCATTTTCTTGAACCTCACCAGCTTCATGCGCGTCGCGCGGCAGGTGCCGCTCTTCAACCCGAAGATGCTCCTGGAGTTCGGCGGGGGCGGGGGGCTCGACCTCATCGAGACCCAGGTTAAGCCCGGCCGATGGGCGCCCTTTCTGCGTCGCGCGCCCTGGGCGGGTGCGCGGTTCGCCTTCGACGCGGCGCGGCTCGACGCGCGGCTCGCGCGCTTCGAGCGCGATTTCGGGGTGTGGCGGGCGACCATGGCCGAGGGCGGCCTCGCAGACGCGCCGCGGCCTGCGCTCGGGCGTCGGTGGCGCGCGCTGCGAGACTTCCTCGACCATACGGGCGAGCTGATGCTGTCGTGCGCGTCGGGCTACCTCGCGAGCGTGGTGGCGATGCGGAGCCTCTTGCGGGCCGCGGTCGCCCCTGAGGCCGAGCGCTTCGAGCGCGAGCTCCTGGCGGGCTTCGCAGACCTCGAGAGCGCCGCCCCGGGGGTCGCGCTGGTGCACCTCGGCGAGATCGCCCGACGCGAAGAGGCGGCCCGCGCGGTGCTGACCTCGGCCGAGCCCGCGGCCTTGCGGGTCGAGCATCTCCCCGAGGGTCCCACCCGCCGTGCGTTCTGTAATTTTCTCGAAGCGTACGGGTTTCGCTGCGCGCGCGAGGCCGAGCTCTCGACGCCGCGGTGGCGCGAGGCGCCGGGGCCCTTGTTCGCGGCGCTCCGGGCCCACCTCTCGCGACCCTTCGACCCGCAGAGCCTCGCCCGCATGGAGCGTCAATCGGTGCTCCGGGCGCGCGCCGAGGCCGAGCTCGAGGGGCGGCTCCCGGGGGTGCTTCGGGCCACGGCGCGGCACCTCCTCGCGCGCACCCAACGCTTCGCGCGGCTGCGCGAGCGGCTGCGGGCGCGGGTCACCGAGTGCCTCGGGTTTCTGCGGCAGGTCGCCCTCGCGGCGAGCGCGCAGATGCCGCCGCGGTGGGGCCCCGACGGCGCGTTCTACCTCTCGTCGCGCGAGCTCTCGCAGTGGCTCGACGGCGCCCTCGGAGACGTCGAAGACCTGGTGGCCGCGCGGCGCGCCGAGGTGATCCGCGACCTCGGCCGGCCCGACCCGCCTTCGCTCTTTGTGGGCTCTCCGCCGAGGCAGGCCCCGGCCCCGGTCGACGCGCGCGATCGCTGGCTCGGCGTGGCCGCCGCGGGGGGGGTGGTGACCGGCGTGGTGCGGGTGCTGCGCGCGCCCGAGGAGGGGGCCGCGTTGCAGCCCGGCGAGGTGCTCGTCACCCCCGTCGCCGACGTCGGGTGGACCCCGCTCTTCCTCGTCGCCACCGCGGTGGTGACCGAGCTCGGCGGCGCCCTCTCGCACGCCGCCCTGGTGGCCCGCGAGTACGGCGTGCCCGTGGTCGCCAACGTGCCCAACATCGCCCGCTCGCTCAAGACCGGCGACCGCGTGCGCGTCGACGGAGACCGCGGCGTCGTCGAGCGCCTCGGGCCCGAACCGTGAACCGCGCGTCGGCGCCGCAACCGCAGCCCGTGGTGCTCTTCTCAGACCCCGACTGGGTCGCCGTGCAGAAGCCCGCCCTCGCCGTCACCCTCGGCCCCGCGCCACGCGGCTGCATCTCGCTCGGCGATGTGGTCAGTGTGAACATCGGCCGCCCGAAGGTGCTGCACCCGCTCTCGCGGCTCGACGTGGGCGTCACCGGCGTGGTGCTCTTCGCCCGCTCGCCCCGCGCCCTCGCCGCCGCCGACGCGGCCCGCCGCGAGGGGCGCTACCGCCGGGTCTACGAGGCCCTCTGCTACCCCGCGCCCGCGCCACGAGAAGGCGCCTGGAGGGGCCCCATCGGGCTCGACCCGCGCGACCCCCGTCGGCGGGCGGTCTCGGCCGCGGGTGAGCCCGCTGAGAGCCTCTACGAGTGCGTCGAGGCCCGCGCGGGCATCGCGTGGCTCCGTCTCACCCCGCGCACGGGTCGTACGCATCAGCTTCGGGTTCATGCGGCCCACGCGGGCTGCCCGGTGGTGGGCGACCCGGTGTACGGCACGGCGCGGCGGGTGAGCCTCGCGGGGGGCGACGTGGTGACGGCGTCGCGGCCGCTCTTGCACCTCGCGCGGGTGGTCGTTCCGGGCACCGAGCGCGTCGTCGAGGCGCCGTGGGCCGACGACATGGCGGCGCTTTGGGAGAGCCTCGCGGGGCGCTGAAATGGCCCTCACCAGAGGTGCAAGAGCTCGACCCCGTCGCGGAGGTCGTCGACCGAGCGGAGCGCGGCCCCGAGGTCGACCCTGAGGTAGCGCTTGTCTTCGTCGAAGAGGCCGAACGAGGTCGAGAGGCAGAGCTGGGTCTCGCTCATCTTCTCGTAGCCCGCGTGCACGACGTCGTGACCGAAGACCACCACGCCCTCGGGCCGGCCGTGCACCACCGAGAGGAGCGCCCGGGCCCGCGCGTCGCTCGCCGAGCGCGCCCAGAGGAGGGCCCCGACGGTGTCGTGTGCGTAGAGCGAGCCGATCGAGCTCTCTTCGTATCCGTCGTACGAGAGGCGCTCGAAGGCGTCGGGGGTGGCCTCGGTGGCGAAGGGCGCGCCGTGCGTCAGAACCAGCCCGCAGGCCCCGCGGGCCACCAGCGGGAAGCTCCGCATGAAGCCGTGGAGGCGCGGCGCGTCGTCACCGAGCGCGGCGTCGAGCACCGCGGCCTCGTCGCTGTGGAACTTGGCCACCCGCGGGCCGCCGATGTGCGCGTGCTCGTGGTTGCCGAGGAGCGAAAACGCCGGAGCCTCGCGGGTGAAGCGCTCAAAATCGACGAGCACCTCGGCCGAGCGGTCGACGTAGGGCGTGCCCAACCAGTGAGGCCACTGACCCGGCTCGTGGAGCGAAGGGTTGGGCCCGTGAACGAGGTCTCCCACGAAGGCGAGGCACGCGTCGTGACCGGCCGCGCGCTCGGCCGCCAGGAGGGCCTTCATGCGCGCGTAATCGTGCCAGTTGCCCTGGATGTCGGTGGCCACCAGCAAGACCCCGCGCTCGGGCAGCGCGGCCACCTTGCGACCCCAAACCGCCGCGCCAAGCTTTCGGATCACGCGCCCCTCGCTCACGGCCCGAGAGGGTACCGTTCTCGACGGGCGGGCGGCGGGCGGCGAGAGAAAAAATCAGACGGGCGGCGGCGGCGCCTCAGGCCACATCGGCCACCATGTGCTCGTCGGTGGGCGCCACCAGGGCGGGCGGCGGGGTCGACAGGATCGTCGTGCGGACTTGCGCGCGTCGACGGATCGGCTCGGGTTCAGAGGGCGAATACACCGCGCGGACGCACTCGGCGAGCGCGAGCCTTGAGGGCGCGACCCCGTCGCGGCGCGCGGCCTCGCGGAGCTGTTGGCGAAAGACCGCGGCGTTCTGAGCGCGGGGTGCGGCGGTGAGGGCGAGGCTCGCGTCGATCACCGCGGCGACCCTCGGAGGCGCCGAGGCGACGACCTCGCGCAAGGGCGGGCGCTCGCCGTAGGCGAAGTGCCACGTTCGGGTCTCGCCCGCGGGCAGGTGCGAGAACACCCGGCGCCCGGCGAGCATCTCCCAGAGCACGAGGCCGGCGCCGTAGAGGTCGGCCCGCACGCCGTGAACGGCCCCGCGGAGCACCTCGGGCGCGAGGTACCCGAGCTTGCCGCGGGCCACCCCGGGGCTCTTCGCCCGGGGCCTTGAGAGGTCGCGCGCGATGCCCAGGTCGGTGAGGAACGCGCGCCCGTGCACGTCGACGATGACGTTCGCAGGCGCCACGTCGCGGTGGACCATCGCGAACGGCGGCGCGTGCAAGCCCCCGAGGGCATCGAGGAGGTCTTCGCCGAGGGCCAGCACCGCCTCGATGGGCAAGGGCTGGGCGCGGGCCTTGAGCAGCGTGAGGCAGTCAGGGCCGTCGATCCAGTCGAGGGCGAGCCAGGGCCCCTCGTCGTCGCGGCCGTGGTCGATGTAGCCGACGATGCGCGGGTGCCGCACGCTCGCGGTGACCCTGATTTCGTCGTCGAAGAGGGCCCGGGCGTCGCTCGGGTCGCGCCCGTTCGCGCGGATGCGCTTGAGGGCCACAGGGCGCCGTCGCCCGAGGTCGGTGCCGCGCCAGACCACGGCCATGCCGCCCTCGCCAGCCACCTCCTCGACGCGGTAGCGCCCGCCCACACAGTCGATGTCGCCGCTCATCGCAAGCGCTGCGCTAACAACCTCCGACGCGCGAGGGCAAGTTTTCGACACCCTTCGCCCGGCGACGGTGACCGCGGGCATAGGGCGCCCGACCGCGCCGCCCGGCGAGGCCGCGTCGCGAGCGCGCACCGAGGGGGGCCGAGGCGCTCAGCGCTCGCTGTCGAGGTGGCGCATTTGTTCGGCTGCGTAGCGGTCTCCCTCGAAGGCGACCACGCGTTCGACGGCGTCGCAGAGCGCGGGGGCGAGGGGTGCGGCGACGGCGTCGCGGAGGCCCGCGAGTTGGGTTCGGTTCTTGACGCCGACCAGCGCCACGAAGCCGGGCTGTCGGGCCAGCACCCAGCCGAGGGCGAGGTCGACGGGGCGAAGCCCGTGCTGCGCCGCGAGCGCTGAGAACCGCGCGACCACCTCGCGGTTGTGCCGCCCGGCGTCTCCAGAGAAGCGCGGGAGGTGCGCGCGAAAATCGCCGTGCGCGGCGGGCTGCGAGCCCGAGAGGAGCCCGCGCGAGAGCACCCCGTAGAGGGTCGCGCTCACCCCGAGCCGCCGCAGCGTCGGAAAGAGGGTCTCTTCAGGGCGCCGCGACGCGAGGCTGTACTCGATCTGGAGGTCGGTCACCGGGTGAATCGCCGCGGCCTCGGCCACGCGCGCGGCGCCGAGCTCAGAGAGCCCGATGTGCTTGATGTACCCCGCGGCCACGAGGTCTTTGAGGGTGCCCATGACGTCTTCGAGGGGCACCGCCGGGTCGAGCCGCGCGGGGCGGTAGATGTCGACGGCCTCGACCCCGAGGCGCTTCAAGCTGTACGCGAGGAAGTTCTTGATCGCGACGGGGCGCGCGTCGTAGCCGAGCCACTGCCCGTCGGGGCCGCGCATCGCGCCGAACTTCACCGACAGCACGGCCTTGTCGCGGCGCCCCTTGAGCGCCCGCCCGACGATCGCCTCGCTTTGGCCCATGCCGTAGAAATCGCCCGTGTCGACGAGGTTGATGCCCGCGTCGAGGGCCTCTTGGATCGTCGCCACGCCCTCGGCCTCGTCGACGGGCCCATACATGCCCCCGAAGCCCATGCAACCGAGGGCCAGCCGCGCCACCCGCGGGCCCGCCTGGCCGAGGGTCACCGTGTCAATCTCGTGGGTCTCTGTCGTGTTCATGGGTGCTCACCGCGCCTTTCGTGGGAGCGACTGTGAGGCCGCGGCTTGCATGAATCCAACGAATGTTTTTGATTCGAGGCATGCGCAAGATTCATGATTCATCGCTCGATCTCAACCTCCTGCGGGTGCTCGTCACGGTGGCCGACGCGGGGAGCGTCACCGAGGCCGCGTCGCGGCTCTACCTCACGCAGAGCGCGGTGAGCGCGGCCCTCGCGCGGCTCGACGCGAGCGTGGGCGAACGGCTCTGGGTGCGGGCGGGGCGGGGTCTGGCGCTCTCGTCGCGGGGCGCGGCCTTGGTGGCGGCGGCGCGCCCGATGCTGGCGGCGCTCTACGCGGCGGCGTTTCAGCCCGCGCGGGAGGTGCTGGCCGAGAGCGAGCGGGTGCTGCGCCTCGGGCTGAGCGACGCGTCGATGCTCTGGCTCGCGGCCCCGCTCGTGCGGAGCGTCGCGCTGCGTGCGCCGAAGCTGCGCATGATCTTCGAGGCTGTGAGCTTTCGCACCGTGGCCGAGGGCTTCACCCGCGGGGGCCTCGACCTCGCGGTGACCGTCGCCGATGCGCTCCCCGCGGGGGTCGCGCGCGAGGCCCTCTTCACCTCACCGCATCGCGTGCTCTTTGACCGCGCCGAGCAGCCCGAACGGCTCACCGTGGGGCGATACTTCAAGTCCGAGCATGTGATCGTCTCGTACAACGGCGACCTCCGCGGGGTGGTCGAAGACGCGACCGGGCGGGCGCGCGACGTGCGCCTCTCGGTGTGCGACTTCAGCGCTTTGGGCCCGCTCCTGGTGGGCTCTCAGCGCCTCGCGACGGTGCCCGGCGTGGTGGCCGATTGCCTGAAGGCGCAGCACAGCGCGCTCGGCGATGCGCCCTTGCCGTTCAAGCTCGCGGGCCAGGCGATCGAGCTCTTGTGGTCGCGGGCGGCGACCGACGACCCGGTGCTGGCCTTCTTGCGCGACCGGGTGCGCCGCATCGCGCGGCGGGTGACCCGCGTGGCGTCGGGCCCGCAGCGCGAGAGGTAGACGAATTGTGATACGTCGTCGGGCCATGCGAGGGCGATGGCTTGCGGGCGTGTCGACGCTTCTTCTTGCTTGCGGCGGTGCCTCGGGGCCGCCGCCCGCGGGCGCCGACGCGGCGGCGGGTGACGCGGCCCTCGGCGACGCGACGGGCGACGGCGGAGGCGACGCGGGCGGCGCGACCGACGCGGCGACGGAGCCCACGGCGGGCCCGACGACGTGCAACCCGTTGGCCTTCACCGACGAGTGCCTGCCGCCCTTTCCGAGCGACCTTTTGACCCGCGACGACCCCGGCGCGCCGACGCGTCGCAGGGTGAGCTTGCCCGCGGGCGCCATCGCCGTGCCTGCGGGCACCCGTGCGATCGAGATGGCGCCCTTCAATCGCGCCGACGGGTGGCCCACGAGCCTCGCGTCGGTGCTGCATTTCGGCACGACCCTTGAGGCCAGCGCCCTCGTCGACATTCGGCACCCCGAGCGCTCGGTGGCCCGCGACGCGGCGCTGTGGCTGGTCGAGCTCGGCACGGGCCGGCGGGTGCCGTACCTCGCCGAGAACGACGCCAACGCGGCCAACCCGGCGCGGGCTGCGGTGATCGTGAGGCCCCTCGCGCCCTTGCAGTTCGGCACGCGGTACGCGCTCATCGTGCGGCGCGTTGCGCGGGCGCATGACGGGTCGATGTTGCCGGTCTCGCGTGGCTTCGAGGCGCTGCGCGACGGGCGGCCTTCGGGCGACCCGCGGGTCGAGGCGGCGCGACCGCGGTACGAGGCGCTCTTCGCAGAGCTCGCGCGGCTCGGCGTGCCCCGCGAAGAGATGCTCCTCGCCACCGAATGGACCACCGCGAGCCGCCAGCACGTCTTGGGCCCCATCTTGGCGATGCGGGCCGAGGTCGTGCGCCGCGCGGCGACCCCCGCGGGCCTGCCCTTCGAGATCGACCGGGTGCTCGAGAGCCCCAACCCGAACGTCGCGCGGCTCGTGTTCGGGCGCTTCACCCCGCCCAACTATCTTCGCGACAACGCCGTGGTTTTTAACGCCGACGGTACCGCCGCCGAGCAGCCCTCGGCGCCCTCGTACCCCTTCACGATGGTGGTGCCCGCGCGGGCCCGCACGGCCACGGCGCCCTTGGCGCTGACCATCTTCGGCCACGGGGTCTTCGGCTCGGGCGAAGACTATCTCGCGGGCAACATCGGGCGCGATTTGATCCAACCGCTCGCTGAGGAGCTCGGCTCGGTGGTGCTCGCCACCGACTGGATCGGCCTCTCGAACGGCGACCTTCAGCTCTTGATCGCGCAGGTGGTGCCGAACATCAACCGCGTCTCGCTGGTGACCGACCGGCTGCTGCAATCGCTGGTGAACAACCTCACCCTCACCGAGCTGGGAGTCGGCGCCCTCGGGCGCGACCCGCGGGTGCGCTTCGGCGACGCGCCGCTCATCGACCCCGCGCGGGTGTACTACTACGGGGTGAGCCTCGGGGGCATCCAGGGGTCGTCGCTCTTCTCGGTCTCGCGGCACATCTCGCGCGCGGTGGCCGCGGTGCCCGGGGGCTCGTGGTCGAACCTCTTGCCGCGCTCGACGGTGTACGGGCCGATCAAAATGTTCGTCGACCAGCGTTACCCCGACCCGCTGATTCAGACAGAGTTTATCTCGCTCTTGCAGTTTCGCTTCGACCACACCGACGGCGTGAACCTCGGCACCCTCGCGTTTCGCGCGCCCCTCGACGACGCGCCGCGGGGCCGTCGCATCGTGCTCCAGGAGGCCATCGGTGACTGTCAGGTGCCGAACTTCGCATCGCGCATTCTGAGCAACGCGATGGGCCTTCGGCAGATGACGCCGGCCTCGGAGGCGGTCTTCGGTCTAGAGCCCACGACGAGCCCGAGTGACGCCCCGGGCGTGCTCGCGCAGTTCGAGCTGGTCGATCACCTCAGGCGGTACACGCCGCCCGACACGAACACCATCCCGAGCACCGACAACAACACGCACAGCGACGCCGTCTCGACCGCGGCGGCCCTCTCACAGCTCCGCACCCTCATGCGCGACGGCAGCATCGTTCAGCCCTGCGAGGGGAGCTGCAACCCCAACTGAGCCCTCCGGGGTCACCACGCGGGCCCTGAGCTCAGCGCTGCGGGGCGCACGAGCGCGCTCCGGTGAGCCTCTCGGTCGGTCTCAGAGCGTCTTGATCTCGACGTGCTCGCCGTAGACGCGGCGCAGGGCGTCGCTCACTTCGCCGACGGTGGCGCGGGCTTCGACGGCGCCGAGCACCCGCGGCATGACGTTTTCGTCGCGGCGGGCCGCGCCTTCGAGGGCCGCGAGGGCGGCGTCGGTAGCGGCCTGGTCGCGGGCCGCGCGAAAGGCCCTGAGACGCGCCACCTGCTCGGCTTCGAGGGCCGGGTCGATCGACTGGAGCGGAACGGCCTCGTCGGCGCCCTCGCGGTACACGTTCACCCCGACGATGGGGCGATCGCCGCGCTCGATCTCCATCTGGTAGCGATAGCTCGCGTCTTGGATCTCGCGCTGGACGTAGCCCTGCTCGATGGCCGCCACCATGCCGCCGAGCTGCGCGACGCGGTCGAGGTAGGCCCGCGCCTGGGTCACCAGATCGCGGGTGAGCGCTTCGATCACGTAGCTGCCCGCGAAGGGGTCGACGGTGTCGGCGATGCCCGACTCCGAGGCCAGAATCTGCTGCGTGCGAAGGGCGAGGGTGGCGCTCTGCGCCGTGGGCAACGCCAGGGCCTCGTCGAAGCTGTTGGTGTGCAGCGACTGCGCCCCGCCGAGCACCGCGGCCATGGCCTGCACGGTCACCCGCACGACGTTGTTGAGGGGCTGCTGCGCGGTGAGCGTGGCGCCCGCGGTCTGGCAGTGAAACTTCAGCGCCTGGCCGCGCTCGCTGCGGACGCCGAAGCGCTCGGCCATGATCTCCGCCCAGAGCTTCCGCGCCGCACGAAACTTCGCAACCTCTTCGAGGAGGTGGTTGTGGACGTTGAAGAAGAACGAGAGCTGCGAGGCGAAGCGCTCAGGGTCGAGGCCCGCGTCACGCGCCGTCTCAACGTAGGCGATGCCGTCGGCGAGGGTGAAGGCGATCTCTTGGGCCGCGTCGCAGCCGGCCTCGCGGAGGTGGTAGCCCGAGACCGAGATGACGTTCCAGTGGGGGGTGGTGTCGGCGGCCCAGGTGAAGATGTCGCCGATGAGCTTGAGCGAGGGGCGCGGCGGGTGAATGTAGGTGCCGCGCGCGATGTACTCTTTGAGCAGGTCGTTCTGGATCGTGCCGCGGAGCTTGCGCGGGTCGATCCCGCGGCGTCGGGCCACCGCGACGTAGAGCGCCAGGAGCGTGCCCGCCGTCGAGTTGATGGTCATCGACGTCGACACCTGATCGAGCGGAATCTGGTCGAGCAGGGTCTCCATGTCGTCGACGGTGTCGATGGCCACGCCCACCTTGCCGACCTCGCCGAGGCTCATCGGGTGGTCGCTGTCGCGGCCCATCTGCGTGGGCAGGTCGAAGGCCACCGAGAGCCCCGTCTGGCCCCGCGAGAGCAAGAGCCGGTAGCGCTCGTTCGAGGCGCGCGCGCTGCCGAAGCCCGCGTACTGCCGCATCGTCCACAGGCGCCCGCGGTACATGTTGGGCTGAACCCCCCGCACGAAGGGCCGCTCGCCGGGGAAGCCCACGTCGGTCACCGGGTCGACGTCTTCAACGTCGGCCGCCGTGTAGAGGTCTTTGAGGTCGCGCCCCCCGGCGAGGAGCCCCTTCCGCGGGCGCGGCTTGCTCTTGGCTTCGACGGGTTCGAGCACCTCACGGCGCCAGCGCGCCGCTTCGTCCGCAATTCGTTTGTCGCTCATGGGTGGCCTTCGTTCGATGCGCGCGCCCGATGCCCGATGCCCGAGACCTCTGCGCCTTGTGCCCCGCAGTAGACCAAGCGCTCGGGTTTCGACAACCGTTCTCGCACGGTGCATGGTGCGCCCCGCCCGATGGCCACCATCCTGCACATCGAAGACGACCCCCAGAGCCAGCTCCTCGTGCGAAAGCTCCTGAGCGCCGCGGGTCACCGGGTGGTCGAGTCGCGCTCGGGCCTCGACGGGGCGCGCCTCGCCGCCGAACAAGCCCCCGACCTGGCCCTCGTCGACATCAACATCCCCGACCTCGACGGCTACGAAGTGGCGCTGCTCCTCAAGGCCCGGATGCCCAACCTCCCGGTGGTGGCCATCACCGCCGAGGGCGACCCCGGCACCGCGCGGGCCGTGGGCTTCACGGCGCTCCTGCGCAAGCCCCTCGACGTGCGGAGCTTCGTCAAGACCGTCGAGTCGTACCTCTCGGGCGCCGCCGCCGAGGCCCACGAGGCGCCCGAAGCGTCGGTGCTCCGCGCGCAGGGCGAGCGCATCGCGGCGCACCTCGAAGCCAAGGCCCAGGCCCTCTCGGTGGCCGAGGCGCGGCTCATCGAAGCAGACACCCTCAGAAAGAGCTTCTACCGCAACGTCTCGCACGAGCTCGCGACGCCCCTCACGCCCCTCGTGGGCTACCTCGCGATGCTCAGCGCCGAAGAGCTCGGGGCCCTCAACCCGGGGCAAAAGAAGGCCGTCGGCGCGATGCGCGAGGCACTCGGGCGGCTCCGCGGCACCATCGACAGCCTGCTCGACGTGACCCAGCTCGAGACCGGCCGGACGCGCTTCGATTTTGCGCCCTACGATTTCGCGGGGGTGCTCCGCGAGGTGCTCGCGGCCAGGGCCGACGCCGTCGCCGCGCGCGGGGTGAGGGTCGCCGCCGACCTCCCCGAGGGGCCCGTCGCCGCCGTCGGAGACGCAGAGCGGGTGCGCCGCGCCCTCGGGCACATCGTCGACAACGCCCTCAAGTTTGGCCCCGACGGCGGCACCCTCGCGGTCGAGTGCCGGGTCAGCCCGAGCCACGCCGAGGTGCTCGTCGCCGACGACGGGCCCGGCGTGCCGCCCATGTGGCTCGGGCGCATCTTCGAGCCCTTCGTTCAGGTCGACGGCTCGGTCACCCGGCGCCACGGGGGGGCCGGGGTCGGCCTCGCCGTGGTGCGGGGGGTCGCCGAAGCCCACGACGGCGCCGCGTCGGCCGAAGTCGGAGGCCGCTCACGGGTCGCAGGCAAGACCCTCCCAGGCCTCGTCTTGCGCATGCAGGTCGCGCGAAACCCCAAAGGGCCCGCGCCCTCGCCCTTCGGCCCGGGGCCGCGCCAAGTCTAGAATAGACATCGCATAGAATATTCACTGCATAGAATCGACGAGCATGGGAAGCCCTCGCATCTACCTCGACCATCACGCCACCACGCCGCTCTCAGCCCTCGCGCGGGCGGCCATGTGCGACGCCCTCGACGCCGGGCCGGGCAACCCTTCGAGCCCGCACCTCTCGGGGCGCGCGGCGCGTTCGCGGCTCGAGAACGCCCGCCGCCAGGTGGCCGAGGCCCTCGCCGCGCCGCCCCGCGAGCTCGTCTTCACCTCCGGCGGAACCGAAGCCGTCGCCCTCGCCGTCTGGGGCCTCGGGGCCTCGCTCGGGGCGCGCCGCGTCTTCGTCGACCCGGGCGCTCACCCCTGCCTGCGCGCCGCCGCCGAGGGCTTCGCGGCGCAGGCCGGGCTCGCGCTTGAGGCGCTCCCGCTCGTGCCCGGGGCCGGCGGCCTCCACGACCTCGAGGCCCTCGGGCGTCGGCTCTCGGAGACGGGCCGCGGCGCCCTCCTGGGGGTCTCGCTCGTTCAGCACGAGACCGGCGGGGTGGCCGACCTTGAGGGCCTCGGGCGCGTCGCCGCGGCGCACAGCGCGACCCTGGTGGTCGACGCCGTTCAGGCCTTCGGCAAGCTGCCGCTCCGCCCGGGCGAGGGCCCCGCCGCGGCGGTGGCCGTCTCGTCGCACAAAATCGGCGGCCCCGCGGGTGTCGGGGCGCTCTGGCTGCGCGCGGGGCTCCCCATCGTCCAGCGCCAGACGGGCGGCGGCCAGGAGCGCGGCCTCCGCGCGGGCACCGAGAACCTCGTCGGGGCCGTGGGCTTCGGCGCGGCCGCGTCAGCCCTGGGTGAGCGCCTCGACGCGATGCCCGCGGTCGCGCGCCGCCGTGACAAGATCCTGGCGCGCCTCTGCGCCTACGGCGCCTCGGTGAGCGACCCCCAGCGCCCCCGGGTGGCCACCGCGGCCCACGTCGCCTGGCCCGGCCTCGCGGCCCAAGAGCTCGTCGCGGCCCTCGACCTCGAAGGCGTCTCGGTGAGCTCCGGCGCGGCGTGTTCGAGCGGCAAGGCCGAGCCCTCAGAGTCGCTCCTGCGCATGGCCCCGCACGAGCCCTGGCGCGCCGCCGGGGCCCTCAGGGTCAGCCTCGGGCCGAGCACCACCGACGACGAGGTGGCCGACTTCGAGGCCCGCTTCGCGCGGGTCTGGGCGCGCTTCTAAGACCCGCATACTTGCATAGAATATGCAGATAGACCTGCGGCTCAGGGGCGAAACACGAAGCGCGCATAGAAGTCTTGGGCCTGGCCGTTGCGCAGGAGCACGTGCCGCGCGGTGACCCCCGGCTCGGCGCCGCAGGCCGGGAGCACCGTGGCCACGTTGCCGATCTGTTGGGCGAGGTTTCCGGTGGGCGAGAAGGCGGCGTAGACCTCGACGCTGTTGGGGGCGCGCCCGAGGCCGTGGCAGACCCTGACGGTGGTGAGCCCGGGGTAGGCGGGGTGGGGCCCGGCCCAGGGGCCCGAGACCCAGGCGCCCGAGGCGTCGTCGACGAAGCCGCCGTCGCAGCCGATGTCGACGATGCCCGAGCAGGCGTCGGCGTCGGGTGACGAGGCGCAGCCCGCGCCGAGGGCGCACGCCGCGACGCAGGCGAGGGCGGCGAGGGGGCGGGTCAGCGCCATCCGAGGGCCTCGGCCACGTCGCGGGCGTGGTAGGTGATGACGATGTCGGCCCCGGCCCGCACGATGCTGGTGAGCACCTCTTTGACCGTGCGATGGAGGTCGATCCAGCCGTTCTGGGCGGCGGCGTGGAGCATCGCGTATTCGCCCGAGACGTTGTACGCGGCGAGGGGGAGCTCGGTGGCCGCCCGCACCTTGGCGATCACGTCGAGGTAGGCGAGGGCGGGCTTGACCATCACCATGTCGGCCCCTTCGGCGATGTCGAGGCGCAGCTCGCGCAGGGCCTCGCGGGCGTTGGCAGGATCCATCTGGTAGGCCGCGCGGTCGCCGAACTTCGGCGCGCAATCGGCGGCCTCGCGGAAGGGCCCGTAGAACGCCGAGGCGTACTTCACGGCGTACGAGAGAATCACCGCGTGGCTGAAGCCTTCGGCGTCGAGGCGCCAGCGAATCGCGCCCACGCGGCCGTCCATCATGTCGCTCGGGGCGATCACGTCGGCGCCCGCCGCGGCGTAGACCGTCGCGATGCGGGCGAGGCGCTCGACGGTGGCGTCGTTGTCGACGTCGATGACCCCGTCGCGGCGGGTGTGCAAGACCCCGCAGTGCCCGTGCGACGTGTACTCGTCGACGCACACGTCGGCCATCACGATGCAGTCTGGGAGGCTGTCTTTGAGGGCCTTGATGCCCGTGGCGACGGGGCCCGCGGGGTCCCACGCGCCTGAGCCCTCTTCGTCTTTGTGGTCGGGCACGCCGAAGAGCAAGAAGCTCCGTACGCCGAGCGCGGCGAGGGCCCGGGCCTCGGCCACCGCGAGGTCGACCGAGAGCTGAGCGTGGCCGGGCATCGAGGTGATGGGCTTCTTGCGATCGCTGCCGGGCGTGAGAAAGAGCGGCGCGACGAGCTGTTCGGGGCGCACCGTGGTCTCGCGCACGAGGGCCCTCAGGGCCGGCGTGGCGCGCAGCCTGCGCGGTCGTTCGATGGGGTGGGTCATGGCGTCTTGCTTCGAGTTTGAACGTGTTCAGAGAGGGCCGCGACGAGCCCCGAGAAGCTGTGCTCGCGGGCCTCGATGTCGACCTTGACCTTGAGCTGACGCAAGGTCTCGCTGGTGGCCGGGCCGATCGATGCGACCGCGCAGCGGGCGAGCGCCTCGGCGCCGAGGGCCGCGACGGTGTGGGCCGCCGCGCTCGAGGCCGCGAAGGTGATGACGTCGAGGGCGCCCGCGGCGAGGCGCGCGGCGAGGGCGTCGAAGGCCTCTGGCGGCGCCGCCACGGTCTTGTAGACGGGCACGAGGTCGACCCGCGCCCCGCGGGCCTTGAGGGCCTCGGGCAAGACGTCGCGGCCCTCTTGGGCCCTCGGAAAGAGCACCCGGGCCGACCCGAGGGCCGGGCCGAGGGCCGCGTCGAGGGTCGAGAGCAAGCCCTCGGCGTGGGCCTCGGAGGGCACGAAATCAGCTGTAATTCCGTGTGCAGAGAGGGCCTCGGCGGTGGCCGCGCCGACCGCGGCGACGCGGCAAAGGCCGAGCGCGCGGGCGTCGCGGCCGCCTTCGCCGAGCGCTCCGAAGAAATGGGTCACGGCGTTACGGCTCGTGAAAATCGCAAGCTCGTAGGCGAGGGGCCCTGGGGCGGCGAGCGCCCGTCTGAGGGCTGAAGGGTCGTCAGGGGGCGCGAAGGCCGTGGCAGGCGCCTCGAAGACCGCGGCCCCGTGCTCGGTGAGCATGTCGGTGAGCGCCGACGAGGCCTCGGCCGCGCGGGTGACCGCCACCCTGAGGCCCGCGAGCGGGCGCCGCGACCACCAGTCGAGGGTCTCGCGGAGCCGCACCACCTCGCCCACCACCACGAGGGCCGGGGCGCGCACCTGCGCGGACGAAACTTCGGCGGCGAGGGTCTCGAGGGTGCCCGTCACGACCCGCTGCTCGGGGTGCGTGCCCATCGAGATCACCGCCGCGGGGGTGCTCGCGGCCCGGCCCGCCGCGACGAGCGCCGAGAGGTCGTCGGCGAGGCGGTGGAGGCCCATGTAGAACACCAGGGTCTGCGTCGCCGTCGCGAGCCGCGCCCAGTCGTGGCGGCTGCCCTCGCGGCCCGGGGCCTCGGTGCTCGTCAAGAGCGCGATCGACGACGAGAGCGCCCGATGCGACAGCGGAATGCCCGCGTACGCCGTCGCCCCGAGCGCCGCGGTGACGCCCGGCACCACCTCGCAGGCGATGCCGTGCTGGGCGAGAAATTCGAGCTCCTCGGCCCCGCGACCAAAGAGCAGCGGGTCGCCCCCCTTGAGCCGCGCGACGCGCTTGCCCTCGGCCGCGCGAAAGAGCAGCATGTGGTTGATGGCCTCTTGGGGGGTCGAGTCGGCGCCGCGGCGCTTGCCCACAAAGAGCAGCTCCGCCCCGGGGCGGGCGTGGCCCAGAATCGCCGGGTGAACGAGCGCGTCGTAGAGCACCACGTCGGCCACCGAGAGGGCCTTGGCGCCGCGCAGAGTCAGTAGGCCCGGGTCGCCGGGGCCCACGCCGATGAGTGTCACCAATCCGGCCATCGAGGGCGCGAAAGCATAATCGACCCGCGCCCGGTGTCGCGGGCTTTCGCCATCGGCCACGCGATTGACACCCCCCGCGACCCCTGTGATACGCGAAGGCCACCGTGCGTTGGACTGTCGCCATTCTTCTCGCCCTCGGGTCGTGCCGCCAGAGCACCCCGGCCGAGCCCTCTCAGAGCGCTCCGGCTTCGACCAACCCCTCACCGACGGCGCCGACGGCCCGCGAACCCGCGGTGCTCCTGCGCCCCTCGGGTCACCCTGAGTCGCGGGTCACCGTCGAGGTCGCGCGCACCGACGCCGTGCGCCAGCGCGGGCTGATGTTTCGCCGCGAGATGGCCGAAGACCGAGGCATGATCTTCGTCTTCCCGAGGGCGCAGAACCAGGTGTTCTGGATGCACAACACCTACATCCCCCTCGACATGATCTTCATCCGCGAAGATCAGACCATCTTGGGCATCGTCGAGAACGCCACCCCCGAGACCGACACGGGCCGCTCGGTGCCCGGCGACTCGCTCTATGTGCTCGAAGTCAACGGCGGCTGGTCGCGCCGTCACCACGTCGCCGCGGGCGACCGGGTCGAGCTCGTCAACGTACCCCCCGCGCTGGAGTGAAGCCCCTCGTGAAGTCGAAAATCGCTTTGTTGAGCGTCGTGTTGGCGGCCGGCTGCAAGCCCGCTGCCCCCGCCGAGCCCACCTACCAGCCCGCGCCCGCCGCGGCCGCCGCGACCACCCCGCCGGCGCCGCCGCCCGCGCCCACCCCGCCGCCCGCGCCCGCCGCGCCCGCTGCGCCTTCTGGCGACGTGGCCGTCCGGCCGGTGTACCCCAACCCCTCGTCGCCTGACCCCTTGGGCGGGCGCTTCAGCCTCGCGCAGGCCACCGCGGGGCTGCCTCCGGGTCGCGAGCTCGTGGCCGAGATCGAGACCAACCAGGGCACCTTCAGCTGCACCATGCTCGCCGACCGGGCGCCCAACACCGTGGCCAATTTCGTCGGCCTCGCCCGCGGCCTCCGCGATTTCTGGGATCCGGTGTCGGGCCAGTGGGTGCGCCGCCCGTACTACGACGGCTCGGTGTTTCACCGGGTGATCCCGGAGTTCATGATCCAGGGCGGCGACATCTTGCGCTCGGGCATGGGCGGCCCGGGTTACGAGTTCGCCGACGAGAACGTCAACGGCCACGACGCCGCGGGCCAGCTCTGCATGGCCAACCACGGGCCCAACACCAACGGCGGGCAGTTCTTCATCACCGAGACGCCCCGGCAGCACCTCGACGGGAGCTACTCGATCTTCGGGCGCTGCACCCCCGCCGAGCTCGTCAACCGCATCGCCCGGGTGCCCCGCAACGAGCGCGACCGGCCCGACAGCCCGGTGTACATCCAGCACGTCCGAATTTCGCGACGCTGACACAACCGCGCCGCGCCCGGGGCCGACACAGCGCCCCGCCATGGCCAGCCCCTCACACCATCAAGCCGCCGCCCTCGTGGTCGCCCTCCTCGCCGCCGCGGCCCTCGCAGGGGCCCGCACGCCGCGGACGCCGTACCAGCCCCCCGAGGCGCCCGCCGTCGACGCCGGAGCCGAACCGGTCGACCTCAACACCGCCGACCTCGGCGCCCTCGACCGACTCCCGGGGGTGGGGCCCTCGCTCGCCGCCCGCATCGTCGCGGCCCGACAGCGCCGCCCGTTTCGGAGCCTCGCAGACCTCGACCGGGTGCCCGGCGTGGGCCCGGCGACGCTCAGACGGCTCGCCCCGAGGGTGCGCTTTGGGCCCCCCGATGCGGGGCCGCCCGCAGACCGAGAGGCTTCTAATCACGCAGAAAATGGTACCCAATGTTCACACTGAACACATCGGGCGCGTGCTCGCGCTGGAGGAAGTGGGCGGCGTACCCGAGGTCGAGCTCCCAGGCGCGGTAGCGGGCGCGCATCCAGACGAGGCCCACGCGGAGCTCGGCCGAGGGGGTGAGCCAGCCGTCGTAGGGCGAGGCGAGGAGGTCGCCGCGGAGGCCCACGGAGATCACCGGCACGACCCGAAGGTAGTCAAAGGCGTAGCGCAGCCCCGCCGAAGCCCAGCCGCGGTGCGTGGGCGCATAAGGCGCCGCGGGGAAGGTCGTCGCATAGCCGGCCGCGGCGTAGAGGGTGAAGGCGTCGTTGAGGCCGTAGCCGCCTGCGAGCTCGAGGGCGGGGCCGAGACCGGCCCGGGGCCCGCGGCCGAGGCTCGCCCCGAGGCGCACGCTCGCGCTCAGCTGCCCTTCGAGGGCCCAGACGGCCGACGGGGCTGTGAGGGTGACGAGGGTCGCGGCCAGGGCAGAGAGGGCGAAAAGGGGGCGGCGCGGCATTGGCTCTGGTGGTGGGAGTTAGCACCTTCGAGAAGGCCCGCGCACGCGTTCTGCGCGGTTGACCGTCGGATGATTGCGTGTAGAGTCGCGCGCCGCTGAAGCGGTGAGGGCCTGTGCGAGACGGGCGCTTTCAGGCTGATTCGGCGTGTGATCGAGGAGTTGAGACGTGAGCAAAGAGCGCCAGGTAGAGGAAGAGGACGAGACCACCAGCGCCGACGAGGCCAGCGAGGCCGAGGGCGGGGCTGATGCGGCGCTTGAGGCCGAGCGTCCTGACCCGAACACCCCGCGCAACCGAGCCGAGCGTCGAATGCAGGCGCGGGCCGCGCGTCGCGGGCGCACGGCGCAGCTGAGCGACGTCGCCGACGAGGGCGCTCAAGACGGCGAGGGCGCGCCGCTCGACCCTGACGGCGGGCTGATGGAGCCCACCACGAGCATGGGCGGCAACCCCCGGGCGTTGGCCGAATCGGCGGGCGGCCCTGGGCGTCCGAAGGTGCCGCCGCGCACGATGTCGCGGGGCACGGGCACCGTCGAGGGTGTGCCCGAGTGGGCGCGCACCGCGGGCGACTGGTTGGCCGAGCGGCGCGGGGTCTTGACCGCCGGCGTGCTGGTGGTGCTGGTGGCCGTCGGGGGCGCGCTGGGTTACCAGAAGTACTCGCAATCAAAAGAGAATCGGGCGGCCGACGCGTACTCCGAGGCGCTCCAGGTGGCCACCGCGCCGATCGAGGCCGAGCCCGAGAACGCCGAGCAGAGCTCGAACCGCCCGCCGGGCCCGCGGTTTCGCACCTTTGAGGCGCGGCTCCAGGCCTCGGTCGAGAAGTTCCGTCAGGTCGAGCGCAACTTTCCGCAGAGCCGTATCGCCCCGGTGGCGCGGCTGAACGAGGCGAACGCGCTCTTCCTCCTCGGGCGCTACCAAGAGGCCCGGCAGCTGTTCGAGGGCCTGCGCGGGGCCGACACGGCGGGCCTTGAGGGCCGCGTGGTCGAGGGCATCGCGCACGCCTACGAGTCGCTCGGCAACCTCGACGCGGCCGAGCGCACGTACCGCGAGCTGCAAGACGTCCAGGGGGGCACCTTCCGCGACGAGGCGCAGTACTCGCTGGCCCGGCTGGCCTTGCGTCGCGACCAGGCGGCGCGGGCGCGGGAGCTCCTGCACGGCGTGGTCGAGCGCACCCGGCGCGCCACCGCGGCTGACCCGACGGCGGCGATCCAGCAAGAGCTCCGCGAGCGTTCGGTGGCGATGTTGCGC
Organism: Myxococcales bacterium; assembly: GCA_016792845.1. Classification (GTDB taxonomy): domain Bacteria; phylum Myxococcota_A; class Polyangia; order Polyangiales; genus JAEUKH01. Next base: position 666,736 of record JAEUKH010000028.1, on the reverse strand, counting down.
GAGATCGACCCGACCGACCCCTTGGTGCAAGACGTCGACCGGCAGCGCGAGCAGGCCGGCGGCGACCACGAGCACGGCGGCAACGCCCTCGGTGGCGCGAACCCGATGCGCGGGCTCCCGCCCGAGCTTCAGCGCCAGGTCGAAGAGATGATGCGTCGGCAGCGGGCAGGGGGCGGCGGGCGCGGCCCTGGCGGTGCGGCCCCGTCGGCGCCCTCGGGCGGCGGGCGCTGAGCGTGAAGATGCGCGCGGGGCTTGGCGGGGCCATCGGGCTCGTGGTCGCCATGGGGTGCTCGCTTTGGGGTTGCGCGGGGCTCTCGCTGGGCAGCCGTGACCGGGTCGAGATGGGGGTCGAGGGCCCTTACCGGCCGCGTCGCCTCGCGTCGCTCCGGTGGCGTCTGCCGCTCGCGACTTTGACCGACCTCGACGCGCGCTCGCGCGACCGTGCGGTGCCGGTGATCGACGCGTCGACGGCGCGGGTGATCGTCGGCGGGATGGACGGCGCGGTGCACGCCATTCGCCTGAGCGATCACGGCGAGGTGTGGCGCTTTCAGGCCCTCGGGAGCGTCGAGGGCGAAATGGTGCAGGTCGGCCGAGAGCTGTATTTCGGGGCTGACGACGGCGCGCTCTACAGCGTGAGCGCCGACACGGGGCAGATGCGCTGGCGCGTCGCGACCAACGCCGAGGTGGTTCGGGCGCCGGTGGTGACCGAGCGCACGGTGTATTTCGTCAACGGCGAAGACACGGTGCTCGCGGTCGACCGGGCCAACGGCGAGGGGCGCTGGCGTGTGCACCGCGACCCCCCGGGGGGCATCACGTCGAGCGGCCACAGCGGTCTGGTGCTGCACGGGCGGTGTCTGTACGCGGGCTTCTCAGACGGCAGGGTCCAGTGTCTCGACCCCGAAGACGGTTCAGTGCGTTGGGAGCGCGACACCAGCACCGACGACGAGCAGGTCGAGGGCGCGAACGAAGCGCACCGCACCATCGACGTCGACACGACGCCGGTGCTCTTGGGCGACACGCTGTACGCGGCCTCGATCACGGCGGGGCTCTACGCGCTCGACCCTGAGAGCGGCAACGTGCGGTGGCGCGCCGAGTCGGTGCGTGACGTGTACGCGCTCAGCACCGACGGGCGCGATCTCTTCGCGGCCTCGGCGACCCGCGGCCTCTCGCGGATCGACCCCACCGACGGGCACACCCTGTGGGCGCGCTCGTTCGGGGGCGGCGCGATCGGTCAGCCGACGCCGTGGGGGCCGTTGCTGATCGTTCCGGTGTCAGACCAGTCGATGTGGCTGTTGCGGGCCTCTGACGGCGAAGTGCTCGAGGGCCTCGGCGCCGAGGGCACCAACGCCGCGCCCGCGATTTTCGGCCGATGGATGTTCTTCGTGAGCGTCCGCGGCACGCTCAACGCCTGGTTCTTCGAGCCCCGCGGCTAGAGACGCGACCAAGTCGTCGGACCGAGCACCGCGAAGGGGCGCAAGTGATGCAAGGCGACGGGGCGAAGACGGGCTGTTGGCCCGTCGAGACCCGGCAACGCAGCAGCGCGCCGCGAACCTGAAGTGGGGCGACGGGAGACTACTTGGTCGCGTCTCCAGGGGGTCTTCTCCGTCAGCGCGGCGTCGCAGAGGGTCGGCCGAGGGTTGACCCGCGAGGCCGCGTTCGGGGCGCGTTCGCGCAGCAGGGCGTCTACCCAGGCTGCGAGAGGGGCGCTTGGCGCAGAGTAGACAGAACGGGGGGATCGCGGCCGCCTGCGCCCGCGAGAGGGGGCTGCGCGCCGAGAAGGGCGGGCCGTGTCGAGACCCACGGGCGGCGGCTTTACACACAGGTTCAGCACTTCGCATAATATGTATTCTGTAAACTCAGCAAGCGGGTAGGTGCCCGGGAGCCAGTCTCAGCCTCGGGCCCAGCCTCGGTCCTGGGCCTCTGGTCCGATCCCAGTCTCCGGTCCCAGTCTCCGGGCTCAGTCTCGGTCTCGCATTGGGCGCTCTTCGCGCGGCGGCCTGTGTGGTCGGTGCCGCGGCCGGGCTGTCGGGCCGTTGATGCGGCGGCTGGGGCGGCGGCGTCTTCGCGCGGAGGCGCAGCTCGGCCAGGCCCTGGGCGTCCACAGGGTCGGCGGCGTGTCGGGTCGGCGCCGGCTCGCCCTTGCCGACGGTCGTTGACGCCCTCAGGCCAGTTCGAGCGTCGCCCGCTGCCCAAGCGCGCTTCGCGGCCGAGCCGCCCGACGGGCCCCGTCGCTCCCCAACACGGTCGATCGCTGTCGGTCACTGTCAGTCACTGTCAGTCACTGTCGGTCGCTGTCAGCCGCTGCCGGAGCACGATCCACCGCCCCTGGGGGCGAACCGACCCGCACGACTGTGGTGCTAAATACTCTAAAAAAATCGACAATCTGGCAGTGCTGGGGCGGCCTCATCCACGACCTCTTCACCTCGACTGGGGCGCCAGTTTGTCGACTGTGACACCCGGTCGGAAAGCGATCATAAACCGACCCATTAGTCTGTAAGTGTGCGACTGGAGTCTGATGGGTCGGTATCCCGTGAGCCTCCCGCCCGTTGGGTAGGTTTGTCATCGGCATCACTTCCGGTCAGTCGGTGCTGTGGTGGAGACTGGGGATTGCGCGCGGTGACACCCCTCGTGGAGCCTCCGAAGAACGGCGAAGCTTCTGCGTGTCGGGGCGCGCTCCTGGCGATCGCCGACCGCGAGCCCGGGGTCTCGACGCGCGTGACAGAGCCGAGGCCGTGCCCGCGCGACGACTCCGGGCCCCATCACGACTTCGGGCGGCTTGGCGGTCCGGCGGCCCCTGCGCCCAGGCGCCCAGGCGCGCAGCCTGTCGCGCTCGCGGTGCGCCCGTTCGGTGCGCGGCTCGGTCGCTGAATTCCGCGGTCGATTGGGGCCGTTCAGGTGCGTGTTCAGCTCCCCTCGCCGCGGGCCGCTCGCAGCCCGATGCGTCGTTCTGACGGCGTCGGCGCCTCGGATGGCGGTCGCGAGGCGATCGTTCAACCGTTCAGTACCGAACATGCCGCCAGTGACGGGTGTTCAGGCGACAGAATCAGTCAGCGCTGCACGGTGCTTCTGTCGACTTCGGGTCGCCCCGCCGTGGGTTGACAGAATGATTATTCTGTTAACTCCAGGGGCGTCGGGTCGCCGCGATGCACAGCCGCGAAACGGCTGATTTGATCGGGGTTTCGGCCTCCCCTGCCGTCTTCGCGCGGGGCCTCGGCGGCGGCTCACCCAGGTCGGCGCGTGTCGCTTCTCGGCGCGGCGTGTAGGGGGCGACCGGCGGGTGATCCGGGGTGGCGCCCTCCCCGCGGGTCTCGGGCGGCTCGGGCGGCGGTCAGAACGGCGTCGCGCCGTTGTCGAGGGTGTACACCTGGGCGGTGATCGAGCGGCTCGCGGGGTCGCAGAGGAAGGCCGCGAGGTGGGCCAGCTCGTCGGGGTCGGCGAAGCGGCCCTGGGGCTGGGCCGACTCGGCGCGCTTGCGGGCCTCGCGCTCGGTGATCGCGTCGGCCGCGGCGATGGCGGCGAGGCCGCGGTCGGCCATGGGGGTGTCGGTCCAGCCGGGGCAGAGCGCGTTGACGGTGGCGCCGGTGGGGGCGAGCTCCAACGCGAGGCTCCGTACGAGGCCCACCACGCCGTGTTTGGCCGCACAGTAGGCGCTGTACCCGGGCACACCGAAGCGCCCAAGCACCGAGGTCACCGCCACGAGCCGCGCGCCCCCTTTGGCCGTCACCTCAAGGTGCGGCGTGACCGCTCGGAAGGTCCAGAACGTGCCGAGGAGGTTCGTGTCGACGATGGCCCGCACCACCTCGGGGTCGCTCTCGACCAAGGGGGTTCGCTCGGAGACGCCCGCGTTGGCGATCACCAGACGGAGCGGGCCCCAATCGCTGACCACCCTCGCGACGGTGGCTTCGAGGGCCACGGGGTCGCGCACGTCGGTGACGTAGTGCCGCGCTTTACCGCGCTGGTAGGCGATCTCGCCCACGGTCTCTCCGAGGCTGCGCTCGTGTCGGCCGAGCACCGCGACGCGGGCCCCCTCGCTCGCGAGGCGCACGGCGATCGCCCGGCCAATGCCCGAACCGCCGCCGGTGACCAGGGCGACGGCGTCTTCAAAGCGGCGGTGGGTCATTCTGTCTCCTCTAGCATCCAGCTGGCGCGGCGACGGGCGCTGCGTTCAGGTTGGCGGGTCTCGCTGGCGAGCTGCCCGCAGGCGGCGCCGATGTCTTTGCCGCCCGAGTAGCGGCGCACGACGGGCACCCCGAGGCGGCCGAGGGCGTCGTGGAAGCGCTGGCGCTCGTCGTCGGTGGGGCGGCGCCAGGGTTGGCCCGGCACGGGGTTCCATTCGATGAGCGAGAGGCGGGCGGGCCAGCCGTCGAGGAGCCTGGCCAGGGCCTCGGCCTCTTCGTCGTCGGTGTTGACCCCGCCGAGCATCGCGTACGCCAGCATGACGAGGCGCCCGGTCTGGGAGTGGTACCGCTTCGCCGCGGCGATCACCTCGGCGATCGGGTGGTGGCCCTCCATCGGCACGAGCCTGCGTCGCAGGGCCGCCCGCGCGCTTGTCACGCTGATCGCGAGCCGCGCCCGGGGCGCCAGGGCCGTCAGCCGGTCGATGCCGGGCACGAGGCCCACGGTGCAGAGGGTCACGTTGCGCGCGTCAATGGCGAGGCCGCACGGGTCGCGGATCACCTCAAGCGCCGTCAGCACGTTGTCGAGGTTGTGCAGCGGCTCGCCCATGCCCTGAAACACCACGCCGTGGACCCTGCCGGCCTTGGTGGCCGCGAGCTCCCGCGCCACGATGCGAATCTGCTCGATGATCTCCCAGGCTTCGAGGTTGCGTGAGAGGCCCATTTCGCCCGTCGCGCAGAACGCGCAGCCCATGGCGCAGCCTACCTGGGAGCTCACGCACACTACAAAGCGCCCCGGCTTTTCGAGCGGAATTCGCACCGTCTCGATCACCGCGCCGTCGTGACACTCGAGGGCGAACTTCACAAACGGGTCTTCTGCCGAGGCCTGCCGGGTGAGCACCTTGAGCGCGCCCACGGCCACCCGCCGCGCGGTCTCGTCGCGCACCCCCGCCCGCACGTTTCGCACCCCCGAGAGCACGTCGCGGCCGCGCTGGGTGATCTGCGCGACGAGGCGCCGGCACTCGTCGAGGGTCGCCCCGGTGTCGGCCATGATTTCGTGCAGTCGCTCGGGCGTCAGCGCCTGCATCACGGGGCGCGGCGCGGGGCGCGATTCTGGGCTTCTAGAGGCTTCGTGCATGGCCGCGGGGCTCCGTCTCAAGCGGGGCGCGGGTCGTAGCATGGGCCTCGGGGCGATGAAAGACGCTCCGGGGTGTGCTATTCGCGTCTCCGCGATGGATGCTCAGCTAGATGCCCTCAGGGCGGTGTTCGCGTCGATGCCTTCGGCCCTCGTGTGCTTCTCGGGCGGCATCGACTCGGCCCTGGTGTTGAAGGTCGCCCACGAGGTCTTGGGCGACCGGTGCCTCGCGATGACGGCGCTGTCTCCGGCCCTCCCGCTCGCCGAGCGCGACGAGGCGGCGGCCTACGCGAAGGCCCTCGGGGTGCCGCATGTGCTGGTCGAGTCGCACGAGATCGACGACCCGAACTACGTCGCCAACGCCACCAACCGCTGCTATTTCTGCAAATCTGAGCTCTACCGCATCGCGCGCCGCGAGGCCGACGCCCGGGGCTTCGCGGTGGTCTGCAACGGCACCAACCTCGACGACCTCGGTGATCATCGCCCGGGGCTCAAGGCCGCCGACGAGGGCGGCGTGCGCGCGCCGCTGGTCGAAGCCGCGATGCGAAAAGACGACGTCCGCCGGGTCGCCAAGGCCCTCGCCATGCCCTTGTGGGACAAGCCCGCCGCGGCCTGCCTCGCCTCGCGCATCCCCTACGGCACCTCGGTCTCGCAGCAGAAGCTCCGGCAGATCGACCTCGCCGAGTCGGCCATCAAGGCCCTCGGGTTTCGGCAGGTGCGGGTGCGCTATCACGGCGACGTGGCCCGCATCGAGGTGGGCTCGGGCGAAATCGACGCCGCCTTCGCCCAGCGCCAGGCGCTCTCGGCAGCCTGCAAGGCCGCGGGCTTCGGCTTCGCCACCCTCGACCTCGACGGGTACCGCATGGGCTCGCACAACGAAGTGGTGAAACTTCGGGTGCTCAACGCGTGAGGGCACTCGGCCTCGCCCTCGCCGCGCTCTTGGTGACCGCGCCCGGGGCGGCCGACCCTCCGCGGGCGCAGTTTCTCCCGCCCTTGGGCGCGCCGGGTGGAGCGCCGTCTGCGTCTTCGCCGTCGAAGAAGGCGCCCTCCCTCGCGGTGGCGCCGATGCGCTTGCCCGACGGGCTCACCCTCGTCAACGTGCACACCCGCGAGGCCGTGGTGCTCGACGCCGAACGCGACCCGGGCGAACCCCCTCGCCTCGCCCGCTTCTTCCGCGACCGCACCAACTGGCAAGAGCACGCCATCGCGCCCGAGGCCATCGCCACGGTGCGCCTCGCCGCGACGCGCTTCGCGGCCCTCCGCGGCGAGGTCATCTCGGGCTACCGCTCTGACAAGATGAACGAGCTCCTGCGCAAGAAGGGCCGCCATGTCGCGCCGCACAGCCAGCATGTGCTCGGCAACGCCGTCGACTTCAGGCTCGCGGGCGTGCCCACCGCCCTGCTCTTGCGCTTCGTGCGCTTGCGCCACGCGGGCGGCGTGGGCTTCTACCCCGACTCGGGCTTCGTCCACGTCGACGCGGGGCCGCGGCGGGCGTGGGGCGGCTCCTAGTTTGACACGCAGTCAGTCTTCGTCGTCGCGGCCGGGGCGCGCGGCGAGGGCCGCGGCGAGGCCGTCTCGACCGAGGAACGTGGGCGCCAACGCGAGCACGCGCCGCGCCTCGCTGCGCAGCCACGGGTACGATGTTGACGCACTGTCAACGTTTTGCAGCGCCACCGCGAGGAGCTGGGCGTTGTAGGGCACGAACGACGCGCAGCCGTAGGCGTCGAGGGCCTTCGCGAGGGCCTCCTCGGGGCGCCCGCGTCGTGCGGCGACGGTGGCGAGGGCGAGGCCCGCCCAGCCGCGCATGACGGGGCTCTGGCCGAGGGCGGCGGCGACGAATTCGGCTTGCGCTTGTGCGCGGTCGAGGTCTCCGTTCGGGGCCGCCGACTCGACGAGGGCGCTGAGGATGCGGGCGTAGAGGGGCGCGAAGCCTGCGCCGATGGCGTCTCCGAGGGCGCACGCGGCCCGCGCGTCGTCGAGGGCGTCGGGGCGCCCGAGGCCGAGCCGCGTCTGGCCTCGGAGGGCGTACGACGCGACGGTGTTTCGGCGGTCGCGGCCGCGCTCGAATTGTGCGATGGCGCGGGTGGCTTCGCGCTCGGCCGCTTCGGGGTCGCCGACGAGGAGGCTGTGCCAGGCGAGGGCGTGGGCGACCCACCCGAGCGTCGTGGGGCTCTCAAGGGCGCCCTGCTCACGGAGCTGCGCGAGCCGCGCCGCGCTGGCCGCCGCGGCCCTCGTTTCGAGCGCGAGGCTGAGCCCGTTGAGGCTCATCGCCAGGGCCTCGACGAGGTCTTCGGCGGGCAGCTCGGGTCGCGCGAGGAGGCTCTCGATCTGGCTCAAGCCGACAAAGCCCAGGCCGAGGTGCATCCCCATGGCGCCGACGTGCCCGAGGGCGCGACAGACCCACCGCGAGGGGCGCGCGTGGGGGCTCAAGAGCTGCGCGGCCACCGCACGCACGTCGTGAAAGCGCCCGAGGTAGAAGCTCGTGACCACCTGCACCGCGAGGAGCTCGACGGTGAGTTCGGGGCTCGGCGCGGCGCTGAGGCCCACCTCGACGAGCTTCGCCGCGTCGACGATGTCGTTGGCCTCGAAGGCCGCGCAGGCCGCCGCGAAGGCGTGGGTCGCGATGGCCCGCGGGTCGTGGGCGCGCTCGGCCTGCGCGAGGCGAACCCGCGGCGGGGTGTCGGGCGCCGATTCGAGCCAGGCCAGGGCGCTCGCGTGGGCGCGCTGCCGCTCCTCGGGGGGCACGAGGTCGTACGCGGCGTCGCAGAGGAGGTCGTGACGAAAGCGCCACCACGGCGCGGCCGCGTCGCCGTCGAGCTCGCGCTGGAGCCAGTCGCGGCGGCTGAGGCCCTGCAAGACCTCGCCGAGGGGCATCGCGAGGAGGGCCTCGAGCGCGGCCTGTGCGAAGCGCCTGCCGAGCACCGCGGCCACGCGCAGGGTGCGACGCTGAAGCGGGTCGAGGGCCGCGCAGCGCGCTTGGAGCAGCGTCCGGATCGTGGGCGTGGCCCCGAGCGGGCGGCCCTCGGCCAAGGCCCGCGCGAGCTCGCGCAGAAAGAGCGGGTTGCCCTCTGAGAGCTCGACAAACCGCGGCGCGAGGCTCTCGGCCCGGGCCGCCCCGAGCACCTCGGTGAGCCACGGCGCGATGGCCCGCGGCGCGAGGGGCCCGAGGCTCACCTGACGGGTGTTTCGGCTCGGCAAGACCGCGAGGGCCTCGGACACCGCGCTCTCAGGTCGGCCGAAGAGCACCGCCACCCACGGCGTGTCGAGGCGCCCGAGGCCCGCCCCGAGGCACGCGAGGCTCGGCCCGTCGGCCCACTGAAGGTCGTCGACGACGAGCACGAGGGTGCGCCCCTCGGCGTGGCGCGCGAGCCACCACCCCAAGGCCGCTTCGTGACGCTCGCGGCGCACCGCGGGGTCTCCGTCGAGGCCCTCGCCCCGCCCTTCGGCGAGCGACGCGAGGGCGGCCGAGCGGGCAGTGTTTGACGCACTGTCAACACTTCCTCGCGGGTCGGCGCTTTGGGATTCTGGGTTTTGGGCCGCGCGGGCGTCGCGGAGCCCTTGGCCCACCAGCGCGAGGGGCACGGCGGCGGTGAGCGGGTCGGCGCGCAAGACCCAGACGCAGTGTCCGGGGCGCCCCTCGCAGCGGGCGACGAAGGCTTCGGCGAGGCGGGTCTTGCCCATGCCCGGAGGCCCGAGCACGACCTCGACCCTGGGGCCCTCGTCGCGGGCTTCGGCGACGGCGTCGGTGAGGGCGCTGAGGGCGCGCTCGCGTCCGAGAAAGGGCGGCGTGAGCGAGCCGAGGGCTTCGGTCTCGCCCGAGTCGGGGTGGGGCTGCGCGCGCACGAGGCGAAAGCTGTCGGGGCCCTCGGGCGCGCAGACAAAGCGCCCGCCGAGGAGGGCCTCGGTGGCAGCGTCGAGCCGCACCGAGCCCGCGCCGAGGCGCGCGAGGGCGGCGTCGAGGGCGTCGCCGAGGGGGTCGCCGTGCGGCGTCGGGTGATCGAGCCGCGCGGTGCCGGTGCCGAGGCCCAACTGCGCCGCGGGGAAGCGCGCCGCGAGGGTCAGGGCGGCGTGGGCGGCGAGGCGGGCGCGGTGGGTGCCTCCGAGGTGGGTCCACACGGCGGCGAGGGCGGTGGGCGAGAGGCTGATGACCCGGGCGTCGGCGTCGCTGAGCTGCCGAATCGCGTCGGAGAGATCGGCCGCGGGCCCGTCGCCTGTGAGCGTCGCCTCGCTCGGGGCGCCGTGCGCGTCGAGGCGCATCACCAAGGCCGTGGCGGGCCAGCGTTCGAGCTGCCAGAGGGTGTCGGGGCCCGGCGCCGGGTCAGCGAGGGTGTCGTCGACGAAGAGGGCCCGGGCGGCGTCTCCGTCGGTGGGGCGCTCGCGCTCGTTGACCTCCAAGAGGCGCGCGATCTGCGCGGCGAGCCGACGCGGAAAGCCCGGCACCACCGCGTCGAGGGGCGGCGGCCGCAGCAGCATCACCCGCGCCACCGCCGCGAGCACCGAGTCTGCGAAGAAGGGGTTCTTGCCCGCGGCCGCTTCGTAGAGCACGACCCCGAGCGCGAAGACGTCGCTCGCGGGCCCCGCGTCGAGGCCCCGGGCGACCTCGGGCGAGAGGTATGCGGGGGTGCCGACGACAGCCCGGGTGTCGGTGACCGCGGCCGCGTCGGCCCCGCGCGCGAGCCCGAAGTCTGTGACCAGCGCCGCCGAGACGTCACCGCCCGGCAAGAGGATGTTCGCGGGCTTGAGGTCGCGGTGCACGACCCCCGCACGGTGGATGGCCCCGAGCGCCAGGGTGAGCCGACGCGCGAGCGCAACGACCTCCTGTGGCCCAAGCGGCCCCTCGCTCAGCCTGTCGGCCAGAGAGCCGCCCTCGACCCACGGGAAGGCGCACCAGGGCCCGTCGTCGAGGCTGCCATGCGCCTTGAGGGGCACCACCGCGGGGCTCGTGCACCGCGCCAGCGCGGCCACCTCGCGTGACCACCGCGCGAGGCGCACGGGGTCGAGGCGACCGAGGCGCTTGATGGCCACCGCGGCGCCGTCAGAGAGGTCGATGCAGCGCGCGACCGCGCCCACGCCGCCCTCGCGGAGCACGCCGTCGAAGCGGTAACCCGGGGGCAACACAAACGGCAACTGTGCGGGCGATGACCTGACCGGCGACGTCATTCAGGGAAAGATAGACATCGCCGATTGCAGAGAATTCTTCCACTGTGTGACAGTGATTCGGTGAAGCAGCGTCGGGGCGACCAGACCGCCACCCTCGGTGAGCATGCGTTGAGCGCGCGGGCCGAGGGCTCGCTCGAAGTGATGGCGTTTTACGGCGACTGGCACGGCACAAGGCCCCTCATCCCCGGTGAGCCCCTGCGCGTCGGGCGCGGGCCCGAGGTCGGCTGGGCCCTCGGGAGCCCCTCGCTCTCGAAAAAACACCTGGAGTTTCGATGTGATGGCCTGGTCACCGTCGAAGACCTCGGCTCGAAAAACGGCACCTCCCTCGGGGGCCGTCGGCTGCGCATGGGCGAGCGCGCGCCGGTGCGGGCGGGGCTCACCGAGGCGCCCGGCGACTGGGTCGAGGCGGGCGGCGTGGTGTTCTGTGTGCGGCGGCTCGAAGCGGCCGAGCTGGCGGGCGCGCAGGGGGCCCTCGGTGCGGCGCCGGTGGTGCTCGACCCCGCGATGGTGGCGGTGTACGAGACCGCCGCGCGGCTCGCGATGGGCGAGCTCTCGGTGCTCGTGACGGGCGAGACCGGCGTGGGCAAGGCGCGGGTGGCCGAGGCGATCCATCGCGCGTCGCCGCGGCGCGGGGGGCCCTTCGTGGCGGTGCGCTGCGCTGCGCTCCCGCCGTCGCAGGTCGAGAGCGCGCTCTTCGGGCACCGCGCGGGCGCCTCCGAGGGCGCCACCCAAGACCGGGCCGGGAGCCTCGCCCTCGCCGACGGCGGCACGCTCTTTTTCGACGAGGTCGCCGAGCTGTCGTTGCCCGTGCAAGCGAAGCTCGTGCAGGCCCTCGAAGCGCGCGCGTTTGCGCCCCTCGGCGCCGAGACGCCGCAGCGGGTCGATGTTCGCGTCGTCGCCTCGACGCACCGCGACCTCGTCGAGGCCGTGCGCGCGGGGCAGTTTCGCGAAGACCTCTATTTTCGACTCTGCGGCGCCGAGGTGCGGGTGCCGCCGCTGCGCGCGCGTCGCGGCGAGGTGCGGGCCCTCGCAGCGCATTTTCTCGCCTCGAAGACCCCTGAGCGGGCGCTCTCCGAGGCCGCCGCGGCCGAGCTCCTGGCCCACCCGTGGCCCGGCAACGTGCGCGAGCTGAAGAACGTCATCGACCGCGCGGTGCTCCTCGCGCCGGGTCGCGAGATCGAGGTCGCCCACCTCTTGCTCGCAGCGCCCGACCCGCCTTCGGCCGACCCGCCCTCGGCCGACCCGACCGCCGCCGACGACCCGCGGTCGCGCATCGTCGCGGCCCTCCAAGCCTGCGCGTGGAATCAGACCCGCGCCGCCGCGCGCCTCGGCATCTCGCGGCGCACCCTCGTGACCCGGCTCCGCGAGCTGAACATCCCGAGGCCGCGGGGCTCAGTATCCGAGTGACTCATGATGGCCCATCATGGCACGGTAGCCTTGGTGGAGCCTCCGGGTGACGGGCCCGGGTCGGCCGTCGCCCACTTCGTGGTCGTCGACCCAGGTGACGGGCATCACCTGTCGGAGCGAGGCCGTGCTGAACACCTCGTCGGCGGTCCACACGTCGCTGAGGTCGAGGGGGGTCTCTTCGACGGCGAGCCCCTGCCCTCGGGCGACGGCCAAGACGGCCTGACGGGTGATGCCTTCGAGGGCCCCGTCGCGGCACGGCGGGCTCTTGACCGTGTTGCCTTGCACCACGAAGACGTTGCCGCTCGCGCACTCGAACACGGCCTCGGCGTGGCCCACGAGGAGGGCGTCGTCGAATCCCTCGGCCCGCGCCTCACGGAGCGCGAGCAGGTTGCCGAGGTAGCTCAGTGTCTTGTGTTGGGCGAGGTCGCGCTGCCCGGGCTGGGCGCGGGTGCGCGGCTGCCGCACGACCCTGAGCTTCGCGCCGCGTCGGTAGCGCTCGGCCGCGATGGGGCGTAGCGGCGCGGCGACGACGATGCGCGTGGGCGTGGGGTTCTCTCCCGCGAGGTCGAGGCCTGGGCGAGAGACCTCGCCGCGGGTGACGGCGATGCGGAGGTAGCTCTCGTCAAAGCCCCCGCGCCGGAGGGTCTCGGCGCACTCTCCGACGAGGGTCGCGGGCGGCACCGGGAGCGCGATGCCGAGGGCGCGGAGGGTGAGCGCGAGGCGCCCGAGGTGGTCTTCGAGGGCCACGGGCACGCCGCGGTAGGTGCGCAAGACCTCGAAGGCGCCGTCGCCGTAGAGGAAGCCGCGGTCGAGGGCCGAGAGGCGAAGGGTCTGGGTGTCGCCGAAGACGCCGTTGAGGCAGAGCGGGAGCGCGTCGATCACGGTGGGTGCGCGAGAGGGAGTCAGAAAGCGCGGCGACGCGCAAGAGGCGCAGACCGGGCCGCGCCTCGCGGGGGCTCAGCCCTTGAGCTCGGTGAGGAGCTCGCGGGCGCGGGCGTGGGCCTTGTCGGCTTCGAGGGCGCGTTCGAGCATCCCGATGGCCTTGGGCTTGTCACCCTGCCGAGACAGCGTCTCGCCGAGGTGGAAGTACACGTCGGCCTTCGTGATGTTGTGCGACGCCTCAAGCCGCTGGAGCAAGAGCGCGCGGAACGACTTCTGCGCCCGCTCGAAGTCACCGAGCTGCAAGCAGAGGAGCCCGAGGTCTCGCAAGATCGGCACGTTCGTGAGGTCGATCTTGAAGGCCTGGTCGTAGAGCGCGAGGGCCTTCATCGGGTCGCCCGCGGCCTCGTAGGCGCGCCCGAGGCGGTGCTGCCACTGGGCGAGCTCCTTCGTGCGGCGGGTGCCGAACGAAGCGATGATGCGCTCGACGATGGGGATGGCGTCGCCCTCGCGGCCGTTGGCGGCGTAGAGGTCGACGAGGCTCAAGAGCACCTCGCGGTCTTCGCCGTCGAGGGCCACCGCGGCCTCGAGGGCCTCGATGGCGCCGGCGTTGTCGCCGAGCTTCTCGCGCGAGAGCGAGGCGATGCTCTTGTAGAGCGCCACCTTCTCTTTCACGTCAGAGACGGCTCGCACCTCAAGCTTGAAGGCCTCGACGAAGAGCGCGTGGTTGACCGTCTCGTCGGCGATCACCTTGAGCCGCGCGATGGCCGGGCGGTTGAGCGGGTCGAGCGCGAGGGCTCGGCGCAGGCTCACCTCGGCGTCGTCAGGGCGGCCGAGCTGACCGCGCTGGAGCTCGGCGAGGCGCACCCCCAGGGCCGCGCCCTCGGGGCCGCTCGGCGCGAGGGCCAAGGCGCGCCCGAGCATCTCGGCGGCACGCTGCCAATGGCCGTCTTTCTCGGCCAGACGCGCGAGGGCTTCGAGGGCCCCGACGTGATCGGGGTTGCGGTCGAGCACGCGCTCGTAGAGCTCGACGGCGCGCGCGGTGTCGTTCATCTCGCGCTCGGCCAGGTCGCCGATGCGCACGAGGATGCCAAGCTCGTTGGCCGTGTCGCCGGCGGCGGCGAAGTCTTCGGCGCGACGCTCCAAGAGCTCGCCGAGGTCGGTGAAGCGCTTCTCGGCGGCGTAGATTCGCTCAAGGCCGTTGCCAGCCTCGACGTGCGTCGGCACCTCGTCGAGCACGTCGCGGAGGAAGTCTGCCGCCGCGTTCGGGTCGTTGAAGCGCGTCTCGGCGAGCGCGGCGAGGCGCAAGCGGATCACCGCCCGCTCGTCGCTCGACACGGCCACGTCGAGCCGCGCGCGCAGGGCGTCTTCGAGGTCGCGCCACCGCGCCGAGCGCGAGAGGAGGGCCTCGAAGGCGTCGCGGGCCGCGGTGTCATTGGGGTCGAAATCGAGGAGGTCCTTCCAGGCCGCGATGGCCCGGTCGGTGTCGTCGAGCGGGCCCGCGTAGAGCTCGGCCACCTCGCGACGCAGGGCCACCACCTGGGCCGGGTCGTCGGTGAGCCGCGCCCGCCGCGAGAGGAGCTCGGCGACGGCCTCGTGTTGCCCCTGCGATTTGCGGAGCCGCGCGAGGGTGTCGAGGGCCTCAAGGTCGGCCTCGTCGGTCTCGAGCAGCAGCGCCGTGAGCGACGCCGCCTCGTCGAGGTCGTTGAGCTTCGTCTCGGCCAAGGTCGCCGCCTCGCGCAGCATGGTCTTGCGCGCGTCGATGTCGAGCTCGAGCTCAGACCGCCGTCGCAGCGTCGCCACGAGGTCGGCCTCACGCCCGGGGGCGCGCCGCACGCCTTCGAGCTGCTCGATGGCGTCGAGGTTCTCGGGCTCGGCCGCGAGGGCCGCGAGGAGCCGCTCCTCGGCCGCCGCGCTGTCGTTGAGCTGGGCGAGGTACCACCCGGCGGCCCGGAGGTTCAGCGCCGCGACGTCGCTCGTGTCGAGGGCCTTCTTCGCGAGGGCCTCTTCGACCACGCCGCGGAGCCGGTTGAGGTCGCCGGCGGCCGGCGCGAGGCGCTCAAGTTCGAGCAACACCTGCTCGTCGCGGGGGTCGATGCCGAAGGCCGCGATCTGCGCGTTGAGCGCCCCCGAGAGGTCGCCGAGCCGCTCTTCGCGGAGCCGTGCGAGCTCGCCGAGGAGCCGCACCTTGTCGCCGTCGAGGTCGGCGTCGTTCACCTTGAGCTCGGTGAGCCACGCGAGCCGCGCCGCGTCGTCGTTGCGGAGGTACGCGCCTTCGAGGGCCTCGACCGCGTCGACCCGCACCGCCGGCAGCCGCAAGAGCCGCTCGACCCCCGCGAGCGCGTCGGCCTGGGTCGACACCCGGTCGAGCACGTTGCGGTACGCTTGGAGGGCCCCCGGGGCGTCGTTGAAGCGCCGCTCGCGGAGCTCGCCCGCCCGCACCTCGAGCCCATCGAGCTCGGCCGTGCTGGTGATGTTCACGCGGCGCTCGAGCACGTCGAGGAGCTCGCGCCACTGGCTGTTGCGCTGATGCAGGGCGTCGAGCGCCGCGAGGATCTCGTCGTCGTCGCCGGTCTGTTCGACGGCGCGCTGGTAGTTGGTGACGGCGCGTGCGTCGTCTTGGAGCTGGTCTCGGCTGAGCTCCGCCGCGCGGCTCGACAGCGCCGAAGCCACCATCGGGTCGGTGGTGTTCTGGGCCTCTTGTTCGAGCAAGGTGACGAGGTCACTCCAGCGGTTGAGCGCCGCCGCGAGGCGTTCGAGCTCGACCCGGGCCTCGAAGTCTGAGGCGTCTTCGTGGAGCGCGCGCTGCCAGGTCGCGAAGGCCGCCGAGGCGTCACCGCGGCCCTGCTCGTGGACGCCCGCGAGGCCGCGCAGCTCGCCGAGGCGTTGGGCCGGGTCATCGATGCCCGTGAGCTTGCGCTCGAGGGTCGCGACGAGCTCGTCCCACCGGCGGGCGCTGCGGAAGATGGGCTCGAGCACCTCGACCGCGGCGCCGCGCTGGTCGTCGTCTTGCGAGAGCTTCACCACCGCCGCGAGGGCCGTCGCATTGCCCGCGTCGACCGAGAGCACCTGGCGGTAGCTCTCGAGGGCCGATTCGGGCTCGTTCAGCCGCTCGGCCTGGAGGGCGCCCACCCGAAGCCACAGCGGCACCCGCGCGCCATCGTCGGTGCGAATGGCGGCCTGGGTCTTGAGGTTGTCGAGCAGGTCGCTCCAGCTCTCTTGACGCTCGTAGAGGCGCTCAAGGGCTGCGAGGGCGTCGCGGTCGTCGGCCTGGTCGTCGAGCACGCGGCGGTACGCGTCGGTGGCCTTCTGGGCGTCGCCGAGCTCGGTCTCCCAAAGCTTGCCGAGCCGCAGGGCGGTCATGCGGCGAAGCTCGGGGTCGTTCTCGATGTCGAGGCGCTGTTGCAGCACGTCGGCGAGGCGCGGAAGATCGCGCCGCGCGGCGTAGAGCCCGTCGAGGGCTTCGAGCGAGGCGAGGTCGCTCGGGTCGATCTCGAGCGCCCGGCGGAAGGCGTCGATGCCCTTCTCGGCGTTGCCGAGCATGTCGCGCTGCTGCTCGCCGATCTGACGCAAGAGGAAGGTGCGGATCTCGTCATCGAGGGAGCGCTCGACCTTGCGCTCGAGCACCTCGACATGGCCCTCCCAATCGCTGAGAAGGACGTGCAGGTTCTCGAGAAGATCGAGCACGTCGAGCTGCGTCTCGTCGACGGCGAAGAGGCGGTTGTAGGCGTCGATGGCCTGCCGCGGGTCGTCGCGGCGCTGGTCGTGGGTGGCCGCCACGGCGCGCAAGAGGTCGCCCTTGATCACCGCGTCGTCGGTGGTCTTGAGGGCGGTCTCGTAGGTGGCGACGAGGTCGTCCCACAGGCCGTGCTCGGCGGCGAGGCGCTCGGCGGCTTCGCGGGCCTCGCCGTCGGCGGGGTCGGCCGCGAAGGCCTGCGAGTAGGCCGCAAAGGCGGCCCTCACGTCGTTGTCGCGGGTCTCTTTGATGCGCCCGATTTCGCGCAAGAGCTGGCCGCGCTCGACGGCGTCTTCGCTGGCCCCGAGCCTGAGGTTGAGGGCCACCACGAGGCGGCGCCAGTCGTCGAGCTCGCGGTAGATCGGCTCAAGGATCTCGACGATCGAGAGCCGCAGCTCGGCGTGACCGTCGGCGATGGCCTCGAGCGCCCGGATGGCCTCGCGATGATCGCGCTTCTCGTCAAGGATCTCGCGGAAGGCCTCGATGGCACCCCGCGCGTCGTCGAGCCGCTCGACCCGAAGCTTGCCGAGGCGAAAGCGGAAGATGGCCCGCTCGTCGCTGTCGAGTGCGTCGTTGATGCGCTTCTCAAGCAGCTCGGCGAGGTCTTGCCAGGCCGCGGTCTGCACGAGGAGGGCGTCGAGGCGTTCGATGGCCTCGCGGTCGGCCGGGTCGGTGTCGAGGATCTCGCGGTAGTCTTGGATCGCACGCACCGCGTCGCCGCGGCGGTGCTCGTCGAGCTCGGCGATCTTGAACAGCAGGGCCTTGCGGGCCCCGAGGTCGTCGGCGCGGTCGGCCGCCTCGCGGTAGAGGGCGAGCAGCTCGTCCCACGCGCTCTCGCGGAGCAGCAGCGCTTCGAGGGCGCGGAAGACCTCGTCGCGGGTGGGGTCAAAGGCCAGCGCCCTGCGGTACCAGACCCTCGCCTCGGCCGCATTGCCGACCTTTTCATCGAAGAGCCGGGCCGTGACGAAGGCGAGCTCGGCGCTCGTGTCGTCGTCGATCTCGACCCCCCGGAGGGCCTCGGCGTAGATCGCCGCGAGCCGCGCGTGCCCGTCGGTCTGCCGCGCGAGTCGCGCGAGCACATCCCAGGTGCTGCGGTCTGACAGCTCCTCGCGAAACACCCGGGCGTAGGTGCCGAGGGCCGTGTTGAGGTCGCCGACGCTCTCTTCGTAGAGCGTGCCGAGGTTGCCGAGCAGCGCCTTGCGCTCGACCACGTCGGTCTCGGCGGCGATCCGCGCTTCGAGGGCGCCGATGAGCTTGGGGGTGTCCATCCGGGCGCGGTAGATCGGCTCGAGCATCACGGCGGTGGGCGCCGCGAAGCCCTCGCGTGACCCGAGCGCTTCGAGCTTCGCGACGGTGGGCGCGTGGTCGGGCAAGACCTCAAGCACGGCGCGAAAGTGTTCGAGCGCGCGGTCTTGGTCGCCGAGGTGATCCATCGCCACCGAGCCGAGCCTGAAGTGCAGGTCGGCCACATCGCTGCCGTCGATGGGGAGCTGCGCCTCGAGCAACGACGCGAGGTCATCCCAGCGGCCCTCGGCGGCGTAGAGCCGCTCGAGCGCAAGGGCGGCCTCTCGGTCGAAGCCGAGCTCGAGGATGGCCTCATGGGCGCGGATCGCCTCGGCGCGGTTCTCGAGCCGGAGCTCGCAGATCTCAGCTTGCTTGCGCAAGAGCGCGCGCTGCACGTCGGCGTCGCCCGCGAGCTCGGTCTTGCGCCGGAGCACCGCGAGGAGCTCAGGCCAGGCCGAGGTCTCGCCGTGCAGGCGCTCGAGCGCGTCGAGGGCCGGCGCGTCATCGCTCTGCAAATCGAGCACCTTCTCGAAGTAGGTGCGGGCCGTACCGAGGTCGCTCAGCGCGTCGCGCGAGACCTCGGCGACCTTCATGTACACGCCGCGTTGGAGCGTCGGGTCGAGCAGCTCGGGCCCAACCTCCTGGAGCACCTTCACGAGGTCGCCGTGACGATTCGACGCGCGGGCGAGGCCCTCGACGCGCTCAAGGCGAAGCCCGACCTCGGCGTCTGAGAGCGACTCGCGGAGCTCGAGGGCCGCGCGATCGAAGGCCTTGCCCGCGTCTTCGAGGCCGATCTCGCAGGCGTCGGCGCCCCGCGCGAGGGCCTGGCGGCGCTCGTCGGGCTCGTCGGTGTCGGCGGCGATGCGGTCGAGCACGTTGACGAGCTTGTCCCACGCGCTCTCTGACTGGAGCACCGGGTCGAGGGCCCGCGCCGCGGCGAGGGCGACGCCCTTCTCGGTGCTGCCGAGGAGCCCCTCGAGCGCACCGCGCACCGTCGGGTGCGAGGCCTCGAGGTCGAGCGCGTCGCGGTAGTTCTCGACGGCCTTGAGCTGCTCGCCGGTGCGGGTGCGACGAATCTCGCCCTGTCGCACGATGATCGCGAGCCGATCGCTCGGCTCGGTGGCGACGCCGAGGTCTTGCTCGAGCACGCCGAGGAGCTCGGGCCACGCGTCGCTGAGCTCGTAGAGCCGCGCGAGGGCCGCGTGGATGGTGCGGTCTGCGCCGTGGCTCTCGAGCACGTCGCGGTAGAGCGCGATGGCCTCGGGCACCGCCGCGAGGCGCGCTTCGAGCACCGCCGCGGCCTGCACGAGCAGGGCCTTCTGCGCGTCGGGGTCGTCGGCGAGCTCGGCGTCGCGGCGGAGGGTCACCACGAGCTCGCTCCACGCCGCGGTGCGCTCGTAGAGCCGCGCGAGGGCCTTGAGGGCGTCGCGGTCGGTGGGGTCGATTTCGAGGCGCTTCTGCTGCGCGACGATGGCCCCGGGCAGGTCGGCGAGCTCGTCTTCGAGGATCTCAGCGGCCTGCGCGTAGAGCGCCCGGCGCTGCACGTCGTCGGCCTCGAAGCGCGCCCGGAGGGTCAACGCCTCGACGAGGCCGCGCGGGTTCTGGAGGCCGCGGTAGAGGCGTTCGAGCGCGAGGGCCGCGGCCCCGACCACCTCGGGGTCATCGGGCGCCGCCGCCAGCAACCGTCGGAAGCTCTGCTCGGCACGGGTGTGGTCGAACAGCCGGTCGTCGTAGAGGTTGGCGAGGTCGCGCAAGATCGCCACCTTGGCGGCCTCGGCGCGGGGGTCGGCCGCGGCCTTTTCGAGGCTCTCGGCGGCCCGGGCGTCTTGCGCCGCGAGGGTCGAGAGGCGCAAAAGCTCTTCGCGGAGCGACTCGCTGTCGGGCTCTTCGGTGAGCGCCTGGGCGATGGCGTCGAAGGCCGCCACCGCGTCGTGGAGCACGATCTCGCGCTGGTCAGCGACCTTGCGCCAGAGCGCCGAACGCTCGGCCGGCGTCGCGGTGAACTCAAGCCGCACGAGCACCATGCGGACGTAGCTCTCGGCCCCGGGGTCGCCGTCGGCCTCGTAGCGCGGCTCGAGCACCGCCGCGGCCTGGGCGCGCAGGGCGCTGTTGCTGAGGAGCCGCTCAAGGCCCGCGCGGGCCTCGGGGTGCTGCGACGAATCGTCGAGCACCGCAGCGTAATCTTCGAGGGCGAGGTCGGGCCGCCCGAGGTGATGCTCGCGCACCTCGCCGCGGCGGAAGCGAAGCTCGCGCGCGTCGTCGGTGCCCTCGCCCGCGAGGGCGATGCGACGACCGAGGAGGGCCTCAAGGTCAGACCAACGCGAGAGCCGAACGAGGAGCCGATCGAGGGCCCGCGCGGCGCCGGTGTGGGCCTCGTCGAGGGCCAGCACCCGCTCGTACACGCCGGCGGCCTCGGCAGGCTGATCGAGGATTTCTTCGAGCACCAGGGCCTCTTCGAGAAGAAGCTCGATCTGCCCGTCGCGGTCGGGCGTGCGCTCGACCCAGCGCGCATAGAGGCCGCGCAGGTCGCTCCAACGCTCGCGCTCCTGGTAGTGCCGCTTGAGCGACGCGAAGGCGTGCAGGTCGAGGGCCCCCGAGGCGATCACCATCGCGTGGAAGGGCTCGGCCGCCGCCGCGTCACCCTGCCGCTGGTCGTACACCGCCGCGGTGCGACGGGCCAGCGCCACCGAGACCTCGGGCGCGAGCCCTTCGCGGCGCGTGACCGTCGAGAGGGTCTGGGCGAGCTCTTCATTCCACCCGCCTGAGGCGGCGAGCTCGCTCAGCGCGTCGGCCACCCGCTCGGTGCCGGGCTGCTCTTCGAACACCCGGCGCAAGAGCTCGAAGCCCGTGCGCGGGTCGGCCAAGGGCCCGTGGTAGACCTCAGCGAGGCGCAGCGCGAGGTCGGCCCTGAAGGCCTCGGCGGTCTCGGCTTCGAGCAGAATCTGGAGCACCCACGCGAGCCGTCGGTGATCGCCGATAGCCTCGAACTCGGGCTCAAGAATCTTCGCCGCGGTGACCCGCCACGCCTCTTCGCGCAGGAGCGCCTCAAGCGCTTCGAGCGAGGGCTTGTGGTGCGCGACGAGCGCGAGCGCCTCGCGAAAATCTTCGATCGCGCCCGCGGTGTCGTCGAGCCGCGCGACCTTCAGCGCGCCGAGCTTGAACGCGAGGTCGGCCCGGGTGTCGCCCGACGCCAGGTCGCGCCGCGCGGCCACGAGCTGCGCGAGCTCGGGCCATCGGCCGCCCTCTTCGGCGAGCCGCGAGAGCGCGCTGAGCGCCTCGGGGTCGGCGGGTGACTCGGCCAAGACGCCCCTGAAGCGCGCGCTCGCGGCCTCGGGGAGCGAGAGCTGAAGCTCCTCGACCTCGGCCACCTCGAAGCGCAGCGCTCGCCGCGTCGTCGGGTCTTCGACCCGCGCGAGGCGGTGGTCAAAGAGGTCGCGGAGGTCTTGCCAACGCGCCGCCCGCCTGAGGAACCCGTCGAGGGTCGAGACCACATGGGCGTCGTCGGGCGAGGCCGCGAGGGCACGCTGATACCGCGCGATGGCGGCGTCGAGGGCGTCGAGCCGGTCGGCCTCGACGGCGGCGGCCTTGTCGCGAAGTCGGGCCCGCTCGGCGTCGTCGTCGAGGCGGGCCGCGCGGGCGTCGAGGGTGGCGACGAAGCGCCCCCAGGTGTTGGCGGCCTCGGCGCTCTTTTCGAGCTGCGCTTCGAGCGCGTCGTCGTCGGCACGGAGCTCGTACGCGCGGTGCGCCCACTCGAAGGCCGCGGCCCGATCGCCCAAGCGGTTGGCGCTGATCTCGCGGAGCTTTTGCAAGAGATCGAGCGAGGCGTCGACGTCGCTCGGGCCGAGGGCGCCGAGGAGGATTTCATACAGCTGCGCGAGACGCGGCCATTTCTCGTCAGCGAGATAGATCGGCACGAGGGCCTGCGCGGCGTCGAGGTTTCTCGGCTCGACCGAGAGCACGCGCTCGTATGAGCGAAACGCCCTCGCGGCCTGCCCGAGCTTCTCTTCGTACACCTTCGCAGCGCGGAACGAGAGCGCCACCTTGACCGCGGGGTCGGCGGCCTTCTCGGCGCTCTGCCCGAGCACGTCGGCGAGGCCCTCCCAGTCGTTGGTGGCGCCGTAGAGGGCTTCGAGGTCGTCCCACCTTGAGGCGGCGACGTAGCCATCGCGCAGCACACGGAGGGCCTTCGGATGCCCCGGTCGCACCACGAGCACGCGCTGCCAGGCCTCGACCGCGCGGGCCGGGTCTTCGAGGCGCTCTCCGAAGACCACGCCGAGCTTCATGAGCACGGCGACCTTCTGCTCGGGGTCGCTCGCCTCGTCGACGCGGCGCTCAAGGACCTCTGCGAGCCCCGCCCAGTCTTTCTCGCGGTCGGTGAGCTTCTCGAGCGCGTCGAGGGCGCCCGGCGCGTCGCGGTCGAGGGCCAGCGCCTCGCGCCAGAGGCCGATGGCCTCGCCGTTCGACGAGAGCTTGTCAGACGCGAGCCGCGCCAGCTCGATGAGCGCGTCGCGCTTGCGGTCGCCGTCGAGCAACGCAGCCTCGCGGCGGAGCACCTCGAACAACGGCCGCCACGCGCGGCGCTTCGTGTAGAGGTCTTTGAGCTGCTGGAGCGCGTCGACGTCGGTGGGGTCGATCTCGACGATCTGTTCGAGCGGGCGCGTCGCGTTGTTGACGTTGTTGAAGCGCTCGACCCAAAGCGCCGCGATGCGCCGCAGGAGGCCGACCTTCTCGGTCGGGTCTTCGCTCGACTGAACCTGCTGATCGAGCACCTTGATGACGTCGGTGTAACGCCCGAGCTTTTCGTACGAAGCGGCGAGGGCGATGAGCGAGGCGCGGTCGCTCGGCTCGATGCCCAAGATGGCGTTGTAGGTCTGCACCACCATCGGTTCGAGGGCGAGCCGGTCGCGGTAGATGGCCACCATCTCGTGGAGAATTTCGAGCTTCCGCTCTTTGTTCTGCTGCGCCTCGGGGCCGGGCCTGACGCCGCCGAGGGCATCGAGCTCCTGACGATAGAGCTCGACGAGGTTGTTCCACCGGGCGGCGGCTGAGTAGAGCCTGACGAGGTTGTTGCGCGCGTCGGGGTGCGCGGGCTCCTGCCGCAGCACGGCCTTCCACGCGTCGATGGCGCGGTCGAGGTGCCCCGCGCTCTCGGCCTGCTGCGCCATCTCGACGGCCGCCTGAATGCGGTTTCCGGCCACCGCCGCAGGGGCGACGGGCCGCGTGCTCGTGCGCGGCGTGGGGTTCACCACCGGGTGCCCGCCCGTCACCGGTCGCGGCGGCGGCGGCACTGAGGCGCGGGGCGCGGGCGCTTCAGGCTCCGACGCCTCGGCGGCCGCGGGCGCATCGATCTGCTTCGTCGCCACAGCCTCCGCCGACGGCGTCTCCGTCTGCGCAACGGCCTCATCTTCGGGCGCGGCTTCAGCGATGGGCGCGGCTTCAACCGCGGGCGCAGCGTCAACCGCAGGCGCGGCTTCAACCACGGGGGCAGCCTCAATCGCAGGCGCGGCTTCAGCGATGGGCGCGGCCTCAACCGCAGGCGCGGCTTCGGGCTCGGTCGCTTCGACGATCTCGGGCACGCGCGGCGCTGCGGGCACCACCACCGGCGGGCCGTGCACCACCGCAT
Source organism: Myxococcales bacterium (assembly GCA_016792845.1). Classification (GTDB taxonomy): domain Bacteria; phylum Myxococcota_A; class Polyangia; order Polyangiales; genus JAEUKH01. The sequence goes on along the minus strand of JAEUKH010000028.1, from coordinate 643,397 downwards.
GCACCGTGTCGGGGCCGGGCAGCATCGACTCAAGCACCTCAGACGAGAGCTGCTCGTCGAGGAGCTCTTCGCCGCCGTCGTCGAAGCTGATCTCGTCGCTCGCGTCGAACGACTCGAAGAAGTTCTTCGCCACCGGGTGATCGGGCACCAACGCGCGAAGTCGCGCGAAGTGCGGCTCCGCAGAGCCAGGGTCGTTGCGCATCCGCCAGTGGGTCATGCCGGCCTGCACCAAGAGGCCGATGTCAGGGGCGTCGGCGCGCGAGAGGGCCGCCTCGTAGAGCCGCGCGAGGTCGTCCCACCGCTCGGCGTCTTGCAGGATCACCGCGAGAAAGCGCAGGGCGTCGGCGTTGCCCGGGTCGAGCGCGAGGGCGCGTCGGTAGTCGCGCTCGGCCGCCCCGAGGTCGTGTCGGCGCGCCGCGTGGGTGCGGGCCGCGCGAAGGAGCAAGTACCCCCGCTCCTCGTTGTCGCTGACGGCCTCGGCCGAGGTCTCGAGGAGCTTGGTCAGCACGTCCCAACTGCGGCCGCGTCGGCGCAGGATTCGCTCGTAGAGCTGCACCGCGCGGAGGTTGCCCGGGTCGACCTGGAGCGCGTCTTCAAAGACCGAATCGACGTCTTTGTCTTTGACCTTGCTCTTGTACTGCAAAATGATCCCCGCGGCGCTCACGAGGAGCGAGGCCACCACCGTGGGGTCGGTCGAGTCGTTCTCGGCGCGCTGGCGATAGTCTTGCGCCAGCTCCTTCCATTTCGCCTTCTTGCCGGCCACGCGATCGCGCTCGGCCGAGGCCTCGGGGTCGACACCGAGCGCCACGAGCCGCTCAAGCGCGGCGAGGGCCGACTTGTCATCGAGAAGCTCTTCTTCGAGCACGAAGGCCCGCTCACGAAGGAGCAACCCCCGCGCCGCGGGGTCTTCGGTCAGCTCGATCTCGACATCGAGGATGCGCGCCGTCGCCTCGGCCTCGCCACGCGCCGCGAAGCGTTTGCGCGTCTCAGCGAGTTGGGCCCGCAATTCGGACCCCGCGGCGGCAAAATCGCCACCCAGGGCGCCCTCCTCCAGGGCGGTCCATGCCTTCTCGTTCTCGGGGTCATCCTGAAGTGACACGAGCAGCTTGCGGGCCTTGTCAGCGCTCATCGCGAAGTCTTCTCCGAGGCTCTTTGACGGTCGTTTGCAGACGCGTGAACCGCGGTCGAGCAGCGCGCCCCAACCACTGCCCACACGCAGGGGCCGGGACCGTATCGCACCGCGCGCGCGTGTCGCAAGGAGCATCCTCGCGCCAATTTTCGCCCACGATTTTCAAGGCAAATCGCCATCGCGCGGTCACCCGCGACGCGCGCCTCGACGGGGGGCTCCCCACGCGATGCCCGGGGGCGGCGCCGGGGCGGCCGATGGGCCGATGCCGCCGCGATGTCACATTCTTGACCCCCTTCGAGAAAGGCTGCTAGGGGCCCGTCTGGTCACCCGCGGGTGCTGCGCTCCCGCGCGGCCTCTGCGCTCCGTCGAGTGGTCTGTGCGACGCGGTCTGCGCGGCGATCTGGCCACGGCGGAGGGGTGACTCGGCTCTCGATTTCGCTGGTTTTTTGCTCCTTCGCGATGCGGCACGGCCCGTGCGAAGGGGCCTCGTCGGCGCCCGCCGGGTGAGCGCCTCGGGTGCGGTCAGCGTGGCGCACACCGCGGCGAACACCGGTGGTGACGAACAAGGAGCGTGGTCATGGCACGGGTTGGCGTACTTCTCGGTGGTATTTCGGCAGAGCGTGAGGTCTCACTTCGTTCGGGTGAGGCCATCGTTTCGGCGCTCGCGTCGCGCGGTCACGACGTGGTGCCGATCTTGGTCGACCGTGACATCGACCAGACGCTTCGGGCGGCGAAGATCGACGTGGCCTTTCTCGCGCTGCACGGCCGCTACGGCGAAGACGGCGCGATTCAGGGCCTGCTCGAATGGATGGGCATCCCGTACACGGGCTCCGGCGTTCTCGCCTCGGCCCTCGCGATGGACAAGCTCAAGGCCAAGGAGCTGTTTCGCCTCCACAACATCGCGACGGCGCCGTACTACGACCTCACGGGGCCGATCACCGCGGCGGAGCTCGAAGAGCGTCACGGGTCGTTCGGCTTCCCGGTGATGGTGAAGCCGCGGCGCGAGGGCAGCTCGATCGGCGTCTCGCGCGCGAGCAACCTCGAAGAGCTCGCGGTGGCGGTGAACGAGGCCCTCAAGCACGACGACGGCGTGCTCGTCGAGCGCTACATCCGCGCCCGCGAGGTGCACGTCGGCATCGTCAACGGCCGCGTCTTCGGCGCCATCGAGATCGTCTCGCGCCGCCCCTTCTTTGACTACCAGGCCAAGACCCAGAAGGGCCTGGCCGAGTACTACTTCCCCGCGCGGCTCGCGCCGACGCGGTACCAGGGTGTGTTGCGCCTCGCCGAGCGGGCGCACGCGGCGCTCGGCTGCTCTGGCGCGACGCGGGTCAACGTGCTCGTCACCGAGGGCGAGAACGAGTACGTGCTCGAGGTCAACACGCTGCCCGGCATGACGCCGAACTCGCTGCTCCCGAAGATCGCCGCGGGGGCCGGGGTCGATTACCCGGGCCTCTGCGAGATGATCCTCCAGGGCGCCCGCCTGCACACGCACCCGGGGCGCCATCTGCCCTTGCAGGGCGTGATCGCCTCACCGACCCCGGTGGTGGTGGCCTGACCCGCGCTCCGGGTCAGACGCCCTCCGCGCGGTCGCGTCGCTGAAATCGTCTACCGACAGCCGTCACGCGGCCACGAGCGCAGGCTCCGGGGTCGGCTCCGCGGCCACGCCCAGCACCGGCCCCAGCCTCCGCGCGAGCGCCTTTCGGCCGCGGTGAAGCCGGCTCATCACCGTACCCATCGGGCACCCCAGCGCCTCGGCGATCTCGCGGTAGCTGAGCTCGGCGATGTCAGACAAGATCACCACCGTACGAAACTCCTCGGGGAGCGCGTCGAGCGCCTCTTGCACCGTGGGCGACAAGCCGCCGCGCATCACGCCCCCATCGGGGCCTTCGAGCGCCTCTTGGGCCGAGCTCAGGAGGAGGCACCGGGTGCCGGGGTCTCGCTCAAAATCGAGCACCCGCTGCGCCCGGCGCGCCTTGCGATACTGCGAGATGAACGCGTTCACCTGGATGCGATGGAGCCACGCGCGGAGGTTGGTACCCTGCTCGAAGCGATGCCAACCTTGGTAGGCGAGAACGAGCGCGTCTTGCACAAGGTCTTCGGCCTCGGCCCGCGAGCGCGTCAATCGAACCGCGGCGGCGTAGAGCCCATCGAGATGCGGGAGCGCGGCGCGGCTAAATTCGTTGCGGTGGGGTGCGTTCATGGTGTGACCTCGGGGGAGGCCTTTTCAAGCACCGTGCCACATCGAGGATTGTCATGAATTCCAAGCGATTTCGCGACTTCTACGGGCGCGCGCGGTGTCAGCCGGTCAGCCCCTCGGGGCCCACGAGGTGACAGAATGGCAAGGCGGGCCCTTCGAGGGCTGCCGACAGGGCATCGGCGAGCTCGTGCGCCAGGGCGCCGCGGGTCGCGCCACGGGCCTCACGGAGCAGCGTCGCGGCGCGGCCGTGCGCTTGGGCCGCTTCGAGGGCGCTCCCGCCCTCTGCGAGGCGGGCGGCGATGGCGCCGGCGAGCACGTCACCGCTGCCTCCGATGGCGAGCGTCGCGTCGGCCCAGGGCAACACCCGGAGGGCCTCACCCGGCGCCGCGACGAGCGACCCCGCGCCCTTCAGCAGCACCGTCGCATGAAAGCGTCGCGCGGCCTCTTTGACCCAGCGCGGTCGGTCGCGCTCGACCTCGGCGGCCCCCGAGAGCCCTAGCATTCGCGCCATTTCGAGCGGATGCGGCGTCATCACCGTGGGCGCCGCGCGCGGCGGTCGCCCCTGCGCGAGCCCGAGCGCGTCGGCGTCGAGCACCGCCGCGTGCGGCGCGCGCCAGACCCAATCGAGCACCGCCGAGGCCCAGGGGTCGCGGCCCATCCCGGGGCCCACCACCAGCACGTCGACCCGCTCCGCGAGCGCGTCGAGGGTGCCCGCGAGCGCGTCGATCTCACCCGGGAGCGCCACGGTCATCGTCTCGATCACGCGCCCGTCGAGCCGCTCGGCGTCGCGCGAGGCGATGGTCACGAGCCCCGCCCCCGCGCGATGGGCCCCCCGGGCCGCCAACCACGCCGCGCCGGTCATGCCCGCCGAGCCGCCGATCACAAGCACCCGGCCCGCGCGACCCTTGTGCGCGTCTCGCGGTCGCGGCGCCACCGCGTGGAACCCGACGCCCCACGCCGCCACCGCGCCGCGCGCGTCGCCGAGCGCGACGCCGATGTCGACCACCTTCACCCGCCCCGCGCGCGTCACCCCTTGGCCCGTGTGAAGGCCCACCTTGCTCGCGCCGAAGGTCAACGTCAGGTCGGCCTGAAAGACCGCGCCGCCCGCTTCGATCGCCGCGCCGCGGTCAGCGTCGAGCCCCGAGGGCACGTCGAGAGCGACCCGAATCTTGAGATGTCTTGAGATGTTACAGGCCTCGATGGCCTCGGCGTAGGCGCCCCCCGGGGCGCGGCTGAGGCCGGTGCCGAAGAGCCCGTCGAGCACCGCGTCGGAGGCCGCGAGGCCCTCGCGCCACGCGCCCGCGGGTTCGAGCGAGACCCCCGCCCCCCGCGCGGCGTCGCGCATCACCGCGGCGTCGCCGCGCAGCCGATCGGGCTCCGCGAGGCACACCACCCGAAGGCCGATCTCGGGCGCCGCGAGGGCCCAGCGGCGCGCCACCACGAGGGCGTCACCGCCGTTGTTGCCGGGGCCTACGAGCACGAGGAGCGCGCGCACGCCGCGGGCTCGGCATGCGGCCGCGAGGGCCTCGGCGGCGCCGCGACCGGCGTTCTCCATCAAGAGCAGCCCCGGCACCCCGCGGGCGCCCAAGGCCGCGTCGAGGGCCCGCGCCGAAGCACAAGAAATCAGCGGTAGATCAAGCGTTTCGCTCATGTCGCCTCAAGCACCACCACCGCCACGGCCATGCCGCCATCGTGGCTGAGCGTGAGGTGAACCCGGGTGACGCCGCGCGCCTCGGCCCGCGCCTGGGCCACCCCCGAGAGGCTGACCGAAGGCGGGTCAGGGCGCGCGACGCGCACCACCGCGTCGTGCCAGCCGATGCCCGGCGGCACCCCGAGGGCCTTGCTCGCGGCCTCCTTCGCGGCGATGCGGCCTGCGAGGTATTCGACCCGTCGCGCCGTCGCGCTCGGCCACGCGGCGAGCTCGTCAGGGTGCAAGACGCGCCGCGCGATGCGGTCGCCCCAACGCGAGAGCATCGCTTCGATGCGGGCCATCGCCACGAGGTCGACCCCGAGGCCGACGATCATCGCCCGCGGCGCCCGTGCGCGATCGCCCCGCGCATGGCCCGTACCGCGGCGTCGATGCCGACGATCACCGCGTCGGCGATGAGGGCGTGGCCGATGTTGAGCTCGACCACCTCGGCGAGGGCCGCGACGTGGCCGACGTTGGCCACCGTGAGCCCGTGCCCCGCGGCGACCCTGAGGCCCAACGAGAGGGCGAAGCGCGCGCCGTCAGCGAGGGCCGCGAGCGCTGCGGCGTGGTGACCGAAGGCCTCGGCGTACTCGCCCGTGTGGAGCTCGATCTGTTCGACCCCGAGGGCGCGGCTCGCCTCGAGCTGGGCGCGGTCGGGGGCGACAAAGAGCGAGACCTTGATCTGCGCAGATTGCAGCGATTTGACGATGTCGACGAGGCCCGCGCGCTGCCCCACGACGTCGAGCCCGCCCTCGGTGGTTCGCTCCTCGCGGCGCTCGGGGACGAGGGTGACATGGTGCGGCCGGGTCGCCAGCGCGACGCGCAGCATGGGCTCGGTGGCGGCCATTTCGAGGTTCATCACCCCGCGCACGACCTCGCGCAGCACCCTGACGTCGCGGTCTTGGATGTGGCGACGGTCTTCGCGAAGGTGCACCGTGATGCCCTCGGCCCCAGCGCGTTCGGCGGCCAGCGCGGCCTCGATGGGGTCTGGGTATGCTGTGCCGCGCGCCTGACGGAGGGTGGCGACATGGTCAACGTTGACGTGCAGTGCAATGCTCACCGGCGCGCACTACAACGAAGCCTCGCAGCGCGCCAGCGTCACCCTGCGCGCACGGTGTCATGACCCTACGCATTCTCGTCTCGGCTGAAGATGTCTTGTCGGCCACCCTCGCCCGCGCGCTCTGCGACCGGGTGGTCTACGAAGCGGCCGCGGCCGATTGGTTGCGCGCGCTTTGGGCGCCTGAGCTGCGCGACACCCAGCGCGTTTGGATGGGCCTGAGCCCTGACAGCGATTGGGCCGACCGTCGCCTGGTCGAGCACCTCGCGGCGGCGCGGGGCCTGCCGGGCGGGGTGCGCGCGAGAGAGACGGGTCGACGGCGGGCGCCACACGGGGCGGCGCGGCAGGCCTTCCGCGCGATGCAGCTCGCCGCGGTGCTCGACCCGCGGCCTGATGTGGTGCTCCTCGCGGCCGACACCGACGGCGAGACCCCCGAGGGAGAGCGCTTCGAGGTGGGGGTGGCCATGGCCGACGTGGCGCTCCCGGCGGTCGCCGCGTCATTTCACCGCGAGAGCGAGGCGTGGGTGGTGTCGGGCTTTGTGCCCGAGAACGCCGCCGAGCGCGCGCGTCTTCGCGAGGTCACCGACCGCCTCGGCTTCGACCCCACCCTCGCCTCCGAGCGCCTCATGAGCGACCGCATGGGCGACCCCCGCGACGCCAAGTGGGTCGCGCGCACGCTCCTCGGCGCGGGCGCGGGCCTCGCGCCGCTGCGGGCCCGGGCGCAGAAGTGCTGGGCCGAGACGCCGCTCGACGTGCTGCGGGCCCGGGGGCGCCGCAACGGCCTCGCGGCGTACTGCGACGCCCTCGAACGCGTGCTCCTGCCGCGCTTCGGCGACACGCCCCGCGCCGCGCTCAGCCCGGGATGACCACGCAGCGCCCCTGCCAGCACTGCAACGGCGCGCAGCAATCGCCGTCGTTTCGGCACGCCCCGCACTGGCCGCCCACACACGCCTGGTTGGCGCAGTCTTGGCATCGCGCGCAGGTCGGCGCCGGCCCGCCGCTGTCGCGTGCGGCGCCCGCGTCTTGGGTCGCCGTCGCGTCGCGCGGCGTGCCCCCGTCGGCGCCGCCCGCGTCACCCGTGACGCCTCCGTCGGGGCCCGTCTCGGGCGGCGTCATCGGTCGCCCCGCGCAGCCCTCGCCCACCCGCAGCACGGCCCGATCGTAGTGAACCGTGAGCTGATTCGACGACTGGAGCGAGCCCGCGAACACCCCGCCGAACACCTCGAGCGGCGCGCTGGTGCCGATCGCGCCGCGGGGCGCGTAGAAGTTGGCCCCGAGCGTCGCGCGGTTCGACACGGTGAAGTTGCCGCCGATGTAAACCCTCGTCGCCGCAGGGTAATTCACCGATCCGAGGGTGACCGGAGCGCTCGTCCCGAAGTCACCCGCCACCACGAGGTCGAGGCTCGCGCCGGGGTCGAGGGTGACGGTGAGCGCGTTCGAGGTCTGAACGCTCTGCCCGATGAAGAGCGCGACATTGCCGTGGGCCACCACCGTCACCGCCGCCGACGCGGCGATCGCGTCGAGGTAGTACCGCCCGCACGGGAGGTCGAGCCGACGCGGCATGTTCTGCCCCACCAGCACGTTCGCGTCGAGCCCGATGCGGGCGTTGTCGTTGCGCCCGCGGGCCTCGGCGACCCACGACCCGATCGGCAGGAGCGACCCCTCGTCGCAGTCGCAGGGCGGCGCCACGCTCACCGCCTCGCGCACGAGTCTGCGGTAGCTTACATCGCCAGAAACCGTAGCATTTTCTGGAAGATGCAGCGCACCCACCACCCGCACCGTCGACGAGGTGCTCACGCCCCCGCGGAGGTACACCGCGTCGTCAGCGTCGAGGGTGTTCGAGCTCTGGAGCGGCCCGTTCACCCGCAACACCTGCCGCACCCGCTGCGGGCTCGACAGGCCCCACCCCTCGGCGCTGCCGACCCACAGCGCCCCGCCGACGTCGCTGACGTTGCTGTTGCTGAAGCGCCCGTTGGCGCCCACCCCCGCGCCCACGCTGCCCGGCGCGTAGCCTCCGCGCGCGCTGTCAAACCCGTCGGTCACGAAGCGCGCGCTCAACCCGATGTCGCGACACGAGCATACGGCCCAGCGAAAGGTCGTCTCGGCCACGGCCCCTGCGCACTGACGCCGGTCGTCGCGGGTGCCGAGGTCGACCATGGGGCCCGCGCCCGCACACTGCGCGCCCGTCGGGTCGACGACGATGCCGCGCTCGCATCGACCCGCGTTGCACGCGAGGCCCGGCCCGCAGGGGCTCGCGCACGCGCCGCAGTGGGCCGAGTCGGTGTTCACGTCAACACATCGGCTGTCACAGAGGGTCAATCCGCCGAGGCACTCGCGGGTGCAGCGGCCCGCCACGCAGGCCTCGCCCGAGGCGCAGCGAAGGCCGCACCCGCCGCAGTTCGCGGGGTCGACCGCGGTCACGATGCACACCCCGGCGCAGCGGCTCTGATAGATCCCGCAGGGCGGCGTCTCGGCGTCTTCGCCCGCATCGCCCGCGTCTGGCGAGCCCGCGTCTGGCGAGCCTGAATCGAGCGTGCCCGCGTCCACCGAGCCAGCATCGAGCGTGCCCGCATCGAGCGTGCCCGCATCGGGGGCGGTGCTGTCTTCGTCGACGCTGCCATCGCGCGAGGCCGCATCGCGTTGGGCCGCGTCACCGCCGTCACCGACGCCGAGGTCGGCCACCGTCGCCGCGTCGCCCGGGGTTGTGTTGCTGGGCTGGGAGCTTTCGCTGCACGCCATCAACGACCCCAGCACCCCGACCCACCACCGCCGCCCGCGCGATCGTCGCATCACGCCTTCGGGTGTCACACGCATCCTCGCAACACTGCAACGCTTTCTCGGTGACATCGCGGCGACCCGGGCGCCCCTATGACGCGCTTCACGTCGCTCGGGCTCGCGCGCGTGCGGGCGCCGTCGTATCAACCGCAGAGGATTCACCGATGCGATCGCTCTTTCGAACCCTCTGGCGCATGCTGCGGATTCTCTTCGGCTTCGAGCCGCGCGGTGACGCGGGGGCGCTCCCTCCGGCCGAGGCGACCCGAGCGCGGGCACGGCAGGGCAAACCGAAGCGCGCGGCGCCGACCGAGGTGTTTCGCTACGCGCCCTCTCCGGGGGGCGGGCTCGACCCGGGCGAAATCGTGTGGATGTGGGTGCCGTACGAAGACGACCCGCGGCAGGGCAAAGACCGCCCGGTGCTCTTGGTGGGGCATCGGGGGCGGCGGCTGTTGGGGGTTCCGTTGACGTCGAAGCGGCGCGAGGGGCGCGCGGCGGTGTCGGTGGGTGCGGGCCCGTGGGACGCCGAAGGTCGCGTCAGTTACGCCCGGGTCGACCGTCTCCTCGAGGTCGACCCCGGCGCCGTGCGTCGCGAGGGCGCGGTGCTCGCCGAGGCGCGCTTCTCGAAGGTCATCGCGGCCCTCGAAGCGCTCCGCGCCGCGGCCTGACCCTGGGCCCTCAGCCCCGCAAGAGGTTGCGCGCGATCACGATGCGCTGCACCTCGCTCGTGCCCTCATAGATCTGCGCCACGCGGATGTCGCGGAGGTGCCGCTCGGCCGCAAACTCTCGGGTGTACCCGTATCCCCCGTGCACCTGCACGGCGCGGTTGACCACCCGCCACGCGGTCTCGCTCGCGAAGAGCTTCGCCACGCTCGCCTCTTGCGAGAACGGGCGCCTGGCCTCTTTGAGCGAGGCCGCCCGCAGCACCAACAACCGCGCCGCCTCAAGCTCGGTCTTGGCGTCGGCGAGCATCCACTGGACGGCCTGAAACTCACCGATCGTCTTGCCAAACTGCTGCCGGTCTTTGGCGTAGGCGACGGCCTCTTCGAGCGCCGCAGTGGCCACCCCGACGCACTGCGCCCCGATGCCGATGCGCCCGCCGTCGAGGGCCATCATCGCGATCTTGAAGCCGCCCCCGAGGCTGCCGAGGAGCGCGCCCTCGGGCACCGAACACTCGTCAAAGCTCAAGGGCACGGTGCTCGACCCGCGGAGGCCCATCTTGTCTTCGTGGTGCCCCACCTTGAGCCCGGGTGTGCCGCCCTCGACGAGAAAGGCCGAGAGCCCCGCCGTGCCGGGCGCACCGGTGCGCGCCCAGACCACGAACACGCCCGCGATGTCGCCTGAGGTGATCCATTGTTTGGCCCCGCGCAGCACCCATCGCCCGCCCTCGAAGGTCGCGGTGGTGCGCATGGCGCCGGGGTCGCTCCCTGCCTCGGGCTCGCTCAGGGCGAAGGCGCCGGCTTTGTAGGCCCCGCTCGCGAGCGCGGTGACGTGCTGCGCGCGTTGGGCCTCGGTGCCGAAGGCTTCGATCACCTCGCCCACCATGTTGGTCACGGCCATGGTGACCGCGGTCGAGGCGCAGCCCCGGGCGACCTCCATCATGGCCAGCGCGTACGACACCGGGCCCGCTTCGGCGCCCCCGCGCGCGGCCGGGAGGTTGACCCCCATGAGCCCGAGGCCCGCCATCTCGGCGAGCACCTCGGCGGGGATCTTCTCAGCCTTCTCGAAGGCCGCCGCCTGCGGTCGAAGCACCCGCTCAGCGTACTGACGGGCGGTGTCACGGACGAGGGTCTGGGTCTCGTTGAGCTCAAAATCCATGGTGGGTTTCGAGCGCTTCTAGCAGACCCCGGGCCCTCACGAAACGCCTCACCCGCACCCGACTACGGGAGGGTCAGCCGGCTCCGCGCCCACCACGACCCCGGAGGCGGCATCCGCCACCCGGTCACCACCCCCAGCGCGCAGCTCCGGGCCGTGAGCTGCGCCTCGGAGCTCGCCCCCGCGCCCGCCATCACCCGACCGTCGGGCGCGATGTACGCCTGGACGTCGAGCCCCGAGGCTCCCGCACACGCCGCGAGGGCCCTCCGGTGGGTGCGCAATGCGGCGTCAAAGCGGGTCGCCGCGAGGGGCGTCGCCGCGCGCACGTCGGGGCCCGGGTCATACTCGGCCCGGTGCGTCACCTCGGCCTCGCCGCCGCACGGCGCTTCAAACACCAGGGCCCGCGCGACCCCCAACATGCACGCCTCGGTCTCGCCGTCGCCGAGCCCGCTCTGCACAGGCAGCGCGTAGCGAACCCGCCCGTCGACGCCCACCCGCAGCCGCAGCTCGATGGCCCCCGACAGCACCGGGATCACCTCCAACCGCCGCGTGTAACACGCCTGAAAGGCCTCGCCCGCCTGGGCGATCACCTCGCGCACGTTGCCCTGGGCGATGGTGCCGAGCTGTCCCTCGATGGTCATGCCGCCCCCGTTCGGACACCGGGTGCCGGCGTCGACGGCGGCCTGCGGAGGCGCGGGCCGAGGCGCCTCGCTGCGGGTCTCAGGGCTCGCCGCGGGTCGCGGGCTCGAAGCACACCCGAGGGCCAACCAGAGCCCGCCCAAGGCCATTCGTCGTGGGGTCAACATCGCGGCCCGCGAGTGTGCCCCAAGACGACCGAGGTCAGCGAAAATCATGCGAGGCGGGCATCGGCCCGAGGCCCTCGCGGGGCACAAGGCCCTGCACCGCCACCACCTTGAGGCTCACCACCCCCTCTTGGCGCTGCACCACCCCGTCGAGGCACAAGAGCGGCTCGGCCACCAGCAGCGCGCGATGCTCGGTGAAGAGCGACGGCGGTACGATGGTGTTGGCGATCCCTGTTTCATCTTCGAGGGTCAAAAAGAAGAATCCCTTGGCGGTTTGGGGGCGCTGCCGGGTGATCACCACCCCCGCGAGCCGCACCGCCGCGCCGTGCGGGCGCGCGACGAAGGCCGCCACCGTGCAAGCGCCCTCGGCGTCGAGGCGCGCGCGGTAGAAGCGCATCGGGTGGGGCCCAACGGTCAGGCCGCTCACGCGGTAGTCGGCGTTGACCCGCTCTTCGAGGCTCATGTCGGCCCACGGCAGGGCCTCGCGCGGGTGATCGCTCGCCTCGAAGAGGGCCCCCTCGCTGGCCGCGAAGGCCTTGATCTGCCAAAGGGCCTCGCGCCGCGACCAGGGCCGCGCGGGGTCGAGGGTCGCGAAGGCGCCGAGCTCTGCCAGCGCGTTGAACTCATCTTCCCGCGGGCGCACCCGGCGACGAAAATCGTCGAGGCTTCGGAAGCCCTCGGCGGCCCGGGCGGCTTCGAGACGAACGGCAGTTTCTTCTGTAAGACCGCGCACATACCGAAGCCCCATGCGCACCACCTGCAGCGCCGGCGCGTCTTCGCGGGTGCAGGCCCAGGCCGAGCGCATCACGTCGACGGGGCGAAACGAGACGCCGTGCCGCTGCGCGTCTTTGACCAGCGTCGCGGGGTGGTAAAAGCCCATGGGCCAGTGGTTCAACATCGCGGCCACGAAGGTCGCGGGGTAATGCGCCCGAAGGTACGCGCTCGCATACACCAGCAGCGCAAAGCTCGCCGCGTGCGACTCTGGGAAGCCGTAGAGCGCGAACGAGCTGATGCCGCGCACGACCTCGTCTTGGGCGGCCTCGGGGTAGCCGTTTTGCCGCATGCCCTCGCGGAGCCGCGACTCAAGCTGCGCCATCTTCGCGACGCTGCGCTTCGAGCCCATGGCCCGCCGCAAGGTCTCGGCCTCGCCGCCCGAGAAGCCCGCGGCCACCATCGCCACCCGCATCAGCTGCTCTTGAAAGAGCGGGATGCCCAACGTTCGCTTCAAGATCGGCTCGAGCGCCGGGTGCGCGTACACCACCGGCTCGCGGCCCGCCCGCCGCGCGAGGTAGGGGTGCACCATCTTGCCCACGATGGGCCCCGGGCGGATCAACGCCACCTCGATCACAAGATCGTAGAAACACTTGGGTTTCATCCGAGGGAGGGTGGCCATCTGGGCCCGCGACTCGACCTGAAACACCCCGATGGTGTCGGCCTCTTGGAGCATCGCGTAGGTCTTGGGGTCGTTGGCCGGGAGGTGCGCCATGTCGAGGTCGACCTGGTCGACCCGGCGCACCGTCGCGAAGGTCTCTTCGAGCACGGCCATCATGCCGAGCCCCAAGAGATCGACCTTCAAAATGCCGAGGGCCGCGCAGTCGTCTTTGTCCCACTGGATCACCACCCGACCCGGCATCGCCGCGGGTTCGAGGGGCACCACGGTGTCGAGCCGCCCCCCCGCGATCACCATGCCGCCCGAGTGTTGCCCGAGGTGCCGCGGGAGGTCTTGAAGCGCGAGGGCGAGCGAGACCCACTGGGCCACCCGCGGGTCGTGCGCCGCGAAGCCCGCCTGGCCCATCCGCGCGTCGAGCCAGTCGCGCTCGAAGGAGCCCGCGTGCCCGATCTGCCGCGCCACCGCGCCGAGCACCCCCTCGGGGAAGCCAAGGGCCTTGCCCACCTCGCGCACCGCGCTCCGCGCGCGGTAGGTGACCACGTTGGCCGTCATCGCGGCGCCCCGCGCCCCGTAGGTCTGATAGACGTACTGGATCACCTTCTCGCGCTGCGCGCCGCTCGGCAGATCGAGGTCGATGTCAGGCCACTCGCCCCGCTCTTCAGAGAGAAAGCGTTCGAAGAGAAGGCCCATCGCCACGGGGTCGACGGCGGTGATCTCGAGCGCGTAGCACACCGCGCTGTTGGCCGCCGAGCCCCGCCCCTGCACCATGATCGACGCCGCGCGGCAGTACCGAATCAGGTCGTGGACCAAGAGAAAATAGCCCGCCATGTCGAGCTTGCCGATAAGGTCGAGCTCGCGCGCCAGCTGCGCCGCGGCCGCGCGGCCGAGCGGGCGGTACCGCCGCCGCGCACCCTCGTAGGTGAGCTTGTGGAGCCACGAGAACGCCGTCTCGCCCGCAGGCACCGGCACACTCGGGAAGGTGTACCCCAGGTCACCCAGGGTGAAGCCGCAGCGCTCTGACAGCGCCCGCGCCGCCCCGAGGCTCTCTGGCAGGTCGCTGAACAAAGCCTCCATCTCCGCCGGCTCGCGGAGGTACCACTGCCGACTCGGATGCAGCCGCCGCCCCGCCGCCTCGACCGTCGTGTGCAGGCGGGTCACCGTCAACACGTCGTGCAGCGCGGCGTCTTCGGGCCGGGCGTAGCGCGCGTCACCGGTCGCGACGGCCTCGACCCCCAGGCACTGCGCCAGCGCCACGAGCCGCTGGGTGCGCCGCTCTTCAGGGCGGTGATGGTGCCGGGTGAGCTCGACCCCCACGTGCTCGCGCCCCAGACACCCCACCACCGCCTCGGCCCACCGCAGACAGGCCGCACGGTGCGGCCCGAGCTCGCGCGCCGCCAGCCGCGCCAACGGCGCCTCGCCCGCCAAGAGCAGCGCGAAGAGCCCCTCACGGTGCGCGCGCAGCGCGTCGAGGGTCACCGTCGCAAGGCCCTCGCGCGCCTCGGCCTTGGTGACCCGCAGGTGCGCCAAGGTGAGCAGCATCGACAGGTTTTGATACCCCGTGCGGTTCAACACCAAGAGCGCGAGCCGCCCCTCGACCCCCGCCGCGGCGTCACAGACCCCCACCGTGGCCCCGTGGATGGGCCGAAGCCCCGCCTCGCGCGCCGCCCGCTCGAAGCGCGGCGCACCGTAGAGCCCGTCGTGGTCGAGCAAGGCCATCGCCCCGTACCCCATCGACGCCGCCTGCGCGACCATCGCCTCAGGCGAAGAGGCCCCTCGAAGAAAACTGAACGCACTCCGCGCGTGGAGCTCAACCCCCGGCAACACAACACCCACGCATATACTGTACTTATGTTCAGCTTACAAGCCCCTCACGCAACCCATCACCCCGATCACATGAAGGATCATTTTCATAAAATCATGATGAATTTAGATCACTTCGAAAACAATCTCTAGATTCTACTTCAATGCAATCGGCGCCCCCAGCCGCGCCCCCGTACGGTCTGAGAGGCCCGCGCGACCACAGGCGACCTGTGCTGACAGAACAAAGTGCTGCAATAACAAAAGGTTATGATGCACTCTCGCATCAAATACATGACGCAGCTAAAGCACAAAAACGAGATTGAAACTCGATGGTTACACCTAAAATGGTGAAGCTCATTCGAGAGTACGCCCTAGAGGCCCTTGAGATGACGTGACAAAGGTGTCGCCGATGCAGCACCCTCGGGGCGCTCGATGGGCTCCGGGAGGCGAGCGCTGAAACAGCGGTGACTGAGGTAGAAGCGTCGCGAGAGAGCGAAGGCGGGTCAGCGCGAGAAGAGCACGCTGCGTGAGGCGTAGGCCGTCCAGTAGAGCTGCGAGAGGAAGTTGTAGCGGAACTCGTTGAAGACGAAGCCCGGCGTCCGAAAGGCGTTGATGCTGAGGTAGAGCTGAGCCCCGGCCGGGAGGTCTCGGAGCCCCTCGATGCGCGAGAGGTCGGGGTAGCTGAAGCTCCGGGCTGAGCCGTTGGCGAAGGTCTGCCAGTAGAGCGCGTCGGCCGAGAGCGAGGCCCAGAACATGTCGGGCGAGGCCCCTTGGAGGTTGAAGCGCACGACGCGATCGTCGGGGAGCCGCCCCGAATCGACCGGCGTGGTCACCTCTGGGATGCCCACCCAGTTGGCGAAGCGCACGGTCTCGTCGGGGGTCGTGATGCCGCTCACGACCTGGGCCGTGTACGGGGTCGCGAGGTAGTCGTTGGTGCCGTAGATGGCGCGCACGATGAGCCGCGCGTCGGCGAGCGCGCCGGTGAAGGCCGGCAGGGCCACGAGGTTGTAGCTGTCGCTCTCGTCGCGCCCGAGCACGGTGATGTCGGGCCGCGCGATGACCCCCTCGCCGCCGAGGTCGACGAAGGCCTCGACCCGGGCGCGGTTGGGCTCACCCCGTACGGGCTCGGGCAGGTCGCGCAGCTCGACCGAGGTCATGTGATCGAGCGGGATGTTCATCGGCACGAGCACGTTGGTGATCTGCGCCCGCGGCGCGCCGAGGACGCCCCGCGCGATGCCCATCATGTACGGCGTAAAGCGCTGCGTACGGATGTTCTCGACCCCGGCGAGGGCGTACACCGCGAGGGCCGACGGGCGCGTCGTGATCGCGAAGGGGTAGCCCCGGCCGCCGTAGCCCGGGGTGACCGTCTCGAGCACCACGGCCCCGTCGGTGAGCGTCGTCGGCTGCGAGAAGATGTCGGGCTGCGAGGCGAAGACAAAGGCCACCCGGCGCTCGCCGGCCCGCGGCATGGGCACGTTTCGCCAAGGGTTGGGGGCGAACTCGTAGGGCCCGTCCCACACGAGCTCGCCGCGCACCGAGGCGCCGTAGGTGCCGCGCGAGGGCCCGGGCTCCATCGGCTCGCCCATCATCGCGCACGCGGGGATCATCTGCGCGTAGAGGTAGAGGGTGACGTTGCGGGCGTCGAAGACCTGCACCGTGTGGCTGTTAAAACAGCGCGCCGACACCGTGAGCGTGGTGGGCCCGCGGAGCCCGTCGAACGACAAGGTCGCCCGGCCGCGCTCGTTGCTCCGCCCGACCCGCGGCGCCCCGGCGTCGGGGTTGTCGCCGAGAAACACCAGCGCATTGGGGATGGCGTCGCCGGTCGCGCCTGCGAGCACGGTCACGTTGACGCTGCCCTCGATGGGCCCGCCCCCGAGGCCGCCGCGGGTCGACTCGGGGTTGTCGATGTAGAGAAAGGCCTCGGGCACGCTCAGACGCTCGTCGCCCGACTCGACCGCGAGGGTGACGCGGCCCTCGGGGTGCGCCGGGGTCGTGCACGAGAGGCGCTCGGGCGAGGTCACCCGGAGGTTGGTGCACGGGGCGCCGTCGAGGGTCACCGTCGTGGTGCCGTCGAAGTGGGTGCCGAGCCCGTTGAGGGTGATGAGCGTGCCGCCCGCGATCGAGCCGTCGGAGGGGTCGGCGTACACGGGGTCGTAGCGGTACCCGTTGGGCAACACCGCGCGACGGCCGTCGATCTCGACCTCGACGTCGACCTCGCCCACCCGGCCCGCGGGCGGCCGCACGGTGAGCCGTCGCGGGTCGGTGAAGCGGGTCGCCGAGGGCTGCACGAGGTTGCCGCCGAAGCGCACCACCGCGCTCTCGGTGAAGTTCGAGCCGCGCACCACGACCTCGGGGCCGCCCGCGAAGGGCCCGTGGTCAGGCACCACCCCCACCACCACCGGGTTGACGTTGCGGGCCGCGTCGACCGCGCCCCCCGCGTCGACGACCTGGCGCGGCACATCTTCGACGATCACCCGCGGGACGTCGGCCCCTGCGTCGCGCGGCGATTCGCTCGGAATGCCGCCGCCATCGCTGCATCCGCAGGCGAACACCGCCCACGAACCCACCGCACCGAGAATGACACTGACTCGCATTGGGGCACTCCGCGCTTCGCTCGTCTCGGCAGAGTATCGTAGACGACGGCGCCCGCCACAACCCGCGTCACGCGGGTCACAGACTTAGCGCACCGGCACGAGGTTGGTGCCGCCCGCGTAGCCGTACGACACGAAGCGGTCAAAGCCCGTCACGAGCACCATCACGCCCTCAGGGGGCCGCCCCTCGGGGGTCACCGCCCGCACGACGTGAACCCCATCGGCCTGCCGACCGGCCGAGATTTGCACAGGATTTTGCGAGTTGTCGATCTGCGGAAAGCTGAGCTGGCAGCGGTACGTGACGTACTGCGCGGGCGGGCACATGTTGCGCGGGTTCTCGATGCAGCCGTCGCTCCGTGACATGCGACAGTCGGCGAAATCGCGCACCGGGGTCTCATCGAGAAAGACCTCTTGATCGGGCCGCGCGACGATCTGCACGAAGTCGAAGCTGTACTTGTTGGGCGTGAGAAACACGTAGTCTTGCCGCCACTGGGTGAGCGGCGGCACCATCAAGAGGGCCGGGTCGCCGCCGGGCAGCGCCGTCGGGATGCCCGTCGTCGACTGCGAGCCCATGTACTGCGCCACCTGCACGGCGCCAGAGCCGCGGATGATGAAATCAGCCAGCGCGCGGAGGTCGCGGTACTCGCCCTCGTCGAGGTCGAACTCGACCTTCGGGCCCGCGGGGTTCGCGATGTCTTCGGGCAAGGTCGTGGTCACATGCACCGGCGCCGACGAGACGTTGAGCACCCTGAACCACTCGGGCTCGTTGACCTCGGCCACCCGCGCGCCAGCCTGGAGCAGCGCCGACGAGCGCGACGGCGAGCGCGAGGCCACATACACCTGCCCGGCGGCGTTCAGCGGGATGTTCTGCTCTTCGATGTGATCGCACGCGGCCTGGCGATCGGCGAAGGTGCGCCAGAAGGGCACGTCGCTGCACTCGGTGCCGGTGAAGACCGCCACGGGGCGATCTGCGGCCACCGTCGAGCCCGTGAAATCGGCGAGAAAGGCGCCGGTCTCAAGGTTCAGCACGTCGAAGGGCGAGAGGGTGATTTCGAGGGGCGTCCCGGCGGCGACGCGGTTCATGATGGGCCCGCCGGGGATGATGTCGGCGGTGGCCTCGATGCGCACCCGGGTGGCCGTCTGGGTGCCCACGATGGTCATAAACGAGCGGATCTCTTCGCGCCCGTTGGTGTCAGGGTCGCTCGTACGCGACCACTGCTGCGGGTACCCGATCACGCGGTAGTTGCCCTGCAACGAGTTGGTCGGCAAGAGCAGCGACGCGTCGTTCGAGAAGACCCCGACGTTCTCAAGGGGGTTGAACTGGTACGCCACCACGGGGAAGTTCGACGTCACGCGGTACGCCCGCGACGACAAGCACGTGCCCGTGCCGTCGTTGAGCCCCGCCACCGAGCTGCAATCGACCTCTCGGGCCGGGAGCGAGAACACCTCAAGGTCGCGCGGCGGGATCACCGCGCTCGCCACCCGCTCAAGCGACGCCGGCTGCCCGGGCGGGGCGTTGTTTCGGTGCACCTCGACGCGCACGGTGAGGTACGGGTCGGGGTTCGACACCACGATCGCGTACTGCTGCGAGGCCGCCGAGCGGCCCCCCGTCTCGACGATGTTGTCGAGGTCGACGCCGTAGTACTCGCACCCGATGTACGACTGCGCGACGCTGTCGTCGTTGCAGAGCTGCACACAGATCCCGCGTCGACACGCCTCGCCGCCCGCGACGTTGCACTGACGGTCGGGCAGCCACGCGGTGCCCTCGGCGTTGCAGCGCTCGACCCCGAGGGTGTCGTCGGTGCAGCGCGTCTCGTTGGGCCGACAGAGCACGCACCGGCGACCCTCGACGCAGACCAGGCCCCGCGCCCCGCAGTTGTCTTCGACCACCTGGGTGAACTCGCCTGCCTCGCGACACGCCTGGTGCACCGTGGCGTTGAAGCAGCGCTCTTGCCCGGGTTGGCAGTTGATCCAGAGGCGCGGGTCGACGGGGCGGCCCGTGTCAGGGGCGACGATGCGCCCGCTGTCTTGAACGGTGCGCTCGGGGTCGCTGCACGCCGCGAGGGTGGTGAGGGCTGCGAGGAGGCGCCACGCGGCGGTGCGGCGGGTCTTCATGCGACGAGAGGTCTCCACAAGGGTCAGTCTACAAGGGTCGGCGGGCCCTCGCGGTGCGATAGTGCACGGTCGCCGTGCGCAGATCACCCGCGGCCCGACGCGCTCACCGCTCGACGACGGTGCCGCGGCCCGCGTAGGCCGTCCAGTAGCCGGGGCCGATCGAGGTGTAGGTGAAACGGTTGAAGGCGAAGCCCGGGATGCGGACCCCCACGAGCGAGAGCCCGAGGAAGTCACCCGCCGGGAGGTCACGGAGCCCCTGAAGGGTCGAGAGGTCGGGGTACTGAATCGCCCGCACCGAACCCGGGGCGTAGTGCGCCCAACCGCCGCCCTCCCACTGGAGGTTCATGATCAAGAGGTCGGGGCTGTTGCGCGGGATGTCAAAGCGCACCGTGCGGTCGCTCGGGAGCTGCCCGAACTCGCGCGGGCTCACCAGGCTCGGGATGCCCAACCAATCGCGCACCTGCACCGCCTCGTCGGGCGAGCGAATGCCCGAGATCACCAGGCCCGAGCACGGCGCGGGGGTGTCTTGAAAGGGCGTCGGGCCGGTGATGTTGCCCGAGGCCATGCGGGCGTGCACGATGAGCCGCGCGTCGGCCAGGGTGCCGCTAAAGGCCGGCAGACCGTTGAGCGCGTACTCTCCCCCGTTGCGCCCCGTGACGGTGGTGTGCGGCAGCGCGATCACCCCTTCGCCCCCGAGGTCGAGGAAGGCGCTCGCGTGAAAATAGCTCGGCAACCCGGTGGTGAGCATCGGGTCGGTGTACGCCTCGGCGCTCACCGGCGTGACGTGGTCGAGCGGGATGTTCATGTCGACGACGATGTCGGTGATGTCTGCGCGGGGCGCGCCGAGGACGCTCCGCGCGACGCCCATCATGTAGGGCGTGAAGCGGTTGGTACGGGTGTTCTCGATGCCCGCGAGGGCGTACACCGCGAGCGACGCCGGCCGCGCCTGGAAGCGAAACGGATACCCCCGCCCCCCGTACCCCGGCTCGACCGCTTCGAGCACCCGGGCCATCATCGTCGCCGCCCCCGTCACCGGGTCGGCGGTAAAAATGTCGGGCCGCGTCGCATACACGAGCGCGACGCGCCGCTCGTTCGCGCCGGGCTCAGGCACGTTGCGCCAGGGGTTGGGGCCGAACTCGCTCGGCCCGTCCCACACGAGCTCGCCTGAGAGTCGCGCGGGGTACACCGGCCGTTGGGTCATCGGCTCGGGCATGCCCATGCCGCACTCGGGCAGCATCAAGGGCTGCAAATACAGCGTCGCGCTGGCCGCATCGAACGACTGCACGGTGGTGGTGGTGTGGCAGCGCTCGCTCGCGGTCACCGTCACCGGCGCCATGAGCCCGGGCGGGCTGAGCGTCACCTGGCCGCGCGCGTTGGTGAGCCCCGCGCGGGGCGGCGTCGCGGCGGCGTCGTTCTCTAAAAACACATGGGCCATGGGCACCGGCGCGCCGGTCATGGCGTCGAGGGCCGTGACCGTGATCGAGCCGCGCAGCGCGCCCCCCGAGAGGCCGCCGCCCACACCGTCTGCGCTGTCGGCGTACTGGTATCCCTCGTCGAGGGTCACCGCAGGCATCGCGTCGCGGGCCACCGTCACCGCCACGCGTCCTTCGGGGTGCGGCGGCGTCAGACAGCTCGCGAGCTCGGGCGAGGTGACCTCGAGCTGCGTGCAGGCGACGCCGTCGAAGAGCACCTGCATCGTCGACGAGAAGCCCGTGCCGAGGCCGTGCAGGCTCACCCGCGCGTTGCCCGTGGTGGGCCCGAGCGCGGGGTCGACGTAGAAGCTGTCGTAGCGGTACGCTTCGGCGAGGCGCGCGCTGCGGCCCCCCGCTTCGACGGTGACCTCGACCACGCCGGGGCGCCCCGCGGGGGTCTGAACCACGATGCGGTTACGATCGACCCAGCGCGTAAACCGCGGCTGGACGAGATTGCCGCCGAAGCGCACCACCGCGTCTTCGGTAAAGTTCGACCCGCGCAAGGTCACCTCGGTGCCCCCGAGGAACGAACCGTGCGCCGGCACCACCCCCACCAGCACCATCGGCGCAGGCGGCGCATCGCGCCCGACGTCGGCCGCGCCCCGGTCGCTGAGCGCGGCGTCGGCCACCGCGGCGTCGGGCTGCACGAAGCCCGAATCGTCGGCGCATGCCCCGAGCGAAGCACCCAAAAGACCCACCCACGACCCCAACCCTGCGCGACGAAGGCTCACCACCGCACTCCCTCAGCTCGGTCACACGGCGCACTCGCCGACCCCGAAGCCACACGAGGATCACCCGCCCCGCGCCGACTCGCAAGCCGCGAGCGACAGTATGCCCACCCCGCCCCTGCGGCTACGGCTGCGGCGCGTCGAGCGCGCTCGAGCGCACGGTCACATCGACGCGATCGCGGTTGTCGTCGAGAAAGCCGCGATACACCGCGTAGCTCATGAACTGCACCGTGAGCCGCGCCCCGGCCCGCGCCACCACCACCGTGCGCGCCGTCGACGACTCGCCCTCGCCGTGCGCCGCGCAGTACGGGATCACAAACTCGCCATCCGGTCGCTCGCTGAGAAGCACCGCCCCGCGCCCGCTGAGCTCGCCGCTCACGAGGTCGGCGAGCCGCAGCCACCGCACGGCCTCGCGCTGGCACGCCACGCACCCCTCGGCCCACACGAGCGAATCGAGCGCCGACGCGTCGGCCCAGAGGGTGTAGCCGGGGTGGTCGAGCGAGCGCGAGAAGGGCACCTCGCGCACCGTGCCGCGCGCGCCGTCGACGTAGATGCCGCAGCTCGTGCAGCGGTACTCGTGAAAGCTCGGGCCGATGAGGGGCTCGTCGGGGAGGTGAAACACCTCGGTGCCGAGCAGCGCGCCGCAGCCCGGACACGCGGCCACATACGGGCGACGGATCGACACGAAGGTGAAGGCCCCGGGGATGGCCATGAGCCCCGCCAAGGCCCAAGCCCAGCCCCCGACGCCCCAGGCGAGCGCCGAGGCGGCGGTGAGAAAGCTCGCGCCCGCGGCGCCGCGTCGGAGCGCCACGCGCCAGTCGCGGCGGACCTCGGTGCTCTCGGCTGTGCGGCGGCGGCTGACGAGGCTCATGGCGCGGGCTCCGAGGTAGCGCACCCCGCACGCGACGGGAAGGGCGTTTCGGGCTTCACCGTAGCGCGCCGCGGAGGCCTGCGTTATGAGAGCCGCGCCATGGCCATTCTGAGCGTCTCGTCAGCAAGCTTTCGTCGCGAAGTGATGGAGAGCGAACTCCCGGTCCTCGTCGAGTTGACCTCTGAGCGGAGCCCTTCAGCCCGTCAGATGGCGCCGCGCGTTGAGAACATCGCGCGAAGGTTCGACGCGAAGCTCAAGGTCGTCAGGGTCAACCTTGACACCAGCCCTGAGCTCGCCCAGGCCTTTCGGGTACAGAACATCCCGACCTACGTGGTGGTCTCAGGGGGGCGCCCGGTGAAGAGCGCGCCGGGTCTCCTCTCGGAGACTGAACTCGAAGACCTGGTCGAGCCCTTTTTGCCCGGCGCAGACGAAGAGGTTCCGGCCAAGGAGCTCCCGGCGCTGCTCAAGGCGAAGCGGGTCACGGTGGTCGACGTCCGCGAGGCGATGGTGTTTCAGCGCGCGCACATCCCGGGCGCGAAGAACGTGCCGCTCGACGCGCTCGAGGCGGCCCTCCCGAGCCTGGCGGCCGAGCGTCGCCCGGTGGTGCTCTACGACCGCGCCAACGGCGACGACGTGCGCAAGGCCTTCGAGCTCCTCGGTCAGGCGGGGCTCCCCGCGGCGCGGCTCAAGGGCGGCTTCCTCGGCTGGGAAGGCGAAGGCCTCGACATCGAGCGCGGCTGACGAGCCAGAGTCCGAACGCGAGCCCCACCAAGCCTCCGCGCGGCCCCCCCAGCGCGGCCCCCGCCACCGGCTGCGTCTCGGGCGTCTGGGTCGCCATCGCCCCGCGCACAGGCCCTCGCGCGGCGACCGCTGCGGGCGCTGCGGGCGCTGCGGGCGTCTCAGGCCCCGTCTCAGGCAACGTCTCGGTCGGCGCGTCGAAGGCCAGCCCGAGGTGGGTGGCGACGCCGCGTTCGGAGCCATCGGCGAGGTGGCTCACCACGCCGCCCTCGGCGCGGAGGTAGAGCGTCGACGAGCCGCCGCCGTCGAGGTTCACCGCGTCGGTGGCGCCGAAGCTCGCGAGAATTTCTCCCGCTGCGGCGGTGGTCAGGCCGAGGTTTCTCCCCTCTCGACCGTTTACCACGAGCAGATAGAGCACCGTGCGATCGCGGTTGAGCCCCAGCACCGTGCGTGGGTTTCGTCGCAGCGCGTGGCGCGGGTGGGTGACCTCGACCACGCGGCCGTCGCGCAGCACCCGCGGCGACCCCGTGACGACCTCTCGGACCCACCCGAAGGGCGCGGGGCCGAAGGTGCGCCCGTGCGAGTCGAAGAATTCGGCGCGCCCCATGGGGCCGAAGCCCACGCTCTCCCAACACCCGAGGCGGCGGTCGCTGTACGCCGAGCTGAAGCTCTGGCCCTGCGCCATGGCGAGGCCGCAGCTCGTGAGGGCGGCGTGAAAGATGTCGTAGTAATTCGCGTTGATCGCGATGTCGAGGCGGTGCCGACGCGCGAACTGCGACGTCGTCGACCAGCGGTGCCCGCGCGACCCGCTCACGCTCTGGAGCTCCGCCTCGGTGGTGGTCTCGACCCGCAGGCCCGGCGTGCGAAGATCGACCGTGACCAGGTGAAAGTCTTTCACCCCCGCGCGGCGATGGAGGTGCCTGACGCCAGGGTGCGGCGCCGTCCACCGGTCGTCGGCGCGGGCCGTCGCGGTCACGACGAGCCCTGCGATCAAGAGTGAGATTTGCACGACGCGCATCACGCTCTCGGGGTCTTAGCTTCTGCGGTGAGGTGACGGCAAAAAAGAGGGGTTGCGCTGCGCGCGGGTGGGTATACGGTCTCGTGCCACGATGAACGACGCGCTGCGATTTTTGCCTTCTGCGGCCGAGCTTTCGCCGCTCGATGTGGCCCGCATTGTCGACACGGCGTTGGCCGAAGACCTCGGCTCCGGCGACGTCACCACACGCTCGGTGGTGCCGCGCGAGGCCACGGCGCGCGGGGTGTTCTCGTGCCGTGAGCCCATGGTGCTCGCGGGCATCGGCGTGGCGGGCTTCGTCTTCGCGCGGCTCGACCCCGCGGTGCGCTTCGAGGTGCTCGTCGCCGACGGGAGCCACGTCGAGAAGGGCGCCGAGGTCGCGCGGGTCGAGGGGCCTGCGCAGAGCGTCCTCAGCGCAGAGCGCGTCGCGCTGAACATCGTCCAGCGGATGAGCGGCACCGCGACGCGGACGCGCGATTTCGTGCGCGCCTTGCCCGCCGGGGCCCGCACCCGCATCACCGACACCCGCAAGACCACCCCCGGGCTGCGGGCCCTCGAACGCTACGCCGTGCGCATGGGCGGCGGGCACAACCACCGCAACGATCTCGGCGCCGCGGTGCTCATCAAAGACAACCACATCGCCGTCTCGGGGGGCGTCACCGCCGCGGTCACCCGCGCCCGCGCCCACGCGCCTCACACCATGCGCATCGAGTGCGAGGTGCAATCGTTCGAACAGCTCGACGAGGCCCTCGCCATCGGCGTCGACGTCTTGATGCTTGACAATTTCGACGACACCATGACCGCTGAAGCGATGCAACGGATCGCGAAGGCGTCGCCGCGGCCCTGGGTCGAGGCCTCGGGCGGCATCACCCGCGAGCGCATCGCGACCCTGGCCGCGCTCGGCGTCGACATCCTCTCGATCGGCTCGCTCACCCACGGCGCCCGGGCCATCGACATCGGCCTCGACGTCTCGGTCTCGCGCTGAGTGTCACCCGACGATCTCACCTATTTTCGCAGCCCCGCGCGCTGGCTCGGTCACCCGACGATCTTCAAATCCGAGACCGGCAGCACCAACGATGACGCCCGGGCCCTCGGGCTCCGGGGGGCGGCCGCGGGCACTCTGGTTCTGGCCGATGCGCAGACCGCGGGGCGCGGCCGTCGCGGGCGCGTGTGGCAGTCACCGCCCGGCGCGAACCTGTATTTCTCAGCGGTTCTTCGGCCGCGGCGCCCGCTCTCCGAGGTGCCCTCGCTCACCCTCGCGACGGGGCTCGCGCTCTGCGAGGCCGTGGCCGCGCTCGTGCCGCCCGAACACACGCCGCAGATCAAATGGCCCAACGACCTCGTCGTCGGCGGCCGCAAACTCGCGGGCATCTTGATCGAAGGGTCGCTCACCGGGCCTTCGCTCGATTTCGCCATCGCGGGCGTCGGCATCAACGTGCTCGGCGCGACGCTTCCTGCCGAAGTGGCGCACCTGGCGACCTCGATGGCCCAACTGAGCGGCGATCTGGCGCTCTCGCGCGGGGCGCTGCTCGGGCGCATCTTGACTCGCTGGGAGGCTCACCTTGAGACCCTCGAAGCGCACGGTTTCGCGGCGCTCCGCGAGGCCTACCGGGCCCGCTGCGTGACGCTCGGGCAGCGCGTCCGGGGCGACGATTTTGAGGGCCTCGCGGTCGACGTCGAGGCCGACGGCGCGCTCCGCCTCGAAGGCGACGACGGCGCGACGCGCAGGGTGGCCTTCGGCGAGGTGCTGCACGTTCTCAGCGCCCCGGCGCGCCTGTAGGCCCTCGGCGCGGTCGGTGCGAGGGCGAGGTCAGGGCCTGCGTCAGTCTTTTGGGCCACGCCCGAGTAACGCCGAGTGATTATGATTCTTTGGTCTTGATCGAAAGTTCGGTTGTGGCATAGTGCCCTCACTATGGCGTTACTGAGGGGTGCATCGGGGCTAGCCCGGAGTCGCGTGCGGGCGTGGGGTTTGGGCTGTGCGTTGGCGGCGGGTCTGGCCTCGCCGAAGGCGGCGCGGGCCCAAGCGGTCGAAGAGCCGCGGGTGGCGACGCCGCGAGCGTCTACTTCAGAAACGCCAACGACGCCGCCCGAGCCGCCCAACCGCTGGCGCATCGTCGCGCAGCGACCCGGCCAGTTTCGAATCAGCGGGGGGTTGATCTTCGGCGGCGGCTCGTTCTTGCGTTCGACGAACCTCCGCTCGGCGGGGCTCGTGGCGGTCGAGCTCCAGGGCGTCGTTCAGCTGACGCCTTCGCTGATGTTGGGCGGCTTCGCGCAGATCGGGTCGTTGGTGGCCGACTCGGTGCCCGACGTCACCAACGACAACCCTTCGTTCCAGCGCAGCGCCTTCGCGGCGGTGTTTCAGGTTACGGCGCCGCGGGTCTTTCATGAGCGCGAGCCGAGCTCTGTCTTTGAAGCCGCGGGGGGCTATCTCGGCTTCGCAATGTTTCGCGATCACGCCTACGCGATCTCCGAGGTCGGCGCGATGCCGCCTCAGATGGGGCCGGCGATGCCGCGAGGGCCCCAGTTCTTGATAGGCGCCACCACCACGGTGCAATCGCGCGTCGCCGCGGTCGAGGCCCGGGTCGAGTACGGCTTCGACGCCTTCGACAACGGGTTGCCGATGACGCTCTTGCTCCAGGTCGCGCTTCACTTCGGCGTGGGCTTCTAGGCCCTCACTCGGTCTCGGCGAGGCTTCGGGTCAGCCCGTGCAGCGTGTCGCGCAGCGACGCCAGGGCCTCTCGGTCACGCGGGGCGTCGGGGTCGGCGCCCACGCGGCACGCCATCGCGCGGGGCACCTCGGCGAGCACCGCGCGGAGCCCCCTGCCCTTGGCCGTGAGGGCCACCCGCACGAGGCGCTCGTCGCTCGGGTCTCGCTGACGCCGCACCTGACCTGCGGCTTCGAGCCGCTTGAGGAGCGGCGTGAGGGTGCCCGAGTCGAGCCCCAAGCGATCGCCGAGCTCGCGCACGGTGCAGCGGTCGTCTTCAAAGAGCGCCAACATCACCAGGTACTGCGGGTAGGTGAGGCCGAGGGGCTCCAAGAGCGGGGTGTAGGCCCGGATCAGCGCCCGCGAGGCCGAATACAGCGCGAAACAGAGCTGCTGATCGAGGCCGAGTGGGTCGTGCGCCGGGCCTGCCATCGCCGCCCTCGCTCAGTCGGCCAGCCGGAGCTGAACGTCGATGTTGCCGCGCGTGGCCACCGAGTACGGGCACACCTGGTGCGCCGTCTCGACGAGGCGCTCGGCGACCGCGCGGTCGAGCCCCGCGAGCGAGACCGTGAGCACCACCGCGAGGCCGAACCCTTGCCCCGCCGTGCCGATGCTCACCGCCGCGGTCACCACCGGCGGCGACGACAAGGCCACCTTGCCCAGCCGCGCCACATGGCCCACCGCGCTCGCAAAACACGCAGAGTAGCCCGCGGCGAAGAGCTGCTCGGGGTTGGTGCCCGGCGCGCCGCTCCCCCCGAGGCCCTTCGGCATGGTCACCGCCATGTCGAGGGTGCCGTCTGCCGAACGGACGCTGCCCTCGCGACCGCCCTGGGTCGTCGCCTCGGCCGTGTATAGAACCTTCTCGATCGTCACCGCTGTGCCCATCGCCATCTCACTCTCTCAACTGCGTTGCACCGCGAAGCACCGCGGCGAGAGAAAGATTGTACACAATTGAATCGTGCGCAATGGGTGCGCTCATTTTTCTTCGCTCGGGCGCGACGCGTCGGCGATGACCCGTAGTCGGCGGGCGAGACGGGCGCCGCGCTCAGCGGCTTGTGCAGGTGCCGCTACCCGAGCAGGTGGCGCTACAGCTCGCGCCGCAGCCGCTGATGGTGCAGGCGCCGCTACCCGAGCAGGTCGCGGTGCAGCCGCCGCCGGGGCACGACAGGCTCATGGCGCCCGAGCCGCTAGAGGTGACCGAGCAGTTGCCGCCCTGACAGACGAACGAGCACGCGCCGCCGCCCGAACAGCTGAACATGCAGCCCGCGCCGGTGCAGCTGCGGGTGCACGACGACGAGGTGGCGCAGAGGCACACGCTGCCGGGCGAGCACTCCGACGCGCTCGCGTCGTCAGAGCACGCCGACAGTGAGGTCGCGCCCAAGCCAAGCACCATCGCCGAAATCAACGCCCATCGCATCGTCGAAGCTCCTCGGGTGGGGGTGTCGGCCCGTGCGAGACTGCATAGACCACCCGTGCACCCGGGCGCGACGCTACAACAGGCCTTCGAGCATGGCCACCGCGTCGGCCGGGCGCTGCGACGGATCGCTCGATCGGCAGCGCGCGAGCCAGGGCCCGAGGGCGGGGTCGTCGGCGAGGCCGAGCTCTGCCGCGATGGCCCCGAGGGCGTACACGTCGGCGCTCGCGGCCACGCGGCCGCCGCGCAGCACCTCGGGCGGGACGTATCCCGCGGTGCCCTCCATCGCGGGCGCCTCGGCGTCGACCCGGCGGGCCAGACCGAAGTCGGTGAGGGCCACCGAGCCGTCGCGCCGCAAGAGCACGTTGCCAGGCTTGAGGTCGCGGTGGACCCACCCCGCGCGGTGCGTCTCGGCGAGGGCGCGGCAGAGCTCGCGGAGCCATCGGCGGGCCTCGTCGGCGCCGTGGTCGCGGTGGGCGATGCGGCCGCGGAGGGAGCCGCCGGCGCAGTGCTCCATCACCAAGGCGCCGAGGGCGGGCTGGAGGTCGAGCACACGCACGACGAAGGACGAGCGGATCGACGCCGCGATCTGCGCCTCGCTCCGCAGCCGCTGGCCGCGGTCTGCGCGCGCCGATGGGTGATAGATCTTCACCGCGACGGCTCGCCCGAGCTTGCGGTCGTCGGCGAGGTAGACGGCCCCGGCGCCGCCGCGCCCGAGCTCTCGTGAGAGGGCGTAGCGCCCGAGGGCGACCCCCGCGTCGGGCGCGAGCAGCGTCGCCCCGGCGTCGCCCGCGCGGGCGGGGCGCTTGTACCGCGCGTGGCGTTCGCGCGCCCCGGGGAAGTCAAGGTCGTCGGCGAGCACGGCCTCGTACCACTCGAGCGCGCGGGCGATGTCGCCGCCCTGCCCCGCGAGGTCGCCGAGCCGCAACCGCGCGTAGAGGGCCTCGCGCGCGCTGCCCTCGGCCACCTGGGTGAGGGCCGCCGCCGCGCTCGGGTCGTCGCCGCGGGCGAGGTAGAACTCGGCGAGCTTCACCAGCGTGACGGCGTCGAGCGCGCGCCCCTCGACGAGCTGCTTCAGCCACCGCAAGAGGCTCTGCGCCGCGGTGCGATCGTCGACCCGCGCGAGGGCGTCGACGGCGTACGCGACCCCTTCGGCGAGGGGCCGCTTCTGCGCTTCGAGCACCACGTCTTCGCGGGCCTCGGCCTGAACCGCAGGGCCCACCGCGGGCGCCCGCGCGGCGTCAGCGTCGTCGCCGAGGCTCGGCCCGTCGACCGCGGCCGCGTCGTCGCGCAAGAGGAGCTTCTTCAACCACGCACCGAAGGCCATCGTCGCGCCCCCCTTAGCGGCCGGTGATTTCGAGCTGAGAGGCGCCCCACTCGACCCGGTCGCCGAGCGCGAGCACGAAGGGCACCGCCACCCGGGTGCCGTTGAGCACCACCGGGCTCGTCGGCGCCAACGCCGGGCCCTCGTCGCGGAAGGCCAGCGCCCCCGCCCCGGTGGCCCACCCCGACGGCGCCAACACCAGCGTACGGCCGCGGTCGAGGCCGCGCTCGACGACCAGCGACAGGCCCCGCGCGAGGTCGCCCTCGCAGCGCAACACGAGATCGGCCCCAAGCTGCACGAGGTGCCCCGGCACCAATGGGATGGCCTCGGTGATGGCCAGGCCGTCGACCGTGGTGCCCGATCGGCTGCCCGCATCGCGCAGCGCAAGGGTTTGATCTTGCAGAACAATCTCGGCATGCCGGCGCGACACCGAGGCCCCGCGGAACACCACATCGGCCTCGCGCCCGAGCACCACCGGGAAGCGCCCGATCACCGTGACCGCGGCGCCGTCGAGGCGCGCCTCGAAGCGGCCCGCCCTGAGCAGCTTGGCGAGGTGCTCGTCGAGGCACTGCCGGGCCTCGTGGTCGTCGCCGTGGCCGAGGAGCCACCCGCGGAGATCTTCGACGGCGCGCAGCCGGTCGCCCGAGCGCCAGAGGGTGTCGAAGCGCTCAAGCGCCCCGCGACGCCGAAGGCGGTGACGGTCGCTGTCTTCGCGCTCGCCGGTGATGCGCTCGAGGGCGTCGACGTCGCCCGAGAGGGTCAGCACCCGCACGATGGCCTCGCGGTCTTCGAGGAGCTCGTACGCGCGGGCGGCGTCTTTGTAGGCGAAGACCTGCTCGAGGTCGCGGGCGGCGTCGACGAGGCGCACGCGGTCTTCGTCGCTGCGTGGCGGGCTCGACGAAAACTCGGCCAGGGTGGCCAGGGCGAGGCCCTTTCGCGCTGACTCTCGCTGATCTTCGGTGCGCGCGAGGGCGTAGGCGCGGGTATAGAAACTACGGCGCTCGCTGAGGGTGCGGGCGGTCTCGGCAGCCCGGAGGAGCACCCGGCACGCCTCGGCGCGGTCGCCAGCGTCGACGTAGATGCGGACGGCGTCGTCGACGCGGCCCTCAGACTCGGCCTTCGCCCCCGCCGCCCCGCGCCCGAACACCTTCGCAAACCAGGACCACATGGAAAGGTGCTTTGCCGCCGTGATAGAACGCTCTAGAGGTCTGCCGAACGCGCCCACGCCGGGCGACGGGTCGGTTGTACCAAGGAGGATTCTGATGTCGAGCGCCAATCGCCTGGGCGAGCTCCTCATTCGTAACAATCGTATCTCTCTCGCCCAGTTGAAGCAGGCTCAAGACGAGCAGAAGCGAAGCGGGCAGAATCTCAGCTTTTCGCTCGCGAAGCTTGGGTTCATCTCAGACAAAGAGATCACGAATTTTCTCGCGCAAGAGTACCGCGTGCCGGCCCTCGACCTGTCGGCGGTGGAGCTCGACCCCGAGCTCGGCAAGCTGGTGACCCGCGACGTGTGCGAGCGCCATAAGGTGGTGCCGGTTCAGCGCATCGGGCCGTCGATCATCGTGGCGATGAGCGACCCGACGAACCTCCACGCGCTCGACGACATCAAGTTCCTCACCGGGCTCAACGTCGAGCCGGTGGTGGCGACCGAGAATGCCATTCAGCAGTCGATCGAGAAGCTCTTCAACAACAACGCCTCGATCAACGTCGAAGACCTGCTCTCTGACATCGCGATGGAGGACGTCGAGTACGCCCGCGACGACGAGAAAGAGGCCAACGTCTTGGAGCTCGAGAAGGCGAGCGAAGACGCCCCGGTGGTGCGCCTCGTGAACGCCGTGCTCCTCGACGCGATCAAGCTCCGCGCGAGCGACATCCACATCGAGCCGTACGAGAAGACGTACCGCATCCGGTACCGCGTCGACGGGGTGCTCCGCGAGCACATGACGCCGCCGATCCGTCTGAAGAACGCGGTGAGCTCGCGCATCAAGATCATGTCGAACCTCGACATCGCCGAGCGCCGCCTGCCCCAAGACGGCCGCATCAAGCTCAAGATCGCCGGCGGCAAAGAGATGGATTTTCGTGTGTCGGTCTTGCCCACCATCTGGGGCGAGAAGATCGTCATGCGCCTCCTCGACAAGTCGAACCTCCAGCTCGACATGACGAAGCTCGGCTTCGAGAAGACGCAGCTCGAGTGGTTCATGAAGGCCATCCACAACCCGTACGGGATGTGCCTCGTGACGGGCCCCACGGGCTCGGGCAAGACCACCACGCTCTACTCGGCCCTCGCCGAGCTCAACAAGGTCACCGAGAACATCTCGACCGCCGAAGACCCCGTCGAGTACAACCTCGCGGGCATCAACCAGGTGCAGATGCACGACGACATCGGGCTCAACTTCGCCGCGTCGCTGCGCTCGTTTCTGCGGCAAGACCCCGACATCATCATGGTGGGCGAGATCCGAGATTTCGAGACCGCCGAGATCGCCGTGAAGGCCGCGCTCACGGGGCACATGGTGCTCTCGACGCTGCACACCAACGACGCGCCGGGCACCATCTCGCGCATGCTCAACATGGGCATCGAGCCCTTCATGGTGACCGCCGCGACGAACCTCGTGCTCGCGCAGCGCCTCGCCCGGCGCGTCTGCGCCAACTGCAAGAGCGAGGTGAAGGTCAACGTCGAGAACCTCCGCGAGATCGGCTTCACCGAAGAGCAGATCTCGAAGGTCAACGGCCGCCTGTGGAAGGGCGCCGGGTGCCAAACCTGCAACAACACGGGCTACAAGGGCCGCGTGGCGCTCTACGAGGTGATGCCCATGTGGGACGAGCTGAAAGAGCTCGTGCTCCAGGGCGCGAGCGCGGCCGAGCTCAAGGCCATGGCGATCAAGTGCGGTCTCCAGACCTTGCGCATGAGCGGCATCGCGAAGTGCATCGAGGGCGTCACCACCACCGAAGAGATCGTGCGCGTGTCGGCGGCCGACAACAACAAGAGCAGCTGAGTAGCTTTTATGACCATCTCTGGCGGTGAACCCATTCAGGCGAGCCTGATCGACCTGTTGAAGGTGATGGTGGAGAAGAACGCGAGCGATCTTCACATCACCACCGGCAGCCACCCGTCGCTTCGCATCGACGGGCAGCTCGTGCCGCTCCGTCGCGTGGCGGTGATGACGCCGCAAGACACCCAGCGGCTCTGCTTTCAGGTGCTCAGCGAAGAGCAGCGCGAGCGCTTCCAGCGCACCTGCGAGCTCGACCTCTCGTTCGGCGTGAAGAACCTCGCGCGCTTCCGCGCCAACCTCTTCATGCAGCGCGGGGCCGTGGCGGGGGCGTTTCGCGCGATCCCGTTTCGCATCTTGTCGCAAGAGGAGCTCGGGCTCCCGCCCATCGTGGCCGAGCTCGCGACGCGCCCTCGCGGGCTGGTGCTGGTGACGGGCCCGACGGGCTCAGGCAAGAGCACCACCCTCGCCTCGCTCGTTGACAAGATCAACACCGAGACGCGCTCGCACATCATGACCGTCGAAGACCCGATCGAGTACATGCACGCGAACAAGTCGTCGGTGGTGAACCAGCGCGAGGTGGGCACCGACACGGCGACCTTCCGCGATGCGCTGCGGTACGTGCTTCGGCAAGACCCCGACGTGGTGCTCATCGGAGAGCTCCGCGACCACGAGACCATCGAGGCCGCGATGACCATCGCCGAGACCGGCCACCTGGTCTTCGGCACCTTGCACACCAACTCGGCCTGGCAAGCGATTACGCGCATCATCGACATCTTCCCCGCGCATCAGCAGCAGCAGGTTCGGATCCAGCTGTCGTTCGTGCTCCAGGGGATCGTGACGCAGCTCCTGGTGCCCAAGGCCGGCGTGCCGGGCCGCGTCGCGGCGGTCGAGGTGCTGGTGCCGACCCCAGGGATCCGCACGTTGATCCGCGAAGACAAGATCCACCAGATTTACTCGTTGATGCAGGTCGGTCAGCAGAACACCGGCATGCAGACGATGAATCAAGCCCTGGCCAACCTCGCGCTCCGTCGGGTGATCACCCTCGACGAGGCGATGGTGCGTTCGAGCGACCCGGCCGAGCTGCAACAGCTCGTCGACGGGTCGAGCCGGTTTACGCCCCCGACGCAGGCGCCGCGCTGAGGCCCGACGCGTGCGCCGTCTCGTCGCCACATCGTCACTCGCGGCCGCGCTAGGGCTCTGCCTCTCGCTCGCCCACGCGCAGCCCCAACCGTGGACGCCGCAGCCCCCGCAGAGCCCCTCAGGGCCCCGCGACCCGGTCTTCGCGGTGGCCCGTCTTCACCCCGCCCTCGACGGCGCGCTGCCTCCCGACGCCGCGGCCATCGACGCGCAGCTCGCCGCCGCGGTGGCCAGGGTGCGGGCCCGCCTCGACCGAACCCCGCGCTTCCGTGAATCGTACGGCCTCGTGGTGGTGCAGGTCGGCGCAAACGGTCGGGTGAGCGCGGTGATCGTGCCGCCTGAGAGCCGGGTGCAAGAGGGCCACCGTCGGATGCTCCTGGCCGAGCTCCGCGCGGGCTTTCGGCTCGAACCCGCGGCGCCGCGCTCGCTCTCGGTGCGGGTGCTCATTCGCCCCAACGGTCTTCGGCCGGGCACCTGAGTCGCCTCTCAGCGCCTCTCACTGCGAAGGTTTCGGCGCGGCCGAGAGGCCACGTCAGAGCTCCCACTCTTTGACCGCGCCCCCCTCGAAAGCGTAGTCTCAGGCCGATGCCGCAGTTTACCTACGAGGCCAAGACGCGGGGGGGCGAGCTCCGCACGGGCGTGCTCGACGCCGACGACGAAAACGCGGTGGGCGCCAAGCTGCGCGCGCAGCAGCTCACGCCGGTGAAGGTGTCGAAGAAGGGCTTCAACATCAGCTTCGGCGGCGGCAGCGTCTCGACCAAAGACCTCGTGATCTTCACCCGTCAGTTCGCGACGATGATCGACGCGGGTCTGCCTTTGGTGCAGTGCCTCGACATCCTCTCGACGCAGAACGACAACCCGTATTTCGCCAAGGTCTTGCGCCAGGTGAAGAACGACGTCGAGGGCGGCAACACCTTCAGCGAGTCGCTGGGCAAGCACCCGGCGGTGTTCGACTCGCTCTTCTGCAACCTCATTCGCGCGGGCGAGATCGGCGGCATCCTCGATACGATTTTGCAGCGCCTCGCGGCCTACATCGAGAAGAACGACAAGCTCGCGCGGCAGGTGAAGAGCGCCATGACCTACCCGGTCGGCGTGGCCATCCTCGCGGTGGGCGTCGTGGGCATCATGATGGTCTTCGTGATCCCGCAGTTTGAGGCGATGTTTCGAGAGTTCGGCGGCAGCCTCCCTGCGCTCACCCAAGGCGTGATCGACCTCTCGCACTTCGTGGTGACGAACCTCTTCATCATCATCGGCGGCGCGGTGGGCACCTTCTTCGGGCTCCGCGCGTTGATTCGCTCTGAGAAGGGGGCGATCGCGAAAGACAAGCTGCTCTTGCAGGTGCCGGTGCTCGGCTCGACCTTGCGCAAGATCGCGGTGGCGCGCTTCACCCGCACCCTCGGCACGCTCCTGTCGTCGGGCGTGCCCATCCTCGACGCGCTCGACATCGTGGCGCGGAGCGCGGGCAACTGGGTGATCGAGCAGGGCATTCAGGGCGCGCGGGCCAAGATCGCCGAGGGCAAGAACATGGCCGAGCCGCTCGGCGAGGCGAACGTCTTCCCGCCGATGGTGATCCAGATGATCTCGGTGGGCGAGCAGACCGGCGCCCTCGACACGATGTTGAACAAGATCGCCGACTTCTACGAAGACGAGGTCGATCAGGCCGTGGCGGCGCTCACGAGCCTCCTGGAGCCCTTGCTCATGGTGTTCATCGGCGGCTCCGTGGGCACCATGATCATCGCCATGTACCTGCCGATCTTCAGCATGGCGGGCAACATCAAGGCCGAGTGAAGCACGAGGTCGCGCGGCGCACCGAGTTCGAGGCCTCAGAGTTTCTTTCTGACGGCGTCAGCGACATCTTTCGTCGTCGCTACCTCTACCTCTGCTTCAGTCGGGTGATGGTCTGCACGGTGATCTTTGGCGCCACCGTGGCGGCCAACCTCGCCGAGGGCAACAGCCTCGATGCGCCCACCCCGCGGCTGGTGATCAGCATCGCGCTGGTGATCTACGGGCTCTCGCTCGGCTACGTCTTGCCGGTTCGGCGTGCGCCGCTCGGGCGGCTGCGGCAGCTGGCCGCGGCGGGCATCGCGGGCGACATCCTCACCTGCACGGCCTTGGCCTTTGCGACCGGCGGGCTCGCCTCGCCGCTCTCGGTGCTCTACGCGCTCACCACCCTCACCGCGGCGCTCGTTCTCGGCGGCCGCGCGACCTTCTGGACGGCGGCCGCCAGCCTCTCGGCGTACGGGCTCCTCGGCGTCTTTCTCGGCACCGGGGTGCTGAGCCTCCTCGACGATCGGGTGCATTTCGCCGACCCCATCGAGGCCACGTTTCAGACCGTGGTGACCATGACCTCGGTGCTGAGCTTCACCGCCATCGGCGGCCACCTCGCCGACCGCCTCGTCTTGGCCGACGACGCGCTGCTGCGGGCCGAGGCGAGCCGGGCCAACCTCGCGGCGCTCTACGAAGACGTGCTGCGATCGATCCCCGTGGTCTTGGTGGCCTTCGATGCCGACGGCCTCATCAGCTCGGTGAACCCGAACGGCGCCAAGCTCCTCGGGGTGCCCGTACACGAGCTCTTGGGGAGCCAGGTGCGCGCGCGCTTCGGCTTCGTCGACGCGGTGAGCGCGACCCCCGGCGGAATCGCGGCGGGCGACGCGGTGATTCGCACGACGGGCGGCGACGTGCCGGTGTCGTACCGCCTCGCGCCGCTGCGCGATCGCGACCAGGTGGCGCAGGGCGGCATCTTGGTGATCGAAGACCGCAGCGTCGAAGAGGAGCTTCGGGCGGCCTACGAGAACGCCGAGCGCTTCGCCGAGCTCGGGCGCCTCGCGGCTGGCCTCGCCCACGAGATTCGCAACCCGCTCGGCGGCATCTCGGGCTGCGTCGAGCTCGTGCGCGAGTCTGCGGCCCTCGACGACGAAGAGCGCAAGCTCCTAAGCAACGTGTCGGGTGATGTGAAGCGGCTCAACGACCTTGTGACCGAGATGCTGTTCTTCGCGCGACCGCGGGCCCCGGAGCCGCGCGCGGTCGACCTCTCGGCCCTGGCCCGCGAGGTGGTGAGCCTCGCGCGGGAGAGCGAGTTCGCGCGGCACGGGGTGACCCTGCGAGCCCACGGCGCGGCGGCCATCGTGGCCCCGTGTGACGCCGACCAGATCAAGCAAGTGTTGTGGAACCTCTTGCGCAACGCCCTCCAGGTGACGCCCCGCGACGGCGCCGTCGACGTCGAGGTGAGCGCGTCGGCCGAGAGCGTGGTGATCGACGTGCGCGACCGCGGCCCGGGCGTGCCCGCGGCGCTGCGCGAGAAGATTTTTGACGCCTATGTCTCAGGCACAGCGCGGGGCGCGGGCATCGGCCTCGCGATCGTCAAGCGCATCGCCGAGGCCCACCACGCGCGGCTCTCGGTGCTCGACCGCGAGGGCGGCGGGAGCACGTTTCGGGTCGAGATTCCGCGAGAGTTCGGGCGCCCTCGGCGCGGCACGCCGGTCGGGGGGTTCAGCTCATCGGCCGCGCTGGCGCTGCGCCTCGACGGCCGCCACGAAGAGGGCCGCGTACTCGACCGCGCTGGTGATTGAGAAGACCAGCGACAAGAGCACCAGCCACTGACCGACCACGTTGAGGTCGACCGGCGCGTCGTAAAAGGGCAGCACCCGGTACGGAAAGTGGAGGATCAAGCACAAGATCCCCACCATCTGGAGGGCCGTCTTCCATTTGCCGCTCTCGCCCGCAGCGATGACGACGCCCTCGCTCGACGCGATGGCCCGCAGCGACGTGATGGCCACCTCGCGGCCGACGAGCACCGCGACGATCCACGGGGCGATGCGGCCCATCCGCGTGAGGAACACCAAGAGCGAGATCACCAGCAGCTTGTCGGCGAGCGGATCCATGAACTTGCCGAAGATGGTGATGAGGTTGCGCTTGCGCGCGAGGTACCCGTCGAGCAAGTCTGTCACCGCGGTGGCGCCGTAGAGCCACGCGCCCCAGTAGCCGTGACGGGGCGTGCCCGCTTCGACGAACCACAGCACCGCGGGGATCATCGCCACCCGCGCCATGGTCAGGGCGTTCGGGAGGTTCCAAATGTCTTCCCGGGCTGGGGCGAGGCGGCGCGCGCGTTCGGCCTTCCGCTCGGCGCGCCGTCGGGCGTTGAGGGCCCGCCGCTCGGCGCGTGAGAGCGCATGCGCTGCGATCTCCGCGCGCTCACCTTCGCCCGCTGTCTCAGCCGATTCGTTCTCGTTCGCGTCGCTCACGGTGCGCGGCGAAGCTACCACCGTTGCGCCTCGATCGGGCCCGATGTGCGCAGCACTGGCCTCTTTCCATCGCATTCTGGCAAACTCCCGCCACCGTGACCCGCGACCCCAAGCTTGCGCAGGTTGAAAACACTCGCACCATCGTGCCCGAGCGCCTCGTGGGCCCGACCTCGCGCGGCGTCCGCGTGACGGTGCTCGCCGGGCCCGACGCGGGTCAACAGGTCGTGCTCGCCAACGCGCGGGCGATCGTGGGCCGCAGCGCGGGCTGCGACCTCCGCCTCTCAGACCCGACGGTGTCGGCCTTCCACGCTGAGCTCTCAGCGGTCGAAGAGCGCACCGGGATCCAGGTCTCTGACCTCTCGTCTCGCAACGGCACGCAGTACGCCGGCGCGCGGCTCGAGAAGGCCATCGTGCCCTCGGGCGCGACCCTCGAGGTGGGCTCGTCGATCGTGCGGGTCGAACTCGACGCCGCATTCGAGACGCAGATCGCAGACCTCCACGCCTTCGGCGAGCTGCGGGGTCGCAACGTCGCGATGCGCGAGCTCTTCTCGACGCTCCAGCGCCTCGCGCGCACTGAGCTCTCGGTGCTCATCGAGGGCCAGACGGGCACGGGCAAGGAGCTCGCCGCCCGGGGCCTGCACGACACCTCACCCTACGGCAACGGGCCCTTCGTGGTGCTCGACTGCACGGCCATCCCGAGCACCTTGGCCGAGAGCGTCCTCTTCGGTCACGAGCGCGGGGCCTTCACCGGCGCCAATGAGCGCCGGGCGGGCATCTTCGAGGCCGCCGAGGGGGGCACGGTCTTCCTCGACGAGGTGGGCGAGCTACCGCTTGAGCTTCAGCCCAAGCTCTTGCGCGTGCTCGAGCGCCGCGAGGTGGTGCGGGTGGGCTCGACCACGCCGCGACCGGTGCAGGTGCGGGTGGTCTGCGCGACCTGGCGCGACCTCAGGCAGATGATCAACCAGGGGCGCTTCCGCGAAGATTTGTACTATCGCCTCGCCCAGGCGCGGGTCACCATCCCGCCCTTGCGCGAGCGCAACGATGACATCGCGCTGCTCGTG
Source organism: Myxococcales bacterium (assembly GCA_016792845.1). Lineage (GTDB taxonomy): Bacteria > Myxococcota_A > Polyangia > Polyangiales > JAEUKH01. The sequence continues at coordinate 604,342 of JAEUKH010000028.1, read as the reverse complement.
TATCACTTCTTGCAGCGCCTCCCGCCCAACACGCAGGGCGCCCGCGCGATCTCGCAGGAGGCCCTCGGCGAGCTTCAACGGCGCGAGTACGCGGGCAACGTGCGCGAGCTGAAGAGCACCGTCGAGCGCGCCGCGATGATGGCCGAGGGGGCCGTGATCACCGGCGCCGACCTGGCCTTCGAGCGCATGCTCTCGGGCGAGCGCGCGCGGGCCCCCTCGCCCGCCCAAAGCGCCCCGGTGAGCGCGCCGATGGGCGACCGCGGCAGCATGACCCCGGCCGACCCGAGCGGGCCGCTCCAGCCCTTCAAAGAGGCCAAGCGCACGCTCATCGACGAGTTCGAGAAAGACTACCTCCAGCGGCTCTTGCACCGTACGGGCGACAACCTCTCGCGCGCCGCGGCCCTCGCGGGCATCGAGCGTCACTACCTCCGCGACCTCTTTCGCAAGCACGGCCTCCGCAGCGACGAGTGAGCCTTTCGCTTGAGCCACCGCGGCGCTTGTCGGCACACTCGGCGGTTATGGTGAGCGAGTGGCAGGGGCGGCGCGGGGCGCACGACCTCGGTGACGGGGGCGCAGAGTTCGTGCTTTGGGCGCCGTCGTGCGGTGACATCGAGATCGAGTCGGTGCGGGTCGTCGCAGACGGCCTCGCGGGGGGCGCCGATGGGGGGCTCGGCCTCGAAGCCGCCGACGACGGGCACTGGCACCTGCGCGCCCGGCTCGACGCCGAGACGGTGCGGTATCACTTCGCGGTCTCGGCGCGCGAGAAGAGCACCGGCGAGCGGTACACGCGGCTCGTGAGCGACCCGTACGCGCGGGCGGTGGGGCGCGATTTTCGGTCGATCTTGAAGCGAGGGCCGCGGCCCCGCGCGAGGCCGGGGTTTGTGCGCCCGGCGCTGCGCGATCTGACCGTCTACGAGCTGCATGTGTACAACTTCACGGCAGAAGATCGGCGGGTGCACGGGGCCGTTCGCGGCGCCTACGGCGGGGTGATCGAGCGGTTAGCGTACCTCGTCGACCTCGGCGTCAACGCGATCGAGCTCATGCCCGTCTTCGACTACTCAGACCCCTGGCAGATCGGCATTCGGTGGAACTACATCACCGCCTGCCACCTCCACGCGCCGCACCGCGGGTACGCCGTCGACGGCGACAGCGCCCGCGAGGAGTTCATCGCCCTCGTCGACGCGTGCCACGCGCGGGGCGTGGCGGTGCTCATCGACGCGGTCTTCAACCAGGTCTCGCGCCGCTTCTCGTACGCGCGGATCTATGACCCGCGTCACGACCCGCGCAACGCCACTGACTGTTCGAACTCGCCGCTCCTCGGCAACTTCGCGGGCACCGACCCGAACCCTGGCAGCGAGCCGTACCGCGACAAAGACTGGGGCGGCGTCGACCTCGATTACACACGCCCGGCGGCGCAACACTTCGTCGAAGACGTGATGCACACTTGGTTCGACGAGCTCGGCGTCGACGGCATGCGCTTCGATCACACCCTCGGCTTCTACCGCTGGAAGGACAACGCCCTCGGCGCAGGCGCCGTCGCCGCCGCCGCGGCCCGCATCGGGGGCGCGTCGAGCTACCGCGTGGCCGAGCACTTCTCGAGCTTCGAGAACGAGCTCGCCCTCGTGCGAGACACCGACTTCAACTCGTGCTGGGCCAAAGGCTTTTACTACGCCATCGATGACGCCCTCGCGGGCCGAGGGCTCGCGCACCTTGAGCACCGCATGAACCCCAGGGCCGAGGGCTTTAGCGACGACAAGCCGCCGACGGTGTTCATCGACAACCACGACGACGAGCGCCTCGTGAATCGTGGAGGTTCGCCGTGGTGGCGTGTTCAGCCCTGCACCATCGCCCTCATGACCCACCCCGGCGTGCCCATGCTCTACATGGGCTGCGAGTACGCCGAAGACGACCGGACCCGCTACGCCAACGGCCTCCCGCGAGAGCTCAACCCCCTCGATTGGGAGCAGAGCGAGGCCGCAGGGCCGCTGCTGCGTTTGCACCGCGCGATGGGCTTTCTGCGCCGTCGCCTCGCGTCGTTGCGCGGGCCGCTCACGGTGCCGCTCTGGCGCCACGAGGCCGAGCGGGTGCTGGTCTACGGCCGCGGCGACGCCGACCTCGACGTGATCGTGGCGCTCAATTTCAGCGAGTCGCCGCAGACCGTGCGTGTGCCCGCGCCCGGCGAAGACCGCGTGTGGCACGAGTTCTTGTTCAACCTCGGCTTCGCCTCACACGGCGGCGAGATGCATTTTCACGGCGCCGATGGGCACCGCTACGACCGCATCACCGTGCCCGGCTCGTACGCCCACATCTACTGCCGCACGCGGTGCTGGAGCGACGACGACTGGCGCGACCTCTTCGCCCGCGACCGCGACCCGCTCTGACCCATCGACCGCCGCGCGACCGCAACGAGGTTGACTGTGCTCGACGCGCACAGACGTGTTGCGTGCCCGGCACGGGTGTCGCGGCGCGGCGCCTGATTTTCGCCTCACAACGGGGTTGGCACGAGACGCGCAGAGCGATGGCGCCACCCCCCAAAGTGCCTCAGGAGTCACCGACCATGCTCAAGTTCATCTCGTCGCTCGCCTTGGTCTCGATCGTTGCCGCTGGCTGCGGCGCCCACGTCGTCAGCGGTGACCCCGACGCAAGCCTCGGGGCCGACGTCGCGCCCGCCGTCGACCAGCCCAGCGCCGCGGTTGACAGCGGCATCGCCTCAAGCGACGCATCGTCGGTCGATCGCCCGATCCCCGCGGTCGACGCAGGGCCTGCGCGAGACACCGGGGTGACGCCAGGCAGCGATGCGGGTGGCGGCGACGCCGAACAGCTTTGCCTCTCGGTGTGTCGCCGTGCGAGCGCCGAGGGCTGCGGCCCCAGCGGCGAGAAGACCTGCGAGGGCTCGTGCGCCCAATTGAGCCAGTTCGCAAACTGTCAGCGCGAGGTCGCCATCGCCTTTGGCTGCCTCGACCGTTCGCCGGGGCCGATCTGCCTCGACGGCGACCTCAACGCGCAGGCGTGCGCCGCCGAGATGCGCGCGTTTCAAGCGTGCTTCGAGAGCCAGTCGGGGGGCGGAGGCGGCGTCGAGCCCTCACCCGGCGACGCCGGGCGCTGAGCGATTCTGTACTCTTTTCAAGGGCTTCGCCTGACGGTGTGGCTTGACAGCCGCGATCACCGCGGCCTCTGATGGCGGCCCGAGGTGCTTCGCGATGGGTCTTCGTACTGCTCGACATTGGGTGCTTGGGTGTTTGTTCGGGGCGGCGCTCGCGGCGTGCGGTCCGTCGCTGGTGACGCCGCCCGACACGCGCGACGCGCAGGCCGATGGCGCCGCCGCCGACACGCCGTTGGCGCCCACCGACGCGGGCCTTCGCGTCGACGTGACGACGACCCGCGACGCGGCCCCCCGAGACGACGCGCCGACGCCCGACGACGCGGGTTCGGGCGACGATGCGCCGACCGCCGACGATGTGCCCGCGACGCGCGATGTCGGGCCCGTCGACGACGTCGCTTCGGCGACCGATCTCGGCCCTGCCCTCGACGCGCCCGCGGTGACCGACGCCGGCCCCGCGGTCGACCTGCCATCTCCCGTCGACCTCGGCCCGCCCCTTGACGGGGGCGCCGCGGCGTGCGCGATCGTGCGCGCGCTCAACCCGTCGGGCGATTCGGTCATGGGCACCCTCGCAGGGCCGAGCCGCAACGCGATGACCTCGTGCGCGGCCGCGGGCGGCCCCGAGCAGTATTATTCGCTGCGCTTGGGCGCGCGCACGGGCCTCGTCTTCGACACCACCGCCGCGCTCGACACCGTGCTCGCCGTGCGGACGCGCTGCGACCAGGTGAGCGGCGAGCTCGCGTGCAACGACGACGTGCCGGGTTCGAACAACGCCTTCGTGCGACGGGTCTTCGAGCCTGGCGAGTACGTCGTGCTGGTCGATCAGTTCAACGCCAACGGCACCGGCGGCGCGTACAGCCTGCGCGTGGCGCCGTACGCTCCGGCCGCCAACAGCGCGTGCGCCGCGGCCTCACCGCTCGCGCCCGGCGTGATGACCGTCGGCAACACCGCGACCGGCGGCGCGGCCTCGACGGCGTGCCTCAACGACGCCTGGGGGCCTCAGCTGTTCTACACGCTCCAGGTGCCCGCTGGGCGCCGCGCGACGGTGACCGCGACGCCCAACTCGACCCCCGCGTCGACGCCGGTGCTGCGGCTCCTCGACGGCTGCTCGGCCACGCGGTGTCTCGGCGGCGCGGCGGCGCCGATGCCGGGCGCGGCGGCGAGCCTGACCGTCGACAACCGCACAGACCAGCCGCGCAGTTACGTCGTCTCGCTCGCGAGCCAGAGCGGCCGGGCGACGGGGTCTTTCGCCGTGACGGCGGCCCTTAGCGACGCGCCCCCTGCGGCGCCGAACGCAGCGTGTTCGCGGGCCATCGCGGTCGCCGGAGGGAGCGCCCTCTCGGCCCAAGACGCGAGCCTTTCGAGCACGGGCCTCGCGGGAGCGTGCTTGCCCAACGCCCTCGGGTCGGTGCTCTTTTACCGCGTGTCCCTCGCACCCCGGAGCACCACCCTGCTCACGGTGACCCCCACCGGCCCCGCGTGGGACCCGACGCTCCGCGTGCTCTCGGGGTGCAACACCCTGCTCTGCAACAGCACCGTCGACGCGAGAGGCGCGGGTCAACCCGAGGAGTACGTCGTCACCAACGCCGCGAGCACGCCGAGCGAGGCCCTCATCGCGGTGGGCGGCACCGGCGGCGCGGGCTCGGGGCGCTTCGACCTCGCGGTGCAGAGCGTCGCGCAGACCGGCGGCGCGCAGTGCGGGGGCGCCCAAGCGGTGAGCTTCGACCCAAGCGGGCGCGCCGAGCTTCGGCTCCAGAACGCGAGCGTGGCGAGCGAGAACGCCACCGCGTACTGCCTCCCATCGGCGACCGGCGCGGTGCTCTGGTACACCGTCGCGGTGCCCGGGCGGAGCAGCCTCGCGATCTCCGCGGCGCCTCGCACGGCGGGGGTCGACCCTGTCGTTCGCGTGGTGCCGGGCTGCGGCACCAACCGCTGCCTCGTGCAGCGCGACGAGGGCGCCGCGGGCGCCAACGAGCACGCGCGCTTCGTCAACGCCGACCCGAACCCGGTCAACGTCTGGGTCGCGGTGGGCGGCGAGACCAACGCCTCGAACGGCGTCTTCGACCTCCGCATGAGCCTTGAGCGCGGCTACCTCGAGAGCGCCGTGCCGGCGGCCTGTGACGACCTCTCGCAGTCGGCGTTCTTCTCGCAGGTGACGGGCGATGACACGGTGTCGCCGGTGCTCGATCTGCCCTTCGGCTTCGACTTCATGGGCGAGCGGATGCTCGAGTACAGCGCGAGCTCGAACGGGCTGCTCCAGCTCTTCCCGCGGGTGCAGGGCGCGGTGCCGTCGAACGCCTACCAGAACGTCGCCCTCCCCACCCTGGCGGCCCCCAACGGCCTCGTCGCCGCGTTTTGGGACGACCTCACGGTCGAGCCCGGCGGCGGCGTGCGTTCGCGCACCTTCGGCACCGCGCCCAGCCGCCGCTTCACCGTCGAGTGGTCAGACTTCAGCGTCCTCAGCGACCGCGCGTCGCGCCTGACCTTCCAGGTGAAGCTCTTCGAGACCACCGGGGTGGTCGAGATCCATCACTGCGCGCTCAGGCCCGGGCAGAACATGGGTCTCGCCACCGGCGGCTCGGCCACCGTCGGCATCGAGAACGGCGCGGGCACCGACGGCCGTCAGCACAGCCTCGACACCCCCGGCTCGGTCTCGGCCGGCGCCGCGATTCGATACACCCCTTGAGCGACCCTTCGGCGGGTGTTGCGCCCCGCGAACTCCCCGCGCCGCGCCGGGTGTGGTAGTGGGGCGGGCACCTATGGCCCACGTCACCGTCTTTGGCGCCGGACTCGTTGCTGGTCCGGTCGTTCGTCACATCCTCGAGTCGTCTGAGCACACCGTCACCGTCGCCGCCCGCAGCGTCGATCGCGCCGAGGCGCTCCTCAACGGGCACCCCCGCGGGCGCGCCGTGGCCTTCGACATCAGCGACGCCGCCGCGCTCGACAAGCTCGTTGCCGAGAGCGACGTCAACGTGTCGATGTTGCCGTACCTGCACCACGTCGCCATCGCCGAGCGGTGCCTCGTCCACAAGCGGCACCTGGTGACGACCTCGTACGTCTCGCCCGCGATGCGAGCCCTCGACGCGCAGGCCCGCGAGGCGGGGGTCACCTTCCTCAACGAGCTCGGGCTCGACCCGGGCATCGACCACATGAGCGCGATGAAGGTCATCCACGGCATCCGCGCGGCGGGCGGTCGCGTGGTGGCGTTCAAGTCGTACTGCGGCGGCCTGCCGGCGCCTGAGGCGAACGACAACCCCTTCGGGTACAAGTTCTCGTGGTCGCCCCGCGGCGTCGTGCTCGCGGCGCGAAACGCTGCGAAATATCTCCGCGACGGCGCCCTCGTCGAGATCCCCGGGCCCTCGCTCTTCGCCAAGCCCGAGATCGTCACCGTCGAGGGCGCGGGCTCCTTCGAGGGGTACCCCAACCGCGACTCCATCGCGTACATCAAGACCTACGACCTCGAAGGGGTCACGTCGATGTTTCGCGGCACCCTCCGCAACCTCACCCACTGCGAAACCTGGAAGGCCATGGGCGACCTCGGGCTCTACGACGACGCCCCGGGCGCCTGGTCGACCCCCACCTACCGCGGCCTCATGGCCCAACTCGCAGGCGTCTCGGCCGACGCCGACGTCGAAGCCGCGGTGGCCGCCAAGGTCGGCATCGCGCCGGGCTCGACGCCCATCCAGAAGCTCACCTGGCTCGGCATGTTCAGCGCCGCGGCCTTGCCCGAGGCCAACATCTCGGCCCTCGACGCCCTGGTCGCGCAGATGGTCGAGAAGCTCCAGTACAAGCCCGGCGAGCGCGACATGATCGTGCTCCAGCACGAGTTTGTGGCCGACTACGGCGGGCGCCGCGAGTACCTCCGCTCGGCCTTGGTCGACTTCGGGGTGCCCAATGGCGAGACTGCGATGAGCCGCACGGTGGGCCTCCCGGCCGCCATCGGGGTGCTGCGCATCCTCGACAACACCATCACCGAGCGCGGCGTGGTGGTGCCGGTCTCGCCCGCGGTCTACAACCCCATCCTCGCCGAGCTCGAGACCCTCGGGGTTCGCTTCCACGAAGAGCGTCGCCCGGCCTGAGGGCGCGCTGGCAGAGCGCGCGAGGCTCTGGCATCGTTCGAGGGTGCCGAAGCCTCGCGTGCTGCGTCGGGCCTTGCTCGCGCTCAGCGTTCTACCCCTCGCCGCGGGCGCCCAAGGCGTCGTGCGAGAGCGCGACCCGCGACACCCCGCGCCCCTCTCGGCGGCCCTCGGGTGCGAGCTCTGGCAGGGCACCGTCGCGGGCAATGACCCCCGCGGCGAGGCGACGCTCCAGCTCTGCACCGAAGGCACCGTGGTCACGGGGGTCTTTCACTGGTCAAGCCCCGAAGCCGGATGGGATCGCCGCAGCCTCGGCGGCCGGTGGGACGCCGCCCGCGCGCGCTTCGAGCTCCGCGACACCGCCATGCTCGAAGCCCACCCCGCGGTCGGCTGGCGGCTCTGCATGGCCGATCAGTACAGCCTCACGCTCACCCCGCAGGGCACCCTCGAAGGCGTCTTCGCCTCGCACGACTGCGATGACACCGGGCGGCTCGTGCTGAGACGGGCGCGCCGCGCGACGGGCCCAACAGACGCCTCGATCGGGCTCGCAACGCCCGCACCCCCATCAGGGCGACCTTCGGGCTGTAGCGTGGCGCCTGGGGGCCTTGGCGGGGGTGTTGGTGGCTGGGGGTGGGCGCTTTGGGGCCTCTGCGCGCTCTGGCAGGGCCGACGGCGGGGTCGGTCAGCCTTCGCCGAGTGAGGCGAGGCCGTAGATCACCGTGAGCGCGATGGCGAGGGTCACCACCAGCATGGTGACGAACTTCTGCCCCGACGAGTTCTTGTCGTACTCGCGCATGAGCTTGAATTCAGGGGTCTCTTCGGTGGTGTCGGTGCTGTGCTCGGCCATGGGGTCGTCTCTCACGGTAGGGGCGCGAGGCACAGAGCGCCTCGCCCGTTTTGCATCAAAGGTCTGCCGCTCGGCGGTGGCGCGCCGCCGGTCACGTCGCGCGCCGGTCGGCCGCGCCCGCGTCGGGGGCCGACCATAGTGCCCCTCGGCCCCGTGAATCAACCCGCTCGCTTGCCGCCCGCCGAAAGTTGCTCGACCCAGGGCCCGAAGCCCTGCACCGCCACGCGCTGCAGGTAGAGCCCGAGCCCGCGGAGGCCGCCGAGCTCTTCACCCCCGCCCGCGCGCCCCGGGCCGCCGTGCAAGAGCTGCGGGAGCGCCACGCCTGGGCCCATCCACGCGCCGACGACCTTGCTCGACGCGACGCAGACGCGCCCGTGCCAGGCGGCCACGCCCAGGGTCGCCTCGGTGAGAAAGCGCTTGTCGTCGCTGTAGAGCGTCGTCACGAGGCCGCCCTGCCCGAGCCGCACCGCCGCGGCCGCGGCCCCCGCGCTGCCGTCGTACCCGATGAGCGTCGCCACCGGGCCGAAGACCTCGCGGGCGTGAACCAGCGAGACCGCGCCCGGGTCGTCGACCCGAAGCACCGTCGGCGCCACGAAGAAGCCCCGCCCCTCGGGCGCGCCGAGGCCCTGCACCGGCGCCGACCCGCCGAGCGCGCAGCGCGCCCCCGCGGCCACGAGCGCGTCGATGCCGGCCCGCACGCTCTTCAACTGCGCCAGGGTGGCCACCGGGCCCATGGTCACGCCGTCGGCGTTGGGGTTGCCCACCTTCACCGTCGAGAGGCGCTCGATGAGGTCTTCTTCGACCGCATCGACGAGCGTCTCGGGCACGAACACCCGCCGAATCGCCGTGCACTTTTGACCGGTCTTCTGCGTCATGTCGCGCACGACGTCGCTCAGAAAGAGCTGCCAGAGGTCTGAGCCGCGTTCGACGTCGGCGCCGAGCACCGCGGCGTTGAGCGAGTCGGCCTCGAAGTTTGTGTGCACCGCGTGGGCCGCGAGGTTGGGCCGCGCCCTGAGGAGCGCCGCGGTGTGCGAGCTGCCCGTGAAGGCCAACACGTCTTGCGGCCCGAGGCGGTCGACGAGGTCGCCGTGATGCCCGGTGACGAGCCCGAGCGCCCCCTCGGGGAGCGCCCCCGAGTCGACGAAGGCCTTCATCACCTCATAGGTCACCAGCGCCGTCACCGGGTTCGGGCGCGCGATCACCGGTACCCCCGCGAGGAGCGCCACCGCCGCCTTCTCGGCGATGCCCCAAGCGGGAAAGTTGAAGGCGTTGAGGTGGTACGCGACGCCCTCGCGCGGCACGAGGAGATGCTGCCCCGCCACCCGTGACGAGCGCCCGAGCGACACCGCGTCGCCGTCGACCAGGAAGCGCGACTCACCGAGGCTCGCCCCCAACTCGGCGTACGCCATCAGCGTGCCCGAGGCGCCGTCGACGTCAAACTTCGCGTCGCTGCGGGTGTTGCCGCCGTTCAGCATCGCGAGGTCGAGGAGGTGGTCGCGCCGCGCGTAGATCGCCTGCGAGAGCGCCTTCAGCATCGCGGCCCGCTCGGCGAAGGTCATCGCGCGGAGCCTCGCGCCACCCACCGCGCGCGCATGCGCGGCGGCCCGGTCGAGGTCGAGGCCCTCTTGCGGCGCCTCACAGAGCGTCTCCTCAGTCGCCGGATTGACAAGGGTTTCAGCGGTGCCGTGGGCGTCGATCCAGCGGCCTTCGAGGTAGCTCCTGAGGGTCTCCATAGGGCGGCGACCTTATACCCACTCGCGCCCGCCGCGAAGCGCCGCCGCGACGTCGCCGCGCGGCCTCTGTCGCCGGCGACGTCTCACTGCTGAACGCCTGCGTCCGCGGGGCGCACGCGTTGGGCCAGGGCGGCCTCGACGCTGCGCCGCCGCCGCGCGATCGCCGCGCGCTCGGCCCGATCCCGCGGAGCCCCGACACAACGGCTGTACGCCTCAAGGTATCGCGCGGCGCAGCGGGCGTCTCCGCGGAGGGCGCGCACCTCGGCCATGACCCCGAGCCCCTCGGCGCAGCGGCGCTGCCCCGCCTCGACGCAGCGCCTCGCGCGCAGATCGGCCTCGTCGGCGTGCCCCGCGCGGAGGGCCAGGGCGGCCTCGACGGGCGCCACCGCGTCGGCCGAGGCGCCGTCGCGACTCGCTTGTCTGAGCGCGGTCTGAGCCTCTTCGAGGCGCCCCGCTTCGAGCATCGTCTCGGCGAGCGCGAGGCGCACCGCGGGGCTCGGGTCGCGCTCGAGGGTCGCCAGGAGGTAGCCCTGTGCGAGGTCGAGATGGCCGCGGCCCCGCTCGAAGCGCGCGAGGGCCTCGTCGACCCGCGGGCTGTAGTCTGGCACGCCCCGCAGGGCCTCGAAGATGCGGTCTGCCCCGCGGTCGTCGCCCTCTTCGAAGCGCAGCGTCGCGCGAGCGAGCTGCGGCCAGAGGGTGTCGTCGTCGACGTTGCCGAAGGCCCGGGCGTGGTCGAGCGCGTCGAGGGTCTCGCGCGCCTCGCGGAGCCTGCCGAGGCTCACCAGCGCGGTGGCCACGTTGGCCCGGTAGAAGCTCACGCAAGGGTCGATCGACACCGCAGCGCGGTAGTGCCCGAGGGCCTCGTCAAAGGCCCCCGCCTCCTCGGCGAAGACTCCGAGATTGTTGTGTAAATCAGGGTCGTTGGGTGCGAGTCGTGCGGCCGCTTCGAGCCACCGCCCCTGCCCCGGGAGCGTCTCGAGGATGCCCACCACCGACACGATGGCCCCCACCATGTCGCGCGCGTTGCGCGGCACCCCGTACGTGCCCGGCTGAGCACGGCATGTGCCGGTCGACGGCTCTGGCTCGGGGGGGCGGCCTTCGAGGGTGAGGTCGATGTCAAAGGGCGCCCCGGGGCCGACATACCGAACGTACATGTGCTGCCGCGCGAGCACCCCCGCGAGCGGAATGTCGAGCCTCCGCCCCAGCGCGAGGAAGAGCACCGACAGCCCCTCGCAGTACCCTCTCCGGCTCTCGATCACTCGGTCGATCAGGTCGCGGTCGGGGTCGGCGTAGAGCCCGTCGGGGTCGCTCTCGGCCTCGAAGCGCCAGGGGCCGAACATCTCGGCGATGAGCCGCCGTGTGCGGCATCGCGGGTCGCAGCTCCGAGGCAGGCTCCGTCGCAGCGCGTCGGCCATGGCGTCGAGCCGCGCGAGGGTCGCGGCCACGTCGACGCGCGGGTCAGCGGCGTGCGAGACGCGGAGGCTGACCTCGGCCACGTCGATGCTCGCCGGGTCGGCCTGCGACAGCGCCATGATGCGGCGATAGTCTTCGTCGGCCGAGAGGTCGGCGGCCTCGATCGGGGCCCGGGCGCAGGGCGGCGGCGCTTCGCACACCGGGCCCGCGTCGACGGTCTCGACGCGCGGCGGGGGCGCGACCTTCGCGGGCTCGCAGGCCCCGAGGCAGAGCGAGGCGGCGATGAGGGCCGCGGCGAGGCCGCCCCGGGGCTCAGGGCGTGGGGGCAGCGCAGCATCGAAAGCCCGTCGAATAGTCTCGGTACTCAAAGGCATGGGCGGTGGTGGTGTAGAGGCATCCTCGGCCGTTGATCTCGGCGTCGACGTAGAAGCCACCCTTGAAGGTGCCGTTCGGGTCAGCGATCCATTCGTGGAGGTTGCCGACCATGTCAAAGTTGCCGTACCCCGTCACGCACTCGGCAAATTGGCCCGTGTTCGCAACCGTGTCGGCCTGCATGTTGATGCCGGGGTTGTTCATGTTGGTCGACGTGAACACCCCCATCGAGGTGCCGAAGAACTGAATCACCGGGTGCGGCGTTCGCCCTTCATTGCAGCGCCGTCGCACGTAGCTGTTGCCGTAGGGGTAGACCGTGTTCGACGGCCCGCGGCACGCCGCCACCCACTCGCTGAGCGCGCAGAGCCGCTTGCCCGCGAGCCCGCAGGCCGCCGCCGCCTGCGTGCCCGAGATGTACCCTTGGGGCTGAACGCCGGGCCGCGACACGGCCCGAACCCGCCGCGTACCGGGGTTGTGGTACGGCGACCAGGTCGAGACCCCCGCGTCGATGTCGAGCAGCTCCAGCGAGGCCTCCCAGCGATCGACGCAGGCCGCGCCGACCCGCACCATCTCGACCGGGCATCCGCCGACCCGCGGCACGTCGAGGGCCAGCACGTCACGCCCCGCATCGCTCGCAGCATCGCGCACGTCGAGGGCCGGCACGTCACGCCCCGCGTCGCTCGCAGCGTCGCGCACGTCGAGGGCCAGCACATCACGGCCCGCATCGCGCACGTCGAGGGCCGCCACGTCGCGCCCCGCATCGCTCGCAGCATCGCGCACGTCGAGGGCCAGCACGTCACGGCCCGCGTCGCCCCCATCGCCCGCAGCGTCGACGCCGGTCTCGCGGGGCCCGACCTCGTCGGCCCAAGCATCCTCCGAAGCGTCGCTTTCTTCGAGTACGCCCGCTTCAACGGGGCCGCACCCCGTCACCATCAGCATCGCCGCCCAGTGCCACCCGCGCATCGCCGCCACCCTAACACCACCATCAGCATCGCCGCGAGGGCCCACCCGCCATTTTTGCGATGCCCCACCGTCGAGCACCCGCAGCTCGGCCGGGCCTGAGGGGGTGACACCCCCGCGTCGAGGCTCGCGTCAGGCCCACCCGCGTCGCGCTGCCCCGCGCCGAGAACACGCTGAACCTGCGAATATCGCATCGGACAGAGGGTCTGCATGATGCTCCCCGGGGCGCAGCGCGGCGGGGCTTCGAGGTCGGCATACCCGAGGCGGTCTTCGAAGTGTTCGCCGCCGTCGACGGAGCGCGCGAGCATCACCGCGCCGGGCGTGAAGCTCTGGCAGACCCAAAGCGCGCCGGCGTGAAAGCGGAGGCACTCCACCGGGCGCTCGGAGACGCGCTGAAAAGGCCCGCCGTCGAGGCTGCGCTGCAAGCCCTCGCGCGGGTCGGGGGTGCCGACAAAGAGGCTCCGGCCGTCGTCTGAGAGGGCGAAGCCGCGCATGGGCCCTGCGGTGCGGAGCCGCTCGCGCGCGGTGTCGCCGCCGTCGTCGCTCTCGTAGAGCACGCTCTCGCCGTGCGCGGTGAGGGCCCGGAGGTACACCCGCTCGGGCCGCGCGGGGTCGACCGCTGAGACGAAGACGCCCACGGTGTTGTCGGCCGACCACAGGGTGCGACGGAGCGTCACACCGCCGTCGTCGCTGCGAAACAAGCCCGGCTGACCGTCGGGCTCGGCCACCGCGCTCGCATACACCCGCAGCGGGTTCGAGGGCGCGAGCTCGACGGTCGTGATGCGCTGCCCCGCGAGGCCCTCTGACGGGACGTGCCACGTCGCCCCGCCGTCGTCGCTCCGGGCCACCCGCGAGACCGGGCGCGCGTCGTGCGAGACCAGCGAGGCCACCAGCACGGCGCCGCGGGCGTCACCCGCGAGGTCGCTCACCTCGTAGCCCGTGAGCTCGGCGCGAACGCTGCGGGTGCACCAATCGCGGGTGGCCACGAGCCCGTCGCCGAGGCCCACCAGGAGCGTGCCGTCGCGGCCGACCCAGATCGGCGGGTCGTACCCGTCAGGGTACTCAAAGAAGTCTTCGCACAGAAAGCGAAACCGCCGCCCGCCGTCGTCGCTCGCGGCCAGCCCGAAGGTCGCCCGCAGCACCACCAGGTCGTCGCGGGCGCCGGGCCCGAGCACCACCGTCTGCGCCTGCGGGAAGCGCCCGTTGGCCCACGCCCCCGAGGGCGAGGCCACCATCCCAAAGGGTATCAGGGCCGCTACGCCGAGGGCCCGCGCTACGCTTCTCATCATCGGCTCGGTGGGTGTATCGTGCAAAGGGTGGGCGCGGTACACACCCTGCAAGCCCAGAGGATCGAACCATGCTCAACCATTCTAGACTTCGCGTCGGGGCGCGATCGACGCTGCTCCTTTTGTCGCTGGTGTGCCTCGGTGTGCCAGGCTGCGGCGACGAGGTGCCGCCCGATTATGCGTGGCAGGCGCTCCAAGAGAACCTCCCGGGGTCGCTCTTGTCGATCTGGGGCACCACCGCCCGCGACGTCTACGCCGTCGGCAGCGACGCGATGGACGGCGGCGGCCCCCTCGCCCTCCACTTCGACGGCACCCGGTGGACGCGCCTCGACGCGGGCCTCCGCCGCGGCGCCCTCTGGTGGGTCTACGGCACCGCCCCTGACACCGTCTGGATGGTCGGCGAAGGCGGCGCCATCGTGCGCCACACCCCCAGCACCGGCGCGTCGGTCCGGATGCCCGCGCCGGGCACCGAGACCCTCTTCGGCGTCTGGGGCACGAGCGACCGAGACGTCTGGGCCGTCGGCGGCAACCTCAACGCCGGAGCGAGCGACCGCGTCGGGGTGATCTGGCACTTCGACGGCACGAGCTGGTCGAACGTCACGCTCCCCGCCGAGGTGACCGCGCGGGTGGTGCTCTACAAGGTCTGGGGCAACGGCACAAACGATGTTTGGGCGTGCGGCGCCAACGGCACGACGCTCCACTACGACGGCACGAGCTGGTCGCTGGTGGCCGTTCCGACCGAGGCCCGCGGGCCGCTTTTCACCGTGCACGGTCGCGGCGCGACCCGCTACGCGGTGGGCGGCAACGCCTCGGGGATCGTCCTTGAGAACGACGGTTCGGGATGGCGGCAGGGGCAGATCGCCGACGCGCCGCGGCTCAACGGCGTGTACGTCCCGCCGACCGGGTCGCCGCTCGCGGTGGGGGCCCAGGGGTCGCTCTACATGCGCCGCGGGAGCGCCTGGCAAGAGGTGGCCCGGGCGCCGCGCACAGACCAGGAGTTTCACGCGGTTTGGGTCGACCCCGGGGGGGCCGTCTGGGGGGTCGGCGGGAGCATCCAGCAGAGCCCGATGACCCAGGGCATGGTGTGGCGCTTCGGGCAGCGCATCGCGACCACGCCGCTCGTGACGCCACCGGCGGTGACGGCGTGTCCGCCCAGGGCGGGCAACGCGGGGGTGATCTGCACCGTCGCGGGCACCGGGGTGGCGGGCTACAACGGCGACGGTCGGCAGGCGCGCGAGACCGAGCTCTACTGGCCGATGGATGTCGAGTTCCTCCGCGATGGGACCCCCATCGTGATTGATTGGAACAACCACATGTTGCGGCGGCTGAACCTCGCCGACAACACCCTCCGTACGATCGTCGGCACGCCCCTCCCGGGCGACGGCCCCGACGACCAGGGTGACCTCCGCGAGCCCGGCGCCGACGGCCTCACCGTGGCGATGAACCACCCCACCGACATGCTCCTCGACGGCGAGGGGCGGCTCCTCATCGTGGCCTGGCACAACCATAAAATCCGCCGGTGGGACCCCGCCACGGGGCGCGTGTTCGTGCCCATCGGCCGCGGCCCCGGTCAATCGGGCGACGGCGGCCCGGCGGCGATGGCCTTGCTCAAACAGCCCTCCAAGGCGGTGCGCGACCGCGCGGGCAACGTGTACGTGCTCGACCAGGGCAACGGCCGCGTCCGCCGCGTGGGGGCCGACGGCATGATGACCCTTGTCGCGGGCATGATGGGCGGACGCGCCTTCGCAGGCGACGGCGGCCCGGCCCTGGCGGCCCGCTTCAACTGGCAAGGCGGCGAGAACCCCGAACCCGAAGGCGGCCTCGCGCTCGACCCCCAAGAGCGGTACCTCTACATCACCGACACGGGCAACCAACGGATCCGAAGGATCGAGCTCGCCTCAGGCATGATCGAGACCGTGATCGGCGACGGCATGGCGGGCTTCGGGGGCGACAACGGCCCCGGGGCCATGGCGAGGCTCAACAGCCCCAACGACATCGAGTTTGGCCCTGACGGGCAGCTCTACATCGCCGACACGAACAACCACCGGGTGCGCGCGTGGGATCCCGCCACCGGGCAGATCCGCACCGTGGTCGGCACCGGCACCCGGGGCTTCTCGGGCGATCGCGGCCCCGCGAGCGAGGCGCAACTTTGGAGACCCTACGGGATTGCGTTTGACGCCGACGGTAATCTATGGATCACCGACACTTACAATAACCGTCTCCGCCGCGTGTGGCGCTGAGCTTCGAGCGATGCAGGGCGCAACCATGAAATTTCGAATTCACTCGGTGATGGCGTTGGCGATGGCGGCCCTGGTGGGCGGCTGCGGCGGCGACCCGTGTCTTGAGATCGGCTCAGTCGATGAGGCGCTGGCCTCGTCGTGCGGGGCCTCGGCTGACCTGACGCCGCAGCCGGTGACGACGTGTACGCCTCGGGCGGGCACCATCTGCACGGTGATGGGCACCGGCGACGCGGGCTTCGGGCCGACGGGGCTCCCGGCGGTCGAGACGCGGATCTACCTCCCGCAAGACGTCGCGGTGGGCCCGAACCTCGGCGCGGCCTACGTCCTTGATTGGAACAACCATGTGATCCGCGAGCTCTCGAGCGACGGGCGTTCGCGCATCGTGGCGGGCACCGGCGAGCTTCAAGACGGCGAAGACCCGCCGGTGCCGCTCGACGCGCCGCGGGTGCCTCAGCCCGCCTTGCGTCACCGGCTCAACCACCCGACGAGCATGGCCTTTGACGGCCAGGGCCGCATGCTCATCGCGGCCTGGCACAACAGCATGGTCAAGCGTCTGAACGACATCGGCCGCAGCGGCAGCATGATCGAAGACCTCTGCGGCACGGGCGGGCGAAACTTCGCCGGCGACGGCGGCCCGGCGTTGCGCGCGGTGCTCGACCTCCCGGTGGGGGTCGCGGTGAGCCCTTCGGGCGAGGTGTACATCGCCGACCAGGCGAACCAGCGCATTCGGCGGGTGAACGGCGAGGGCGTGATCGAGACCGTGGTGGGCTCAGGCACCCGCGGCTACGCAGGCGACGGCGGCCCCGCGCTCATGGCGCAGCTCAACAACCCCACCGGGCAGGCGGCGAACCCTGCGGGGCGCATCGACTTCGACGCGCAGGGCAACCTCTACATCGCCGACACGGGCAACAACGTCGTGCGCCGCGTCGACCGTCAGGGTGTCATCCGCACCGTGGCGGGCAACGGCATGGCCGGTGCGGGCGGCGACGGCGCGCTGGCCACCAACGCCTCGCTGAACCAGCCGACCGACGTCGAGATCGGCCCCGACGGCACGCTCTACATCGCCGACACGCAGAACTCGTGCGTGCGCGCGGTGGGCACCGACGGCCTCATTCGCACGGTGGCCGGGCGCTGCGGCATGCGCGGCTTTCGCGGCGACGGCCAGAGCCCGACCGAGGCGCTCCTCGACCGCCCGTACGGCGTCGAGACCGACACGGCGGGCCGCCTCTGGATCGCCGACACCTACAACCACAGGGTTCGGGTGATCTACACCCGCTGAGCGCGGCCTCACGCACGCTTCAAATCATCGTTTGTGCCGTTGACAGACGCTGCATAGAGACATACGTAGCCAGCCTCGTCGATCTGGGCGAAGGGGGCTACAGATGGATCTTCCGCGTCGTCGTTCGGTGCGTCTCAAGGGCTACGATTATTCGCGTTCGGGCGCGTATTTCGTGACGATTTGCACCGAGGGCCGCCGTCGGCTCTTGGGTGAAGTCGTTGACGGCGCGATGCGTTTGGACGCGCGCGGCGCGATGGTGGCGGCGTCGTTGAAGGCCTTATCGGAGCGCTTCCCGCGTGTCGCGCTGGATGTGTCTGTGGTGATGCCTGACCACCTTCACGCGGTGTGGCTGCTGGGGTCGCCTTTCGCCGATGCTGGGGGTGACGACGGTGACGGGGGCACGCTCGGCGATTTGGTGCGCGCGTTCAAGTCTCTGACGACGGTTTCGTACATTCGTGGTGTGGAGTCACTCGGGTGGTCGCCGTTTCACAGGCGGTTCTGGCAGCGCGGATATTACGAGCACATTGTGCGGGGCGAGGCCTCGTTGCAACGTATTCGAAAATATGTTGTTGAAAATCCGGCGCGATGGCGCGGGTGAACGCGTCGCCCGTTCGTCGTGACCGGATGGCGTTTCGATGTTTGTCGACGTTGTCGGGCAGGCGCGAACGCGTAGACCGCCCGTCGCCCGCCGCCCGCACGCGGGTCGACGTTTTCGACGAATGTTGACGCGTTCGGGCAGGCACAAGGCCTGCCCCTACGCGGACCACGGACGATGGGTCCGTAGGGGCGACCCTTGTGGTCGCCCGCCGTCGCCCGTCGCCCGTCGCCCCACCGCCCGTCGCCCCACCGCCCACCGCCCGTCGCCCGTCGCCCGTCGCCCGTCGCCCGTCGCCCGTCGTCCGTCGTCCGCACGTGGGTCGACGTTTTCGACGAATGTTGACGCGTTCGGGCAGGCACAAGGCCTGCCCCTACCGCATCGCGATGCGAAAACACCGTGGTTACAGGGACGTTGCGGTCGCCCGCCAACCACCGCCCATCGCCCGTCGCCCGTCGTCCGTTGGGGTAGGGGCGACCCTTGTGGTCGCCCGCCGTCGCCCGTCGCCCGCCGTCGCCCGTCGCCCGCCGCCCACCGCCCGCCGCCTGCCGCCCGCCCCGTCACCTGTCGGCGTTGTCGGGCAGGCACGAGGCCTGCCCCTACCGTTCGGTTGAACCCAACTGGGTCATCACCCGCGACCATGCGGCGGCGTGGGCGGGGTCGCGCGCTGCGGCCGCCGTCGCCAACGCGCGCGCGCCGCGGAGGTCGCCCTGCATCACCCGCGCCCGGATGCGCAGCAAGGTCACCCGCGGCGGGGCCTCTTCGCCGAAACCTTGCAGCCATCGCTCGCAGGACGCGGCGCCTCCAAGGGCCAGCGACAGCTCGGCCAGCGCGATCGACCGCGCCGGGTGATCGGGCCGCAACAGCAACTCCCGCCCCGCCTCCAGCTGCGCCCGCAACCCAACGCGGAACGCATCCGGCGCGCGCATCGCGTCGGCCTCATCGAGCGCCCGGAGCGCCGCATCGAAATGCCCGTCTTGGCCCTCCATCTGCGCCAGATTGGTCAACGCCGGGAGCCGCGTCTCGGGCACCCGCGCGAGCCCCTCGAAGGCCCCCCGCGCCTCAGCCCGCTCGCCCCGCCGCAACGCCAACACCGCCCGCGGCAGCTCAAACCACACCGGGTCTCGAAGCGACCCCTCAGCGCGCCATCGCGGACGCAAGGTCAACGCGGTGCCGCCCAGGGCCATCGTCGTCGCGCGCCCCTCGGCCAACCCGTCATACACCGCAGCCAGCGCGCGTAGCGCCGCGCCGTCGCCGCCCGGGGTCGCGTACATCTGCGCAGAGAGGGCCCGCACCGCCAGCGCCGTCGCCGCGCTGACGTCACCCCGGTCGAGGGCCCGACGCGCGGCGAGCGCCCCGACCCGCGCCGCCTCGGGGCCGCGATCGGTCGCGAGCGCGTTCACGAGCTCCTGCGCCGCGTACCCGTTGTCGGGGTCGACCGCGAGCACCCGCCGCCACAGCGTCTCGTTGTCGTGCCACACCGCGGTCTCGGCCCGGAGCGCCGCCGCGTGCGCCGCCGTCAACGCCAGCACCGCGACACCCGCCGCCCACCGCCCGCGCGTCGTGCGCGGCCAGGCCCGCAACACCAAGGCCCCCAACGCGAACAACGGGAGATACAAAAACCGCAGCGCGATCAACGACTCGGGGAAGCGCGCCGCCGTGTTGAGCCCCGGCAAGAGCAACACCCACCACCACCCCAGGTCGCCGCGCCATCCCGCCCGCCCGCGCGGCGTGAAGCTCCACACAACGGCCGCCGCGAGCACCGCGAACCCCGCCACGCCGACCCCCAGCCAGAGCCCGCCCACAAAGCGCTCGGGCCGAAAGACCGTCACCCGCGGCCAGGGCGAGAGGGTCTCGATCAGCATCCCTCCGAGCGCCGAGAGAAGCCCCCGCACGCCCCAAGGGCTCTGCGCCGCGCCCTGCCACGTCGGCGGCAAGAGCCACCCGCGCACCAACAGTACGGCCCCCAGCGCCAAGACCATCGGGCCGAGCCCGCGCAAATACTCTTTTCTTTCGTTTTCATCATAGCGCCCGTGATCGAGCGCGAGGAGCGCCGGCAACGCAAAGCCTGGCTCTTTCGAGAGCGCGGCGAGGCACGCGGCGAGCGCGGCGAGGCCCCAACGGCGGCGGTGCCAGAGGGCGTGACCGAGGAGCATCGCGAAGGCCATCACGAGGTCGGTCGAGCCCGAGACCCAGGCCACAGACTCGGCGCGGCTCGCGTGCGCCGCGAGCCATGCGAGCACCAAGGCCCGAGCGACCTGCGAAGACGGCGCGTCGGGGTCTCGCTGGCGGTCACGGAGGAACCCCCACCCCAGCCACAGCACGCCGAGATGGAGGCCGAGGTTGACCGCGTGGAAGACCCACGGCGCGCCGCCGCCGAGGCGCCACGAGAGGGCGTTGAGGGCCGTCACCGCGGGGCGCCAGTAGAGCCAGGCGCTGGGGCTGTGGGCGCGGTCTCCGAGGGCCCAGAAGCTTCGCCCGAGGGCGCGGCCAAGCGAGCCTCCGGGGTGGATTTCGGGGTTGTAGACGATGAGCGAGAGGTCGTCCCACGCGAAGCCCCCGCGCAGGGCGGGGCCGAGGGTCAGGGCCACGAGGCCGAGCACCGCGAGGGCGGTCGCCACCCGGAGTCGTCGATCAAAAGAGGCATCCACAGCGGCTCAGAGGGTGCGCGCGGAGCCCGGGGGTCGGTCAAGCGCCCATCGTCGCCCTCCGACGGGCCCTCCGCGTCGTGCGGGCCCCTTCGGGCGCCGGGCTCGGCGTTGGGGCTCGGTCAGAATTGCGCGCGCGGGCTTTGCGAGATGAACGCATGTTCAGTTATGGTTGAGGGCTTCGATGAGCAACGCGGCGTTGACACGGCTGGCCCTCGCGCGCAGCGCCTTGGTGAAGGCCTCAGACGCTGTGGGGTTGCCTCAGCGTGACCTGCAACAGGCGCGGCGGCTCACCCTCTCGACGGGGCTCGCGGGGCTCGACGCGGCCTTGGCGGGGGGCCTGCCGCGGGGGCAACTGGTCGAGCTCATCGGGCACCACTCGTCGGGGCGCATGGCGTTGAGTTTGAAGCTCCTGACCGAGGCGACCCGCGAGGGCGAGCCCGTGGCCCTGGTCGATGTGCCCGACGCGCTCGACCCTCAAGACCTTGACCCAGAGACGCGCAAGCGGGTGCTGTGGGTGCGGCCTGAGGGGGTGCTGCCGGCGCTCCAGGCGGTTGACTTGCTGCTCGACGGGGGCGGGTTCTCGATGGTGGCCCTCTACCTCGTGGGGCTCATGGTGCCGCGGCGCGCGCCGGGGGTGGTGTCGCTCGCGCGCATCGCGCCGACGGCGTGGGCGCGGCTGGTGCGGCGGGCTGAGAGCACCCAGACGACCCTCTTGGCCATCACCGACGGGTCGCCGGCGTGGTGTCCGGGGGCCTTCGCCAGCGTGGCGTTGACGGTGAAGCGGCGTCGGGTGCATTGGCTCGGGGGGCGCAACCTCCTCGACGGGGTGTTGAGCGAGGTGAGCATCACGCGGCAGCGCAATCGCCCCGCGGGGGGGCCCCCCATCGCTTGGGGTCAACCGAGGTAACACGGCGGTGCGCCTGGCGTTTGTCCGCGTTAACGCCTTGCCCCTCGCCGCGTGGACGCGAACCGAGCCAGAGCTCCAGCACAAAGCCGCCGCGGTGCTTGATGTGCCGCACCTCCGCGGCGCGGGTCGGAGCCGCGACGAGGCGCTGCCCACGGGCTACGGCATGGCGCGGGTGCTCGCGCTGACGGGCCCCGCCCGCGGCCTCGGCGTCAGGGTCGGCCAGACCGGCCACCAGGCCCGCGCGGTGGCGCCCGACGTGCAACTCCTCGGGGTCTCTGACGAGGCCCTTCGGGCGGCCCGGGCGGCGCTGGTCGACGCCGTCACCTCGGTGGGCCCCAAGATCGAACAGGCCCGCGAGGGGCTCTGGGTCGAGGTGTCTTCGCTGCTGCGGCTCTACCCTGACGAGCCCGCGGTGATCGCCGCGTTGGGCGCGGCCGCGCGCAGCGTGGGCCTCAAGGTCTCGGTGGGCGTGGCGTCGAGCAAGGGCGTAGCGGCGCTCGCCGCGCGCAAGAGCGCGAGCGCGGTGGTCGAAGCCGGGCACGAGGCGGCCTTTCTCGCGCCCCTCTCGCTCGACGCGGTGCCCATGTCAGACGCCTTGCGCCAAGACCTCGTGCGCTTTGGGGTGAAGACCCTCGGCGAGGTCGCGCGCCT
Organism: Myxococcales bacterium; assembly: GCA_016792845.1. GTDB lineage: Bacteria > Myxococcota_A > Polyangia > Polyangiales > JAEUKH01. Next base: position 582,232 of record JAEUKH010000028.1, on the reverse strand, counting down.
CCCCCTCGACGCGGCGGGCGCGAGGCTCGGCGATGAGGCCGCGCGCCTCGTGCGCCTCGTGCGCGGCCTCGACGATCGCCCCTTGGTGCCAGAGCCCACCCCCACGCGCTTCGAAGAGGTCATCGACCTGGAGTGGGAGGTGAGCCAAGTTGAGCCACTTCTCTTCGCCGCGCAGCGGCTCTTAGGGGCCCTGGTGGGGCGCCTCGGGTGTCGCGCCTTGGCCGTCGGGGGGATGCAGCTGGAGCTTCACCTCAGCACGGGCATCTGTGACGCGCGGCGCATCGCCGTGGCGGCGCCCACCCGCGAGGTGGCGACCTTGGTGAAGTTTGTACAGGGCTCGCTCACGGCGCACCCGCCCGTCGACGCGGTGACGGGGCTCAAGCTGACGGCCTTTCCGCGGGCGCTGCGGCCTGCGCAGTTGGGGTTGTTCGACCCTCCGGGCCCGGCGCCCGAGCGCCTCGCGCTGACCCTGACGCGCCTCGTGGCCCTGGTGGGCGCGACACGGGTGGGGGCGCCCGAGGTGCCCGACACGCACCGCCCGCAAGCCGTCGCGATGGCGAGCTTTGACCCGCCGCGCACGCCCCGGCGAGCGGGTTCGGCGCCCGGCGTCGCGGCCGAGGTGCCGCCCGACGAGGGCGCGGCCTATCTGGCCTTGCATGTGTTTCGCCCGCCCCGTGAGGCCTCGGTGCGCCTCGACGAGGGGCGCATCGTCGCGGTCGACGCGGGCGCGGTGCTGGGGCGCGTCAAGACCTGCGGCGGCCCTTGGCGCATCGACGGCGCGTGGTGGGGCGAGGCCTTCGACCACGAGGGCTACGACGTCGAGCTCGACGACGGCAGCCTCTACCTCCTCGCCTACGACCGACGCGCAGGGCGCTGGCTCCTCGACGGGCGCTACGAGTAGGCAAGTTGCGCCAAGATGTGACACTTCGCAGGGCGCGCGGGGCGCCCTTTGGGGCTACACGTTGATGAGGTCGAAGAGCTTGTCGGCGAGGGCGCGGTTGAGGGTGCGGAGCTGCTTGTAGGCTTCGTTGGCGCTGTTCCAATCGCCGGCGCGAAACTGGCATTCGCCGAGGTCGAAGACGAGCTGCGCGTCGGCGGGGTTTTGCCGCACCGAGCGCTTGAGCGGCTCGACGGCCTCCTTCCAACGGTGGAGCTTTTTGTACGCGTTGCCGACCCCGCGTTGGGCCACGGCGTTGTCGGGGTTGCCTTGGAGCACCCGCCGGAAGGCCTTCACGGCGTCTTCGTCGCGCCCGAGGTTGGCGTAGAGGGTGCCGAGCGCGAGGTGGGTGTCGACCTCTTCGGGCTTGAGCCGCAGGGCAGCCTCGTAGGCCGCCACGGCGTCTTGCATCTTGCCCCCTTCGGCCAAGAGGAACCCGAGCCCGGCGTGCAGCGAGGCGTCACGGGGGGCGAGCTGACAGGCCTTCTCGACGTGGGCCAAGGCGTCGCTGGCGCGGCCCTGCTGACGAAACGCGAGCCCGAGGTAGTAGTGCGCCTGGGCGTGGTTGGCGTCGAGCGCGAGGGCCCGCTGAAAGGCCTCGATGGCCTCGTCGTGCCGCTCAGAGTACGAGCACATGAGCCCGAGCTTGTGCCAGAGCTCGGCCGACTCGGGGCGCACCCGCAGCGCGCGGCGGCACGCGTCGGCCGACTCGGCGTAGCGCCCGAGGCGCGAGTACGCGTCGCTGAGACGCCAGAGGCCCTCGGCGTGGTCGGGGCGGAGCCGCACGGCGTTGCGGAGCATCTCGCAGGCCTCATCGAGGCGCCCGAGCTCGCCGAGCGAGCGCCCCATGCCGAGCAGGGCGTCGACGCAATCGGGGTCGAGCCTGAGCGCGCTCTCGAACGCGCTGACCGCCTCGCCGTGGTGCCCGGCGTCGCCGTAGAGGGCGCCGAGACCCGACCACGCCTCGACGTTCGCGGCGTCGAGCTCGATGCACGCCCTGAAGGCCTCGGCGGCGTCTTGGTAGCGCGCCTTCTCGCGCATCACCTCGCCGAGCGCGAGGCGCAGCGAGGCCTCTCGGGGCAAGAGCTCGACGGCCTGGAGGAGCGCCCCCACGGCCTCGTCGAGCCGATCGAGGTGCTTGCACGCGAGGGCGAGCTGACGGTACGCGTCGCCCACGCCGGGCTCGATGCGGATGGCCTCGCGCAAGGCCGGGAGCGCGCTCTCGTAGCGCCCGAGGGCCACCGAGGCGGTGCCGAAGCCGCGGTACGACACCCCGTCCATGCTGTCGACGGCGAGGGCGCGCTGAAACACGTCGGCCGACTCGGCGAACATCGACGCTTCGAGGTAGGTCTCGCCGAGCAGTCGGTACGCCCGGGCCTGCCGCGGGTCGAGCCTGATCGCCTGGGCGAGCGCGTCGACGGCGTCTTGGGGCTTGCCCGTGGCGCGGTAGAGCGCGCCCATCTCGATGTACGCCCGCGCGTCGTCGGCCTTGAGCCGCAGGGCTTGCTTGAAGCGCTCGATGGCCTCTTGATGGCGCCCGAGATCGCGGGTCACGGCCCCGAGGTGCAGATACCCCGACGGGTCGTCGGGGCGCAGACGGATCAGCTGCCGGTACGCCGCCCCCGCCTCTTGGAGCAGATTCAGCTTCTGGTAGGCCGCCCCGAGCGACGCGAAGGCCGCGTCGTAGTCGGTCTTGAGGAGCGTCGCCTGGCGGTGACATTCGGCCGCCTCGCGGGTCTCGCCGAGGGCGTCGAGGGCCACCCCGAGGTGATGGTGCGTCTCGGCGTGGTCGGGCTTGAGCCGCAGGGCCTCTCGGAAGCAATCGACCGCGTCGGCGGGCCTGCCGAGGCGCTCGAGGGCGAGGCCGTAGTGGTACCGCGCCATGGGGTCGTCGGGCTTGCGGTCGATGGCCTTGCGCAGCGAGTCGAGGGCCTCGTCAGAGCGCCCGAGCTTGTCGAGGGCGATGCCGAGGTTGCGCTGCGCGTCCATGTCTTCGGGGGCGAGCCAGGTGGCTTGTTCGTACGCGTCGGCGGCGTCTTGCCAGCGCTGCTGCTCGAGGTGGGTGGCCCCGAGGGCCGCGTGCAGGGGCGCCTCGTTGGGCCGCACTCTCAGGCCCTGTTGGTAGGCCCTGACGGCGTCGTCGGGGCGGCTCATCTTGCGGTACGCGTTGCCGAGCGCGAGGTACGCCGGCACATGGTCGGGCGCCGCCCGAAGAGCCTTCTCGAGCGTCTCGACGGCCTCGCGCTGCCGCCCGAGGAGCGCGTACACCGAGCCCAAGCGCTGGAGCGCCTCGGGGTGCTCGGGCCGCAGCGCGATGGCCGCCCGAAACTGCTCGACGGCGTCTTCTTGCCGACCCATGGTCGCGAAGGTGATGGCGAGCTGGAGCGTCGCGTCGAAGTGCTCGGGGTTGAGCTTGAGGCACTGCCGAAAGGCCTCGACCGCTTCGACGTAGCGCCCGAGGGCGGCGTAGGTCTTGCCGAGCCGGTGGTGCGTCTCGGCCTGCTCGGGCCGCAGGTGGATGGCCTTGCGGAAGGCCTCGATGGCGGCGTCGTGCTTGTTGAGCTCGGCCGACGACGACCCGAGCTCGAACTGCGCCTCGGCGAAATCGCCCTTCAAGCGCGTGGCTTGCTTGAAGGCCTCTTCGGCCTCGCGCACGTTGCCCTGGGCCTTCTCGTGAATGCCGAGGGTGTAATGAAACCCGGCCTCGAGCGGCGCGAGGCGGATGGCCTGACGCACGGCCCCTGCGGCCTCGGCGATGCGCCCGAGGTCTTTGTAGACCACCGAGAGCTGGTTGTAGGCGGGGGCGCAATCGATGTCGATCTTGGTGGCCTTCTCAAGGGCCTCGACGGCCTCTTGCATCGAGCCCACCGCGGCGCACGAGACCCCGAGCCCCACGAGCAGGAGCGGGTCGCCCTCGCGCCGACGAATCGCCTCGCGCCACGCCGACACCGCCTCGGCGTGCTGGTCGATGGCCTGGTGGGCCCGGGCCGAGCCCGCGAAGCCCTCGTACTGGGTCGGCGCCGCGCGGGCGACTTCGCGCCACGCCCTGAGCGCCTCGCCGTGACGCTTGAGCCTCTCGTTGAGCTTCGCCGCGAGGGTGTGCGTCGCGGCGCGGTCGGGCTCAAGGGTCACCGCGCGCTGCCACGCCTGGAGCGCGTCGTCGAAGCGCTCGACGCCCTCGAGGGCCACGCCGTAGCTGTGCAGGTCGTCGACCGAGTACGTGTCGACGCGCACGAGGTGCTCGTAGGTGGTGACCGAGAGCATGAAGCGCCCCGAGCCCTCGTAGGCCCGCGCGAGGTTGCGCAAGATCTCGGCCTCGCCCGGCCGCACGGTGTTGGCCCGCTCGAGGTAGGGCACGGCCTCGGCGTAGGCGCCGGCGCGCACGTAGACCACGCCCACGTCGGCCACCGCCGCGGTGTAGTCGGGCTTGAGCGCGAGGGCCTGACGGAAGGCCGCGGTGGCGTCGGTGTACGCGGCGAGCCGCGCGTGGGCCTGGCCGAGCTTGTACCAGGCGTCGACGAAATCGCGCTTGAGGCGGACGGCGTCTTTCAGCGCGGTGACGGCCGGCTGCCACTGCTCGCGGGCGATCTGGTCGAGCCCGAGGTTGTAGTGGGCGTCGGCGAAATTGGGGTCGATGGCGATGGCCCGCTGATGCGCCGCGATGGCGTTGTCAAACTGACCGAGGTTTCGATACGCATTGCCGAGCTGGTTGCGTTTGAAGGGGTCATTGGGCCGAATCATCAAGGCCGTCTTGAGGTTCTCGACCGTCTGCTCCAACGGGTCTTTCATCTGAACCTCACAAGCAGCTTCGACGCGCGCTTACTCATTCCCACAGCACGGGTTTCGTACCTTCAACGGGCGCCCACTGTCTACCTTCCAACGCGCCCCTCAAGGCCCCCTCGGCCATTCTCTCAGGCTCCACATTTCTCACCGTTCGGCCTCAGGGCCAGCGGAGCCAGAACGCGCGGTGGGCGGTGTCGTCCAAGAGACTCCCTTCGGGCGCGGCCTCGACCGTCGCCCGGGGGTACCCGCTCGCCACCCTGTGCACCCAAACCGTGAGCCCTTCGACCCTGAAGAACACCCGCCACGACCGCACGGCCATCATCATCGCGTCGTCGGGGTCGGGGGCCGCCATCACCCGCCGGTGGTGCCTGTGCTCGGCCGGGTCTCGGGCCAGGGTGGGCTCGACCACCGCCGCGAGCGCGACCCCGAGGGCCTCAAGAAAGTCTCGCTGCTCTGCCGCGCGCGGCGCCCACACCACACGGTACCGCTGGGCCGCTCCTTCGCGCTCGGCGGCCATGATCGGGTCGAGCCAGCCGGCCCTCGCGTCGGGCCAGGCCTCGGCGTACGGGAGGTACGGCTTGATGTCGAAGACCGGCGTGCCGTCTAAGAGATCGACGTCGCCGAGCTCGAGCACGCGCTTGTGCACGCGCAAGAGGTTTACGAGCGAGAGCCCGAGGGGGTTCGGTCGGTGCGGCGAGCGGGTCGCGAAGACGCCCCTGCGGCGCCGCGCGCCCCGCGGCGGCAGCACCTTCGGGCGCCAGCCCTCGTTGCGATGAAACCAGTAGAGCAGCCAGATCTTCTCGACCCCTTCGAGGTCTTCGAGGGCGGCCTCGAAATTGTGCCCGCCGACGAGCTCGAGGCGCGCCACCACCGGGGCCGGGCCCGCGCCCGGTTGCCGCGGGGCGCGGTGCTTCTCTTCGTGCGGAGAGCGCAAATACCCGATGGGCGAGAGCGTGAGGGTCGGGCCGTCGGCGCGCGGGTCAGGTGCCATCGGGCCCGAGTTGGAGTCTAGGCCCCGGGGCGGTGTCAATCCATCGCGGCCTCGGGGATGCCGAGGGCGGCCTCGACCTCGCTCGGGTCGAGCCCGAGGTTGGTCGCGAGGCCCTCAAGGGCGAGGGCCTCGGCCTCGGTGACGCGCTTGTCGGCGCGGGCGATGGCCGCGAGGTCTTCGAGCACCCGGATGCGCCGCGCGAGGGGCAGGTGCACCGAGATGACGTCGCCGAGGTGCCAGAGCCGCCGGTCGCGGGCCGCCGCGTCGCTGGCGAGGGCCTCGTCGACGTCGCCGACCGCGCGGGTGCGCTTCAAGATCGGCTCGAGGGCGCGCTTCTCGGCGGCCTTGAGCTTGCCGTCTGAGAGGGCCACGGCGAGCGCCCCGAGGGCCACGAACTCGCGCACCTCCTTCTCGCGACGGCCGCCTTGGTGAAGAAAGCTCGGCTCCATCATCGCAAGGAGCCTGCGGGTCTCTTTCTCCATCGCGGCGTCGCTCAGCCCCTCGACGGGGCGCCCGAGGAAGCGCGCGTAGGCCTTCGAGCGCGCGTAGAGCCGCAGCGCCCGCAGCCGCAGCGGGATGAACGGGTGCGTGCCGAACCAGCTCTCGGCGTCGCCGAGCTCCCAGGCCTCATCGCTGAGGTCGCCCTCGGCCCACGCGTCGGCGTGGATCTTGTGTTCGCCCGTCACGAGGCCGCTCGCGAGCTTGAAGAACGCGCTCGACGCCGCGTCGACGTCTTCGCAGCACACGAGCCCCGCGCGGTCGGCGCTCACCTCGGCCGAGCGCATCCACGCGAAGAACCGCATCGCCACCACCGGCGCGAGCGACGCGTCGGGGTCGGCGTCGATGAGCCACGGGGGCAATAGGTCGTGCTCGAAGATCGCGTGCCCGAGCTCGTGCCCGATCACGAACATCAGCTCCTTGTCGCTGAAGCGGTCGAGGAGCGAGCCGCTGAAGAAGAGCACCACGCGCTGCTCGTCGACGCCGCTGATGGCGGCCCCGAAGTTCGGGTCTTGGTACGCGAAGAGCTCGATCTCGCGCGAGATCCCGAGGCGGGCTTTGCACGCGTCGAGGAGCGCGTGCAGGGTCGGCGAGGTGCGCGGCGTGAGCTTCACCGCCTGGGTCATGAGCGAGCGCCGGATCGCCATGAGGTCGCTCGTCTCAGAGGCCTCGGCGGCCAGCGCGGCGAAGCCTCGGTCGGCGCCGAGCTCGGCCCGCAGCTGCCAGTCGCCGTCGAACTGGAGCTGCCGCAGGTCGCTGCGGCTCGACCGCGGGGTGCGCCTCACCGGCGCGTCGAGGAGGGCCTTGTTGCCGCGCCCCGGCGCGAGCCCGAAGGTGCCGTGGGTGTTGCTGTCGATGACCCGCCAGCGCCCGGTGATGACCCCGCGGGCGGCGTCGAAGCGCCCCTGATAGAGCACGACGGTGCCGTGGTCGTAACGCTTGCGCCACCGCAGGTTTTGCGTCTCGGGCGCGTAGAGCCCCTCGATCACGTAGGCGCCGTCGGCGTCGCGGCCCTGCCCCGAGAGCACCTCGCCCTCGCGCTGTAGATCGAGCCGCGTCGCGTGACGCTGCTTCATGCCCTGGTACTGAAAAAAGCCCGTGTAGCGCCCCTCGCTCGGGCCGCCCGGCGTCGCCTGGTGGTCTCCCATAACCCGCGAGTGTGCACCGAAGCTGCGACCCCGTCTCGCGCCGAAGCGCCCCGATCACACCGCCGTCTCTGAGAACTGGAGCCGGTGGAGCCGCGCGTACACGCCCCCGGCCGCGAGGAGCCCCTCGTGGGTGCCCCGCTCGACGATGGCGCCGCGGTGAAACACCAGGATCTCGTCGGCCCGGCGGATGGTCGAGAGCCGATGGGCGATCACGATCGCGGTGCGGCGCGCGAGGGCCTCGGCGATGGCCGCCTGGCAGACCGCCTCGCTCTCAGAGTCCATGCTCGACGTGGCCTCATCGAGCACGAGGATCTTCGGGTCGCGGTAGAGCGCCCGGGCGAGGGCCATGAGCTGCCGCTCGCCCACCGAGAAGTTGGCCCCGCGGTCGCTCACCTCGGCGTCGAGCCCGAGGCCCCGGCGGCGCAGCATCGCCCCGAGGCCCACCGCGTCGAGCACCGACTCGGCACGGTCGCGCGCGGGCCGCGCCTCGCCGAGCGCCACGTTCGAGAGCACCGTACCCGGGAAGAGCACCACGTCTTGGGGCACCACCACGAAGCGCTCGCGCAAGGACTCGCGCGGCATCGTCGCAATGTTGACACCGTCAACATCGATCTGCCCCCGCTCGATCTCGTAGAGCCGTTGCAGGAGCGAGACGACGGTGGTCTTGCCTGCCCCGGTGGCGCCGACGAGGGCCACGGTCTTGCCGCGGGGCACCGCGAAGCTCACATCGCTGAGGGTGCGGGGGCCGTCGCCGTAGCTGAAATCGACGTGCTCGAAGCGCACCGCGGGGGCCTCGGGGTCGGGCGCGTCGGCGGCCTCGGGGCGGGCCGGCGCGTCGGGCTCGGGGCGATCGAGCAGCGAGAAGACCCGCTCGGCGCCGGCCATCGCGCTCTGGAGCACGGTGTACTTCGACGAGAGGTCGCGTAGGGGCTCGAAGAACTTCTGAATGTACTGCACGAAGGCCACGAGCACGCCGAGCGAGGCCGCCGGGGCGCCGAGGCCGAGGCTCCGCGCGCCGAAGAAGAGCAGCGTCGCGATGCAGACCGACGAGAAGGCCTCGACCACGGCGTAGAGGAGGGCGTCGTACTTGATCGAGACGAGGTTGGCGTCGCGGTAGCTGGCGTTGATCTCGCCGAACTCGGCCTGGCAGCGCGCCTCTTGCCCGTACGCTTGCACCACCGCGATGCCCGTGACCTGCTCGTTGAGGTAGGCGTTCATCCGCGCGGTCTTCGAGCGGATCGCGCGGAAGGCCACCCGCGCCTGCCGACGGAAATACTCGACCGCCACGAGCAGGGGCGGCACCGCGAGGAAGGTGAGCCCCGACAGCTTGGGCGAGAACACCAGCATCGCCACGACGATGCGCGCGAGGGTGATGACGTCGCCGACGGCGGTGATGGCCCCCGAGGCGAAGAGCTCGCTGATGGCGTCGACGTCGTTGGTGGCGCGGGTCACGAGGCGCCCGATGGGCTGACGGTCGAAGAAGGCCATGCGCTGACGGTGGAGGAACGCGTAGACCTCGCGCCGGAGGTCGGTCATCGACCGCTGCCCGACGAGCTGCAAGAGGTACTGCTGCGCGAAGCGCGCGGCGAACTCGACCAGCATCAAGAGCCCCAGGGTGCCCGCGATGCGGTGCACGGCGCCGGGGTCGTTCTTCAAGATGCCGTCGTCGACGATGGCCCGCAGGAGCCGCGGCTGCGCCACCAGGAGCTCGCTGATCACGGGCATCAGCACCAGAGACACGCCCAGCGCGAGCGAGTACGGCGCGACGTAGCGCCAGAGGCGCCCGAGGAGGCTCCAGTCGGTGGCCTTCTCCAAGGGGTCGTCATCGTGAAAGGCGCGCTCGGCCTCGGCCTGGGTGCGCGGCCGCGGTCGCGAGGGTGTGGCCGCGGCGCTCACAGCGCCTCCAGTTCGGCTTCGAGGGCCTGGCGTTCGGCGAGCCGCGCGTAGAGGCCGCCGCGGGCGACGAGGGCGTCGTGGGTGCCGCGGTCGACCACCCTCCCCTCGTCGAGCACGACGATCTCGTCGCAGCGCCGCGCGGCCGCCACCCGGTGGGTCACGAGCAAGAGGGTGCGCCCCGCCGCGGCGCGGTCGATGGCGTCGAGGATGCCCGCCTCGGTGCGCGCGTCGACGGCCGAGAGCGGGTCATCGAGCACCAGCACCTTGGGCGACGTCATGAGCGCGCGGGCCAAGGCCACGCGCTGCTTCTGGCCCCCCGAGAGCTGCACGCCGCGCTCGCCCACGATGGTGTACTCGCCGTCAGGCATGCGCTTGATCTCATCGGTCATTTGCGCCTCACCGAGGCACCGCGCGATGGCCTCTTTGACCTCCGGGGCGTCGGGGTCGAGGGCCCCGAAGGCGACGTTGCGCGCGACGGTGCTGCTGAAGAGAAAGGGCTCTTGCTGGGCCATACCCACGGTGCCGCGGAGCGTCGCGAGGGGCAGCCGCGTCACGTCGTGGCCGTCGAGAAACACCGCGCCCGCTGGGGTCTGGAGCATCCGCGCGAGGAGCTTCACGAGCACGCTCTTGCCGGCCCCGGTCTTGCCGACCACCGCGAGGCTCCGCCCGGCGGGGAGCTCGAAGCTCACCCCGTCGAGGAGCGCCCGCCCGTCGACCGCGAAGCGCAGCCCGCGCACCGAGAGCGCCCCCCGCAGCGAGGCCGCGTCGACGGGCAGCGCGAGGGCGTCGTCGATGTCAGGGCGCGCGTCGAGGAGGGCCTGGACCCGGGCCATCGACACCTTGCCGCGCTGCACGATCGAGAGCATGTACCCGAGCGCGATGGTGGGCCACGCCACGAGCCCGAGGTGCACCTGAAACGCGAGGATGTCGCCCACGCTGAAGCCTTCGCGCGCGATGATCATGCCGCTCCCGACCCAGATCACCACCAGCGAGGCCACCGCCGCCCCCGCCCCGAGGATTGGGAACATCAAGCCCCGCAGCCGCGCGAGCGCGAGGTTGGCCTCGAGCGCCTTGTCGGCGGCGTCAGAGAAGCGCTGGAGCTCTGCGCCTTCGAGGTTGTAGGCCCGCACCACGCGCATCGCGCCGAGCGCGCGCTGGGCGATGTCTGAGAGCGCCCCGAGCGACTCCTGAGCCTCCTTCGAGCGGGCGAACATCGCCTTCCCAAAGCGCCGCGTGATGGCCAAAAACACCGGGAAGGGCAAGAGCGACAGCACCGCCAGCTTCGGCGACCGCGACACCATCAACGGGATGTTCACGAGGTACGCGAAGAGCGTGTTGAACAGGTTGAGGATGCCGAACCCGATGAGGAGCCGCACCTGCGCGAGGTCGTTCGTCGCGCGCGACATGATCTCGCCCGGCGACATCCGCTGGTAGAAGCTCGGGCCGAGGGTGTGCAGGTTGGCCAGCATCTTCGCGCGGAGATCGAACTCGACCTCGCGGCCCACGTTGAACAGCTTGATGCGCGAGGCCACCCGCACCCACGCGCCCACCGCCGCCAGCCCCGCCACCGCGAGCGACGCCCGCATCGCCCGCCCCGCATCGCCCGCCCCCAACGCGTTCGACGCCACCCGGATCGCCTGCGGGATGAACCCCGCCGCGAGCCCGCTGAGCGCGAGGTACCCCGCCCCCACCGCGAGGGCCCGCCGCTCTTGGGCGAGCCACGGCCACGCGAGCGCCCACAGCGAGGGCTCTACGGGGTCGCTGGCGCCCTCGGGGGCGGGCGCCCGGGTGGGAGCCTCTTGCGGTCGAGGAGACGCCCCTGCGGGGTCGGTGGCGGCCTGGCTCATGGTCGTTGTGGGCGCGAGTGATGCGCCCGTTCGAGCCGCGTCGCAACCACCGATTCGGGCAGTACGGTGACGCAGGCCCGCAGGCGCCTCAGGGCGCGCCGCCGTCTCGCAGCACCGGCGGGCCGCCGATGTAGATGCACTGGCCGTGGCCGTCGGCGTCGACCCGCGCGAGGTCGCAGCTCATGGCCCGGCCGCACTCGTCGAGCGCGTCGCAGGGGGGCAGGCACGACGCGACCCCGAGGGCCGTCACGCAGTCTCGGCCGCCGCAGGTCACGGCGCTCGCGCACGGCGTCGCGCAGACCCCTTCAGCCCCCTCGCCGCCGACGCAGACCTGGCCCGCCTCACAGCCCTCGCTGCAACGGCGGTTGAGCGGTCGGCGGCACACCTGCGCGACGTCGATGAGGTCACCGATGGGGATGCCCGCGTCGTCGCGCCCGCGAAAGTCGAAGCGCCCGCAGAGCTCGCCCGCCCCGCAGCCCGCCTGGGCGCTGCACCGACGGGCGCAGCGGCGCTGCCCGGGGCCCTCGTCGAGGCAGAGGCGCGAGCCGCACTGGAGCGCCGAGGTGCAGGGGCTGCCGTCGGCGAGGCGGTCGTCGCCGCACCCCGAGAGCGCCCCGAGGGCCCAAAGCAAAGCGCCCGCGACGGCTCGTGAGAGCGTGCGGGCGCGGCGCGTTGAGGTCACCGTCAACCTCGACCCGAGGCTCAGGCCTGGGCCGACGACGAACCCTGGGCCTTGTCGCGGGCGTCTTTCAGACGGGCGGCCTTACCCTGGAGGTTGCGGAGGTAGTAGAGCTTCGAGCGACGAACCACGCCGCGGGCCACCACTTCGACCTTCTCGATGCGGGGCGAGAGCGTCGGGAAGATGCGCTCGACGCCCACGTTGTACGAGACCTTGCGCACGGTAAAGGTCGCGCCGATGCCGCCGTTGCGCTTGCGGATCACTTGACCCTGAAACACCTGGACGCGCTCTTTGTCGCCTTCGACGACCTTGTAGTGAATGCGAACGGTGTCGCCCACGCGGAAAGCGGCGAGCTTGTTGTCGGTCAGGCGCTGGGTGTGGAGCGCTTCAATCTTCGGATGCTGCATGCCCATGGGTGGCGTGTCCTATTTTGTCGGCGGCTACCGGAGCAATCAAAAGCCCCGAGCACGTTGGTCAAAGGGGGCGCGGAAGAAAACACGCGCCCCCCGCATTGTCAAGGCCTCACAAGACGCCGCCCGGGCCCCGATCGCGCCGGCGCGCCTCGCCCGCGGGTCGACGCCCGTCGCGCAAGGCAAAGACTCGAAAACAAAAGCGATTTTGCCTGCGCCACGCTCAGCCCTCGGCGCTCGACGCGACCGCGGGGCGGGCGTAGGCGAGCCGCGCGGGGTCGGCCCCGGCGTCGCCGAAGAGCCGGTCGACGATGATGGCCACCGCGGCCCGAACGGGGAGGTGGTTGTAGCCCCCCGGGCGCACCGGCGCGAGGTGCACCTCGGCCGCTTGCAGAAGCGCTTCAGTAAGCCCGTGCCCGGTGCCGAAGACGAGGAGCACGGGGCGGGTGCGGGCCGCGACGAGGGCGCGCACGGTCTCGAAGCTCTGCGGCGCGCGGGAGGCGCGGGCGGCGGTGGTCACCACGAGGGGGTCGGCGCCTTCGATCGACCGGAGCTCCTGCAAGACGGCGTCGAGGGAGGCGACGGGCTTGACCAGCGAGAGGGCCTCGGCGCGCTCGGGCACGCGCTCGCCGCCGGAGCCTCCGCGCCAATGCCCGAGGATGTGCTCGACGAGCTCGCGTTGGGCCGTCACCGGGGTGACGACGTAGTAGCCCGCGAGGCCGTAGCTGCGCCCCGTGCGCGCGAGGTCGTGGACGTCGAGGTTGGTCACCGAGGTGGTGATGGTCTGGCCGTCGCGGCCCTTCACCGGGTGGTGAACGAGGCAGAGGTACACACCGGGGAGGCGGCTCATGGTTCTTCTCCGTCGAGGAAGGCGAGGTCGGCGTCGCTCAGCGGGAGCTTCGCAAAGAGGTCTGGGCGCCGCGCACGGGTGCGACGAAGCTGCTGCCAGCGTCGCCACCGCGCGATGCGGCCGTGGTGGCCTGACGAGAGCACCTCGGGCACCTTCACGCCGCGAAACTCGACCGGGCGGGTGTACTGCGGGTATTCGAGCAGGCCCTCGGCGTTGTGCGACTCGCTCTCGGCGCTCTCGGCCTTGCCGAGCACCCCGGGCACGAGCCTGACCACCGCGTCGAGGAGCACCACCGCCGCGGGCTCGCCCCCCGTGAGGACGAAATCGCCCACCGAGATCTCTTCGTCGACGTAGGCACGGATGCGCTCGTCGAAGCCCTCGTAGCGACCGCAAATCACCATCAGCGCGGGCTCGCGGGCGAGGCGCTCGGCGGTGCGCTGGTTCAGCACCCGACCCTGCGGGGTCAAGAGGACGCGGCGCGGCCTCGGAGCTCCGGGTGACGCGGGCACCGACTCGATGGCGGCCACCACCGGCGGCGCCATCATCACCATGCCGCGACCGCCCCCGGAGGGCGTGTCATCGACGGCGTGGTGCTTGTGCGTCGAGAAATCACGAATCTGAACGGGGAAGTACCGCAGCAACCCCTCGCCCACGGCGCGCCCTACGATGCTCTCCGCAAAGAGCGGCGCCACGAGCTCAGGGAAGAGCGCAACGACGTAGACATCCATCGCAGAACACCGCACTCCGGCACAGGGGCCGCCGCCGCGCCACCTTCGCGGCGCGCGAACTACTCAGAGAGCAGGGCCTCGGGCGCGATCACCACCCGCCCCGCGGCCACGTCGAGGCTCAGCACGAGCGCGTCGACCACCGGCACCTCGACCTCGCCCCGGGCCGTCTCGATCACCAACGCGTCGACCGAGGGGTAGGCCGCCACGCGGAGCACCGCGCCCACCCGCGCGCCCTCGGCGTCGAAGACGTCAACGCCTTCGAGGTCGCAGTGGTAGAACTCGCCCTCGTCGAGCGGGGCGAAATCGCGGCGTTGCGCGGCCGCCGTCGCCCCGGTCAGGGCCTCCGCCGCGGTGCGGTCTTCGAGTCCCGCGAAGGCCACCATGAGCTTGCCCGAGGCCTCGCCCACGGCCTCAAGGGTGCGCGTCTCGACGGTGCCGTTGCGCAAGGTCAGCCGCAGCGTGAGGCCCTCGCGGAGCACCGCCGCGTCGGCGCTGAACGAGCGAAACCACACGAGCCCGTCGAGCCCCTTGGGCTTGCCCACGAGGCCGATGTCGACCCACGAATCAGGTGTAATGCGAGCGGCCATCGGCGCCGGCCTCGTGCTTCAGTCTTCGACGATGTTGACGACGACCCGGCGGCGGATGCGAGCCGCCACCGAGGCCACCACGGTGCGAAGGGCGCGCGCGGTCGAGCCGCGGCGGCCGATGACTTTGCCGAGGTCGCTCGGCGCGACCTTGAGCTCGATGAGGAGATGACCCGTCTCTTCGATGGCGCGAACCACCACGAGCTCGGGGCGATCAACCAGCGAGCGGGCGAGGTGCGCCACGAGCTCGGCGACGAAAGTCTGTGACATGGTGGGCGATGCGCCGGGGCGCGATCAGGCCGCGGGGGCGGCGGGGGCGGGGTTGCGCTTGACGAGGTTCGTGACCTCTTCTGAGAGCTGAGCCCCGACGCTCTGCCAGTAGGCGAGGCGGGCGTAGTCGAGCTTCACCGCGCCGGTGGCCGCGCGGGGGTTGTAGGTGCCGATGTTCTCGAGGTGGCGGCCATCGCGCCAGGCCCGCGAGTCGGCCACGAGCACGCGGTACATCGGAGACTTCTTGGTGCCAAAACGAGAAAGCCGAACCTTGATCATCGTCAAAAACCTTCTTAGGCGCGCAGTGTCATGATTGGGGTGTCGCCGGTGCGGGCCGAGGCCCGCGAGGCCCAGAGCGGCCCGCTGCCCTTTGACACACCCGGCGGCCCGGTCTGTGAGATCAATCTCACCACACACCAGGGTCGCCGTACGTTCAGGGGCGCGGACGCTACAAGCCCCACACCCCGCCGTCAAGCCGTGCGCTGCACGAAAGCGCCTCGCGGCCCCCGAGCCCCTCGCGCAGGTCGCGCGGGGTGACGCCCTTGACGGCGGCCCCTGAGACGCTTCAGAGATGCGTCGTTCTGCCAACGAGACACCCGATGACCCAACGTGCCCATCGCGCCTGGCCTCTGCTCGCCATCACCCTCGGGGCCGCGCTCGGCTTGGGGGCCTCGTGCAGCCAGCGCAACCCGCCGCCGGTGCGCCCCGAGCCGCGGCCGACGCCTTCGCAACCGCAGGCCGCGCGCGCGCCTGACCTTCGGCTCTACTTCCTGGTTGACCTCGACGGGTACCTTGAGCCTTGCGGCTGTCAGTCGCGGCCTTTGGGCGGCATCGACCGCATCGCCCAGGCCATCGAGGCCGACGGCGCGCCCGCGGGCTCGCGGCTCGTGGTGGCGACGGGCAACCTCTTCTTCGAGCACCCTGCGATTGAGACGCAGATGGTGTTCCAAGAGCAAGCGAAGGCCGAGCGGATCGCTGCGATCTTGAACCGCCTCGGGCTCGCCGCTTGGGCGCCCGGGCCGAGCGATTTCGCGCTCGGGGCTGAGCGCTTCAGGGCCCTCTCGGGCGCCCTGCGGGCCCCGGGCCTCGCGAGCAACGCGGCCCTCGGCGGGCCGACCCTGGTGACCGTCGGCGGCCGCAAGGTGGGCGTGGTGGGGGTCAGCGATTTTCGCCCCGCCGAGGGTGACGCGCCCGCGGGGGCTCCGAGCGCCGGTGACCCGGTGTCAGCGGCCCGGGCCGGAGTGGCGGCGATGCGGGCCCAAGGCGCCGAGGTGGTGGTTCTCCTGGCGTCGACGCCGCGGCGCGTGGCGCGGAGCCTCGCCGAGCTCGAAGGGGTCGATTTTGTCGTGGCCGCCCGCGAAGAGAGCGCGACGCTCTCGCAGCCCGAGCGCATCGGCGGCGCCTACCTCGTCACGGCCCCGTCGCAGGGCCGCGGCCTCGGCGTGGTCGACCTCTACCTCGGCGGGGCGGGGCCCTTTCGCGACGCCTCTGACAGCAGCCGCACGGCCCAGCGGGCGCGGCTCGATCAGCGCATCGGAGACCTCGAAACGCGGCTCGACGCGTGGCGCCGTGACCCGAGCGTAGACCGCGGCGCGGTGAGCGCGCAGCAAGCGCGGCTCGCGGCCTTGCGCGCAGAGCGGGCGGCCCTCGACGCGCCCGTGGTCTTGCCGCGCGAGGGGCGCTTCTTTCAAGCGCGGGCGCGGCTCATCGACCCCGACGTGGCCCGGCAGTCGGCCACCCAGGCCGAGATCGCGGCGTACTTTCGCGCGGTCAACGACCACAACCGCGAGAGCTACGCCTCGCTCCGCGCGCCGACGCCGGCCCCCGGGCAGCCGCGCTACCTCGGCGGCGAGGCCTGCCGCGACTGCCACGAAGAGGCCTTCGCGGTCTGGGAGCGGACGCCCCACTCGCACGCCTACCGCACCCTCGAAGAGGTCTCGAAGAACTTCAACCTCAGCTGCGTGGGCTGCCACGTCACGGGCTACCGCCAACCGGGCGGCGCCGAGGTGGTGCAGAACGACGGGCTCCGCGACGTTCAGTGTGAGGTCTGCCACGGCCCTGGCAGCGCGCACGCCGCGGCGCGTGGGGCGGCGCAGCGTCGGGCCACCATCCGCCGCACCGTCGACGGCACCTTCTGCGCAGGCAACTGCCACACGCCCGAGCACAGCGATCACTTCGACTTCGCCACCTACCTGCCCCGCATCTTGGGGCCCGGCCACGGTCGCCCCCTCGCCGACGCCGACGCGGGGGTCGCGGCGCCGCAGCCCGCCGCGCAGGCGCACGCTCCGGCGGCCCCGGGGCGCTGACCCCTCAAACGCGCTCGAAATTCGCCTCTCGCGCGAGTGTGACGCAGGCTCACGCGATGCTCCGCGCCCGCAGCCTCGTCGCCCCGTTGGCCCTCGTCTTGGCGGCCCACCTCGAAGCCTGTGTCTCGGCCGCGACGACCCCCCGGGTCTCGGCCGCCCGCGGCGCCCAGCAGAACGGGTACGCCAGCTACTACAGCGACGCCCTCGCGGGCCGCGCGACGGCGAGCGGCGAGCCCTACCGCCCCGAGGCGCTCACCGCGGCCCACCGCAGCCTGCCGCTCGGCACCGAAGTCAGGGTGACGCGCACCGACACGGGCCGCGCGGTGACCGTGCGCATCAACGACCGAGGCCCCTACGCGGGCGCCCAGCGCATCATCGACCTCTCGCGGGCCGCCGCGACGACCCTCGCGATGCTCAGGGCCGGGGTGGTGCCCGTGGTGGTCGAGGTGCTGGCGGTGCCGCGTCGACGGGCCGAGCGCGAGAGATAGTGCGTTTGAAATCGTCACGGCCTGGCTTGACGACCGCGGCGGTATCAGCTAAGACCGCGACGCTTCTCTCGCTCTGCTTTGGGTGGTCATTCTGACCCACACACCAAAGCGCCGTTCGACCTCACAGCCTCATGCACACTCGCACCGGGGCGTTGCTCGCAACGCGATCACCATGCTGTCTCAACGTCACCCAGCGCTACGCAGCGACCTTGTCGAGAGGCCGCTTTGTGCGCGCTATCACAAGTTCAGCGCGTGGGGCCTGGGGTCTGACGCAGCCCGGGTGAGCCCGACCTAAGCGACCGCCGCATCCATCGCGGTCATTCGAGGCCGAGGCTGCCCCCGTCGACGCGGTCAGCTTCGGCCTCGCTGCATTGGGGCTGTGGGGTTCAAACACACTTTCGCCCAAGACAATCGCGATTGTTTTGGCCTCATTCAAACAGCATTTCTGGCTGTTCAAACAGTGTTCTTTGCCTCGCGCTCGGCCGCCGTCGGCCCGCCGCGAGCCCGCGCCCTTTGCACCATCGGAGGGGGCACCGTCACCGGTCGCGGTGACCGTCGCCTCGCCCCGATGGCGCCCTCACGATGTGCCGCAGGGCCGAGCCTCGGGGTGCGACTCCCCGCATCGTGACTCTCACTTCAATGAACTTGATCTGCATCTTCATTCAGCAGGTGACCGGCGTGCTCGGGGTGATACCCGCGCCGCGCGACCTGCGCCACCGCCGCGAGGTTCACCATGGCCAGAAGGTTCACACGGCTCAGACAGAGGCCCTGCGTTTCACTGCACGACTCCCCACTCACTCGGCACGGGGGTCACGATGCTACATTGTGGCTTGATGCTGGTTCGAATCCAGCGTCGTGTACTTCTCTCAACCTGCGAGGGCGCTCATGAAAGAGACGCTCCTTCTCAACGCCAGCGGAGAGCCGCTGCGGGTCATCTCGTGGCAGCGCGCGATCTCGCTCGCGATGCGCGGCAAGGTCGAGGTGCTTGAGCGCTACGAGTCGCTCTTGCGGAGCGCGCATCACAGCTACGTGATGCCCGCGGTGGTGCGCCTGCGCGTCTACCAGCGGCAGCCCCGGGGTGTGGCGTTCTCACGGTACAACGTCTTTCGACGCGACCAGTTTACCTGTCAGTACTGCGGCGCCCAACCCGGGCTGTCGGCGCTGACCTTCGACCACGTCGTGCCCCGCGCCCGCGGCGGCGGCACCCACTGGACGAACATCGTCACGGCCTGCGGCGCGTGCAACAACCGCAAGGCCGACCGCTCGCTCGAGGCGTCGAAGATGCACCTCGCGAGGTGGCCCGCGGCGCCCGATCACCTCCCTTTGGTGAGCCCCGCCGAAGCGCCCCACACGTCGTGGGCTGAGTACCTTGTCAGATGACGCACGCCAAGAGGGTCAGCGGCCAGTCAACGCGACGGGCCGCTGACCCCCCTGCGTCACCGACACCCCAGCTTTGCACAGCACAAACGCGCAAACCGCTAGGATACGCCGCGTTCTACAGCGTCTTTCATCATCGAAGAAAACGCAGCCGCTACGCTTTCAACCTTCTCGCGCGGCGGAACTTTCTGTACCCCTCAGGGTCGTAGGCCTTCGATCGCTTCAACCTGAAGGAGTCATCGATGAATCAATCAAGGCGGGCGCCCGGGGGTCGGGCGCTCTGGGCGACCCTCGCGCTCGGGCTGGGCAGCGCGGCGCCCCGACTGGCGCGAGCACAACAGAACGAGCGTTACACGGTGTTCCGTGTGGGCGCTGACGTAGGCTTCTCGCGGCTGGCGAACGAGAACTTCTATCAAGTGAATGCCACGGGCCTCTTGCGGCTCGGGCCCTTTCGCACTGACTTCGCCTTCCCGCTTCGCTTTCGTTCGAGCGACCTTGCCTTCAGAGAACAAGACTACGCCGAGGGGCGCGACTACCTGAGAGCGGTGCGCTGCGCGCGGCTCGACTTCGGTGACTACCGCCGCCCTGCCGACCGCTACGACGCCAGCTGCGAAGCCTGGGGCAGTCAGCGGGGCCTCCACGACCGCCAGTACCTCTCGCTGCGTGTGTCGCCGTTGCGCGACTTTTCATTGGGGCACAACACCCTCGTGTCGGGCTTCAACAACTCGCTCGACCCGAACCGCCCGCAGCTCGGGGCCGTCGCCGACCTCGTGGTGCGCGACATCGCCCACGCCCACGCCGTCATCGACGACGTGGCGTCGCCGAGGCTCATGGCCGCGCAGGCGTCGCTGCGGCCGCTCCAGGTGTTGGGGCAAAACTGGGATGAGACCCCCGACGACCTCCAGCTCGACGTCTCGGTGGTGCGCGACAACGCCGCGCCGCTCCGCGTTCGCACGGCCTTCGGCGAGCCGCTCCGTGACGGCCAGGGTAACCTCCAGAGCGCCACCACCGCGCTGACGGCGCTCTCGGCGGCGGCCCACTACCTCTACCTCTGGAGCGCCTGCACCGCGCAGAGCAACGAGGCCTGTGAGCGCAGCACGCTCAGCGGGCTCTTCGCGTACGCAGACTACAACCGCTTCGTCGAGGTCGCCGACGCCGACGGGCTCCACGCGGGGGTGCACTACCGCTACATGCAGCGCCAGCGGTATCGCATGGTGAACGACCAGACCCTGCCGGGCGCGGGCCGCATGTTCGACACTTGGGAGCTGCGGGTCGGCGCCGAGTACCGCAACATGGGCAATCGCTACCTGCCCGAGTACTTCGATGGCAACTACGGCGTCCAGAGCCAGCAGTTTGCGCTGAACGACGCGGCGCGACGTGCCCTCGGCCCCGACGCCCAGAGCACCACGAAGCTCGAGTTTCTGCTCTCTCAGCCCGAAGGGCGCCAGCACGGCCTCCAGGCCTACCTTCGGCTGTACATCCCCATCCCCACGGCGGCGCAGGAGCCACCGTCGCGGCTCCCCATCACGCTCTTCGTCGAAGACGCCTCGGGCCCGCTGCGCACGAGCGTGGGCGCCACCGTGGGGCCCTTGCAGATCGACCAGCTCGTGATCGCGGCGCAGTATCTTCGCCGCAATTTCGAGGGCCTCGACGCGATCTTCGAGCTCGACGGCTCGCTCTTCCGGGTGCTCGGGGCGATGTACCTCACGAGCCAGGCGCAGCGGCGTCAGGCGCCCGACAGCCTCTTGAACAACCTCATGCTCAACCTGTCGTTCAACCGGCGCTTTCTGCGCCAAGACTCGGGCAATCTCGTCTCGACCAACGACTTCATCGTGACCCTCGGCACCTCGACCGGAGTCAACTGAGCCATGCGAAAGACCGCACCCTGGATCGCTCTCGTGGTCGCCTCGTTGATGGCCTGCGAGACCATCGCGCCGCTCCCCGCGTCACGCTGCGTCGCCCCGGCGGGCGCCTCGCGCGCGAGCCCCGAGGCGGTGTGTGGCCGCCTTACGACGCTCGGATGCGGGCTCGACAACTGCCCCGAGGCCTACGCGCGCTTCGCGGCCCAGACGGCCCCCGCGAGCTTCGACCGGCTCACGGCTTGCTACGTCGCCGCGAGCTCGTGCGATGAGGTCGATCAATGCGCCCGCGCGTGTGGCGACGACGGGGGCGCGGTACAACCCCTCGGCGACGCGGCCCTCGACGCCGTGCGGGTTGATGGAAGCTCCGCCGACGCCGAGCCCCTCGACGGCTTCGCGGCCGACGGCCCCGAAGCGAGCGTTGTCGACGCGGGCGCTGTCGACGCGGGCGCTGTCGATGCGGGCGCTGTCGATGCGGGCGCGCTCGATGCGGGCGCTGTCGATGCGACACCCGGGGGCGGCGACGCCGAGCCGCCGCAAGGCTGAAGCTCAGCCCTGCGACGTCGGCCCCGAGAGGCTCTGCTGGAACGCGTCGACCTTCGCGTCTTCGCCCACGATCAGCAGCGTATCACCCGCGCGGATGATGTTCTCGGCGCCCATCGGGAGGAGCCTGCGATGATGCCCGAGGCTCGGGTGGTCGTCGCGGCTCCAGCACCCGATCACGGTGAGACCGAACTCGTTTCGGAGCTGCGCCTCGCCGAGCGTCTTGCCCACCAGGGGCCCTTGGGCGACCCAGCTCTCGACCCGGTAGCCGGGCGCGAAGCGGCGCAGGTCGGCCACCACGGCGATGTCTTGCTCGCTCGCGGTCTGGGCGCGCTCGCGGCCTGCGGCGATGATCCACGCGACGCCCGAGACCGCCGACACGAGCGAGCCCACCAGCACGCCGAGCTTGGCGTCGTCGATCAGCGCGGGCTGCCCCGCGAAGGCGAGCTGGTCAACGAAGAGCGACATCGTGAAGCCCACCCCGGCCATCACCGAGACGCCGAAGATGTCGCGCCAGCGTGCGCCCGAGGGGCGCTCGGCGAGGCCCGAACGCACCGCCAGCCAGGTCGCGCCGAAGACCCCGATGGGCTTGCCGAGCGCGAGGCCCAACATCGCCCCGAGCGTCGCGCCGCGCGACAACGACACCGGGTGCCCCACCAGCGTGACCCCCGCGTTCGCCAACGCAAAAAGCGGAACCACCCCGAACGCCACCACCCCGTGGAGCCCGTGCACGAAGCGATCGAGCGGCGCCTGCACCGACTCAAGGTGACGCTCGATGAGCGCGAGGGTCTCGTTGTCGCCCCCCGCCGCCCGGGTCTCGCGGCGCAAGACCTCGAAGCTCGCGTCGAGCTCGTCGAGCACCTCGCCCGTCGAGCGGCGCGGCACCGCGGGGATGGCGAGGCCCAAGATCACGCCCGCCAGGGTCGCGTGGAGGCCCGAGCGCAAGAGCGCCAACCACAAGAAAAAGCCCACGACGGTGTAGGGCGTCGCGCGCTGAACGCGGGCCCGCGCGAACACCGCCAGGAGCCCCGTCAGCCCCGCCGCCGCGGCGAGGGCCCCGACCTGGATCGACTGCCCGTAGAAGACCGCGATCACCACGATGGCGCCGAGGTCGTCGAAGATCGCCAAGGCCGTGAGAAAGATCACCAGCGAGGGCGGCACCCGACGACGCACCGCCGCGAGGCACCCCAACGCGAAGGCGATGTCGGTGGCCATGGGGATGCCCCAACCGCGGTGCGCGTCGCCCCGCCCCGCGATGAGCCAGTAGATCGCCGCGGGCGCCAACATGCCGCCGAGCGCCGCGAGGGCCGGCAAGAGGGCCTTCGAGAAGGTGCGGAGCTCGCCCTTGACGAGCTCGCGCTTGATCTCCATCCCCGCGATGAAGAAGAAGAGCGTCATCAGACCGTCGTTGATCCAATGATGAAGCGGGTGGCTCGTCTGGAGCGCGCCGAAGCCGAACGCGACCTCGGTCTCAAAGAGGTGATGATACCCGTGCCGATAGGCCGAGTTCGCCCACACGAGCGCGATCAGCGTGCTCACAAAGAGCGCGATGCCGCCCGCGACCTCGGTACGAAAGAAGCGTTGAAACGGCCGTACGAGCGCGAACAACACCCGCGGCACCGGCCGGCTCCGCGGGTCACGGTCATCGATCATGGGAGGCGTCACTCAGTAAACAGGGTCGTCTGCGCGTCGATCGCCGACGCGATCGCTTCATGGGTCGAGGGGCAGCCGAGGTCAATGGGCCCCCGCCCCGCGCCGAAGGCCCCCACCGCGTCGCGGATGGCCTCGCGCACCGCCATCGCCAGCATCAACGGCGGCTCGCCGACGGCCTTGCTCCCGTGGATGGTGCCGGCCTGCGCGGCGTCGGGCAGCAGGGTCACCCGAAAATCTTCAGGCGCGTCACCGAACGACGGAATCTGGTACGTGCTGGCCGAGTGCGAGCGCAGCGCGCCCTTGGCGTCCCAACGGAGCTCTTCTGCGGTGAGCCAGCCCATGCCTTGCACGAAGCCGCCCTCGATCTGGCCCCGATCGACGCCGGGGTTCAACGAGTCGCCGACGTCATGCACGATGTCGACCCGCAGCACCTTCTTCATGCCCGAGTAGCCGTCGACCTCGACCTCGGCCACCGCGGCCCCGAAGGCGAAATAGTGAAAGGGCCGCCCCTGCCCGCGGGCCTTGTCGTAGTGAATCTCAGGGGTGCGGTAGTACCCCGTCGCGGCCAGCGAAATCTGCTGGAAATAAGCCTTCTCGACCGTCGCCTCGAAGCTCACCCGGGCGCCCCCGTCGAGGGTCTCGAAGCCCGCCGGGCCGAGCCTGACCTTCACCGCGTCGGTGCCGAGGAGCGCCGCCGCCACCGGCAAGAGCCGCCCGCGCAGCGTCGCACACGCGTCTTGCACCGCGGCGCCGTTGAGGTCGGCCCCCGCCGAGGCCGCCGTCGCCGAGGTGTTGGGCACCTTGTCGGTGGCGGTCTTCATCATCCGCACCTTCTCGCGCGAGAGGCCGAGCTCGCGCATCACCACGCCGAGGATCTTGGTGTGAAGCCCCTGCCCCATCTCGGTGCCGCCGTGATTCACCTGAAGGGTGCCATCTCGGTAGACGAGCAGGTACGCGCCCGCCTGGTTGAGAAAGCTCGCCGTGAACGAGATGCCGAACTTCACCGGGGTGATCGCGAGGCCGCGCTTGATCTTGGGGCTCTTCGCGTTGAAGGCCGCGACCTCGGCGCGCCGCGCCTCGAAGTCGCTCGATCGGATGAGCGATGCCCAGATGCGATCGAGCCGATTGTCGACGATGGCCTGACCGTAGTGCGTCGTCGCGGTCTCGCCCTCGCCGCGGTAGAGGTTTCGCGCCCGCACGAGCTCAGGCGCGAGGCCGAGGGTGCGGGCCACGCGGTCGATGATCTCTTCGATCACGACCATACCCTGGGGGCCGCCGAAGCCGCGAAAGGCCGTGTGCGACACGGTGTTGGTGCGCGCGACCCGGCCGTGCACCTCGACCGCGGCGATGTAATAGCTGTTGTCGATGTGGAAGAGCGCCCGGTCGCAGATCGACTCTGAGAGATCGAGGGCCCAACCGCCGTCGCTCGTCAGCGACGCGCGCAGCGCCGTGAGGTGCCCCGCGTCATCAAAGCCAACCTCGTACTGCGCGAAGAAGGGGTGACGCTTGCCCGTAAGGCGCATGTCGAGGTCGCGGTCGAGCTGCACCCGCACGGGCGAGCCTGTCTTCTGAGCGCCGAGCGCCGCGAGGGCCGCCCAATAGGCCCCCTGGGTCTCTTTGCCGCCGAAGCCGCCGCCCATCCGCGGGCTCTCGACGGTGACCTGGTGACGCCCGAGGCCCAACACATGCGCCACGATCGCCTGCACCTCGCTCGGGTGCTGCGTCGACGACGACACGAAGACCTCGCCCGACTCGCCGACCTCGGCCCAAGCCGCCTGGGTCTCAAGGTAGAAATGCTCCTGCCCGCCGATGTCGAGGCTGCCCGCAAGGCGATGCGGCGAGGCCGCCAAGGCCGCCGTGACGTCGCCGCGACGGATGGTGTGACCCGCGGTGTGGTAGCTCGCCGCGGCGATGGCGTCGGCCAGGCCCAAGACCGGCGGCAACGGCGCGTACCGAATCTCGACCGCGGCCGCGGCGGCCCGCGCCTGGGCGTAGCTGTCGGCAACCACCACCGCGACGGGCTGGCCCTCGAAGCTCACGAGATCGCGCGGCAAGAGCACCTCGTCGTGACGGATCGCCCCGACGTCATTCAGCCCCGGCACGTCTTCGGCCATCAGCACCGCGCGCACTCCGGGCATGGCCCGCGCCCGGGCGGCGTCTCGGTGCACGATCTGAGCGTGGGCGTGCGGCGCCATCACGGGCCAGAGCTCTAGCATCGCGCGGCGCTCGGCCACGTCGTCGACGTAGCGGGCCTGCCCCGAGACGTGCCCCTCGGCGCTCTCGTGGCGCAGCGCCTTCGAGCCCGCCGGCTCGGCCTGCGGCGGGGTCGTGAGGTAGCGCAGCGGGAGATCTTGGGCCGCGCTCTGCGCGCCCTCGAAGAATTTCTCAAAGAGCGACACCACGAGGCGCCGACGGTAGAGACGCCCCGAGCGCACGTCGTCGATGGGCGCGAAGCTCGCACCGAGCGCGCCGCGCACCGCCTCGAAGGTCGCCCGCTCGAAGCGCTGGCCCAAGAGCGCCGCCTCGACCGCGCGGGCCCGCACCGGCGTCGCCGCCACGCCGCCGTAGGCCAGCCGCGCGTGACGGATGCACAAATTCTCGTCGGTGTCAACCACAAAGGAGGCCGACACGATGGCGATGTCGAGTTCGCGGCGCTTTGAGACCTTGAAGGTGTCAAAGCGGCGGGTGAGGCCCGGCGCAGAGGGCCCTCGGGCGAGGTAGACGGCGCTCAGCACCTCGTCGGGCGCGAGCACGGTCTTGCGGTAGGCGACGAAGAAGTCGGCGATGGGCACCCGGCGCACGCCGCGCACCGAGGCGAGCTCGAGCTCGGCGTCGAGGCTGAGCATCACCGGGGCGAGGTCGCCGATGGGCGAGGCGGTGACGAGGTTGCCCGCGAGGGTGGCGCGGTTGCGGATCTGCCGCGAGGCGAAGACCCAGAGCATCTTGTCGAGGGCCGGGTACTCGCCGCCGAGGGCCTCTTCGAGGGCCGTGAGGGTGGCGGCGCCGCCGATGCGCCAGCGGTCGTCGGTCGCCTCGATGGCGCGGAGCGCGGCCACCCGCTCGGTCGAGATCAGGAGCCCGAAGTGCTTGAACTTCTTGTTGATCTCGACGCCGATCTCGGTGGCTCCGGCGATGAGCGCGGCCTCGGGGTGCGCCGCCCGCAAGGCGAGCAAGGCGTCGAGGGAGTCGGGCTGGAGGTACACCTCGGCGCCGTTGTGAAAGGCGCTCTCGGGCAAAGGCGCGGGGGCCGCGAGGGGCAGCCTGAAGCGGTCGGGCTGGGCGCGGGCGGGGGCCGCGAGGGCGTCAGCCATGGCGTCGCGGATCGGGCGGTACCCCGTGCAGCGGCAGAGGTTGCCGCAGAGCTGGTCTGAGACCTGGGCCGGGGTCGTGAGCCCGTCGCGGTAGTAGCCCTCGAACATCGAGGCGATGAAGCCCGGCGTGCAATACCCGCACTGCGAGCCCGCCCGGGCCACCATGGCCTCTTGAACGGGGTGGAGGCCCCCCTCGGCCATGCCCTCGACGGTGACGACGCTGCGCCCGTCGAGCATGGGCATGAGCGTGAGGCAGGCGTTCACCGCGCGCCAGGTGGGCTTGCCGCGGCCGTCGACGTCGCGAAGGGCCACCGAGCAGGCCCCGCAGTCGCCCTCGGCGCAGCCCTCTTTGGTGCCGGTTCGGCCCTGGGCTCGGAGCCAGTCGAGGAGCGAGGTGTTCGACGAGACGCCGGTCACGACGACGGGCTTGCCATTGAGCTCAAACGAGATGCTGTGGGCCATAGATCACGCGGCGCCGACGGTACCACGGCGACGCGCCGCGACGCGCTGAAAGAGCCTCTTTGAGCGAGGCCCGGGAGGCTCCGGCGCGAGGCCCGCGGCTCAGGTGAGAGACTCGGGCACGAAGATGACGTCGTCGGGCTCGATGTCGAAGTCGGGGGCGCGCCCCTCGGCGATGTCTTCGACCCGCAGCACGAAGGTGCGACGGTTGCCCTGTCGGTCGCGACGGGTGACGCGCACCTGGTTCTTCTCGGCGAGGGCCGTAAACCCGCCCGCGAGGCTGATGGCCTGGGTCAAAGTCAGGCACTGCTGATGCGGAAACACCCCCGGGTGCTGCACCTGCCCGAACACCGAGAGCCGACGCGAGTTCACCTCGCGCACCTCGACGCGCACCGACGGGTCGCGCAGCACGTCGTGGCCCGCGGGGTTGTCGCCGCTGCGCTGCCCGAGGCCGTTGCGGAGCTGAACGGCCACCTCGGCGGGCTCGAGCCCGAGCACCGAGATGCGCCCGAGATAGGGGTAGTCGAGCGCCCCGTCTTCGCCCACGCGGTAGTCGCCCGAGAGGTTGGTCTCGTTGAAGACCGTCACGGTGATCACGTCGCGGGCGCCGATGCCGAGCGAGCGGGCCCGGCACTGCGAGGGCGGCGGGAGCGGGGCCCCGATCGGGCGCCGACACCCCGAGACCGCGGCGCCGAGCGCGAGGGCCAACAACACAAGCAAGCGAGGGTTGAGCTTCGACATGAGGCGAGCGCTGTGTTGCCATGACCGAAGCCTCGCGTTCAACCCGCCTGTCGATTCGGCCTGCGCGGTTTTTGCTGAGGCCCGCGAAAGAGTGCTACCCGCCCGAGCTGTCGTGAAGCGCGAGAGAAGCACCCGCGCCGCCAGGCGCCTTGGCCTTGTGCTCGTGGCCCTTGGGGGGTGTCGAAGGCCTGATCCGCCGGCCCCGCCGCGGGTCGACGCTGGCCCGCCGCGACGCCCGTCGGCGCCCCTCGACGCGGGGAGCGCGGCCCCCATCACGCTCCCGACCCGGGTCGACGCAGGGCCCGCGCCGCGGCCTGAGCGGGCGCTCCCGTCGGCGGGGATGCGGGTGCGCGTGGGGGCTGGGCGCTTGCGCGTGGGCTCGCTCCCGGGCGACCTCGGCCGCGACCCGGCCAACGAGGCCGACCTCGTACCCGTCGCGCTCGGGGCCTTCGACATCGACGCGCTGCCGTATCCGAACGACCCCAATCAGCCCGCCCAGACGGGGTTGTCGAGGGTCCAAGCGGCGCAGGCCTGCGCCTCGCGCGGGCGACGGCTCTGCAGCGAGCTTGAGTGGGAGCGTGCCTGCAAGGGGCCCGACGAGGCGCCCTTCCCCGGCGGGGTGTACTGGGAGCCGCGCTGCGGCCAAGGCCAGCACGGGCTCTGCGCCTCCCGCGAGGGCGTCTTCGGTCTCGGCACCCGCTACGCCGAATGGACCCTCGACGACGTCGAGATCGGGGCCGTGATCCGCGGGGCCGCCGGGAGCGCGGCGGCGACGCTCCACCGCTGCGCCGCGCGTCGCACCGCGGTGGCCGCGCAGACGGGCCTCGAGGTCGCGTTTCGGTGCTGCGGCGGTGACGCCCCGAGCGCTCGGTACCCCCGCGAGGTGTCGCGCCGACCCTTCCGCGAAGAGCCCATGAACGCGGCGCAGATCTCGGCCATCATCGCCGAGGTGCCCGAGCTCGAACGGCTGCACCTTCGCGAGGGGCTCCAGCTCTTCTTGCCGGGCGCCATCACCGAGGTGCTGAACCACGGTTCGACCAACGCCGAGAGCCACCCAGAGTATCACTTCTCGGTCGCGCCGGTGCGCTGGAGCCCCACCTTCGGCGAAGAAATTCTGGTCTTCGTGGCCCGCTCTCGCGTGGGAAGTTGGGTCGCCGCGGTGTGGGCCTTGCCCGACGGGCGCTACCGGCACGCGGGCTCGTTTCTGCTCCAAAACGACCCCGTGGCGCTCACCCTCGCCTACGGCGAAGCCCGCCGCGAGGTCGTCTGGTCAGCGTGTTGGAACTGCGGCGGCGAACACGGCGCCGTCACCTACACCGACGAGAATCGCGTCTTGATCGTGCAGCGCTGAGCCCCTCAGAGCCCCACAAAGGGCTCCTGCGCGACCCCCATGAGCGCCGCCCGCGCCGCGGCCACGACGAAGATGCTGCCGCACACGAGCACCGTCTGCCCCTCGCCCGCGACGGCTTCGGCCTGCGCGAGGGCCTCGGCCACGCCCTCACACGCGACCCCGCCGTGGTGCCCCGCGAGCACCGAGGGGGCCTCGGCTCGGGGCATCGGCGCCGCCGCGAAGAAGCGTCGCGCAGGCGGCAAGAGCGCCGCGAGCCGCCCCGTCATGGCGACCTGATCTTTGTCGCGCGAGGCGCCGAACACCGCCGCGCCGACGTCGAGCCCCTCGCGTCTCACCGCGGCGACGAGCGCGTCGAGCCCGTCGGGGTTGTGCGCGGCGTCGAGGAGGAAGCGCCCCACGCGCTCGTAGCGCCCCGGCCACCGCACCGCGCCGAGCCCCGCCGCCACCGCCGCGTCGTCGACCGCGACCCCGCTGGCCCGGAGCGCCGCGACGAGCCCCGCGACCACGGCCACGTTGTCGCGCTGATACGCGCCGCCGAGCACAGGCGGCACCTTGAGCCCGCCGCCGAGGGGCAAGCGCCACCCGGCGCCGTCGTCGCGTACGCCCTGCGCGTCGATGAGCGGCGCCCCCACCCGCGCGGCCGCCTCGCCGAGGGTGCGCCTCACCTCGGTCGGCATCGACGGCCCGAGCACGCACGGCACCCCGGGCTTCAGAATGCCCGCCTTCTCAGCCGCGATGGCTTCGAGGCTGTCTCCCAAGATCGCCTCGTGGTCTCGGGCGATGCGGGTGATCGCGCACACCGTCGGGGCGCACACCGTGGTGGCGTCGAGGCGACCGCCGAGCCCCACCTCGAGCACCACCGCGTCACAGCCCTCGGCGCGAAACGCGCGCCACGCCAGCACCGTCGCGGCCTCGAAGAAGGTCAGCGGCGCGATGGCCCCCCGGGCGACCGCGGCGAGCACCTCGGCGGTCAGCCGCGAGGCCAGACCGTCGTCGATGGGAGAGCCCGCGATGTTGATGCGCTCGGCGAAGCGGTGCAAATGCGGCGAGGTGTAGAGCCCCACCCGGCGACCCGCGGCGCCGAGCACCGAGGCCGTCATCGCGGCGACGCTGCCCTTGCCGTTGGTGCCTGCGATGTGAACAGTGTCAACATCGCGCTCGGGGTGGCCGAAGTGTGTGAGGGCCTCGCGCATGGCGTCGAGGTTGAGCACCATGCCGCGGCTTGCGAGGGGCGCGAGCTGTTCGAAGGCCGAGGTCACCGGCGGCCTCAGAGCGACCAGGTCTCGTCGAGGTCGAGGAGCTCGATTCGGCCGTCGTGGAGCCGGGCGAGCTCGCGCTCGACGGCGGCCTGGCAGTTGGGCTTGATGTGATAGAGGAGCCACGGCAGATCGCGGCGCCCGAGCTTTTGCATTTCGCGCGCGAGGGTGGCCGGGGTGTGATGCCCCGAGACCCGCGCGAGCCACTCGAGCTCATCGGGGAAGCTGACCTCGTGGAGAATGGCGCGCACCTCGGCGGTCTCGCGCGCCACCGCCCAGAGCCGCTCGGTGGGCCCGGTGTCGCCCGAGAAGACCAAGGCCCGGCCGTCGCGCGCCAAGATGAAGCCTGCGCTCTCGATGGTGTGGCTCACCAAGACGGGCTTCACCGAGATGCCCGCGACGTCGGTGGCGACCTCGGGCTCGAGGGGCTGAAAGACCACCGTGGGGCCGCCGCCGTTGACCAAGGGGATGTTGGTAAAATCGGGCCACAAGACGTTGTTGAAGAAGTGCTCTTTGAGCGCCCGCAGCGTCTCGGGGGTGCCCGCCACCACGAGCGGTCGCTCGGCCCCCTGGCAGCGATTGTCGGCCAGCGAGGCGAGGTCTCGGACGTGGTCGAGGTGCGCGTGCGAGACCACCATGGCGTCGAGCCCGAGCTGCTCTTCGAGGGTCAGCATGCCGCTGGTGGCCCCGGCGTCGAGGCCCACCCGGCCATCGAGCAAGAAGCTCGTCGAGCGATGTTTGCGGCTCTCGCCGCCGTGGCAACCTAGGACGCGCAGTTCCATCAGGGGTTCGGGCCTCAGCGTTCTCCGGTGGGGGGCATCGCGCGGGTCGGGGCTGCGGGCTTCGGAGGCAGGCCGCTGCCGCGCGTGCGTTGGTGTTCGAGCAGCTCTGCGAACTCATGGAGCCGACCGACATCGGGCACGAACCAGCCTTCGCTCCCGAGGCTCCCGATGATCCGCACCCGGGTGAGGCGCTCGAGCACGTCGACCACGGTGCCCTCGTCGAGCCCGACGGCCCCGGCCAGCGCTGCGATCTGCACGGGCACCTTGATGCCGCCGCCCTCGACCGGAACGCCGAACTCTTCGGCCGCGCGGGCGAGCCCGAGCACCACCCGCAGGCGCGGGTCTTGTTGCAGCAAGATCTCGATGAGCGCGTTGGCCGAGTCGAGCCGCCGCGCGAGCCGGGTGATCAACCGCACGGCGATCTCGCCGTTGCCGAGCACCATCGTCTCAAGGGTGCGGGCGTCGATCTCGAGGGCGCGCACCGCCTCAAGGGTCACCGCCGTGGCGTTGCGGGCCTTGTTGTTCAAGATCGCCATTTCGCCGAAAAAGTCGCCCGGCCCGAGGGTCGCCAAGATGCGCTCGCCGCTCGGAAACTGCCGCACGATCTTCACCCGCCCGTGCTGGATCACGTACATCACCCCGCCGGGCTCTCCCTCACGGAAGAGCACCACGTTGGGGCCGAACTCGCGGCCAAATCGCGCAAAGAGCGGGTCGCTCGACACGGCCACGATCCTACGATCGGGCCCGCGCAGCGGTCAAAACAATCATTTCCCGAGCGGGGCATGGCATGACACCCTCACCCTACGCTTCGCTGGCGTTTGGTGTGAAACCCCTTCGGCTCTTCAGTCTCGTCGCAGCCCTCGCGGCCTGCGAGTCACCGCCTCGCCCCACGGCGCCGCCCTCGCCCGCGCGCCCCTCGCGGGCCCTCACCCTCGCGCCGCCGAGCACCCCGGCCCCCGAAGGCCCCCCCGCCGCTGACGCCGGCGCGCTGCCGCCCGCCCTCGCGCGCTGCATCGCCCGCAACCGCGCGAGCCTCGCCCCGGAGCTCTCGGCGGCGCTGTCGACCCTCGACGCGGCGAGCCTCCTCGAAGACGCCTGCCGCCTTGAGCTCGCCCCACGCGGGCGCAGCGTGGCCCTCTGCGAGGGCGTGCGCCTCTCGCCGCTCCGCGACACCTGCAAGGCCCGCGCGGCGATGGTGAGCGGCGCCCCGGGCGCGTGCCCGACCCTCGCCACCGAGGGCGCCCGCGACCCGGTGTGTGTGGCCATCGCGGCCCGCGACCGTCGGCTCTGCGCGGCCGCAAGGGTGAGCGAGCGACCGCGCTGCATGGCCCTCGCGCAGCACGCCCCGGGGCTCTGCGAGAGCCTCGACCCGCTGCTCAGCGCGCGCTGCGCCGACGACCTCCGCGCCCTCGAAGGGCTCATCGACCCGCTGCGCGAGGGCACCCCGTACACCGGCACGGCGAGCCTCACCGTGGGCCTCGACGACGCGACCGCGCCGACCCCGCTGCGCTTCGTCGAGCGCGGCGTCTTTGTCGAAGACGGTCGCACCCTCAACCTCGTCGAGGCGGCCCTCGGGTGGCCCTCGGCGGCCCTCCACGCGCTCGAACTTCGGGTCGCCCTGCGCGCGCGGGTGGCGCTGAGATCGGGACTTGAGGTGCCCGTCGAGGCGCGCATCGAGCTGCCCGGCGTCGGGCTCTTTGACACCCGCGACGGCACCCTCTCGGGCACGCTCCGTTGGGAGCACACCACCTGCGCCCTCGGCGGCCACCTCGCCGGCGTCGCGACCTTGCGCGGCACCTCGGGGGGCGCGACGCGGGTGTTTACGCTTCGCTTCGACAGCTTTGTGCGCGACCTTTTGCAGCCCGCGGCCGACGCTGCGGGCCGAGACGGAGGCTCCTAGGGTGATCGACGTTGTGGTGATCGACTCGTACGAGGGCCTTGAGGCCCTGGCGCCTGAGCTCTGCGCTTGGGGCGCCGTCGCGGTAGATTGCGAGAGCAACGGCATGCACGCGTATCGCCCCGCGCTCTGCACGCTCCAGCTCGCCGAGGCCGCGGTCGGCGCGGCGGCCACCCGCGCGGTGGTGATCGACACGCTGGCCGTCGACATCGCCGCGGTGCCCTGGCTCGTGGCGCTCTTCGCCGACGCGGCGCGGCCCAAGATCTTTCACGACCTGGGCTTCGACGCGCGGCTCCTCGGCGCGCTCGGGGTGCGGCTCGGCGGCGCGCGCGACACCGCCGTGGCGGCGCGCTTCCTCGGCCACCAAGAGACGGGCCTCCGCGCCGTGGTTTTGCGGTATTTCGGGGTCACCCTCGACAAGGCCATGCAGCGCCACGACTGGGCCCTGCGCCCCCTCGACGCGCGGGCCACGGGGTACCTCGCCGCCGACGTGGTGTGGCTCGGCGCCCTCGACGCGGCGCTCGAAGCCGAGGTTCAGGCCCTCGGCATCGCCCCCGAGGTCGCTGAAGAGACGCTGTACGCCCTGCAAAGGGCGCTGAGCGAGCTCGACGACGCGCGGCCTCCCTTCGCGCGAATCAAGGGCTTCCGCGAGCTCAACGCCGCCGGCCGGTCGGTGCTCCGGCAGCTGAGCCTCTTGCGCGAGTCGCTGGCGATGCAGCGCGACTGCCCCAACGGCCGCATCGTCTCAGGGGCGAACCTCCTCGCCATGGCCAAAGCCCAGCCGCGGAGCCTCGAAGCGCTCAAGCGCTTCAGCTACGGTTCGCAGCACCCTGAGGTCTTCGACGCGCGCTGGCTCGCGGCCATCGACGAGGGTCTCGCGCGGCGCACGCTGCCCGTCGACGAGCAGGCCTGGTGCTCCCTCGACCGCGCCCCGAGCGACCTCGGGTCGCGCAAGCTGCGCGAAGAGGCGCTCTCTTCTTGGCGGACGCAGACCGCGGCGGCCCGGGGCGTCGACCTCCAGGTGGTGCTGCCCGGGCACTGTCTGCAAGACCTGGTGTCGCAGGCTCCGGCCGACACCGACGGCCTCGCGCGCATCGCGGGCCTCGGGCGTGTGCGCATCGCGCGCGACGGCGAGACCCTCGTGGCGCTCTTGCACCCGCGCGAGGGCTGACCGATCAATCTTCGCCCTCGCGGGCCCGCACGAGCCCCGCCCAGCGCGAGGCGACCCGCAGCATCACCCCGCGGAGCGCAGGGTTCGGCACCGTACGAATCTGCTTCGCGACCTCATACGGAATCGGCGCCGGACGCACCGGCTCGCGCGGCTCGGCCCCCGAGAGCTGCTCGACGGTCGGCACCGGCGCCACCCGAAACCGCAGCTCATGCACCGCAGAGCCCGCAGGCAGGGCCTGAACCTTGCGCAGGAGCGACTGCCGCTGCTGGTAGAGCTCCTGCATCCACACGGTGTTCTTCACATGCACCGTGAGCACCCCGGTGCGGAGCGACACGGGCCTCGCAGCCTGTGCGACCTGCGGGCCCACGGCCTCCTCCCACGCGGGCCACACCCCGAGCGCGGCGCGGATGCGGGCAGGGTCACGGATGGCCTCTGCGAGCAGGGTGCCGATGTGAGCGACCCCGATGGGTTCGTACTGTTTGCTTCGTCGCGCCACCGTTCGAGGGTCTCTCCGCGCAGGGTGCCTCGCCCGGCGCGCCTTGTCGAGAAGTCGACCCGCGCGCCGCCCCCGACGCCGACCCTCAGCCCCGCATCGCCGTAAAGCGCCGCGCCCGCGCGGGGTCGATGGGCCCGCCGGCGCGCCCGCCCTCGCGGAGGTCGCTGCCCACGATCACCCCGTCGGCGACCGCGAGCCAGGCGCCCAGGGTCTCGGCCCGCACCCCGCTCCCGAGCCACACCGGGGTCTCACCGATCGCGGCCCTGACCGCCTCGACCCGGGCCGTGTCGGCCTCGGCCCCGGTGCGCGCGCCGGTCACCACCACGGCGTCGGCGAGCGAGCGCTCGACGGCCTCGATGGCCTCTTCCTCGATCGACCCGCCGAGGCCGAGCGGCGCGCTGTGCTTGACCCCGACGTCGGCGATCAGGCCGACCCCCTGGGCCCCGAGCGCCGCACGGAATCGCAAGAGCCGCGCGGCGTCAGAGGCCACCACGCCCTGGTCGGTGACCCGGGCGGCGACCAACACGTTCACCCGAATGAAACGGGCCCCGGTCGCGACCGCGACGGCGAGGGCGCTCTGCCCGTCGTTGCGGAGCACGTTCACGCCCATGGCGAGCCCCGAGGCGCGGCGGGCGGTGTCGACGAGCACCGCCATGGCGGCCACCGTCTCGGGGCCCACGGGCCCGGCGAAGAAGGGCGCGTCGCCGAAGTTTTCGACGATCACGGCGTCGAAGCCTGCCGCCGCGAGGGCCTCGGCGTCGCGCGCCGTCGACGCACGGATCGCCTCGAAATCACCGCGGTATCGCGGCGCCCCCGGCAACGCCGGGAGGTGAATGACCCCGACCAAGGTACCTGCCTGTCGCGCGAACTTCATCGCCCGCATCGTTGCCCCGACCCGCGCTCGAAACACAAGCACAAGAAGGCGTGCGCGCGCCCCGCGCATTCGATACTCTCTCCCCCGCTGTGCGCTCTCACTTCGTGGTGACCCTGCTCGCGGGCCTTGGCCTCGCGTCGCCCCTAGCGGCCCAACCCGTCGCGCCCGCCGCGGCCCCTCAGGCTGCCCAGACGCCGCCCGCAGGCGCCGAGACGGCGAGCCCTGCGGTGACACCCCAAGACCCGCCCGCGGCGCCCCCTGCGGCCCGCCAGGTGCCTTCTCCGACCTCGCCGACGCCGCCTCCGGCCAACCCTGAGGGCCCGCGCACGGTGGTCATCGACGCGGCGCCGATCGGCGTCGACGCGCAGGCCGGGGCGTACGTGACCGAGGTGCTGCGCTCGGGGGTCGCGGCCTTGGGCTTTCGGGTGCTGCCCACGACTGAGCTCTACGCCGCGGCGCAGGCGCTCCAGCTGCCCTTTCCGGTGCCGCCCGACGGGGTGTTTACCCTCGAACGCGCGCTGCAGGCCCCGGTGGCGGTCGCCGCCGAGGTGCGGGCCTCGGGCGGGCGTTACATCGTCACGTTGCGCGTCAGGGTCGCGGTCGAAGCGACCGAGCGCACCCGCGAGGTCTCGGCCGACCAGTTCGAGCTCGCCGAGCAGCTGCGTGCGGCGCTCCCTGCGATGCTGGTGCCGCCCGATGTGGCCCCCCCGGTCGAGGCCCCCCGCGCGAGCGCCACGGCGCCGGTGCCGAGGGTGCGCCGCATCCGTGCGCACCCGCGCCGGTGGGAGCTCGGCGGGGGCCTGAACCTCTCGCTCGGCCCGGGCCGCGACAGCTTCGTCAACGCGCTCGGGGTGCTGCGCCTCGGGTACTTCCCGCAAGACCGCCTGGGCTTCACCCTGAGTGTTGATTACGCCAACCTGCGGGGCCGCAACGAGCGCGTCTCGAACGCGTTGGTGCTCCTCGGCGTCGAGACCGCGGTCGACCTGGTGCCTCGCGCCCGGGTGTTCATCCCGTTGCGCGCCGAGGTGGGCTACCTGCCCCTCAACGGGCCGGTGTTTCGCATCACCGCGGGGGTGATGTTTCAGCTCGCGCGCAGGGTGCGCCTCGAAGTCGACCTCTTGTCGCCGACCTTCTGGGTGCTGCCCTCGACCTCGCCGGTGTCGCTCGACCTCGCGGCGACCCTTCATTTCGGGCTGTAACGCCGGGGCGCTCAGGCCCCGCGGAGACGCCGCGCTCGCGACGGCGCGGCCTGCGAGCCCGTGTCTTCTTCGACCGACGGGAGCTTCGCCGGCGGCGGAACCTTCACCACGCGGCTCGTGTCAGCGTCACCCGGCGGCAGCTCGCTCGGGCGCACCGACTCGGGCGCCTTCTCGACCCACTGGAGCCCGTGCCGCCCGATACGCGCCTGGAGCTTCGCGATGTCTGCGTCGGCGCGCACGAGAAAGAGGTCGCCCGCGTCGAGCTCGACGAGCATCTTGCGGAAGGTCGCATCGGCACGGAGGGCCTCACGAATCTCGGGGTCTTCGACCATGATGACCCCGGCGAGCGCGATCATCGTCGCGTCGCCCGCCACCCCGATGCCCGACAGGAGCTCGCGCACCACCGGGGGGTAGGGCCCGTGCAAGCCCACTGACTTCAGCCGCGCTTCGACAAACTCAGGGGTGTGCTGAACCTCACGGCTGTGCGCGAGGGCCGAGGCCCCGACGGCGAAGACCAGCACGCCCGGGGCCGAGTCGAAGTTCACCCGCTCGAGCTCGCAGACGTCGGCCAGTTCGATCACTGAGACGAGGCGCGTACGACCCGAGACGTTGAGGTCGTGGCGGTACACCGAGGCCGGCGTCGGCGGGCGCTCGCTGCCGCGGTCACGGTCGCGCGACATGCGCCCCGAGAGCCTGACTGCGCTGCCGTCTTCGGCCACGTCGAGGGCGCCGAGCACCGGCATCGTGCGGAGCATCATGCGATTCCACGCGTCGTCGATGGTGCCGTAGAAGACGTCGGGGCGCTCGCGGATCGCGCGCTCGTGCAGCTTCACCAGGGCCGTGTACCGCGGGTCGGTCTGGGCGTAGGCGCGCACCGCCTCGGGGGTCGCCCACTTCTCTCGGGCCACCGCTTCGAGGGCGTCGAGCAGCACCAACCGCGCGGGCTGCACGACGGCCGTGCCCCGCGCCACGAGCCCCGAGCGCAGCACCTCGGGCTCGATGCGGGTCTCGTCCCACGCGCCGCCTTGTTGGTAGGTCTTCCACAAGAGCGGGCCGACGTCGGTGACCACGTCGCCGCCGATGCCGAGGTTCGAGTTGGGCGTCACCATCCGCCCGAGGCCCGCCGCCCGGGCGAGGGTCACCAAGAGCGTGACGGTCTCTTCGCTCTCATTCAAACGCTCCGACGCGCGGCGCATCGCCGCCCGGGCCACCCCCACGTCGGGGCGCAGCGCCACCCCCCAGTGACGCAACAAACAGAGCGCCGCCACCGCCGTCAGCGACGGGTCTTTCGCGTGCCGCGCCCGCTGCGGAACGTAATCTTCATCACGCACCGCCGCCTCGATCTCGGCCCGCTTGGCCACCCGCTCGGCCTGCCGCGCCGCCCCCACGATGCGCACCACCTCGGTGGGCATCACGAAGCGCTCGACCCCGAGCTGAAACAGCAGCCCCTTGCGCTGCAACGCGTAGGGCGCGCCGCGCTTGGGCACCGCGATGCCCGACTGCGTGCGGTAGAGCCCGGGGGCTTGATCGAGCGCGAGAAGCTCTTGCGTGTCGACCTCGCCGCCGTACCGCTCGATGCCATCGAGGAGCCGCGCCTCGGCCACCGGCAACTCTCGGATGATCTGCTCAAGGTAGCCAGGCACCGCCAGGGTCTCCCACACCTCTTGGAGCGCCATCGCCCCAGTGATCGCGACGGGCTTGTTCATCACCTGTTGGGCCATCGGGCCGATGATCTCAGCGTCGACCATGCTCAGGCACGCCCGCAGGCACCGCGGGTCTTCACTCTCACCCACGGGCACCTGAACGAGAAACGCCGACGGCAGCAGGAGCGAGCCCGCGGTCAGACGGTGACCCGAGGCGTCTGCCTTCGAGGCCCCGCCCGACACCTTCTTCCGCGCGAGCTGAGCCGCCGTGTACGCGATGCCCAGATCAAGCAGCGGACGCGCCGCGGGCTCCATCGAGGCCCCCGAGAGCAGCCCGTTGGCCGCCACAAGGCGCTGCAAGAGGTGACGCACCTCGGCCGGGAGCCGCGAATGCCGCAGGTCAGTCTCGGCCACCAAGGCCCGCGCCGTCTGCTCGACGTCATCGAGACGCTTGCGCGGGTCAAGCTTGATGCCACGGCGCTGCCGAAGCGCCTCTCGCTCGTACCCCGACAGTAGCTCTAGAGCCTCTTGAAGACGCATCGTGCACACCCTCGCATCATTTGCGGCACCCTCGCAAGACCGACCGACCCGCAAAGTGTGCGCCTCAAATTTTCTTGAAACCTCGTAGTTACGCGTACTTCAGCGACGACGGCGGGCGAGCCGCTCGGCGCGACGGGCATGCGCCTCGTCACTCCGCCGCTGGTCGTCGGGGGTCGCGAGCACCAACGGCGGCACCGCCCTCGGGAGCCCTTGGCCGTCGATGGCCACGAAGGTCATTCGCGACTCGACGCAGCGCCACCGCGCCCCGGTGGCCGGGTTCTCGGCGAAGACCAGGACCTCGACCTCCATCGAGGTGCGAAACACGCCGTTGACCCGCGCTTCGAGCACCACCGTGTCGCCGATGTTGATGGGGTTCTCGAACTGGAGGTCGTCGAGCGCGGCGGTCACCGTGGTGCCGCCCGAGTGGCGCATCGAGCAGATGCCCCCGGCCATGTCGGCCCAGGCCATGATCTGCCCCCCGAAGGCTTTGCCGAGAGCGTTCGCGTGTTCTGGAAAGAGCAGCTGCGTCATGATCGTGAGCGACGCAGAGGCGGGCCTGGGCTGGGGCAGCGCTGTCATAGGGCGAGGCCCGCACCCTACGAAATCACCCCCACCTGGGCAATGGCCGAACACCCCCAACGCAGGCTTTGCGCCGCGCGGTGACCGTTCGCCGCGCCGAGCGCAGCACAGGGTTTGAGCGCGCGCGGCCCGCGCCGTGGAGGGGTCGGCGTCGACACGCGCGACGGTTCGGGTGCAACGGTGGTATGGCGGGGCTGTGACCGAGTCTGAGAGCGAGGCCGTCGGGGCGGGGCGCGAGTACGAGGCGTTGCAGAGCGATTTGCCGCCGCCGCCGATGTCGCTCCCGCATTGGGTCGAGCGGGTGTCGTCGATGGCGCACGGGTGGCTGCCGGTCGAGGCGCGACCGCGGCTCTTGCGCGCGATCGCCGAGGGTCTCGTCGACGCGCGGGTCGACCTCGGGGCTGAGGCCTCGAAGCTCCTCGGGGTCGCGCCGGGCGAGTTCATCTTGCACGAGCTCACGCCCTTGGTGGCGGGGCTCCACGCGTGCGCGCTGCGGCTCGGGGCCGAGCGGAGCGTGACACACCACAGCGCGCCGACGACGGTGATCGCGGCGCCGCCCGCGGCGATGGTGGCGCTCCCGATGCTCGCGGCGTTTCGCGCGTTCGCGCGCGGTGCCGCGGTGGCGTTGGTGGCCGAGGCTCCGGTGGCGGGGCTCCTGGCCCAGGTGGCCGAGGTGGCGCGCAAGGCGGGGCTCCCCCACGGGGGCGTCACGGTGACCACGGGCGAGCTCTCGGCGGGGCTCGCGCTCTCGCTCTCCGATGTCGCCGTGCAACGCGCGCTCTGGCTCGGGGCTCCGCGTCACGCCCGCGCGTTTCAGGTCGAGTGCCTCGCCGGTGGCATCGAAGCCCAGAGCCTCCCGTACGGCGCGGGCACCGCGGTGGTGTACGACAACGCCGACCTCGACCTGGCGGCGCGGGCCATCGTGGCGTCGCGGGTCACCCTCGGGGGCCTCCGTCATGACGCGATCCAGCGGGTGGTGGTGAGCGCGAGCGTCCACGACGCCCTCGCCCTTCGCATCGCGCGTCAGTGCGCCGCGGTGGTGAGCGATCCTTGGGTGCGTGAGGCCCTCGAGCGCATCGACCCGGTTCGCCGCGACACGCTCCGGGCGCGCCTCGGCGAGGCCCTGGCCCACGGCGCCGCGGTGGTCTCGGGTGAGGCGCCTCCGGCCCTCGGTCTCGTGGCCCCCGTCGTGCTCACCGACGAGGGGCTCTACCCCGGCCTCGCGGCCGAGCGCGTGGGCGCCCCGCTGCTCGCGCTCTTGCGTGTAGCCCACCCCGAGCAGCACGCCGCGACGGTGCTATCGACCCATCCGGGCTCAGTGCTCTCGGTGTTCGGCGGCGACAACGCCCAGCATCGCGCCCTCGCGGCCCGCGCCGGGGTGCCGCTGGTGCTCGTCGACGATGCGGTGACCCCGGGGCTCGCCTTGCTCGATCTGCCGAGGGCTACCGCGGTCGAAGGCGCGGGGCTCACCCTCGCCGCGGCGCCGCCCGATGAGGGCGCCGAACATTGGGCCCCGTACTCCGTGTGGACGCGGCAGACCGCCTCGCTCCAGCTCCTCGTCCGGCACGGGCGTCACGGCTTCGGCGGGCCCTTGGGCGACCTCTACTGAGCCGCAATCGGGTCGACGCCGGCACGGCCCCTGTGGCACCACCCCCCGCGTGCGCCGCGCCCGCGCTGACACCCGATGAGGCACCGATGATCCGACGCGTCTTTGCTCCGTTCTCGCTCGCGGCCCTCACCCTCTCGGGCTGCCACCTCGTGCGGGGGCGCGACACCACGCCGAGCGCCGCGGCACCGACTCCGCAGCCCTCAAACCCCTCGTCTTCAAGCCCAGGCGACGCCGAGGCCCTCGACGCCGAGGTTCGGGCTTTGGTGACCGAGACCCTGACCCCGCAGCTCTGCCCGCGGCTCCTCGGGGCTTGGGTGGGTCTGCCCGGAGAGAGCAACCTCCGGGGGCGCGCCGCGGGCACGGCGACCTCGGTGGGCCGCTGGTGGATCCGTCGCTGCTCGGCGCAGCTCTCGGGCGACCGCATCGCGCTCTCGATGGGCGGCAGCGGGTGGACGTGGGTCGACCGCGAGGCGGGCAGCTTTCGGGTGCGTCAGTACCTCTTGTTCGACATGCAGGCCGCCTTTTCGGCCGACGTGCGCGTGGCCTACGACCGCACCCGCCGGGTCGCCACCCTCTGGATGCGCCCGCAGAACGGCGTCGAAGCCGAGGTCACACCGCGGGGCATGGTCTCGCCCGAGCCGACGGGCCTCTTCGGGAGGCTCCTCTCGGGCGTCGCGGCGGCGACGGGTACGAGCGTGTCTGAGCGGGCGCGGGCGCAGGCGGCCGAGATGGGCTCGACGCAGCTCCGCGAGCGGCTCGGCGCGGGGCTCACCATGACCTACGATTTGCCGCACCGGCAGGTCGATTTCATGGTGGGCGCCCTCGACCGCGGCGAGCTCCCTGAGCGACCCTGGCCTGCCACCGAGTCGGGCCCGTGGCTCTTGAACCAGCGCGCGACGGTGTGGCCCGGCGGGCTCGACGTGAGCGGCCCCATCGACGGCGCGGCGCACGGCGCGCTCAGCCTCGACGTGGCGCTCGAAGAGGGCGAAGGCGCGGTGCTCACCGCCGTGTGCGCCGACGACCTGGCGCGGTACTTCGACGCCCGCTTGCGCGACCCCGGGGCCTCGGTCGAGGCGCCCCGCGGGGTGCCCCTCACGACCCTCTCGGCGGGCCGTACGAGCGATCGGGTTCGCCTGCCTGCGAGTGTCGCGGGGGCTCAAAACGACCACCCCTGCCCCCTCGCGATCACCCTCGCGACGCCGCCGTCGAGCCAGCTCCCGGCGCGGGTCCGCGCGCGGGTCGCGCCCGCAGACGAGGCCGCGGCGACGGCGCCCGCGCGGCGGAGGGTTCAGGTCACCCTCGTCGAGGTGACGGTCGCTCCGCAGAACCCCAGCGGCCAAAACTGGGACGTCATCGGCGGCGAGGCCGACCTCGTGGTCACCACCGCCGCGGTGGGCCTCGGCCGCGAGGTCGACACCAGCCCCGTGGTGCCGAACCAGAACCGCGCGAGCCTCAACCGTCGCCTCGCCGGCGCCTTCGAGGTGGCCCGCGATCTGCCTCTCCGCTTCACCGTCTCAGACGACGACACCACCACCCGCGAGCGCATCGGTCACGCCGACCTCGACGCCGCGACGCTGCCCACCGCAGACGGCGAGGTGTCGCTGCCGATCCGGGCGCCGGGCACCGTGGGCACCCAGCTCGGCACCCTGCGTCTCAGGGTCGAGTGGCTGCCCTGAGTGACACCGACGCGCCCTCCCGCCGCGTCCGCGCTCAGCGGAGCAGCGTCGAGAGGGTGTACCCGAAGTCGGCGCTCAGCACCGATTGAGGGGCCGAGACCTTCACGAAGTACCGCCCCGCCTGCGTCGAGGGCACCGTCACCACGGGGCAGCCGTCGACCCGCTCGGCCATCGCCGAAGTCTCTGCCGTGGGCACCTCGGTCAAGGCCGGAGGCTCGACCGCGGGGCTCCGCGCCACGGTCAACGTCAGCCCCTCAGGGCACCCCGCGCCCTCGGTCGGACGCACCCTCGCTTCGAGACGCTGCCCCGCCGCCGCGACCCGCTCGAACATGTCGCTGTCGCAGACCGTGAGCACCCCGCGTACCACGAAGGCCTCATCGCCGCCCGCCTCAGGCCGCAGGGCCATGGCGTTGGTGAAGTCGTCGTTGGCCACGCCGACCTCAGACTCCATCGCGCGGGCCAGCACTTTGTGACATCGCTCGCAGGTCACCCCCGCCTGCGGGCGCGCGTCGTCGCAGGGCTCGCCGTGCTCGAGCACCCCGTTGCCGCACACCGGCCGCACCACCGTGACGCCGTAGCGGGCGCCGCCCCGGAGGTGGCTGTCGATGCCCACCACGAAGGTGCCATCGGCCTCAGGGCGAAACGAAAAATGCTCGCCCCGCCCGGGCCCGCACACGTCGCTCGCCGCCGAGGGCGAACACTGAAGGGTCGTGCACACCGGGAGCACGTACACCGCCGGGTCGGCCTCGACCGGGTCGATGGGGTCGACGTGAAAATGCCACGTCTCTCCGCGCCGCATGGCGACCGAGAAGAAGCCCTCGTTGCCCGGCAGGTCGTTGCCCGTACACGCCGCGAACTCGCGGTACTGATCGCCCAACCCGCGGGTGTCGACCATCACCACCCGCGCAGTGTCAGACCCCACCTGGGGCAGGCTCGCCATCATCTCGCAGCGGTCAGCGAGCACCGGGCCCGCCGTCTGATAGAGCGAGGCGTCGAAGACGTTGCACGAGAGCGTCGCGCTCGCGGCGACGAGCAGAAGACGCCATGCAGATCGGGGCAGTGAAGACATCGCGGTCGAGGGCTCAACGGTGAAGGTAGGGGTTGTTCTCAAGCGCGGGCTCTTCGGCGGGCGTCGGCCGAGGGCGCCGTGTCGGTGTGGCGACGGGTCGCGACGGAGCCGCCATCGGGGTGGCCGCGCGGGCGTCTTGCCCGACAGCGGCGTCAGAGAGGCCCAGGAGAGGCGCCGCGGGGGTCGGCGCGGGCACCACCACCTCGGGCGCACGCACGGGCGCTGGCGGGGCTGGTGAGGGCGCGGGGGGCACCACCACCGGCGTCGGGGTCGGCGTCGGGGCAGGCGTCGGGCGAAGCGCCAGGCCGAGCCCGAGGAGGCCCATGAGGCCCGCCAAGGCCGCGCCGAAACGCCAAGGGCCGCGGGCGGGCGAAGGGAGCGGCGGCGCGAGGCGCTCGGGCGCGGGCACCGGCGAGGGCGTCGACTGCACCTCGATCGCGGGGATGCTGCGCTCGCTCTCAGGGCCGCTCCGTTCGGGCAGCCCCGGG
The DNA here is from genome assembly GCA_016792845.1 of Myxococcales bacterium. Taxonomy (GTDB): domain Bacteria; phylum Myxococcota_A; class Polyangia; order Polyangiales; genus JAEUKH01. Next base: position 538,244 of record JAEUKH010000028.1, on the reverse strand, counting down.
AGCACCCCCGAGGCGATGCGACCGCCCGATTCGAGGTCGCGCCCGGGCGAGAGCGAGGCCTCGCCGCGGGCCCTCACGTGGTCACGGATCACCGCCCGCCGCGTCGCGAGCTCGGCGGCGAAATGCTTCTTCAAGAAGTCAGCGACGCCGTGCGCGGTGGCGAGCATCCCTGCGTCGGCGGCGGCCTTTTCGAGGGCCTCGCCGAGCGAGCGGGCCGAGTCGAAGCGCGCCGCGAGGTCGCGCTCGAGGGCCCGCAGGCACACCGCGTCGAGGGCCTGCGGCACCATCGGCACCCGCGCGCTCGGCGCCTCGATGGGCGCCGAGATCACCTGCATGAGCGCCCCCATCTCGGTGTCGGCGTGAAAGAGCCGGGCGTGGGTGAGCGCCTCCCACGCGATGATGCCCACGGCGAAGACGTCGACGCGTCGGTCGACGACACCGGCCCCCACCTGCTCGGGGCTCATGTACGAGGGCTTGCCTTTGATCATCCCCGGCCGCGAGGCCGCGATACGCGATGCCGCCAGCGCGATGCCGAAATCGGTGATGCGGCCGACGCCGTCGGTGCCGATCAAGATATTCTGCGGCGACACATCGCGGTGGACGAGGCCCATGGCCTGCCCCTCGTCGTCGGTGAGGCTGTGCGCCGCGTGGAGCCCCGCCAGCGCGTCGCAGAGCACCCGCAGCGCCACCGAGACCCGCTCGTGCCAGGCCGCCTCGGGCGTGCCCGTGAGCACCTTCGAGAGGGTCACGCCGTCGATGTAGTCCATCACGAGGTACGGGCCTTCGGGGCTCTGACACACATCGACGATGGGCACCGCGTTGGGGTGATGGAGCCGCGCCGCGATGCGCGCCTCGTCGAGCAGCATCGACACGAACTCGACCTCGTCGGCGAGGTGCGGGTGCATCCGCTTGATGGCGAAGAGGCGCTGAAAGCCGCCCACCCCCGACAAACGCGCGAGGTGCACCGAGCCCATGCCCCCGCGCGCGAGCGGCGCGATGAGCTCGTAGCGGTCGAGGGTCTCGGCGGTGGCGGCGTCGGTCATCGCCCCACGGGTCTACCCCGCCCTGCCGCAATTCTCAACGAAGCCTGCGCGTCGCGACCCGCTCAGAAGCGCCCCTGAAACCCCGCCGCGGCCCCCCCGGGCGTGATCGCCACGCTCGGATGAGCGCGGCCCCAGCGGGTGAAAAACAGCGCCGAGGCGAGCGTCGCGACCCCGAGCACGGCGGTGGTGCCGACCAGCAGGTTCGTTCGCAATTCGCGGCCCACTCCGTCGTTGTAGGCCCCCTCGGTGGGCGACGCGACGTACGCGTCTCGCGCCGAGAGGGTGTCGAGCCCCGACCAGACCAGCAACCCCGCGCTGACCGCGGTCGCGCCGACCCCCACCCAAACCGCCGCCGGGGGCAGAGGCCGGGTGTCGACGGGCGGAGCGGGCGCCCGCACCGGCGGCGGACGCGGGATCTCAACGGAGGGCCGCGGGGGCTCGGGCGTCGGCAGCGGTGCTGGCGCCGCAGCGGCGGGCGCTTCGAGCTCAAGCTCGACCGATTGTCCGGGCCGCAGCTCGACCGTCCGGGTGCGGGTGCGGTCGTCAGACCAGCGGGCGCCGAGGTCGTGGGCGCCGGGGTCGAGCATCACGGCGTGCTCGGTCCCCTCGCCGACGGCGAAGGTGTCGAGGCTCAGCGCGCAGGCGGGCGTGCAGCGCACCGTAAGCGACGCGAGGCGCGGCCGGGCCTCGGCGAGCACGGCCTCGGCGATGGCCCGGCTCTGGGCGTCAGCCCCGTCGCGGCGGAGGGCCAAGAGGCTCAATGTCGCCGCGCTCGCGAGCTGCCCGGCGGCCTGGCGGTTGCGAATCGCGCTCCGGAGCGCGACCGCCGACGGCGCGCTCTCGTCGGCCAGCTCGAACATCGCCGCGGCCCGCGCGTACTCGCGCAGGAGCTGCAGCCGCTGGCCCTCGGCGTAGGCCCGCGCCGCCGCGTTGACGTCAGGCGCAGCGCCCGTCTGCGCGTAGCAAACGCCGGGCGCGAGGAGCCCGAGGGAGACCGCCACGAGGATGCCAATACGCTTCATCGGAGCCGCGAACATAGCCCATCTCACGCGTCGACCACCACCGTCGCGGGGCCGCGCCGCGCCGCCGGGTCGTCGCCCGCGTACACGAGGCCGAAGAGCGCGAAGGCAGACCACAGCGCCGCGAGGTGGAGGAGCATCCCGACCCCGCCGCCGCGCTCGAAGACGAGGCTCGACACGTAGGGCCCGAGGAGCATCCCCGCGGCGTAGAACACGTTGTAGATCGCGTTCGAGCGGCTGTAATTCTCGGGCTCCGTCACCACCCCCTGGAGGGCGAGGCTCACCGGCGAGATCGACGCCAGGGTCGCCCCCGCCACGAAGACCGCCAAGGCCATGGCCGAGAAGTGCGAGAGGAGCACGAACGAGGCCGTCATGGCGGCGCCGATCACCGCGAGCACCCGCATCACCTTGAGGTGACCGACCCGGTCAGAGGCGCGCCCGGCGACGTTCGAGAACGTCAGCATGCCCGCCGCGAAGAAGGCCGGGATCAAGATCGTCTGGTCGCGCGCGATGCCCTTCGATTCGATGAGAAAGAGCGGCAGAAAGAGCACCACCGACGACTGAAAGTAACCGTACGCGAAGGTGCCGAAGCACGAGGTCTTGATGCGCCACACCAGCGTGCGCGCCGACACCGTCGAGGGCGCCCCGTCGGCCGCGCGGTGATGCGTCGCCGCCACGTCGGGCGCCAGCCGCGCGATCGCGAGCAGCGCCGCCGAGAGCGACAAGAGCCCCGCCACCGCGAAGGCCGTCTCGACCGGCGCGAAGGCCGCGAGGAGCCGCGCCAGGAGCGGACCGACGACGTACCCGAGCCCGATCGAGACCGCGTACAGGCTGGTGACGTAGGCCTTCTGCCCTCGGGCCGCCCGCGACAACAAGATGGTCTCGCTCGACACCCACACGCCCACCGAGAAGGCCCCGTCGAAGAGCCGCGAGGCCGCCACCGCCTCGTAGCTCAAGAGCCGCGGAAAGAGCGTCACACAGACCGCGTACCCCAAGAGCGACGTGATCAGCACCGCCCGCGCCGAGAAGCGCCGAATGAGCGCCCCCATCGGCAGCGACAAGAGCACCACCCCGAGCGCGAACCACGAGGCCAGCTTGCCGATGTCGTGCTTGCTGAAATGCCGCGCGTCGAGGTGCAACGACGAGAGCGAGATCGACACCCCGTAGCCCGCCCCGAGGAGCAACGTCGTACCGTAGATGACAAAGATGTTGCGGTCGGTGATGCGCGAGAGCACCGCGGCACCATAGTCTGAAACCGAGCCCTTGCGGCCCCTCACGCTCAGACGAGCTTCAGCACCACCGCGAGGCTCGCCAAGATCACCAAGAGCCCCAACACGATGAGCCCCACCCAAAGGCCCGTTCGGCGCGGCGCCGGCGTCACCGGCGGCGGAAGGCCCTCGGCGGAAGGCGTCGGCTGCAATGTATACGGTGTGAACATCGCCTGCGGCGCGCTCGGGCTGTGCGGCGCGCTCGGGCTGTGCGGCGGGGTCGAGGCGGCGTGGGCGGGAGGCGGCGTGGCGGCGACGGGGCTCCAGGCTGCGAGTTGGGCGGCGGTAGGCGGCGTGATCGACTGGAGGGTCTGTTGCAGGTGCGAGAGGTCTTCGCCCGGGCCTTGGGCGAGCGGGTTCGGCGCGAGCACGGTGCGCTCGGGGCCTCCCACCTCGATCGGGGGCCCCGGCTGGGTCATCGCCCGCACCTGTCGACGGTCGATCTGAAAGGTCTGGAGGAGGTCGTCAGGGGTGCCCCCTTGGCCCATCTGGGCGGGCTGGGCGGCCTGAGGGGGCTGGGCGACGCGCGGGCTCGGGGGCAAGACCTTGAAGGTCGCGCGCAGCGATTCGTTCACCGCGACGTCGCCGGGGCCCTTGAGGGTCGCCGAGGGGATGTTGCCCACCCGCGGCGTCTCGGGCGCGCTCGGACGCGACGCCTCGGGCTGCGGCGCGACGGGCGCAGCGCCCATAGGGGCCGCCCCCACGCCCCGCGCGACCTCGCGGCTCAAGAGCTCAAACTTCGCCCGGTATCGGTTCGGGTCGAGCTCGCGAATGAGCGCCCCCCGGCGCGCGAAGAGGTCTTCGCCGCTCGCTTCGGCGAAAGCTCTGAGGGCCCGCTCGGCCGCCCCCGCGGTCTGAAAGCGCTGCTTCGGGTCTGCCGCGAGCATCGCCATCACGATCTCTTCGAGCCCCCGCGGGAAGCTCGCCTCGACCGCCGTCGGCGGCGTCACCTGCCCCTGCATCACGTTACGAATGGTCTCGGCGTCGGTCTTCCCGCCGAAGAGCCTGCGGTTGAGGCACAGCTCGTAGAGCACCACGCCGAGCGAGTACACGTCGGAGCGGCGGTCGACGTCGCGACCGAAGGCGTGCTCGGGCGCCATGTACGCGATCTTGCCCTTGATCTCGCCGGGCTGCGTCTTCTGGAGGCGGCCGACAGCCTTGGCGATGCCAAAATCCGTGAGCTTCACCGCGCCGTCCCATCCCACGAGGATGTTCTGCGGGGTCACATCGCGGTGCACGATCTCTAGGAGCTCTCCGCGCTCGCCGCGCAGCTCATGGGCCGCGTGCAGGGCCCCGGCGACATCGGCCGCCACCGACGCCGCGAGGCCGTAACCCACCCGCACTCCCTGCCCCTGGGCGTGCTTCATCATCAACGACAGGGCCTCGCCCGCGACGTACTCCATCACGATGAAGTTGTCGGTGCCGGGCTCGCCGAGCTTGTAATCAAGCACTTCGACCACCGACGGGTGCTTGATCATCGAGACGATGCGCGCCTCGTCCATCAACATGGCGACGAAGTCTGGGTCGAAGGCGAGGTGGGTGTGAATCTGCTTGATGGCCACCGCCTCGGGGCCCGCGCCGCGGTCGCCGACGCCGAGAAACACCGCCGCCATGCCCCCCCGGGCGAGCTCCGCCACCACCCGGTACTGCCCGAGCCAGGTGTCGCCTCGCCCGAGCTCGGTGCCTGCTCGAATAGCCATCGCGCTCGTCTGTATCACCCCGAAGCGCCACCCCCCGCAAGCGGCGTCTTCGCCTCGCGGGGTGCGACAGGCGTGTGTCTTCACGCAGGGTTAGGCCCACATCGGCCCCACAGTGAACGCAGAAAATGCCCTGCGATCGCGTGATTCTTGACACCCCGAGCCGCGAAAACCTACAACCGCCTCGGCGGAGCGTCGCGCGTTCTCGGGCGGTTTGTGGTGCTCTTTGCCCCCATTCGAAGAGGAGTCGATCGTGCCCAAGACACTGTTCGTGGTTGATGACAGCGCCACGATGCGTAAGGTCTTCGAGCTGACGTTTGCAGGCGAAGATATGACCGTGGTGACCCACGACGGCGCCGAGGGCGTGGTGGCCCGGGCGCGAGAGCTCCGCCCGCACGCCGCGATCGTTGATGTGGCCCTCGGCGGCCAGCAGTCGGGCTACGACCTCGTGCGCGGTCTGCGCGAGGCGGGGGTTTCGGGCGTGCCGATCTACCTGCTCTACAGCGACCAGTCACCCCTCGACGAGGCCGCGGCGCGCGGATGCGGGGCCTCGGGCGCGATGGCCAAGCCCTTCGACTCCCAGGCCATGATCGACCGCATGCGCACGGCCCTCGCGGGCGCGACGGCGACCTCGCAGCCCGCCATGCCCGCCGTGCAAGCGCCCGCCCCGATGAGCCCGACCCCCGCGGTGGCCGCGCCGGTCGCGACCCCGTCTGCGGCCGCGCCGCTGGTCTCGGGCAACCCCACCTCGGCCTTCGGCAGCCCCGCGGGGAGCGCCACGCCGCCCGCCGCCCGGCCGCCCCTCGGCACCCCGGTGGCGCCGGCCCCCGCGACCGCCCCGCGGCCCCTCGCGCCGCCCGCAGCGCAGGCTCGGCCCTTGGGTGCGCCGGTGGCGCCGACCACCACCACGCGTCCGTTGACGGCGACGCCCGGCACCGCGCCGCTCGCCCCGTCGAGCACGGGCTCACCGGGCGCCGCGCCGCTGGCCCGCTCGGGCTCGGCCACGATGCTCATTACGCCGGCCGCTCCGGCGCCGTCGGTGACGCCGGTTCGCACCCCGCAGCCCGAGGCCGAGTTGAGCCTCGGCGCTGACCTCCTCGACGAGCCCGCCCCCGCGAAGCCCGCCCCCGCGAAGCCCGCTGCGGCCCCTGTGGCCCTCGCCGCCGCGCCGGTCGCGGCCCTCAAGCCCGCCCCCGCGGTCGACGCCGCGGTGAAGGCCGCGGCCGAGAAGGTCGAGACCAAGGTCGCGTCGCTCGGGCTGAGCCCCGCCCAGGTCGAGGCCGTCACGGCGCTCACCCGCGAGGTGGTCGAGCGCGTGGTCTGGGAGGTCGTCCCGGTGCTCGCAGAGACCCTCATCCGCGAAGAGATTTCGCGGCTTACCAAAGAGTGACGGCCACGCTCCTGGTTGCGCGTCGCGGGGCTAAACGGTAGAGACGACGCTCCTCTTACTGGAGCATGGCTGAGTCTCTATGGCCCCGAGCGATTTCACCCGTCCGTACGACCCCCGAGAAGTTGAACCGAAGTGGCGCGAGAAGACCCTCGCGTCGTCGTGGTTTCATGCCGTCGATGGGGTATCGCCCGCGTTCACCTTGGCCATCCCGCCGCCGAATGTGACGGGCTCGCTGCACATGGGTCATGCGCTGACCATCACCATCGAAGACGCCATCATCCGTCACGCCCGGATGCGCGGGTTGAACACCCTCTACATCCCCGGCATCGACCACGCGGGCATCGCCACACAGGTGGTGGTCGAGCGGCAGCTCAAGCTCGAAGGCAAGACCCGCCACGACCTCGGCCGCGACGCCTTCATCGAGCGCGTCTGGCAATGGAAGGGCGAGTCGGGCGGGCGCATCTTCGAGCAGCAGAAGGTGCTCGGCACGAGCCTCGATTGGGCCCGCGCGAAGTTCACGATGGACGCTGACATGAGCCGCGCCGTGCGCGAGGCCTTCGTCAGGCTCTACGAAGAGGGCTTGATCTACCGCGCCAACCGCCTCGTCAACTGGTCGATCGGCGCGCAGTCGGTGATCAGCGACCTCGAGGTCGTGCGCGAGGAGCCCGACCCCGCGAAGCCCAACGCCGAGCTCTTCTCGTTCGCGTACGCGCTCGAAGACGGGAGCGGCGAGATCGTCGTGGCCACCACGCGCCCCGAGACCATGGTGGGCGACACGGCCATCGCGGTGCACCCCGACGACGCGCGGTACCAGCACCTCGTCGGGCGCTTCGTGACGCACCCGTTCGTGAAGCGGCGCATCCCCATCATCGCCGACGGCGTGCTCGCCGACCCGACCAAGGGCACCGGCGCGGTGAAGGTGACCCCGGCCCACGATTTCAACGACTACGAAGCGGGCCGCCGCAACGGGCTCGAGATGATCAACATCTTGAACCTCGACGGCACCCTCAACGCCGAGGGCGGCCCCTTCGCGGGGATGGAGCGCTTCGCCGCGCGCGAGGCCGTGAAGAAGGCCCTCGAAGCGGCAGGGCTCGCACGCGGGTCGCAGCCCCACGCCATCGCGTACGCCCGGTGCCAGCGCACCGATTCGATCTTGGAGCCCCTGCTCCTGCCGCAGTGGTACGTGAAGATGCAGCCCCTCGCCGAGCCCGCCCTGGCCGCGGTGAAAGACGGTCGCATCACCTTCACCCCCGAAGAGTGGACCAAGACCTACGACCACTGGATGAGCAACATCCAAGACTGGTGCATCTCGCGGCAGCTCTGGTGGGGCCACCAGATCCCGGCGTGGTACTGCGACGCGTGCGAGGCCGTCACCGTGAGCCGCGACGACGTGACGGCGTGCTCGGGCTGCGGCAGCGCGAAGGTGCGCCGCGACGAAGACGTGCTCGACACTTGGTTCTCGAGCGCGCTCTGGCCCTTCGCGACCCTCGGCTGGCCCGAAGAGACCCCCGCCCTCAAGACCTTCTACCCCACCTCGGTGATGGAGACGGGCTTCGACATCATCTTCTTCTGGGTCGCCCGGATGATCATGATGGGCATGCACTTTCTCGGCGAGGTGCCCTTCAAGCGCGTGCTCCTGCACGGCATGGTCTGCGACGAGACCGGCTCGAAGATGAGCAAGGTCAAGGGCAACGTGATCGACCCTCTCGATCTCGTGAACGGCGCCACCCTGCGAGAGATCGTCGAGCACGCCTCGCGGGGGGTGCCCTACGCCCAGGCGCAGAAGAATTTCGCCGCGGCGTACCCGTCGACGAGCAACCTCAAAGAGGGCTTCCCGGCGTACGGGGCCGACGCGGTGCGCTTCTACCTCGCGAGCCACCCGCCGCAGTCGAAGAAGATCAACCTGAACCTCTCGCGCCTCCAAGGCTACCGCGATTTCTGCAACAAGATTTGGAACGCGACCCGCTTCGCCCTCACCCACATCGCCGACGTCGGCCCGCGCCCGACAGGCCCCTTCCCCCGGCCCGAGAGCGTGGCCGAGCGGTGGATCGTCTCGCGCCTCGCCCACACCGTCTCGGCGGTGAACCAGGCCGTCGAAGACTTCAGGCTCGATGAGGCCACCGCCGCGGTCTACCAGTTCTTCTGGTACGAGCTCTGCGACTGGTTTCTCGAGCTCTCGAAGCCCGTCTTCGAGTCGGGCAGCGAGGCCGCCCGGGCGTCGTACAAGCTCACCCTCGCCCACTGCCTTGAGACGAGCCATCGGCTCTTGCACCCGTTCATGCCCCACCTCACCGAAGAGTGCTGGGCTCACCTGCCCGAGAACATCCGTCGGCGGCGCAGCGACGGCGGGCTCCCCGAGGTGCTCGCGCTGGCCCCCTTCCCGGGCGAAGGCGAGGGGCACCGCGATGTCGAGGTCGAGGCCCAGATGGAGGCCCTCCAAGCCGCCATCGAGGCCGTTCGCCGCACCTGCGCCGAGCTCGGCATCAAGCCCGGCGCCAACCTCGCGGTCACCTTCCGCAGCGCCGACCGCCGCAAGGTCGAGACCCTCGAACAGTACAGCGCCGCCGTGCGCCGCCTCACCCGCGCCCGCGAGACCGCCGTCGAGCACGTCTCGGGCGAGGTCGCGCGCCCCCGCGGCGTCGGATACGCCGTGAGCCACGGCATCGAGGTACTCATCCCCCTCGCGGGCCTCATCGACCCTGGGGCCGAAGGCCAGCGCCTCGAAAAAGACATCGCCAAGGTGAAGAAAGAAGCCGACGCGATCGCCAAGCGCCTCGACAACAAAGACTTTCTCGCGCGCGCCCCGGCCGACGTGGTCGAAAAAGACCGCGCCCGCGTGGCAGAGTTGCGTGACCGCGCCGAGCGCCTCGCCGCCGCCGTGGCTGTGCTCGGTGAAGTGGGTTCGTCACAGATTTGACGCGACGGGGGCCTTGTGCCCCGGTCTAGGGTGATGTAGGTACGCGCCACACCCTGTGGGTTGGCCGCAATAAGGAGCCTTTCTGATGTCGATCGATGAGTTGATGCTTCGTCGCCGTTCGTTGTTGGTGGGTGGTGTTGCGGCCTGCGCGCTCCCGTTGTTGCCGGGCTGTGCGCCCGACGAGAGCGACGCGGGGCTCGGCGACGACGGCGGCGATCTCATTGAAGAGGTCACCGATGTGAGCCACACCGAGGTGCGGCGCCAGAGCATCGGCAACTGCTGGGCGTATGCCGCGGTGGGCTGGGCCGAGTCGCTCCACCTCGCGCGCACAGGCAACCGCGTCAACATCTCAGAATCGTGGATCACCTTCTGGGACTGGTACGCCAAGATTCAGCAGAGCTACGGCGGCATCGAGCGCAACGCGACCTCGATGCGCGACGAGATCTCGACCGGCGGCTGGTGGGACACCGCGGCCAACATCCTTCGCAACAAGGGCGTCGTCTTCGAGGCTGACTTCATCCCCGAAGAGGCCACCGCAGAGCGCTCGACGCGGCAGTCTGAGGCCCTCGCGGCCATCAACGCCGACCTCAACGGCATGGGCGAGCTCGTCGACCCGACCCGCCGCCGCGACGGCCAGATCGTGCTCAACCGGCTGATGGAGGCCTGGCGCCTCGGCGACGACGTGCGCGCGCTCATTCGTCGCGTCTTCGGCTTGAACGGCCGCGGCACCCTCAGCAGCACCCGCGAGCGTGCGCTCGGCTTCATCAAGCGCCCCACTGACTTTCAGGTGCGCACCTCGTACCTCCGCAACGGCCGGGTTTCGAGCATCGACACCACCCTCGCCTCGGTGGTGCCCGGCGGCGCCTACGCATGGAAGTCGGCCTCGTACCCGAGCTACGCCCAAGGCCGCATCGACCTCCAGCGTAAGGTCTTCAGGGCCCTCAACGCGCAGCAGCCCGTGCTGATCTCGTGGCTCGTCGACTTCAACGCCCGCACGGCGCGCTCGGTCTTCGACCTCACCGCGATCAGCATGCCGGGCCGCCAGGGCGGTCACCTCACGGTGATGGAAGATTACCAGGTCACGATCCGCGAGCCGAACCGCGAGCCCCGCACCCTCGCGGCGGGCACCCCGGCGTCGGCGGCCGACATGGCCCTCGCCGAGCGCTACGGCGAGCTCGAGTTCATCAGGATCAAGAACAGCTGGGGCAACAACGCCGACCCGAGCAACACCGGCACCTTCGGCGGCTACAACGACCTCTTGATCAACTACCTGAACGGCCCCATCCGGTGGACGGCTGACAGCTCGATGCGCACCCCGTGGTCGAGCGTGATCCTCCCGAACGGCTTCTGAGACGCACGCCCCTCGGGTCTCGCGCCCGCACCTCCGGCCCCGCGCTCGGGGCCCCGCCTCGACGACGTTGCAGCTTTCTCAGCACGATTTTTGACCCGAACCCGCCCGGCGTCGCATGGAGCTCCCATGGACCTCGAGCGCATGGTGATGGACTACACCCGGGTCAGCGACGACGCCGCGATCCTGTGTCGTCGACGCGACTTTCCGCGGGCGGTGAATGTGCTTCAGCGGCGAAGCCCAGACCGCCGTCGGTGGCGCCAGGCCTTTCGCACCGTCGCGGTGACCGCCGACCGCAACGCGCTCGACCCGAAGCGTCGCGGGTGGGTCGAGGGTGCGCTCCGCGAGGTGGTCTCGGGCGTGCGCGACAAGGGGCTCCAGGGCGAGCTCGTGCTCGACGCCGCGGCGTACAACACCCAGCTCGAGCTCGGCGAGTTCATCCCCCGATGGACGGCCCGAGAGCTCTGGCGTCAGGCCGACGCCGTGGCCCTCCCGATGGAGTATCTCAAGCAGGTCACCACCCTGCCGACGAGCATCGACGCGCCCATCCACGCCGCGCGGGTCATCGTCGACTGCCGCCGCACCGCCGACGCCCACCGCGCCCTCGCGGTCGAGCTCACCGCCGCCCTCGACCCGAGGGCCCTCGTCGACGAGTACCTCCCCTCGCTCGACCGCGCGACGCTGAGCCGCCTCGAAGCGATGCGCGCACAACAAGACGCCGCGCGGCGGTGGCGCGAGCTCGCGCAGCGGCTCTTCCGGGGGCAGTGAGTCTCGGCCCGGGGCTTGTGCTACGGTCTGGGCCGAGATGAAAGCCCTCTCGATCTCGGCGCTCTGCATCACCACAGCCCTCACGGTCGGATGCGGGCCCAACTACCGCTACGCCTACGACGGCGAGGGCGCCTTCGAGCGCTGCTACGGCCTCGATTTCGACACCCAGATCGACAACGCCCAACGCGCCCGATGCTGGTCTGACTGGCTCGGCGCCTACGCCTCAGCCGCCTCGTCAGAGCGGACCGAGTACGCCCGCACCCGCATCAGCGCCCTGCAATCGAACGACAGCCGCAGCGCCAGCGCACCGCCCGCCGCGCCGAGCGCCGAGCGCATCCACACGCCGCCCGCCGAAGAAGGCGCCCAGCGCCCCTCTGGCGCCACCATGGGCCCGGGGGTGATCGTGACCCCGCCGCAGCCGCCGACGAGCCCGCAAGGCCCCGCCCCGGCCCCGGGCGCTGCGGGTCCGGTCGACGTCGACCGCGCGAACGCGCCGAGCCCGGCGGTGGGCGACCCTTGGCGCGGGCGGGTGTCGACCGGCGGCAACCCCATCGCGTCGCCTCCTCCCACCCAGTCGCTCGGCGCCGAGCCCCCGGGGGCCAGCTGCGCCAACGACTGCCGCAGCGCGTGGAGCGGCAGCTCGGCCCGATGCGCCAGCCGCGACGCGGCCTGCGTGGCCCGCTGCGACGAGAGCTACCGAGACTGCATGCGCGGCTGCTTCTGAGCGCCCCGCGGGCTCAGTCGTCGTCGGCGCGAACCACCATCACCGGGCAGTGCGCCTGACGGATCAGCTCGTCGGTGACGCTGCCCACGAGCCAGCGCTGGAGCGTGCCGAGGGCCCGGGTCGCCACCACGATGGCGTCGGCGGCGGTCTCGTCCGAGAAGCGCACGAGGGCCTCGGCCGGCGCGTCGCCCTCGATGACATGGCTCGCGACGTCGGGGCCGACCTCGTCGGCCACCCGCGCGAGCTCGCGGGTCGCTTCGAGAAACTTCGGCCCGTCGCTCGGCCCCGCCATGACGTGGGCCAGGGTCACCGTCGCGTTGACAGTACGGGCGAGGTCAATCGCCCAAGCGAGCGCGTCGTCGGCGTGCTCGCTGAAATCGTAGGCCACCACCAAGCGTCGCAGCATCGCCCGAGAGTAGGCGGCCGAGGCCACAGGGCGGTCAAGTCAATCGCTCTCTGACTCTTGCAGGGCGTCGACGATCAGCTCGACCAGGGCCCGCGCGACCCTCGCTTCGGCCGCGATTTCGTCGGCGGTGGGCGACCGGCCGAGCCGCTGCCCGAGGCGCCCCGCCACGTCGGCCACCGGCTTGATGAGCGACCAGCGGCGGCTCACCACGGCCTTCGGCGCGCGTCGCTCGCGCACCTGGGCGTCGAGCCCGAGGAGCCTGTCGATGTCAGACTCCAGGAGCGCCATCCGCGCCGCGAGCACGGCGCGAAAGCGCCGCTTCGGCACCCGCCGGAGCCGCAGCTCCTCTGCGATCACGCGCAGGGTGCTCAGCCGGCCGAGATCGCCCGCGTCGACCTCGGTGGCGCGACCGAGCACCCGCTCGGCCCAACCCGCCGAGGCCCGCTGCCAGGTCACCACGTAGCGGTGCAGGTCGCTCGTAAAGCCGAGCCCCGTCCACCGGTCGATGGCCTCGTCGAGGGCCAGGGCCGAGGCTGCGGCGAAGACCTCGCCGGCCGACGCGTCGAGCCCCGCCGCGTGCCATTGTGCGAAGGCCCGCGCGGTCTCTTCGTGCCGCCCGCGGAGCGCCCCACGCGCCGCCACGGCGTCGTCGACCGCGCCGCAGAGCCCGAGATAGGCGATCTCGCAGGGAACCGCGTCGAGCCGCTCGCCCACCCACGACGCGACCGCATCGCCGAGCCAGGCCCGAAGGCTCCGCGCCCCGTCGCCGCGACGCGCGGGGGCCCCGACCCGAGCCACGGCCTTGCGCACCCGCTCGGCGAAGCCCGGACCCTCTTCGTCGAGCGGCACCACCGATCGCCCCTCTGCGAGGGCCGCGGCCAGACGCGAGATCGCAGGGTCGAGGGCATCGCAGCCCTGCATGGCCTCGCCGAGGGCCTCCATCGCGAGGGCCAGCTCGCGGGCGGCGTCAACGTCGGCGGAGACGGGTTCTGAGCGAGACTCCATTTCGGTGACGACCTCTTGCCAGAGCTCTCGGGCCCCGACCTTCTACGCGATGTCGACTCGGCACGCGAGGCGTAGCGAAGCGTGAAGAAGTTGGTAGACTCTCAGACCGTGCGACGTAACGGGTTGGTCGAGCGCCGGGGTGGCGCGGTGCTGGGCGCAGCGCTCCTCTTTGCCACAGGGCTCCTGCGCTGCAGCGCCATTTTAACGTGGGAAGACTGCGCGAGCGACCGCGACTGTCAGGCCGGCGAGCGGTGCAACGTGCAACGGCGCTACTGCGAAATTCCCGTTCTCGAGCGCTGCAACGGGGTCGACGACGACCGCGACGGCGTCTCAGACGACGACGAGGAGTTCGGCACCTGCGAGCCCGGCGGCATGACCGGCGGCTCGATGCGCGTCTGCCGCGACGGGGTGCTGCGCTGCCGCGGCGGGGCCCGGCTCGAGTGCGTGCGCCGTGCGGCCCCGCGGGCCTCTGAGACCTGCAACAACGGCATCGACGACGAGTGCAACGGCATCGTCGACGACGGCGCCGCCTGCGTGCAGAACTACCCCGCCACGCAGGGCCTCGTGATCGGCTCGAACGCCCCCGATTTCGGCGAAGGAGACGACGCCCCCGAGCACGAGGTCTGCCTCGCGTCGTACGCCATCGACAAGTACGAGGTCACCATGGCCGCGTATGCGACCTTCCTGTCGACCCTCGACCGGGCGCGGCTCAGGGTCGTTCGGCCCACCCAAGTACTTAACAACACTCAGAATTACGGGCAGTACCTTCAGTTCAACGACAACGGCACCTGGGTCTCGCTGGTGCTGATGAGCGAGGTGCCAGAGTGGTCGCGCATCGTTCAGACCGAAGGGGGCTGGGCCCCGGGCGACACCGCCTCGCGGCTCCTGCCGATGGTCAACGTCACGTGGGACGGCGCCAATCGGTACTGCCGCTGGGCGGGCAAGCACCTCCCGACCGAGGCCGAGTTCTTTCGCGCGGCGCGGGGCGCCGATGGCCGCCGGGCCTACCCTTGGGGTGAAGAGATGCCGAGCTGCGCGCGGGCCAACATCGGCCGCGGGGGCATGGCCGAGAACAGCCGCTGTGTCGGCCGCCCGGTGGCGGTCGGATCGCTCGTCAACGGCGCCACCCCAGAGGGCGTCTTCGACCTCTTTGGCAACGTCAACGAATGGATGTGGGACTACCACAACACCAACCGCGACCACTCGGTGAACAACTATTACACCTCGCTCGCGCCGACCCGCGTGGCCTGGTGCACCATGTACCCCAACGGGCCCCTCGGGCCGGCCATGGGGGCGCCCATCGACCTGCCCAACGGCATGGGGCAATACTGTCAGAATTGCCGCATGGCCCGGGGGCGTCACTACGAGACCACCGACCTGCGCATCGGCATTCGACGCTGGCTCGACGCCGACCGGGGCGAGCCCCAGGTGGGCTTTCGTTGTTCGCAAGGAGGCGCCGACCGATGAGGCGATTGCATGTTGCCCTCGCCGCGGCGCTCCTGGCGCTCAGCGTCGGCGGGGTGGCCGCGGCCCAGCCCTCGAACCGCGCCGCGCGCGAAGAGTTCGAGCGGCTGATTCGCACCGCCGCCCAGGAGTACAACGCCAACAACGCCCAGGGCGCCATCGCGGCGCTCCAGCGGGCCTACGCCCTGCGGCCGATGGCGCGGCTGCTCTACAACCTCGGGCGCGCCCACGAGCTGGCCAACCAGTTCTCGACCGCGGTGCAGTACTACGAGCAGTTTCTGCAATCGAACCCCGACGCCGAGGCCGCCGCCGTGGCCCGCGAGGCCCTCACCGTCGCGCGACGCCGGGCCGAAGAGCAGGCCAGCGCCGAGCAAGCCCGCCGCGGGGCCGAAGAGGCCGAGCGGCAGCGCGCCATCGAGGCCGAGCGGGCCCGAGCCGCCGAGGCCGAGCGGGCCCGGGCTGAGGCCGAACGGCAGCGCGCGATGCTGGGGGTCTCGCGACCGCGACGCATCACGCCGCCGGTGGCCGCCGCGGGGATCGTCGCCGGGGTGGCCGGGGTCACCGCGGGGGTGCTCGGCGCCCTGGCGATCACCCAGCACGACAACTTCACCGAGAGCCGCGAGGGCAACGCGAGGGCCGACGCCTACGACAACGGCCGGGCCTTCGCGCTCGGGGCCGACATCGCCCTCGGCACGACCCTCGTGGCCGGGGTCGCCGCGCTGGTGCTCTACCTCGTGCAGCCGACCCGGGTCGAGGGCCCAGCCCCTGCGGTGAGCGGTACACCATGACCTCTTCGTCGGCCGGCGGTTCGAGCAGCAATCGGAGCGAGCCCGTGGTGCCCGCCCTCGATGCGTCACGCTTCGAGCTCGGCGAGGCCATCGGGGCCGGCGGGATGGGCACGGTCTACCGCGCGCTGCAACGCTCGGTGGGGCGCCATGTGGCGGTGAAGATGCTGGCCCCCGAGCACGCGGCCAACGCCTCGGGGCTCGCGCGCTTCGTGCGCGAGGCCAACGCCATCGCGCGGCTCAATCACCCGAACATCGTTCAGCTCATCGATTTTGGCCGCGATCACAGCACCGGCAACCTCTTGCTCGTGATGGAGCTGCTCGAAGGCGAGCCGCTCCGTTCGACGCTCCGGCGCGAGCACCGCCTTGCCCCTGACCGCGCGGTGTACGTGGCCGTTCAGTGTCTGAACGCGCTGCGGGCCGCCCACGCGTCGGGGGTCATTCACCGCGACCTCAAGCCCGAGAACATCTTCATCCATCACGTCGGCGACGACGACCACGTCAAGGTGCTCGATTTCGGCGTCGCCAAGCTCACCCAGAACGAGGTGGGCGAGAACACCACCGCGGGCTCGCTGGTCGGCACCCTGCGCTACATGGCCCCCGAGCAGATCGCGGGCGAGAACCCCGACCTGCGCATCGACGTCTACGCCATGGGGATGGTGCTCTACGAGATGCTCGCGGGGGCCCTGCCTTACGACACCCGCGATCGGTATGTGCTCCTGCGCTCGATCATCGCCGATCCGCCGCGGCATCTCCTGGTCGCGGCGCCCGAGCTCGACCCCGCCCTGGCCGAGGTCGTGATGCGCGCGGTGGCCAAGGGCGCTGCCGAGCGCTGGCAGACCGCAGACGATTTTCGGCGGGCGCTCTTGCCGTTCCTGGGTGGCGATCAGGCGCGGCTCCAGGCGCTCTCGGAGTCGTCGGGGCGCTTCCGCCAGCCCGGGAGCGGGATGTTCAACCAGGGCGGCTCGGTGCAATCGGGCATCGTGCGCTCGGGCTCGTTTCAGGGCGCTCCGGGCCCCCTCGGCACTGCCGCCGAGCGTCCCTCGGCGCGCTTCGCCGGCGCCACCGGGCAGGTCGGTGTCGCCAACAGCGAGGTGATCCGCCAGGCCATGGCCCAGGCGGTGCCCTCAGGCCCGGTGAACCCCTCGGCGCCGGGCTACGGCAACTCGTTCGGCGCGACCTCGATAGCCAACCCGTCGGGCTCGCGCACGCCGCGCATCATCCTCGGGGCGGTGCTCTTCTTGGCGCTCCTCGTGGGCGCGGCGGTGCGCATCCTCGGGGCCCCTCACCCGGTCGTGCGCGAGAGCGCCGCGGCAGAGCCCGACCAGAGCGGCACCCGGGTGGTGATCACCCCGCCGACGGTCTCGCCCGCGCCCCGCGCCCCGCAAGCGCCCGCGGTGCCGACCGCGCCGCCCGTCGGTGACGCGGTGATGGTGACGGTGAACACCAACCCGCCCGGGGCGCGGCTCGTTGACCCGAGCAACAACGCCGAGCTCTGCGCTCGTACGCCCTGCGGGGTGGTGGTGGCGCCGACGGGGCAGCCCGTTCGGGCCATCCTCGATGAGGTCTCGCTCGACGCGCGGCTCGTGCCGGCGTTGCGCTCGGTGAGCCTCGACCTCTCGTCGGTCGCCCTCGCCAACAGGCCCCACGGCAACACGCCGCGACCCCGGCGGCAGAACGATGAGCCGGGGCACGGCCACAACAACGCGGCCAACGGCGGGGGCAACAACGGCGGCAGCGACGACCTGCCAATGTTCCTCCCGCACTGATGGCGGTCGGGGCGTAGTTGGGGGTGGCCGAGGGCCGCGAAGTGCTCTAGTGATTGCCGCCCGACGATGGCGACGAAGATGGTGCGACGGTCGGGCTCCTCGGTGGTGCTCGCGGTGGTGGCGGGCACGCTGGGTTTTGTTTCGCTCCTCCAGGCGCTGCGCGCGTGGGATGTCGAGCGCGGCGCGCGGGGGCTCGCGGCAGACCTGACGCTGGTCGAGCAGAGCGGCCGGGCCCTGCGGTTTGCCCATAGCCCTGGCTACGGCGACGAGGCGCTCGGGCTCGCGCTCGATGTGGCGCTGGCGCCGCCGCGGATGGGGCGAAAATCGTCTCCGCTGAGCTTCGAGGCGCTGGCCACGGCGGCCGCGGTCGCGGGTGAATCCGCGGTGCTGCGCGGGCACCGGGGGCCCGTTCGGAGCCTCGCGGTGGCGCGTCGCGGGGCCTTCGTCGCCTCGGGCGGCGAAGACGGCACCATCCGCTTGTGGGACGCTGCCAGCGGCGCGGCGGGCCCGACCCTTCGCGCGCACGGCGGCCCGGTCACGGCCCTCGTGTGGAGCGACGACGGTAACACCCTCGCGAGCCTGGGCGAAGACGACAAGGTTCGCGCCTGGCGGGTGGCCCGCGGCCAGCTGAGCGAGGCCCTCGACGCGGGGCTCGGCGGCCGCGGCACGACGCTGCGTCTCGACGCCGCGGGCCGGTTCCTGGTGGTGGGCACGCGGGTCGGCACCGTGCGGGTGTACGACCTCTCAGACGCGTCGCTGGCCCGCACCCTCGACGCGGGCAACGGGTGGGTCGAAGGGGTCGCCATCTCGGCGAGCGGGTCGCACGTCCTGGCGGGCTCGGCTGACCACCGCGTGCGGCGCTGGGCGCGCGAGACCGGCGCCCTGGAGCTCTCCCTCGAAGGCCACGAGTCGGGGGTCTTGGGTGTCCAATTCCTAGGTGATATCAACCACTTTGCGAGCATCGGCCGCGACCGCACGGCGCGCCTTTGGGACGCCGCCTCGACGGCCGCACGGGCCCTCGAAGGCGCCGAGGGCGAGCTGTCTTCGTTGGCGGTCAGCGACGATCAGACGCAGCTCGTGGCCGCGGGCGAAGACGGCATCGCGCGGGTGTGGTCGACCGCCGACGGGCGGCCCCGCGGGAGCCTCGCGCCCCATGTCGGCGGGGTGACGAGCCTCGCGGCGGCCCCGAGCGGATGGGTCGTCTCGGGCGGCAACGACGGGGTCGTTCGGCTCTCCGATGCCCAGCACCTTCGGCCTGTGCGCGCCTGGCTCGGTCACGCCGGCGCGGTCACCGCGGTGGGCCTCTCGCTCAACGCCCGCGGCGAGCAGGTGGTGTGGAGCGCGGGGGCCGACGGCACGGTGCGACGCTGGGAAGACCTCGCAGACGGCGCCCAGGCGGTGCTGAGGGGCCACCGCGAGGGCCTCACGCGGCTGGCGTTCTTGGGCAACGAGCGCCTCGTGACCGCGGGCGAAGACGGCAACGCGGTGCTGTGGGACGTCGCCGCGTCGCGGGCCCTGGCGACCCTTGAGGGGCACGACGGCCCGCTCGCTTCGCTGGCGGTGTCGCCGAACCTTCAGCGCATCGCCACCGGCGGCACCGACGAAGACACCAGGGTGTGGGCCGCAGACGGGTCGTTTCTGCGGAGCCTCCGGCCGCGGGCGGGATGGGTGCTCGCGCTCGGGTTTAGCCCCGACAGCACGCGGGTGGTGACTGCCCATCAGAGCGGGGCGGTGATCGCCTGGGAGCTCGCGTCTGGGCGCGAGCTGCGCCGCTTCGCGGGTCACACAGGCCCGGTGCGGGCCATCGCGTTCAACGTCGACGGGAGCCGCCTCGCGACGGTGAGCGACGACGGCACCGGCCGGGTGTGGGACGCCGCCACCGGCGCCGCGCTCAGCGTGCTTCGCGGCCACCAGGGCCCGGTGCGGAGCGTCGATTGGGCGCCCGACGGGTTCAGGGTGTTTACCGGCGGCGACGACGGCACGGCGAGGTTCTTCGAGTCGTCGACGGGGCGCCCGCTGGCCACCTTGGGCGACGACCGGTTGCACCATCAAGGCCCGGTGACGCGGGTCCAGGTGAGCCCCCGCGGGCCCCTCGTGATGACCGCCAGCGACGACGGCACCGCCCGCGTGTGGAACACCAACTCAGGCCGCGAGATCGCCGTCCTCCGCGGCCACAGCGGCCCCCTCCGCGACGCCCGCTTCAGCCCCGACGGCGCCTTCGTCGCCACCGCCAGCGACGACGGCACCGCCCGCCTCTTCGTGGCCGCGACGGGCGAGCCCATCTTGCGCCTCGCGGGCCATCGCGCGAGCGTGACCGCGGTGGCCTTCTCGCCCGACGGTCAGCGCCTCAGCACCGGCGGCGCCGACGCCGTCGCGCGGGTCGTCGCGGGCTCCGAACGCGCCTGGCTCGACCGCGCCTGCACGCTCGCCCGCGCGCACGGGCTTTCTGCTTCGCGTCTCGAACGCTGCGACGCGCGCACCGGGCGCTGAACCCTCAGCGCCGCGGAGCCTCGGGCACGGGGTCGGTGCTGAGCCGCGGATTCTGCGGCACCACCACGCGGTCGCGCGGCTGAACGGGCGAGTTGCCCGGAGCCTCTTGGGGGGGCGGCGGCGCCGAGGCGTCGGGCGCGGCGGGCCGACGCGGAGCCGCGGGTTCGCCGAGCTCGTTTCGCAGCTTTCGCCCCAATCGCCCCAAGATCATCGATTCGACGTAGGTGGGCATCTGCGTCACTTGAACGATGATGCGAGCCCCGGGGCGACCGTCTTGCTCAGAGCGCACGATCTCGACCGAACCGGGCACGGTGCGCGCGCCCTCGCGGTACTCGAAGGTGAAGTACCCGAGGGCCGGGTCGCGCTCGGTGATGTTGAACCCGAAATCGACCCTGATGAGCCTGATCGCCGCGTTCCACGTCTGTTCGGGTGAGTAGGGCTCATCGCGCACGGTGCGGGCCTCGGCAGCGGGGCTCAGGGCCGCCAGCGCCGCGACGAGGGCCGCCGTCATCAGATGCGTTCGCATGGCCATCGTTGACGCGGTACACCCGGGCTCCGATTCAACGCCACTTTGCAACGCGAAACCGTGACAATTGGGCTTGCGACCGCGCCTCCCGGTGGTGCATCTCAAGTGACGCTGGGTAAGTTTATGTTCGACGCACGAACAGCTCGTCCATTGGCAAGTTCAGGCGACGGCCGCCCCGTTCTGGTGGTGGGCGCCGGGGCCGCCGCGCGATGCGCCGTCGAAGCGTTGCGCGCCGAAGGGTACGCAGGCCCGATCGCCCTTGCGGCCGCGGCAGAAGAGCAAGCGAGCGCGACCCCGGCGTTGCCCGGCACCACACCCCTCGGGTCTGCGGTGGTCGCACTCGACGTCGCGGCCTGCACCGCGCGCTGCGCCGACGGCCTGACCTTGGCGTGGTCGCGCGCGGTGTTGGCCCTCGACGCGCGGCTTCAGCCGCCGACGCCCTTCAGCGGCGCGCTCCCGATCGTGCGGAGCGTGGCCGAAGCGCGGGCCCTCATGGCGGGCAGCGCGCGGCTTCGGCAGGCGGTGGTGGTGGGGGCGACGCTCGTCGCGCTCGAGCTCGCGGCGTCGCTGGTCGAGCGGGGCCTCGCGGTCACCGTCGTGCACGACGACGGCCCGATGTTGAGCGGGTTGCTCGGTGACGCGCTCGCGGCCGCGCTGCGGTCGCTCGTTACCGGGCGGGGCGTCACGCTGGTGGCCGGTCGGGTGCGACACGTCGAGGGCGCCCGGGTGACCCTCGACGACGGCCAGGTGCTTGAGGCTGACCTCGTGTTGGGGGCCTTCGCGGCGGTGCCCTCGACCGCGTTGGCCCGGGCCGCGGGGCTCGCCGTCGAGGGGGGCGTGCTCGTCGATCTTCAGCTCGCGACGAGCGCGCCCGGAGTCTTCGCGATCGGCGAGTGCGTGCGTTGGCCCGATCGGCAGACGGGCGCCCGCGCGACGACGGCCCATTGGGCGGGCGCGCAGCGGCAGGCCGAGGTGATGGCGCGCACCCTGCTCGGCAAGCGAGACCGCTTCGACGCGGCGCCGTTCTTCCGGGCGAGGCTCTTCGATGTGACGCTCACCTTCCTCGGCAACGTCGAGGCGTGGGACACCGTCGAAGTCCAGGGCGCGCTCACGGGCGACGAGGCCACCGTCACCTGGCGCGAGGGCGAGCGGCTCGTCGCCGTGGTGACGCTGACCCGCGAGGGCGGGGTGCGGCGCGGGGGCTCTCGTTCAGGTCGGGGTTCGAGCGACGACGCAGCCCAAGGCGCGTCAGGGAGCCGCTAGGGGGCTCAAGAGGGGCCGAGGCGACCCGGCTGCTGCACCCACCCTTGCGGCACAGGCGCAGCGACCGGACGGTGCCTTCACTGCGATCCTGGAGGGGGGCCCCAACCGCCGGGGCCTTGGGGCGGCGACGGCGGGGCGCCCCATCCGCCGGCCATGGGCTGGGCGGGGCCGACCTGACCCGAGAGCTGCGCGGCGAAGCCCGCGGCCTGTGGAGCTGCGGGCTGACCCTGACGCTGGGCCTGGCGCTGGGCGTTCGCGGCGCGACCCTTCTCGGCGATCTTCTTGCCTGCGACGACGGCGATGCCGACGGCCACGACGGTCAGCCCGATGCCGAGCACGGGGCGGTAGAAGATCCAGCCGATGGCGACAGTGAGGAGCGAGAGCGGCGAGGCCACGAGGAAGGCCACGAGGCTTGCCCCGGCGCCCACGATGGAGCCCGCGAAGGGCAGCACATCGGCCACGACGACGAGGGGGCGCACGATCGAGAGGATGCCCAGAAACATGAAGAGCCAGCCCACGAAGCGCAGCACCCAGGTGAGCAGGGCGTTGTTGGTCTCGAGGGTCGAGAACATCTCGGCCGCGGTGCGGGCGCCCACTTCGAGGTTCGGTTCGAGGGTGTTGCCGCTCTCTGAACGCCATGAGGCGAAGGTGTTTCCGTGTTGGGCTGCGAGCACCGAGACGGGGCCCGCGGCGGCCGACTCCCAGCGCACGCGGTAGTCGCCGACGCTGGGGGCGCCGGGGCTCGTGCCGAGGAAGAAGCCCTGCTCGTGGGGGTGAATGGGCAGCCCGAAGCGGCTCAGGCCCACGGCGCTCGACAGGTCGACCGCGAGGGGGCTGAAATTGTCGACCTGCTGAATGAGCTCGGGCGTGAGCGCGCGGGCGCCTACGGTCACCGACGGCGCGTCGAAGCTCTGCGAACGGAAGCTCATCGGCGGGTTGAAGTGCCCCGCGGGCCGCTCGAAGCGCGACGAATCGACGGGCGAGCTCGACCACTCGGTGCGGTACGTGTACGTCGTGCGACGGGTCTGACTGCCACCGGTGTTGCTGCTCGTGCTGGTCTCACGGCGCTCGCTCCACTGAAACATTTCGACCACGCGACGGAGCCGCAGGGCGCCTGCAGCTGAGGGCCCGAGCTCGCCGTCGGCCACCTCGCCGACCGCCGCGGCGGGGCCCGTGAGGTGCACGAGCTTGCCCTCTTGTGACGCGTCGACGGCCGTCGCAGACGCCTCGACCACGGCCTCTCGCCCGGCCGCGAGATTGCGCGCGCGCTCGACCGCGCGACCCTCATTCCAGAACAAGAGCGGGAATGAGATCAGAAACAGCAGCAGGCCGATCAACACCCCCTTGATCGACTCGATGATGCGACTGAACCAACTGACCTCTTCGGTGCGGGAGAATGAATCCACGGAGGCTCCTCAACGGTGCGACACCGAAGGCCCCCAACGGCCCGGTGCGACCTGCGCAGTGTACGCACAGAGGCGCCTTGCAGACTTCAATTTTTGCTGAGTCGCACGCGGTGTAGAGGCCCCAATCAGGGGCCACGGCGGGTGGCGTTGCGGGGCCTGGGCCGAGGGCTCAGAGCCTGATGACCTTGCCGGCGGGCACGTCTTTGAGCTTGCGGGTCACCGCGCGGGTGTCGAAGACCACCTTCGCGGTGTTCAAGATCTTCGAGTAGTCGAACTGCGTGTGGTCGGTGACGATCACCGCGATGTCAAAGCCCGAGGCGTCGACGTCGGCCGGGAGGCTCTTCAAGTGCAAGTGCCCCTCTTCAAAGATCGGCACGTACGGGTCGACATACTCAACGTGGGCGCCCTTCTGGTGCAAGAGCTCGATCACGTCGATGGCGGGCGACTCGCGCATGTCGCTCACGTCGCGCTTGTAGGCGACGCCCACGACCAGCACCTTCGAGCCCTTCACGGCGCGCTCGTGCTCGTTCAAAATTTCGCCGATGCGGGTCACCACATACGAGGGCATGCCCGAGTTGACGGTGTCGGCGAGCTCGATGAACTGCGCGTTGTACTTCACGGCCCGCAGCTTCCACGAGAGGTAGAGGGGGTCGATGGGGATGCAGTGGCCGCCGAGGCCGGGCCCCGGGTAGAAGGGCATAAACCCGAAGGGCTTGGTCGCCGCGGCGTCGATGACCTCCCAGGGGTCGAGGCCGAGCTTGTTGCACATCACCGCGACCTCGTTGACGAGGCCGATGTTCACCGCGCGAAAGGTGTTCTCGAGGAGCTTCACCATCTCGGCCGCGTCGGTGCCGCGCACCGGCACCACCTTCTGGATGATCTGCGAATAGAGCGCCACCGAGGTCTTGAGGCACGCGTCGGTCATGCCGCCGATGACCTTCGGCGTGTTGTGGGTGCCCCACTTCTGGTTCGACGGGTCGACGCGCTCGGGGCTGAACGCGAGAAAGAGCGTCTCGCCGATCTTCGCCCCGGCCTGTTCGAGCCGCGGCGCCACGAGCTCGCGGGTGGTGCCGGGGTAGGTGGTCGACTCGAGCACCACGACCATGCCGTCGTGGTAGTGCCGCGCGATCGCGTCGGTTGCGCTGACGATGAACGAGATGTCGGGCTCTTTGGTCTTGTTGAGTGGCGTCGGCACGCACACGATCACCGCGTCGGCCTGGCCGATCACCGACTCGTCGATGCTCGCGGTGAGCTTGCCGGCGTCGACCAGCGGCTTGAGCACCTCGGTCGGGATGTCTTCAATGTACGACGTGCCCTTGGCCAGGAGGGTGACCTTGCGCTCGTCTTTGTCGTACCCCGTGACGTGAAAACCCGCCTTGGCGAACTCGACCACCAGGGGCAGACCCACGTAGCCGATGCCGATGACCACCACGCGCCCTTCGCGACGCTGAAACTTCTCAATCAGGCTCATTGCAACCCTTACGCCTCCCGACGACGCCATCAGCCCCTCGCACCTGTCTCGGTCTTGCGCGCGGCGGCGAGGATGCGCCGCGGGCCCTCTACCATCAACCTCTGAACACCGTCTGAACCCGCCGCGCGGCCGAGGGCCGTCAGGGCAGTGTTGACAGTGTCAACATCGCTCGGCTTGTGCGAATCTGTGCAGCCCGCGACGTACTTGTTTCGCTTCAGAATGCGCTCTGCGGCCGCCTGCGCGCGGCGCCCGTAGGCGCCCACCAGCGACATCACGTCGAGCAGGAGCCAGGCCCCCGCGCCGACGATCTCGTCGAGCCGGTCATCGCTCTCTTGGAGCGGCGCGTAGCGCTCAGGGTGCGCGAGCACGGGCCGCACGCCTGATTTGGCCATGCGCCAGAGCTGCACCTCGACCCGCAGCGGGATGACGTCGTACCCGAACTCGACCAGCGCGGCCCCGCCCCCGGGGTAGGTGAGCGCCTCGCCCTTCGCGAGGAGGTCGCGCAGCACGTCGTCAAACATGTGCTCGCCCGCGAGGAGGAGCTCGGGCAGGGCGACCCCCGCGGCGCGGGCCGCTTCGAAGGGCACGCCGAGGGCCTCGTGGGCGCGGGCGCGGGTGTCGACGCGGTTGTCCCACACGCCGGAGCGCACGTGGGGGGTGGCCACGACGGTCTCGAACCCGATCGACCTGAGCCCCCGCAGGAGGCTCACCCCGTCTTCGGGCGTACGAACGCCGTCGTCGAGGCCCGGCAGTGGATGGCAGTGAAGGTCGATCATCGAGCGCTTGCGGCCGCCGAGACGGGTATCACCCTTCGGCAGCGTCGTCGAGGTTCGTTGTGCGCCGCGTCGCAGACGTTCATCGGGCGCGAAGTCTGCGGGCGCGGGGTGCGGTTTGGGGGCGCGGTCAGCGCTCGGCCTCGACCCTGTCGTCGATGGCCGCGACGAGCTCGTGGAGCTCGAAGGGCTTCATCACTGTGGGGTTCTGCGTCTCGGCGAGAAAGCGCGCGGCCTCTTCTGTGAAGGCTCCGCCGGTCAGGAAGATCATGCGTCGCGCGGTCTCGGGCGCGTTGGCCGCGAGCCAGCGAAAGAGGTCGATGCCGCTCATCTCGGGCATCATCAGGTCGCAGAGAATGGCCGCGTACTCTCGGCCCTCGGCGATGAGGTCGCGGGCCTTGAGGCCCGTGGCGGCGGTGTCGACGGCGAAGCCCTGAAATTCGAGCAGCGGCTTCAAGGTCGAGAGGATCATGGGTTCGTCGTCGACGACGAGCAGTCGGCGGGTCACTTCGGGGTTCGGCCTCGGTGGGGGCATAGAAAAGGTAGGCGGCGGCGTCGCGGCGCGGGTGCCCGCGTCGGCCGCGGGGAGCGAGACGGTGAAGGTGCTCCCCTGCCCGGGCTCGCTCTGCACTTGGATGCTGCCGCCTAGCGAGGTGACGATGTTGTGGCAAACCCAGAGCCCGAGCCCCGAGCCCTTGCCGAGCGGCTTGGTGGTGAAGAAGGGCTCGAAGAGCCGGGTCATGTTCTCGGGCCTGATGCCGTGCCCGGTGTCGCGCACCGAGACCATCACCCAGGCGTCGCGGCGTTCGAGGGTGACCGCGATCTGGTTGTGCTCGGGGCCGCGGTCGTCGAGGGCGTGCGAGGCGTTGACGAGGAGGTTGACGAAGACCTGTAACAGCCGACCCTCGTTGGCGATGACCACCGCCTCGTCGCGTGCGGTGAGGCCGTCGCGCACGATCTTGGCCCGGAAGCGGTACTCGCTCGCCGAGAGTTGCAGCGCCGCGTCGAGCACCCGCGAGAGGTCGAGGGGCACCCGGTCGCCCTCTTCGGCGCGCGCGAACGAACGCAGGTCGAGGACGATCTTCTGCACCCGTCGCACGCCTTCGGCGGCCTCGATGGCCCACCCGGCGTGGAGGGCGTCGGGCACCGCGCCGGCGAGGCGTTCGAGGTTCAAGAGCGTGTACGTGAGGGGGTTGTTGACCTCGTGGGCGACCCCCGCCGCGAGGAGCCCCACCGAGGCCATGCGGTCGGCCTGAGCGAGCCGCGCGCGGAGGGCCATCGGCTCGGTGACGTCGCGGGCCACCGCCATCACGCACCGGGCCCCGTCGAAATCGATCGGAATGGCCACCACCTCGGCCATCATCACGTTGCCGTTGCGGCGCATCAGCCGCTCGTGACGCACGGGGCTCGGCACCCCGAGGGTCATCATCTGTCGCACCCGCACCACCACCGCCGCGTGGTCTTCAGGGTGCACGAGGTCGAGCACCGCGCGGCCCACGAGGTCGGGGGTCTCATCGCCGCTCCACGCGCGCTCGGCTGCGGGGTTGGCGTACACCACCTTGCCCTCACGGTGCACCACCACGACGTCGGGCAGGTGCTCGATCACCGTGCGCAAGAGCCGCTCGCTGCGGATGCGATCGGAGAGCTGCAGGGCCCGCGGGCGCAGGTCGCGCACGATGGCCTGGAGGTAGCCCGCCCCGAGGGTGCTCACGCACACCTCGACGGGGATCTCTTCGCCCGCAGGGGTGACCACCGTGCGCTCGCGCACGACCACGCCGTCGCGCGAGAGGGTGGCCGCGTCGAGGGGCCGGGCGGCGAGCTCGGCGCTCTTCAAGACGCTCACAAAGGGTCGACCGATGAGGGCCTCGCGGGGCATCTCGACCAGGGCGGCGGCGCGGTCGTTCACCACCACGAAGCGGCCGTCGCTGTCGGCCACGAAGATCGCATCACCCGCCGCGTTGAGGATCGAGTCAGCGTCCCACGGGGATTCTCGGGTGGCGGTGCCGAGCACCACCGCGGTCGCGCCGGGGCGACCCGGGCAGACCACGTAGCTCCACGCGATGCGGAGGTAGCCGAGCGGGTCGAAGCGCTGCCAGTGCGGCGCCACCCGCTCGCCCGCCGCGAGGGCGGCGCGGTACGCCTCGCGGGCCTCGGCCGCGCGCCGCGACGAGCGCACCGCCGTGAACCAGTCGCAGCCCGCCGCGAGACCCAGGAGCTCTCGCAGCGCCTCGTTCGCCTCGATCACCAGCCCGCCCGCGTCGAGCAGCGCCGCCGGCCCCGCGGTCGACGCGACCATCGCCCGCAGCGCGGCGAGGTCGGGCGCGAGCCGCGACACCAGCGCACGCAAGGCTTCGACCGGCGCCGCGGCGTCGCATTGATTGAGTGAGCCTGTGCGTGACGCGACCACCCGAAGGCTGTCTCCTTCAGAGGGCGGCGACCACGGCACCCGGCGTGGCCACTCGCCTCTCGGAGCATCAGCTTACCCGCGAATCTTCTTCACCGCATCACCGACCGACCGACCGTCGACCACGGCCCCGGTCGTCTTGAGGTGCTTCATGGCGACCCCGGTGGCCTGACCGTCATTGCCCGCGGCCTTGATCGCCGCGGCCACGGGGCCGAGCGCTTCGACGATCGCGTCGACCCCGAGGCTCTTCGGGAGCAGGTCTTCGAGCACCGCGATCTCGGCCTTCAGCGTGGCCGTCTGGGCCTCGTCGCGCGCGTACCCGAGGGTCTCGTGGTTGCTCTTGATCAGCTTGCGGAGCACCTGCTGCGAGAGCTCGTCGCTCACGCCCCCGGCGCGCTCGCCCTGCATGCTGATCTCACCTACGGCGGTGCGCAGGATCTCTTTGGTGACCACGTCACCGGCCTTCATCGCCGCCATCATGCGGCGCTTGATTTCTACGAGCAGCATCGCGAGGCCCCCCTTTCGAACCGGGCCAACAAGGCTCCGGGGCCTAAGCCTCGCGGGGCCCTCCGTCAAGTCGGCATCGCATCGAGGTGCGCCCGGGCTCGCGCGAGGAGCGCCGCCTCGGTGTTGAGCGCCGGCGTGTCGAGCACGTCTTCGAGCAGCATGCCTAACAGCGTGCCGAGCCGCTTCGAGGGCCCGAGCCCGAGGTGCCTCTGGAGCCCCGCGCCGTCGACCGCGAGGTCACGCGTGTTGAGGGCGGGGCGCGTGCCGAGGGCGCCGTCGACGGCCTCGCGCACCGACGCTGCGCCCGCAGGGTCGAGGGCCGCGGCGAGGGCCGTCGCGTCGTCGAGCGCGTCGAGGCCCAACGCGCGAACCCGACGCCGCAAGGTCGGCGCATCGCCCGCGGGCCAGGTCGACACGAGCGGAGACTGAACGAGCCGCAGCACCCGGGCGCGCTCGTCGCGCGAGAAGCGCCACGCGTCCATCCACTGTTCGGTGGCCTGACGGGGGTCGGGCGCCTCGACGAGATAGGGTCGCAAGAGGGCCGCGAGACGCAGCACGGGGTCTGGCGCGAGCCGGTCGACCGCCGCGAGCGCGGCCGCGTAGCGCGACGCCTCGACCCGCGTGGCCTCGGGCAAGACCCGCGCGAGCACACCGACCCTCCGCATGACCTCGAAGGCCCGCGACGGCGCGGGGGTCTTGAGGGTCTTCAGCCACTCGTCGCGCACCCGCTCGGGGCTCACCCGCGCGAACACATCGAGGGCCTCGCCCATCGCCGCTTCGGTGGCGGGTTCGAGGCTGAACCCCAGGGCAGACACGAAGCGGCAGCCTCGCAAGATGCGCAGGCCGTCTTCGCGGAAGCGGGCCCGCGGGTCGCCCACCGCGCGCAGCATCCCGGCGCTGAGGTCGCGCTGCCCGCCGAAGGGGTCTTCGACGGCGTCTTCGAGGGGGTCGTAAGCGATGGCGTTGACGGTGAAATCGCGGCGCTCGAGGTCGGCCGCGATGTCGTCGAGGTACACGACATGGTCGGGCCGTCGGCCGTCGGTGTAGGCCCCCTCGCCGCGCAGGGTCGTGACCTCGTAGTGCTCTCGGTCGAGCACGACGGTGACGGTGCCGTGAGCGAGCCCAGTAGCCACGGTCTTGCGAAAGAGCTTCATCACGGCGTCGGGTTGGGCCGTGGTGCAGAGATCCCAATCGGCGACGGCGCGCCCGAGCAGGTAGTCGCGCACGCAGCCGCCCACCACCCACGCGCGGTGCCCGCGGGCGCGGAGGGTCTCGCAGAGCGAGAGGACAGGCTGCGGGATGGCAGATCGGTCGATGCGGCGCATGGTCTTCGCGCCGAGGTGTGGACTATGCAGACTCGCCGCGCAAGAACGCTTCGGCGAGGGCCACGTCGTCGCGCGAACCGATGTAGAGGGGCGTGCGCTGGTGGAGCTTCTGCGGCTCGATGTCGTGGATGCGCCGTTGCCCGTCGCTCGCGGCGCCCCCGGCGGCCTCGCAGATGAAGGCCATCGGCGCGGCCTCGTAGAGGAGCCGGAGCTTGCCCTCGGGGCTCTTGCGGTCGGCGGGGTACGCGAAGACGCCGCCCTTGAGCAGCGTCCGGTGAAAGTCTGCCACGAGCGAGCCGACGTAGCGGGCCGAGTTGGCGCTCACCTTGCCTTCGACCTCGCGCGGGGTCTTGAGGTGCTCGACCCAGCGGCGGGTGTTGTCGTCCCAAAGGTGGGTGTTGCCTTCGTTGACGGAGTACGATTTGCCGCGCGCCGGCACCTTGATGTTCTCGTGCGAGAGAAAGAACTCGCCCACGCTCGGGTCGAGGGTAAACCCGTGGACGCCGTCGCCGGTCGAGTACACGAGCACCGTGCTCGACCCGTAGATCACGTACCCCGCCGCGACCTGCGACGAGCCGCGCTGGAGGCAATCGGCGAGGGAGCCGTTGCGCCCCACGGTGACCCGGCGGTGCACCGAGAAGATCGTGCCGATCGAGATGTCGACGTCGATGTTCGAGCTGCCATCGAGGGGGTCGAACAAGAGCACATACTTGCCCGTCGGAAACTGCTCGGGCACCCGGATCGGGTCGGCGCTCTCTTCGCTCGCCATGAGGCACAGATGGCCCCCCGCCTCGACCGAGCGCACCAGCACGTTGTGCGCGAACTCGTCGAGCTTTTGCACCTCTTCGCCCTGCACGTTGCGGTCGCCGGTGAGGCCCAAGATGCCCGCGAGCCCAGCCTGGCGGACGCGCGAGTTGATGATCTTCGCGGCCAGCGCGATCTGCTGAAAGAGCCCCGTGAAATCACCCGTCGCGCCGGGGATCGAACGCTGGCGCTCAAGGATGTGACGCTCAAGGGTCATGCCCTGCGGAGAGAGGGTCGGGGGCGGGCCCCACGAATGCTGGATCATGGCCCCTCCCCTTTGGCACACCGCCCGGGCCTTTGTCGATCTACGGCAGCGAACTGATGGCGGGCTGCCAGCGGAGCCCCTGCAGCTCGAAGCCCGCGCCGTCGCGGGTGAAGACCACCGTCGGGCCGCCCGTCTCGGGGGCGCCCAGGAGCCGCGCCGGGGCCGAGGGCAGCGCTTCGAGCGGCTCCCACCGTCGCCCGGTGAGCCGGGCCCCGCGACCTTCGAGGTCGAGCACGATCACCTGTCCGTCGAGGTTGACCGCCCCCATGCGGGCGTCGAGCGCCGACGGGGGCCCGTAGCGGTCTGCGGCGGTGGCCGGCGCCCACGGCAGACCCCGGCTGACGGCCCCGCCGGTGACAAGCGTGAGCGTCGTGCGCAGCCCCGCGAAGACCCCCACGGCCCCTCCGCGCACGCTCGGGTGGTATTCACCCCATCGATGGGTTGACAGCGATCCATCACGGTCGGTGATGACAACCACCTCGTCGGGCATGAGCCCGAGGGACTCGACCGGCATCGCGGGGCCCGCCATCGGTACGAACTCGGCGCCGCGGGTGCGCACCAGCGCGGGGGCCGCGCCGCCGAGAAGGAAGCTCCCCTCGCGCTCGACCGCCAGCGCGGCGGCCTCGAAGGCGCGGCCGATGGCGTATCGCCCCGCGACGCTGAGGTCGCTGCGGCCGGTCGAACGCAAGACCACGACCTCGCCCACGAGGGCGCCCTCGCCGCGCGCGAGGAGCCACAGCGCGCCCCGCGCCGCCGTCACATCGACCACCGACAGCCCCCCGAGCGGAACCCGCTGCCAGCGCCCCTCGCGTAGCGCGTAGAGCCCCTGCGTCGCCACCGCGAACCCGCGGTCGAGCCCCAGCATCGCGACCCTCCGCAGCCGCGAGCGCTCTTGCGCCTCACACGGCGGCTCGGGCAGCACGCGAGGGGCCGCGCCGCGCCCGCACCCGATGGCGAGGCAGAGGGTGACCCAGAGCCCCGCCCTCATCGCGCGATGACCTCGCGGGCCCGCGCCACCGTCGCCTCGCTCACCCGGCGCTCGACCGCGAGGCCGTCGAGCACTTGAAGAAGCGCCGCCCGGTACATCGCAGCGGCCCGCGGCGCGAGCGCGTCGCCCACCGCGAGGTGCGCCTCGACGGTGCTCGTGTCGTCTCGCAGGAGCGGCGACGCCAAGGCCGCCGCGGGGCCGTCGAGGCAGAGGTTCAGCGCGACGCTGCGCAAGAGCGAGCTCGTCGCCGCGCGCACGAAGGGCTCGGTGGCGGCCTCGCCGAGCGCCGCGCGAAAGAGCGTCTGAGCGCCCTGGGCCAAGGCCACCGCCCCCGTCGCGACCAGCGCCGCGGCCGCGTGGTAGGCCGGTCGGCGCACCCCCTCGGCGGTGAAGGTGACGTACCCAAGATGTTGAAGTTGCTTGGCAATTTCGGTGACCGCGGCATCATCACCTTCGAGCAAGAAGGCCGACCTGGGCGCGAGGGCCTGGTCGCGCGGAGACGACACCGCCGCCAAGGGGTGCGCCGACACCGACGCGGCGCCGACCGCGCGGGCGACCTCGCCGAGCGCCTCGGGCCCGAGCATGCCCGCGAGGTGAACGAGGGTGTCGCCGGGGCGCATGGCGGGGGCGCAGCGCGCGGCCACCGCGGCGATCTCGCGGTCGCGGACGGCGAAGACCCAAACGCGGCCCTCGGGCGCCGTCGGGAGCCGATCGACCCAGGGCTCGACCTGTGACCGCGGGGTGTGGTCGAAGGGCTGCCCCGCGTTACGGAGCGACGCGGCGAGGGCGGCCCCGAGGCGACCCGCGCCGATGACGGTCATCCGCGGCCCGGGCGGTGTTGCCGAGGGAGCGGTCATCCGCGGTAGAGGCCTTCTCGCGCGATGTACGAGAGCACC
Source organism: Myxococcales bacterium (assembly GCA_016792845.1). Lineage (GTDB taxonomy): Bacteria > Myxococcota_A > Polyangia > Polyangiales > JAEUKH01. Next base: position 505,523 of record JAEUKH010000028.1, on the reverse strand, counting down.
CCGCGCGGCACCAGCGAGGCCACCGATTCGCCCGTCGCGAGCTTCGCGCGGAGCTCGCGCGAGGCCACCTCGGGCAAGACCCCGACCGGCGCCTCGGGGTGCGGGTGACCGAGGCGGCCGAGCACGATGGGGGGCGCGAGGGCGCAGATGGCGTCCCAGCGGTACCACTTGTCGCGCTCGTCGAGGATGTCGGAGCCGACGATGAGCCGCAGCTTCCACGCGGGGTGTTGGGCCTGGAGGGCTTCGAGGGTCAGGAGGGTGCGCGAGGCGCCGCCGAGGCTTGCTTCGATGCTCGACACCTCGACCCGCGGCATCTCCGCGAAGGCGGCCTCGCACATCGCGCGGCGGTGCTCAAAGGGCACCAATGTCTTGCCGAGCGGGTGATCGAACGCGGGCACCACCAGCACCCGATCGACCGCCTCGGTGGCCAGCACGTAGGTCACCGCCAAGAGGTGCCCGATGTGGGGAGGGTTGAAACTTCCGCCGAAGAATCCAACGTTCACGATCGCCGTTCACCGCTCTCTTCAGAGGCGCCCCACGGGGGGCCCCCGGCGCCGCCGAGGGTAAACCACCGACTTCACACCTTAGTAGGGTTTTCGCACATCGACGCGGTGGGTCGATCGGCGTCGACGATGTAGACTCCGCGCCCGCCGCGTAGGTCGGCGCGAAGGAGTCTCGATGAGTGTGCGTCGTTGTGCAGTAATTCTCGCCGCAGGCCAGGGCACGCGGATGAAGTCGTCGTTGCCCAAGGTCGCGCACCCGGTGGCGGGGGCTCCGATGATTGTCTGGGCCATCGAAGCGGCCCGCGACGCCGGCTGCGACGACCTCGTGGTGGTGGTGGGTCACGGCCGCGAGGTGATGACGGCGCTGGTCACGGCGCGCTTCGGCGACACCGTGCGCTTCGCGGTCCAGACCGAGCAGCGCGGCACCGCCGACGCGGTCAAAGCGGGCCTCGCCGCGGTGCCCGAAGGGGTCGACGAGGTGCTGATCACCTACGGCGACGTGCCCTGCGTCACCGCCGCGTCGTTGCGGGCCCTCGTGAGCGCGCGAGCGGCCCACGGCGGCCCCCTCGGCATGATGGTGACCGCCGTGGCCGACCCCACCGGGTACGGCAGGGTGTTGCGCGACGCCGCGGGCGCCATCACCGCCATTCGCGAGCACAAAGACTGCACCCCCGCCGAGCGCGCGGTCACCACGGTGAACCCGGGTCTCTACGTCGTGACCCGCGCGTTTCTCGGCTCGGGCCTCGGGCGCATCGGCACCGCCAACGCCCAAGGCGAGTACTACCTCACCGACCTCGTCGCGATGGCCGCCGCCGAAGGGGGCGTGGCCGAGCTCTTCTGGGAGCACCGCAGCCTCGGAGGCGTCAACGACCGGGCCGAACTCGCCGCCGCCGAGGAGCTTCTCTACACGCAGATCGCCGACCGCCACCGCCGACAAGGGTCGAGCATCTCGGTCGGGGCCCGCATCGACCACGACGTGCGCCTCGCCGCCGGGGTGACCCTCGGCCCGGGCGTCGTGCTCCGCGGAAAGACCGAAGTCGGCGCCGAGACCGTTGTCGACGTCGGCGTGGTGATCGACGACGCGACGCTCGGCCCGCGGGTCTTGGTGAAGCCGTACTCTGTCATTCAGAAATGCAGCGTCGCGGCGGGCGCGCAGATCGGGCCCTTCGCGCACCTCCGGCCCGACAGCGTGGTCGAAGAAGACGCCCACGTCGGCAATTTCGTCGAGCTGAAGAAGACCCGCCTCGGGCGCGGGGCCAAGGCCAACCACCTCGCCTACCTCGGCGACGGCGACGTCGGGCCCGGCGCCAACATCGGCGCGGGCACCATTTTCTGCAACTACGACGGCGTCAACAAGCACAAGACCACCATCGGCGAGGGCGCCTTCGTGGGCTCGAACAGCTCGCTCGTGGCGCCGGTCACCGTCGGCCGCGGCGCCTACGTCGGCTCGGGGAGCGTCGTCACCGTCGACGTGCCCGACGACGCCTTGGCCGTCGGCCGCGCCCGGCAAAGCAACAAAGAGGGCTACGGCAAGCGCCTCCGCGAGCGCGCGAAGCAATCGCGCGGATAGCGACCGAGCGACCGTCGCCGGGGCGCCACAGTGTAGACCCCGCGCGACAGTCTATCCTATTGAATTCTCACAACAATTCTTCGGCCTATGGGTTGCATTCCGGGCGCCCAGCGCGGCCCGTCGACGCGACACCGACCGAGACGCTGGGCTCACGCACGGAGCGAACACGATGAAGACACTTCTGGCCTTGGCCCTGCTGGCGCCGCTCGCGGCGGGTTGCTCTGACGGCGCTGCGTCACCGACGCCAACCGATGCGGGGGCCGTCGATGTGCCCACGACGCGCGACGCCGGAGACGATGCGCCCGCTGCGAACGATGTGTCCGTTGGGGTCGACACGCCCTCGGTTGCCGACGCGGGCGCCCCGGTCGACGCGTCACCGACGGCGCTGCGACGGTGCCCGCAGACCGGTCGCGGGGCCCTCTTGGGCGACCACTGTTTTCTGCTCACGCCGACCGAGACAGGGCTCGGCCCGACGGGGGTCAACGCCAACTTTGACCATTACGCGCTGAGGCCACGGGGCGCGGCCCGCGGGCAGCTGATGGTGTTCTTCAACGGCAGCGGCGGGCACCCGCTCGGAGTCATCGCGAGCCCGAACACCAACCTCTACGCCAGCGCCCGTGACGCGGGCCTTCATGTGCTCGCCCTCAGCTATCGGAGCGACGAGGCCATCGCCACGCTCTGCGCGTCGAGCGCCGACCGCGACGCGTGCTTCTTCGCGACCCGTATGACGCTCATGTCGGGGCGCTTTCAGACCGGGGCGTCGAGCGCCTTGGCCGACATCACCCTCGGCGAAGGCGTCTATGCGCGGCTCGCGATGGCGCTTAGGTACCTCGCGACCCGCGACCCCGACGGCGGCTGGGAGCAGTTTCTCGGCGACACCGCGGGCGAAGACCCGACGCGGTACTTCGTGTGGTCGCGCATCGTCGCGGCGGGGCACTCGCAGGGCAGCGGCCACGCGGCGCTCCTCGGTCGGCTGCACCCGCTCGATCGCGTCTTGGCCTTCGCGGGCCCCTGCGATCAAGTGCAGGCGATGCCGGCCGCATGGCTCCGTGGGCCGACCGCTTTTGCCACCGACCCGGCGACCCGCTTTGTGGGCCTCGGGCACCCGAGCGACGCCATCTGCGGCCAATACCCCGCCGCGTGGGAGAGCCTCGGCCTCGCGCCCTCGGCGCGCATCACGGCCCAACTCTGCGCGGGCGTCGGCGCCCACGGCGCGCCCATCGAGTGTGTCGAGAACGCGCCCCTCTGGGCCCGCATGTTGGCCCCGCGATGAGCCCGCGGGCTGCGCAAATCGCTCACACTTCTCAGCCTTGATCGAGTGTGCGACGGTGGCGAGGCTGTCGATTCATTGTCACGACGGCCAGAGGTCAAAATGCGCAAGGTCAGTACGATTCTTTTTGCGGCCCTCGTCCTTTCGATGGGTTGCGCCGAAGACCCTACCTGCAAAGAGGGGTGCGATCGGGTGCGGGCCTGCGGGCTCAGCACATCGGGGCTCACCTGCTCGACGTCGACGACGGGCTGCGCGACCAACGAGAACGGGTGCGCGGCCTGCCTCAACGACAAGACCTGTGACGAGATCCGGGCGGGCGGGTGCGCCACCGCGTGCCCGGGCTATCGCCCCTGACGGCGACGCCGACCGAGTGCCCAAAGGGCGAAGCCCACGAGGCCCAGGCGTGACCCGCGGGCCGACCCGCTGACCCGACACCCGCAGGCGCCTTCGCGGTTGCCCGGGAGCACCACCGCAGGCCCCGCGTCGTGCCCTGCGTCGAGGTCGGCGTCGACGCCCGAACCGAGGTCGTTCGCGCCGATTACCCCCGTGTCGATGACGCCGACCTCGATGGCGCTGTCACGCACCCCGCCGTCGCGGGGCGCGACAGGCACGCACTGCCCCGCCTGGCATTGCTCGCCGCCGGGGCACTGGGCGCCCTCGCAGGCGTCGCGGCAGCTCCCCTCGACGCAGACCGTACCCGCGGCGCAGCTCACCGTCGCGCACGCCGCAGCCACGCATCGTCCCGCCACGCAGCGCTGGCCATCACCGCACCGCCGACACTCGCACCGCGGAACGCAGTTGCCCTCGACGCAGACCTGGTCGTTGTCGCAGCGCACGTTGGCGCACCCGTCGACGCAGCGCCCCGCGCGACAGACGAGCCCGCGCGGGCACGACACGCCCTCGCAGGCGCCGACGCAGCGCCCGCCCTGGCAGCGCTCGTTGGCCGCGCAGCTCACCGAGAGGCAGCCCGCTTCGACGCAGGTGCCGCGCTCGGTGCAGCTCAGCCCGGGGAAGCAGCCGAGCTCACCCATGCAGCGGTCGACGCAGCTCCCGCGGTCGCACACCTGTTGCGCGCCGCAGAGCCCGTCGCCGTTGTCGACCATGCCGTCGCAGTTGTTGTCGATGCCGTCGCACCGCTCGGGGCCCGCGGTCACCGCGGCGAGGCACGTGAGCGCCCCGTTTCGGCACTGGAGCGTACCCTGGGCGCAGGCCCCCATCTGCCGCGTGTCGCAGGGCGCCCCGGCCCCGGTGCAGACGATCTCGTCGACCTGGGCGACGAAGTCGGTGAAGTTGTTGTCGCCGCCCGAGTAGAGGTCTTCCCACGCGAAGTAGAAGCTGCGCGATTGTGAGCGCGAGTCGTAGATGAGCAGGTGGATGTACGAGTCGGCGCCCATCGAGTCGGGGTTGTACCCGCGCTCTGAGAAGAACGTGTGGCCCGTGCGCGAGAGCGACGCGCAGCAGTCGCCCTGACAGCGGCCCGTGGTGCCCTCTTCGGGGGTGCGGAGAAAGAAGCCGATCTCGCCGCCCTGGTAGGCAGGGTTGTCGCGGAGGTTGAGCGTAAAGCGCTGCCCCCCGGTCGCGTCACACGGGATGAGCACCTGCAAATCGCGCGGCGGGTTGTCGGCCGAGGGCGTGACCCCGGGCCGCACGTTGTACCAGCCGAAGATGTTGCGAAACGCCGCGTTGGCGCGGCCCACCAGGGTGAAGGTCAGCGAGCACCCGGGCTGAAACCGCTCGGGCATGATGGCCGCGTCTTCGCGCACCCTGATGGCCTCGCCGCGTTGGGTGAACAGCGTCTGGAGCTCGGCGCCCACGGGGATCTGCGGCCCGCCCCGCGGTTGGTTGATGGCAGACGCCGAGAGCGACACCGAGAGGGTCGCGAGGCCAATCGCAGCGAGCCCGAAGCGCATGCCCCGACGCTACCTCAAAGCGACGCGCGGGTGTGCGCGGCGCGAGGCGCGGCGGGCTCAAAGGGTGTGCGGGTGAAGCGGGTGAAGCGGGTGAAGCGGGGCGCTCAAGCGGCGGCGGTGATGCGACCTTCGAGGAGCTGGTCGACCGCGACGGCCATGCTGAGGTCGCGCGGCCTGGCCATGCGGGCCATGCGGTCATTGACGATGGCGAGCTGCTCAAGCACCGCCTGGGCTTTGGGCTCGCGGCGCCGCGGCACCGAGAGCGACTTCACCCACGCGACCAAGGCCATGGCCCGCGCGTAGGCCGCTTCGCGCTCGGGCCCGCACTTCGTACGGGTGAGAAAGAACCGCTCGCCAGTCGCGGTGTCTTCTCGATACATCTCAAGGCCGACCTCGCTCGCGGCGGGCGAGAGGCCGTAGGTGAAGAGGTATCCGGCAGCGCGAAAGAACCGACGACGGTTGGCCATGTCTCACCTCAGGGCGGCGCCCGACGCGGCGGGCGGAAGGCGTTGGTTGTGTGTGGAGCTCCAGGCGCAAGTGCAATTCCCTCGCCAGTCCGCGCCGCTGAGCAGGCGCGCAGCGAGGTCGAGGTCGGTGCGACGGCGCCGGGGGTAGGCTCGGCGGCACCCCTCGCACAACATCGCGCGCCACCGCACCACATGGCCTTTCGTTCAGCGGGGCCGCACCGAAGCCTCTCATTCAAGCATTTCGCGTTTTGAAAGCGCACTTGCGTCGACGGCCTCGGGCGCCCGCCCACGAGGTGCGATGCTGTGCTCGCCCCTGGGCGATGTAGCGTGCGAAAAGAGTGCTGCTTGGCTCGCAACAATTGCGAAGTGCGCGACACACGCCGCGGTGTTGACGGCCCTTCACGGCGGCGCCACAAGAGTCGCTGTGCAACGACGGTGGGTTTCGGTGATGGTGCTGCTCTGGGGCTGCGAGGCGCGCACCGCGCCGGGCGTCTCGGTCGACGCAAGGGTCGATGCAGGCGCCCTCGACCGGGCGATGTTGGAGGTCTCGGCGGGTGACGCGACCGCTGGCGACGCGGAGGGGCTCGACGCGGGGCCCTCAGCGCGCGACGGCGGCGTGGGCGACGCGGGGTCTGACCTCGACGCCCGCGCGACGGGCGACAGCGGCGACGGCCGAGACGGCGGCGACGGCGCGGCCGCTGACCTGGGGTCGAACCTTCGCGACGCCGCGGGCGATGTGACGCCCGACGCCGGCCCCGTGACGGTGCTGCGGGTGCATCACCCCAGCGTGGCGGGGCGTAGCTTCAGCCTCCGCGGCGACCTCTCGGGGCGACTGAGTTGGGAGCGCGGTGTCAGCTTTCAACGCCTCGACACGAGCACCGCCGAGTGGCGCGCGACCGGCGTCTCGCAGACCTTCGAGTGGAAGCCCCTCGTCGACGATCAGCAATGGTCGCGGGGTCAGAACTACCGCGCCGAGCCCGGACAGACCGTCGACGTCTGGCCCTACTTCGGCGAGTCGATCGGGCGGTGGTCGCGGCGCTTCACCCTCACCTCGGCAGAGCTCGGCAACACCCGCGGGGTGTGGGTGTACCTCCCGCCTTCGTACGACGAGCAGCCGACGCGGCGCTACCCGGTGATCTACCTCCACGACGGGCAGAACCTCTTCGACCCCGCGGCGGCCTTCGGGGGCCAGACCTGGCAGGTCCACGACGCGATGAACGCGGGCATCGAGGCCGCGACGCTCTGCGAGGCGATCGTGGTCGGGGTCGAGAACACCTCGGCCCGCATCGACGAGTACACCCCCACCCGCGACGCGCAGTACGGCGGCGGCCGCGGCGAGGCGTACCTGCGCTTTCTGCGCGAGACCGTGGTGCCCCGGGTCGACGCTGAGTTTCGCACCCGCGCCGACCGCGCGAACCGCGCGCTCATGGGCTCGTCGCTCGGCGGCCTCATCTCGGCCTACGCGGGGGTGCGGGCGGCCGATGTGTTCGGCCTGATCGGCATCCTCTCGCCCTCAAGCTGGTGGGACGGCGGGGTGATCGTCTCCGAGGTCGCGAGCCTCGCGACGCGCCCCGTGCGACCGCTGCGGGTCTACATCGACTCGGGCGACAGCGGCCCCTCACAAGACGACGTGGTCAACACCCGCGCCCACGCCGACGCGTGGCGTCGCCTCGGGTACCGCGAGGGCGTCGACTTCAGGTACCTCGTGGCCCAGGGCGCGACGCACACCGAGGCCGCCTGGGCCGCGCGGCTCCGGCCCGCTCTAGAATTTCTCGTCGGCCCGCGGCGCAACGACTAGAGACGCGATCACGGCATCGGCGCCATCGAGGGCTGCGCGCTCGGCGGCGCGGTGGGCACCATCGACGGCTGCGGCACCGTCGGCGTCGGCGACTCGCGAGGCCCCTCGCCCGACTGCTCCGACCCGTTCGCGGCGGGCGCCTCGACCAGCATCCCGATCACGCACAAGAGCGCCAGGAGGCCCACCGCGCCGGCGAGCATCCAGACCCAGATGGGCACCTTCGCGGGCTCCCGCGGAGGCGACGGCGCGGGCCCCGGGAAGGGTTGCGGGGGGGCGAAGCCCATCGGCGGCTGGAGGGGCATCGTCGACGGGCCTGGGGCCGTCTGCGGGGCCGTGGTGGCGAGCCCCGCGGCGGCCTGGGCGTGGGCCTCGCGCGACGGGGCCATCGAGCGTTGCACTGCTTCGACCATCGAGACCCGCTGCATGGCGTGCATGGTCTCGCTCGCGAGGGCGCTCTGGAGGGCCTGGGCGAAGACCTTCGCGTCGGCGAAGCGGCGCTCGGGGTCTCGGGCCATGGCCGTGTCGACGACCTCGACGAGGGGTCGAGGCACCTGCGGCGCCACCTGGGCGAGCGGCGCCGGGCTCTCAGTGACGAGCTTCACCAGGATCTCGGCCGTGGCCTGGCCGGTGACCGGGAGCCGCCCCGAGAGCATCTGGTAGAGGATCACCCCGGCCGCGTAGACGTCGGCGCGGCGGTCGATGTTGCGCGCGTTCAGCACCTGCTCGGGGGCCATGTAGAGCGGCGTGCCCACGAGGAGCCCGGTGCGCGTGAGGGGTGTGCCGTCGACCGCGTCGATGGTCTTCGAGATGCCAAAATCGAGGAGCTTCACCGACTCGCGGCCCTCGGCGTCGCGCACGACGAAGACGTTGGCGGGCTTCAAATCGCGGTGAATGATGCCCTTCTCGTGGGCCGCCCCGAGGGCTCCGAGCACCTCGGTCATGAGCGCCACGGCGCGCTCGAAGCGCATCGGCCGTTCGCGCCCCATCAGGGCTTCGAGGGTCTCGCCAGCGAGGATCTCCATCGCGAGGAAGGCCGTGCCGTCGGCGGTGATGCCGCAGTCGGTGACGCGCACGACGCGGGGGTCGGTGAGGCTCGCGGCGGCGCGCGCTTCACGCACGAAGCGCTCGCGCAGGTCGGCCCGCGACGCGAGCTGCGGGTGCAAGAGCTTGAGCGCGACGGGCTGCTGCAACACCTCGTGGATGGCGCGATAGACCGCGCCCATGCCGCCTCCGCCGAGCAGCGACTCGACCCTGTACCGATCGACCACGGTGCCGCAGGGCCCCGCCCCGAGGAGCTTGCCCGAGCGCGGGCAGAAGGGCGTCTCGGGCGGGTGCGTTGCGCCGCAGCCGCGACAAAACCCGGGCGTGCTGGGGTCGATCATGGGCCTCGCGACGCGCCCTGGCTCGTGAGCACCAAGACGCCTAAGGGTGGCAGGGTGAGGGTCACGCGGTGGGGCAACCCGTGAGAGGGCGTCGGCGATGCGAAGACGCGGCCGTGGTTGCCGACATTCGAGCCGCCGTAGGCCGCAGCGTCGGAGTTGAGCCGCTCGTGCCAGACCCCGGGGGCGGGCACGCCGAGCGCGTAGCCGTGGCGCACATTCGGAGTGGCGTTGAGCACGCAGAGGAGCTGCTCGCCCGAAGGGCCCTCGCGCAGAAACGCGTACACCGCGTGGTCGGCGTCGTGGGCCTCGACCCAGCGAAAATGGCTCGGGTCGTCGTCGCGCAGCGAGAGCGCGGGGTGGCTCTGGTAGAGGGCGTTGAGGTCGCCGACGAGGGCCTCGATGCCGCGGTGCTCGGGCGCCTCGCGCTCGGCCCAATCGAGGCCGCGCTGGTGATCCCACTCGTGGGTCTGGCCGAACTCGCCGCCCATGAACAAGAGCTTCTTGCCGGGGTGGCACCACATCCAGCTGTAGAGCGCGCGGAGGTTGGCGCGGCGCTGCCAGTCGTCGCCCGCCATCTTGCCGACGAGCGAGCGCTTGAGGTGAACGACCTCGTCGTGGCTGAGGGCGAGCACGTACTGCTCGCTCCATTGGTAGACGAGCCCGAAGGTGAGCTCGTGGTGGTGCCAGCGGCGATGCACGGGGTCGCGGGCGAAGTAGCCGAGGGTGTCGTGCATCCAGCCCATGTTCCACTTGAGCGTGAAGCCGAGGCCGCCGGCGTAGACGGGGCGCGTGACGCCGGGCCACGCGGTGCTCTCTTCGGCGATCACCATGATGCCCTCGAAGTCGCCGTGGAGCACGGTGTTGAGCTGCTGGAGCATCGCGATCGCGTCGAGGTTCTCGCGCCCCCCGAAGCGGTTCGGCACCCACTCGTTCTCGGCCCGCGAGTAATCGAGGTACAGCATCGAGGCGACGGCGTCGACGCGGAGCCCATCGACGTGAAACTCTGCGACCCAGTACCGCGCGCTGGCGATGAGAAAGCCCGCGACCTCGTTGCGCCCGTAGTTGAACACCCAGGTGCCCCAATCGGGGTGCTCGCCCTGCCGCGGGTCGGCGTGCTCGTAGAGCGCCGTGCCGTCAAATCGGCCCAACCCGTGCGGGTCTTTGGGAAAGTGGGCCGGCACCCAATCGACGATCACCCCGAGCCCGTTCTGATGGAGGTGGTCTACGAACGCACGAAAATCATCGGGGCTGCCGAAGCGCGAGGTGGGCGCGAAATAGCCCGTCACCTGGTAGCCCCAGCTGCCGTCAAAGGGGTGCTCGCTCACGCCCATGAGCTCGACGTGAGTGAACCCGAGCGGCTTGACGTGGGCCACCACCCGCGCCGCGAGCCGCTCCCAGTCGAGCCAGCGCCCCGACGCGTCGCGCGCGAAGGAGCCCGGGTGGAGCTCGTACACGCTCATCGGACTGCGCCGCGGGTCGCGGGCCGCGCGGGCTGAGAGCCACGCCGCGTCACCCCAGACGTGCCGACTCGGCGCGGCGACCTTCGAGTGGGTGAGCGGTCGCAGCGCGGCGGTCTTGGCGAGCGGGTCGGCCTTTCGGAGCCACCCGCCCTCGGCGGTGATGAGCTCGAACTGGTAGCTCACGCCGCTGTCGAGACCGGCGATGAAGAGCTCCCAGACGCCGCTCTCGCCGAGGCAGCGCATGGGGTGCTGGCGCCCGTCCCAGCTGTTGAAATCGCCGACCACGCTCACCCGCGCCGCGTTCGGCGCCCACACCGCGAAGGCGACCCCCGAGACGCCGTCGTGGGTGCGCAGGTTGGCCCCGAGCACCGAGGCCAGCGCGCGATGGCGCCCCTCGGCGAAGAGGTGCAAATCGAGCGGCCCGAGCGTGGGCGCGAAGCCCCAAGGGTCGACCGCGGTGAAGGTCTCTCCGTCGGCGTACGTCGACACCACCACGGGGTGCAGCGGCAACGCGCTCTCGTCGAAGCGGGCCTCGAAGATCCCCGACGGGCCTGACGCCGCGAGCGGCACCAGCTCGGCCCCGGGGGCGCAACGCAGGGCCACCGACACGGCCTCGGGGCGCCACGCGCGGTACACCACCTCGCCGGGGCCCGCCGGGTGACGCCCGAGCACGGTGTGCGGGTCGCGATGACGCACCGACGCGAGCTGCTCAAGGGTGGCCGCGTCGACGAGAGAGGGCTGCATCGGGGTGGACATTGCGGAGCCGCGAGAAGGTCGCGCCGCTCACGCTGAAACGCAACCGCTTCGCGGCCCGAGCAGGGCCTCGACAGAACGAATCTCGGCATCGACCCGCGACACGCCGCACGGCGCTCCGGCGGGCCCCACGATGCGCGAGCCGCCCTGCCCTGGCACCCGCGGCACGCCGCGCCCCCAGTTGGCGTTGACCACCGCGAGGCCGTAGCGCTTCGCGAGCCCCCCGAGGCGCGGCCCACGGCTGTCGCCGCGCCCGTCTTCGACCCACGCGCTCGGGAAGAGCAGACCGTCGCAGGCCCCGAGCGCGGCCCCTTGGTCTTCTTCGACAAAGTGAAGGTCGAAGCAGACCGCGATGCCGAGCCGGAGCCCCCCGAGCGACCACACCGGCGAGCCCAGATCACCCGGAGCGGCCCACGCCTCGGGGTACCACGGGTGCCGCTTTCGGTAGCGCCCGCGCACGACTCCCTTCGCGTCGATCAAGACGCTGGCGTTGTAGCAACGCGCGCCCTCGCGCTCGATCAAGGGGCACACCAGGGCCATGCCGCAGGCCTCGGCCAGCGCCCGGGCGCGGTCTACGGTGGGGCCGTCGAGAGGCTCGGCGAAGGGGCTGAGGTCGCAGCGCCCCACGGGCGAGATGTAGCCCGTCAGCGCCGCCTCGGGGAGCACCGCGAGCTCGACCTCGTGGGCGCGGGCGCGCATCCACCCGGCCAGCGCCGACCACTGCGCGTCGGCGGCGTCGTACCGATGCGGGAGCTCGACGGCGGCCACCCGAAGGCTCACTGGGGCGTCTCCATGCTGTGGTACTTTCGGGTCAAACCCCGTGGCAAACAAGCTCATTGACGAACGTCTCGCGGCCCTCGTGGCTGACCCCAAGGTGCCCGACGCGACCCGAGCGCTCGTCGCGCAGGTGCTCGCTTCGACGCGGCTCGATGCGCGCTTCGTGCAGGAGTTCGCGGCCCGCTGCATGGCGGTCTTGCGCGACGCTGACGACAACCCGCACGCCCAGGCGACCTTGAAGTGGTTCGTCGACCTCGCGGCGCAGACGTCGCCCGCGCTCTTCGCGCGCTTCGCCGCGGCCCCTCAGCGCGAAGAGGCCCCCGCGAAGAAGCAGCGCGACGGCCGCTCGGTGGCCTGCTTCAGCCCGGGCGAGGCGTGCCTCGACATGATCATCGCGTGCTTCGAGCGCGTGACGGCGACCGCCGACGTGTGCGTCTTCACCATCACCGACGATCGCATCGGCAGCGCGATCGCGCGGGCCCACCGGCGCGGGGTGAAGGTTCGCGTCATCTCTGACAACGACAAGGCCTACGACGAGGGCAGCGACATCGAGGGCCTCAGGCGCCTCGGCATCGCGTGCAGGGTCGACGAGACCGAGGCCCACATGCACCACAAATTTGCCGTGTTTGACCGAGAGATCTTGCTCACCGGCAGCTACAACTGGACGCGCTCGGCCGCCCGCTACAACGAAGAGAACCTCATCGTCACCGAAGACCCGCGGCTCGTGGCCGACTTCATGACCGAGTTCGAGTCACTCTGGGCGAAATTTGCCTGAGTCGTGCGGCACCGGCTGCAACGCGTCGTCGAGGTTCGACGTGCCCTGCCGGGTCGGCGCGAGGGAGCCGCGGTGATTCGCAGTCGGCGCGTCGCTCGGCACCGCCTGCGCAGGCCGCAGCGGGCGCGCCCACCATTTTTGCGCGTCTTCGCGGCGCCAGGGCTCGAAGGCCGCGAGCGGCAAGAGCGCGCTCTCGAGGGCCTTGACCGAGGCGAAGCGCGCGTCGAGGTCGGGCGAGAGGAGCCGCAAGATCACTACGTCGAAGGCCGTCGGCAGCCCCGGGCGCAGGGCCGACGGGGCGGTGGGCTCGCGTGAGGTCGAGGCGCTCGCGAGCACCCAGCCGCTCAGGCCCTCGAAGGGGCGCTGCCCCGTGACGAGGTAGTAGAGCGTCGCGCCGAGGCCGTAGAGGTCGGCCCGGGCGTCGACGTCGACGTTCTGAAAGGCCTCGGGGGCCATGAAGTGCGGCGTGCCCAGGGTGTGGCCCTCGGCGGTGAGACGGGTGTCGCCGTTCGCCACTCGGGCGATGCCGAAATCGAGGAGCTTCAGGTGATCGTCGCCGTCGTCGGCGCGCACGATGTAGAGGTTCGAAGGCTTGATGTCGCGATGGACGATGCCCCGCGCGTGGGCCTCGCCGAGCGACCGGCAGGCCTGGAGCATGAGGTTGACGGCGCGGCCCGGGTGCATCGCCCCATGTTCGAGCACATACTTTTCGAGGTCGAGGCCGTCGAGGTACTCCATCGCGAGGTACATCACGCCGTCGTCGCTGGCGCCGAAATCGAGCACCCGCACGGTGTGCGGCGACTGGAGCGCCCGGGTCGCGGCGGCCTCGCGCTCGAAGCGGCGGACGGCCTCGGTGGTCGACGAGCCGCGGAGGATCTTGAGCGCCACGTCGCGGTGGTTGAGCTCGTCCCACGCGAGCCAGACTTCGTTCATGCCGCCGATGCCGATGCGCATCTTGATGCGGTACCCGGCGAGCTTTCTCGCCGCGTCGAGCTCGCGACGGAGCCGCGCGATGCGGTACGCCGAGAGGAGCCCTCCGCCCGTGAGGATCGCCAGGAGCGACATGTACCCTACGAAGAGCCCGAGGGCCCGCGGGTCGCGCCACTGCGCCGCGATGTCGTCGCGCACGCCGCCCGCCGCGGCCATCACCGCGACCCACACGAAGAACCAGCATGAGACGATGCCGACGATGCGCGAGGGCCTCACGAAGACCACCAAGGCCCCCGCGAACATGAACACCAACATCTGAAAGACGTACGGGCTCAGGAGCCCCCCGAGCTCGACGGCCTGAAGGGCCATGAGGAGCACGAGGTAGATCGTGTTGGCCACGGTCAAGAGGCCCACCGTCGGGGCCTTCACGCGACGGTCGCGCGCGAGCCGCACCAGCATCGGCTGCATCGGCACCCCGAGCGCGCGGCACCCGAGCACCCACCCCCACCGCGCATCGGGGAAAACCAAGGTCACCGCCCCGAGGTCGAACAAGAAACCGAAGGCCCACGCCCAGCGCAGGGCCCCGAGCTGGCGCATGTGATCGGCCACCGCGGCGAGCTCGGCGTCGCTCGCGACGTTCTGCCGCACGGTGTGCATCGTCTCAGCGGCACGACGCAGACGCGCGCTCATGTCTGCCTCGGGCGGCACCTCCGATCCCACGCGGTGAACATAGCGCCCTCGACGAAGCGCCGCGCACCCACGAAGGAATCCTTGGTTTAGCCCCCGCGCAGCGCCGCCCCGACGGTGACGAAGCCGCGCCGGCCGTCGCGACACGTCGGATCGTCGAAGACCGCGCCCAAGGTCTCGCCGAGCGCCTCGGCCGTGAGCCCGTCGGGGACGCGCAAATCGTGGGTCACCCTGCCCCCCGCGAGGAGCCACACCCGATCGCAGAACCGCTCGGCAAAGCCCGGCTCGTGGAGCACCCAAAGCACTCCCGCCCCCGCGTCGCGGAGCGCCCGGAGCGTCTCGGCGAGGGCCCACTGTTGCCCCGGGTCGAGGCCCGCGAGCGGCTCATCGAGCACCCAGAATCGCGGCGCCTGGCAGAGCGTGCGCGCAAAGAGCGCCCGGCGCTGCTCACCCCCGGAGAGCGTCGCGAGGTTGCGTCGGCCCATCGCGGCGAGACCGACCCGCGCGAGGGCGGCGTCGACCGCGGCCTGGTCGGCGGCCGAGAGCACGCCCAACCAGCCGGTGAATGGGGCGCGCCCGAGGGCGACGTATTCGCGCACGGTGACGCCCTCGGCGAGCGGTTCGCGCTGCGGGAGATACCCGAGGTCGCGGGCCCGCTCCTGCGGCGGGAGCGCCCCGATCGAGCGCGCGTCGAGGGTCACGTCGCCCGCGTCGGGGGTGCAGAGCCCGGCGAAACAGCGCACGAGGCTCGATTTGCCAGCGCCGTTTGCGCCGAGAATGCCGACGATTTCGCCCGTGCGAAGGCCCACGGTCACGTCGCAGAGCACTGGGGCCTCGGCGCCGCGCGGGCGCCATGTCAGACCGCGGGCTTGTAGCGTACGCGCAGGTGTCAACTCTCGCCCCCTCACGCTGGGTCACCCACGCCGCAGGAACGATCACGCTCCCGCGCGCGTTGGAAGGGCGTTATAGGGCATCTGAGAGAACAGAAGGCAAGGCTCGCGTGTCGAATGATCCGTTTGCAGAGCTGGGCAAGAAGAAGTCTCGCGCGTGGATCGCGTGGGTCGTCATTGGCCTCGTGGCCGTGGGGGGCGGCGTCGCGTGGTTCAAGAAGAAGAGCCGCCCGCTCGGGATGCGATACCTCAGCGCGCACATCTCGCGGGGTGACATCACCGAGGTGATCGAGACGAGCGGCAACGTTCAGCCCGTGGTGCAGGTCACCGTGGGCTCGCAGGTCTCGGGGCGCATCGCGCGGGTGTTGGTCGACTTCAACGACCGGGTCACCCGCGGGCAGCTCCTGGCCGAGATCGACCCCACCCCGCTCCGCGCTGCGGTGGCCCAGGCGCGCGCCGCGGTGGCGTCGTCAGAGGCCCAGCTCGCCCGCGCGCGGGTCAACGCCCGGGTCGCGCGGGTCAACTTCGATCGCGCGACGGCCCTTCGCGCACAGAACCTGAACGCCGTCGCCGACGTCGACACCTCGCGCGGCCAGCTCGACCTCGCCAACGCCGACCTCGCGGTGATCTCAGCCGACATCGCACGCCAGCGCGCGAGCCTCACCACGGCAGAGACCAACCTCAACAACACCCGCATCGTTTCGCCCATCGACGGCGTGGTGATCACCCGCAGCATCGATGAGGGGCAGACCGTGGCGGCGAGCTTTCAAGCGCCGACGCTCTTCGTGCTCGCGGCCGACCTCACGCAGATGCGCGTGGTGGCCAACGTCGACGAGAGCGACGTCTCGAAGCTGCGCGAGCACCAGGTCGCGCTGGCGCGGGTCGACGCATTCCCGGGGCGCAATTTTCGAGGCGAAGTGACCGAGGTGCGCTTCGGCTCGGTGGTCACCTCGGGGGTGGTGACGTACCCCGCGGTGATCACCGTGGCGAACCCGCAGCTTGAGCTCCGCCCCGGCATGACCGCCACCGTCACCGTGGTAGCCAACCGTCACCAGGCCGTGCTGCGGGTGCCCAACGCGGCGCTGCGGTACACCCCCGCCGAGGTGAGCGCGCAGCAAGGCGTGGCCGAGCCCCAGGACCCGCTGCGAACGCCCGAACACGCGGCCCGGCGCGGCACCGTGTACGTGCTCGAGAACAACCGCCCGCGCCGCGTCGAGGTCGAGCTAGGGCTCGCCGACGGCACGCGCACCGAGGTCACCGGCCCGGGCCTGCGCGAGGGCCTCGACGTGGTCACCGACGAGATCGACCAAGACCGCGCCGCGTCGTCGCCCGCGCGGGGCGGCAGCCCGGGCATGGGCGGCAGCGGCGGGGGCCGAAGGAGAGGCATGTGAGCGCCGACGAGATCGTCCTTGAGATGCGCGGGATCGAGAAGGCCTACCTCACCGGCGAGGTGGTCTTTCGCGCGCTCAAGGGCGTCGACCTCACGGTGCGCCGGGGGGAATTCCTGGCGGTGGGCGGGCCCTCGGGCTCGGGCAAGAGCACCCTGATGAACCTCATCGGCTGCCTCGATCGCCCCACCGCCGGGCAGTATCGCCTCGCGGGCCACGACGTCAGCGGCCTCGACGCCGACGCCCGGGCCTTCGTGCGCAACCAGCTCATCGGGTTCATCTTTCAGGGCTTCAACCTCCTCGCGCGCACCTCGGCCCTTGAGAACGTCGAGCTGCCGCTCATCTACCGCGGCATGGGCTCGTCAGAGCGGCGCCGACGCGCGGTCGACGCGCTCCGCCATGTGGGGCTCGGCACCAAGCTCGACAACACCCCTGCCCAGCTCTCGGGCGGGCAACAGCAGCGCGTCGCCATCGCCCGAGCCTTGGTCACCGAGCCCAAGCTCCTGCTCGCCGACGAGCCCACGGGCAACCTCGACTCGACCACCACGGAAGAGGTCTTAGCGCTGCTCCAATCGCTGCACCGTGATCAGGGCATGACCATCATCATGGTGACCCACGAGCCCGACGTGGCGCAGTGCGCGAGCCGCATCGTGGTGGTGCGCGACGGGCTCATCGCGAGCGACCGTCGGGTCGAGACGCCGCGGCAGGCCGGGGTCGACCCGGTGTCGGCGAACCCGCTCCTCGGAGGTGCGTCGTCATGATCATGTGGCTCATGGCGGTGCGGCTCGCGCTGCGTTCGCTCAACCGCAACAAGCTCCGCGCGGCGCTGACGGTGCTCGGCATCTTGATCGGCGTGGCCGCGGTGGTGGCGATGACGGCCCTCGGCGACGGCGCGAAGGCGAACATCGAGCGTCAGCTCGGGGCCCTCGGCACCAACTTGTTGATGGTCTTCCCTGGGTCGAACACCTCGGGCGGCGCGCGCACCGAGGCGGGCTCTCGGCCCACGCTGTCGGAAGAAGACGCAGAGGCGATCGGGCGCGAGCTGTACTCCGTGCAGGCCGTCGCGCCGGTGCTCTCGGCCGCCGCTCAGGTGGTGGTGGGCTCGCGCAACACCGCGACGCGCATCCAAGGCACCACCGTCAGCTACTTCCGCGTCCGCAACTGGAGCGTTGCGCGCGGCAGCGCCTTCACCGACGCCGACCTCCGGATCTCGGCGCGGGTCTGCATCCTCGGCGAGACCGTGCGGCGCAACCTCTTCGACCGCGGCGAGGCGCTCGGGGCCACCATCCGCGTGGGGCGCATGCCCTGCACCGTCGTGGGCATCCTCGCCACCAAGGGCCAGGGCAGCTTCGGCAACGACTACGACGACACCATCGTGATGCCCATCTCGACGGTGCGCGCGCGGCTCCGCGGGCTCTCGACCCGCGAGGTCAACCAGGTGCTCGTGAGCGTGCGCGACGCGGCCCTCATGAAGCGCGCCGAAGAGCAGATTACGTCGCTCCTCAGGCAGCGCCATCGCATCTCGGCCCAAGACGAGAACGACTTCTCGGTGGGCAACATGCAAGACATCATGGCCACCCTCGAGACCACCCGCGCGACGCTCTCGGCGCTGCTCCTCTCGGTGGCCGCCATCGCGCTCCTCGTGGGCGGCATCGGCGTCATGAACATCATGCTCGTGTCGGTCACCGAGCGCACCCGAGAGATCGGCATTCGCCTCGCGATCGGCGCGCGATCGGGCGACATCCTCGCGCAGTTCCTCGTCGAAGCGGTGGCCCTCTCGCTCCTCGGCGGCCTCGCCGGGCTCGGGCTCGGTTGGGGCGCCGGCACGCTCCTCGGCAAGACCATGGAGTGGACCGTCACCTTCTCACCCAGTGCCGCGGTGGTGGCCCTCGGCACGTCGAGCGGCATCGGCGTGATCTTCGGTTACTTCCCTGCCCGACGCGCCGCCAAACTCGACCCGATCCAGGCCCTGCGGCACGAGTGACGCCTGCGCTCGCGACGCCGTCGCGGAGCACAATTCGCACTTCGCGTTGAGGGCCCGCGGCCGCACCTGCGGCGCCCGCATCGCTCGTGATTGAATGTCGATTTCGATGAAGCCAGAGGGCCCTCGGGGCGACTCCCAAGAGGCGCATGCTCTCTTCGATACATCGTTCTCGACGCCGCCCGCGGTGGCACGACGGATGCTCGATCCATCGGGCATCGGCGCCCTCGAGCGCTGAGCGGATGCGTCGCACGGCCTCGGCCGCCGCGCCGAAGCCCCCTGCGAGGACGCCATGACAGACCTTCTCGTCTCGGTCACGTTGTTCAGCCTCACCGCGCTGATCGCGCTGGCATTTACCCTCGCGCGGCGTCGTCGCGGCGAGATTCGGTACGACCGCGTCGACGCGGTGGGCGACTCGGCGATGCTGGGGCGCGGCGCCATGACGGGCGCCTACTGGATGCTCCAGCCCATCGCCCGCGCGCTGGTTTCGCTGGGGTTTTCGGCGAACGGCGTCACCCTCACGGCGATGGGCCTGGCCGCCGCGGCGGCGCTGAGCCTCGCCACGGGTCACTTCGGTTGGGCCGCGCTCTTCGTCTCGGTGGCCTCGCTCGGCGACGCCCTCGACGGCCTCGTGGCGCGGCTCAAGGGCGAGAGCTCGCGGGCGGGCTCGGTGCTCGACGCGACGGTCGATCGGTACAGCGAGTTTCTCTTCCTCGCCGCGTTGGCCGTGTACTTTCGCGCGGAGCTCGGCCTCATGCTGCTCGCCATCGCCGCGCTCCTCGGGGCGTTGATGACCAGCTACGCGAGCATCCGCGCCGAGGCGCTGGGGGTGAAGGTGCCGCGGGGCGCCATGCGCCGACCTGAGCGGGCTGTGTACCTCGCGGTGGGGGTCGCGCTCACGCCCTTTACGCAGCTCGGGCTCGCGGGGGCCTCGACGACGCTCCGCCATCTGCCGGTGTTGGTGGCGATGGGCATCGTCGCGGCGGTGGCCAACGTGTCGGCAGTGCGCCGCACCCGCGCGCTCATGCAGAGCCTCGACGGCGACGCGGAGGCGGTGCGCCGAGAGCCCCCTGTGGCGCGCACCCTCGCGCGGCATCAGCTTGGCGCCCTCGCGGCCACGGCGAGCGATTTCGGCACGATGATCGCGCTCGTCGACGGATGCGGGCTCGCGCCCACGGCGGCGACGGCGATGGGCGCGTTCACCGGCGCGACGGTGAACTTCAACCTCGCGCGACGCTGGGTGTTCAACGCCTCGGGAGGCGACGCGACGCCGCAGGTCGCGCGCTACGCGCTGGTGTCAGGGGCGAGCCTCGGGCTCAACACCCTCGGCGAGCACTTCGCTGTTGGCCACCTCCACAGTCACTATCTCGGCGCCCGCGTGGCCGTCGCCCTCGCCGTCAGCCTCATGTGGAACTTCCCCCTCCAGCGCCACTTCGTGTTCGCCGGCCAGGCGGCGCCGTGTCGACACTGAAGACCCGAGGCGACACCCCGATGCCCCCCCGCGTTGCCCTCGACGCCCTCGCGCGCCGCGTGGCCGACTGGCAGCTTCGCCGCGCCCCCTGGCTCGCCTTGCTCGCGGCGCTCCTCGTGCTGGCCCTCGGCCCCGTCGCGCGGCAGCTCCAGGTGCGCAGCGGGTGGAGCGAGCTCCTCCCAGCGGGGGCGCCCTCGGTGCGCGACCTCCGCGCCGGAGAGCGACAGGTCGGCGCCCTCTCGACCCTGACGGTGATGCTCTCGGGCCCTTCGGTCTCGGCGATGCAATCTCAGGCCGCGGCGCTGATCGCGCGCTTCGAGCGCCTCGACCCCGCCCTCGGGGTGCGACGGGTGCAGGGCAACGTCAGCGACTACCACCAGTTCGTCGCGGCCCACCGGCACCTCTACGCCCCCCTCGCGGTGCTGCGCGAGGCCCGCGACGCGCTGGCAGCCCGCATCGCCTGGGAGCGCGCCCAGGCCACCCCGGGCTTCGTCTCGCTCGACGACCCGCCCGAGCCCCTCGACGCGCTCGCGGCGCGGCTGCGCGGGCGCTTCGAGAGCGCGGGCGCGGGCGCGGCGCGCTTCCCGGGCGGGTATTTTGTGCATCCGAGCGGCGCGCACCTCGCGATCTTTTTGCGTGTCGACATCGCCAACGGCGACGCGCCGCGCGCCAGAGCCGTGGTCACCGCGGTCGAGGCCGCGCTCGCGGCCACCCGAGTCGACGGCGTCACGGCCTCGCTCGCCGGTGACCTCTACGTCGGCCTGATCGAGCACGACGCGATCACCCGCGAGCTGGTGGTGGCCACGGCGCTGACGCTCCTGCTCTGCGCGCTGACCCTCGCGGCCCTCTTTCGTCGACCGCGGGCGCTGGTGCTTCTATGCCTCGCGCTGGCGGTGCCCGTGGTGGCGACCTTCGCCCTCGCGCGGCTCACCGTCGACCACCTCAACACCTCGACGGCCTTTCTCGGCAGCATCGTCATCGGCAACGGCATCAACCCCGGAATCGTCTGGCTCGCCCGCTATTTCGAGGCCCGCCGTCGCGGCCTCGGGCAGCGCGAGGCCCTCGCCGACACACACCGCGGCGCGGCCGCAGGCACCCTCACCGCGTCGCTCGCGGCGGCCCTCGCGTACGGCTCGCTGATGGCCACTGACTTCCGCGGCTTTCGCGATTTCGGCGTCATCGGCGCGACGGGCATGGCCCTCTGCTGGGCGCTGACCCTGCTGCTTTTACCTGCATTTGTAGCCCTTTGGGAGCGCTGGCGCCCCCTCCCCGCGGCACCCGCCCGGGCCGAATCGAACCTCTACGGTCGCGTCGTCGCGCGGGCTGTGTACGGCGCGCCGCGTGCCATGACGGCCCTCGCTGCGGTCGTGCTGGTGGCGGCGACGGCGCTCACCGCGCGGGCCGTGCTGGGTGACCCGCTCGACTACAATTTTCGCAACCTGACCTCGGTGCGGGCCGAGACGCGCCGGGCCAGCGAGCTCAACCGCCTCGCCGGAGACACCGTCGGCCGCGCGGGGTCGGGCAGCGCCATCGTGGTGCTCGTTCAGCGGCGCGACGAGGTGTCGGCCTACCGCGAGCGCCTCGAAACCTTACGCGAGCGCGCCCGCGCGCCGATCGGCCCGGTTCGCAGCATCGACGACCTCTTGCCCCGCGACCAGGCCGAGAAGATCGCCGTGATCGCCTCGCTGCGGCGCTTGATGCTCGAAGCCCGACCGCACGCCCGCGGCGCCCTCGCTGAGACCCTCGACGCGTACCTCCCGCCCGCGCAGGTTCGGCCCCTCGAAGACCGTGACCTCCCGAGCTCGGTCGCCTCGCTCTACACCGAGCGCGACGGCACCCGAGGGCGCATCGTCTTCGTCGAAGAGGCGCCCGGCGCGCCCATCTGGGACGGCCGCTACCTCATCGCCTGGGCGGCTGCCGTACGGAGCGTGCGAACGCCCTCGGGGGCGGCGCCGTGGGTGGTGGGCAACGCGCCGGTGTTCGCCGATCTCATCGAAGCGATCATGCGCGACGGGCCGCGCGCGGTGGGGCTGTCGTTCCTGGCGACGCTGGCCCTCGTGCTGGTGGCCTTCCGGGGGCGACGCGACCGCGCGCTGACCCTCGGCGCTTTGCTCTTCGGCGTCGCGACCATGACCGGCGTGATGGCCCTCGGGCGCCTCAAGCTCAACTTCTTGAACTTCGTCGCCCTGCCCATCACCTTCGGCATCGGGGTCGACTACGCCGTCAACGTCATGCGCCGCTACGTCGACGAGCGCGACGCCGGGCACCCCGACCCGATCGGCGCGGCGATCTCTGAGACCGGCGGCGCCGTGGTGGCGTGCTCGCTCACGACGATCTTCGGGTACAGCGCGCTCCTCACCAGCGCGAACCGCGCGCTCAACAGCTTCGGCCTCGTCGCGGTGATCGGCGAGGTGACGTGCCTCCTCGCCGCGGTGATCTTCCTCGCCGCGCTGCTCGTGACCCTCGAACGACGCCCGCGCACCCCGCCGTGACGCTCACCGCGCGCGATCAGGGCGAGCCTTGAACACCCAGAACAACAGCGCGAGCGAGGGCACCACCAGGAGCGCCGCGGGGATCAAGGTCGTGAGCACCGCGACGAGGGTCGCCTGCGGCGCCGCGGTCTGGTCAGCCCGCACATCGGGGTACACCAGAAAGGGCCACTGCGCCGCGGCCCAGCCACCAAGGAGCGACACCACCTGCACGACCGTCGCCGCCCGCGCGGCCCGGTACCTCCGGGTCAAGAGCAGCCCCCCCGAGGCCAGCGCGGCCGCCGCGCCGAGCGACACCACGGCGCGCCCAGGGCCCTCGGTGAGCCCCCGCCACAGGTGGGGCGCTTCGCGGCCGACGAGGGCCAAGACGACCCCCGAGAGGGCCACCACGGCGCCTCCGATTTCGAGCGCGTAGCGACGAAAGTCGTCAGCGAGGGTGCCCTCGGTTTCGACCGTGAGAAACACCGCGGCGAGGTAGGCGCACACCGCCAAGGCGAAGAGCCCGAGCGCGACCGAGAGCGGCGAGAGCACGGCCGCGGCGGCCCCCAAGACCGCGCCGTCGATCACCCGGACGCGCCCCGACGAGACCGCGCCGAGGCACACGCCCAACAGCACCGGGCTCGCCACGCTCGCGATGCCGAAGAGACGACCCCAACGGCGCAGGAGCACCGTGCGGTGCGGCCCGTACGAGCGAAACACGAACGAGACGCCCCGCAAGATCACCCCCAGGAGCAAGAGATGAAAGGGCACAAAGAGCGCCTGCGAGAGCACCGCCGAGCCCGCGGGGAAGCACGAAAACAGAAGCACGATCACGAAGATCAACCAAACGTGGTTGGCCTCCCACACCGCGCCGATGGCCCCCGCGATGGCCTCGCGCTGCGCCTCGCGCCGGGGGCCCCGCGCCACGAGGTCGAGCACGCCGCCGCCGAAATCAGCGCCCGCGAAGACCGCGTACGCCGCCAGGGCGACAAAGAGCACCACCGCAACCCACTCAAGCGTGCCCATCACGAAGCTCCCCTTCGGTCGCCGCGTCGCCGTGGTGATCGCTCACCTCAGCGCGACCGAACCAACGCAGTAGCAGCACCACCGCCACGCCGAGCCCGAGGTAGAGGAGCGAGAAGCCCCAGAACGTGAGCGCCGCCGAGGGCTCGCGGGTGACCGCGTCGCGGGTGCGCAGCAGGCCCTGGATCACCCACGGCTGGCGGCCCGCCTCGGTCACGATCCACCCGGCTTCGAGGGCCACAAAGCCCAAGGGCGAGGCCCACACGATGCACGACAAGACCCACCGCGGGAGCGCCGCCCCAGACCCGCGCCCCCGCCACGAGAACCACCCCCACACGAGCGCCACCAGCGCCATCACGCTGCCGCAGCCCACCATCACATCAAAGGCAATGTGTACAATGTTCACATTGGGCCAGAGCGCGCGGTCGAAGCTGTTGAGCCCGCGCACCTCGGCGGCGGGGTCTCCGAAGGCCAGCACCGACAAGACCTTGGGCACCGTGACGGCGTGGTGCACGCGGCCCTCGGCCGAGTCGACGACGCCGCCGAGCACCACCGCGGCGCCGCGAGCGGTCTCGAAATGGGCCTCCATGGCGGCGAGCTTGACGGGCTGGGTGCGGGCCACCATTTTCGCGATGAAGTCGCCCGAGACGAGCTGCGCGAGGGCCGACACCGCGGCCATGCCCATGCCGATTCGGAGGGCGTGCGGGTGGTGCGGGCGGGTGTCTCCGCGACGCAGGGCCGCGGCGGCGACGCCGGCCACCGCGAAGCCCACGCTGGCGGTGCAGGCGAGGGTCGAGTGCACGGCCATGTTGACCCACGCGGGCGAGAGAAAGGGCGCCCAAGGCGAGGGCGACACGAGCCCCTCGGCGGTGACCCCGGTGCCCTCGGGCGGGCACTGCATCCAGGCGTTGACGGCCACGACGAAGGCCCCCGACAAGAGCCCCGACACGGCCACCGGGACGCCCGTCCACCAGTGGGCCCGGGGCGAGAGCTTCTTGTGACCGTAAAGGTACAGCCCGAGAAAGATCGCTTCGAGGAAGAAGGCGTCTCCTTCGAGCGCGAAGGCCGGGCCGATGGCGGGCCCTGCGACGCGCATAAACCCCGGCCAGAGGAGGCTCAGCTCGAACGACAGGGCCGTGCCCGACACCGCGCCCACTGCGAACAAGAGGGCCGTCACCCGCGCCATGCGACGCGAGAGCGCGCGGGCCCCGGGGTCGCCCGTGCGAATGGCCCGGTCTTCGGCCACGAGCATCAAAATGGGCATCGCGATGCCGACCGCCGCAAAGACCATGTGGAAGGCCAGCGAGACCTCCATCTGCGCGCGCGCCGCGGTGAGTACGTTCATACCAATGCTCCGTGTGCGGCGTGTATGGGGTCGAACGCGCCCCCGTGGCCAGCCCTTGTCGCGCGCCGCGGGCGGCCCAAGCGGGCCCCGCGGTCAGCCCTTGACGAAGCGGTAGAGGGTGTACGTGAGGAGCCCCAGCCCGGCGGCCTTGATGAGCAGCGAGACGGGCTCCATGCCGCCCTCTCGGGCGTCGCGGTTGTTGCCGATGGCGGCCCCGAACCCGAGCAGCGCGAGGCCCGCGAAGAGCCCTGCGGCGAGCTGTGGAAGGGTGATGGCGTTCACGGTGGTCTCTCCTTTAGCGGCGCACGGCGAGGCTCGCCGCGGGGGTCTCGCGCACGATCTCTGACATGAGGGCGTGCACCCGGGCCCGCGCGGCGGCGTGCACCGCGGGGTCGTCGTCTTCGGGCCAGACCAGGGCTTCGATCACCCAGGCCACGGCGTCGTAGGCCTTCTTCTCTGCGACGATCGGCAACGGTTCGAGCAGCGCGTCGCAGACCGCGACCACGGCCTCCATGGCCGACCACGCCGCGCGGGCTTCGTCGCGGTCGGCGCGCGACGCGGCCAGCGCCATCGCGGGGCGGAGCGCTTCGACGGCGTCTTCGGCGACGGCGCCGCGCCCGTACTGCTCGATCACGCTCAGGGCGTGCTGAAACAGGGCCTGATCGTTGACCACGAGGTCGATCGACACGCGCGCCACGGCCCCGAGCACCGCGGCCATCACCCGCCGCGGGTTGCGCGCGAAGAGGTGCTGCATCTCTCGCTCGGGGCTTCGCGTCACGGCCCCCCGCCGCCTCCGGGGCGAAAGCCGCCGGTCTCGCCGAGCTGCCGCAAGAGGAGCGGGTTCTTCATGTACCGCGACGCCTCTTCGGTGTTCACGAGGCCCGACCGTACGAGCTCGGCGACGGCGCGGTCCATCGTGACCATGCCCTCGCGCGCGCTGGTCTCCATCACGCTCTGGAGCTGGTGGGTCTTGCCCTCGCGCACGTTGGCCCGCACCGCGCTCGTGCCCACGAGCACCTCGAAGGCCCCCACGCGCCCCTGCCCGTCGGCGCGCAGAAGGAGCCGCTGCGAGACCACCGCCACGAGCGAGGCCGCGAGCTGAACCCTGATCTGCGACTGTTGATGCGGCGGAAAGACGTCGACCACGCGGTCGATGGTCTGCGGCGCGTCGTTGGTGTGCAGCGTCGCGAGCACGAGGTGCCCCGTCTCGGCCGCCGTGAGCGCCGCCGAGATGGTCTCGACGTCGCGGAGCTCGCCGATGAGGATCACGTCAGGGTCTTGCCGAAGGATGTACTTCAGCGCCGCCCCGAAGCCCTTGGTGTCGGCCCCGACCTCGCGCTGCTCGACCGTGGCGAGACGGTTGTAGTGCACGAACTCGATGGGGTCTTCGATGGTGATGATGTGGCAGGCCCGCGACTGGTTGATGCGGTCGACGAGGGTCGCGAGGGTGGTGCTCTTGCCCGCGCCGGTGGGGCCCGTGACCAGCACCAACCCGTGGGGCTTTGTCGCAAAATCAAGCACCACCGGCGGAAGCCCCAAGGTCGCCGGGTCGGGGATCACATTGGGGATCAGGCGCAGCGCCACCGCCACGGTGCCGCGCTGGTAGTGCGCGTTCACCCGGAAGCGATGCTTGCCCGTGACCGTGAGCGCAAAATCGAGCTCGCGCTCGAGCTCAAACTGCTCGCGCTGGCCGTGCGAGAGGAGCGAAAAGAGCAAGCGGCGCACGTCGCCGGCGCTCAACGACTCGCCCTCAAGCCGTCGCAAGCGCCCGTGGATGCGGAAGATGGGCGGAGAGCCCACCACCAGGTGCAGGTCGCTCGCCCCGTAGCGCTGCGCGATGGTGATGAGCGTCCGCATGTCGACGTTGCCCACCGCGGGGAGCGCCTCGTGCTCGGCCGCGAAGGCCGCGTTGCCGCGCTCCATGCCCGCGGCGTTGAGCCGAAACTCGTCGGGGTTTGTCGCATACGCGGCCCCGGTCTCAAGGCTGATAAGCTTCCTCTCGAAGAGCTGAACGAGCGCGCGGTTGAAGGTCTGCATCCCGTCGGTGGCGCCGTTCATCACATCGCCGAGCTCGTCGACCCGCTGCTCGCGGAGGAGCTTTCGCGCCGCAGGGGTGGCGACCAAAACCTCGATGGCGGCCACCCGCCCCTCGCCGTCGACCCGCGGCACGAGGCGCTGGGCCACGATGCCCTGGAGCGAGAGCGAGAGGTCCATACAGACCTGCTCGCGGAGGTGCTCGGGGTAGTAGCTCAAGATGCGTTGGAGCGTCTGCGTCGCGTCGATGGTGTGCAGCGACGAGAGCACGAGGTGACCCGTGAGCGCGGCCGAGAGGGCCACGTTCATGGTCTCGGCGTCGCGCATCTCGCCGATGAGAATGACATCGGGGCTCTCGCGCACGACGTGCCGCAACGCGACCCCGAAATCGCGCGTGTCGGAGCCGACCTCGCGCTGCGTCACCACCGACTGCAAGTCTTCGTGCACAAACTCGATGGGGTCTTCGAGGGTCACGATGTGCGCGCGCCGGGTCGCGTTGATGTGATGCAACATCGCCGCGAGGGTCGTGCTCTTGCCCGAGCCCGTGCTGCCGGTCACCAACACGAGCCCGCGCGGCACCTCGGCCAGGGCCTTCACCGCGGGCGGGAGGCCCAGCTTGTCGAAATCGAGCTGCCCGCTCGGCACGCTCCGGAGCACCGCCCCGAGGAGCCCGCGCTGCAGGTGAAAGTGCGCGCGAAAGCGCCCGAGCCCCGGCCGCGAGACGCCCACGTCGACGTCACCCTGTCGCTCGAAGACTTCGCGGTGGGCGGGGCGCAAGACCGCGGCCATGAACGCGTCGAGGCTCGCGCGGTCGATGGGGGTCTGCGTGAGCGGCGTGAGCGCGCCGTCGACCCGCGCCGAGGGCACCCGCCCTTCGCTCAGAAAGAGGTCAGAGGCGCGCCGCTGCACCATCGCTTCGAGCAGCGCGAAGACATCAACCGTCACAGGCGTCGGGGCCGTCATCTCGGCCCGAGAGGCTACCGTGATCTCGCCCGCCGCGCGAAGCGAGATACGCCCCGCGTCGCTAGGCCCCGCGGTTGCGAATGCCGAGCTGTTCGACCAGCGACGCCGCCCCAGACTTCGGGCGGTGCTCTTTGACGAGCGCGTGGTTCGGGTCGAGCTTGGCGATGCGGTCGAGCATCCCGCGGGCGCTGGTGCCCATCTCGGCGGCCATGAAGACCTTGAAGAGCACCACCATCGCGGGCAGGTGATCGGGCTTCGCAAGGAGCGTCTTCTGCGAGAGGTCAGCGGCCTTGCGGTGAAGCTCCTTCTTTTGAAGGCAGAGCTCTGCCGCGGCGGTGGCTGCGGCGGCGTCGAAGCGCTGCTCGACGGCCCGCTCGTAGAGCTCGACGGCGGCCGAGAGCTTGCCGTCTTTGCGCGCCTCCTCGGCCTTCGCGAGGAGCTCGTCGAAGCGCCGGGCGGCGACCACCACGCCCACGGCGTCGAGGCGCTGCCTGAGCTCGGGGTGATGCCGGTCGAGTGCTTCGGCGGTCTTCAGGAACTCAAGCGCGTGATCGAAATCGCCCCGCGCGCGCGCCTCGTCAGACTGCTCTAGAAGCTGCCGAAGCTGCGCGGCCTTGACCTCCTCGGGCGACGACATGTGCGACAGCACCCGCGGCGGGGGAAGCGTCGCCCGGGCCTTCACCCCCGCGCCCACGGTGGCCTCGATCTTTCGCGCCATGGCCTCCATCGCCCGCTGACGCAGGGCCGGGTCGGCGGCGGCGCCCACGGTGTTGATGCGCGGCGGCGGCAGAGACGAGGGCATGCGCGGCGGCGGCAGGCTCGTCGGCGACCCCACCTGCGGCCCCGCGCGCGGCGGAATGCTCATCGGCGGCGCGGCGCCCATCGGCGGCGCGGGCACGCTCAGCGGTCGCGGCGGCACGCTCGCCTGGCCCACCGGCGAGCCCGCGGGCGCCAGCACGGCGTTCAGGTTCGGCGACGAGGGCATCGGCGTCGGGCCTACCGCGGCCATCGCGGGCGGCGAAGGGCGCGGCGGCGGCGCGACGGTGGGCTGCGGCGCGTAGCTCTGCGTCGCGTGGCTCTGCGTCGCAGCGGGCGACGGCGGAGGCTGCGGCGCGGGACTCGGCGCGACGCTCACCCCGGGCATCGGCGGGGGCACCCAGCCGTCGGGCGCGGGCGCGAGCTTCGCCTCGTAGGCGGCGCGGGCCTTGGCGTTCGAGAGGGTGTCGTAGGCCGCAGTGACCGCGCGAAAGATCTCGTCGAGCATCGGGCGGCGGTGGCCGAGGTCGCGCTGATAGAACACGTCAGGGTGCCACACCTTCGCGAAGGCGAAATACGCATCGCGCACGGCCTTGCGGTCGGCGCTGCGGGGCACCCCGAGGAGCTCGAAGTGATTGGCCAGCCGGGCACGCTGGTGCAGCAGGTCAATGGCGGCCCGCTCTTCGTCGCTGATCGGGCCCGGCGCACTGTCAGACATGGTCGCTCTGCTTTCGTGCCGAGGGGCATCACACGCGCGGTGACACGACCCTCACGCTCAGCCAGCCTACCACAGCGCGCCACCGTCGCGGCCACCGCCCTGCGCGCAAAGCACGGCCGAGGTACCCAAGAATTCTCGACCCGGGCCCGCCTGAGGCGATACACGACGCAGGCACCCTTCGCCTCGGCCAGAGTGAGACCCGACCATGCGGATTGCACACCTCGCAGACCTCCACCTCGGCAAGGTCTTTCACGGCAGCGCCCTCGTCGAAGATCAGCACCACGCCCTCTCGCAGTGCCTCGATTACCTCGCCAAAGAGAGGCCCGACGTGCTCGTCGTCGCGGGCGACCTCTATGACCGGGCGCTCCCGGGGCGCGACGCGGTGAGGCTGCTCGACTGGTTTTTGCGAGAGGTCAACCGCGGGCTTGCGATCCCGGTGATCGCCATCGCGGGCAACCACGACTCGGGCGATCACCTCGGCTTCGGCGCGTGGCTCTTCGCGAGCGGCGACGTACACCTCCGCGGCCGCGTCGAGCCTGAACTTCAGCCCATCGTCATCGAAGACGCCTACGGCGAGGTGGTGTTCTACCCGCTCCCCTACGTCGAGCCTGAGGCTGCGCGCGATCTCGGGCTCTTCGCCGAGGTCGAAGACGGCGCGCTCAGCCACCGCGACCTCGTCGAATCGCTCTTGCGGCAAGCCAGGGCGCACCGCGACAGCCGCCCCGCAGGCCGCTCCGTGGTGATCGCCCACGCCTTCGCGACGGGGCTTACGGCGCCCGAGGAGTCGCGCCGCAGCGAGCGAACGCTCTACCTCGGCGGCCTCGGCGCGGTGCCCGTCGATGCCTTCGCGGGCTTCGACTACAGCGCCCTCGGGCACTTGCATCGCCCGCAGAACCTCCGCCCCGACGGGGCCGTGCGCTACGCGGGCTCGCTGCTGAAGTACAGCTTCGACGAGTGGCTCCACGCCAAGAGCATGACCGTGGCGACGCTCGATGGCGGCGGCTTCGAGAAGATCGAGGCGCTGCCGATCACGCCGCGGCGAGACCTCGCCCGGGTTGAGGGCGACCTAGAGACCGTCCTTTGCGACCCGTCGCTCGCGAGCCTTGAGGGGGCCTTCGTGAGCTTTTCGCTCAGCGACTACCCTCCGCCGTTGCAGGCCATGGAGCGCCTGCGAAAGCGCTTCCCTCACGCGGCCGAGCTGCACTTTCCGACGCCTACGCCGGTCGACCCGGCGGCCCTCGCGGGGGCGGCCCTTCCGGCGCACGACCCGATGCGCGCCTTCGAGCTGTTTTTTACGCGGCACAGCGCCGAGGCGCCCACCGAGTCCGAGCGTGAGGTCTTCCGAGAGGCGTTGCGCCGCGCCGAGGGCGAGTCACCATGAAGCCGCTGAAGCTTGAGCTCGAATGGTTCGGCCCCTACACCCGGCACAGCGTTGATTTTTCGGCCTTCCACGACGAGGGCCTCTTCTTGGTTCACGGCGACACCGGGTCGGGCAAGAGCACCCTCCTCGACGCCCTCGCGTGGGTGCTCTACGGCCACGGCCTCGGCGCCCGGGCGCACGAAGACAACCTCCGAAACAAGAGCGCGACGGCGGGCGACGTCACCCGCGTGGCGCTTGAGTTCTCGATCGCCTCGCGCCGCTACCGGGTCAAGCGCAGCATGGCCTTTGAGCGCGCGGCCCGGCGCGGCAAGGGCGTCACCACCGAGAAATCCGAGGCCGTTCTCGAGTGCCTTGAGGGCGACCCGAGCTTCGTCACCCTCAGCGCCCCGCGCAGCGTCAACCAAGGCGTCGAGGCCCTCCTAGGGCTGAAGTTAGAGCAGTTTGCGCGGGTCATCGTGCTGCCCCAGGGCGAGTTCCGCGCGCTCCTCCTCGCCCCGGCGGTCGAGCAAGAGAAGCTCCTCGAACACATCTTCGGCACGGCCCTCTACGATCGCATCGAAGACGCCCTTCGCGAGATGGAGCGCGCCGCTGACGCGGCGGTCAGCGCGAGCCGACAGCAGATCGCGTCGCACCTCAGCGCCGCCAACGTCGACAGCATCGAGGCGTTGCGCGCGCTGCAAGAGCAGGTCGAGGCCGAGCACGCGGCGGTGAGCGAGCGCGGGGTCACCGCCCAGTCTGAGGTCGATCGGTGCCAGGCCCTCGACCGCGCCCTCGCCGAGCGGGCCCAGCGCAACGCCGACCGCGCCGCGGCGCTCACCGAGCAGGGGGCGCTCGTGGCGAGGCTCCCCGAGGTCGAGGCCTGGGCGCTCGAGCGCGATCAGGCGACCGAGGCCGCGAGCCTCGCGCCGCTAAACCTCGCCGCGCAGCTCGCGAAGACCCGCGCCGAAGAAGCCGCCGCGCGCCTCTCAGCGGCCCAGACGGCGCTCCGCGAGGCCACCGCGGCGGCAGACGACGCCGGGCTCAGCGACGCGTCCGAGGCGGCCTGCGAAGCGGCCTTCGAGACCGCGACCCGCATCGCGCGCGACCTGTCCGAGGCCGCACAGCTTGTCGACACCCTCCGCGCGCGGAGGGCCGAGCGCGGCCGCGCGGCCGACACCATGAGACGCCTCGAAGCCTCGCGGGCCGAGGCCCAAGCCCACGTCGCGAAGCTCGACGCGCAGCTTCGCGAGCACGCCGTGTCGCTCGCCGCCATCGACCAGGCGCTCAGCGGCGAGAGCAAGGTGCGCCTCCGCCAGCAGAATCTCTCGGCCCGACGCGACGCCCTCAGCGCGCACGAAGACGCCCGCAAGCGGCTCGAAGACGCCGAGCGCCAGGTGCGCGACGCCGCCCGCGGCGTGAAGTCTGCCACCCGCGGCGCAGACGAGGCCCGCGCGGCGCGCGATGAGGCGCGGCGTGACGCACAGGCGAACCTCGCCGCGCAGCTCGCCGCAAACCTCTGCGCAGGCGAGGCTTGCCCGGTGTGCGGCTCCGCAGAGCACCCTGCCCCGGCACGGGCCAGCGAAATCCTCGCCTTCGGCGCCAGCGTCGACGACTGCGAGGAGGCCCTCGAGCGCGCCCTCAACACCCTCGGACAAGCCAAGCAGCGCCTCGATCGCGCGCAGGGTGAGCGCGACGTGTTGCAGGGCCTCATCGACCAGCACGCGAGCGCCGAGAGCGCGTCGCCCGAGCAGCTCGACGAGCACCTCGCGCAGGCCGAGGCCGAGCTCCAGGCCCTCCAGCGGCAGCGAACCCAGCGCCACGCTCTCACCGCCGCCCAGCGACGCGACGACGACGCCCGACGCGACGCAGTGGCGAGCGCGCAAGCCCGCGCGACCGAGCTCGCCAAGGCCGAAGCCGCCGTCGGCTACCACGACCTTGAGCTCGACGCGCTGAACGGCAAGCTCTCAGCGCTGTCTCACGACGAGGCGTCGGTGGCCCGCGACGCCGTCGAAGCGAACGCGCGACTCGCGGAGGCCAAGGCCGCGCTCAAGCGGGTGCGTGAGGCGCGCGCCCGACGCGCCGAGGCCCTGCGCGACGCAGGTCGCCGACTCGAAGAGGTCGCCCCCGCGGCACAGGCGACCCGCGCCGAAGCCGAGATCGCCCACGGGCGCTTCAACGACGGTCTCGAACGCGCGGGCTTCGCCGACCGCGCAGAGCTCGAACGCGCGAGCCGCACCGACGCCCGCCGGAGCGAGCTCGAGCGCTGGCTCTTGCAGCACCAAGAGGCCCTCGACCGCGTGGCCGCGCGCCTCGCAGGCCTCGGCCCCGACGAGCCCGCGGTCACCCAAGTCGACCTCGACGCCGCACGCGGGGCCCTCAGCACCGCGCGGCGCGACCTCGTCGAGGCCCTCCAAGCCCGCGGGAGGCTCGACCAGACCCGCACCCAGCTTGAGCGCACCGCCGCCCGGGTCGACGAGATCGACGCGCAGAGCGCAGGGCAGATGGCGCGATGGCGAGAGGTCAAGCGCGTGAGCGGCGTGGTGACCGGCGCCAACGCCGACAAGATCAGGCTGAGCCGCTTTGTGTTGCTCGAACAGTTTGACCGCGTGGTCAGTTGTGCGAGCGCCCGCTTCGAGGTGATGAGCGACGGGCGCTTCACGCTCCATCGCAGCGCGGCCCGAGAGCGGGGCAAGGAGTTCGAGCTCGCGATCTGCGATGCCTTCACGGGCACCCTCGCGCGCCCGGTGTCGACCCTCTCAGGGGGCGAGATGTTCGTCGCGTCGCTGGCGATGGCCTTGGGGCTCGGCGATGTGCTCCAGGCCTGGGCGGGGGGTGTGCGCATCGAGTCGCTCTTCGTCGACGAGGGCTTCGGCAGCCTCGACGAAGAGGCCCTCGACAAGGCCGTGTCGCTTCTTGAGCGGCTGCCCGAGCACGCGCGGCTCGTGGGGGTGGTGTCGCACGTCGCCGAGCTCCGCAAGCGCATCCCGGCCCGGCTTGAGGTGGTGCGTACCGAGGGGGGCAGTGTCACCCAGGCGTCGGTCCGCATGCGTCGTTCGGGTGCCAGTTGACGATGGGCGTGTAAGTCCGCAAGGCTCCGCGCGATGACACGCACGGCGATCCTCGGGGTTGGGCACTACGTTCCGTCAAAGGTTGTCACCAACGATGACCTCTCGAAGCTGATGAACACCAGCGACGAGTGGATTGTGCAGCGCAGCGGCATCCGCGAGCGCCGCTACATCGAGCACGACGGCATCGGCGCGAGCGACCTCGCCGTGCCTGCCGCGCAGATGGCCTGCGAGCGCGCCGGGTGCGACGTCTCCGAGATCGACGCGATCCTCTTCGCGACCCTCTCGCCCGACGTAAACTTCCCCGGGTCGGGCGTGTTCCTGGGCCACAAGCTGGGCCTGAAGGGCGTGCCCGCGCTCGACGTGCGCAACCAATGCTCGGGCTTCTTGTACGGCCTCAGCGTCGCCGACGCGTGGATCCGCACGGGCATGTACCGCCGGGTGCTCCTCGTGGGCAGCGAGGTGCACTCGACGGG
Organism: Myxococcales bacterium; assembly: GCA_016792845.1. GTDB lineage: Bacteria > Myxococcota_A > Polyangia > Polyangiales > JAEUKH01. The sequence continues at coordinate 471,303 of JAEUKH010000028.1, read as the reverse complement.
CCTCGATTTCAGCGACGAGGGCCGCGACGTCACGGTGCTCTTCGGTGATGGCGCCGGCGCCGCGCTGCTCGGCCCCACCGACGACGACGACCGCGGCATCCACTCTGTGGTGCTCCACGCCGACGGGGTCGGCGCCACCGACCTCTGGGTCGAAGCGCCCGCCTCGCGCAGCCAGCCGCGGCTCACCGACGCGATGATGGCCGAGCGGCGTCACTACCCCAAGATGCAGGGCAAGCAAGTGTTTCGCTGGGCCACCGAGAAGATGCCCGAGGTCACCCACGAAGCGCTCCAGAAGGCGGGCAAGACCCTCGCCGACGTCGACCTCTTCGTGCCCCACCAGGCCAACCTGCGCATCAACGAGTTCGTCGCTCGCAAGCTCGGCCTCCCGTGGGAGCGCGTGGTCAACACCATCGAGCGGTACGGCAACACCACCGCGGCGACCATCCCCCTGAGCCTGTCTGAAGCCTGGGGCGAGGGCCGCGCCAAAGCCGGTCAGCTCGTCGCCTTCGCCGCCTTCGGGAGCGGCTACACCTGGGGCGGCGCCGTCGTCAGGCTCTGAGCGAAACGACCGCGACGCGCGGGCCCTCGAGGCCGACGCCCGAAGGCCCCGCGGCGCGCGCGCGGCTCACTCGACGGTGACGGTCTTGGCGAGGTTGCGCGGCTGATCAACGTCGGTGCCGCGGTGATCGGCCACGTAGTACGACAGAAGCTGCAAGGGCACGCTCGTGACGAGGGGCGACACGGCCTCGGCCGCGCGCGGCACCACGATGGTGTGGGCGGCGATGTCACGCGCGACGCTCGGCTCGTCGAGCACCGCGATCACGACGCCGTCGCGGGCCCGCACCTCTTGCACGTTCGAGAGCATCTTTTCGAGGGTCGAGTCGCTCGGCAAGAGGCACACCACGGGCATGTCGCGGTCGACCAGCGCGAGGGGGCCGTGCTTCATCTCGCCACCCGCGTAGCCCTCGGCGTGAATGTACGAGATCTCTTTGAGCTTCAGCGCGCCCTCAAGGGCCACCGCCGCCGAGAGCCCGCGCCCGAGAAAGAGCGCGTCGCGGGCGTGAACGATCGACCGCGCGATGCCCTCGACGTGCCGCGCCCCCGCGAGGGTCTCGCGCATCTTGGCGGGCACCTCGACGAGCTCCTGCAAGAGCGCGCGCCCCTTCTCGACCGAGAGCGCCCCGCGCGACCGCCCGACGTGGATCGCCAGCATCGTGAGCGCGGCCTGTTGCGCGGTGAAGCACTTGGTGCTGGCCACGCCGATCTCGGGCCCCGCGTGCGTGTAGAGCGTACCGTGCGCGGCGCGGGCGATGGCCGAGCCCTGAACGTTGACCACCGCGAGCACCCGCGCGCCCCGCTCGCGCGCCTCTTTGGCCGCAGCGAGGGTGTCGGCGGTCTCGCCCGACTGAGACACCGCCACGACGAGGTCGCCCTCGCCCACCACCGGGTCGCGGTACCTGAACTCGCTCGCGAGCTCGGCCACGGCCTCGACCCGCGCCAGCGATTCGAGGAGGTACCGACCGTGCAAGGCGGCGTGATAGCTCGTGCCGCACGCGAGAAAGACTACCCGCCGGATCTTCTTCGCGGTCTCGGCGTCGAGGCCCATCTCGCCCGCTTCGAGGCCGCCCTCGTCGAGGTTCACCCGACCCCGGAGGGTGTCTTCAATGGCCCGCGGCTGCTCGTGGATTTCTTTGAGCATGAAGTGCTTGAAGCCCCCCCGCTCGGCCTGCATCAACGACCAGGTGATGCGGGTGACGGGCCGCTCGACGGGGCCCCCGTCGACGCGCACGATCTTCGCGCCCTCGCGGCGAATCTCAGCGAGATCGCCGTCTTCGAGGAAGATCACGTCGCGGGTGTGCGACAAGAGCGCCGGCACGTCGCTCGCGGCGAGCATCACCCCGTCGCCCACCCCGAGCACCAAGGGCGACGCGTTCTTCGCGAGGATGATCCGCGACGGGTCGTCTTTCGAGAGCACCGCGATGGCGTAGGCCCCGCGCAGCACCTTGAGGGTCTCGCGCACCGCCTCGAAGAGCTCGAGCCCGCGGCCGAGGGCGAGGTCGATGAGGTGGGCGACGATCTCGGTGTCGGTGTCGCTCTTGAAGACCCGGCCCGAGGCCTTGAGCTCGGTCTTGAGCTCGACGTGGTTCTCGATGATGCCATTGTGCACCACCGCGACGTTGCCCGAGACGTGCGGGTGCGCGTTGTGCTCAGAGGGCTTGCCGTGCGTCGCCCAGCGCGTGTGACCGATGCCCGTGGCGCCGTGAACGGGGTTACGCCCCAAGGCATCGCCGAGCGCGGTCAGCTTGCCCGCAGCGCGCAACACCCGCAGCTCCTGGCCATCGTGAACGGCCACCCCGGCGCTGTCGTAGCCGCGGTACTCAAGACGGCGAAGGCCATCCAACAAGATCGGTGCGCACTCTTCGTTGCCGACGTACCCGATAATTCCGCACATGCTGAGGCTGATCCTTTTGCGAGGGTGACGAACGGGCCGAGAGTGACCGATGCCCGAGGGCGAGACAATCACCTTCAGCCCCGACCTGTCGACCGGGCAACGTGAGTGGTCGCGAGGCCGGGGCGGCATTCACCGCCGCCCCGACACCCGCTCAGCGGGCAGACTCTTGCGAGGCCCGCGCGACCTGCTGCAACGCCGGCGCGGTGAGCTCTGAACACGCCGCTCGAATCGGAGGCGAGAAGGCGTCAGGGGCCGCCGCGAGCTCGCGCACCACGGCGCCCTGAAGGTTGAGCACCCGCACCGGCCCGAAGGCCCGCAAGGCCTCGGCCAAGGGGCGCGTCTCGCGCGCCGGAGCGCCCTCGCTGCGGGTCGCGCACGCCGAGATCTGTTGAGCGAAGGTCGCCGACGCGGGCAAGGCCGCAGAGGCCGCGCAGTTGGGCCCCACGTCGACCGGCGCGTCGGCCGTGCCGACCACCACCACCGTGGCGCGGTCGAGGTGAACATGCCGTTGCGCAGCGCCCAAGGCCGCCGCAGCGTCGACGGCGCCCACCCGCGTTCGGTAGGTGTCGTAGTAGTCAGCCGGGAGGTCGTAGAGCCGCAGCGAGGTCACGAGGTCGGCCACATTACCCGGGGTCTCGATCGAGAGCGGGAAGCTGTCGACCAGGTAGCTCCGCGTCTGCGCGATCTCTTCGGCCGGGGGCGCCTCGGTGGTCGCGCACTCGACGTGGCGCATCAGCGCGTAGATGGCGTCGGCGGTGACCGCGGTGCGCACGCTGCCGCCGGCGAACCAGCGGCCCACATCGACGGCCTCGGTGGCCCGGGCGTAGACGCCGTAGCTCAGCGAACGGAGCTCGCGGAGATCCATGAAGAGGCGCGACGAGACGCCGCCGCCGAGGGCCTGATTGGCCACGTTGAAGGCGATCCAGTCGTCGTCGCGGCGGCGCAGCGCGAGGTTGGTGATGCTCACCGAGCTCTGCGCCGAGTCGGGCCGATCGACCAGAATCACTTGCCGCCCGGTAGGCTGCGGCACCTCAGGAAACTGCAACGCCGGCGCCGTGCCCGCGCGCACCCGCCCGAGGGTCCGCTGCACCATCGGGTCGAGCTCGGCCGCCGAGAGGTCGCCCACGACCACCAGGGTCATGTTGCCGCCCACGTACCGACCGCGGTGAAAATTCACGATGTCGTTGCGGGTGATGCGCTCGAGCGAGGCCGCGGTGATGTCGTTGTTGCGGTACGGGTGATTGGGCCCGTAGAGCGCTTGATATTGCGCGCGCCGCGAGAGCCAGGCGGGGTCGTTCGCGAGGCGCTCGAGTCGGTCGCGCTCACGACGCTTGAGCTTGTTGATCTCAACCTGGGGGAAGGTGGGCGTCGTGAGGATGTCGGCCAAGAGCGTGAGCGCCGTCTGGGCGTGGTCTTTCAGCACCGCCACGCTGAGAATGGTCGCGTCGGCCGAGGTGCTCACCTCGATCGAGCCGCCGACGAACTCGATGGCCTCGGCGATCTGCGCGCTCGTGCGGCCCCGGGCGCCCTCTTTCAACATGTCGCCGGTGAAGGCCGCGAGGCCGGGCAGGGTCGCGGGGTCGTGCGACTGCCCCGCCCGCACCATCAAGCGAAGGTGAAGCACCGGCAGGGTGTTGTACACGACGTGGTTGACCTGGAGGCCATTGGCGAGCCGCGCCTGGCGCACCTCGGGCAAGCGCACGTCGCGCGCGGGGCCCGGCGCGGGCGGCTGAACCCTCGGCGCCGCGGCCGTCGGTGCGCCTGCATCGGGGCTCGCCGCGGGGGTCGGAGCCGTCACCGGCGCGGGGCCGGGCACCGGGGTCGACGCGCACGCCGTGAAGAGCACCGCCGCGAGCGAAGGAGAGGCAAACGTACGAAGACGAGTCATGGTGCGTCCTGAGGGGTCAGCGGCTGGCGGCCGGGTTGGCGGTCGGCGCACGGGGTGCCTGCGCTTCGGGCACGACGTCGAGCACGGTGCGGTTGGTGTTCACGAGGTAGGTGCGCGCGACGCGCTGCACATCGGCGGCGGTCACCGCGAGGTAGCGGTCGAGCTCGGTGCGCAGGAGCGCCGCGTTGCCGTCGTAGAGCTCGTGCTCAGCGAGCCGTCGGGCCCGCGCGAGGTTCGATTGGAGCCCGAACACGAAGCCCTGCCGATACTGGTTGCGAGCCTTTTCGAGCTCGCGCACCGAGACGCCGCGGGTGATGAGGTTCTGAATCTGCTGGTCGATCACCGCGCGGGCCTCGGCCGGGGTGTGACCCTGCGAGAGCACCGCCCAAAGCGCGAAGATGTCGGGCCCGCGGCGGTCTTCGGCGCCCACCTCGATGCTGCTCAAGATCTCGCGGTTCTTGACGAGCTCCTGGTAGAGCCGCGACGACTCGCCCCCGCCGAGGATCACCGCGAGAATGTCGAGGGCGTAGTGGTCAGGGTGCCGCCGCTGCGGGACGTGATACGCCATATGAAAGGCCGGGGCCCGCGCGAGCCGATCGCGGATCTCGCGGGTCACCTCCTGCGTGCCGGGCGTGTACGCGGGCATCGACCAAGCGGGCGCGTGCTGCGGGGCGATGGGGCCGAAGTGCTGCCTGATGAGGTTCAACGCCTGGTCGGGGTCGAAGTCGCCCGCGATCGAGAGCACAGCGTTGTCGGGCGCATAGTACCGCCGATGGAAGTTTCGGACGTCATCGAGCGAGGCCGCCTGGAGGTCAGCCATGTCACCGATGGTGCTGTGCTCGTAGGGCCAGTACCCCTGGTAAAACAAACGGTCGCGCTCTAGGAACGACAAGAGATACGGGCGGTTCTCATAGCTCTGACGCCGCTCCTCCATCACGGTCTGGCGCTGGTTCTCGAAGTTCTCTTGGGTGATCGCGAGGCTCCGCATGCGGTCGGCTTCGAGGAAGAGCCCGAGCTCGAGCGCGTTCGACGGCAGGGTCTCGTAGTAGTTCGTGCGGTCTTCCGACGTGGTGCCGTTGAGGCTGCCGCCGCGCGACGAGATGAGGCTGAAATGCTCACCCTTCAGCACGTTGGCCGAGCCCTGAAACATCATGTGCTCGAAGAGATGGGCGAAGCCCGAGCGCCCCTGCTCCTCGTTGCGCGAGCCCACGTCGTAGTACACCGTCACGGCCACCGTAGCGGCCGTGTGATCGGGCGACATCACCACCCGGAGCCCGTTGTCGAGCCGCTCAACCCGCACCGGCACAGGCAGCTCATCGGCCCGCGCCCCGGCCCCACCGAGGAGCGTCAGGAGCGCTGAAAACAAAGCCGTTTTCATCCCACTTCGCATGCCCGCTTCGGTACCACCGAAGCCGCCCCGCCCACAAGGCCGGCACGCAGCGCCCCCGTCGCGGTCAGCCCGACGCCAAGGCCACGACCCCCCGCACGACGCTCACCAGCCCCACCACGAACACCGCCGACACCGCCGCCGCCAGCACCAGCGACGCGACGCCGTGCCGATCGATGAAGCGCGACCACGCACCCCCAGCGCGCTTGAGCCCCGTGCACGGGCAGAGCACCTCGCCGCGCCCCTCGAGCGCCGCCTGCACCCGATTGGCCAGCGCCGCCACGCTCTGGAGGCGCGCCTCGGGGTCTTTCTGGAGGCACTGCCATACGATCCACGCATACTCCGGCGGAATGCCATGCAGCTGATGCATGGCCAAGGCGCCCGGGGGCGGCGCGTTCTTCACCGCCTCCAAGATCTCGTTCACGTCGCGGCGATCTCCGAGGTAGCTGTGTAGCGCCATGAGGTGAAAGAACAGCGCCCCGAGCGCATACACGTCGCTCCGCGCGTCGCAGCGGTCGTGCTCGCCGCGGGCCTGCTCGGGGGGCATGTACATGGGCGTGCCGATGGCGTGCCCGAGCATGGTGCCGTAGGCGCTCACGTTCGACTGCCCAGGGGCGAGCTTGGCGTCGTGGGTGCCGATCTGCTTGGCGAGGCCGAAATCCATCAGCATCACCTCGCCGTAGGGCCCGATCATCACGTTGGCGGGCTTGATGTCGCGGTGAATCAGCCCCTTGTTGTGGGCGTACTGAACGGCCTTGCAGAGCTGAAGAAAGAGCTGCGCCCGGGCCTCGTGGGTGAAGCGCGCCACGGCGTCGGGGTCTTTCGCCGACAGGCGCTCGATCACCGTCTCAAGGGTCAGGCCCTCGACAAACTTCATCACGAAGAAGTAGCCGTTCTCGTCGAGGCCCACATCGTGGACGGGCACGATCCCCGGGTGTTCGAGCTGCCCGATCACTTGCACCTCGCCTGCGAAGCGCGCGAGCGAATCGGCGTCTTGCCAGTCGGTCTTCAGGCGCTTGATCGCCACCATGCGGCCGATGTCATTGTCGCGCACCAGCTCGACGGCCCCGAAGGCGCCCTCGCCCAAGCGCTTCACGGCCTCGTACCGAAGCCGGCTCTCGTGCACGAGCTGCGGCCCCTCGGCGGTGGCCACGGTCTTGGGCAGCACCGCGCCCCGCGACAGGCTCTGCGTGCCCGACTCGGTCGCGACGAGGCTCGTGCGCGGCGCCGCCACGCCCGACTGAGCCCCTTGCGCCAGCGTCGCCCCGTACGAGTCGGCCACGCCAAGCCCGCCCCGCGCCCCTTCGCCCCCGGTGGTCATCAACCGTTGATACGACCGTCTGAACCCTTCAGATGTCAAGCCTCGGCGTCGCCGCCCGCCGTCACCCCGCGGCCCTGCGGTGGTGCCGCGTCGGCCCGGCGCGGTTGACCGGGCGCAGCGACCCGACCCGCGGCCCCCGCGTCACGGTGCCGAAGCGCCGTCGGCTGTGCTTCAACACTGCCTCGCGCCCGCGCCCTTCACCCCCCGACCGGCCTCGAACGACCATGAAACGTCTCGTCCTCGCGCTCGCCCTCTCCCTCGCCGCGTGCGGCTCGCCGGTGCCGCCCGGGCTCGCCGAGCGCGCGCTCTACCTTGACCTCCGCCGCGTGGTCGAGACGCGGCAGCGCACCGACTGGGTCTCAGACCGCGCAGAGGTCGAGGCCCTCACCTCGCAGACGCTCCGCTCAGGGTGCCAGGTCGACGCCGCGGCCCGCGCCGCGCTCCTCAGTTGGCTCAACCGCGAAATCGAAACGGGCGGAGGCAGCGCCGAAGCCGTCTGGCGCGCCAACGGTCAGGCCCTCTCGGCCGCCCGCGAGCTCCTCACCCTCGAGCGCGTCCGCGCCCTCGCCGCGAACGCCGAGCGTCGTCGCGACGAGTGCCCCTTCTTTCTGCAACCGCAGGGCAGCTTCCGCGGCGTGCACGGCGACGCGCGGCGCTTCGTGCTCTTGCTCGAAAGTCAGGGCGGCGGCGCGCTGGTGATCCGCGGCGACAGCGTCGCCCTCGGCGCCGGCGGCTCGGGCCGGGTGCTACCCGCCGTGGGCATAAACCACCGGGTCACCCTCGCCCTCGGCGCCGAGGTGGGCGCCATCGGCGCGTTCGGCACCGACGAGGCCGAGCGCTCGCTGCGCGCGTCGATCTCGGGCGCCATCCCCCTCGTCGTGCGGCTCCAAGACGCCACGCGCATCTACGACTTCGAGCTCGCCGCCACGGGGCGCTTCTTCGACGGCGTGAGCCGCATCCAGCCCGGCGTGCGCGCGAGCTTCGGCATCGGCGTCTCGACGCTCCGGGTCGGCGCCATCATGCCCCTGGCGCTGCTCTGGGTCGGGTACGAGCTCCAGCCCGCCTTCGACGGCCTGCCGACGGCCCACACCCTCCGCATCGGCACCCGGGTCGGCATCGACCTCGAACCCTGACCCGCCCCTTCGGCGCAATGTAGACAGTGTCAACATCCGATGTAGACAGTGTCTACATCAGCCGCCCCCGGCCCAGACGCTGCCGGGCACGAGCGAGAGGGTGATGCGGGTGTCCATCCTGCGGGCCTCGGCGAGCTCTTCGAAGTAGCCCCTGAGCTCGGGCACGCCGCCCACGAGGCGGTGAAAGATGGTCTCGGGCAAGAGCAAGAGGGTGCTCGGCGCGAGGGTCGTCACCGTGGCGTTGGTGGGCGCCCGGTCGAGCAGGCTCATCTCGCCGAAGATCTCTCCGGGCCCGAGCTCGGCCAGGGTGACCGCGCCCTCGGGGCCGACGCGGCTCACGGCCACGCCGCCCGACAAGATCACCCAGAGCCCGCGGGCCGGGTCGCCCTCACGAATCAGCATCGCCCCGGCCACCGACGAGACCACCTCGAAGCGCGACGCGAGCTGCACCCTTTGGGTCGGGTCGAAGGGCTCAAAGAGCGGGTGGGTGCGCATCAAGTGATCGAGGAGGCGCTGTCGCATGAAGCGTTCGAGCACGCTGCCGATGGCGGCGAGCTCGCGCGACGCGGCCGCGAGGGCGTCGCGACCGAAGGCGAGGGCGTCGACGTCGTCGAGGGCCGTCACGGTGGCGTTTCGCGGCGCGTTCGAGAGCAGGGCCATCTCGCCCAAGAGCGCCCCTTCGCCGAGCTCGGCGAGGGTCTCAGCGCCCACCGCCCCGGCGCGGGTGACGGCCACCCGGCCCTTCACCAAGAGGTAAAAGGCGTCGCCGGCTTCGCCCTGTTGCATCAGCGTCGCGCCGCGCGGCAAGCGGCGCAGCTCGGCGGCCGCGAGGAGCCGCGAGAAGGCGTCGGCGGGGAGCTCGCTCAAGAGCGGCACCGGCGGCACCATCGCGGGCCAATCAGGAAGCCCGTCGCGCGAAATCACCAGCCGTGCGGCAGCCCCCGCGAGGGCCGTGTCGTCGAAGTCGTCAGGCGGAAAGGCGTTGCGCCCCACCTCGGCCTCGGGCGACGGCGGCGACGCCCGCACCGCGCGACCGAGCGACGCCGAGCCGTACGCGTACCGCGCCGCGAGGGCCGTAAAGAGCTGGTCGGCCCCGGGGTCGAAGTTGGCCAAGACCTTCAGCGCCGCGGCGGCCTTCAAGGGGTAGCCCATCTTCGCCGCTTCGATCGCGACCGCCGAGTAGCACTCGACCGCGAGCGGGAGCCGGCCGCTCGCGAGGAGCACGTCGGCCACGCGCATCCGCGCGTCAAGGTCGTGGGGCGCAGACCGCAGGAGCGCGATGAGGTTCACCAGCGCGCGCCGCGGGTCGCGGGTTCGGAGGGCGTGTTCTGCCTCGCGCAGCAGGGCCTGTCGTGTGGTGACTGTCATGTTTTTCTACGCGGCGACGATACCGCGAAGTTGCACCGAGCCTGTGAGTGATTAGAACCCTGAGACCTCATGAACGGACAAAGCCTCGAACTGCGCTTCAAGCTCGGCCCCATCCCCGTGGTGGTCGAGCCTTCGTTCTGGCTCGCGGGTTTGATGATGGGCGCCAACCTCAGCGGCGCCCGGCTGCCCTTGTGGCTCGGCATTCTGTTCGTGTCGATCTTGATCCACGAGCTCGGGCACGCCCTCACGGCGCGGCTCTTCGGCGCGCGGGCGTGGGTTCAGCTCTACTCCTTCGGCGGGCTCGCCCACCCCGATCGTCCGCTGCCGAAGTGGCGCGCCATCGCGATGACCCTCGCGGGGCCCTTCGCGGGCTTCGCCTTCGGGGCCCTGGTCTTCGCGCTCTCAAGCCAGGTGATGATGACCTCGGCCACGGCGTACTGGGCCGTTCAACAGCTCTTGTGGATCAATGTGATCTGGGGCGCGGTCAACCTCCTGCCGATCTACCCCCTCGACGGCGGCCACGTGCTCTCAAGCCTCCTCGGCCCGCGTCACGCGCGCACCACCCGTATCGTCGGCGTGGCCCTCGGCGTCGCGATGGTGCTCTTCGCCCTTGCGACCCGGCAGCTCCCCACCGCGCTGCTCTTCGGCTACCTCACCTGGCAGAACGTCAACGCGCTTCGACGTCTGTAGGCGCCGCGGGCTGCGGGTATTCGGCCTGATGGTGCCTGAACACCGTGTCGACCAGCCAGGCCAGGAGGCACGACAGCACCGCCGCCACCAAGGCCCCCACGAGCATCTCGCGATCGCGACGCCCCGCCGCCATCGCGCCGAGCGAGGCCACCGCCAGGAGCCCGTTGGCGCCGATCTCCCACCGGACGAGCCGCTTGACCCACCGCGCCGCGGCCGCGCCGTCGGGCCGAAGGAGCGCCGCGCCGGTGCGCCAGGCCACAACGCCCACCCACACGCCGAGCGGGCCGAAGAGCCACAAGACCCAGAAGGTCGGGCTGTCGGTGGCGCCGTAGCGGTCGCCCATCACCAAGAGGCCCAGCACCCAGCACAAGACCCCGGGCACGACCCACTGACCCGCAAAATAGCAGAGGAATGAGACAAAGCGCAGCGCCGCCGGCTGAATCTCGCGCACGGGCTTGAGCCGCTCGGCGCGCAGCTGCCCGCGGCGAAACGCGCCCACCCCGTGTTCTGTCACCTCGGTCTCGGTGAGCTCGGCGACGCGCCAGTGCTCGCGCCAACGCACCACGCTGTAGCCCATAGCGATCAGCGGGAGCAAGAGCACCGCGCCGACGAAGAGAAGCGGCTCGATCAAGGGCATCGCCTGCGATGCTACGACCGAAAAAGCGCCGACGCAGGCATGAAGTGGGCACCATGGGGGATTGCTGCGCCACCCTCGCGCGGTTATGACTCTGCGCCCTGTGCCTGCGGGTGACCGAAAGGGTCTCTCTCGCGCCCCCGAAGGCTCGGCGCAAAGGCCCCCCAACCGTGGCGCGGGCCCGTAGAACCCCGTTGAGGATGCAACGATGATTCCCTGGCTACTCCAGAAGGTGTTTGGCACCAAAAACGAGCGGGAGCTCAAGAAGATCCGCCCGATGGTGGCCCGCATCAACGACCTGGAGCCCAAGATGCGCGAGCGCTCAGACGACGAGCTCCGCGCCCTGACCGCCGCATACCGTCAGCGTATCGACAACGGCGAAAACCTCGACGCGATGCTGTTCGAAGCCTTCGCCACCTGCCGCGAGGCGGGTCGGCGCGTGATGAACATGCGGCACTTCGACGTGCAGATGATCGGCGGCATCGCCCTGCACCGCGGCATGGTGGCCGAGATGCGCACGGGCGAGGGCAAGACCCTCGTGGCGACGCTGCCGTCGTACCTCAACGCGCTCGAAGGCAAGGGCGTCCATGTGGTGACGGTGAACGACTACCTCGCCACCCGCGACGCCGAATGGATGGGCCGCATCCATCGCTTCCTCGGCCTCGAAGTGGGCTGCGTGGTGGGCCACCAGAGCGACCGCGCGAAGAAAGAGGCCTACACCGCTGACATCACCTACGGGCAGAACAACGAGTTCGGCTTCGACTACCTACGCGACAACATGAAGACCTCGGTCTACGACTGCGCGCAGCGTGGGCTGAATTTCGCCATCGTCGACGAGGTCGATTCGATCCTCATCGACGAGGCCCGCACCCCGCTCATCATCTCGGGCCCCGGCGACACGGCCACGACGCTCTACGCCGAGATCACCAAGATCATCCCGTACCTCCGCAAAGACGAGCACTACCTCGTCGACGAGAAGGCCCACTCGGTCTCGCTCACCGACGAGGGCATCGAAGAGGCCGAGCGGCGCCTCAAGATCAAGAACCTCTACGACCCCGCCCACATCGAAGAGCTGCATGTTCTTCAGCAGTGTCTGCGGGCGCACACGCTCTTCAAGCGCGACGTCAACTACATCGTCAGCGACACCGGCAAGGTGATGATCATCGACGACTTCACGGGCCGCGTGCTCGAAGGTCGCCGCTGGTCAGACGGCCTGCATCAAGCGGTCGAGGCCAAAGAATTCGTCAAGGTGCAGGAAGAGAACCGCACCATGGCCACGATCACGTTTCAGAACCTCTTCCGGCTCTACAAGAAGCTCGGCGGCATGACCGGCACCGCCGAGACCGAGGCCGAAGAGCTGCACAAGACCTACAAGCTCGACGTGCTGCCCATCCCGACCAACCGGCCGGTGCAGCGCAAAGACTACGACGACCTCGTGTACAAGACCGAGCGCGAGAAGTTCAAAGCGGTGGTCGAAGAGATCGCCGAGTCGGTCGAGCGGGGGCAGCCCTCGCTCGTGGGCACTGTGAGCGTCGAGAAGAGCGAGGCCATCGCGTCGCTCCTGCGCAAGCGCGGCATCAAGCACGAGGTGCTCAACGCCAAGCAGCACGAGCGCGAGGCGTACATCGTCGCCCAGGCGGGCCGAAAGAGCGCCGTCACAGTGGCGACGAACATGGCCGGCCGCGGCACCGACATCATTCTCGGCGGCAACCCCGAGATGCTCGCCCGAGCCGAGATGCTGCTCGCGCACAAAGACCCGTCAGCGCCTGAGAACGAGGCCGAGTTCAACGACCTCGTGGGCAAGTACAAGGTGCGCTGCGACGGCGAAAAGGCCGAGGTGGTCGAGGCCGGCGGCCTGCACATCATCGGCACCGAGCGCCACGAGTCGCGGCGCATCGACAACCAGCTCCGCGGCCGCGCGGGCCGTCAGGGCGACCCGGGCTCGTCGCGCTTCTTCCTCTCGCTCGAAGACGACCTCATGCGAATCTTCGCGGGCGAGCGCGTCCAGGGGATTATGGAGCGCCTCGGGATGGAGGAGGATGTGCCGATCGAGCACCCTTGGGTGACCCGCTCGGTCGAGAACGCGCAGCGCAAGGTCGAGGCCCGCAACTTCGACATTCGTAAGAACGTCCTCGAGTACGACGACGTGATGAACCAGCAGCGCAAGTCGGTCTACAAGCAGCGCCGCGAGGTGCTCGAAGGCCGCTACTCGCGCGACGTCAAAGCCCGCGAAGAAGACGTCTCGGGTGACATCCCCGCCTTGCCGCTCGACGAGGCCACGGTGAAGCGCGTCGGCGAGGTCACCGAGGCGATGCTGCGAAACTTCGCCGTCGACCCCGACAACGGCGGCGCCCCGGCCGCGCCCGCCGCGACCCTGGACGAGATGAAGGCCTTTGACGCCGACCAGGTCGCCATCGAGGTGTATCACTACTTCGGCGCGCAGGTTGACCTCCGCAAGGTCTCGAACACGCCCGTCGAGGCGGGCGCGAAGCTCGCTGACGACGTGAAGAAGTCGCTCCAGGCGCAGCGCGAGCGCCTCTTCGACCTCATCGACCTGGTCGGGGTCTCAGACATCGAGCAGTTCTGCCCCGAGAACGCCACCCGCGACGAGTGGAACGTCGAAGCCCTCGTGTCGCGCTTCCGCGAGCGCTTCGGGGTCGAGCCTGCGGGCCTTGAGAACATCGGCGGTCGCGAAGAGCTCGCCCGCGCGCTCTACCACCAGGCCGAGGCTCTCTGGCTCTCGAAAGAGAGCGAGATCGAGTCAGAGCTTCTCCTGCGCGCCTTCAAGTCGCTGACCCTCGAAGAGATCGACCGCGCGTGGATCGACCACCTGACCAACATGGATCACCTCCGTGACGGCATCGGGCTCCGCGGGTACGGCCAGCGCGACCCGAAGCTCGAGTTCAAGAAGGAGGGCTTCGAGATGTTCACCGCGATGATGAATTCGGTGAACGCCGGGGTGCTGAGCAAGCTCTTCCACATGCAGTTTACGACGGCCTCTGACATCGAACGGCTCGAAGCCGCAGAGACCCAGCGCGCCGCCGAGCGCGCCCGCCAGATGAGCACGTCGTACCGCAGCGAAGACAAGGGCCTCGACGAAGACCCCCTCGCGGTGCTCGCCGCCTTGGGGCTCGACGCGGGCAGCCTTCAGACCGTGCGCCGACGCGGCCCTACGGCCCGTAACCGCGGCAACGGTGGCGGCGCGAGCCTCCCGCCCCCCGCGGCCTCAGTGCCGCCTCCGGCAGCGAGCAGCGACACGAGCGGCGACACCGCAGACGCGGCCGCCGAGGCCGCTGCCATCGCGAGCGCGTCAGAGTCGATCGCGCCCCCGTCTGACCTCCAAGCCGTGCGGCGTCGGCAACCCAAGGTCGGCCGCAACGACCCTTGCCCTTGCGGTTCGGGCAAGAAGTACAAGGCCTGCCACGGCGCCGCGGGGGCCGACGCCCTGCCCGACGCGGCGGCCGAGGCGAGCGAGACCAAGCCCGCCGAGTGACCCTCCGCGGGTGAGCCAAACTGAGATCGCCCCGGCGCACCACACGAGGTGACCGGGGCGATTCTCGTTTCGAGCCTTCGACCGACAGCGTCGGCAGCGTCAGAGGACGCAGCCGAGTATAGAATCCTGGCGCCCGCACCGATTCAACAGCGTGCAACACGGCTGAATCGGCACGGGGAACGAGCAAGCCCCCCCGCCACACGTGATGGTGTTGAAGCCCGCATCGGGCGGACCCGTGTCGCGCGGCCCCGTGTCGTTGCCCGTATCGACCGGCCCGGTGTCATTGCCCGTATCGACCGGGCCCGTGTCGAAGCCCGCGTCTTGCCCCGCGTCGAAGCCGACATCGAAGCCCACATCGAAGCCCACGTCGAAGCCCACGTCGTTGCCGCTGTCGCGCGGCCCGGCGTCGAAGCCCGCGTCTTGCCCCGCGTCGTTGCCGGTGTCGTTGCCTGCATCGCGCGGCCCCGCGTCGTTGCCAGCGTCACGCGGCCCGGCGTCAACCCCCGCGTCTTGCCCCGCGTCGAGGGCGCCCTGATCGGCGCCGAGGTCACGCGCGACGTCGCTGCCGACCTCTGCGCCGCTGTCACGAGGCCCCGCGTCGAGAGCGGGCCCTGCATCGATCGCGGCGTCTACCCGGTCGTTGGCAACATCGCCCGCGGCGCCGTCGCCTGCGCCCGCATCGCCCATGGGGTTTTGCACATCGGGGGTCTCGCCCGCGTCGCCGAGCGCGAGCCGATCGTCGCCCGACTTCAAGGTCACACACCCAAGAAAAACCGTGGCCGCGAGCCAGCTGACACGACGCATGCGCTGCACTCTACCGCAACTCATTCACCGAGGGAGACACCCAAACACCGGCACCTGATTGCCGCACGCCACCGCGATCGGCCCGACAAAAATGCAACACGGCGGGAAGTCACCGTCTTGCGTGCACACCCGACCGCTCAGATCGCGACACGCCACCTGCGGCCTGTTACCCGTGTCGGTCGGTACCGGGTTGCCCGTGTCAGTCGGCACAGGGTTGCCGCGGTCGGTCGGCACGGGGTTGCCCGTGTCGGTCGGCACAGGGTTGCCCGTGTCGACGGGCACCGGATTGCCCGCATCGAAGCCCGCGTCGGTCGGCACAGGGTTGCCCGAATCGAAGACCGGGTTGCCGGTGTCGACGGGCACGGGGTTGCCCGAATCTTCGAGCGGTTGCCCCGCGTCTTCGAGCGGTTGCCCCGCGTCTTCGAGCGGCTGCCCCGCGTCTTCTTTCACCTGCCCCGCATCTTCGAACGGTTGCCCGAGGTCTTCTTTCACCTGCCCCGCGTCTTCGACGAGGGCCACGTCTTCGTCGCCGGTGCCGTCGCTGATGGGCTGCCCACCGCGAGCACAGCCCCAAGCGCCGCCGAGGGCGACCCACAGCACCAAGGCCCCGCGGCCCCACCGATCTCGATTGCTGACCCGCATTGGAGCCTCTGAAGCTGACCCCGACCGTTCGATTTGTAAAGCCGCCGACACGGTGGACGCGACACGGAGGGCGCGACACGGGCGGCGCGCGGCGCGGGCGATGGGCCTCGGTGATTGCACCGATTGGGCGAGCCGTGCGTATAACCCCGCGTCTTTCTCATCCGCGGCAACGCGCCGAGGTGTCTATGAAGCGATTCTCGTGGGCCTTGTGCAGTGTGATTGTTCCGACCTTGGCGCTGGCGCAGCCGAGTCGACCGGCGGCGCGCCCCGCACCGCAGCCCGCCGCGCAGCCCGCGCGTCCCGCGGCCACCCCCGCGCCCCCTCGCCCGGCAGCCGCGTCCCCCAACGCCGCCGCCAACACGGCCGCGGCGACGACGCCTCCGAGCGCCACCCCCGGCAACGCCCCCGGGCAGCGGGTGACGGCCCCGGCCAGCGAGCCCGCGGCGCTCGAGATCGCCCGACGCATCCAAGAGTTCTACGACCGCACCAACGACTTTCAGGCCGACTTCGTGCAGGTCTCGCGCAACCGCCTCTACGGCGAAGACCGACGCACGGGCTCTGTGCAATTTCGCAAACCCGGCCGCATGCGGTGGAACTACAACGCCCCCTCGGGCGACATCATCGTGAGCGACGGCACCACGCTTTGGGCCTACCAGGCCGAAGAGCGCCAGGCCGTGCAGCAGCGGCTCGCCGAGAGCCAGCTGCCGACGGCGCTCACCTTCCTCGCGGGCACCGGGCGGCTCACCGATTCATTCACGTTTCGACAGCTCGACGCGACGCAGTTTCGCTTCCCCCAGGGCATCGTGCTGGAGCTGCGCCCCACCACGCCGCAGCCCACCTACGAGCGCATCGTGTTCTACGTCGACCGCAACAGCTACCAGGTCGTGCGCACCGCCGTCATCGACGCCCAGGGCAACCAGAATCGCTTCGACTTCTCGAACCCCCGGGTGAACATGAACCTCGCCGAGAGCACCTTCCGGTGGACGCCTCCGGCCGGCACCAACATCATCCGCCCCTGACCACCCCCTAAACCCTCACCCGCCCATTTCGTGAAGCACTTCACGAAGCACCGGGCCGAGCGCCTCCCAACTTCGCGCCTTCGCCCGCGCGCACGCCCGCGCGGAGAGTGTCGCGCGCCGCCCGGGGTCTCGCCACAGCGCCGCGACGGCCTCGGCGAGCTCAGCGGGCCCCGCGTCGGCCCCCAGCACCACCCCCGCGTCGCCGACGAGCTCGGCCACCCCGCCCGAATCAACCGCCACCACCACGCAGCCCGCCTGCATGGCCTCGAGCACCGCCATCGGAGCCCCCTCGCGCCGCCAGCCCCCGCGCGCCCCCGCCGTGTGCAGAAAGATCTCGGCCTCGCACAGCGCCGCATCGCGCGCCGACGCATCGACCGCGCCCCGCGCGACCCACCACGGCGCCGCCGCGAGGTGCTCCGAGAGCGGGCCGTCGCCCAACATCTCAAGCCTGAGCGGCCACCGCGACGCGAGGGCCTCGCCCACCGCGATCGCCCACGCGGGCCGCTTGATCGGCACCATGCGCCCCACCCACACCACCGAGAAGGGCCTTGGCGGGCGCCGTAGGGCCCGCAACGGCTCAAGCGGCATCGACCCCACAAGGCACCCCGTCGCGGCCCCTGAGAGGGCCTCCCAGAGCGCGCGGTGGGTGCACCACCAGCGGGATGCGCAGGCCAAGACCGCGGCGCGCACCGGCCGAGGCGCTTGGGCCAGGAGCCAGCCGTCGGTGCCGTGAATCACCCCGAGGTGTCGCGCGGGGCCGAAGACAAGACCCGCGACGAGGCCCGCGGGCAGCACAAAGTGCGAGATCACGCGCTCGGCCCGGCCGCGGAGCCGCATCGCGCCCCATCCGAGCGCGAGCACGCTGTCGATCGCGCGCAGGAGCTCTCGGGCGTTGAGGGTGGCGCCGAGCCCCAGCCGTTCGGGCGCGCCTTCGGCCCCGAAGACGCCGCGCGTGAAGCCGCGGGCGGCGATCACCGTGACGCCGGGGTCGACGACAGGGGCCGCACCCGGGCGACCTGCGCAGAGCACCGTGACCGCGTGCCCGTCACCGACGAGCCAGCGGGCCATCGCGCGCACGAAGCAGCCCGCCACGGGGTCGCCGTCGTGCGGATACGAGGTGGTGAGAATGACGACGTTCACGGCCCTTCCGGAGTGCGGGGGGTTGTTCTATGAAGCGGGCATGTTCGACAAGATCCTCATCGCGAATCGGGGCGAGATTGCGGCCCGCATCGCCCGCAGCTGCAAGGCCCTGGGCGTGGCCACCGTGGGCATTCACTCAGACGCCGACGAGGGGGCGTTTCACACCCGGCAGGTCGATGCGTCGTACCGGGTCGGCCCCGCAGCGGTGCGCGAGAGCTACATGAACGTCGAGGCCATCCTCGCGGCGGCCAAGGCCTCGGGCGCCCGCGCGGTTCACCCGGGGTACGGGCTCCTCTCTGAGAAGTCACACTTCGCCCAGGCCGTCCTCGACGCGGGGCTCGTGTGGATCGGGCCTCCGATTTCGGCCCTCGAAAAGGTGGGCGACAAGATGCGCGCGCGGCACACCGCCATCGCGGCGGGGGTCTCGCCGGTGCCCGGCGCCGACGCGCCCGTGTCGACGGTCGAAGAGGCCCTCGCGGTGCTGGCGGTGATCGGGTACCCGGCCCTCGTCAAGGCCGTCGGCGGCGGCGGCGGCATCGGGATGCAGATCGTGCGCGACGAGGCCCAACTTGAGCGCGCGATGAAGAGCTGCAGCGACCGCGCGGCCCAGGCCTTCGGTGACGCGCGGGTGTACATCGAGCGCTACGTCGAGCGGCCGCGGCACATCGAAGTGCAGATCTTTGGCGACACCCACGGGCAGGTGGTGGCCTTGGGTGAGCGCGAGTGCTCGCTCCAGCGGCGCCACCAGAAGATCGTCGAAGAGTCGCCCGCCCCGGCCTTTGCGGGCGCTGACGGGGCGAAGAAGCGCGCTGAGATCCTCGACGCGGCGGTGCGCATCGGGCGCGCGGTGGGCTACGTCGGCGCGGGCACCTGCGAGTTCATCTGGGACGCGGCGCGCGGCGAGTTTTACTTCCTCGAAGTCAACTGTCGCATTCAGGTCGAGCACCCTGTCACCGAGATGGTCACGGGCCTCGACCTCGTGGCGATGCAGCTCAAGGTCGCCTCGGGCGAGCCCCTGCCCCCGGCCTTTCTCGACGCGACGCCGCGCGGCCACGCCATCGAAGCGCGGCTCTACGCCGAAGACCCCGCGAAGGGATTCATCCCGAAGCCCGGCGACGTCAACGAGCTGGTCTGGCCGACCGCCGAGCACCTCCGCATCGACGCCGGCGTCGACGCGCCGGGCAAGGTGACCCCCTACTACGACCCCATGATCGCGAAGATCATCGCGTGGGGCGAGACCCGCGCCGAGGCCATCGCGCGCCTCGACGCCGCCCTCGCCGCGACGCAGATCGCGCCCCTCACGACCAACCAGCGCTTCCTGCGCGACGTGCTCGTGAGCGAGGCCTTCACCGCCGGCGCGTACGACACCACCTTCGCCGAGCAGTTCGCGAAGCGAAAGTGAGCCGCTAGCCCCCGCGCACGATCTCTAGAAAGCCTTCGCCGTAGGCGTCGACCCGCGCGGGCCCGAAACCCGTGATGGCCAAGAGGGCCTCGCGCGTCGCGGGCCGCCGCGCCGCGATCTCTTGGAGCGAGCGGTCGAAGGCCACCACGTAGGCCGGAAAGCCCTTCTCTTGCGCCACCTTCATGCGATGGGCCCGCAGCCGCTCGAAGAGCGCCGGGTCGTACTCGACGAAGGGGGCGGCGCCTTGCTTGGGCGGCGCCGAGGCGCTCGCGGCCGCTGACACGGCGACGCCACGCCCGCGGCGCGCGCTGCGCCGAAGCGGGAGCCTGAAGCGAAGGAGCTCTTGCGATTTCAGCGCCTCCCACCCGGGCGGGGTGACCAAGGGCACCGGGTGCTCGGTGGGCGTGAGGTCGACCCAACCCGCCGCGAGGAGCCCGCGCAGCACGCTCATCACCCAGTCTTGCGGGTGCTCTTGGAGGAGCCCAAAGGTCGACAGCTCGGTGAACCCGAAGCGCAGCGTGCGCTCGGTGCGGGCGCCCCGGAGCATCTCTGCGATGGCGGTCATGCCCCCGCGCTGCCGGGCCCTGGCCACCGCCGAGAGGGCGATCCGTGCGACCCGCGTGGCCTCCTCGCGGGTCTCGGTGTCGGCGCCGCGCTGGTCGAGCTCGACGCACACGTCGCAGTGACCGCAGCCCCCGAGGATCTCTTGGTCGTCGCCGAAATAGCGCAGCATGAAGTCGTGCCGACAGGTGCCCGCGTCGACGTACCGCAAGAGGTCTCGGAAGAGCCGCCACGCGCGGGCGGCCTGGTCTCGCGGCGCGGGGTTGCCGTCGACGCCGAGCTCGCAGAGCCGTCGGCGGAGGGCGATGTCGAGCCCCGAACAGAAGAGCAGCCCGTGGGCCTCGGCGCCGTCGCGGCCCGCGCGCCCGACCTCCTGGTAGTACGACTCGATGCTCGTCGGCGGTTGGGCGTGGATCACCGCGCGGATGTCTGGGCGGTCGATGCCCATCCCGAAGGCGTTGGTGGCCACCACCAGGTCGACCTCGCGGGCGGCGAAGCGCGCGCTCACCCGGGTGCGGTGCTCGGCGTCGAGGCCGGCGTGGTAGGCCAGCGCATTCCACCCGCGCTTGCGGAGCTCGTCTGAGATTTGTTCGGTGTTCTTGCGGGTCGCTGCGTACACGATGGCGCCCCCGCGGGGTCGCGCCGGGTCGCCGAGCACGCGGCCCAGCGTGGCGCGCATGAGGTCGCGCGCGGCAGTGGGCCCGTCAACCGCTTGCGCCGCGAGATGCAGATTGGGTCTCGCGAAGCCGCGGAGCACCTCGCGGTGCGGGCCCTCGGCCATGCCGAGACGGCTGAGAATTTCGCGCCGCACCGCGGGCGTCGCGGTGGCCGTGCACGCGAGGAGCCGCGCCGGCTTGAGCCGCTCGACGAGCTCGCTCACCCGCAGATAGTCGGGCCTGAAATCGTGGCCCCACATCGAGATGCAGTGGGCCTCGTCGATGGCCAGGAGCGACACCTCGACCTTCGCCAAGAGCTCGTAAAAACCATCAAACTGAAAGCGCTCGGGGGCCACGTAGACGAGCTTGTACTGCCCGCGCAGCATCGCCCCGAGGCGCTGCCGACGGGCGCTCGGGTCGAGCGTCGAGGCCAGAAAGGTGCTCGGGATGCCGCGCTGTTCGAGGGCCCTCACCTGATCTTCCATCAGGGCGACGAGCGGTGAAATCACCAGCGTGATGCCGGGCAGCATCACCGCGGGCACCTGGTACGTCAGGCTCTTGCCGCCGCCGGTCGGCGCCACCACCAGCACCCGCCCCGGGTCGCCGAGGAGCGCCTCGATCGCCTCGCGCTGCCATGGCCGAAAGTCATCGAGCCCGAAGCGCGCCCGGAGCGTCTCAAGCAGCTTGTCAGCGCTCTCGCGGGGCGAGCGACTGCCACGGCTGAACAACGGCGACTCCATCGAAAGGGGCGAGACCATAGCACCAACCGCTTGCGCATCGCGAATCTCACCGCAAGCCCCGGCGCGCGACCGCGTGACATACTCTGACACCGCCCCCTCACGCCGCGGCGCCTCGAGCGCCGAGCATCTGTGCGAGCAGGAGGCGCTCGGCGGGGCGCCCGTGGGCCTCGGTCTGGCGCATCCGATCGCAGAGCACGGCCAGCGATTCGGCGACCGCCTGGGCCTTCGGGTCGCGACGCGGCCCCACGTCGAGGGAGGCGACCCAAGCCACGAGCGCCAGGGCGGCGGCGTAGAGGGCCTCGCGCCCGGCAGCGCTCTCGCCGAAGGTCACCCAGTGGAGGCGCCCGCTGGCGTCTTCGCGGTGCATGTCGACCCTGCATCGCCCCGAGGGCAACACGCGCCAGGTGAAGGTGAACCCTGCAGCCTTGAAGAACCTTTCGATCGCCATGTGAGCACCCCGTTCGGTGTCAGCCAGGCGCCGCGCCTGACCGCTGAACGGGTGAGTAGCCCATGACCGCGCGGGTCACCAAAAAGATGGCGACGAATGTTCAGTACTACGCAGATGAGAGGGCGTGACGGCGTTCAGTGCCCGCCGCAACCGCCGCCGGGGTTGGGGGCCTCGGGCGGCGCTTCGCGCACCACCGGGGTGGGGTTGTATTCGCCGCTCGGGCGAACCACCACGGCCTCGGAGCCCGATTCGGGCGAGACCGACGGCGCGGCCGCCGAGGCCGGCGCGTTGAAGAAATAACCACCGGCCACAAGGGCGGCGACAGCAAGCATCGCGAGCGCGGTACGCATGATGGCGCGACGCTAGCACACCCGGGCGTCGCTGGGCGAAGGGGCGCCGCGGCAATGTCGCGAAGGCATCACAGAACGGCCTCGTCACCGACCGCGGCCTGAGACTAGCCTCGCGCGATGGACGCACCCCCTCTCGCGCCGCGGGTCAAACCACGCCTCCGCGGTGTCTCGCATCAGCTCGCGAGCGTCGTGGCCTTCGCCGCGGGGGCGGCCCTGGTGCTGAGCCTCGCCCCCGGCGCGGCGCGCGCGACGGCGGTGATCTACACCCTCTGCCTCACCGCGATGCTGGGCTTCAGCGCGGCCTACCACCGCCCCCACTGGGCCCCTCGGGCCCGCGCCCGCATGGAGCGACTCGACCACGCGGGCATTTACCTCTTGATCGCCGGCACGTACACGCCCATCAGCCTCGCGCTCTCGCCGACGCACGGCGCGACGCTCCGCGCGATGGTGTGGGGTGCGGCCCTCGTGGGCACGCTGCAATCGACCTTCTGGATGGGCTCGAAGGTCATGAGCGCGGTGCTCTACGTGATCGTCGGGTGGAGCATCTTGCCCTTTCTCTCAGAGTTCTGGCGCACCCTCGACGCGCCGAGCTTGGGGCTCATCTTGGGCGGCGGTCTCGTCTACAGCGTCGGTGCGGTGATCTACGCGCGACGGCGCCCCGACCCGGTGCCCGCGGTCTTCGGCTATCACGAGCTCTTTCACGCCTTCGTGATCGTCGCCGCGAGCTTGCACTTTGCCGCCGTGACGCGGGTGTTGCATCGCGTCTGAGCGCGCCGAGGCGCTTCGCACCTGCTACCCAAAGGTGGCGGCAAATTTAGCGGGTTTGGCTGTAAACAAGGTGACGACGGGGCGCTGAGTGGCGCTATGGTCGGGCCATGGCCTCTGCGCTGTACTTCGCTTCGCGCCCGCGTCGGGTCGTGTCTCCGCTCTGTCGCCTCGCGCTCGTCGCGGCGGCCTGGGCGGGCGGCTGCGCGTCACCGACGGCGCCGCCCGAAGCGTCTGAGATTTTTACCCCCGCGCCGGGGCACAATTTTCGGGCCCCGATCGGCGATGTGACGGTGCGCGCGATCACCACCCGTACGGTGTGCTTCACCACCGACGGCACGGCGCCCGAGCTGCGGGGCGATGTCTGCGAGGGCGCCTCGACGGCGCGGCTCGGCGAGAGCAACACGATCAGGCTTGAGTGCGGGAGCGACACCGGCCCGATGGTCTACCGCGGCGTGCGGCTCACCTACGACTGGCCCGGGGCCGACGGCGAGCTCGTACGCAGCGCCACGGCGAACTACATTCTCGATTGCACGCAGCCCGCGGCTGACTCAGACGGTGACGGCGTCGTCAACACCGAAGACAACTGCCCCACCACGCCCAACCGCGATCAAGCTGACGCGAACCGCAACATGATCGGCGACGCGTGTGAGGTCATGGGCGCGGCCGACGCCGACCGCGATGGTCGCCCCGACAGCGCCGACAACTGCCCGCGGGTGTGGAACGTCAACCAGGCCGACGACGACAACGACGGACTCGGCAACGTGTGCGACCCCACGCCCCGCGGCGCGGTCGCCCTCCCGTGGACCAACGGCACCCTCGCCCGCACCTTCGTCGCGTGGAAAGACGAAGTGCAATGCAGCCTCAACGGCTGCCGAAACCCCAGCGGCACCGGCACCTGGAACGCCGCCTGCGAGCGCGGCGGCACGGTGTCGTGGAATGTGTCGCTCAACGGCCTCCGCGCCCTCAGCCGCTTCACCTACTCAAACTGCGACAACGCCGTCAGCGTCGCCGTGCACGATTATGAGCGCGACCCCGCGGGCGCCGACCCCTCGGCCACGCGCATGGTCGAGTATCACCTCGTCGTCAACGGCACGATCTCTCAAGACACCAACTTTAGCGGCAACGGCACCGAGTCGGGCATGGTGACCTTCACCGGTGACTTCACCGGCACCGCGGTCTCTCATGTGCAAATCGCCAACTCCGCCCGCGGCCCGGGGAGCTACTTCGGCATCGGCTGCACCGCCGACCCGATCGACCAGGAGATGTGCGCGCCGAACAACCTCCTGGTCAATTACCGCTTCCCCGATTGGAGCTGCGAGCCCGGGGGCTGCCCCGCGCCGACGGCGCCGCTCCGAGACACCGACGGCGATGGCGTCTTTGACCCGTACGACAACTGCCCCATGGCGCCCAACCCCGACCAGGCCAACGCCGACTTCGACGCCCAGGGCGACGTCTGCGACAGCGCGACCAGCATGACCGACACCGACCGCGACGGCGTGCCCGACGCGGGCGACAACTGCCCCATGGTCGCCAACCCAATGCAGCAAGACACCGACCGCGACGGCATGGGCGACGCCTGCGACACCACCGGCGAGGCCGACTCCGACCGCGACGGCGTGCCCGACGCCCGCGACAACTGCCCCATGGTCGCCAACCCCATGCAAGAAGACGCCGACCGCGACGGCATGGGCGACGCCTGCGACACCCCGGTGACCCCCATGACCCGCTTCTCGCTCTTGAAAGTGAAGATCGGGCGCTGCCTCTATGACAACGGCGGCGACGTCCGCTCATCGTCTTCGTGCGACGCGACGCAGCGCAACCAACAGTGGGAGCTCATCGATGTCGGCGGCGGCCGACGCGTCTTTCGCAACCTCGGCACGATGCAGTGCCTCACCGCGAGCAACTGGGCCGGCACCATCGGCATGTCGGCCTGCAACATGGCAAGCAGCAACCAGCAATGGGCGCTCGAGCGCTACGACCAGGGCGGCTTCGACGCCCGCTATCCGATGCGCCTGCACAGCGCGGCGTACAATTATTGTCTTTATACCAACGACACCAGCGACGTGTACGCCTCACAAGGCAACTGCGGCCTCTTGGGCACCCAAGACTACCGCAAGCTCGGCATCTACGCCGACGGTGACTTCGGCCCCATGCCCCTTCAGCCGTGACCCGCTGACCCCGCCAGGTGGTCGCCCCGTCGCGCGACCGTCGTGAGCACCAACCTGTTGATAAGACAGCACAAAGTGAGTCTTCGCCAGAAGCGCGGCGCTCAGCGGTTGCCTCTGGCGAGCGGCGGCGCGCAGCGCCCCGAGAGGGCGGCCCCCTCGACGGCGGCGCGCCACGCGGCACCGAGCGAGGCGGCGTCGTCAGAGCCCTGAGCCGCCGCAAAGCGACCGCTGCTCAGGGCTTCGTTGATGACCCCGAGGCCCGCGACGAAGCGCGCCCGGCGCAGGGGCGGCGTCACCGCCTCGGTGCCGTCGACATCGCGACGGGCCGCGAGCATCTGCCAGCCCGTCACCGCGCGCGCCATCGGCTGAGGGTCGCTGAGGGCCAGCACGAGCCGCGCCGCGACGGCGGGTCGACGGCTCCCCCGCGCGACCACGAGGCCCAACACGCGCCCGGTCGCTACGCGGGTGCCGAGGTGCTCGGTCTCGTGCTGGAGGTTCAGCGCGAAGCCGTCGCCGCGCGGGAGGTTCACCAGGGCGCTCGCGTCGGGCGCTTCGGGGGTGTTGATCCATTGCGAGACGAACATCACCGAGGCCGCGACCGAGGGGTCGGTGAGCGGCGCGGGGTGAAGCGCGAGGGTGCCCGCGCTCGCGTGCAGGGCGTCGAACTCGGTCAGCCGCGACCACGCGGCGCCGCGCTGGAGCCGACGCTCGCCGTCGAGGTCGAAGGTCGCGATGCGCGCGCTCAGCATCACCCCCTGCGTCGCCGCGTCGGCCTCGATTTGCCAGCGCCGCGGCGGGCTCATCTGGCGAAACGCGAAGGCCGCGAGGGTGGCGTCGTGGGTGGTCCAGTTGTGGGGGTCGGGGTGGTAGCCGGGCGCGAGGGTGCGCCCAGGGCCGCACGAGGCGAGGGCTTGATTGGCCTCGACCCGCGCACGCTCAAGGCCCCCTTGCACCGCGCCGAGGGCGTCACTGCGGAGCGCCAGGGCCACCAGGTCGATCGCGACGGGCATGAGGTAGGTGCCCTCTCCCGCCGGCCCTGCGGCCGCGCCGAGGCGTCGCGCTTCGTCACGCAGGGCCGCTCGGAGCGACACAAAGCCCGGCGCATCGACCTCGCTGAGGAGCGAGTCGAGGCGTCGCAATTCGTTGCGCTGGAGGTGTTCGCCGAGCCGAGACGCCTCGATGAGCAGCACGTCGGCTTCGCCCTCGGCCATCACGATGCGGCACCCGCAGCGCGCCTCGACCGCCGCCCGGGCAGGCGCTGTGAGCCACGCCGAGAGCGCCGATGCGGGCCCACCGAGACGCACCTCGACCCGCGGCTGCGCGTTCGCTTCAACGGGCGCTTTGGGCGTCGGTCGGGTGCGCCGCTCGGCCAGCACCGACACCACGAAGACGCCCAACGCGATGGCCACGCGCTCGAAGAGCACGCGCCGACGGTCTTTCACCGTCGCCCGCGGCGCGCTCGGCAACGGACGCTCGCTCGCCCGCCCCGCCCTCGGCGCCGCGAGGGGCTCGACCGGCAGCGGCGCCTCGGCCTCGCGCGGCTCAGGCTCAGGCTGGACCGTCAACGTCTGCTCGGGGCGCAGGCTGTCGCGCGGCCCCAACATCGCCGCCCCCACGGCGCGCTCGAGGGCCACCCGCGAGGGCCGAACCCCCATCGCCTCGAAGGCCGCCGCCAGCGCCTCGCGAAAGGCCCGGGCCGACCCGAAGCGAAGGTCGCGCGACGGCGAGAGCGCGCGATCGACCACCTCCGAGAGCCCCGGGTCGCCGCCAGGCCAGACCGCCCCGAGCGCGTCGAGGCGCCCCTCTCGCACGGCGTCGATGAGGTCGCCGTCGGCCCGCGGGCGCCAAGGCCGCCGACCGCTCAGGAGCTCGAAGACTATGGCCCCCGCCGCGAAGACGTCGGCCCGCGCGTCGAGGGGCTCGCCCCGCGCTTGCTCGGGCGCCATGAAGGCGAACTTGCCCTTCACGCCGAGGCCGCGCTGCCCCGTCTCGCGCCCGATGCGCTCGGCCGCCTTGGCGATGCCAAAGTCAGCGAGCTTCACCTCGCCGCGGCGCCCGAGGAGCACATTGTGCGGCGACACGTCGCGGTGCACCAGGCGCATCGGCGCGCCCCGGTCGTTGCCGAGGGTGTGCACGTACTCGAGGGCGTCGAGGAGGGCCTCGGCGACCCAGGCGACGAGCCCGAGGTCGAGCGGCCCCTGGCGCCCTTTCATCAACGTGGCGAGGTCGCATCCGTCGACAAGCTCCATCGCGAGGAAGTAGTCGTCGCCCGCCTTGCCGAACTCGTAAACTTGCACGACGTTGGGGTGGTTGAGCCTCGCCGCGAGGCGGGCTTCGTCGACGAACATCGCCACCGCGCCGGGGTCGAGGGCCAGCGTCGGGTGCATCTTCTTCACCACCAGCTCGCGGGTCACGCCCTCGGCGCCGACGAGCTCAGCCCTGAAGACCTCAGCCATCCCCCCCACTCCGATGCGGCGCAAGAGCTTGTATCGCGCGAGGGTGTCGGTACTCACTGAGACGCCGAGACTCTACGCGGCTCGCGACCCGTGCGTCACCCCTCTTCGCGCGACGCATGCTATGAGCGCATGAAGCGCGCACCATGACTTTTGTAAAGCTCCGTCGAAGCCGCAACGAAAACGTCAACGATCTCAAGCGTTTTCTGCCCACCACCCGCGCCGAGATGGAGGCCCGCGGGTGGGACGCGCTCGACATCCTTCTCATCAACGGTGACGCCTACGTCGATCACCCGGCCTTCGGGGGCGCGCTCATCGGGCGCTTCCTTGAGGCCCGCGGGTTTCGCGTCGGGATGATCGCCCAACCTGACTGGCGCAGCACCGACGACATTCTGCGGATGGGGGTGCCGCGGCTCATGGTGGGCATCACCGCGGGCAACCTCGATTCGATGTTGAACAAGCTCACCGCGCAGAAAAAGACGCGCGGCGAAGACCAGTACTCGCCCGGCGGTGAGACCGACCGGCGGCCCAACCGCGCCTCGATCGTCTATTCAAACCTCGCGCGCCAGGCCTTCGGCGGGGTGCCGATCATCTTGGGCGGCATCGAGGCCTCGCTGCGCCGCATCGCCCACTTCGATTACTGGTCAGACAGCGTCCGTCGCTCGATCGTGCTCGACGCGAAGTGCGACCTCTTGATTTTTGGTATGGGCGAGCGCCCCGTGTGGGAGGTCGCCAGGCGGCTCCGCGCGGGCGAGACCATCGACCAGATCCGCGACGTCCGGGGCACGGCCTTCGCGATGCGCAAGGGCGCCTGGGAGTCTTTGCCCCAGAGCCGGCACGTGACCGAGAAGAAGGTGCTCTTTTTGCCGAGCTTCGAAGAGGTCTCGACCGACCGCACGGCCTTCGCAGAGATGAGCCGCGCGTTTCAGTATGAGACCAACCCCGGCAACGCGAGGCCGCTCTTGCAGCCCCACGGGGCCGAGGCGGTGTACTTCAACCCGCCAGCCTTTCCGCTAGAGACCGCCGAGATGGACGGGCTCTACGACCTGCCCTTCGCGCGGGCGCCGCATTTCTCATACGACAAGCCCATTCCGGCATTTGATACGGTCAAGCACTCGATCGTCACGATGCGGGGCTGCTTCGGCGGCTGCACCTTCTGTTCGATCACCGAGCACGAGGGCCGGCACATCTCGTCGCGCAGCGAAGACAGCGTGCTCCGCGAGATCCGCGCCCTCCGCCGGATGGACGACTTCCGCGGCACGGTCACCGACCTCGGCGGCCCCACCGCGAACATGTACAAGATGACCTGCAAGTCAGAAGACATCGAGACCAAGTGCCGCAAGCTCTCGTGTGTCCACCCTGAGATTTGCGACAACCTGGTCACCGACCACGGGCCCTTGCTTCAATTGATGAAGCGCGTGCGCGAGGCCGACGGGGTCAAGAAGGTCTTTCTCGCCTCAGGGGTGCGCTACGACCTCGCCGAGCGCTCGCCGAAGTTCATCGACGAGCTCGCGAAGCATCACACCGGCGGCCAGCTCTCGGTGGCGCCCGAGCACTCGAAGAAAGACGTGCTCGACAAGATGAAGAAGCCCGACGTGGCGAGCTTCGAGCGCTTCGCCGAGCGCTTCTCGTGCGCGAGCGAAGAGGCGGGCAAGAACCAGTTTCTCGTGCCCTATTTCATCTCGGGGCACCCGGGCTCGACCCTCAAAGACATGGTCGACCTCGCGCTGTGGCTCAAAGAGCGCAACATGCGGCCGCGGCAGGTGCAAGACTTCATCCCGACGCCGATGAGCATGGCCACCACGATGTACCACACGGGCATCGACCCGCTCACCCGCACGCCGGTCTATACGGCGAAAGAGATGCACGACAAGCGCCTTCAAAAAGCGCTGATTTTCTACTGGGACCCCGCCCACCACGAGATGACCCGCGAGGCCCTCGTCAAGGCCGGGCGCCGCGACCTCATCGGCACCCGCCCGCACTGCCTCGTGCCGCCCGCAGAGGGCAAAGGGGCGCTCTCGATTCACGCCCAACGGCAGGCTCAGGCGCGCCGTCGCATGGGTGAAAAGACCGGGCCTAGCCCCGACCGCGGCCGACAAGGTAGGCCACGAGGGTGACCACCGCTGCTGCGGCCGCGAGCACCTTGGGCGCCGACCAGGGCAGCGCGCCGCTCACCCGACCGCGCAACCCGTCGATCAGCAGCCGCTCGGGGCGCCCCCCCACCGTCACCCGCGCCACCCAGATCGGAACCAACAAGAGCCGCCACCGCGGGTCGCGCGCCACCATCGAGAGTTGCAAGCCCCGGTGCGTCTCACCCCCCACCTCGCGGCCCAACGCGGTGTAGAGGCTCCGCTCGACGCGCTTGAGGGCGTGGCTCCAGCCGAGGCTCTGCGAGATGGCCGGACGCTCGGCACGAAAGCCTTCGAGGTAGCGGCGATCCCACGCGACGAGGCTCCCGAGCGGCGGCGCCTCGAAGCCATCGGCCAGCGCCGTCGGAACACCCCGCGACGCGCACACCGCCAAGGCCTCGACGCGATGCGCGCGACGCCCCGACGCGGGCTCCCACACCAAGGCCCCCTGCCCGCTCGCCTCAGCGCCTTGGGCGCCCTTCATCGTCGCCCGGCGCGCGCGCTCAGCCCGCCAGCTTACGTCGAGCTCGGCCGAGAAGATCCAGAACGGCGCGTACACGCCGACGGCCTCGTCGCACAGCGTGTCGGTCTTCAGGTCGCCGCGCCGGAGCCACTGCCGCTTCGCCCAGCGCCCGACCTTCTCGGCGAGGGCCGACCGGGGCACCCGAAAGGGCAAGAGCGCGGTCGGGGTGGTGGCGTCTTCCTGAGCATCGACCGCGCGCACGAGGGTCGAGGCGCACCACGGGCAGGCCTCGGCGATCACCGCCTCGGTTCGCTCGACGACGGCCCCGCACGACTGGCACTCCAGAGCCGTGAGGTTCGCCGCAGGCTCGCCCGCGTCGTCGGGCATGGTGACGTCGAGGGGGTGGGCTTCGAGGGTGACCGGGCGGGGCGTGAGCCGCGCGACGTGGCGGCAGTGAGCGCAGCGCAGACCCTGTGATTCGGGGTCGAAACGCACCGGGGCGCCGCACGCTTCACACACCACCCGGGCAACCGCTGACTCGACACTCATCGCGGGCGCCGAGGTACCGTGAGTGAAGGCCTAGGGGCAAGCGGTCGGTTGTCGTTGCGAGGTGGGCCCGGGGGCTTTATCTTCACGCCGCGATTTTGGCACGGTGGGCGGCGGTGGGCGGCGGGCTTGTCGTAGAGCGCGTCGCAGAATCAGGCAGCCCACAGCGTACGATGGCGACGTTTCGAGCGCCGCGAGACTCCGCGGGCGCGTCATTCGGAGGGCACAGGGCATGGGCATTATTGATAGCGTCGGCAATCTCCTGAAGAGCGACACAGTCAAGAACGGCATCCGGGAGATGATGATCGCGCGCCCTCAGGGCAACAACGATCTCGTCTGGAAGTGGCAAGACCGCACCATCCCGATGTTCTCGCAGTGCACGGTCATGGCCGATGAGTGGGCGGTGTTCTCGAAAGAGGGCCGCCCCGTGGCCACCCTCGACGCCGGGCGCACCACGCTCTCGACGGCGAACATCCCGTTCTTGTCGAACTTCATCGACCAGTACACGGGCGGCAACTTCCTCGTGACCGACCTGTTCTTCGTGAAGCGCACGCCCTTCCCGCGGAAGTTTGGCGGCACCCTCGGCAACATGATCGACCCGATGACCAACATCCGCATCAAGGCGCGGTGTCACGGCGAGATCTTGCTCCGGGTCGAGAACCCCGAGACGCTGATCTACCAGTACTTCGGGATGGGCAAGCACCAAGAGACGCCCGACATCTACGACTGGTTCATCAACGCCTTCTTCAACACCGTGAAGTCGACCGTCGGCAAGCTCGCCCGCGAGCAGCGCCGCACGATCCTCGACATCATGGATCTCCAAGACGAGCTTGCCCAGGCGTGCATCAACAACGCCACCGAGCTCGCCTCGGCGGGCATGCGGGTGGTGAAGATCACCAAGCTCGAGATTGACGTCCCTGAAGAAGACATCAAGCGCTTCGACGAGATGCGCCAGAAGGTCGCCGAGCAGCTCCAGGGCGTCCAGATGGATGAGATCGCCATCCAGCGCGCGGCCCTCCAGGCCCAGGCGCGGGCGGCGGCGGCGCAGGTCGACGTGGGCACGGCGCAGTACCAGGCCCAGGCGCAGCAGTTCTTCATCGACCAGAAGCGCAACAACGACGCGGCCTACGTCCAGATGGCGGGCGGCGACATCAACCGCCTCGGCCAGTTCGAGGCGATGCGCGGCGCGGGCGCGGGGCTCGCCCAAGGCGGCGGCAACACGGGGCTCGCGGGCATGGCCGCGCAGGTCGGCGTGGGCGCGGCGCTGGGGTCAAACCTCGCGGGCGTGGTCGCTCCTGGCGGCGCGGGCGCGGCCCGTCAAGCTGGCACCGCGGTGGGCGCCGTGGTGGGCGTCGGCGGCGGCGCACCGAACCTCGTGGCCTGCCCGGCCTGCAACGCGCAGGTGCCCCCGGGGCGCTTCTGCGCCGAGTGCGGCGGCGGCCTCCAGGCGGCGGCCAAGCGAACGTGTTCGAGCTGCGGCGTCGAGTTGGGGCAGGGCGTGAAGTTCTGCCCCGAGTGCGGCACCCGCAACGGCTGAGCGCGGAGCCTCTGCGCGGCGCCCGAGGGCCCTTCGGTGGGGTCGTCGGGCGCTTCGCGTTTGGGGCCGCAGACGGCAGCGTTCAGGCCGAAGCGGGGCTCAGAACTCCATCGCGAGGCCGACGTTCCAGGTGCTGACGCCGAGGCGCATCTGGGCGCGGCTGCCGAGCGAGCCCGGGTCGCTGCGGAGATACTCCGCGAAGAGATAGCTGTGGTTGACGCCCATGCCGAGATCCCACGAGCGTTGGGCGCGGCGCTCGAACACGTCGAGCCTGAGCATCAGCCCGAGGGCGAGGTGCGTGCCGAGCGAGCCCCCGATGGCGTCTTGGTCGAGGTCAGGGTCGCCCGCGGCGGCGCCGGGCGAGAGCGCGAGGGTCCGCCGGGCGGTCTCGTCGCCGTTGGTGACCCACCAGATCGAGTACGAGAGCCCAAGCTTGGCGTAGGGCACCAGCGGGATCAGCGTACGCCGCGCCAGGGTGTCAAAGCGGTAGACGAGCACCCCGTAGGTCGGAAACACCCGCAGCGTCGTCTCTTGGCCGCCGCTCGGCCGCTGCCACTGCGCCGGGTCGCTCGGCATCGGGCTCTGGGTGATCGGCGCCACCGCGCTCATCGAGGTGTAGCCCGCGCCGAGCCCTACCCCTAACGAGCCCGCGGCCCCGAGGCGCAGCGCCTGCCAGTCGAATTCGAGGCCGAACTGCACCCGCGAGCTCGTGCCGAACATGTCAGCCAGGGGCGTCGCGCGCCCCCCAAACTCGCTGTCGGTGTCGGGGTAGAACGGCCCGCCCCGGAGCTCGAGCGCGAAGTTCTGCGTCGACTCGTAACGGTCGGTGCCGGGGTCGACCCCGAAGGGCGCGAAGGTCTGCGCCGCAGCGCCCGCGGTGACCAACGAGCACCCAAGCGCCACCAGGCCCTGGGCGAGACGAACCTTCGCGTTCATTGCTTCCTCCGGCGGCGCAAGGCCGTCGCCACCATCGCCCCGAGACCCGCCCACAAGAGCGCCGAAGGCCGCGCGAGGCGCCCCGGGCGGGCGTTGCAGAAGCCCGGCTGCGCGGCACCGCCTGCGCCTCGATACGACTCCCAGAAATCTGTCACGGGCTGCGGGGTCACACACGCCGACGAGATCGCCACGGTGCTGCGATTGCCCGCGAGGTCTTGAGCCACCACCGCCACGCGGTACGCGCGGCCGTTGGTGAGCCCCCGGGCCGAGCCGCGCACCGAGGCCGCCGACAAGAGGTCGCTGCATCGGTACTGCTCAAACTGCGCGGTGTTGTTGACGTCGAGGAGCTCGAGCCCGCTCGACTCGCAGGTGCCGCCGCCGGTGCTCGCGTCTTCGTCTTCGTCTGGGAGCCCCGCGTCGTGCCCCGCGTCGGTGACGCCGCCGTCTTCGACCGCGGCCGAGTTGGGCGGCGGGTCGCAGAGGATCCAGAAGCCCTGAAGATCGGCAGGCGGCGCGCTCGTGGTGCCGGCGTCGCTGGTCGACGTGACCGAGGTGTAATCCCACTGGACGTTCGCCCCGCCCTCGCCCGGCGTCGCCGCGATGTTGAATGGCGCCTCGGGCGGCTCGACGTCGAAGGTCACCGGGAAGCTCGACACGAGGTTGCTGTCAGAGGGCGGAGAGGCCAAGAGTGAGATGTAGTTCGTGCCCGCGGTGCCTTGGGTCGTCGAGGGGTTTGAGCAGTCGCCGTTGAGCGGGTCAACAAGGTACCGCGCCTGGATCTCGACCGTGTAGCTGAAGGGCACCGTCGGGTTGCTCACGGTGAGCGAGGGCGTCTGTTGGATCGGCCAGCAGCGCGAGCCGCCCGAGGCGTTCGGGTATCGCTGGGTGCTCATGCCGCAGGCCATCGCGTCGACGCCGAGGTAGTACTGAAGCTGCGTCGCGCGGGTCGTGCCGAAGCCCGCGTAGTTGATGACAAAACGCCAGACCTCTGACTCGCAGTCGCGGCGCCCGATGGGGGCCGTCACCTGCAGCGTGCCGCCGAGCCCGCCGCCCTCGCGTTCGCGCGGAGAGCCCGAGCGCGTGGGCATCGTGAACACCTGCGCCGAGGCCGACGAAGGCATCACCGAGGCCAACAGGAGCGCCAAGAGCGCGGGCGTACCGAGGTGCACCCCGCGAGACCCAGCAACCCGCGTGCCCAGGCGAGATCGCAGCATCGATCGCATTTTCAAGAGAGTTTCGGGCATCGGCGGTTGCCAGTCTGGCACAAGGTGAGGGCCACCCAGGGTCAGCGCGTCATCGCACTCCGAAGGCATGCTCGGCAATCTGAACCGCATTGGTGGCCGCACCCTTGCGGAGGTTGTCACCCACAACCCAAAACGCCAAGGCGTGGGGGTCGCTCGGGTCGACCCGCACCCGCCCGACGGCCACGTCGTCGCGGCCCGAGAAGCTGCGCGGCTGGGGGTGCAGCCCGGGGCCCACCCGGGGGTCGAGGCTGATGCCGGGGGCCGCCCCGAGGAGGGCGAGCGCCTCGTCACGCCCGATGGGTCGCGAGAAGCGCGCCCAGACGGCCTCGCTGTGGCCATTGGGCACGGGCACCCGCACGCAGGTGGGCGTGACCCGAAGCGCCGGGAGCTCCAGGATCTTGCGCGACTCCTGGATCATCTTGAGCTCCTCTTCGGCCCAGCCCGAGTCTTCGTGCTTCCAGTCGGTGAGGAGGTTTTGCGACAAGACGCCGGGCAAGACCGCGTGGTTCGGGGTCTCGCCGCGCGCGTCGGCGGCGCGTTGAAGCTCGAACTCTTCGAGGGCCCGGGCGCCCTTGCCCGAGATGGCCTGGTAGGTCGACACCACCACCTGTTCGAGCCCCGCGGCGTCGTGCAGGGGCTTGAGCGCCACCAGCATCTGGATGGTCGAACAATTGGGGTTCGCGATGATGCCCCGGGGCGTGATGCGGGCGCTGTTGACCTCGGGCACCACGAGGGGCACCGAAGGGTCCATCCGCCACGCGCTGCTGTTGTCGACCGCGAGGGCGCCGCGCTCGGCGGCGACCGGGCACCAGGTCTGCGAGGTGCCGGCCCCGGCAGAGAAGAGCGCGAGGCCGCCGGGTGAGAAGACCTCGGGCGAGGCGACCTCAAGGGTCACCCGCTGCCCGAGGGCCTCGACCACACGCCCGGCCGAGCGCGCCGAAGCCACGAGGCGCAACCGACCGACCGGAAAGCGGCGCTCTTCGAGCACCTTGAGCATGACCTGCCCCACGGCCCCGGTCGCGCCCACCACCACCACATCGATCGACTTTGCCATTGCCTTCAGCGCTCTCTCTCGGGGCCCTCAACGGGCGCTCAGGGGGTGCTCAGGGGGTGCTCAGGGGGTGCTCAGCGGCGAGGCCCGCGGTCACCGCCGCCGCGAGGCCCGCGGTCGCCGCCGCGCGGCCCGTCACGGCGCGGCGGCGATTCGGCGTGCGAGCGCTCCATCCGCTCGCGCGCGCGGTCGCCCTCTTCGCCCTCGGGGAGCGGCAACACCGCGCGGCGCGAGAGCCTGATCTTGCCCGTGCCGTCTTCGATCGAGAGCACCTTGACTTCGAGGGTGTCGCCCTCTTTGCAGACCTCGGTGACGGTCTCGATGCGCTTGTGGTCGAGCTCGCTGACGTGAACGAGGCCCTCGGTGCCGGGGAAGATCTCGACGAAGGCGCCGAAGTCGGTCACCCGCTTCACGGTGCCCTTGTAGATGGCGCCGATCTCGGCCTCGGCGGTGAGCCCGCGGATGATGTCGATGGCGCGCTGCACGGCCACGGAGTCGTTGCTCGCGATGTTCACGGTGCCATCGTCTTGGATGTCGATGGCCACGCCGGTCTGGTCGACGATGCCCTTGATGGTCTTGCCGCCCGGGCCGATCACGACACGGATCTGGTTCGGGTTCACCTTCAGCGAGGTGATGCGCGGCGCGTACTTCGAGAGGTCGGCGCGGGGCGTCGCGAGGGTCTGGAGCATCTTGTCGAGGATGTGCAGACGGCCGTCGCGGGCCTGGCGCAGCGCGTTCTCGAGGATCTCGCGCGAGAGGCCTTCGATCTTGATGTCCATCTGGATGGCGGTGACGCCCTTGCGGGTGCCGCAGACCTTGAAGTCCATGTCGCCGAGGTGATCTTCGTCGCCGAGGATGTCGGTGAGGATCGCGACCTTGTCGCCCTCTTTGATGAGGCCCATCGCGACGCCCGCGACCGGGGCGCGGATGGGCACGCCGGCGTCCATCAGCGACAGGGTGCCGCCGCAGACCGTGGCCATCGAGCTCGACCCGTTCGACTCGGTGATCTCGCTCACCACGCGCAGCGTATAGGGGAACTGCTCTTGCGACGGGATCACCCGCAAGAGCGCCCGCTCGGCGAGGTTGCCGTGACCCACCTCGCGCCGGCCCGGCGAACGCAGGGGCTTCACCTCACCGACCGAGTAGGGCGGGAAGTTGTAGTGAAGCATGAAGCGCTTCCAGCGCTCGCCGGTGAGCCCGTCGATCTTCTGCTCGTCTTGCGAGGTGCCGAGGGTCGTGGTGACGATGCCCTGGGTCTCGCCGCGGGTGAAGAGGGCCGAGCCGTGCACCCGAGGCAGCCACGACACCTCGCTGGTGATCGGGCGCACCGTGGTGGTGTCGCGGCCGTCGATACGAATCTTCTCGTCGACGATCATGGTGCGCATCGCGTGCGCCTGGAGGTCGTGGAAGGCCTCCTTGATGAGCCCCTCTTTTTCAGGAAACTCTGCCTTGAGCGTCTCGACGCACTGCTTCTGGAGGCTCTTGAACTTGGCGTAGCGCTCCTGCTTGACCCGGGTGCGGCACGCATCGCGAACGCCCTCGCCCGAGACCGCGCGCACCCGCGCGACCAGCTCGGCCGAGGGGCGACGCGCCACGAAGGTGCGCTTCGGCAGACCCACCGCCTCGCGGATGCTGTCTTGCAGGTCGAGGGCCGGTTGCACCGCGCGGTGGGCGAACATCAGCGCCTCGATCATGTCGTCTTCGCTGATCTCGTCGCCGCCGCCTTCGACCATCACGATGGCGTCGCGGCTCGCGGCGACCACGAGGTCGAGGTCTGACTTCTCCATCTCCTCGAAGGTGGGGTTGGCCACGAGGCGACCCTCGATGCGCGCGACGCGGACGCCCGCGATGGGCCCGCTCCACGGCACGTCAGAGATGTGCAACGCGAGGCTCGCGCCGGTGAGGGCGAGCACATCGGGGGTGTGCGTGCGGTCGGCCGAGAGCACCGTGGCGATCACCTGGGTGTCGCAGCGGTATCCGTCGGGGAAGAGCGGTCGGCACGGGCGGTCGATGAGCCGCGAGACGAGCACCTCTTCGTCGCGGGGGCGCCCCTCGCGCTTGAAGAACCCGCCCGGGATCTTGCCCGCGGCGAAGGTCTTCTCGATGTAATCGACGGTCAGGGGGAAGAAATCGATGCCGGGGCGCTCTTCGGCGTTCGAGCACGCCGTCACGAGCACCATGGTCTCGCCCGCGCTGACGAGCACCGAGCCGTGCGCCTGCTTGGCGAGGCGGCCCGTCTCGAAGGTCACATGGAGGTTGCCAATTTGAACTGACTCACGAACGATCGACATACTGTTTTCTCTCGCTTTCAACGATCGATGCCGAGAGGAGCCCGCGGGTGAGCGGCACGTCACGGCCCCGCGTCGCGGCGGTCGTTGCGTGTCGGTCGCAGGGTCGCAGTGTGGTCAGTGCGAGGCGTGATCCGATTCGGTGTCCTCGGTTCCTACCTCTCAGGCGCGCGTCGGGGCCTCGCTGGGTGAGTGCGAGGGAGCCCGAAACTGCGGTGCAGGGCGCGTCTGAGATCGCTGCATCGAGGAGCGTCACGTGAGAGAAACAGTCGGTGGCGCGGGTGCCATTTTGCCGCTTTTGAAGCACCCGGCCGACAGCATGATTGCCGCCTGACCGAACCGTCCTCACGCTCACTCCCCGATGCAGGGGCCTCGACGGGCTCCCACTCCGAGAGGCACGAAGCGAAGACCGGAACGTGGTCTCTGCCCTCGTGCTGAATCGACTACGGCCCCCGCTCACCCGGTCGCCCCGAGGCCCCTCTCGTCTACGGGCCGCAGCGCGGTCTCCCTTCGCTGCGGAGCGCCTCAGCGCCGGGCCCCTTCGGTCTCGGTGACGCCCGCTGCGGGCCATCTTCCGAGCCGATGGGGCTCAGCGCCGATGCGCTCTGGGCAGACCGGGTGGTGGTCAGCCTGGCGCGATCACTTACGGATCTTGAGCGCCTCGATCAAGCTGCGGTACCGCGCGACGTTCTTCGACTTCAAGTAGTCAAGAAGACGGCGGCGCTGCCCGACGAGCTTCAAGAGCCCGCGGCGCGAGTGGTGGTCTTTCTTGTGGGTGTCGAAGTGCGCGGTAAGCTGGGTGATGCGCGCGGTCAGGAGGGCCACCTGGACCTCGGGTGACCCGGTGTCGCCCTCGGCTTGCGCAAACTTCCCAATGATTTCAGCCTTTTGTGACGCATGCAGTGACATGAAGCCTTCATTCCTCTCAAAAGCGGCGCGCTACTATGTGCAATTCATCGGGCGTGTCAATCACCATCCGATGTGATAGTGGGCACGGCGTTGGTTGTACCGAGGTGCCCCCGGTGGGGTGCCGCCCGGTGGTCACCCATTGCGTTTTGTACCGAGCGTTGCACCATGTTGGAAGGTTTTCAGAAACACTCGCAGTCGCTGTTCCTGGTGGTTCTGGTCGCGTCGGTGGCGACCATGTTTGGGGTCAGCCGGGGGCCGCAGCAGGGGTGTTCTCAATCGAGTCTGAAGGTCAGTTACGCCGCGCGGGTGTACGGCCACACGCTGTCAGACAGTGACTTCGTGGCCGCGACGAACACCATCTCGGGGCTCATCCCCGCGATGATGGCCGACAACCCCGCGGTCACCGGCGCGGTGCGACAGGGCGCCCTCGACGGCCTCATCGAGCGAGAGCTCCTGGCCCACGAGGCCGAGCGGCTCGGCATGCGCGTGACCGAAGCGCAGGTGAGCGAGGCCTTCAGGCAGTGCCACTTCTACGCGACGGTCGGCGTCGGCGCCGAGTCGACCCTGGGCCTGCCCTCGGGCCGTTTGCCGCTGCCGGCGAACTTCTGCGGCGGCGCGGGCGACCAGTTCGACTACGCGGTCTTCGAGCGCACGGTGCGCCGCTTCTTCCGCCGCAGCGTGGGCGACCTCCGCGCGGCCACCGAGCGCGAGATGCTGGCCGACCGGATGCGCCAGACCATCCGCGCGTCGGTGCAGGTGAGCGACGAAGAGATCTGGCGCGAGTACCAGCGCACCCACGACCAGATGGCAGTGAAGTACCTCCGCTTCAACCTCGCGTTCTACCGCACCCTCGTGCGCGACGACGACGCGCAGGCCCTCGCCGCCTGGATGGCCGCCCACGAGCGCGAGGTGAACGAGCAGTACACCCGCCGCCGCGACGCGCTGCGCGGCCTCGCGCGGGAGCTTCGCCTGCGCCACATCCGGCTCCCCTTCCCCGACAACGCGACCGACGCCCAGAAGGCGGAAGTGCGCGCCCGGGCCGAGGCCATCGTGGCGCGACTGAGCGGCGGCGAAGACTTCATTCGTCTCGCGCGGCTCTACTCAGAAGACGACACCTGGCGCGCCGGCGGCGACCTCGGCTGGCGTAACTACGCGAGCGAGACGGGGTACAACCACGACATCGCCGCGGCCGCCGCGGGGCTCCAGCGTGGCGGCGTGTCGCCCGTGGTGGTGACCAGCGACGCGGTGGCCATCGTGCAGCTCGTCGACGTGCGCGAGGGCGACGTGCCCGAGGCAGACGCCAAGCGCGACCTCGCCCGGGCGATGTTCCGCGACGGCGCGGCGGTCGAGATGGCCCAGGCCGCGGCGAACGCGGCGCTCGGTCGTGTGCGTGGCGGCGCGAGCATCGACGACGTGGGTCGCGAGGTGAACGCGGCCTCGCTCCGCGCCTTCTACCGCGGTGAAGTGCCGGGCCCCCAGGCGGTGCGCGCCGACGTCAACCTCGTGCCCGTCGAGCGCAGCGACCTCGGCGCGCCGGCGATGGTCGAGAGCGAGCTCTTCTCGCGCACGGGCATGGTGGCGGCCGACCTCGAAGACAGCGCCTCGCTGGTGCGCGCGGCCTTCGCGTTGACCGACGCGCAGCCCCTGGTGACGGCGCCGCTCCGCGCGGGCGATGACTTCTTCGTGCTGCGCTACAAAGACGGCAGCCGCACCCTCGCGACCCGCGAAGAGTTCGCGCGTCAACGGCAAGAGCTCCTGACGACGACCTATGCGTCGATGCTCGCCGCGAAGCAGCGCGAGGCCGTGGTGCTCTACCTCTCGCGGCTCCGGCAAGACGCCGAGCACGAGGGCCAGGTGCGCATCGGCGACTCGCCGCGGTTGCGCGCGCCGCAGAACAACAACGAAGAAGGCGAATGAGCCTCGCGCGGGTGATCTCGCCTTGATCCACTCGGTACGTCAGACTGTTCTCCCCGGGGCGCTCCGGGTGGTCACCATCGAGCGCCCTGACTTCCATCGATGCTTGCTCTCTGCGCGGGTGGCTGTGGGTTCGCGGCACGAGCGTCGTCGCACGAGCGGCATCACCCACCTCCTCGAGCACATGCTCTTTCGCGGCACCGAGGCGCTGCCCCGGGCCGCGATGTTCAACGACGCCGTCGAGTCGCTCGGCGCGAGCTTCAACGCCGCGACCCACGGTGACTTCACGCTCTTCGAGATGCTGAGCCCGCCCGAGAGCACCGCGCCCGCGCTGGCCCTTCTCGCCGATGTGTTTCGCGCGCCGGTCTTCGCAGACCTCTCGCTCGAGAAGGCCATCGTGCGAGAAGAGATCAACGAAGACCTTGACGAAAACGGCGTCGACATCAACCCCGACAACGTGTGCCGCGCGCAGGTGTTCGGCCGACACCCGCTCGGGTGGCCCATCACCGGCAGCCTCGCGAGCGTCGCGGGCATCTCGCGCGAGATGCTCGTGGCCCATCACCGCGCGTTCTGCGTGACCCGCAACATGGTGCTCACGGTGGTCGGGCCGCTGCCTCACGAGGCGGTCTTGGCGATGGTCGCGCGGCACTTCACCGGGCTCACCGAGGGCGAGGCCGCGGCGCCGGCGCCCTTCACCATCGCGCCGCCGCGCAAGTCCGTTACGGTGGTGAAGAACCGCGACAGCCAGTCGGTGGTGCGCGTCGCCTTCGCGACCCCCGGCGCGACCTCGCCCGCGGCGCGGGCCATCGACCTGGTGTTTCGCGTGCTCGACGACGGCATGAGCACGCGGCTCCATCGGCGCATCTGCGACGAGCGCGGCCTCGCCTACGAGATCAGCGCTGGGGTCGAGTTCTTCGACGAGGTGGGCGTGGCCGACGTCGCGTCGTCGGTGTCGCCCGCGCGGGTGCCCGAGCTCGTACACGAGACCCTCGACGTGCTCGCCGCGCTCTGCCTCGAAGGGCCCGCCGCGACCGAGCTCCAGAAGGCGCAACGGCGGTATGCGTTCAGCCTCGCGTCGATGCAAGACGAGCTCGAGACGCTGAGCGATTTCTACGGCACGAGCGCCCTCTTCGGCCGTCACCCGACCCCCGAGCGGCGCCTCGCCGAGGTGATGGCGCTCTCGCCCGAAGACGTGCGCCGCGGGGCGTGCCTGGCGCTCTCGCCAGCGATGATGAACATCAGCGTAGTCGGCGATGTCTCGGCCCGCGACCGGCGCGCGCTGGGCGATTTGGCGCGGCAGTACACCGAGCGGCTTGCGGTGCTCGGCGACCTCACGCTACGACCCGCGCTGTCATGAGTGAGCGCCCGGCTGAGGGTGAGGAGCCGACCCGAACCGAGGCCCCGCATGGTCGCTGGAGCCCCCACCGCGTGCTCTTCGAGCTGGGCTTCGGCAGCGTCGGCCTGGTGATGATCGCGCCGGTGTTGGGCGCCCGGCACCTGCCGCTGCAAGATCTCCCGCAGCACATGGCCGCGGTGTCGGTGCTCAAGCGTTTGCTCTTCGGGTCGAGCCTCGACGCCATCTTCGAGGCCACCCTGTCGCGCACGCAGTACCTGTTGGTGTACCTCGCGGCGATCCCGCTCTCGGTGCCCTTTGGGGTCGAAGGGGCGGCGAAGCTGCTCACCGCGGTGACGGTGCTCGCGACCCCGTACGCGCTACGGTACTGCCTGCGCGCGATGGGCCGCGACCCGCGCCTCGCCGCCCTCAGCCTGCCCCTTTTGTGGAATCCGCAGCTCCTCCTCGGCTTCCTCAATTTTCTCATCGGCGTGCCGATCGCGCTGGTGACCCTCGGCCTCGCGGTGAACACCCTCGGGGCCCGCACGCGCCGCCACGAGCTCTGCCTCGCCGCGCTGA
Source organism: Myxococcales bacterium (assembly GCA_016792845.1). Lineage (GTDB taxonomy): Bacteria > Myxococcota_A > Polyangia > Polyangiales > JAEUKH01. The sequence continues at coordinate 428,857 of JAEUKH010000028.1, read as the reverse complement.
GCCTCGCCGCGTTTTACGCCCACCTCGTGCCCTACGGGCTCGTCGGTCTCGGCACCCTGCTCACGCTCTCGTGGCCCCGCGGATCGAGCCCGAAGGCCGCATTTTCAAGGCTCTGGCAGCAGGTCCGCTTCCTCGCGCCATCGCTCGCCGCGGCGGTGTTCTGGGTGCTTCGCACGCCCGCGGGTGATGAGAGCGTGCGCGCGGGCGGCGTGGGCGTGCGGCCCCATCCCGAGTGGCCCGCCCTCGCGTCCCTCGCCCGCGACCTGAGCGGCGCGCTGCTCGACGGGCCCGGCGATTTCGACGAGCGCGCGCTGTTGGGTTGGGGCCTCGCGGCGCTCGGCGCGATGGCCGTCGGCGGGCTCGGGGCGCGGGCGAACGAGGCCCTGATCGCAGACCCACGACGGCAGCGTTGGGCCCTCGCGGCACCGCTCGCGGCGCTGGGCGTGTACCTCGTACGGCACCGGAGCTTCGCGTTCCTCTGGGGCGCGCAGACGCCGCCCGAGGCGACCTGGGCTGAGATCGCGTGGCATGGCGCGGCGGTGCTGGGGTTCAGCGCGCTGGTCGCGAGCGCCCTGCTGGCCCGCGGCGGTCGCACCGAGGCGCCACCCGGTGCGGCGCGGCTCGCCTGGCTGCCAGCGGCCTGCGCGGTGCTGTACCTCACCACCCCGTCGAGCTACGGGTGGATCTGGCCCATTCACACCCGCTTCGCCGTGAGCGCGGCCCTGCTCTTGCCGTTGGCCCTCGGCAAGGCGCGCAACGCCCGCGCCCACGCCCTCCTCGCGGCCCTCGCGGCCAGCGTCGCGATGGCCCACAGCCTCGACCTCAGCGCCCGCTTCTCACAGTGGAACGAGCAGGAGCTCGGCGACCTCGACGCCACCCTCGCCCACGCGGCCCCGGGCCGACGCCTGGTGGCGCTCACGCCGGCGATGGGGAGCGGGCTCGTGCCGAACGTTCCCATTCTGCACGCGGCGGCGTACTATCAGGTCGCCGGAGGTGCCGTGGCGACCTTCTCGTTTGCAGACTTCCCCCAGTCGCCGTTTCGGTACCGTGAGGGTGCGACGCGCCCCCCGCGGCTGCCTCCGCGCTGGGAGTGGCAAGCGTCGCTCGAAGTGGCAGACCCCGCTCAGAGTTATTACGATTATGTTCTCTGCCGCCGCGGCGCGAGCGACCCTGCCGCCATGGCGCCTGACCGTTACCGTCGCGTGTACGAGGGCCGCAGTTGGGTGCTTTACACCCGCGTCAACGCCCCGAGTGAGACACCTTGAGCCAGCCACCGTCGCCCCCGAATGACTCCGCCGAGACGCGCCCCAAGGCGTGCTTCTGGTGTCAGGGAGTAGCCATGGAGATTGTCATCGAACGCGGCAAGACCGTGCCCTTTGAGTCGCTGCCGCCCAAGAGCGTCGCCCTCGACGGGTACGTGCTCGGCCCGCGCATCGACGCCGAGCGTGAGCGCTTCAGCTTCGACCATCACGGCGATTGTGTGCGTCACGCCACGCGCTCGTCGGCCGAGCAGGTGCACGACGCCATCGCCCTCGGGTTCAGGCCGCGGGGCTTGACCATCTTCCTCAACGATGTCGACCTCGACACCGCGCTGGCCGTGTGGCTCTTGCGGCATGTCGAGCGCGCGGGCGAGCCGCTGGTCAACCGGCTGGTCAGCGTGGCGGGCCTGCTCGATGCGCACTCGGGGGCCTTCCCGCTGTCGGGCGAGATGCCCACGGTGGTCGAGTGGCTCTCAGAGCCCGAGACCGCGGCGCGGGCGTGCGGGTCGTACTTCGAGCTCGACAACGAGGGTCTGCGCGCCCTCCTCGACGAGGTGGGTCGTCGCATCTCGGTCTATGCCGACGGCGCCTCGCACGCGTACACGTCGAACTTCAAGATCGACAACCGGTACAAAGTGCTCAAGAGCGGCACCGGGTGGAGCATGGTCGAGAGCCTCGGCATCCGTGCCCACGCGCGGCTCTTCGCCGAGGGGCACGACCGGGTGGTGATCCACACCTTGCTGCGCGACGGCTCGCACGGGTACACCGTCGCGAAGCGCTCGGAGTTCGTGAAGGGCTTCCCGGTGCCGAAGATCCTCGCCGCGCTCGCCGCGCGGGAGCCCGGCTGGGGCGGCGGCTCGACGGTGGGCGGAGCTCCGCGCAACGCCGACGGCTCGCGCTCGGACCTCGACCCCGACGCGGTATTTCAGATCATCGAGTCGGTGGTGCTGAGCTGCCCCTGCGACGAGCGCAGCAACGGATTGACACACTCCCAACGCGGCCCCAAGCTGCCTGCCGCGTAAGCGAATTCGCACACAATTTGAGCGTCTCGACGGGGCCTTTGGCGCGCATGGTGTGTCGCCGCGTGAGCACCCCGGGGCGCCCCTTCGGATCGAGGTCGAGAACCATGGCCAGTGAACTTGTGAAGTACGTGTCAGATGGCAGCTGGGAGCAAGAAGTGGTCAAGAGCGACGTGCCCGTCCTCGTCGACTTTACGGCGACCTGGTGCGGCCCCTGCAAAGCCCTCGCGCCCATCATCGACCAGATCGCGAACGAGTACGGCGGCCGGCTCAAGGTCGTGAAGCTCGACATCGACGACTCGCCCGTGACGCCCACGCGCTTCAACATCCGCGGCGTGCCCACGGTGATCCTCGTGAAGAACGGCCAAGAGGTCGCGCGCAACGTCGGCCTCGCGCAGAAGGCGCGGCTTGAGTCGATCTTCGCGCACCACATCGCGAGCTGAGACGCCGCACGCGGCGCAACACGACGAGGCCCGGGCGGCAACACCGTTCGGGCCGCGTCGTTTGGGCCCGCGGGGCCTCAGTCGTCGATCACTTCGATCTCGTGGAGCGTCATCGGGCGCTCAGCCCTGCGGCGCTCGGCGTCGAGCACGCGGGCCGCGCGCAGGAGCGTCGGGTCGATGCCGTCGTCGAGCTCCTCGGGGGCCACCGAGGGCAGCGGAGCCCTCGCCTGCGGCGCGACGCTCGGGCGGGGCGCAATGGCCACCGGCGGCTGGCTCGGCCGCGGGGCGATGGCTTGGGGCACCCCCGCGGGGCCCGCGTTCGAGACCGGCGGCGTCTTCAGCGTCGGCGCCTGAGAGCGCGCAAAACGCGCAGGCACCTGCATCGCCTGGAAGGCCGCGCCCGGGTCAGGAGGGCCTGAACGGATCGGCATCGCGGGCGGAGGCCCTGAACTCTGCGGGGCCCCCGGCGGCGGGCCCGATTTCACCGCCATCGCGGCCGGAGGGCCCGAGTGCACGGGGCCCGAGCGGCCCAAGAGCGGCAGCGACGCCGTGGCGCTGCTCAAACGGCCGCCAGGGTTCGGCGGAGGCCCCGCAGGCGGCGGCGCGCTCTGCATCGCGACCGAGGCGATCACCGCGGGCACAGCGGGGTTGGTGCGCACCCCAACCTCGTCGGGCTCAGAGAGGTAGGGCGAGCTCGCCCGGGCGCGGGTCGCCTGGTCGTCGAGAGGCGGCGCGTGGGCTTCGGCGAAGGCCCGGGCCGCGTCGCGCAAGGCCGCGGGGCGCTCCTGCGGTTCGAGGGTGGTGACCCCCGCGTCGTCGGGCGGCTCTGAGGGGCGATGCGTAGGCCGCGGGCCGACCACCGCATCGAAGGCGACGGCCACCGATTGCGGCACCGGCAACGGCGCGTCGGGCGGGCGCGCGGTGAGCCCGGCGGCCCCCACGAGCGCGTCGAGAAGGAGCCGAACCCCCGAAGGCCGACGGCCCGGCTCGCGGTCGAGGAGCACCGACACCGAACGACGCACATCGCCCGGGATCACCACCAGGTTCGGCCCGCGATCAGGCGGGGCGCCACCCAAGAGCTCGACCGCGATGGCGCCGAGCGCGTAGAGGTCGGCGCTCGCGGTCGGGCGGCGGCCCTGAGAGAGCTCCGGGGCCGCGTACGAGAGGGCCTCGACCCGGGTCTGCTTGAGACGCTCGTAGAGCCGATCTGGGGCCACGCTGACGGCGACGATGCCGTCGGCCAAGAGGAGCCCCCGCGCGGTAACGAGCACGTTCTCGGGGCGCAGCATGCCGTGCGGGGTGGCCGTGTGCATCGCCTGGAGCGCGCTCACGAGGGCCTGCATGACGCGGAGCGACTCTTCGAGGTTCAGCGGTTGCCGTTGGGCCTTTCGCGCGTCGAGCACCGCCCGCAGCGACACCCCGTCGATGCGCGGGTGAACCAAGGCGACGAAGCCCGGGCCGATGGCGCAATCGATGGGCATCACGCAGCCCGCGAGGGTGCGCCCAGTGAACATCTCGACCTTCTGAAAGAAGTCGCGACGCTCGCCGTCGTTCAAGAGCAGCTGGTTCGAGACGAAGGTGACCAGCACCTCAGCCCCGTTCGACTCGTCGACCGCGCGGAAGACCGCCCCCGAGGCCGCGTCGCCGCGCGATTCGAGAAGCCGGTAGCGGTCTTTGATGCGGTCGCCGACGGCGAGCACGAGGCGCGGGTTGGTGATGCTGTTCTCGGTCACGCCCTCTTCGTCGTCGATGACGCGAAGAACGGGCGACGGCGCGCTGATCGGCCCCGAGGCGCGGAGACCCGCCAGCGGAGGGCTCGGCGCCTTCGAGGGCGATCGCGGCGGCGGAGGCGGCGCAGGAGGCGGCGGCGGCCGCGAGGTCACCGGCGGCGGAGCCGGGACGCGCGCTTGCGACGGCGGCGGCGCGAACGAGAGCCGACCCGCGGCCCCCTGAGGCGGAGGGGCTGGCACCGAGCCCGGGCGAACCCCGCGCGCCGCCGCGCTCGGCCCCACGTCGCGGGTCACCTGAGCCGCCACCGCGGGCGCAGGCGCGACGGGCCGCTGCGGGAGCCCCGAGAGCGGGCCCGCGCCGGGCGCCACCGTGGCCTTGCACACACCACAGCGGGTGGCCCCGGGGTCGAGGCGCGAGCGGCAGTAGGGGCAGACGTTCACCGGGGCAACCACAGCGATGGCCGAGCGTATCACGCCTTCGCGCCCTTTCGGCCACTTCAGCGCAGCGTCAGCACGGCTCAGCGGCCCGTCGAACCGAAGCCCTGGGCCCCACGCGGGGTGTCGTCGAGCGCGGCGACCGCCTCGACCGCGACCCGCACCACCGGCGCGATCACCAGCTGCGCGATGCGCTCGCCGCGGGCGATCGCGATAGGCGCCTGGCCGAGATTGACCAGCAAGACCTGGAGCTCTCCGCGGTAGTCTTCGTCGATGGTGCCCGGCCCGTTCAGCACCGCGAGCCCCTCGCGGAGCGCCCTGCCTGAGCGCGCCCGCACCTGCCCCTCGTGGCCAGGCGGCAAGCCCAAGACGAGCCCCGTCGGCACCGCGCACCGCGCCCCCGGCGCCAGAACCACCGTCGCCGCGACCGCCGCCACGAGGTCGAGCCCCGCGGCCCCTCCCGAGGCGTACGACGGGAGCCCGAGGCCCTCAGCGTGTTCGAGCACCTTCACCCTCAACCGCGGCGTCTCCATCACGGGCCCAGCGATGCCCGCGATTTGACACCGCGTCAAACTTCTGACGTGCGCCCGGGCTCTTGGGTGTTGGGAGCCCAGCCCGCTTCGAGTCGGGTCATGCCGCTCCGGGCGGCGTCTTGCTCGGCGGCCTTCTTGGTGCGCCCCCTGCCCTCGGCGAGCTTGGTTTCGCCGACGATCATGGTGACGCTCCAGACCCGGTCGTGGTCGGGCCCGACGAAACCGACGACCTCGTAGGTGGGCGTGAGGTTGAACCGGGCCTGCACGATCTCTTGGGCGCGGGTCTTGGCGTCGAGGCTCGGGATCGAAGAAATTGACAGCGTGTCAACAACGGGACCGAGGAGCCTGACGATGACCGTCTTGGCGGCCTCGACGCCGGCGTCGAGGTACACGGCGGCGAAGAGGGCCTCGAGCGCGTCGGCGAGGAGCGAGGGCTTCAGCCGCCCCCCGGAGCGGTCTTCGCCGCGGCCGAGGCGGAGGGCGGGCCCGACCCCGAGACGGGTCGCGACGGCGGCGAGGGTCGCTTCGTTGACCAGCGCCGCGCGCAGCCGGGTCAGCTCGCCCTCGGGCGCCTCGGGGAAGCGCAGAAACAGCAGTTCGGCCACGGTCAGCGCCAGCACGGCGTCGCCGAGAAATTCGAGCCGCTCGTTGTGGGCGAGGTGCCGACTCCGGCGATTGTGCTTCGACTCGAAGGCGCCCGAGCGGTGGGTGAGAGCGACCTCGACGAGCTGCGGGTCACGGAAAGAGTGACCGAGAGAGGCAATCAACGCTTCGAGCTTGGCATCCATCGCGCGGGGCGCGGTGCATGTCACGGAGTTTGACGAATCGTCAATGTCTCACGCGAGGCGGCCATCACCTCGGCGAGGCTGAAGGGCATGGTGCGGTAGGTGCCGTCGACCCAATCGGGCAGGGTGTTGGCCCAGAGCGGCGAGGTGGGGTCGCCGGAGTTTCCGCGGGCGAAATTGACCACCGCGCTCGGGCGCCCTTCGGCGTCGAAGCTGGTGACCATGCGATACACCGCGCCGCTGCGCGACTCGTGGAACTCGCGCGGCATGCTGCGCTCAAAGAAGAGCGCCTGCGAGACGTTGACGGTGCCCACGCTCCCGGCGGTGCTGACCGGCTCGGCGGCGAAGGGCCCCGGGGGTGAGAAGCTCGGCGCGAAGCGCGTGCGGTGGAAGCGATCCCAGCGGTAGCGCACCGGGTCGATGTCGCCGAAGCGCGTCACGAGCCAGTCGGCGGTCTGCCCGAGGGCGCGGAGCGCGAGGGCCTCGCGGCCGCCCTGCACAAACTGCGCGGCATTGGGGTAGCGCCCGGTCACGGTCTGGACGAGCAGCTTCATCACGTAGATGGGCTCGGCTTCGGCCACTGGGTCGTAGACGATGCCGAGGTCGTCGGCGAGCACGAGCCGCGCGTAGAAGTTCTGCCACGCCTCGTACACCACCGCGCCGGGCGACTCCCGCGACATGGTGCGATCCCACTCGCCGAGCAGCGTGGCCAGGGTCGGCAGCCGCGCGTCGCCGCGGAAGCTCGTGAGCGCCGGGTCTTCGGCGAGGCGCGCGATGGCGCCCTGCAGCACGGGCAAGAGCGCGTCGGCGAGCTCGTTGTGGGTGTCGAGCTGGAGCCCCTGCATCTGTGACACCGTGACCGGGCCGCTGCGAATGAGGCGACCGAGCTCAGCCTCGATGCGCGCGCCGCGGGTGCCCGGGTCGAACCACACGCCGTAGTACCAAGGGTCGTCGGAGAGCTCGCCGTTCTGGGTGAAGCCGAAGGGGTCATTGTTGGCCGAGGCGAGGTACCCCCTCGGCGGGTTTCGGCTCCTCGGGAAGCGGTTCACCGCGAGCATCTCGGCGCCCCAGGCCGCGCGCGGGTCGTTGCCGTCGCGGGCCATGAACGCAGGCGGCATCGCCCGCGGGTCGCCGCGATCGGGCATCGTGACGTGGACGCGGTACGCGATGTCGCGGCTGTCGGCGACGATGAAGTTGAAGGCCCCGGTCTCCATCTGGTCGACGGCGCGCTCGAAGGCGTCGACGTCGCGGGCGCGGTTGAAGTTGTCGAAGACCCGCGCCTCGTTGGTGGCGGTCATCCCGCTCCAGGTGAACATTAAGCGGTTGCCCGGGCCCGCGACGGGCACCGGGGTGAAGTCATTGGGCAAGAGCACGCCGCGACCGGGCACGTCGTCGATGTTGAAATCGACCGGGTCGCGCCCGCGCACGGCGATGCGCTCGACGCAGCGCTCTACCGGGTAGCTGCGCCCGCTCAGCTGGATCGCGCCGCCTTCGAACTCGACGTCGAAGAGGTCCATCATGTCGGGGTAGGTGGTGGTGGCCGTCCACGCGACGGTGCGGTTGTGGCCGAGCTGAACGAGCGGCGTGCCCACGAACGAGAAGCCGATCACGTCGAGGGTGCCCCCGCGGTCGGCGCTGTTGACGTGTTGGGCCCAGAGCACCGACGGGTTCTGGAGCGGCTGGTGCGGGTCACCCGCGATGAGCGGTCGGCCGTTGAAGGTGTGCCGCCCTGCCACGGCCCAATTGTTACTGCCGCCCGAGCGAAAGGGCGCCATCTGGGCCGAGAAGCGCTCGAAGCGCGGGCCCACATCGTCGGGCAGCGGCCAAGGCTTCTGCTCGGGCCACACGAGCGGCGTCGGCGTCGCCGTGCGCGGGCGGTCTTCGGGCGGCAGCACGAACGCGTCGGTGAGCGATTGAAAGAGAGGAATGCCCCGCGCCGTCGGCACATACCGCGTCACGATGCTCGCGAGCACGTCGTATTCGAGCTGATTGGCGTTCTGAAACAGCACGAGCCGCGCGACGGCGATGGGGTCATCGGGCGACCACGCCGTCGGGAGAAAGTCGAACTCGGTGCGCCGAAATCCGGGCGGCAGGGGCGCCGCGCCGCTGCGAATCTCGGCGATGCGCCGGTTGACCCCGGCCGTCCACGCGACGACCTGACGAAAGAGCGTCGGGCTCTCGGTGCGAAGCCTGTCGGTGCTCAAGCGCGCCCAGTGGGGCAGGTTGACGAGCCGCACGAGCTGATCTTGCCGAAGCTTGTCGGGGCCCAACACCTCGGCCAGGGTGCCCTGCGCCGAGCGTCGAAGGAGCTCCATCTGAAAGAGCCGATCGACCGCTTGCATGTACCCCGAGCCGTAGAGCGCGTCGTCGTCGTTGGCCGCGTACACATGCGGGATGCCGAGCCCATCACGGTGCACCGTGATCGCTGCGCTCGGGCCCGCGAAGGTCGGCCAAGCGAAGCCCGAAGGGCGCCCCGAGACCCGCGAACACCCAGGAGCTCCAGCCTCCGCATCGCCCGAGGGCAGGTCGGCGCTGGGGCCCGTGTCGACCGCGACCACGTCGACGCCCGCGTCTCGGGCCGCCGGCGGCGTCGCCGACGAGCACCCCCCTGACAGCGCACACAGACCGAGCGAGAGCCACAAAAGCGAACGTCGAAGAAGCATCGCCTAACCTCTCCGCGTCGCGCCCCCTCTCAGGTACCGCGACGCCAGATTGCGCGCGAAGCGTAACGCGAAACACCTCCGCCGCGGAGCCGAGAGTATGCTCGTGGTCGTGATGCCGTGGCCCGCCGCCCTCGCCCTCGCCCTCGTGACGACGCTGCTTGTGTCAGCGTCGGCGCTCGTCGCCTGGTCTCGCTTCTGGGCGCGTCGGTTGCGCTATGATGTTCGATTTGACGACACCGCGTGGCTCGACGCCGACGACGGCGGGCGTGTTCGGCTGGGGCGTCTGAGAGCTCGCGGCGGCGCCTCGCCCTTGCCGCCGGTGGTGATGTGTCACGGCCTCGCGATGAACGGTCGCACCTTCGCCCTCGACCCCGCCGAGAGCCTCGCTCGGCGCCTCGCCGACGAGGGCCGCGACGTCTGGCTGGTCGAGCTCCGGGGAGCCTCTCGGCGCGGGCAGCACGGCGCCACGGCGGCCCACAATTTCGACACCTACGCCCGGCAAGACGTGCCCGCGGTGCTGGCCCGGGTGTGTGCCGAAACCGGCGCCGAGCGGGTCGACTGGGTAGGCTTCTCGATGGGCGGCATGCTGGCCTACGCGTGGCTCGGCGCTTTGGGCGGCGGGCGCATCCGGCGCCTCGTGACGCTCGGGTCGCCGGTGGCCTTCGGGCGCTACCGTCGCTCACCGCTGCGGGCGGCCCATCGGGCCGTGCGGTTCGCCTTGGGTCTCTTGCGGTTTACGCCCTTTCGGAGCCTCCTCGCGGCGGTGGCCCCGTTGGTCTCGCGGCACACGCCGCCCGCGCTGACGCCGAGCTTTCGCGGCGAGCGCTACGCCTCGGTGTGGCTGCGCCGGGTGCTGGTGAACACCTTCGGTGACGCGCCCGCGGGCGTTACGCAACAGTTCGTCGACTGGATCGCCACCGGCAGATGGACGAGCGCCGAAGGCGCCCTCGACTACGAGGCGGGCCTCGCAGCGATCACCGTTCCGCTCTGTGTGATCGCGGGCGATCGCGACCGCCTGGCGCCGCCGAGCGCCTCGCTGCTCGCGGCCGAACGCGCGGGGGCGAGCGAGACGCGCACCGTGGTGATCGGCCCAGAGAGCGGGGCCGAGGGGCACTACGACCACCTCGACCTCCTCTTCGGGCGACGCGCGGGCCGCGACGTCTTCCCCTACGTGTTGGAGTGGCTGGGGCGCTGAGCGGCGCTCAGCCCGCGATGGCGGCCTTGACCCGCGCCGCGATCTGCTCGGCCGCGGTCTCGAGCTCGATGAGCTCGGCGTCCTTGGCGTTGCGCGCCTTGAGCTCAAGCTTACCCTGTTCGAGCGACTTCTTGCCCACCGTGACGCGCAGCGGGATGCCGAGCAAATCAGCGTCTTTGAACTTCACGCCGGGCCGCTCGTCTCGGTCATCGAGAATGGCCTCGACCCCCATCGCCACGAGCGAATGGTAGAGCTTCTCGGCGGCCTCCATCATGGGCCCGTCGGCCGCGAGCGGCGTCACGATGACGTGGTAGGGCGCGATGCTCATCGGCCACACGATGCCGTCGCCGTCGTGGCGCTGCTCGACCGCCGAGGCGACGAGGCGCGACACGCCGATGCCGTAACAGCCCATCACGATGAGGTTCTCGGTGCCCTTCTCGTCGAGAAAGGTCACGTTCATCTTCTTGGTGTAGTGGGTGCCGAGCACAAAAATGTGCCCGCCCTCGATGCCCTTGAACTCTTGCAGCGCCGCGCCGCACGACGCGCAGAGATCGCCCGCGCCGACCGCGCGAATGTCACACGCCTTGCCGCGCGCGCCGAGCTTCTCGAGCGCCACCACCATCGAGGCGTGGGTGACGTGATGGCCCGCCTTGTTGGCGCCGATCACCATGTCTTGAGCGCCCGCGATCTCACCGTCGACGAGCACCACCGACACCGACGCGGGGAGCTCGAAGGGGCCCACATACCCCGCCACCACGCCCGCCTTCTCGAGCTCGTGGTCTTCGGCCATGCGCACCCAGTTGGCGCCGAGCTCGCGCGCGAGGGCCACCTCGTTGACCCGTCGGTCGCCGCGCACGAAGGTCAGCGCGAGGGCGCCAGCGTCGCCCGGGCCTTTGCCGAACATGAAGGCGCCGGCCTTGACCGTCGCGCGGGTCTCGACCTTCAAGAAGGCCGCGACCTCTTCGATGGTCTTCTTGTCGGGGGTGGCGACCATCTTGTGGCGCTGCCCGCTCGGGGCCGACGCGCTCGTCTCGCTGCGCCGGGCCACCGCGGCCTCGACGTTGGCGGCGTAGTCGCAGTTTGAGCACACCACGATGGCGTCCTCGCCGGTCTCGGCGAGAATCTGAAACTCAGCGCTGGTGCTGCCGCCCATCGCGCCGGAGTCGGCCGACACGATGCGGTAATCGAGCCCCACGCGGCGGAAGACAGCTTTGTACGCCTCGCGCATCGCGGCGTAGCTCTTGAGCGCCCCGGCCTCGTCGGCGTCGAAGCTGTAGGCGTCTTTCATCAAGAACTCGCGACAGCGCAGAAGGCCCGCGCGGGGCCGCGCTTCGTCGCGGTACTTCCACTGAATCTGGTAGAGGTTGATGGGGAGCTGGCGGTACGACTTCACCACCGAGCGCACGAGGTCGGTGATGACCTCTTCGTGCGTGGGCCCGAGGTGGTAGTCGTTCTTCTTCTGGTCGTGCAGCCGGAAGAGGGTGCTGCCGAACAGATCCCAGCGGCCCGTCTCTTTGAAGAGATCGGCCGGCAAGAGCGCGGGGAGCGAGACCTCTTGCGCGCCGGCGCGATCCATCTCTTCGCGCACGATCGACTCGACCTTGCGGAGCACCCGCAGGCCGAGCGGCAAGAACTCGTAGATGCCTGCGCCGACCTGCCGGATGTACCCGGCACGGAGCAACAGCCGGTGCGACGGGGTCTTCTTCGCCTCTGCCGGATCTTCACGAAGTGTCGGGAAAAACGCGCGCGTGTACCGCATGGGATCTGTCCTCAGGAGGCCGCAGGCAGCACCGGCCGCGCCGCGGAGCGCCGCTTGAATCTACCGCCCGCGCCGAGGTGTCAAGCGAGCGCGTCACTCACGAGCCCGCACCCCGGGGCGCGATCGGGCGGGCGCCCTCCATCCACACGCGCCGACGCGCATGCAGCCGCCCCGGCCAGTGAAACTCGACCCACCCAGAGCTCTCGTCGAAGCTGAACCCTGCCCCCGGCAAGAACGGATCGCGCGAGACCACCACCTCGAACGACCACCGCGAGCGGCGCCCTCCCGGCATCGCCGGCACGCCCTCGACCCTCGGCAGCGCCTCGCGCACCGCGCGCTCGGCCTCGCGATCGAAGCCTTCACGCCCCGAGCCGCGCAGCACCCGGACGGCCACCACAACGCCCTCGGCGTCTTGCTCGACCTCGATCTCAGCGCGGGTGCTCGTTCGGTTGCCAGCGGCCGCGTCGACGATGCCCGTCATCGGGCTCTGGGTGAGCCCCTGGGGGTTGTTGCTGCGCCCCTGGTTGGCGGCCTCGAGCGCGTCGATGGCGGCCCCGCGGCGCCCTGGCTCGACGGCGCTCCCCTGCGCGCTGCGCTGCACCTCGGCCCGCGACGCGGCGGGCATCGCGACGGTGGCGAGGAGCGTCTGCGCGAGGCCCGGTTCGCGCGCCGCCGACGGGCTCCAGCTCTCTTCCATGCGGCGACGGAGGGTCCAATAATAGCCGCGAACGCCGGGCGCTTCGTGCTGGTGGGTGGCCGCGAGGAGCCCCGCGACGTAGCCCTGTGAAGCGCCGCGCGCGCGCTCTTCTGGCGTCGTCGTCGGCAGCACGACGAGGGCCCGCGAAGGTCGCGTGTCGGGGCCCGCCGCGAGGGTGACCGCGCCGTGGGTCACGAGCCCCATCGCCTCACCCGAGAGCCCCGAGAGGATCGCCGTCGCACGGAGCCCCGTCGGCCCGGGAGTCGGTGACGCCGTCGACGGCGCGGGCGTCTCGACCCGAGGGGGCGCCTCGACGGGTGGCGCTGCGTTCGCGTCGACGCGCGGCCCCGAGACACGAGCGACCCGTGAACCCTCCCGTGCGCGGTGCAACGCCGCGGACGACGCGGGCTCAGGCCCCCGCGAAGGGGGCTCCGCCGTCGCGCTCTGAGGGCCCTGCACGGTCAGCTCGATCGCAGCGGGCGGCGGTTGCCACGTCGGCGGCTCGACCCGAGGCCGACGCGACCACGCCAAGAACCCCACGGCGAGGTGCAACGCCGCTGAAATGACCCAAGGGCGGAGCCGTCGCTCAGTCGGCGCCGGCATCACGGTTCGCGCTGCGCACGGTCACACACCGCCCCTCGCTCGAACAAACCGCCCCCACCGCGGGCTCGCACGGGATGCCCGGGCAGCGCACCGCCGCCGCGCATCCGAGGGCCGACCACTCTGCCCGAATCCGCGCGACGTCTCCGTAGCGCTCGTTGTTCGGGTCGACAAACACCTGACACGCGCAGCACTGCGTCTCGCACACCATCGCCGCGCACTGGCTGTCGGTGTTGCACCGCTGCGCCTCGCGTACGGTGTCGGCGTAGGCCTCTGCGAGGGCGCCGCACTGGCCCGCGTCGAGGGCCGCGCCCACGTCAAGCCCGCCCGCCTCTTCGCCCATCGCGGCATCAAACGTCGGGAGCTCCGCCAAGGTCACATCGACCCGAGCCCCCGCGTCGACCCCGAGATCAGCCCCCGAGACGTCTCTCGGCTCGATGACGGCATCGCGGGCGTCGAAGCGGGTCGCGTCGAGGGCCACCGCGGGCACGTCGCTGCATCCCATGACGCCCAGCGCGAGCACCGCACCGCGCAGCGCGAGCGCGCTCACGGTGAGGCCGCCTCGTCGACGAGCTCGACCGACCACGTCTCAAGCACGGGGTTCGCCAAGAAGCCATCGGCAGCAGCGTTCAGCAGCGCGAGGGCGGCGTCGCGGTCGAGGCCAGGGTCGAGGCTCACCTCGATCACCTTGCCCACGCGAACACCCCGAACACCCGACAGGTCGAGCGCCGCCAACCCGCGGGCCACCGCGTCACCCTGCGGATCGAGCACTTCGCGCTTCAACGTGACCAACACCCTGCCCAACATCACGCCTCTCGACTCCCGAACCGCGCCACCCGACGGTGGCCGACCTTTCGACGCTGACACACAACGCCGCTGACCGCGCAGCGGCCAGTCGCGCGGAGCATAGCGCCACCGAGGGCCACGACGCACGCCCTCGACGCTGCGGCGCGCGCCCCACGGAGGCGCTTCACAGCGCGCGGGCGACGTAGAGCGGGCCCCGAGGGGGCGTTAGCGCGGGGTCGAGAAGGGCCACGACATGCCCTGCCCGCCGCCGCCGCCCGTATTCAGGGCGCGCCCCATCGGCCACCCGCGCTCGACCCGGGTGATGCCGGCCTCGGGCGGGTCAGCAGTAAAGCGCGCAGGGCGCACCGCCGCGTCGAGGCACCGCGTGAGCGCTTCGACGGGCCGACGGCCTTGATTGCGATACCGCACCTCGACCTCGCGCACGGTGCCGTTGGCGTTGTCGAAGCTCAGACCCGTGGTGGCCTCTTCGGCGAGGTTGCGAAACTCACGCTGGCGCAGGCACGCCATCACCGCCGCCTCACGACTGCCGAGCGCGGCGAGCGCGAGGGGAGTGAAATCGCGCTGCACCCGCGGCGCGGGGGTGGGCGCGCTCGGCACCGCAGCGGGCGCCGGGGCCGCGGGCAGCGCAGGCACCGCCGACTGCCCCGAGACGCTCACCACGGCGCCGCCGGTGCGTCGCACGACGCCTTCGTCGCGGGTGCTGACCACCCACCAGAAAATGAGGCCCACCACCAGCACCATCGCGAGCACGATCACCGCCGTGAGGATGCGGGCTTTACGCCGCGGGTCGACAACCTCGACGGCCGAAGGGCGCGGCTGGAGCGCGGGCACGACGTCGACGCTGCCCTGGGTCGAAGGCAGGTCGTAGCGCGCCTTCGGAGGCGCGGGCGGCATCCCTGGGAGCAGCGCCTCGGCGGCAGGCGCGCCCGGCGTCGGCATCGCGAGGGGCGCCGCCACAGGCCCCGCGCTCAACGACGGCCCCATCGGTTGCATCGGCGGCAAGCCACCGAGCCCTGGCAAGCCCGCCCCGGGCAACGCGCCGCCGGGCGTGCCGCCACCGAAGCCCCCCGGCGATGGCGCGAGGGGCGCGGCGCCGACCGGCGCGATACCCGGCAGCCCCCCGGCGGTAGGCGGCGGCAAGGTCGCCGGTCGCGGGCCCGTCGGCGCACCAAAGCGAACCGGCGCGGCCTCAGGCCCGGAAGGCCCAAGCGCCCCGGTGCGCCACGCCAGATCGGGCAACGTGCGCGAGAGCACCGAGGCCAGGGCCCGACCGTCGAAGCCGGGCTGAATCTGTTGGATGAGCGTCTTGAGCTGCTGGGCCAGGAGCCCCGCGCTCTGGGTGCGCTGGTTCGGGTCGACGGCAAGCGCGCCCATCACGATCTGATCGAGCAGCGGCGGCAGCGAAGGGTCGACGCGGGTCGGCGGGTCGAAGCGGCCGTTGATGAGGATCTGCATCGCGGCGTTGCTGTCGTTGCGCGGGATCAGCGGTCGAACGAGCAGCGTCTCCCACAAGAGGACGCCCAGCGCGAACACGTCGACGCGCCAGTCGAAGGCCCGCCCGGCCACCTGCTCGGGGGCCATGTACGCGAGCTTGCCCACGGCCATGCCCGCGGCCGTACGGTGCTGGTTGTCGGCCGCGCGCGCGATGCCAAAGTCTGAAATCTTCACCGACCCGTCGACGCCCAGAAGCACGTTCTGCGGCGACACGTCGCGGTGGATGATCTGCAACGGCTGGCCCGCCTCGTCGCAGCGGCGATGGGCGTAATCGAGGCCGCTCGCTGCCTCGGCGATGATGTACGCCGCCACCGCCGGAGGGAGCCGCGTGCGCGTGTCGGCGCACTGCTTCAACACCCGCGCGACGCTCGTGCCTTCGACGTATTCGAGCGCCAGCCAGGGCTCAGGCTGGTCGCCGAAATCGAGCACCTGCACGACGTTCGGGTGCTCAAGCCGGGCGTTGATGCGCGCCTCGGCGACGAAGCGCGCGCGGAGCGTGGGGTCTTGCTGAAAGCGCGGCAGAATGCGCTTCACCGCGGCACGACGGACACCCCCCGCGGGCAGCGCCTGCTCGGCCTTGTAGACCTCGCCCATGCCGCCGCGGCCGATGGGCTCGACCAGCCGAAAGGTGCCCAACATCGCGGGCGGCGGCCCCTCTCCCCCAGGGCCCGCCACGGGCGACGGCGCCGCACCCGGCGCTAGGGGAACACCTGGACCATACGGAGGCATCGGGTAGGGACCGCTCACACCGCCGACGAATCTCGCACCATCCCCGCCTTCCCTGCAAGCATCGTCGCCGCACTTTGGGTCATCCTCGGGCCCGATGATCGCGCGTACTTTTTTCTGTAGCTGGCTCCTCTTGCTCGGGTGCAGCGGCTCGTCGAGCCCCGGCATCGGCAACGGCGGCGGGCAGTGGGCCGGAGGCATCGGCGCGGTGTTGCGGCACCGGGCCAACGCCGGGAGCCTCGTACTGGTCACCGTTCCGCCCGAGGGCGGGGCCGGGCGGGCGGGGCTGCGCGCGGGCGACGAGGTGCTGAGCATCGACGGGGTTGAGGTACGCGGGCTCAGCGCCCGGAGCATCACCGAGCGGCTCCAGGGCCAGGTCGGCACCCGGGTGCGGCTCGGCATCCGCCGCGACGCCGGCGCTGAGGAGGTCTCAGTCGAGCGCGGGCCGTACCAGCGCGGGGCGGCTCCAGCGAGCCGAGGGCATTGACCGCTCGGGGGGCCTTCAAGTAGGGCTTCGCGGCGATGGCGCCCGGAGCACTCTGGGTCGACGAGAAAGGTACGGCGTTGCGGTGAGCGTTCTGATCGTAGGTTCGATGGCGATCGACACAGTAGACTTTGCCTCGACCGGAGGCCGCCATGAGCTGGTCGGCGGTTCGGCGACCTTCGCCTCGTTGGCGGCGGGGTTGTTCACCGACGTGCGCATGGTCGGCGTGGTGGGCAAAGACTTCCCCCAGACGACCCTCGACACGCTGAAGAAGCGGCGGGTTGACCTCTCGGGCGTGCAGATCGTCGAGGGCGAGACCTTCCGCTGGCACGGCCGTTACAACGAAGACCTCTCTGCGCGGGTCTCGCTGGCGACGCACCTCAACGTGTTCGAGCACTTTCACCCCGCGGTGCCCGCGCCGTACCGTTCGAGCGACCTCGTGCTGCTCGGCAACATCCACCCGAGCCTCCAGGCCGAAGTGCTCGACCAGGTCGAGAAGCCGAAGCTCGTCGCCGCCGACACGATGAACTTCTGGATCCACGGCACCCCAAACGAGCTCAGGGCGCTCCTCTCGCGGGTCGACCTCTTGATCTTGAATGAAGAAGAGGCCCGCGACCTCTCGGGGCAGCGCAACATCGCGCGGGTGGGCCGCGAGCTCTTGAAGATGGGCCCTTCGCGGGTGGTGGTGAAGCAGGGCGAGTACGGCGCCTACCTCTTCGACGAGCACGGCCCCTTCCACGCGCCGGCCTTCCCCATCGAAGACGTGGTCGACCCCACCGGCGCGGGCGACACCTTCGCGGGCGCGATGCTCGGCTGGCTCGACGCGCAGGGCGCGATCACCCCTGCGACGCTCCGCGAGGCGGTGATTTTCGGCTCCGCGGTGGCCTCGCTGTGTGTCGAGAAGTACGGCACCGAGGCGCTGTTGAACGCGGGCAAAGACGACATCGACGCCCGGGTCGGCGCCTTCGCGCGGCTCGTCCGGCACGAGCACGCCCCGGCCTGAAGTGCGTCGCGGGCGCCGCGTTCTCACGGCGGGTTCTTGCTCGGGGGCAGCGCATCGCGTAGCGTCGGGTGTTGGCGATGCCCCGCTGGCTGGGTGCGAACGGGTGCGGGTGCGGGCTTTCGCCCGTGCGTACGCCCCTGCCGTGCGCGCCAGGGCCTCGCTTCGCTTTGTTGACTCACCGTAATCGATCGTTCATCGGAGGCCTCTGTGAAGAAGTTTGGAGCGTTTGTTCTCTGTTGTGCTGCCCTCTCGGTCGCCGCGGGCTGTAGCGACGACAGCACCTCGACACCCACCGACGCCGGCACCGTCGTGACCGACACCGGCGGCGGCGGCGACGCGGGCGGCGGCGCCGACGCGGGCGCCAGCATGTGTTATCGCGAAGACGGCACTGCGGCGCTCTGCCCGATGTCGGCCCGTCAAGCGAGCATGACCAGCCTTGGGTACCGGCTTCAGTACATCAACATCACCGCGCCCTCAGCGCTCGCCAACCAGGTGCTGCTGAACATCGTCAACCAGACCTTCCAGGCGGGCACCTTCCTCTGGGGGTTGAGCATTGACACCCAGGCGAACACCTTTCGCACCGGCGCGCTCAACCTCGGCTCAGTCACCCGCGGCACCGTGGGTCGCGGCCTGCTCGACGGCACCTTCCGCTTCTTCTCGAACAACGCCCCGAACATGATGGGCAACCGATACGACCCCATCGCGGGCAGCGTCACCGTGATGGGCGACCGCGCCGCGACGGCGATGTCGACCACCGTGGTGAACATCCCGATCTTCTCAGACGACACCGCCACCAACGTGCTGACGGTGCTGCCGCTGTCGAACCTGCGGCTCTCGCAGATCCAGCTCACCAGCGACCGCCGCTGCATCGGTGTGGGCCGCCTCGTGTCGGGTCGCTTCGACGAGTGCCGCTCGCCGTGGAGCACCACCGACACCGCGATGATGCCCTACGCGCAGATCGACGCCGACATCACCGTGGCCGACGCGCGCAACGTCGAGATCGCTCCGCTCAACACCACGCTCTTCCGGTACATCACGGGCCTGACTGACAACATGGCCGACCCGATGACCGCGGCCGAGGGTCGTCGCCCCGACTCAATGGTCGGCGGCATGCCGGCCTTCCATCTCGTCGCGAGCTTCGCCGCCGTCGCGGCCAACATCGCGCCCTGAGGCGCCGCGCCCGCAAGCGCCGGGCGAAGCCTCCGGCCCTGCGTCTGCCCCCTCGACGGGGCGGCGCCGGGCCGGTTCGCTTTGGGCTCTTTTCGTCGCGGTGCGTCGTGAGTCTGCGGCTTTACGCGGTACCATGGGGCAACGTAGTCTTGCGGCGCTGCCGTCGGCCTTCGGGTTGATGGGTCGCCTTTGGTTGAGGGTTTTGCTGCGCAAGCGGCGAGAAAGACGTTGCTTTCTATGTGGTCACTTCTACGAAGCGTTTACTGGCTTTGTGTGGTGGTGCTGATCGCGGGCTGTAGCGGCGGGGGCTGTTCGGGCTGCGCCGGGGGGGCGCTTCAACCCATCCCCGGCGGCTACCCGCTGACCCCCGACACACGCATCCCGCGGGCGGCCCAGGTGCGCATCACTGAGTCGGGCCTGCGGCGCGTGCAAGACATCGCCCCGGGGCTGCTCGGGGGCTTCGTGGGCTCGGGCATCCCCGTGCCGCGCACCACGACGCCGGTGCAGATCGCGGGCTTCACGGCGGCGCGCGCCGTGATCTGCACGAGCAACAACTGCCGCATCAACGTCAGCCTCCCGAACCCCGCGCTCTCGCTCGGCTTCGCGGCCCCGAGCTCGATCTCGGCCCGGGCCCGCATCATCGTCGACGGGCGCATCCCGCTGACGGCGTGCAGCGGCAACTGCAACGACCGCTGCGAGCGCGACGGCGGCTTTCTGCCCTGCGTGACCATCGCGAGCCCGACCTTCGTGCTCGACACCCGCCGGGGCAACCACCCCTTCGTGGGGCTCAGCACCAACGCGTCGATCCGCCGCGACACCCACGCGCCCCGGCTCTCGTATCACCGGGCCGACCTCGTCTCGCCGACGGGTTCGGGCGAGGTCATCCAAGAGACCTCCGGCGAGGGCATCGAGAACGACGACATCCAGTGCACCGACTCGTGGGTGTGCGGCCTCGTCAACCTCTTCCGCGGCATCATCATCAACCAGTTTCGCTCGCAGTTTTCGCAGGCCTTGGGGCCCATCCAAGACGCGCTCGCGCAGTCGTCGATGCCCAACCCCCCGGGCTGCCCCACGGGCACCACGGTGCGCGGGGCGCGCTGCGCGTACAGCGACAACCAGCAGGTGCCGACCCTCCTCGGCACCGACGGCACGGGCAATTTCGGGGCGCTCCTCGCGAGCTTCTCGCCCGGCCTCCAGGCGCCCGCGAGCTACGTCATCGCGGCGGGTGACCCGACCCGCGACGGTCAGGTGATCGGCGGCGGCATGACCCTGAACCTCTTCGGCGGCCTCCAGTCGGGGCGCCACAACACCTGCGTGCCGCGGGTGATGGCGCCGGCGATCCCGCAGATCCCCGAATGGATGGGCCTCCGAGCGAACGTCGTGCCCGGCACGAGCACGCCCATCGATTTCGGCCTCGGCCTCGCCGAAGACTTCTTCAACTACGCGGCCTGGCAGCTGTGGGATTCGGGCATCTTGTGCCTCGGGGTCGGCACCTCGCTCTCGCAGCAGATCTCGGCCGGCACCTTCGCGGCCTTGCCCCAGATCAACTCGCTGCGCACGGTGATCTACCCCAACACCACGGGCCCGGTGGCCATCGCGCTGCGCCCGCAGCAGCCGCCGCGCATCACCATCGGTCGCGGCACCGACGTCAACACCGACCCGCTCTTGAACGTGCAGATCCCGCGGCTCGCGCTCGATTTCTACGCGTGGAGCGAGGAGCGCTTCGTGCGCTTCATGACCATCACCGCCGACGTCCGCGCGCCGGTGAACCTCCAGGTCGACCGCGGCGGGCTCGCGCCGCAGCTCGGCACCCTCGCCATCGAGAACGTGACCGCCACGAACACCCAGCTGCTCTCGAACAACCCGATGCAGATCGGCACGGCGCTTCAGACCATCCTCGCGCCCGCGCTCTCGATGCTCACCGGGGCGCTGCCGAACGTGGCGATCCCGTCGATCCCCGTGCCGGGCTCGAACAACATGCCGCTCGGCGAGATCAACGTCGACATCCCGCCGACCGGCGTTCAAGGCGTGGCCGAGGGGAGCTCGCGCTTCCTCGGCATTTTCGCGTCGCTGCGCTTCACCGCGGCGGGCATGCGCCCCTCGACGCTCGAGCTCGACACCACCGCGCAGCTCGACAACGTCGCGGTCGACCTCAGGGCCTTCAACGACCCGAGCTTCTTCGCGCTCGAGAACATGCCCCGAGTGACCTTCACCGCCGGCGCGGTCAACACCTTCAACCAGCAGGTCGAGTACAGCTACCGCATCGATCAGGGCACCTGGTCGACCTTCACCGCCGAGCGCACCCAGACGGTGCAAGACCCGGCCTTCTTCCGCGAGGGGCGTCACACGCTCTCGGTGCGCGCCCGGGTGGTGGGGCAGCCCGAGACCGCCGACAGCGAGCCCGCGGTGCTCTCCTTCGGCATCGACGGCGCGCCGCCGACGCTCCGCACCTGGCGCGAGCCGGGCTTCGTGGTGGCCGAAGGTCACGACGACGGCACCGCGGCCCTTGAGTACAGCTTCACCGTCGACAGCGCCGCCCCGACGGCCTGGTCGAGCACGAACCGTGTGGCCGTGCCCGAGGGCGCCGGTCATGTGACCGTGCGGGTGCGCGACACCGCGGGCAACATCACCGCCCAAGAGGTCGACCTCTCGCTCGGCCTCATTCGCGGCGGGCCGAGCACCGACGGCGCGTCGGGTTGCGGGTGCTCGGTGCCGGGCCAGCGCGGGGGCAACAGCGGCCTCGCGGGGCTCCTGGCGGCCGCCCTCGGCGCGGCCCTTGTGATTCGCCGCAAGCGGGCGTCTCGCGCGACCTCGATGGCCCTCGCCGCCATCGGCGCGCTCGGCGCGGTGTCAGGCGGCTGCGCCAACGGCACCAACGGCAACGTGGCCGACGGGGGCGGCGCGGTCACCTGCGAGGGCGGCCAGCAGCGCTGCGCGATGACGAACCAGTGCGTCGCGCCGCCGGAGTGCCCGCCGTGTATGCCGGGCTTCGGCCCGATGGGGGCTCCGACCTTCAACGCCGCGAGCTGCATGTTCGAGACGACGACGTGCATGTGTGTGGCGCTGCCGCCGCTCGAACCTGGCACCGTCGGCACGCACTTGAGGGCCGCCGCGGCGAGCGACAACACGCTCTGGCTGTCGGCCTACTCTGCGGGCAACCCGAACGAGGGCACGCGCTTCGGTGACCTCGTGGTGGGGCGCGCGAGCGGCGAGGTGGGGCAGATCAGTTGGAGCCACGTCGACGGGGTGCCCGCCAACGGGATGATCACGGGCTCGGTCGACGGTTGGCGCGGGGGCAACAGCACGCCCGGCGACGACGTGGGGCGCTTCAACAGCCTCGCGCTCAACGCCATGGGTCAGCCGCGGGTCGCGTACTGGGACGAGACCAACGACAAGCTGAAGTTTGCGTCGTTCAACGGCACGGCGTGGTCGAGCCACACCGTCGACACGAACGGCTCGAACGGTCGGTACACCTCGCTCGTGGTGCTCTCCGACGGCACGCCGGTGATCGCGTACCGGGCCAGCGTCTCGATGATGGGGCGCGTCCAGACGGTGGTGCGGCTCGCGCGGGGCAACTCGCCTTCGCCCGCCCGCGCCAGCGACTGGACCATCTCAGACGTCGCGAGCCTCGCGACGCAGTGCCGCGCGCGCGATTGCGGCGCGGGTCAGGTGTGCCGCGAGAGCGACGGCGTATGCGTGGCGCAGGGCACAGGGTGCATGTCGTGCGGCGCGGGCGAGGCCTGCATCGAGAGCCGCTGCACCGCGGTGTACGACCGCACCTACGTCGAGGGTCTCGCGCCCGGCGCGGCCTTCATCAACCTCGTGGTCGACCCGATGGGCCGGCTCGGGGTGGTCTGGTATCACCGCGACCGCGGCAACTTGATGTTCGCCCAGGGCGACGCCATGGGCCGCTTCGCGGCGCCGGTGGTGCTCGACGGCGAGCGCATGATGCGCGACACCGGCGACCGGGGCATCTACGCCCACGCGGCGTACGACAGCACCGGCACGCTCCACGTCGCGTACGTCGACGGGTGGGAGGAGCGGCTCCTCTACCTTCGCGTGGTGAACGGCGCGGTGATGGGCGAGCCCGAGGTGATCGACGACGGCACGGGGGTCGGCACCATGACCTTCGACGACGGTCGGCACATCATCGGCGACAACGCGACGCTGGTGGTGAGCGGCAACACCGTGCGGGTGGCCTACCAAGACGCGACCCAGGGCACGCTCCGCCTCGCGACCCGCGGCGCCATGGGGTGGACGCGCAGCGTGCTCGATCAGAATGACCACACGGGCTACTGGGTGACCGCGGCGGGCAACCGCGTCGCGACCTGGTGGCGTAACCTGTCGGTGAGCAGCATGCGGCGATGGGGCGTGAGGGTGCTTCCGCTTCCGTGAGCACTGTGCGATGAAGCGTTGCGCGCGCCCTTCGCCCGACCGCGGGTGCGGGGCGCGCAGGCGCCGGGTTGGCGGAATGGCATACGCAGGGGGCTTAAAACCTCCGGGGGCGCAAGCTCTATGCGGGTTCGACTCCCGCACTCGGTACCGCGCCTCGGTCGAGGCACACTCCAGCAAGACAGTCGCCCAAATGGCAACGCCCCGACCCGACCCGTGAGGTGTCGGCCCGGGGCGCGGCGCCGCTCAGCTCAGCCCGCTTGCCCGAGCTTCTGCGCGAGGAAGGCGCTCGCGAGGTTGAGCGTGCGCACCTGGTCGAACTCGCTCTCGGCGATCTTGATGTGATAGCGGCGCTCGATCTCTGAGATGATCTCGATGGCCTGCATCGAGTCGACGCCGAGCTCGCGGAGCCGGACGTCGTCGCCGATTTCGCTCGGATCTTTTTCGACGATCTCAGCCATCAACGCGCGAAGTTCTTCTTTCAGGTTTGATTGCGACATGCTTCGACCCTATCGAGAATTGAGAGAGAGAGACTCACACCGTGGCCGGGTTGACCGGGGCGCCGTTGGCTGACGCCGACGCCATCTTGCGGAGCTGACCGGCCGCGGCGACGAGCTCTTCGCGGGTCACCCCGAGGTACTTCAGCACCGGGAAGTAAACCTTCTGAAGAAACAGATCGCGGTCGATGTGACCCACGTCGCGCATCACCTGCACCCGCGACTCGTAGTCGGGCACGATGCCCACGCCGGGCATCTCGAAGTGCTTGGCCACCCAGGCGATGTCGAGCACCGTGGCCTCACGGTCTTCCTCCAACAGGAGCTTGATCACGTCTTCGTAGAAGCGCGCGTGGGCGATCTCGTCGCGCGCGTTCAGCCGAAAGATGGTGCGCAGCGCCTCGTCGCCGGCCTGGCTCGCGGCGGCCTCCTGGCGACAGTAAATCACGAAGGTCGCCTGCTCTTGAAAGCAGCCGTAGACGGTCATCTGCCGCGCGGTGGTGAAGGGCAGGCGCCACTCCTTCTCCATCAGCTGAGCCTGGAGGTCGAACATGTGCTCGGGCGAGCGGCGCCCCGAGCGCATGAGGTACTCCATCAAGGCGATCGAGTGCTTCGACTCTTCGTAGCCCCAGTTGGCCGAGAACCACGCCTGGCCGAAGCTCTTGCGCACCACGTTGATGCCGCCTGCGACGTAGTCGGGCAGGTAGCTCTCGACACAACAGAAGGTCTCGGCGTTCAAGACCAGGGCTTCGGGGAGCTCGCGGTTGATCTTCTCCCAAGGGATGTCGTGAATGGGGTGCCACCGACGCTCACGCTCGGCCTTGTCGAAGAAGGTCAGGTACTGCTGATAGACCTTCTGCGCGAGGCGGGTGTCTCGTTCGACCGCCATGACCGCCGCTCAGCCTGCGCCGAGGCGCCGCTCGACGAGGTCGACCAGTTGGCCCACCGTGTTGATGCCCACGAGCTGGTCGTCAGGAATGCGGATCGAGAGCTCGCGCTCCATCTCGCCGATAATCTCAAGCATCCCCAGCGAGTCGATGCCCAGGGCGCTGATGGCCATCGCCTCGCTCGTCAACTCGATCGGACGCTCGGCCACGCGGGTCGCGAGCTGCTGAAAGGTCTGCAAAAGTTCAGCGCGGCTTTTCATCGACTTCTTAACCTTCTTCACGCGACCCCTCGGCACACGAGGGGCCACAAAATCGCAGGTGACGTGCGTCAACGGGGGCCGACGCGACGCGCTCTTTCGCAGCCCCGGCGCACGCTGTCAATATGGCCAATCGGCTTGCCACATCGGCAATTCCGAGAGACACCCCAGCTTCGCACCCGCTACCCGAGGGTGGCAGCTTGCGACTTTTTCGGTGGAGGTTAAAAGCGCGCGGCGATGGTCGAACGCGTCTTCATCACCGGCTGTGGCGTCGTGAGCTCGCTCGGGCTCGGGCGCGAGGCCTTCTGGTCGGCGGCGGTGGCAGGCCGCTCGGGCTTCTCACCGGTCGAGGGCTTCGACGCCGCGCCGCTCGGGCGCACCGTCGCCGCGCAGGTGAAGGGCTTCAACGCCCGCGATTTTCTGAGCGCCCGCGAGTGCACCCAGGCGGGCCGCGCCGCGAGCTTCGCCATCGCCGCCGCGCGCATGGCCGTCGACGACGCGGGCCTCGCGGCCAGGTCGCTCGAGACCCCGCGCGCCTCGGTCATCTTCGGCACCACCATGGGCGAAGCCGACGTCATCGCGCGCCTCGACCACGCGTGGATCGACCGCGGCCCCGAGGCGCTCTCGCCCCGCGTCCTGCCGAAGTACGCCCCGCACATGGCGCCCATGCTGGTCGCGCGGCACCTCAAGACCCGCGGCCGCGTGCTCACCTTGCCGGCGGCCTGCGCGGCGGGCAACTACGCCCTCGGCTTCGGCTTCGACCTCTTGCGAAGCGGCGCCGCCGACGTCGTGATCGCGGGGGCCACAGAGATGCTCCAAGACCTTCAGTATGCGGGCTTTGTGCGACTCGGCGCGGTGGCCCCGACGCGGTGTCAGCCCTTCGACCGCGACCGCCAGGGGCTCATCGTCGGCGAGGGCTCGGCGGTCTTCGTGCTCGAGACCGAGCGGCACGCCCTCGCCCGCGGCGCGACCCGGCTCGCCGAGATCGGCGGCTACGGGCTCGCCTGCGACGGCTACCACATCACCCGGCCGCACCCTGAGGGTAGCGGCAATGTTCACGCGATGCGCGAGGCCATCCGGCGCAGCGGCGTCACGCCCGCCGAGGTCGATTTCATCAACGCCCACGGCACCGGCACGCGGGCCAACGACGAGGTCGAGGCGCGGGTGATCGAGACCGTCTTCGCGGGCCGCAAGGTGCCCGTCACGAGCGTCAAGAGCATGATCGGGCACTGCATGGGCGCGTCGAGCGCCCTCGAGGCCCTCACCTGCGTCGAGACCCTTCAGAGTGAGCTCTACCCCCCGACGATGCACTACGAAAACCCCGACCCGCTCTGCCCCCTCGATGTGGTCGCCAACACGGCGCGGCGCGGCCCGGCCCGCATCGTGTTGAACAACGCCCTCGCCTTCGGCGGGTACGACGCCGTGCTCTGCCTCGCGCAGCCTGACGTGTTGCCGCCGCCGTCGGAGCGGGGATCGTGAGGCCCCTCGCGCTCGGTGCGCCCGGGGTGGTGTCGGCCTTCGGCATCGGCGTCGAGGCCTTCGACGACGCGATGCGCCGCGGCGACAAGGGTTTTCGCGCAGAGGTCACCGCCTTCGCGCAGCCCGAAGGGCCCCTCTCGGTGGCCGAGGTGGCCAACTTTGACCCCCGCCCGGTGCTCGGCGACAAGGGCCTGCGCAACCACGATCGCATCACGCGGCTCGCCCTCGTGGCGGCGCGGCGGTGCCTCGAAGCCGCGGCGATCAAGCGCGAGGGGGCCTTCGTCGCGCCCTTCACGGGCGAGGCCGTCGGGGTGGTGAGCGCGACGGCGTACGCGTCGATCGAGGCCGTGACCGAGCTCGACCGGGTCGCCCGGCTCGAAGACCCGCGGTACCTCAACCCGGGGCGCTTTCCGAACACGGTGACCAACAGCGCGTCGGGGTATGTGTCGATCTGGGAGGGGCTCAAGGCCTTCAACGTCGCCGTCACCAACGGGCCTACGAGCGGGCTTGATGTGTTCGACGCGGCGTCGATGTACCTCGCCGACGGGCGCGCCGAGGCGGCCCTGGTGGGCGGCGTCGAGGCCCTCTCTGAAGGTCTCTGGCGCGGCTTCGACCGGGTTGGCATGCTCGACCGCGGCGACGGCAAGGGCGCCCGGCTCGGCGAGGGCGCAGCGTTCTTCGCCGTCGAGACCCTCGACCGGGCCCGACGCCGCGGCGTGACGCCGGGGCTCGTGGTGAGCGGCTACGGCTCGACCTTCGCGGCGCCCGACGACACCGCGCGGCTCGTCACGCCCAGCGCCGAGGCGCTCCGCGAGGCCATCGGGCTCGCCCTCGAGACCGCAGGGTGCCGCGCCGACGCGGTGAGCCTCGTGATCGACGGCACCAACGGCTACGAGGCGCACGACGCTGTCGAGGCGCAGGCGCTCGGGGCGCTTTTGCCCGGCGCGTCGCGGGTGTCGCCGAAAATGGCCCTCGGTGAGACCCTCGGCGCCGCAGGGAGCCTCGCGCTGGTCGAAGCACGACGCCGCGTGGCCGCAGGGCACCGCGGCCCCATCCTCGTCACCGCCCTCGGATACTACGGAAACGCCTCAGCCCTCGTCTGCCAGGGCCCGGAGAACCTCGCATGAGTTGGATCCACGACAAGGCCTACGCCGACCTCGCACGCATTCGCGAGGCCCGCGACGCCGGGGTCTATCCCTTCTTTCGCCCCTTCGAGAGCGGCGGCCTGCGCACCTCGGTGGCCGGCCACGAGTTCATCAACTTCAGCTCGAACGATTACCTCGGCCTCACCCAACACCCCGCGGTGAAGGCCGCCGCCCACGCCGCGGTCGATCAGTTCGCCTGCGGCCTCTCGAGCTCAAGGGTGCAGGCGACCACCGTCGCGCACGTCGAGCTCGAAGCAAGGCTCGCGCGGTACTTCCGCTTCCCCCAGGCGCTGGTGACCACCACGGGGTACCAGGCCATGGTCGCGACGATCATGGCCCTCTCCGACCGCGACACCACCCTGGTGCTCGACAACCTCTCGCACGCGTGCATTCTCGACGGCACCTTCCTCGCCGCGGGCACCCCGCAGCGCGCGCCCGAGGTGCGCTTCTTCAACCACAACTCGCACCGCTCGCTCGAACGGGTGCTCAAGTCGCGCGAGCGCAAGAACGCCCTGGTGCTCGTCGAGGGCATCTACTCGCTCGACGGCGATAAGGGCAAACTCCGCGAAATCATTGAAGTTTGCGAGCGCTACGACGCCGTCCTGGTGGTCGACGACGCCCACGGGTCGGGCACCCTCGGCGCGCACGGCCGGGGCATCCTCGAAGACCTCGGCCTTGAGGGCCGCGCGCCCATCGTCGTGTCGACCTTCTCGAAGGTCTTCGGCGGCATCGGCGGCATCATCTTCGCTGACGACGCGATCATCGACTTGATCAAGCACACCGCGCGGAGCTTCGTCTTCAGCGCCACGCTGCCGGTGCCCATCGTGGCCGCGGCCTCGACGATCTTGACCATGCTCGAAGACAACGGCCCCGCCTTGGTGGCCGAGCTCCACGAGAACGCGGCGTACATGCGCGAGCAGCTCGTCGCGCGAGGCTTCGACCTCGGCATCAGCGACACGCACATCATGCCCGTGATGGTGCGCGACGAGCGCAAGGCGCTGGTGCTCCACCACATGCTCTACGACCGCGGCATCTACCTCGTGCCGATCACCTACCCCGGCGTCAAACACGGCGAAGAGCGGCTCAGGTTGAACGTCACCCGGGGCCACACGCGGGCGGAGCTCCACCAGGTGCTCGACGCCCTCGACGAGCTCGGCGCGATGGCCGAGATCCGCGTGCAAGACCGCAAGGCGACCGAGGGCCAGGCCGCCGAAGGCGCGTGAAATGCCGTCGCGGCCTCGCGTCGCGGGTGACGATCGCGTAGCTTCGCGGCCACTGAGCGCGCCATGCTGAGGTCGAAGCCCCGCAAAATCCCGTGGAGTGAGCTCGCCGCCCTGTTCTCGGGTTGGGTCGCGCTCTCGGCCGGGCAGCGCCTGCCGGGCTTCATCTCGCCGGCCGAGGCGACGCTGACGGGGCTCGTGGCGCTGGGGTGTGCGCTCGCGCCGCGCCGCGCCCACGATGGCCCGGCCCCTGCGATGACCGAGGCCGCGGCCATCGGCGGCGCGCTGGCGGCCATCGCGGTGGCCTGCTCGGTGGGCGGCCTCGTGCCCGAGAGCGCGGTGTTGCAGCGCCTCCAGGCCCTCGCGACGGGCGAGGTCTTGGGCCTGTCGACGCTGGTCGCGCTCAGCCTCCCGCTTGAGACGCGGGCGATGCGCTGGGCGGCGGTGCCTGCGCTCTTGGTGGCCGCGCTGGCGGTTTACGGCATGTGGCCGACGGCGGCGGTGTGGGTGCCGGGCGTGCGGGCCTTCGCGCCGCTCAGCGGGCTCGTGACGGTGCTGTTCTTCGTTCACGCCGCGACGCGCCCGATGCCCGCGCTCGACCGGGCGCGGCAGATCTTGCCGGGCCTCGGGGCGGCGGCGCTGACGGCGACCTTGTTGGCGCGGGCGCTCCTCGGGCCCGGCCTCTCGCCACTGGTGGTCGCCCTCGGGATGCTGGCCCAGACTGTCGGCTTGACCCTCGGCACCGGGGCCATCGCGCTCGACCGTTCGGCGCGTTTTGCGCGGCGTTGCGCGTCGGCCTTCGCGGGGCTCGGCGCGGGGGCCGTGGTGCTCGCGACGGTGCCCGCCGCCCCGTGGCTCGCCCTCGCCGCGGGCGTGGTGGTGATGGGCCTCGTGTGGCCTCTCGCGGAGACGCGGCTCCGGCCCGACGAGGGTCGCTTGCTCGAAGCGTGTCGCGCGATGCAGCGCGGGGCGCCGCGGGCCGAGACGCTCACCGACCTCGCCGCGGCGGTGCTCGACCCCTTGCGCCTGGCGGCACGAAACCTCAGAGCGCCTGCGGCCCTTTGGGTGCTCGATCGGGCCGAGACCCTGCGCGTCGATGTGACCGGCGCGGCGATGCCGACGAAGCTCTCGCTCGACAGCGAGAAGGCGCTCCTCGGGTGGCTTCGCGCGCGCAAGAGCCCTGTGTTTGCCGATCTTTTGCGCCCCTTCGTGGTGCGTCGGGCCGAGCTCCGCCCCGTGCTCGCGGCGCTCGACCATCACGAGGCCCTCGGGGCCCTGCCGCTCTTTGACCAAGGCGAGCTGATCGCGGTGGTGATGTTGCCTCGGGGCGCCCGCTCCGAGGTGGTGAGCTACGAAGAGCTTCGCGCCCTCGACGACGCGGCCCGTGTCGTCGAAGGCAGCCTCGCGCGGCTCTCGGCCCTCGACCGCGCGCAACAGCGGCTTCTGCGCGCTCAGACCCAAGAGACCGACGCGATCGAGGCCCGCGACGCCCTCGCCCTCGCCCTCGCGCGGGCCAACGAGCGCGCGACGGCGCCGCTCACGGTGCTGAGCCTCGGCAGCCTCGACCTCACCTGGGTGGCCTACGCCCCGGCCTCGCGGGCGCTTGAGGCGCGCATCGACCAGCTCGCCGACAACGACGCCCCGGTGTGGATCACCGCCGAGCCGGGCCTGCGGCCCTTGGCGCTCGCTGCGCGGATCCATCAGGGCTCTGCGCGCCGCGCGCACGCGCTGGTTCACATCGACGCGGGGCAGTGGCGGAGCGATGAGCTGGCCGCGGCCATCGCGGGCGACGGACGCCTCTCGCCGCCGCGCATCGGTTGGGTCGAGCAGGCCGACGGAGGCACCCTCGTGCTGTCATCGCCGCACGCCCTCACGCACGAGGCGCGGGTGCTCCTCGCCGGGGCGCTCGAAGACGGTCGGGCCCGGCGCTTGGGCGAGCGCGAGGGGTACGAGACGCGGTTTCGCTTGATCGTGATGGCCCACGACGAGGTCGCGATGCACGACTGGCCGCGCGCGACCTTTGCGGCCTTCGAGGCCCAATCGGTGCGACTTCCTCCGCTGCGAGAGCGCCGCGAAGACATCGGGTCGTGGGTGCTCTTGTCGCTCGACCGGGCGTGCCGCGTTCAAGGCCGCGCGGCCCTCGGGGTCGACCCTGCCGCGATGACGCTCTTGAGCGCCTGGCCCTACGAAGACAACCTCGACGAGCTCGACTCGGCCATCGCCTACGCGGTGTCGCGCTGCCGTTCGGCCCGCATCACCCTCGAAGACCTCCCGCCCGCGATGCGCGTGCTGTCGCGCGGGGTCGGACGTCACGCCTCCGACGGCCGCCACGACGACGCCTGATCGGCCGAGGCCGTCGACGCGCTGGAGATCGCGCGGCGGTCAGTTTCGGTTGTATCCGAAGGCCCGGGTGAGGAGCGTGCGCTTCCAGTGGGCCTCGCGGGCGAGCACCACCGAGTCGGGGGTCGTCACCGCCATCACCTCAAGGACCGAGAAGCGAAAGTTCTGCCGCGCGTAGCCTTTCCCTTGGGCGCCGATCAGGGCCACGAGCTCGTCGTTGTACCCGTGGCCGGTGCCGAGGTAGCAAGCCCAACGCGCCCAGAGGCCCGCCTCGCCGTAGGCCGAACCGACGTACTTCTTGCCGTTCGAGTGATCGACGATCAGATACACGCCTTTGACGTGTTCGAGCGCAGCCCTCCAATCAGGGCGCCCCGTACCAAAGATGCTCTCGAGCGCCTCAAAGCCATGATTCACCCACCCGTAGCCTGGAAAGTGCTCTCCAGAATACACCGCGGGGAGAAGCTCTGAGACGGTAAACTGATCGAGGTATGACTCAAGCTTGAAAGCGCGGCCGCGCATGCCCTGATACCGGTGAAAGCGCGTCACGAGCCGACCGACATACTTCTCGAAGCTCGGGTCTTGGGCGAGCGAGTAGCCGTCGGGGCGCCGCGCGATCACCTCGTAGACGCCGCCGAAGAGCCAGGCGTCGGGCTGCGGGTAATACTCGATCAGTGACAGGATGCGCGGTCGCGTCCAATCGTTCTTGCTGCCTCGCCAGGCATTCCAACTGTGCCAGGTCTGGCGGTCTCTCACGAAGACATCGAGCGGGTGTTCGCCGCCCGGGCTGCGGCCCGCGAGGTGGAGCTTGTAGGCGCTCGGCGCCGCGATCTTGAGGATGTCATTCAAGAGAATCGGCATCGCGCGGCGCCCTTTACGATGACCCAGCGCGCAGGGAGGACGCAAGGCCTTTCAGCCGGTCGTCCGTCGCTCTCTTCTCACCAGGGTCGACCGCGGCGTGATGCGCGGTCGCACTGCGGGCCACGGTGGGGGAGAACGGTTGGCGGTTGGCGAGGGTTGGTCGAGAGGCGGTGTTCAATCATGAACGGGCGACAGCTTCACGAGGTCGCTGGCCCACAGCGCTGTGGTACGACGCTCCCGAGTGCCGCAGTGCGCTTTCGACGCGTTCGGTGCGGTCGGCACCGAGGGCTTCTCAGGCCTTCTCATCAAGATCTTTGAGGGTGGTGCCGTCAGCCTTCTTCCATTCCAAGAGTCCATTGGCACCGCCTCCATGAACTACTGAAGCCGCTGCACTAGGGCTGGAGAATTCCACGTCTTTAGTGAACAGCAAGAATCCACTCTTCGACAGAAGAGTACCATCTTCTTGAAGTTGCCTACGGATGGTCACCACGAAGGGGTGGCGCTGCTGTGCAGAAGGACGGTCTGCCAACACGGCCGTTGATCCTTGAAAGACGACAAATCCATCGGCTGTTCGCTGCCCCCGAGCCTCGGCGCCTTTGATGCGGCAGGCCAGCGCATCGGCCTGTTTCCCCTTCGCGCTGACCTGAACGACTGGCGTTAGGAGGTCAGAGCCTAGCACCGGGAGGAGCTGTCGAATCTTTGATAAAAATACTTCCATATCCTCGCGGTCGGACTCCGGAAGGCGAGATCCTGTTGCTTGATTCTGTTCAAGTGTGAAGCGACCGACCCTGCGGGCTTCCATAAGTAGCTGACTTTCAAGATATCTGACATGGGCCTTCGTGAGGTTTTCGTCTTTGCTTACGAAGACAATCACTGAAACCCAAAACTCCCGTCCCTTATGTTGTTTCAGCCTGTCGCGAATTACCTCTGACTCGCCGACATATGCGTGCGGGGCGTTGGTCACCGGATCGCTGCCGGTCAACACATACACACCCGCTTTTTCACATTCGTCCCGAATGACAAGTCGATCCAACTCTGTGCGAGGCGCTGCCAGTGCCTTACCAGTCCAGTTTGAGATCTCTGCGGTGCGGAGGCCCTTCGCATCACCGTCCGGCAAGAACAGTTTGATTGTCGCGGATGTCACGTCTGCCCTCTTCTACCAACTTCCAGTCTTCTCCCGACGCTTAACGGATCGCCCCTTTGCTGTGTGCTGCCGCAGCGAGGGCATCCGTCGTCAGACGCTCGGCGCGCTGCTACTTCTCGCCCGCGTGGGGTGCTCGCGTCCGAACTGCCCACGCTCGATGGACCTGAAAGCGCGCATCGGCGGTCACCCCCTCGGTCACAGTTTCGCCGCCCGCCCGCTCGAAGCTGGTGCCGACTTTCGCTCGCGTGAAAGCCTTCTCGATCACCGACACCTCTGAGCGACGATGCGGTCTACCCACCGCGTCGATCGAGCTCAGCTCGTACTAATCAGCCCGCCAGATCGCGACAGCTCAGTTCGGGAGGTCTTCGTCGCGACTGCGCCCTCGGCCGCCCTCGATCACCCGGAGCGCCCCGCGGCCGCGGCCCGACGGCTTCGCCATGGCCGCGAAGACCTCGCGCCGCTTGCGCGCGTGTTCGAGCGCCGCGACCCCGAGGCCCACCGCAGAGATCAGGGTCATGAGGTTGCGATCCCAGACGAAGGCGACCGCGACGAAGACCCATAGGAGCGCGTAAAAATGGCGGCCCGTCATCTCGACCACGCCCAAGAAGCTGAAGCGCTGCGACTGAGACTCAAGCGCCCAAGCGCCTAGAATGAGGTTGTGAAAGGCGGTCGGGCCGAGGAGGAGGCTGTTCCACCAAGGGAGGTAGAGGCGCGCGGCCGCGAGGGCGAGGGCCGCACCCAAGAGGGTCGAGACTGCGCCCAAGACCGCGAGGCGTTTCAGCCCCCATCGCGCCTCGACGGTGCCGCCCATAAACCACAGCGTGAGCCCGAGAAAGATCGGCTCAGCCCATCGGTGCGGGTCGAGCACGAGGGCGTGGGTGAACACCCTCCACAGCCCCCGCCCCTCGGTCACCGCCGAGGGGATGAGCGCCAGCCGCTCAAGCCACCCGTACGCGCCTGGCGGCGGGTCTCCGAGACGAAAGGTCGTGAGCAGGAGACCCAATACCCAACCGCCCGCGTAAAACGCAAAAATCACGCGCATGAGCCGCGTAAAGGGCGGGTACACCACCTGCGGCGGCGGGTCGTCGAAGCGTCGTCGGGTCGGCATCGGCGCGTGTGACTCCTCAGCGCGCGCCGAGCACAACGCGGCAAGCGTAGGTCGAGGGCGTGGTGCCCGCGCGCACCAAAAGGTCAGCGCACTGGCCCGTACCGAGCGTCGCGCCCTCGCTGTCGAAGGCCGTCACCGCGAGGCGGTAGTTGTCTCGAAAGAGCGTCTCCCAACGAATCTGCGCGTATTGGGCGCACGACTCTTGTTGGGTGTGATCTTCGACGGCGACGTTGTTCGGGGCGAGCAGGCGCCACCGAATGCGGGCCACCCGGGCGGTGGCGCAGTCTGCGTTCTCGGCCACGCCGGCGCGGTCGTAACGGAGCGACACTTCGAGCCCCCCAGGGCCCGTGGCGAAATTGGTCGCCACCCCAGGGAGCCCGGGCTCGGCCTGGTTGCCCTGGTCGAAGTCGTACCGCTGCCCCGCGACGAAGACCGCGCGCTCGGGCGAAGGCTCGCGCTCGCCGCGGTCGTTGCGTCGCGAGGGCGCCACCGAGAGGCGTCGACCGTCGGCCGCGACGGCCTCGAAGTACACGTTGAAGGTGCCCGCCCGAAGCTCAGGCCGGGCTGAGCTGTAACGCCCGAGGTTACAGTCCCACTGAAGGGTCTGAAAAGTGCGCGCCGTCGCGCCGTCGAGCACCGTGAGCCGAATGAACTGAACGCCCGCGTCGCTGCACGCCCGGGCATCGGTGACCGGGTCGCGCCCGTCGATGCGCCACGAAAAGGCGAGGCTCGCTTCGGTGCCCCGGGGGTCGCCCGGGTCGGTGTTGACGGTCGGCGGAGGCGGCGCTGTGTCGCGGTCGCTGTCTGACACGATGATGCAGCCCGAGAGACAGAGCGTCGCGGCGAGGGTCGCGGCCGAGGCAGAGACGATGCGCTTCATGGTGGTGGCGAAGTGTGCGCTCTGACCTCGCGCCTGTCACGCCCAGATCCCGTTGACACCGGGGCCGCTTGGCCGTCACAAAGACCGCGACGCCGACGATGAACCATGTGATCTACGGATATCTGGTCACGCTGCACCATCAGCAGCCCGCTGGGGGCGCCGCGCCCGCCGCTGACATGAGCCCCATCGCCCTCATCGCGCAGGCCACCCTGCCGGTGAAGGTGGTGCTCCTGCTCTTGCTGCTCTTCTCAATGGCGAGCTGGTACATCATCGGCTTCAAGTGGCTCTATCTTCGCCGCGCCTTCGCGGAGAACGAGTCGTTCTTGCAAGTGTTCGAAGAGACCCGGCAGCTCAACGTGGCGGCCGAGGCCGCGGCCCAGCGCACCCGCTCGCCGGTCGCGCAGATGTACAAGGCCGGCTACGACGAGCTCCTGCGCGTCAAGGCCGCCGCGGCGAGCGACGACGCGGGCGGCATCGAGAACGTCGAGCGCGCGCTGCGCCGCGCGACCTCGCGGCAGCTGACGGTGCTTGAGAACCTCGTGCCCTTCCTCGCGACGGTAGGCAGCACGGGGCCCTTCATCGGGCTCTTTGGCACGGTGTACGGCATCATGCACGCGTTCATGCAGCTCTCGTCGGGGCAGGGCTCGAGCACCATCGACCGCGTAGGCCCGGGCATCGCAGAGGCGCTCTTTACCACCGCCGTGGGCCTCGTCGCGGCCATCCCCGCGGTGATCGCGTACAACTACTTTATGCGCCAGATTCGCGTGCTCCAAGGCGAGATGGACGTGTTCGGGAATGACTTCTTGAACATCGTTCGCCGGCACATCTTGAAGTGAGCCTCCGAGACCGTCAGAGAGCGAGCGAAGACCCCAATGGCCATTTCGAGCGGTAACGGCGGCGGCGGCGGCGCCCCGATGAGCGACATCAACGTCACCCCGCTGGTCGACGTGATGCTCGTACTCCTCATCATCTTCATGGTGACCGCGCCGCTGGTTCACGCGGGCATCAAGGTCGACCTGCCGAACGCCGAGGCTCCGCAGATGCCCGTGGCCGAGAGCCATCTTCAGATCACCGTCGGGCACGAAGACGAACACAACCCCAACTCGCCCATCGCCGTGTGGCTCGGCCAAGACCGCGTGGCCATCCCGCAGCTGGCCGAGCGCCTGCGCGCCAACGCCATCGTGCAACGCGAGCACGAAGCCTACATTTCGGCCGACCAGAACGTGCCCTACGGCATGGTCGTCCAGGTCATGGCCATCATGCGCGCCAACGGGGTCGAGAAGCTCGGCATCATCACCGACCCGGTGGCCTCGCAGTAGGCTCTCAGACCGCCGCGGCCATCGCCTCGCGGAGGGCGACCCGGGTGCGCCACAGCTTGCTCTTGATCGCCGCCACAGGCTGCCCCGAGGCGTCGGCGAGCTCGCTGCACGACTCGCCCTCAAGGCTCTGCGCCATCAGCGCGCGCTTGTCTGCGGGCAAGGCTTCGATCTTCACCAGCACCCGCTCGAGCTCGATGCGCGCGAGGGCGTAGCGCTCTGGGTCGCTGAGGGTCGTACCCGCTTCGAGCGAGCGCTCGGCCTCGGGCCACACCTGGAGCTCGTACTTGTCGACGCCCCGTCGGCGGGCGGCGGCGCGGCGGCGCTGGTAGAGGGCGGCGTTCACCACGATGCTGTACATCCAGCTGGCCACGGCGGCCTCGCCGCGAAAGCGCGCGGCGTTGCGGAGGGCGCTGACCATGCCCTCTTGCACCGCGTCCCACGCGTCGGCGTCGTTGTGGGTGATGCGCAGCGCTGCGTGAAAGAGCCGAGATTCGTAGTGACGGTACGCCGCCGAGACCACCGCCGCGACCTCGGCCGGGTCAGCCGCCTCGGAAGGGTCGTCTCGATGACATCCCGCCGCAGGGGCCGTCACCGTCGGGTCGAGCGTCGTGACGTGATCAAAGCTTGCACCGTCCATGTTGTTTCAAGGCCTCCGACGACTCGCTTGAGCAGCCGCCGTGCCAAGCTCACGAAGGCTTGGATCCTCGACAAAGTCTGCACAAGGTTGCCCAGGGCTTGGGCTCATTTCGATACTCACACCCCGGGCGGGGTATAACGTTTTTTGACCATTCCCCTCCCCCGCGGCCTCGATCGATGGCGGTGCGGCCCCAAAGGTCGTGACACCGGCGGGGTCTCTGAGCGAGAACGCTTTGAAGGTTACGAGTACGAGCCATGAGCGACCCGCCGCCGACCCCTGCGCCACCTCCCGCGATCGCCTCGATCGCGCCGCCCTCCTCGTCGAGCCGTATGCCGCGCAGCAGCGACGCCGCCGGGAGCGCGATGGGCATCGGCCTCGCGGTGCTCGTTCACGGCGTGGTGGCGGCCGCGAGCTTGCGGCTCGGGGGCAACGAGGGCAACGTCGCGCGGTCTGCCGCGGCGCCTCAGGCTGAGCCGCAGGTGATCGAGACGCACCTCCTTCAGCGCGGGGGCGGCACCTTCGACCCGCGTCACGTTGTGCACCGCGAGGCGCCGGTCTTGGCCGAGCGC
This sequence comes from Myxococcales bacterium, assembly GCA_016792845.1. Taxonomy (GTDB): domain Bacteria; phylum Myxococcota_A; class Polyangia; order Polyangiales; genus JAEUKH01. The sequence continues at coordinate 391,326 of JAEUKH010000028.1, read as the reverse complement.
GCGGCCCCGCAGCAGGTGGCCGTCGCGCGTGACCCCACGCAGGTTCAGCTGAGGCCCGACGCCGGGGCCCAAGACTACATGGCGGCCATCACGGGCCGCACGCGGCAAGGGCGCGGCAACCAAGACCTCGCCGAAAGGCTCGCGGCCCTCGCGGCCAACGAGCAGGCGGCCGACCCGAGCCAGGCCGGGCCCGGCTCGCCCTCGGGGAGCGCCGTGGGCGACACCACCGACCCGGCCCTCGCGACCCGCGGCGCGGCCACGAAGATCGACGAGTTTTTGCGGCTCAACATCCGGATCTCGTCGGCCCTCACGGGCGCCGAGCGGCGCATGGTGGTCTTTCGCATCCGGCTCGACGACGCGGGCGCGATCGTGTCGGCCGAGATCGTTCAGAACAGCGGCAACGACTCGCTCGACGGCGAGATCCTCGGTCAGGCCCAGGCCCTCGCGTCGCGGCACGCGCGGATCGAGAGCTTGACCCCCGAGGAGGCCCAACAGGTCGCAAACCGCAATGTGGTGGTGCGCGTCCCCATCGATCGGATGCAGCACTGAGTAGGGCGGGCGCCGCGGTCAGAAGGTGCGTCCGAGGGTGAGCCCCAGGCCCTCGATGCCCGAGGGGCCCATCATGGGCAAGAGCGCGCTCCGCCAAGGCGCCGACGGGCTCGCAGGACGCCGCGGCCCCGGCCCGTCGAGGGCGCGCCGCGAGGCCGAGTGCGAGATGATCTCGCCCATGCCCGCGACCCCGAGGGGCAGCGCGACGAGGCCCCCGATGAGCACCGCCTCGGCCGAACCCGTGCGCACCAGCGCGAGGCTCATGCTCGCGCCCAAGAGCGCGCCGAGGTAGCTGAATCCGAGACCGCTTTGGGCCCCCATGCCCGACTGGAGGCTCCAGCTCAGCACCGGGGTGAGCGCCGCGCTCGCCGCGAGGCCGAGAAAGGCCCCTGTGAAGCTTTGGTCAACGTAGCGCCACGCGCCCCAGACGAGAAGCGCCTCGACCCCCGCGGTGAGGCCCAACGCGATGACAAATCGCGGGGCCGAGAAGAGCCCGCGGGTGTGTGTCGCGCGCGCCTCGGCCGAGAGCTGAACCGACGGCTCGGGCTCAGGCTCGAAGCGAGACGCGGGCGAGAGCAGCGGCGCGACCGTCGGGGCGACCGTCGGCGGCGGCGCGGGCTGCGCGGCGGCCTCGCGGGTGAGAGCGGCCGAGGCCAACGAGACGAGCAAGATGCCTGCGGCGCGCGCGGTCACGGTCTGCGAGTGTGGCCGAAACGCGGGGGCCGCTGCAACGCGAAGGGTTCACGAGGGGGCGGGTTGCGGTAGAGTAGCGGCACGATGCGAAGCCGTTGGACGACCGTGCTTGTGCTTGCCGCGACGGGGCTCGCGGTGCTTCCGCCGCTTTTGACGCAGGCTCAGCCTGTACCGCAGCCCCAGCAGGTGACAACGCAGCCGAGCGTGGGCGACCTCACGATCACGCTGCAAGGCCTTGAAGCGCGGCTCCTGCCGGTGGCCATCCCCGCGCTGCGCGGGCCCCAAGGCGACCAGATCGCGGCGGTGATCTCGAACGACCTGCGGCTGTCGTCGCTCTTTCGGGTGGTCGACCCGCGCTCGTTCACCGCCGACCTCGACGCCGAGGGCCTCAACATGAACGCGGGCTCTTGGGTCAGCGTCGGCGCGACCGCGGTGGTCAAAGGTCAGGTCTCGGGCAGCGGCGACGCGCTGCGCGTCGAGCTCAAGGTGTGGGAGCCCGGCAACCCCGCGGCGCCGCGGCTCACCCGCACCTACGGGCCCGGCAACCTCAGGTCGCTCTCGCACCGCATCGCCAACGACCTCATCCAGCTTTACACGAACCAGCAGGGCATTTTCGGCACCCGCATCGCCTTCGCGCGACGCACCGGCCGCTCGCGAAAAGACGTCTTCACCGTCGACTGCGACGGCGAGAACCTCAGCCAGGTGAGCTCGGGCCGCAGGCTCTCGTTTACGCCCGCGTGGGGGCCCGGCGGCATCTACTTCTCGTCGCAGACCCCAGAGGGCTTTCTGGCCCTCTTCCGGCAGGGCGCGTCGGAGCCCGTGCTCCGCGCCGACGGGCTGGTGATGGGCGCCGCCTTCGCCGGAGGCCGCATGGCCGTGGTGCTCACCCGCGACGGCAACAGCGAGATCTACGTCGGGAGCTCCGACGGGCAGAACCTCAGGCGGCTTACCAACGACCCCGGGGCCGACGTGTCGCCGGTGTGGTCTCCCGACGGCTCCAAGATCGCGTTCGTGAGCGACCGCGCCGGTGGCCCGCAGGTGTACGTGATGGACGCTGGCGGCGGCGGCCAACGCCGGGTGAGCTTCGCCGGGAGCTACAACACCAACCCGAGTTGGGCCCCCGACAACAGCACCCTCGCCTACGCGGGGCGCGCGGGGGGCGCGAGCGACATCTTCACCGTCAACGTCGGCAGCGGCGCCCTGCGCAGGCTCACCGAGGGCCAGGGCAACAACTCCGACCCGACCTACTCGCCCGACGGTCGCATGATCGCCTTCAACTCGTCGCGCGGCGGGATCTTCTTGATGAACCAAGACGGGCTGAACCAACAGCGCATCCTCGCCGGGGGCGGTGAGACCCTGCGGTGGGAGCCGCGCTGAGCCGCCCGACCCATCACCCCCGGCTCAGCGCTGGTGGGCCGGGTCGATGGGCGTGAGCACCACCCGCAGCGCGACCTCTTCGCCGAAGAGGTTGCTCACCACGGTCTCCCAGATTTCGCAGCCAGGCGCCTCGACCCGCACGCGGTGTGCGCCCCCCGGGAGCACCGCCTCGACGCCGCCCGCCACGTAGGCCCGCGGCGGCTCGTGGTCGATGGTGACCCGCGCCGCCCGCGCCCGCAACGGAGGCCCCACCATCACCCGCACCGCGGTGAGCATCGTGCGGAGCCGCTCGCGCCGTCGCAGGTGCTCTTCGCGAGCCTCGGGGGTGACCGCGAAGGCCGCCGCGCGGGTCCATGCGCCGGCGGCCTCGCGGAAGCGCCGCGCCTGCTCGTAGGCCTCGGCGAGCGCGCGGTACACCCTCGGCGGACACCCCAAGCGCTCGGCCTGCCGGTAGAGCCCGATGGCCTCGTCGACGTGGTTCTCGGCGAGGGCCTCATCACCTTGGCGCATCCGCACCATGCCTTCGAGGTGCGTGGGCATGTCGCGCGGCTGCGCGGCGAGCCCGGGCGTCACCAGCAACAAGAGCACAAAGAGAAGAGACGGCCCACGCATCGCCGCGGTGGTGTAGCATCGCGGGCTCACGGCTTGCGATGAAGACCACCCTCCCGGCCCTCGCTTTTGCGCTCTCGCTCGTTTCTTCGGCCACGGTGGCCTCTGCCCAGCGCTGCGACGCCGGGGCCGACGGCGGGGTCGACCCGACCCTCGCGGGGGTGCTCCGCGACACGCTCCCGGCCGATCAGGGGCTCTCGGTGCCCCTCGATACCCCCGTGCGCGTTCGGTATTTTGTGCGGGCGCCGAGCAACCCCACGATGTGCCTGAGGGTGCGCGGGCAGAGCGACTGCGTGCCCGGCAGCACCGCCGTGGTGGGCGACGAGGTGGTCTTCTCGCCCGCCGCGACGCTCACGCCGCTCACCGACTACGTCGCCTCCTTCGCCGACGCGGCGGGGGGCACCAACCGCATCAATTTTCGCACGGGCCGCGCCCGCGCCCCGACGACGGTGAGCTTCGCGGGGCTCCGCTCGGTCGACGTCGACCGGGCCGTGCGTGACGCTTGCGACCCCGACGCCGCCGACATCACCATCCGCTTCGACCTCGCGGCCCAGCAGGGCGACGGGTTCAGCACCAGCCCGTGGGCCGACGTCGACATCGAGTACGTGGTGTACTCGACCCGCGGCCCGGGGGTCGGCAACGCCCGCGAGCGCGAGCGCTTTCGCCCGCAGGTCACCGGGGGCGCGAACGACCGCTCGCAGCAGCGCACCTTCCGCCTCTCAGGCGCCGACGCGGCGGGGCCGGTGTGCTTCATCGTGCGGGCCATCGACCCGCTCGGGCGCGTCGACACCAACACCCAAGAGAAGTGCGTCAACCCCGCCGAAGGCAACTACTTCGAGGGCTGCGCCGCGCGCCCTCGGCCGAGCAACGGCGCCTCTCTCGGTGCCCTCGTCGCCCTCGGGTTGGTCGCCCTCAGCCGCCGTCGCGCACGAACACGAGGGTGAGGTTGTTGGCGGGCATGGGGTGCACCCTGCTCAGCGAAAAACCGTTTTGTTTCGCGACCTTCGCCACCGCGTCGAGGTCACGCACGCCCCAACGCGGGTCGCGCGCCCGGAGCGACTCGTCGAAGCGCGCGTTGCTCTCGGCGGTGTGGGCCCCGTCGCGCGTGTAGGGCCCGTAGAGCACCATCGGCGCGCCCGCGGGGAGCATGCGCGCGGCGCCCGCGAAGAGGCCGAGGGTGGCCTCCCAGGGCGCGATGTGGATCATGTTTACGCAGAGCAGGGCGTCGAAGGGGCCGAGGCCGTGCCAGTCGGAGGTCTCGACGTCGACGCGGCAGGGCGCGAGGAGCCGCGGAGAGGGCTCGGCGTCGCGCCACGCGGCGATCGCAGCGAGGCTCTCGTCGGCGCGATCGCTCGGTTGCCACCACAGGCCCGGAAAGGCGCGGGCGAAATACACGGCGTGTTGCCCCGTGCCCGACGCGATCTCGAGGAGCCGCCCGTCGGCAGGCAAGACCTCGCGCAGCACCCCGAGGAGCGGCTCTCGGTTGCGGGCGGTCGCGGGCGCATCGGGGCGTGTGGGGTGCATCGCCGACGAGGGTCAGCCCGCGGGGCTCCGGGGCGCAAGGCCTGGCGACGGGGTGTGCAAAATGGGGCCGCGGGCGAGGCTTGGGGTGCAATGTCGCGCGGGGGGTGTGCTAGGGTCGCGGGCGCTGTGCAGGTACTCCTCGTAGGCGTCGCCGGCGGTAGCGGATCGGGCAAAACCACCATCGCCCGAAGCATCGTCGAGTCGCTCCCCAGTCATCACGTGTCGGCCATCGAGCATGACGCGTACTACAAAGACCAATCGCACCTCTCGTACGACGAGCGGACGCGCACCAACTACGATCACCCCGACTCGCTCGACAACGAGCTCTTCGTCGAGCATCTCTTGCAGCTGAAATCGGGCCGCGCCGTCGAGCGCCCCCGCTACGACTTCTCGAAGCACCTCCGCGAGGAGGCCACCACGCGCATCGAGCCGAACCCGGTGATCGTGGTCGAGGGCATCTTGGTGTTGGCCCTCGAAGCCATTCGCAACGTGCTCGACGTGAAGCTCTTCGTCGACACCGACCCCGACATCAGGCTCATGCGGCGCATCCGGCGCGACATCGACCAGCGGGGCCGCACCTTCGCGCAGATCCGTCAGCAGTATTACGAGTCGGTGCGGCCGATGCACATGGCCTTCGTCGAGCCGTCGAAGCGCCACGCCGACCTCATCATCCCCGAAGGGGGGCACAACCGCGTCGCGCGCGAGATGATCTTGGCGCACCTCCAGAAGTTTGTGCGCGACCTGCCGACGCCGCCCGCGACGCCTCTGCTCGACGAGTGAGAAAATCGAACGAGAGCCTCGCCCGAGGGCTGTGATACATTCCTCCGACGGGATTCATGTCGAAGGTTGTTCTCACGGGTTCTGGGCGAGAGCTTGAGGCTTGTACGGGTCAGTCGCTGCTTGCGGTCTTGCAAGAGGCCGATCACCCAGTGGCGACCTCGTGCGGCGGGGTGGCCACTTGCGCGCTCTGCCGCGTGACGGTCAAGCAGGGCAAAGAGCACCTGAGCCCGGTGAACGAAGACGAGATCACGCATCTCGGCTCGGTGGCGAAGATCTTGGGTCTTCGGCTCGCGTGCCAGGCCATCGTGCGGGGCGAAGGCACCGTGGTGCTCGAGGTGCCCGAGGTCGAAGACGTCGCGGCGAAGAAGGCAGAGAAGGCCGCGCGGCTCCGTCAGGCGCGCGCCCAGGGGTCGGGTCGTCGATGAAGACACGCTTGCGGTCAGGCGGTCACGCGCCGCCCTCGTTTGTGCTGGGTGTCGCGGCGCTCGCGCTCGCGCCGGCGTTGCGCGCCGACCCGCTCCCCGTTCACACGCCCACCCGGGCTCAGCCGCGGGGCCTCTCGACCGACGAGCGGCTCGCCGTGGCTGAGGCCGTCGCCGAGGTGCTCCGCGGGGCGACCACCGAGGTGCTCGGGGCCGCCGACACCCGCAGCCGGGTCGAGACGCTGAACCCCGACGCCCTCGCGTGCGACGCGCCGACATGCTGCCCGACCATCTCGACGCCGCTCCATGCCCGCAGCGTGGTGCTCGTTCAGCAGCAAGAGCTCCGGCACCGGCGGCTTCATTTGACGGTCCGGGTGGTCAACCTCCGCGGCGAGGTCACGGCCTCGAATGAGATCGAAGAGCCCGTGGCCGACCGGGCCGAGGCCGTGGCCCTCGCGCGGCTCGCGGCGCGCCCCATCGCAGACGCGCTCCGCAGCACCCCAGCGACCCCGGCGGTGACGCCGACGCCCGATCAGCCGCCGCCCCTCGCGCCGCCCCCGACGCCGGCCGTGGCGCCGACGGTGCAACCGCCGATCACCGTGATGCCGACCGTGCAGTACCGGGTCGAGACCTACCGCCGCCGCTCGCTCGCGGTGCTCGGTGCGGGGCTCGCCGCGGCGGGCGTGACGGGCATCACCCTCGGGGCGATGAGCCTCGCCCGCGACGGCGGCGTCGCCCGCGCGCTCCCGGCCGAAGGCGTCAACGAGGTCTACGTCTCGCGCACCCGTGATTACATTTTCGTCGGCGCGGGCGCGGCGGCCACCGCGGCGGGCGTCTACTTCCTCGTCGACGGTCTTCGGCAGCGTCAGCGCACCGTGCGCATTTCGAACTTCAACGTCACCGGGTCGAGCGTCTCGCTCACCGTCGAGGGTCGGTTTTGACCGCCCTCGCGGCCTCGCTCGACCGCGCGCTCAGGGTCGCCGAAGCCGCCCCCGAGGGTTACGCGCGGGCGGTGGCCAGCGACGCCGACGGCACCCTCTGGGCGGGCGACGTCGCCGACACGCTCTTTCTCGACGCGAGCACCCGCGGGCTCTTTCAGGGAGAAGGGCTCGCGCATTTTCTCGCGGGCGCGCGGGCCGTTTTGGGCGACGGTGCGACGGGCGACCCGCGGCGCGACGGGCCCGCCGTGCTCGACGCCTACGCCCGCGGCGCGATCGACATCACCACGCTCTGCAACCTCCAGACACAGAGCCTCGGGGGGCGCTCGCTCGCCTCGCTCGATGCGCTCCTCGAGGGCGCGGCCGAGACCGTCGCGGCGCGGATTCACCCTGAGGTTCGGAGGCTCCTCGCCGAGACCGCGGCGCGGGGGTGGCCCTTGCATGTGGTGAGCGGCAGCCTCGGTCGGCTGGTCGCGCGCACCCTCACCCTCGCGGCGATCCCTTTCGCGTCGGTGAGCGGGGGCGTGCTCAAAGTTGAGGGCGATTGGGTGCACGCCGCGTTGGCGGGCCCCATCCCGCTTCACGCGCACAAGATCGACGCGCTCAAAGCTCAGGGCGCCTGGCCGCCCGCCCTCGGGCTCGGCGACGGCGGGTGGGACGCGCCCTTCCTCCACGGCGCCTTTGCCGCGGCGTTGATCGAACCGAAGCCCGCGCTGCGAGACGCGATGCGCGAGCACCCGCGCTGCTTCACGCTCTGATCGCCGCGACGCTTCGCACCGTCGCGCGAGTCGTTGTAGCGTCGGCCCATGCGCCCTCGTGTGTCGTGTCTGGTTGTGGTGTCGGCCCTCGCCTTGGGTCTCCCGTCGGTGGCCCTCGGGCAAGAGTCGCAGCTCGCCGCGCTGCGGGGTAACGCCGGTGCGCCCGCGGGGCAGCTCAGCCTCGGCCGCGCCCTGCGCCGCGCGGGTCGCTTCGACGAGGCCGTGAGGGCGCTCAACAGCGCCGCGCGCAGCCCCGCCACCCGCGCCGACGCCCAGTGGGAGCTCGCCCGGGTGCGCTTCGACCAGGCTGACTTCCGTGCTGCCAACGCGGCGTGCCGGGCGCTCCCGAACGGGGTTCGCAAGCGCGTCTGCGCGGCGCGGGCGTACGTGATCTGGCAGCGCGCGGCCCTCGCACAGCGAGAGCTCCAGGCCGCAGGGCCCGCCGCGTCGGGCGACGGCGAGTACGCGCTGGTGATGGGCGACGTGCAGCGCCTCGCGTCACAGACCGCGCAGTCTGAGGCCTCGTACCAGCGCGCGGCGCAGCTCATGCCGGGCCGGGCTGAGCCCTTCCTCGGGCTCGGCACCCTCTACGAGATGCTTCAACGCTTCGACGACGCCGAGGCTCAGTACCGCCGCGCCGCCGAGACCGACGCGAGCGACCCCGCTGCGGCCCTCGCCTACGGGCGCTTTCTCTTGCGGCGTCGCAGCAACCCCGCCGCGGCCCGAGAGCTCCTTCAGCGGGCCACCCGCGACCGGCTCGGGTGGGCTGAGGCGCAGAGCCTCTACGGCGAGTCGCTCCTCGGCACCGCGAGCCCCGCCGAGGCCCTCACGCAGTTTCAAGAGGCCGTCAGGCTGTCGGCTACCCAACCGGGCGCCCAAACGGGCCTCGGGCGCGCCCTGGTGGCCCTCCAGCGCTGGGCCGAGGCCGAGGCGCCCTTGCGCGAGGGCATCCGTCAGGTAGGCACCGACGCCCAAGCCCACATGGCGCTGGCCGACGTGATGGAGCACACCCAACGCGAGAGCGAGGCCCTCGAAATGTGGGACGCCGCCATCGACCGCGCTCCCGCCAACGCGCTCGCCCGTCTGCGCGCGGCCCAACTCGCCCACCGCACGCAACAGAGCACCATGGCCCTCGCATACCTTGAGCGCGCGCTGCAGCTCGACCCGAACCTCGCCGAGGCCTTCTTTCTTCAGGGGCAGATCGCGGCCGAGACGGGGCGGCGCGAAGACGCGCGGGCGGCCTTTCAGCGGGCCCTCGGCCTCAACGCGCCGGGGCTCGACAGGGCCGAGGTCGAGCGCGCCCTTCAGGCCCTCGACCAGCCGCGGCCCAACCGAAGGCGCTGAGCGGGAGGGGCCATCGAGACAGCCCCTCCGCCCGCTCAAACCGTTGAAATAACAGAGGTTTCAGACCGTCGCGAAGGCCGCGTCGGGGATGTCGATGGCGCTGGTGTCGCCCTCGGTGAGCACCTGGGCTTTGTGCACCACGCCCGGGAGGATGTTCTTCGCGAAGAAGATCGCCGTGTGGCGCTTGCCCTCGTAGAAGGCGTGGTCAGGGTGATCGGCTGAGACGCCCGGGAGCGCCGCTTCGGCCACCGAGGCGGCCTGAAGGAGCAGCCAGGCCACCGCGAGCTCGCTCATCATTTCGAGGAAGCGGTTAGACGCCAGCGGCACCAGCTGGATCTGACCGCTTTGGAACCACCCGAGCAGCCGCATCACCGTGCCGCCCACGGCCTCGTGGGCCTCGGCCAAGACCCGCACCGCGTCTTTCAGCGTCGGATGCTCGCGGTGCGCGTCGATGAAGCTCTGAATGTCACCGAGGAACTCTTGCGTGTGGCGGCCGCCGTTCTGCCCGAGCTTGCGCCCCACCAGATCCATCGCCTGGATGTGGTTGGTGCCCTCGTAGATGCTGAAGATCTTGGCGTCGCGGCAGTACTGCTCGACCGGGTAATCTTGGGTGTAGCCCGCGCCGCCGTAGACCTGAACGGCCAGCTCGGCCACCCTGAAGGCCTGATCGCTCGCGTACGACTTCACGAGCGGGGTCAAGAGCTCGACCTGGCCGAAGTGGTACGCGGCCTTCTCGTCGTCGACGCCGCGCAGCGAGCGGGTGAGGTCTTCGTGCAAGGTGAGCTTGATCACGAGGGCCCGGGTGCCCTCGACCTTGGCCTTCATCTCAAGGAGCATGCGGCGCACGTCGGCGTGCTCGAGGATGCTCGCGCGGGGCGCGGTCGGATCCTTCCAGCGGGTGATGTGCGCGCCTTGCTTTCGGTCGCGCGCGTATTCGAGCGCGTTGAGGTAGGCGGTGCTCATGATGCCGACGCCCTGAAGCCCCACGCCGATGCGGGCGCGGTTCATCATGCGAAACATCTGGGCCATGCCCGCGTTCTCGACGCCGCCGACGAGCTCGCCCACGCACTGCCCGTTCTCGCCGAAGCTCAGCACGCAGGTGGCCGAGCCGTTGATGCCCATTTTGTGCTCGATCGAGGCCACGGCCACGTCGTTGAGCTCGCCGAGGCCGCCGTCGTCGTTGACCCGGATGCGCGGCACGATGAAGAGCGAGAGCCCCTTGGTGCCGGGCGGCGCGCCCTCGATGCGCGCGAGCACGAGGTGGATCACATTCTCAGTGAGGTCTTGATCGCCGCCCGAGATGAAGATCTTCGTGCCGCGGATCGCGTAGGTGCCGTCGGGGTTCTTCACCGCGGAGCTGCGCGCGAGGCCCACGTCGCTGCCGGCCTGGGGCTCGGTGAGGCACATCGTGCCGGCCCAGCGGCCGTTGTAGATGTGCGGCAAGAAGGCCTTCTTCTGCCCCTCGGTGCCGAACTCGTGGATGAGTTCGGCGGCGCCGTACGCGAGGCCCGGGTACATGTTGAACGCGCAGTTGGCGCCCGAGAACATCTCTTCGCTCAGCGCGACCAGCGCGAAGGGCGCACCCTGCCCGCCCTCTTCGGCCGGCGCTGCGAGGGTCTTCCAGCCCTCTTCGAAGAGCTTGTCCCAGGCTTCTTTGAAGCCGGGCGGGGTGATGACCCGACCGTCGACGATCTTGCAGCCCGTGCGGTCGCCGATGGCGTTGATCGGGCCGAGCGTCTCGCGTGAGAACCGCGCCAGCTCGCCCATCACCATCTTCACCTCGTCGACGCCCCAGTTCTCGAAGCGCCCCTTGCCGAGGAGGTCACCCAGTTTAAAGTGCTCAAACAGCACAAACTGAAGCTCGCGGAGATCGACCTTGAAGCGATTGATGGCCTGTGTTGACACGAGAGAGCCTCCGAACGACGCGATACAAGTTTCGCCGACACCGGCTCTGGCGACCCGACCGTCGATGACCCGACGCAAGCTTTGCGCGCATTGTCACCCGAGGGTCGAGGCCCGAGCGCTGAATGGTGATTCAGTCGTTAGCCCCGGCAACACAACGCGTCAAGAAGTGGCGATGCGCGGCCTGCGTGATTTCGTGTAGGGTCGGCGCCTCTTCGCAGACGACGGGGCTCCTGAGCGGCGGCGCGGGCTGCCCGACGCGGCGACGGCGGCCCCTCGTAGAAAGGTCAAGGGCCCAAGAACCCCGATGATGGCACACGGCGGACGGTTGGTCGCAGAACAGCTCCAGCGTGAAGGGGTGACGCACCTCTTCACCCTCTGTGGCGGGCACATTCAGAACATCTACGACGGGTGCCTCGACGTGGGCATCCGGGTCGTCGATGTGCGACACGAGCAGACGGCGGGTCACGCCGCCGACGGGTGGGCGCGGGTGACCGGCGTGCCGGGCGTGGTGGCCGTGACGGCGGGGCCTGGGGTCACCGACGTGGTGACGGCCCTCGCCAACGCGCAGCGCGCCCAAGTGCCGCTGGTGTGCATCGGCGGCGCGGGCCCGGCGCTCTTGACCGACCGCGGTTCATTGCAAGACATGAATCACCTCGATTTGATCAAGAGCATCACCAAGGCCAGCTATCGCGTGCTGCACACCGAGCGCTTGCCCGAGTACGTGAGCACCGCGTTTCGGGTGGCGATGTCGGGGGTGCCCGGCCCGGTCTACCTTGAGATGCCCCTCGACGTTCTCATGGGCTTCGGCGAGTCAGAGTTCTTCGACCCGAAGACCGCGCGGAGCCTCGCGCAGCCCGCGCCCGACCCCGCCGAGCTCGCTGCGGCCATCGCCCTGCTCGAACAGGCCGAGCGCCCGATGCTCATCCTCGGGAGCCAGTTTCGGTGGTCGCGCGACACCCGCGCGCTCTACGACCTGCTTGAGAAGTTCCCCATGCCGACCTTTGTGAACGGTATGGCCCGGGGCGCGCTCAGGCCCGAGCACCCTTGCGGGTTTACGCGCTCGCGCAAGATGGCCCTCGCCAACGCCGACGTGGTGGTGATGTGCGGCACGCCCTTCGATTTCCGCCTCGACTACGGGCGCGAACCGACCTGGCAGCCCGGCACCCGCATCATCAAGATCGACCGCGACGCCACCACCCTCGGGCACAACCGCGGCATCGACGTGGGCCTCGTCGCAGACACCGGGCTCGCCCTCCGGGCCTTGGTTGACGGAGTGTCAAAGTTTGCAGACACGGCCGGGTGGCTCGCGTCGGTGCGGGCGGCGGAAGACAAGTCGCGGGCGAAGATGGCGCTCGAAATGCAGGCCGACGGCGACCCGCCGAACCCGCTCCGGGTGTGCGCCGAGCTCGATCGCTTCATCGACGACGACACCATCGTGGTGGGCGACGGCGGTGATTTCGTGGCCACCGCCGCGTACGTGCTGAAGGTGCGATGGCCGGGCCTGTGGATGGACCCCGGGCCCCTCGGCACCCTCGGGGTGGGCCCCGGGTACGCGATGGCGGCGAAGCTCGCGCGGCCCGGCGCGAAGGTCGTGGCGGTGTTCGGCGACGGCGCCTTCGGGCTCCACGCGATGGAGCTTGAGGCGATGGCGCGGCAGGGCATCCCGGTGGTGTGCGTGATCGGCAACGACGCCGGGTGGACGCAGATTCGCCGCGGGCAGGTCGAGTTCTTCGGCGAAGAGCGGGCCGTCGCGACGGGCCTCGCGTACACCCGCTACGAGCAGGTGGCCGAGGCCCTGGGCTGCCACGCCGAGTGGGTCGAGACCGCCGCGGGGCTCGCTCCGGCCTACGCGCGGGCCTTCGCCGCAGCCGAGGCGGGCCGACCCGCGGTGGTGAACGTGAAGATCGCCGCGAGCGAGTTTCGCAAGGGCGCGATCAGCGTTTGAGCACCACCGGCGCGCGCTCGGTCATGAAGCGTCGCACGATGGCCTCTTGAGCCCCCGTCAGGTACGGGAAGCGGGCCCCGAACCCGGGGCTCTCGCCCTCCCACCGAAAGGCCACCACCGCGGTGGTCTCGAAGCGCGGCGAGCCCGCGAACTGCAACGAGAGAATCACCGAGCTGCCCACCAGGGGGAGCGATTTGCGCGTCGGCACGAACACGCCCCCGTCGCGCACCACGTCGAGGTCGACCCCTGGCGGTAAGTACAAATTCGCCTGCGAGGCCGCCGTCAGCTCGCACTCGAACCGCGCCCGCGCCGCCGGCGGGAGCGTGCTCGCGCGGACGCCCCCCTCAGGGCCACGGCCCCCCTGCCCCTCGACCGCCGCGGGCACCTCAGGGAGCGACGGCATCTGGAGGTGCCCCGCCCCGGCCTCTGGCGCCCGCGCCTGCGCCCCCGCGAGGGTCGGCGCGTGGGTGAGCCCGGCCGACGGTCCCGCGGCCACGGGAGCGCCCGCTACGGCAACCTGCGCCACGGGCGCGCCCGCCGCGACCCCGACGGTCACGCCCCGCGCCAGGGCGCCTTCGAGCCGCCCCAAGGTCGACACCAGCGACTCAAGCAGGGCCGGCAAGGTGCCGAGCCCGTGCTGCGCCGCCCGGAGCGTCGGGGCCACCGCCTCGAAGCCCGGCGCGAGCCTCGCCGCGATGGCTTCGGCGCTCGCCTCGGGCCCCGGCACCCGCACTTCGATCTGCGGACGCCCCAAGGCCGTGAGCGAGTTCGACAGGGTGTCAAACTTCGGCCCGAGCTGCGCGGCGAGCTGCGCCTGCGCCTCGCCTTGTGCGGCGCTCGCCTGGGTGAGCGTGGCGCCGATGCCCTCGATGGCCTCGCCGAGGGTCGAGAGGGTGCCGGTGACGCGCAAGATCGGGTCGTCGTCTTTGCCGCCGACGCGCTTTTGCCGCTGGAATTCTTTCTTGATGGCCTCCCACCGGGCGCGCCTCTCGTCGCTGAGGCGCCCGCGCATCTCGCCGAGCTTCAAGAGGTTCTGCTCTGCGCCGGTGGTGAGGGTCTGCGACTCGCTCGTGTAGTGATCGTCGACGATGGCCTCGACCTCGTCGAGGGTGTGGGCGGCGACCACCTTCTCGGCGATCTTGTTCATGTTGCGGTAGCTGCCCTGGAGCTTGAAGGGCGGCTCGGTGCGGTAGCTGTCTTCTTGCGAGGCCGAGCGGATGTACTCGCTGTTGACCGCGAGGAGCGTGCGCTGGGCGACCCTCAGGTTGCGCAGCACGGCGACGACCTCGGCCACCTCGGCGGCGCTGTACGGGTGCTCGAGCTCGGTGCTCGGCACGGCCTCGCCGTCGGCCATGCGGATGAGCTTGTAGAGGTCTTGCGGGCTGCGGCCCGCGAGGGGCGCGAGGCTCGCGTTCGAGGTGAGGGCGTTCTCAAGGTATGAGAGGGCGAAGGCGTCTTCGCGGCCCCCGAGGATGTCGCCGAGGTTGTAGGTGTCGGCGCGGTTGGCGAGCATGTCGGGGATGCGAAAGCGCGCGCCCGACTCGGTGTAGGGGTTGCCCGCCATCGCGATGCAGAAGCGCTTGCCGCGCAGGTCGTAGGTGCGCGTGCGGCCGCGCCAGACGCCCTCGATGCGGCGCGACCCATCACACAGCGAGATGAACTTCTGGAGCAGCTCGGGGTTGGTGTGCTGGATGTCGTCGAGGTAGAGCATCACGTTGTTGCCCATCTCGAAGGCGAGGTTGATCTTCTCGACCTCTTGCCGCGCCGTGGCGTTGGGCGCCTCGTTCGGGTCGATGCTCACCACGTTGTGCCCGAGGGCCGGGCCGTTGACCTTCACGAACACGAGCCCGAGGCGGCTCGCGACGTACTCCATCAGCGTGGTCTTGCCGTACCCGGGCGGCGAGACGAGGAGCAAGAGCCCCATGAGGTCGGTGCGCTTGGCGTCGCCCGCGGCCCCGAGCTGCTTGGCGAGGTTGGCCCCCACGAGGGGCAGGTACACCTCGTCGATGAGCTTGTTCCGCACGAAGCTCGACAGCACCTTCGGGGCGAACTCATCGAGCCGCAGCCTGCGGCGCTCGCGCTCGGCCACGTCGGTGCGCGCCTTGCGATACGCCCGCCAGCGCGGCACCCGGTGCATGCGGAACGCATCGGTGCGGGCCAGAAACTCGTCGAGCCGCAGCGTCATCGCGCGGTCGACCACCCGCGGGTGCTGCCCCAGAAGGCCCTCGACCCGCGCCTCCAGGGCGGCGCTCATCACCACGCGCTCGATGAGCCGCTCGGTCACCAGGGCCACCGCCACCTCAAGCACAAAGCCCGCGCGACCCGCCTGAGCCGGAGCGCCCTCGACGAAGCCGCGCAGCCACCCGAGCGCCAACGTGAGCCGCGCCACGGGGTGCGCGTCGAGCGCGCGGAGGTCGTCGTCAAAGCTCGCCTCGGCCCCGCCCTCGCGAAGGGCCATGGTGAAGGCCTCGCGGAGCGCCACGGCCTCACCCGAGAGCACATACCGCGGGCGATCGGCGGCCATCGCGTCGACGAGGTAGCGCCCCGCGCGGGCCGCGAGGTCGTCGTCGAAGCCCGTCAGCTGCCAGGCCGTCTGGCACGCCGCGAGGGCCGTCGTGAGCTCGGCGGCCAGCGCCCGCTGCACCGTCGACACGCCCGTGAGCGCCCTGAGCTGCGCCGACGAGCGCACCCGGCGATGCAAGAGCCCACGGGACGCCTCGTCGAGGGTCGAGAGGTACAGCACCGCCAGGGCCCGCGCGCTCGACTCGTGACGCAGCGAACCCGCGGTGTGAAGCAGCTGCAAAACCCGATCGAGAATGTTGACACTGTCAACATCATGGACGCCGCGCTCATACCCCTCGTCGTGTCGGTCGGCGGCGAGGCTCCTCACGAGCGCGAGGAGGCCCCCTTCGGTGAGGGCGGCGGTGCGCAAGGTCTCGATGTGCCAGCCCCGCGCGCCGGTCTCTGCGGCGGCGAGCACCTCGGCGGCGAGGTACTCTGCGCGGTAGACCTCGGGCGACTCGCTCGGGAGGTTCTCGCCCCAGAGGTCGCGGCTGCTCGCGAGGGTGGGGTCGTCGATGGGGTCGAAGTAGTCGGTGCCCGCGAGGTGCACGGCGAGCCCCTCGTCGCGGGGCACGATGGTGAGCTCGAGGGGCTGGGTGTTGATGAAGAAGCGGTGGCGCCCGAGCTTGATGACGTTGTCGGCACCGTCGAAGAGCTCGCTCTTGTCGCGCAGCGCGCGGAGGCCCTCTTGCCGCGCTGACTTGAGGCGGCCGTCGACCTCGTCGGCCTTGACGGTGTCAAAGAGCGCGCGGAGCTGCCCCGAGAGGTCGCGCACCTTGGCGACCATGGGGTCGCTGGCGAAGTAGGCGTTGAGCTCGTCGGGCGCGGCGAAGGTGCGGGCGCGGCGGGTGACGCCCTGGAGGATGCGATCGGCGGCCGAGACGAGGTTCTGCGCGCGCTTTTGCCGCTCGTCGAGGAGGGTCTGGCGCCGCGCGCCGAAGGCGTCGTTCAGCTCTTCGCGTCGCACCGCGAGCTCGGTGGCGAAGGCGTCGAACTCGCCGAAGCGGCCCTCGAGCTCTTCGAGCTGCACGAGGAGGCGCGAGAGCGACTGGTCACATTTCTCGGGCGAGTCGGCCACCGCGAGGGCGCTCTGCACGGCCTGGGCGAAGAGCTTCGACTGCGCGCCGAACTCGGCCTTGCCTTCTGCGCCGCGCAGCTCCTTCTGTCGGGCCGCGACGATGGCCCGGGCGCGGTTGAGCTGCGCGAACACTTCGCTGATGGCGTCGAGGATCTTTGTGCGCAGGGTGGGGTCGTCGACGTCGAGGCTCGCGACGGTCTCTGAGAGCACCGTGAGCCCCTCGTGCACGGTGTCGACCTCGGCCGAGACGGGCATGAGGTCGACGGTGCGTGTCACGCCCTCGGCCTTGCCGACGGCCACCGCGATGGCCTCAAGGAGCGGCTTGAGGGCGTCGCTGCCGACGAGGAAGGCCCCCGCGGCCTTGCTCGTCTCGGCGAAGCGGGTGTCGACCTCGGCTTCGAGGGCCTCGACGCGGGCGAGGTCCATGTAGCGCAGGTCGCGCAGGGTGCCGAGCACGCCGCGCTGTTTGCGCAGCGCCGTGAGGGCGGCCATGAACTCTGCCACCGCGTGGGCGTCTTCGGGCCGCGCGCGCAGCACCTCGCTCTGCGCGGCTTCGGCCTTGGCGAGGGCCTCGGCGGCGCGCCGGCGGATGGTCTCGACCTTGTCGTACTCGTCGATGATCTGCTCGGCGATGGCCCGCAGGTCTTTGACGATGGCGAGGAGACCGAAGCACTCGGCGTGGCCGTACCAATGGTACGCGTCGGTGAGGCGCCGGGTCTGGGCGATGATGTCTTCGTAGGTGCCGCGAGTCGGGTGCTCGACGAGGCAGAGCTTGCGGAGCGTGAGGGCGTCTGCGACGCCGCGCACGAGGTCGGGGTTGCCTACCCGCGCGAGGTACGAGTCGGGCGTGGGCACCGTGGCGGCGAACTCGACGGTGGTGAAGGGCGTCTTCCACACTTGCATGAGATGCACGCGGGTCGGCTCTTCGCCCGGTGTCGAGCGAAACACGATCATGGTGCCGTCGTCGAAGAGCGAGTACCCGTGGCACGCGATGGGCGTGGCCACGTCGCGGGCGATGACGTTGTAGGGGTAGAGGAGGTACTTTCCGTCGCTCTCGCGGAAGAAGACGTAGAGCACGTCTTCGCCGTTGGGCGCCTTGACCACCCGCTCGAAGACCATGTGGGCGGCGTCGCCGTCGAAGATCTTCTGCTCGCCCGACGCGAGGTAATACCCCGTGGGGAAGATCACCCCCTGGTCATCGGGCAGCGCGAGCGCGGCGTGCTCGAGGGCGTCGACGCGCAAGACGGTCTTCTGCCGCGCGTTGAAGATGAAGTGCCGCCAGGCGTTCTCTCGGTACGGCTTGATTCGCAGGAAGATCAGCGTGCCGAGCCGCGCGTACTGGATCGTCGCGTCGTCGAGGGTCTGGTTGCGGTCTTCGACGGGCTCGGCGTAGAGCCCCTGCCCCGAGGCGGTGTTGTTCTCGACCTTGATGGTGAGGTCGCCGCCGATGGTCTCGACGAAGACCTCATCGAGGATCGAAACGTGGGGGAATTTGCCCGCCACCTGGTTCTCGCGGGTGGTCTGCTTCCACGCGAAATCGTGGGCGCGCGGGCGGGTGTGGTCTTCGTCGCCGCGGGCGTCGACGTACCCGATGCGGCCGCCCCCATCGAGGCTCCAGCGGAAGACCTTCTGATCGCGGGCGTTCGAGCCCGTCGAGAACACCGCCAGGAGCCGCCGTTCGGTGCGCCGAAGCTGCGCGAGCCTTGCCTCTCGCACGTAGCGAAAGAGATCGCCGAACTCCTTGGTGAAGCGCTCATCGACGAGGAAGCCCCCGTCGTCGAGCCCGAGCGGCGTGAACGAGATTGCGCCGTCGGCGCCGCGGTCGAGCCGGTGGAGCCCGAAGATGTCGGTGACTGACACCTCGGCCTTCATGCCGACGAAGACCTCGAAGCCGACCAGGAGGCGGCCCCCCACGGCGATGAGGTCGCGCGGGAGGCAGTTGTTCTCGGTGCGAATTCGCTCGGTCGCGGCGAGGCTCAGCTCGGCGCCGCCGAAGACCTCTTTGCGCTTCTGGTTGAGCGACTCGCCCGCGGTGCCGAGGGCGTTGGCGCGTTCGAGGAGCCGACGACGGATGACCTCGTAGCTGCCGCCGAGGTCGTCTGCCTGGGGCGCGGGGGGCTGCGCGGCGGGGTCGGACATGATGTGAGATCAGCCCTTGGTCGAAGGGTCGTCGGTCGACTTGCTGGGGAGGTTGGCGAGCTGACCCGCGAGCGATTTCAGCACCTCGCTCTGGTCGACCGCGCCGTCGATGCTCTGGCCGAGGGTCACGGCCTGCATGAAGCGCTGGAAGAACTGCCCGTCGCCGCCCACGATGTTGATCTTCGCCTTCTCAAAGGCCGCCGCGAGCACCTCGGCCTGCACCCCCGCGACATCCTTCTTGGCGCGGATGGTCTCGAGCGCGATCACCCGCTGCTGCTCGAGCTGGAGCCTGAACTCTTCGTGCTGGCGGCTCACCGCGTCGAGGGCCTTCATCGCGTCGGCCTTCTCTGCGAGCCCGGTGGCCTCGGCGCTCATCTTGGCGCGCACCGACGACGCCTCTGCGAGCCCGGTCTGTTCGAGGGCGTGGGCCTCGGCCTCGCGCACCTTGGCGCGGGCGACGCCTTGCTGCTCAAGGCCCGCGGCCTCGGCGCGCATCTTCTCGAGCTGCACCTTGGCCTCGACGAGCCCTTGCTTCTCGATGGCCGCGGCGGCTGCCTCTTTCACCCGCACCTCGGCGAGCCCCTTGGCGGCGGTCTCGGCCTGCACGCCCTCGGCGGCGCGCACCTTGGCGCGGGCGAGCTTGTCGGCCGATTCGAGGTCGGCGTCGGCCGAGATGATGCGCTGCCGGGCTTGCGATTTGGCCACCTCTTCGGCGGCCTCGGCGGCCTTCACTTGCTTCACGAGGTGCTGCAACGCGTCGGCCTCGGCCGCGATGCGGATGGCCTCGCGCTGACGATTGCTCTCGGCGAGGGCGCGCACGTCTTTGATGCGCTCCTCCTCTTCGGCCACGGTCTTGTCGACGACGATGCGGCTCCGCACGACGTCGGCGATTTCGCGGCGCTGGCGCTCGATCTCGGCGTCGCGCGCGATCTTCTGCGCGAGCACGTCGCTCTCACGGTTCGACGCTTCGAGCTGGCGCGCGCGCTCGACGCGCTCGGCCTCGACGGCGACCTCGCGCTCTTTGTTCTTCATGGCCACGAGCACGGCGCGCTCGCGGGCCTGTTGGGCGACCATGGTC
Source organism: Myxococcales bacterium (assembly GCA_016792845.1). Classification (GTDB taxonomy): domain Bacteria; phylum Myxococcota_A; class Polyangia; order Polyangiales; genus JAEUKH01. The sequence continues at coordinate 371,625 of JAEUKH010000028.1, read as the reverse complement.
TCTTCGGCGTTCTTCTCTTGGGCGAGCACGGTGCGCTTCTGCTCTTCGTTGGCGATGCGCGCGGCGTCGTTCTCTTCGCGGGCGCGGGCGATGGCGATCTCTTTCTGCTTCCGCGCCTCGGCCTCGGCGCGCTTCTGCTCGAAGCGAAAGATGGCCTCGTCGCCCGCGAGGTTCTGCGAGCCCTTCTCCATGCGCTCCTTCTGGCGCAGCTCGTTGGTCTGGAGGTTCTGCGTCACGGTGAGGCTCGTGATCTTGCGGATGCCCTCAGAGTCCATGATGTTGTTCTGATCGAGCGACTCGACGGGGGTCTGCTCGAGGTAGTCGATGGCGCAGTCGTCCATCACGAAGCCGTTGAGGTCTTTGCCGATGACCTCAATGATGGCGTCTTTGAAGTGATCGCGCTCTTTGTAGAGGTCTTCGAAGTTGAGCCGCTTGCCGACGGTCTTGAGGGCCTCGGCGAACTTCGCTTCGAAGAGCCGCTCGATGGTGGCCGCGTCGCTGGCGCGGTCACAGCCGATCGACTGCGCGACCTTCAGCACATCTTCTTGCGTCTTGTTGACGCGCACGAAGAAGGTGACCTTGATGTCGGCGCGGATGTTGTCTTTGCAGATCAACCCGTCTTTGCCGCGGCGGTCGATGTCGATGGTCTTGACCGAGATGTCCATCACCTCGGCGCGGTGAATGATCGGGTAGACCACGGCCCCCGTGAAGGTCACCACGGGCTCGCTCTTGAGTGTGTTGACGATCAGAGCCTTGCCCTGATCGACCTGACGATAAAACCGCGCCAGCACCGCGAGGATGCCGAACACCAGCACCGCCAAGGCGCCAACTGCGACCAGAATGGGGATCAACTGTTCCAACTCCGAACCCTTCCTCCCTGCGCGCTGCGCGTGGGCGACCTGCGGGCTCACGACCTGCGTGACCGCCCTCGGCATGTTGCCTCGGGCCGCACCGGCCTGAAGCCCCACCGCCCGACGCCCCGACAACGCTAACAGACGCGGCGGGCCCTACGACACTGAATCTACCAAGTTACGACTTCGCGCGCGTTTGCGCCGCGGGCTGTGACGGCTCGCGCTCGGCCTCGGCGGCCAGGTCATCGCTTGAGAGCCGCACCTTGGCGAAGCGGTCGAGGGGTTCGATCACCGCGGCCTCGCGCTGCGCGTCCCACCGGACGATGAGCACGCGGTCGCCGCGCTGGAGCGTGACGTCGCCCTCGTAGCGCGCCTCGACTACGAGCCCGGCGCCTCCGTCGTCGATCAAAATCTGCCCGAATCGGTGGTCAACACGGCCCGTGTTGAGGGCGCCCTCGCGGCCTACCAGGGTCTCTCTGCGCGGCGCGTGGCGGGTCACGAACACGACGCCCAAGGGCCGCGAGACCCACGCGCTCAGCGGGATGGCGGCCAGGAGCGAGAACACAAACAACGCCACCGAGAGCACGGGGTGGCGCACCCCGGCGTGGGCCAACGACAGGCCGCCGAGCACCGAGAGCAGCCACGCGAAGATCGTCACCAGGGTGATACGCACGGTCACGGGCACGGCGCGGAGCCCCACACCGCCGAGCGCCTCGAACCAGCCCGGCGTCGAGCCCGCGAGGCCCTCTGCGGCGCCGTCGGCGAGCCCCGCGTGCGCGCCGTCGAGCCCTTCGATGACCCCTTTGGCCACGCCTTCGACGCCGTGCTCAGCGCCCCCGAGGCCGTCGAGGTCGGCGAGCCCGGCCAAGACCGAGAGCCAATAGACCATCATGACGCCGAGGCCCACCGTGAACACCAGCGACGGAAAGGCCCCGATCACCTCAACGAGCGATCGCATCGCGACGAACCCTACCACCGCTTCGGCCGACGCCTCGCCCATCGAATCGGTCGAGGCCTCGGGGCCGACGACCCGAGCGGTGAAATTTCCTGTTATGCTGAGGCTCTCCATGCACGCTTGGTCACGCCGTTGGGCGACCCTCTGGGTCATCGGAATTTGCGTCTCTGGCTGCGGCGAAGACGCTACCGACACCTCCGACGCTTCGCGCGACGACGTCGCCGTCGACGCTGCGTTGGCCGACATCCTCGTGGTCGACGCGGTGGTGTCAGACCGCGGTGCGGCCGAAGACCGCGCTGACGGCAGCGACGTGGCGCCCCTCACGGATCAGCTCATGGTTGACGCCGCCGACGCGGGCGATGCTGACGCGCGAGATGCGGGCGATGCCGACGCGGGCGATGCCGACGCGGGCGATGCGGACGCGGGCGCCATCAGCCTCGACCTCGGCCTCGCGCCCGATGTCGCGGTTGATGCAGGGCCGCGCGACACGGGCAACGACGTCGGCTTCGACGCAGGGCCGCGCGACGTCGGCTTTGACGCAGGGCCGCGCGACGTCGGCTTTGACACCGGGCCGCGCGATACCAGCAACGATGTAGGCTTTGACACGGGGCCGCGCGACGTCGGCTTTGACACCGGGCCGCGCGATACCGGCAACGACGTCGGTTTCGACACCGGGCCGCGCGATACCGGCAACGACGTCGGTTTCGACACTGGGCCACGCGATACCGGCAACGACGTCGGCTTCGACACAGGGCCGCGCGACACGGGCAACGATGTGGGCTTCGACGCGGGGCCGCGCGATACCGGCAACGATGTGGGCTTCGACGCGGGGCCGCGCGATACCGGCAACGACGTCGGCTTTGACACTGGGCCGCGCGATACCGGCAACGATGTGGGCTTTGACACTGGGCCGCGCGATACCGGCAACGACGTGGGTTTCGACACAGGGCCGAGAGACACCGGCAATGACGTCGGCTTTGACACAGGGCCGAGAGACACCGGCAATGACGTCCAGGCGCCGAGCGACCCGGTGATGTACTCGGGCACCTTCCCCAACCGGGGAGGGCGCTTCACGGCCAACCTCACGGTGCTTGGTGAGCGGCGCTCGATGGTGCTGGCGGTGCCCTCGACGCCGCAGCCGAACCCCGCCTTGCTCATTCTCTTTCACGGCACCAACGGCGACGGCAACGTCATCATGACCGAGGCCAACGCCGCGGCCCTGGCCAGCACCGACAACGTCATCGTCGTCGCGCCGACCTCGCGCTGGCTCCCCTTCGGCGACTTCGATCACGTCGACGCCGAGACCTATTGGGAGACCGCGCCCAACACCGACCCCGACCGCAACCAAGACCTCGTCTTGACCCGCGCCATCATCGCCGAGGCGCGGCGCGCGTACGGCGTCGACCCCCAGCGCGTTTACGCCGCGGGGCACTCGAACGGCGCGTTCATGGCCCACTTCGTCGCGCAGCTCTTCCGCGACCGGATCGCCGCGTATGCGAGCAGCTCGGGCGGCATCGTCAACTGCCCGCGCACGACGACCTGCCGCTTTCAGGGCGCCGGCACCACCTGCGCGCAGCTCCGGACCCGCTCAGGCTACTGCGCGTGCACCGGGCCTGATCTCCCGACGGCGGTGGGGCTCACGGGCAACCGCCCCGCGGCGTACATCACCCACGGCACCCGCGACCCGCTCGTGTCGGTCTACTACAGCTGCATCCTCGAAGACCGCCTCACGGCCCGCGGGTCGACCTTTCAGACGGTGCTCCGCGACGGCGACGGGCACGTCGTGCCGACGAATTTCGCACAGAGCGCTTGGGCCTTTCTGCGCACCCGACAGCTCGGCATGCCCTGATCGCTTCAGTCTCGCACGAGGCCGAAGCCCAGGGCCGATGCCTCGCGCGGCGTCGGCGGCTCGGGGCGCGTCGCGGCGCCCGGCGCGCCTTCAACCGCGGGCGCGGCGTGAGGCCAGAGCGGCGCTTCGGGCCACGCAACATAGCGCGGGGCGCGGCCTGAAACGGCGCGCGGGTCGAAGCGGCGCAAGAGCGCGACCGGCGCCCCGGGCCCAGAGCGTTCGCGGAGGTGGGCGCACTCTTCGACGGTGAGCCGCTTGGGGCCCGTGACAGCGCCGAGGCTCGCGTCAGAGTCCATCAAGAGCCACGGGCGGTCGGGGCCGAGGTTGTCGGGGTGCCACGGCTCGTTGAGAAAGATGTGCCCGGCCTCGTGAGCCTGCGTCCACGCCTCGCGCTCGGCCGCGATGCCTGTGCGATCGAGCAGGAGCGCGTTGACCAGCGCGCCGCCGTCGCCCTCGACGAAGGCCTCGCCGATGCGTGAGCCGCGGCCGAAGCGGTTGATCAACACGATCTCGATGGTGGTCGGGTCGTCGTCGAGGAGCGCCCGCAAGAGGCTCCGCTCTTCGAGGGTGCCCGCGGTCGAGCTGAGGTTGTTGAACTCGGTGAGCCCGTCGCGGAGGTCGACCTGACCGATGTCGATCCGCTGCGATCGGTCGGTGCTGAGCGGCGCGGCTCCCTGCGGGCCCAGGTTCGCCAGCGCGCCCCGGGCGTCGCGCACCACCACGTCGGCGCTGTGATCGGCGCCGTAGTCGGTCATCGCGTTGACGCTCACCACCGCGCGAAACCCGCTCGCTTCGAGGGCCCTCGCGAGGGCCAGCGCGGTGCTCACGGCGTCGCTCTGCGGCGGCACCGCCACCGGCGCGAGGTTGCGACCGTTGACCCGCAGGCGCACCGTGCCCCCCTCTGCGTGCAGCCCGTGGTCATCGCTCACCGACAGCACAGCCCGCGGCGGCGGGTCGACCACGGCGACGTCGGCGGCGTCAGGACGCCCGAGGGTGACCCCGCACTGGAGGTAGATTTCGTTGGCCAGCGTGATCTGTCGACGCCCGATGTCAAGCGCCCTGGCCTCGGTGTCGCCCACCACAGGCAGGCCCCCGGCCGCGGCCGCGAGGTGCCGCAAGACCCGCACCCGCCACACCGCGCGACGCGCCGCGAGAGGCCCCTCTTCGTTGCCCGGACGGCCCACCCTGAGGTCAGTGCTGAGGCTCCCCGCGACACCCTCGACGGAGTGACGCACCACCAGGCGATCGCGCAGGGCGACCAGGAGCGTCTGCGACTCGACGCCCGGCGCGCGGAGGTCGATGTCGTCGCCCACGAGCCGCACGAAGCCCGTGCGCGAGGGCTCACCCGCTGGCCCCGCGAGCTGCTCGCGAAAGGTCACCACGCCGCGACGCTGCGCGGCCTCGACCCGCGCGGTGGCCGAGACTTCGGTGGCCCAGGCCTCGATGAGCGTCGTGCCGTGACCCGTGACCCCCGGCAGCCACACCTCGGCGCGGAGGTTCTCTCGGTCAGGCGAGCCTTGGGCCCAACGCGCGTTGCGCGGGAGCGTCGCGTTGTGGGTGATCTCGTGCGAAACGGCCACGGCGTCGCGATGCCCGAGGCGCACGGAGTTCTCGCCGTCGAGCACCGCCACGGCGCCGATGGTGAGGGCCACGCGACGCGTGAAGCCGCCGCCTTCGACGGCCACGAAGCTGTCGTCGCGGGTGCGGCTCGCTTCGACGCCGGTGAGCCAGAAGCGCGCGCGCCCGCCGGGAGCCGCCACGATGGCGTGGGTGCCGAGCCGCTCGCCGTCGAGCACCCGCGCGCCGCCGCCGGTGTCGACCCGCAGCGCGCCCGTCGTGAGGCCGGTGACCTCGACGGCGACGAGGTCGTTGTCGTCTTCGGGGCGCACGCGCTCGGCGAAGAGGTCGGGCACCCCGTCGTCGTTGTCGTCGTCGTGGTTGAGGCCCAGGAGCGCGGCGGCCGGGTCGCGCGCGCCGTCGCTCCATCGGAGGGTGGGGGCGTCTTGGGCGCGGGCGCTGCGGGCGCTGACGAGCAAGGTGACCGCCAAGGCGAGACGTGAAGGCGACGAGACGCGCACGATGCCGAGAGAGTACACCCGCGGCGCGGTGTGAAGGGCTTGCAGCGTCGGCGAGAGTCTGGCAGGTGAAGCCGCGACGGCGTAAGGCAGACGCTCGCTGGTGGCGGGTACCCCAACCACGGGCCCCCACTGGAGGAAAGTCCGAGCTCCACAGGACAGGATGCTGGCTAACGGCCAGTGGGCGTTGAGCCCCAGGAGAGTGCCACAGAGAAGAAACCGCCCTCCGCCGGGAGACCGGCCGAGGGTAAGGGTGAAAAGGTGCGGTAAGAGCGCACCGCGCGCGTGGTGACACGCGTGGCAGGGAAAACCCCATTCGGAGCAAGACTAAATAAGAGAGCGCTTGAGGCCTCGAGTCCGGCCGATGCTCTCGGGTACGTCGCTAGAGACCGCAGGCAACTGCGGCCCCAGAGGAATGAGCGTCTCCGCAGCGGATCGTAAGACCGCGGCGTGACAGAACTCGGCTTATCGCCTCACCCCGTCCGGTTGCACCCCGGTGTTGACGGTCTTTGACCGTGACCCGGGGTGTTGTCGTTGGGCCCTTCGTCTCTGGCACGACAGGCCGCAAAAGTTTCAGCCGCAGGGCACAAGCCCGCCCCGTGACCGAGGCTCGGGATTTGACGGTGTTGCAGTACCCGTCGGCGGGTGCGCCCTCGACGCCGCGTCGCACGACGTTGCACCGCAGGCCCGCGCCGCGCCCCCTCGCGCCCCCCGCGACTTCACCCCTTCGCGCCCCAACGCCATGACGGAACGCAGCTTGCTCAGCGGCCCCATCGTGCGCACCATCCCGGGCAAATCAAGGTATTTTCTACAGATTTTGGCCCCCGCGCGTTGCGGCATCGCGGCCCCACAGCTTGACAACGGCGCCGTCTCATGACGCCGCGAGGGTCACCCCCCAGCCCTCCGACGCTCGACGCCGCGTCGCGGTCACAACCGACGCTCCGCGACGCGAAGCCGTCTCGCACCGACCGGTTGGGTCACCTCGTGATCGCGGTCTTTGTGTTGCTCTCGATTCAGATCGTGACCTTCCTTCTGGTCACCGACGGCGGCGCCGCGATGACGCCCTACCGCTGGCTGTTTCGCGTCTTCGTCACTCGCGCCTGAGCGCACCGGCGGGGGTCTTTGCCGCCGCGCGCGACGCGAAGGTGACGGCATCGCGGGGCTGTGCTTCCCTCCCACCTTGGCGATGGAGCCCGAGGTGACCGACAGCGTCTGGCCAGCGCGTACCGCGCGAAAACTTGGTGGGCCGCGCGAGAGCGTGTCCGACCGAGCCGTCGCGTCGCCGCGCGGCGCGCTCGGTGATGGCGCTCGGGCCCGACGCGTGGCGCTGTGCTTCGCCCTCACGGGCTGCACCGCGACGCTCAACTTCGACCCGGGGCGGCTCCCGCCCGGGCGCGTCGACGCGGGCGTCCAAGAGGCCGCGGTGTCGGCCGACGCGGCGCCCGAGAGCGCTGTCGACGCGCGCCCCTGCGCGCCCGCCTGTGAGGCGCCCGAGGTCTGCGATCGCGGCCGCTGCGAGTGCGGCGGCGGCACCCGACGGTGCCTCGCGGGCGGCGCGTGCCAGACGTGCTGCACTGACAGCGAGTGCCCGAACAACAACCGCTGCTGCCTCGGGCAATGCTGTCGCGGCGGCGCCTGCAACCCCCGGTGCAACCCATGAGACCGGGCGCTTCGCGGTGTGCATTCCGAGCGTCGAGGGTCTTCGGGTGAGGCGCCTCGCGGTGTTGACTCTGGCGCTCGCCTGCGCGGCCGCGACGCCGACGACGGGGGCGCAGACGGCGCACGCCCAACGCGAGGCCCGTCGCCTCTTTCAGCTCGGGCTACGACACCACGACCGCGGTCGCGCGGCCCAAGCCCTTGAGGCGTTTGAAGCCGCCGAGCGACACATCGCGCGGCCCTCGATCGCGTTCAACATCGGCGTCGCGCTGCAAGCGCTCGGGCGCATCGACGCCGCGTGGGAGCGCTTCCACGCGGTGCGCGACGCGCTCGGGGCAGACAGCAGCCTTGGGCGCGACGCGCAGCGGCTCATCGCGTCGCTCGAAGCGCGCGCGGCCGTGCTCTCGGTGACCACCGCCTCGGCGAGCACCGAGGTGCGCATCGACGCCCTGGCCCTCGGGGCTCGGCGCCGCGTGCTCGTCGCGCCCGGCGCACACCAGGTCGAGGTGCGCGACCCTGGGCACGCCCCCCGCACCCTCACGGTGACCGTCGAAGCGGGCTCGGTGCGCGCCCTCGCCCTCGACCCGGAGGCCGAGCCTCCCGCCGCCCCGCCCCCGCCCTCGCCGTTGACCGTCGCCGTCGCTGTCGAGGTGTCGCCCCCGAACGCCGCGCTGCGCCTCGACGGCGTCTTGCACCCGGCGGGCCCCCTCGCCCTGGCCCCCGGCGTCGTAAGCCTCGCGGCGAGCGCGCCCGGCTACGGCCCCTTGGAAGGCGTCCTGGTACTCCGCACGCCCACGCGGCTTCGGGTCTCGCTCGCGCCCGCCCCCGCCCCTCGGAGCCGCGCCCTCGCATGGGCCACCGTAGGCGCGGCGGCAGGGCTCTCGGCCTCGTCAGCGCTCGCGGGGCTCCTGGCCATCGACGCCCACGCCACGTTCTCGAGCCGAACCCAAAGCGACCCCGACGTCGACGCCCTCGCCCGCCGCGGCCGCACCCTCTCGATCGCCGCCGACGTCTTGGGCGCCCTCGCGCTCGGCGCCGCGCTCTGGAGCCTCTACGAATGGCTGCGACCGACGCCCCCGGCCCCGCGCTCGCGCTTCACCGCCGAGACCCTCGACACAGAGGTCGCGCCGCGAGAGACCGCGCGCTAAGAGTGGACCCATGGCTGCAAGGTCGTCTGGATTGTGGGTCGCGCTGGCGGTGTTGGGCGTCGTGTCGTGCAGCGACCCGACCGAACCCGTGCGCTCGCTCGCGCCCGACGGGTACCGCGCTCGCTACGTCGAGGTGCGCGGCTGCCGGAGCACACTCGATCACCTCTCGGCCGCGTCGACCGGCGCCGCCGCGAGCAACATCCGCGTGCTCATCGACCCCGACGCCGCGGCCGCGTACCGCGCCAACGCCGCGGTTCTCGCGGCGGGCACGACGGTGATCAAAGAAGAGTTCACCGACCCCGGGTGTACGCAGCTCTCGGCCCTCACGATCATGCAGAAGCAGGCCGCGGGATACGACCCCGCCCACGGCGACTGGCGCTGGCAGCGCGTCCGCGTGAGCGACCAGGCGGTGCTCGAAGACGGCGTGGTCGCGCGCTGCTGGCGGTGTCACGACACCGCGGCCTGCCGCGCCCGAGACTGGCAGTGCACCGAGCCTTAGCGACGGGCCGAAGGGGCCTCGCGGGCAGGGGCTCGAATGTGCTAGTGTTTCGGCGTGGGCGTTCGCTTAGCAGGTGACGACGCGGTCGGCGAAATGCTGACGGCGTCGACGTCGATCGGTGACGACGTGCGCGCGTGGTACGCTGACTTTCTGTACCTCGCCGCGGTGGTCTTTGTGGCCCCGGTGCTCGGCTTCGTGCTGGCGGTGCAGATCTACGAGAGCGGGCCGCACCCGCGGCTGTTTGTGCTCCTCGGCATCGACCTCGTGGCCACGGTGACGGTGGTGGCGACCCGCAGACTGCCGTGGCGTGTGCGCGGCCTCGTGTTCGTGGCCTACACCTTCACGCTGGCCAACGCCTCGCTCGCGGTGTTCGGCCCGCTCCTCGGCACCGGCGTGCTGTTCATGTCGTCGGCCATGTCGGTAGGCATCTTTCGCTCGCAAAAGAAGGCGCAGATGCTGGTCTTGGGGCTGGCGTGCTACGCCCTCATCGCGAGCACGTCGACCCTGCCCTACGGTCGGCTCCTCTGGTTTCGCGCGATGATGTCTTGCATCGTCGGCACGAGCATCCTTGCGAACATCGTCGCGCGCCTCATCTCTCGCCTCGAGGCGGCGCACCTGAAAATCGTCGACAGCCTGGCGGGCGAGGCCCGCGAGCGTGACGCGCGGCTCGAAGCCGAGCAACGCCTCGAACAGTCGCGGCGCATCGAAGCGCTCGGGCGCCTCGCCGGGGGCATCGCCCACGACGTCAACAACTCGCTCACCATCATCGTGGGCAACACCCACCTCTTGCTGGAGTCTCCGACCCTCAACGAGAAAGACCGCGAGATGCTCGACGACATCGCCCACGCCAGCGAGAGCTCGCGCGAGACGGTGCAGCAGCTCCTCTTGCTCGCGCGGCGCGCGCCCGGCGACCGGGCCTCGTGCTCGACCCGCGAGGTGATCGAGCCCCTCTCGCGGGCCGTCTCACGGCTCTTGCCCGAGTCGATCCGGCTCACCCTCGACGTCGCCGCGCACTGCCGACTGCCGCTCTCAGACAACAACCTCCACCGCACGATGATGAACCTCGTGCTCAACGCCCGAGACGCGCTCCCCGCAGGCGGCGAGATCACCGTCTCGTTGCGCGTCGAGGGCGCCGTCTGCGTGCTCAGCGTGACCGACAACGGCATCGGGATGGACGCGCCCACCCGCGCCCGCGCCCTCGAACCCTTCTTCACCACCAAGGCGCTCGGCAAGGGCACGGGCCTCGGGCTCTCGCTCGCCGACGCTCAGGTGCGCGCCGTGGGGGGGCAGCTGAGCCTCCAAAGCGCGCCCGGCGAGGGCACCCGGGTCGAGCTGCGCATCCCCGTCGAGGTGAGCGACACCGACGGGCACGGCCCCGTGCACCGCGCCGCCTGAGGCCCTCGCCCGACGCCTACGTGTGGGTCTGTGCACCGCGCGCGAGGCCGCTTGCAAGGTTGCAAGGTTCGTACGCGCATCGGGCAACTTTGCCGCGTGGCCCGGGTTCTGCACAGGGCCGCGGCGTATGTCGTTCCTGTCACATCCGTCGGGCGTCGATGCGTGGGTCGCGTGGCTCTACGCCCGGGCGCCTGCTCTCGGGGCTCACCTCGCCCCTGCCGCCGAGGCCGCGGCGCTCTCAGACGCCGCGCGGCGCTTCGGGCGGCCCCTCGACCCCGAGCTCGTCGCGTTCTACGCGCGGCACGACGGTCAGCGGTACGCCCGCGCCGACGGCGACGACGACGCCCTCGCCCCCGTCATCGCGGGCCTCGAGCTCTTGCCAGTCTCGCTCGCGCGGCTCGAACATCTCGGTCTCGTGATGGGCTTCGACGCCGAGGGCGGGTCGGCCCGCGCGGCCATGTTCGACCCCGCCTGGTGGCCCTTCGCGCGGGTCAGCCGCGACGACGGCTACCTCTGCGTCGATCACCGCGCCGCGACCCGGGCCGGGCGACACCCGGTGGTCTACGTCACCCGCGCGTCGCCGGGATGCGTGCGGGTGAGCGCCTCCCTCGACGCGTGGTTTCAGAGCGTCACCTTGAGCCTCGCGGCGCGACACCATCCGCTCACCGCGCGCGGGCTCCTCGTCGACGAGGCGAGCTGGATGCGCCTCCTCGGGCTTGAGCTCGCGCCCCTCGACGGCGATGCCGACGAGGCGCTCGCGCTTGACGAAGCGCGCGACACCCTCCGCTTCGCGCGTGAGGCCCTCCCCGCGCGCTGCGAGCGGGTCTGAGGGCGGCGGCTCAGCGCGGGTCGAGCAGGGCCCTCAGCGCCCCGAGGAGCGTCTCGGCGGTGTAGGGTTTGGCCACAAACGCGGCGACCCCAGAGAGGGCGCCGCGGGCGGTGGGCTCGATGCCGCTCGACGCGATGATCTTCACCTCGGGGTCGAGCGCGTGGAGCGCGATGATGGTGGCGGGCCCGTCCATCACGGGCATCGACATGTCGGTGATGACCACGGCGATTTCGCTGTGGTTTCGCGCGAAGAGCGACACCGCCTCGGCGCCGTTCGAGGCCGTGATGACGCGGTATCCGTACCGTTCGAGGGTGCGCTGGGCGATGCGCCGGATCGACTCTTCGTCGTCGACGACGAGCAGCAGTTCGCCGCGCCCTTCGGGCAACGAGCGGGTCGGCGACGCGACGAGGTCGATGCGCCCGGTGGTGGGCCGCTCGGCGGGCAGATAGACCCTGAACCGGGTGCCCTTGCCCACCTCGGAGTAGACGTTCAAGAACCCGCCGTGACCGCGCACGATGGCGAGGCAGGTCGAGAGCCCGAGGCCCGTGCCCTTGCCGATCTCTTTGGTGGTGAAGAAGGGGTCGAAGATGCGATCGATGACCTCGCGGGGCATGCCCGTGCCGGTGTCTTCGACTTCGAGCAGCATGTGGGGCCCCGGGTGCGCTTCGAGGTTCATGCCCGCGAAGACCTCGTCGACGTCGACGGCTGAGACCGTGAAGTGCAAGCGGCCCCCGAGGGGCATCGCGTCGCGCGCGTTGACGCTGAGGTTCATGATGAGCTGATGGAGCTGGGTGACGTTGCCGTTCACCGACCACTGCCGACCGAGGCGCTCGAAGCCCAGCACCACATCTTTGGGGAAGGTCTCTCGGATGAGCTTCACCACGTCGCCGACCACCGCGCCGAGGTCGACCCGGGCCCGCGCGCCCTCGTGGTGACCGCGGGCGAAGGCTAGGAGCTGCCGCACCATCTCGGCCCCGCGCTCGGCGCACATCTCAAGGGTGGCGAGATCTTCGAGGCGCCCAGCCCGGGTCTCGTCGCTGCGCAACATCTCGATCGAAAAGAGGATCGGCGCGAGCACGTTGTTGAGGTCGTGGGCGATGCCCCCGGCGAGGGTGCCGATGCTCTCAAGCCGCTGGGCGCGTAAGAGTTGGGCCTCGGTGTTCTTCTGCTGCGTGACGTCGGTGTTGATGATCAGAAACTCGCGCGGCTCGTCGCGCTCGGCGCGCAGGAGCGTCCACCGTGAGTTGACGACCTTGCGCTCGCCGCTTTGGGTGCGCTGTCCGAGCTCGCCCGTCCAGTACCCTTGTTGGAGCGTCTGCTCGAAGCGGTCGCCCCCGCGCGGCGCGAGCTCCTGCGAGTACACCATCTCGGCGAAGCGGCGCCCCATCGCCTGGTCGCGGCGCCAGCCGTAGAGGCGCTCCGCGCCCGCGTTCCAGAAGGTGATGTGCTGCTCCAGGTCGGTGACGACGATGGCGTCTTGGGCCTTGTCGAGGAGCGTGGCCTGCTCGCGCAGGGTCTGCTCGTCGCGTCGGCGCTGCGTCACATCGTGGAGGTACACCGCGAGGCCCTCGTCGCTCGGGTACCCCCTCAGCTCGAACCACCGCTCGTGGCGCGGGTAGAAGAACTCCAGGCGCACCGTCTCGGCATCGCGCACCGCGCGCCGAAAGAGCCGCTCGAGCGCCGTGCCCTCAAGCTCGGGGAAGTGCGCCCAGATCTCGCCCCCCACGAGCACGTCTCGCCCGCGACGCAAGAGCTTCTCGAACTCGGTGTTCACGAACGAGAAGCGCCACGACCGATCGAGAATGAAGAACGCGTCGGTGATGCTCTCAAGGGTCGTCGAGAGCCGCCGCGCGAGCCGCCGCGTCTCTTCTTCGAGCCGCACCACGTCGTCGACGTCGGTGGCCGTGCCGTACCACCGCAGCTCTTGCGCGACCTCGCCGATGCGCACCGCCACCACCTGGTGCCAGCGCCGCGGGCCCGACCCGCGGCTGATGCGCAGCCGCTCGTGAAAGCCCTCGCCGGTGAGCACCGCGTGACGCCATGCCGACTGCGCGCGCAGGCGATCTTCGGGGTCGATGGCGCCCTGCCAGCGGGCCTCGGGGCGCTCGTCGGGCTGCTCTGGGTTCGGCGCGATGTGCCGGTTTACGAAGTCAACGAGGCCGTCGCCGGTGGCCGTCCATACGATGAGGGGCATGGCGTCGGCGAGGTTTTGAAAGCGGCGCTGGCTCACCGCCAGCGAGGCCTGCGTGTCGCGCTGGTCGGTGAGGTCTTTCAAGACCCCCTGGAGGCTCTCGACCTCGCCGTGGGCGTTGACCACCGCCTCGGCGATGCAGCGCACCCAACGCGATCGCCCGCGCGGCGAGGTGAGCTCGAGCTCGATGTCAAAGGGCCGACCGTCGACCCAGGCCGCCGTCGAGAGGGCCATGAGCGGCGCGCGGTAGCTCGGCCCCACGCGCTCAAGAAGGTGCGACGACTCGACCTCGTACCCCATTGAAAGTTCGAGAATTTCTGAGACCTCTGGCGAGAGCTCGAGCCCCTCCTTCGCGGTGTAAGACCACGCCCCGAGCCGGGTCACCCGCGAGGCCAGCCGGAGGAGCGCCTCGTTGTGCGCGCCGAGCTGCCGCGCCCCGCCCGCGGGCGCCGGGTCGTCGCCGATGGGCCCCCGCACCGCGGGCGCCGCGATCTTCCGCGAGAGGCTCGTGCGCTCGTGCTCGACCCGACGGAGCTCGGCGAGGTCTTCGATCGCCGCGAGGAGCCTTCGCCCCGCCCCCGCAGACTCAAGCCGGTTGAGGTGAACGCGGCACACCTGGCGCCGACCGCCCAGGGTCGCGACCCAGACCTCGAGGGCCGCTTGCGAGAGCTCGCCCGCGCCGAGCGCTTCGATCACCTGCTCCCAACGGTGCCGGGCGTCGTCGCTGAGGTACGCGCCGAAACCGCGACGCTTGAGCGCCTCAGGGCTCGACTCCAGGAGCTGCGCGCACATCGCGTTGGCTTCGAGCACCTCGCCCCCTTCGGTGAGCAAGAGCATCGCCATGGGGGCGCTCTCGAACACCGACTGAACGCTCTCGTGCACCCGCCGCATCGCCTCGAAGCGACGGTCGCGTTGCAGCGCCAACCGCACGAGGTGCGCGGCCCGCTCGATCCACCGCACGTCGTCGCCCACGGGCGCCCGCGGCTCGCGGAAGTAAAGCGCGAAGCTCGCCACCATCTCGCCGTCGGTGTCGATCACCGGGGTCGACCAGCACGCCCGGAGCCCGTGCGCCAAGGCCACGTCGCGGTATCGAAGCCACAGCGGGTCAGCGGCGATGTCGCTCACGATCACCGAGCTGCGGCGCCAGACCGCCGTGCCGCACGAACCCTCGTCAGGCCCGACCCCCACCGAGGCGATGGCGTCGAGGTACGCCGACGGGAGCCCCGGCGCGACCACCTGCCCGAACCGCGCCCCCGACGCTTCGACCCGATGCACCGACGCGATGCCGCCAGGGAAGACCCGCTCAAGCGCCTCCAAGGTCAGCCGCAGCACCGCATCGAGGGGCTCGCCCGACGACACCCGGCGCAGCACGTCGAGCTCCATCGCGCGCATCTCGGCGCCGCGACGACGCCCCGTCACGTCGCGCAGAATGCCGAGGCGTTGGGGTGACACCGCGCCCACCAGGAGCCCCTGCGCCACCAGGGTGCGCCGCAACCCGTCGGGCCGGCGGTGCTCGAACTCGACCTCCGAGCGCGTCACCTCGGTGCCCGCGAAGCACGCGCTCTGAACGCGCTCCCACGAGCCCGTCGCGACCCCTTCGAGCCACGCCTCGGGCCCCCGCGCCATGAGCTCGCCGTCGACCCCCAAGAGCGCCCGCGCCGTCGCCGAGAGCGAGAGCTGCCCCGTGTTCAGGTCGTAGCTCCAGTGCCCCGCCTCGGCCGCCTGTTCGGCCATCGACAGCCACGTTGACAGCGACTCGTGCGGCGTCAGCTCGCGCCCGGGCATCCCCAGGTCTGACCAGTAACCCACCACCCGATCTGGGTCATGTTGCGCCAAGATGAGACGCTCTTGCAGCGCGACGCGCCCCCCGAAGACCGTCTCGATCACCCGCTCGCGGTCGACCGTGGGCGCGTCGCGGCTGAGCCCCAGGACCGCCGCGTCGTTTGCCTCGAAGACCCTGTAGGCGCCGAGGCCGGTGAGGCTGTCGACGCCGTGGCAACGCAGAAAGGCTGCGTTGGCGGCGAGCACCGTGCCTTCGCGGGTGGCCACCCAGGCCGGCACCGGGAGCTGCCCCCGGGTCACCGCCTTAAGGTCGAAGGCGCCCCGGGCCCCGGACGACGGATCGGGCTGTGGGGCGTCGGGCCGCATCGTCGCGCGCCGCGCGAGCACCCGCGCGAGGCCGTCTGGGGTGACCGAGCGCAAGAGCCCCGCGGCGCCCGCCACGAGCGCCTCTTCGGCCGAAAGCCCCTCGGATTCAAGGTCGACGAGCCACACCCGACACGCCAAGGTGCCGAGGCGATCGAGCGCCGCCAGCACCGCCGACTCGCGCCCCGCCGAGCCGAAGACCGCCCAACGCGCGCCCCCTGCGAGCGCCGCGCACACCGCGTCGAGCCCTGCGCAGGCCTCTGCATGGTGACCGAGCGCCTCGACCGCGGTCACCCAAGACGAGGCCATCGCGTCGTCGGCCAGGACGACCAGCCACGCCTCACGCTGCTCTGTGGTGATCGCGCGCATTGACAACCGTGAACGCATCACTTCTTCACCCGCCCGTCAACGAACCAACGAAGCAACGGATGCCTGAAATGCCCGTTGCGCGGCCCGTACAGCGCAGCATGCACGGCTTCGAGACAGTCGCCCGGGGTAAAAGGGTCGCGCCTCGGGCGCCGCGGCCCCGGGGCGGGCATCGGCGCAAACATTGACCGGGGGGCTGAAGTGACCTAACGGCCCGTAGCTGTCATGGCGATCGACCTGCGGCCCATCGGGCGCCTCGCGGTGCTCTCGGTGGCCTTCACCATCACCGGCGGCTTGATTGGTTACCTGCTGTTGCCCGAGCGGGCCCCTGAGGCGGCGAGCCTCCCGCGGGTGCGCATTCGAGGGCGGTATGTGACCGTCGGGCGCGACCCCTCGGCGACGGCGCACCTGCTCGCGCGGCGGTACCTCCGCGAGCGGGTCACGGTGCGGGCCGACCAGCACAGCCTTGAGCGGAGCCGCGAGGCCCTCGGGGCCAGGGTCGATGTGGCGCTCCTCACGCGACTTTTGGCGAGCGCGAGCGACCCCACCAGCGCGCTCCTGCGGCACCACGCGGCGCTCACCCGCGGCCCCATCGACCTGCCGCTGCCGGTGCGTCTTGAGGGCGCCACGGCCCTGCCGCTCCTGGCCCAGTGGAAGGAGGAGGTCGATCAGACCGCCGTCGACGCCCGCATCGACGTCGAGCGCCGCCGGGTGGTGCCCGAGCGCCGCGGGGCCCACCTCGACGTGTTCGGCACCCTGGCCCGCATCGACGAGGCGCTGTCGAGCGGCCAGACCCGCGTCGACGCTGTGGTCGACCACACCACCCCAGGGCTCACCGCGGCCTCGCTGCGAGAGGTCGACATGAGCGCCGTGGTGGGGTGGTTTCAGACCTCGTACAACGCCAACCAAGACCACCGCGACCGCACGTACAACCTGCACCTCGCCGCGAGCCGCATCAACGGCTACGTGTGGATGCCCGGCACCGAGCTCAACTTCAACGAGGTCGTCGGCGACCGCAGCGAGGCCAACGGCTTTCGCATGGCCACGGTCATCTCGGCCGGTGAGCTCATCGACGGCGTCGGCGGCGGCACCTGCCAGATCGCCGGCACGCTCTACGCCGCGAGCTTCTTCGCGGGCATGGAGGTGCTCGACCGGAGCCCCCACTCGCGCCCGAGCGGCTACATCAAGATGGGCCTCGACGCCACCGTGGTGTACCCGAGCATCAACCTCCGGATGCGCAACAACCTGCCCTTCCCCGTGGTGATTCACACGCATTTGACGAACGGCTCGGCGCGCATCGAGCTGCTCGGCGCGCGGCGCGAGCGCACGGTGACCTTCGTGCGCAAGATCATGCCCCGGGTCGATCGCTTCGACGAGCGCGAGATCCCCGACCCGAGCCTCCCGGCGGGCACCCGGGTGCTGACCCAACGGGGCATCCCGGGCTTTCGCATCCAGCGCTTTCGGATCACCCGCCAGGGCGATCAGGCCATCCGCGAGCGCTGGCAAGACGCCTACCCCCCGACGGCGCAGATCTGGCGCGTCGGCACCGGCGCGGCCCTCGGCGCGGGCGCCCCTCGCCCCGACGACCACCCCGAGTACACCGCCGATCAGTACCTCGCGGTCACCCAGATTCAAGAGTCGGGCGACATGCAAGAGGTGCGACGCCCGGGCTTCTCGGGCGAGCGCGGCTGGATGGCGAGGATGGGCCTCACCCGCAATGTTGACACAGCGTCAACACCGACGGCGCCGCGGCGATGAGCGCGCTCGCGGGCAAGACCCTCCTGGTGGTGGTGGGCGGCGGCATCGCGGCTTTCAAGAGCGCCTTGGTGGTGCGCGAGCTTCAGCGTCGGGGCGCCCGGGTCGAGGTGGTGCTCACCGAGGCCGCGACGCGCTTCGTGACCCCGGTGACCTTCGCGGCCATCACGGGCCGAAAGGCCCACGTCGACCTGTGGGACGCGAGCTTCCCGGGCGAGCTGCACGTTCAGCTCACCGACGCCGCCGACGGGGTCCTGGTGGTGCCTGCCACGGCAGATTTTCTCGCCAAGATGGCCCACGGTCTGGGCGACGACCTCGGGTCGGTGTGCCTCCTCGCGGCCCGCGGCCCGGTGCTCGTGGCCCCCGCGATGCACCCGCGCATGTGGTCAAACCCGGCAACGGTGCAGAACGTCGCCACCCTCCGCGCGCGCGGCGTCGCCGTCTGCGGCCCCGTCGACGGCCCCCTCGCGAGCGGCGCCTCGGGCATGGGGCGCATGGTCGAGCCCGAGCCTCTCGTCGACGCCCTCGAAGCCTGCTTCACGCCCCAAGACCTCGCGGGCCTCCGGGTGCTCATCACCGCCGGGGGCACCCACGAGGCCCTCGACCCGGTGCGCTTCCTCGGCAACCGCAGCAGCGGCAAGATGGGGTACGCCCTCGCCGAGCGCGCCCAGCGCCGCGGCGCCGCGGTCACGCTCGTCTCGGGCCCGGTGAGCCTCGCGCCCCCGGCCGACGTCACCGTGGTGCGCGTGCGGAGCGCCGTCGAAATGTTTGACAGTGTGTCAAACCACTACCCCGCGGCCGACGTGGTGGTGATGGCCGCGGCGGTGGCCGACTACCGCCCCGCCGAGGTCTCGCCGCAGAAGCTGAAGAAGACCGGCGAGGGCGTGCCCGCGGTGACCCTCGTGCGCAACCCTGACATCCTCGCGAGCCTCGGGGCGCGGCGGGGCGCGGCGCGGCACCCGACCCTGGTGGGCTTCGCGGTCGAGACCGAGAACCTCGTCGCCAACGCCCGCGACAAGCTCGCGCGCAAGGGCTGCGATCTCATCGTCGCCAACCGCGCCGAAGACGGCTTCGAGGGCGACTCGAACGTGGCCGTCTTGGTCTCGCCCGAGGGCGACCTGCCCGTCGGGGCGCTGTCAAAGCGCGCCCTCGCAGACCGCATCTTCGACCACGTCGTAGGCCTCGCCCGCCCGGGTGTCTAAACTTCGGACCCCGCCGCCGCAGCGCCCGACACGCAGGTTTCGCAAGCCGCGCCGCGGTGACGGGCGGGGCCCCCGACGCGGCGAGGTGTACGTAACGCAGGCAGCCGACAACGCCGCGCGGGGCATCGGGCACGATTGCGCCCGCGGGCGATTGTCGAGGCGGCGCCGAGGGCCTCTTACTCAGGGGCGATGATTCACTCTCCCCGCGCCTCGCTCAAGGTGCTCTTTGCCGGCGTGTCGACGTCGGTGGGCCGGGCCTTCGAGGCTCACGGCGGGCACTACGACAGCCGATGCGTGGGCGACGAAGAGGGCCTCGATGCGAGCCTCCGGGGGGGGCGCTTCGACGTCATCGTGGGCGACGCCGACGCCCTCGAGCTGGCGCTGAACCTTCAGCCCGAGACCCCGAGGGTGGCGGTGATTGACACCGAGTCAACGCTCTCGCTCCGGTGGGTGAACCGCGTGGCCGCGACGGTGGTGGTGCTCCAGCGCGAGCTCGACGGGGCCTTCGACGCCTCGGTGCTCGAAGCCCTCTCGCGCGGCCGGGCCGTGCACCGCAGGCTCTCGACGGAGCCCACCGGCGGGCACGAGCAGCTGCGGCGGATGGGGCGGCGCACGCACCTCGCGGCGCTCTCGACGCTCTCGCGCGAGGTCGACCACGACCTCAGAAACGCCCTCCAGAGCCTCGACCTCGCGGCCGAGCTCGCGTCGATGCAGAAGGCCCCCACGGTGCGCGAGTGCCTGCGCCACAGCCAGGAGCGCCTGAGGGCCCTGGGCGAAATGTTGACGCTGTGTCAAAACACCGACGCGATCACCGCCGGGGCGACGCGCTTCGCGGTGGGTTCGTCGCTGCGCGAGGTCGATCGGCTCGTACGGATGATCTTGGCGGGGCTCGACGTGGGGCTGAGCGTGGTGGGCGACGAGCTGCCGGCCGAGGTCGAGGCGCCGCGCGAGGCGTGGGAGGCGACGCTGGCGGGCTTTCTGGGCGTCGAGGCGCGCGAGGCCGGGGCCGGGGCGGTGCTCGACGTGACGGCCTTCGCCGAGGAGGCCGCGGTGCGGGTGACCATCGAGTCGACGGTGGCGTGCCCGCCGCTGCGGCGCGCGCGGGGCTTTCCGCGAGGGCGGGCGCTGGCGCTCGATCTGTTGGCGGGGGTGTGCGAGGCCGTGGGCGGGTCGTTGCATGTTCACCCGCTCGGGCCCGACGGGGGCACCCGGGTCACCGCGACGCTGCCCCGGGCGAGCGAGCGTCGCGGCACCGTTCAGTGGACCGAGGCCAAGGCCCCGACCGCGCCGGTGGCCTTCGTGGGTCGGCGGTAGGCCTCGCGCCACGCGCCGTAGCGCCAGCGGAGGTAGAACACCGTCGCGCAGAGGGTGGTCTCGCCGACGAACCCGAGCCAGCCCCCGAGCACCCCGAGGCCCATCTGGCGCCCGAGGAACCACGCCGCCCCCGGCACGCAGACCCACACCACGGTGATGCCCAACAGCGCCGGGAGCCGCACGTCTTTGGCCCCCCGGAGGGCGCCCCGCAGCACGATGTTCACCCCGTCGAGCACCTGGAAGACCGCCGCCACGCGCAAGAGCCGCACCACGTTCTCGACGATCGCGGGGTCGTCGGTGAAGGCCCGCGCGAGGGCCTCTCCGCCGAGGGCGAAGACCACCCCGCAGAGGGCCATGAAGGCCACCGCGGTCTGGAGCGAGGCTCGGGTCACCGCGTCGGCCTCGCGCAGCGCCCGACGCCCGAGGCTCCGGCCCACCAGCACCGAGGCCGCTTCGCCCACGGCCACGCCCGGCAGAAAGCTCGTACGGATCGTCGCGAGGGCGATCTGATGGGCCGCCAGCCCCGCCTCACCGAGCGAGCCCAAGATGGTGGTGAACGACGCAAACGCCAGGGTCTCGACCCCGAACTGGAGCCCCGTCGGGCCGCCCACGGTGAGCACCGCGCGCAGCGCCTCGCCGAGCCCCAACGCGCCCGTCGCCTCGCGGGCCGCGCGGCTCTCTCGCCAGGCCCGCGCGAAGACGAACAAGAGCGCGCTCGCTTCGAGGGCCTCGGCGGTCGCCGTCGCGTACCCCGCCCCGGCCACGCCGAGCCGCGGGAGCCCGAAGCGCCCATGGATGAGCGCCCACGCCAGCCCCGCGTTCACGATGTTGCCCGCGAGGGTGATGCGCATCGGGGTCTTCGAGTCGCCCACGCCCTGGCGCCACTGGATCATCGCCGACAGCACGCAGGTCGCCGGCGCCAGCACCGTGCGGGCCGCGAGGAACTCTCGTGCCGGCGCGACGAGACCGGGCGAGACCCCGAGCGCCCGCAGCGCCCAGGAGATGTCGCGGGCCACGAAGAAGACCAGCACGCCGGCCGCGAATCCTAAAAGGGCGCCCGCCTGGGCGTACCGCAGGGCGTCGCTCGGGCGGCCCTCGCCGAGGCTGTGGGCGGCGCGCACCTTCACGCCGCGCATCAGCCCGAAGACGGCCGCATAGTTGAGGTACATGAGGGTCGTCGCGAGCCCGACGCCTCCGATCGACGAGGCCCCGAGACCGCTCACGAGTCGGGTGTCGACCAGCCCCATCGCGGTGTCACCCAAGAGGGCCACGGCGATAGGCCATGCCAGGGTGAGCACTTCGCGGCGAGGCGTGACCCGCGAGGCGCCGGGGTTGAGTTCGGGCCGCCCACTGAGAACGCCACCTTGGCGAGCGTTCAGGCCGCGCACGACCGCGCGACACCAGCGAGCGACCTCGAGTCTTAAGCGCTCCTTCCAAACCATGACTTGTCTTTCGCTTTCGACCCTCCCTTCGGGTGGCGCCTCATGCGCCGG
Source organism: Myxococcales bacterium (assembly GCA_016792845.1). Lineage (GTDB taxonomy): Bacteria > Myxococcota_A > Polyangia > Polyangiales > JAEUKH01. Next base: position 349,902 of record JAEUKH010000028.1, on the reverse strand, counting down.
GAGAGAACGGAGCGAATGAGACAACGACGCGCTAGCGCACCTTCACCGAAGAAACGCGGCGACACGCGTTCGGCATCACCGGCCGAACTTCGCGGGCGTCGCGTTGCGTCGAGTCTTGGGTCACCATCGTGCGTCGGGCAACCCTGCCAGCCCTCGCGCACCGCGTCAAGAAGCGCCCTTGACATTTCAATCTCACCGGTCAAAGGCTCGCGGTTGATGGCACAAAAGCGTCTCTTGCCGCCGCCCCGAGCGCCGCATTACCTCGGCCGCGTGATGGTCACCGCCGCGCTCGGCCTTGGCGGCTGCGCAGACACCACCGAGGCCGTCGACGCCAGCGCAGGCCGCGACGCGGTGACCCAAGACGCGCCCGCCGACGCCACCCTTGACGCAGCGTCAACAGACGTCACGGTGGTCGAAGACCGCGGCATCATCGCCCCGATGCCGCCGCCCCGAGACAGCGGCGCGCCGGAAGACCGCGGCACCATCTCGCCGATGCCGCCGCCCCAAGACAGCGGCGTGGTGCCGCCGATGCCGCCGCCTCAAGACAGCGGCGTGGTGCCGCCGATGCCCGCGCCCCCCGAAGACAGCGGGTTCATCGCCCCGATGCCGCCGCCCCGAGACAGCGGCGTGGTGCCGCCGATGCCCGCGCCCCCCGAAGACGCCGGCTGAGAGGCCCCGTGCGAAGGCCCGCGCGACGCCCTCGACCTTCGACGCGCCCGAGCGGCCCCGCGCCGCGCACGGTGCACCCCGCGTGGCGGCAATGGGTCGACGACAACCTCACCCAGGGCGCGAGCCCCGCCGAGGTGGTCGCGGGCCTCGTCGACGAGGGCTTCTCAGCCCGTGAGGCCCTCGACACCGTCGAGGCCGTCGCCGCGGCGGCCTCCGAACGCATGGCGCGCATAGGCCGCAAGCTTGAGCGGCTCGCGGCCCTCCACCGGGCACAACGGCGCGCCGCGGGGCACGGCATCGAGCGGGTCGCGGGGCTCAGCCCAGAGGCCTTTTTCGCGCGCTACTACGCCACCCTGACGCCGGTCGTGATCACCGACCTCGTGCCGCGCTGGGCGGCCTTCGGGCGCTGGAGCCTCGACTCGCTGCGGGCGCGCTTCGGCCAGGTCGAGATCGCCGTGGCGCGAGGCCGCGAGGCCGACGTCGACTACGACCTCCACACCGCGCGGCTCTCGACGCTGATGCCCCTCGGTGCCTACTGCGACCTCATCGAGTCTCGCGGCCCCACCAACGACCACTACGCCGTGGCCCAGCACCACAACAGCGACCGCGAGGGCCTCGCGCCGTTGTTTGACGAAGTGTCAATGCCCGACGGCTGGCTCGACCCGGCCCGGCGTCGCGGCGCCACGGCGCTCTGGATCGGCCCCGCGGCGACGGTGACGCCGCTGCACCACGACACCTGCAACATTCTCTTCTGTTCGGTGCTCGGGCAGAAGCGCTTCACCCTCGCGGCGCCCCACGAGACCGTGCTCTTCGCGCACCAACGCGGGTGTTACAGCCGCCTCGACCCCGAGCGCCGCGACGACCCCCGGGTGGCCGCCGTCGACTGGCTCACGGTCGACCTCGACGCCGGCGAGGCCCTCTACCTGCCCACCGGGTGGTGGCACCATGTGCGGGCCCTCTCGGTGAGCATCAACCTCGCGTTCACCAACTTCGCGCGCGCGAACGCCTTCGACTGGTACCGCCCGGGCGAGGTTGTTTGACAGGGTGTCAAAAGTCAGGGCGCGAGCCCGCCGCGGCGCTCTCCCCAGGGCACGAGGCGCGGGGCCGCGGCGGTGGCGTTGACCTTCGCGGCTGACCCGAGGCCCAGCACCAGGAGGGCGGCGTAACAGAAAGTGCCGCCGGTGAGGTCGACGAGCACCACGTCGGCCATGCTGCTCGCGAGGATGGCCACGAGGAGCCCCATCTCGGCCGAGGCCCAGCGAAATCGCCCCACGAGGCTCAGCACCCACCCGACGAAGACGAGGGGCCCGACGAGCCCGAGGCCCAACACCAGTTCGAGCAGGGTGTTGTGGGTGTGGACGGCCCGCTCGCCCCGCGCCTCGGAGTACACCGTCGGGTTGGCCTCGGCCATGAAGTAGTCGACCTCGCTCGGCCCCACGCCGACGACCCAGGTCGCGGGGCGCTCGTGCATGAGGGTGAGGGCGTTCTCCCAGAAGTCGACGCGGCCCGACATGCGGTCGTTGCCGACTTCGTTGTAACGGGCCATGAGGTCTTCGCGGTTCACCTCGCGGCCGTAGCTGACCTCGCGGGTCTGCGGCGCCAGGGCCATCGCGAAGAAGGCCACGAGGCCGCCGAGCACGAGCACGAAGCGCGCCTCGCGCTCACGCAGCGCCACCAGGACGAGCCCCGCGAGCATGGCAAACACGGGCGTGCGGAAGGTGCTCGCGACGAAGATGCCGAGCACGAAGAAGGCGAGGCCCACCCGCACGAGGCGCCCGCCGCCGGGCAAGCGCGGGGCCGACGGGTGCCAGAAGTACATCACCGCAAAGAGGGCCAACCAGCCCTTCGGCATCTCGATCGTCGCGGGCGCCGCGAGGTGACCCAGGAAGGCCGCCACGGTCACCGTCGCCCCGACCTTCGCCACGAGGCCCATCAAGCTCGGGCGCGCCTCAAGCACCGCCGCCCAGGCCACCAGGGTCGCGAGGCTGAAGCCCTTGTTGATGCCGTCGACGAGGTGCGCCCCGGTGAGCGCCCGCGCCATCAAGAGGCCCACCAGGAGCAAGAGCCAACGCCCCGAGCCGCGCCAGAGCTCGCGACGCAGCGACCCCAACGCGGCCGCGTAGAGCGGCGAGAACATCAACAGCGTGAGCCAGCCGCCGAGCAGGCCCGTCGCCTCCATCAAGGGCCCGAGGTACTGGGTGCCGACGATCGAGAGGCCTGCGGCGAGCCCTACACAGATTCGAAGCCACCGCGGCGCGATCGCCGCGTCACCCTCGTACATATCGCACTCCCTCGACCCTTTGGCTCAGGTCGCTGCGGTTGTTGTGCGCGCCAGGCCTTGGCATTCAAAATTCAGCCGCGCGGGGTGTGCGGGCAAAAATGCCTCCCCGGGCCCCAGGGCTGGTTTAGAGTGCGGCTCTATGGCCCGCATGACTTCGCCGCCGAACGGTCCGTCGCAGTATGACCTTGTTGTGATCGGCTCGGGTCCGGGCGGTGAGGGCGCCTCGATGCGGGCGGCCAAGGCGGGCCTCAACGTCGCGGTGGTCGAGCGCTACTCGGATGTGGGCGGCGGCTGCACCCATTGGGGCACCATCCCCTCGAAGGCGCTGCGTCACAACATCCGTACGCTGGCCGAGTATCGCTCGAACCCGCTGCTCGCGCCGATGATTGAAAACTACGAGGTCGAGCTGCCGCAGATGCTTCGCGCCGCCGAGGGGGTGATTCGCTCTCAGGTGAATCTTCGGCACGGCTTTTATGAGCGCAACCAGGTGCGGGTGCTCTCGGGTCAGGCGCGCTTTGTCGACCCCCACACCCTCGAAGTCGAGGGCCCCAATGGCGCCAAAGAGCGGGTGGTGGCCAAGGGCTTCGTGATCGCCACGGGCTCGCGCCCCTACCGCCCCGCCGAGGTCGATTTCAGCCACCCGCGGGTGCTCGACAGCGACACGGTCTTGCGGCTCAAGCACACCCCGACCTCGATGACCATCTACGGCGCGGGCGTGATCGGGTGCGAATACGCGAGCATGTTTCGGCACCTTGGTATGAAGATCAATCTCATCAACACCCGAGACAAGCTCTTGAGCTTCCTCGACGATGAGATCACCGACGCGCTCTCGTACCACCTCCGCGACATGGGCTGCGTGATTCGCCACAACGAAGAGGTCGAGCGCGTCGAGCCCCTCGACGACGGGGTGGTCTTGCACCTCAAGAGCGGCAAGCGCACCAAGAGCGACGTGCTCCTTTGGGCCAACGGTCGCACCGGCAACACCCAAGACATGGGCCTAGAGGCCATCGGCATCATCCCCGACGCCCGGGGCTTGATTCGGGTGAGCGACACCTATCAGATCGCGGCGCAGCCCCACATGTACGCGGTGGGCGACGTCATCGGCCCGCCCTCGCTGGCCAGCGCGGCCTACGACCAGGGCCGCTTCGCCGCGACGCACTTTGTCATGGGTGAGGCCGACGGGCGCTTCTCGCGGGAGATCCCCAATGGGATCTACACCACGCCCGAGATCAGCTCGATCGGCGCCACCGAGCGCGAGCTGACCGCGAAGAAGGTGCCCTACGAGGCCGGTCACGCCCTCTTTCGCAGCCTCGCCCGCGCGCAGATCGTGGGTCAGTCGGTGGGCATGTTGAAGCTCCTCTTTCACCGCGAGACCAAGGCCATCTTGGGCATTCACTGCTTCGGCTATCAGGCCAGCGAGATCGTGCACATCGGCCAGGCGGTGATGAATCAACCCTCGCCGCAGAACAGCATCGAGTACTTCGTCTCGACGACGTTCAATTACCCCACCATGGCCGAGGCCTACCGCGTCGCGGCGCTCAACGGGTTGAATCGCCTCTTTTGAATCTCGGCGACGGGGCTGTTCGCGATGGGTGTGGGCCCTAAACCCGCGTTGATTGCGGCATGCGCTTCAGCCTGTCGCGGCGAGGCTGTGTCGGCACAGGCGGTAGCCGAGAGAGTGGGCGTCGCGTTCTGGGCTGAGTTTACCCGCGGCATTGAGCTGACACGCGGGCCGCGCGAAGGCGAGCGGTGTGACCTCACCCCCTGAGAAACGCGTGATCTTCGCGCCCCACTGGGGTGTGGTCACGCAAGGGTTGGGGCGCGGCGCAACCTCGTCGGATTGGCCACTTCGCCCCCTCCGCCGCCACGACATTTACGGACGCAGCCTAGCGGTTCAGCTTCGCGTGGATCTTCTCCCATACGCCGAGGCGCTCGTACCGGTAGAAGTACTTCACCACCGTCTGCCACGGGGGGAAGTCATTGGGCAAAAGCCGCCACGGGCAACCCGTGCGAAACTTGTAGAGAATGCCGTTGATGACGACGCGCCGGTCGTACTTCGTCTCTTTAAAGAGCGGCTGCTGGAGCGGCACCATCGGCTCGATCAGCGACCACTCGGCGTCGCTCAGGTCGGTAGGGTAGCCGCGGCGGGCGGTGCTCGGAGGGGCCATACCCGAGACTCTTAGCACCGTTGCGCCCGGGTCAACACATCCTGACGGGCCGCGACAGACGCGGCGCTAGCGGGAGCGCACCTCGACGGGGCGGTACCATGCCTCGCCGCTCACCACCCCGCGCAGCATCTTCGCGCCGGCGAGGGGGATCAACAAGTGATAGAGCAGCTGAACAAGCACCTGCCCCAGGTCTGAGCGGACATAGTTGTAGGCCTGCGGCACATAGGTGAGAAAAATGCAAAGCTGGACGAGCTGGGCGCGTCTGGGGTGGCCCGCGCCGATGCCCACCGCGCGCGCCGCGAGGCCGTAGATGGCACCCATCACAAGCGCCAAGATCATCAGCCCGAGCTCGCGCTCGATCTGGTAGCCGTCGGCCACGATCGAGCCCGCGACGCCGCTCGTGCCCTCGTCGGCGGCGGTGCGACCGATCAAGAGTCGGGTGAGCTGCGCGCCGGTCGGCACCCACAAGAGCTTGTCGGGGTACATCTGCTGCGGCAAGAGGCTCAACACATTCTCTACAAAGTAGATGCCGCCGTGGGTGGGCGCGCCGCGGTCGACCAGCGTGACCATCAACGCCTCTTTGACCAACATCACCGAGTCTTCGGTCGAGGCCTGGCTCGCCTCGCGCTCGGTGGCCAGCTGCTCGCGGGTCGACTCGACCGCGCGGCTGAAGCCCTGGTCTTGAACGCCGCGGTACACCGCGAAGGCGTTGAAGAACGTGAGGCCCACCAGGGCGCCCGCGAGGATCCACCGCCAGCGGAGCGGGCCCACCAGGTGGTCGGCGATCAAGACCGCCATCAAGAAGGGCAAGGCGACCCCGCTCCGTGCGCCGCCCGCCAGGAGCATCACCACGGGCATTGTCACCGCGAAGAGCGCCAGGCCCCAACGCGAGCGTCGCGCGATGCTCCGACAGAGCCAGACGCCCAACCCGAGGCCCTGCAAGATCGCCGGTACGAAGTAGATCTTTGAAAAGAGCTGCAGCGCGACCTGGTCGCCGCCGCCCACGCGACGCGCCTCGTTCATCGACTCCTGGCCCGATTGCCACTCTGCGCCGTAGTTGCGCGTCGGCAAGATGGTGCCGTCGCTGACGATGCGCTGAACAATCACCAAGAGGAGCGGCACGAAGGCGATCAAGAGCACGGTGCGCGGCGCCGGGAGCCACGCCTCGGCCTCTTCGGCGCTCATGCGCTGCACCCGAAAAGGGCGAACCACGGCGAAGTAGGCGCCGCTCGCGATCAGCATGAAGATGACGTGGAGCGTCTGGATCTGGCTCACCAACTCGCTTGAGATGATCACCGTCGCCGGCCCAGAGAGCGCGAGGTTGGCGCCATGGAGCCACGTAATGCCCGGGTTGATAAAATAGTAGAAATAGATCGCGAGCATCATCACCAGGGGGTCGCCCACCCTGATCTGGCCGTTCAGGTCTCGAAACATGCCCACGCCGAGCACCGTCACCCACGCGGTGATGCTCATCAACATCGCGGGCAGCGCGTCGGCCCGCGCCTCGTCGACGCCGACCGTCGCGTAGAGGAACATGCCGATCAACACGATGAGGAGCGTGACCACGCGTCGGCCGCGGCTCCACTGGACTTGGTCGTCGTCGATTAAAAAGAATGATTCGCGCGACACACCATGCCTCAATCTTTGAAACTATCAGATGCCGCCGCGCGGTTCGAGTGACGTCGCGCAGCCGAGCGCCGCATCGACCCACTCAACGCAGCACGCGTCGAGCTCGACCATGTTGGGGTGATGGGCGAGCGGCGAAGCCGCGCTCACCGAGGAAAGCGCGTCGTCTGCCTCAGCCGCGAAGGCAGCGAGCCGCTCGAACGACCACGCGCCCTCTCGGATGCCGCGAAGCTCGTCGGCGTCAGGCCGGCGAACCTTCACCACGCCCTCGGTTAAAATTTCGCGCGCCATTCTGAGGAGCCGCACGATGTGGGCGCCGAACTTGGTGTCGTACCCGTGCGCGGCTTCGAGGGCCGCGCGGCGCGGGTTGCGGTGCGTTCGCCAGTGAGTGAAGGCCGCCCAGTCGCCGTCGCTCGGGTCGCGGGGCGGTGACACGATGAAGCGTCGGCTCGCTTCGAGGCGCTTCAGCTGCGCCATGGCAAAGCCCGAGAAGGTGTGGCGCACCTTCTTGGAGAGAAAGCGCTCTCGGGCCGCGAGCACTTGCGCGGCCACGGGGTCGACCCAGAGGTGATCTTCGGGCGCGGTGAAGAGGAGCTCGAGCACGCTCGGGTTGGCGTCGGCGGCGAGGCGTACAAACTTTCGGAGCTCGTACACCACGGTGTCGGGCTCGGCCTGCTCGGCCTGCTCGAAGCGCTGGTGAAACCCGAGGTAGTACGCCTTCGGGGGCACCGCGAAGCCCCGCACATCGACGTCGCTCTCGGCCGTCGCGAGGCCGTACGCGTGCGAGCCGTGCCGGGTGAGAAAGAGCGTGCGTTCGGCGAGCCAGGGAGGCCCAGAACGGAGCAAGGTCGCGCGGGGGTCGGGGCCCATCGCGGGCGGTATAGCGCACCGGCGATGCGGGCTCAAACGCCGCGGCGGTCAGTGCAAAATCGTGTGCGCGGAGACCAGCGGGATGCCCTCGACCGAGATTCGGCCGCTGCTCGGTCGGAGCTCGGCGTTGGCGGCTCCCTGGATCATGCCAAAACGCGAGGTGTTGAGCACGTCGTCGGCGGGCCCCAAGAGCAAGAGGTCGCCGGTGAGGTCGCCGGTGAGGTCGCCGACACCGAAGGCGGCAGCCAAGGTGACGGTGCTGTCGGTGATGTCTCGGATGCCCGCTCGCCCTTGAAGACACGCGAGGCAAGGGAAGCTGACTGCGAGGCGCCCCGGGTTCGGAGCGTGAGCCCAGTCGACGCCGCCCTCGCCGCGGAGGTTGAGCGTCGCGAGGCCTTGCCGCGGCGCCGCGCTCGGCACCGAGAAGGTCTGCGTCGGAAGGTGCAAGACCGAGATGACGTCTTCGAAGCGGTAGATCCCGAGGCGGGTCGCGTTCTGGTTCGAGCGTCGCGTCAAGACGATGAGGGTGGGTTGGCCGGTGCCGAGCGCGTCACCCCCGGCGGCGGCCTGGGTCGCGAAGACGTCACCGAGGCCGAGCTCGTTGAGCCCCGGCGAGAGGGTCACCGGCGACCGAGTGCTCAGATAGAGCTTCACCGCGCCTTCGGGGGCAAGGATCGGGACGACGATGCGCGAGACGGCGAAATCGGCGCGTCCGTCGCCGTCGAAGTCGCCCAGGGCCGCGAGGCTCGGCGGGTTGGCGTTCGATTGGAGGCCGATCTGCTCGACCTGCGTAAGGGTCGGGCTGCCGCTGACGAGGCGCAGCGTCGAGACCACGCGTTGGGCGCTGTTGGGCGCGGTGATGAGACCGAGATCGGCGGCGCGGTCGCCGTCGATGTCTCCCAACGCTGCCACCTCGATGAGCTCGCTCGTCGCCGCGCTGAGGAGGGTGAGGTTCGGCCCGTTCTCGTTGAAGAAGGGGCCCAACATGAGCACCATGCGGCCGCGACCGCAGCTCGCATACACGTCGAGAAAGCCGTCGGCGTTCAGGTCGCCGGCGACCCCCACGAAGCGCCCGAAGCCTTCGCAACTCGCAGGCGCCTCGATGACCTGTTGGGCGTTGTCGACCGGGTCGAAGAGCACCACGCGCCCTGAGCGGCCGAGACCCGTCGGCGCGGCGTCGGGCGCCCCCATCACGAGCTGATCGCGCCCGCGACGCCGTAGGTCGCCCATCATGCCGAAGGGCGCACCGACCGCGCGCGAGACCGTGCTTCCGAAGCGGGGCAAGACCCGAAGCTCGTAGGTCGGCTGCCCCGCGCGGGGGCACCCCTCGGGCACCGCCACGCGCCACCACCAGACGCCCGGAGAGGGCACGCTCCCGGAGGCCAGGTCGCCCGTCACAGGGAGGCTAAAACTCGGGCGTTGGAGGTTGCAGTCGGGGGTGCCGCACACCTCGACCGCGGTCGCGCCGGTGCCGTCGAGCCGGAGCGCGAGGCCGGTGCCGCTGAGCACCGCACCGTTCCACGGGAGGCGGGGCTTGGGGAACGCGGGGCAGACAACATCGCGGGCAGCAGGGCGATCGCTCGGCGCGTCAACCCCGACCTCGGGCAGGTCAACGCCGACCTCGGGCAGGTCAGGCGCGACGCCCAGATCGCTCGGCCCTACATCGACGCCGAGATCGACCCCGAGATCGACCCCGAGGTCGCGCGGCGCCGGCACGTCGAAGCCCGCGTCGAACACGTCGGCCATGTTGACATCGTTCACATCACGCACATCGCCCGCCCCGACGACGTCGGCGGCATCGAGGGCGTCGGGCGCGTCGGCGGCGTCGCCAGGCATCGCCGCGTCGTCGGCGTCGGGCGCATCGAGCCGGGCGTCTTCCGCGGGGCCGAGGTCGAGGCTCGCGTCGCGCGACGACGTCTCTGGGCCCGCGTCGCGCAGCACCGGGAGTTTGGGGTCGATGAGGGTGCCGCAGCCGCCGATCACGAAGAGGGCAAGCAAGCTCAGCCGTGCGCCGCGATGGAGACCCATGCTGCGAGCATCGCCCACCCTGCGCAAAGGTCAACCCGCACGTATCCGCGGCCTCACACTTCGCGGCGATCGACCTTCGCGGGGGGCTCGCGCTCGCCCTGCCCCAGCGGTACGACCCGGGCCCGCACGATGGCGTGAAGGCGCAGCTCGCGGGCCTCGCCGCGGTCAAGGTCGTCGCAGTGGAGTCGCACCTCGTGGCCGTCCATCACGAGCGATCGGATGCGCACCGTGCGTTCGGTCTGTGCGCCGCCCGCGCTACGGTAGGTGACCCTGAGGGGGCGCTGCTCGAACCACCCGCGCTCGACCGCGGCGCGCACCGACGCATCGGTCGGCCGCGCGGGCACGCCGACGTGCTGCAACGCCCCGAGGAGGGTCAAGAGCTCGCGTTGCGCCGAGGCCCCGAGCGCGGCCCTCACCTTCTCGACCCCGCGTTCGAGGGTCTCGGTGAAGGGCGTCACCCGCATGGCCCCGACCCACTGGGCGGCCGCGATGAGCACGGCGGCCTCGCGGGCGGTGAAGTTGACCGGCGGCAAGGTGTAGTGCCGGTCGAGGGCGAATCCACCGCCGCGGCCGCGGTCTGCGCCGATGGGGAGCGAGGCCGCCCTCAGGCTCGCGAGGTCGCGGTACATGGTGCGCGCGGTGACGCCGAATCGCTCGGCCAGCGCCTCGGCGGTGATGCCCGTACGGCGGGCCCTGAGGTGCTCGGCGATGGCCAGAAGACGCTCGGTGCGGCGCATCTCGAAAACCTGACACAAGGCTGACAAATCGGCACGCTATCTCTCTGGCCATGAACACCGCATCGCCCTCGCCCGCCGCCGACCCCGCGCGCACGACGCCGCCCCTCACCCTCTGCGAGCTCACCGACCCCGGCACGCCCGGCTGGGAGAGCCACTCGCCCTTCTGTCTCAAGGTCCACCGCGCCCTCGGAGTGGCGGCGCTTCGGTACACCCGGCGCCACGCCGAGCGGCCCGACCAGCACCGCGGGGTGAACGCGACGGGGCAGGTTCCCGTGTTGCTTGTCGGCGACGAGGCCGTGGCCGACTCGACGGCGATTTTGCATCGCATCAACGCGCTGAGCGGCGACGCGCTGCTTCGCGGTCTCGACGCCAAGGGGCGCGCCGCGGCGTGGTGCTGGGAGGAGCTCGCCGACACCTCGCTCAACGGCTTCGTCGTCGCCTCGCGGTGGGCCGATTCGCGCAACTGGGAGGCCGTACGCCAGGCCTATTTCGGGTCTGCCCCCGCGCCGGTACGGGCGGTGCTCGGAGCGGTGCTGCGGCGACGGGTCATCGCCGGGCTCGTGGCCCGCGACGTGTGGCGCCGCGGCCCCGAGGCCTGCTGGTCGCGCTTCGAGCGGCTCGTCGACGCCCTCGAAGCGCAGGCTCCGACGCAGGGCTTCTGGCTGGGCGAGCACCCGGGCGTGGCCGACGTGTCGCTCTTCGGTCAGCTCCACGCGCTGCGGAGCCCGCTCTCACCCTGGCAACGCGAGACCCTCGCGGCGCGGCCTCGCCTCTGGGCCTGGCTCGACCGCGTCGCCCTCGCCTCGCGCCCCGCCGAAGACCGCTGACGGCCCTGTCGCCCGCGCTATGAGACGCCCGCGAGGGCCTCGCGGAGCACCGCCCCGGTCGCGGTGTCGCCCTCGGCGAGCCCTCGCGGCGGCCCCTCGGCCACGACCCGGCCGCCTTCGCGCCCGCCCCCCGGCCCGAGCTCGATGACCCAGTCTGACGCCGCGAGAACGCTCGGGTGGTGCTCGATCACCACCAACGAGTCGCCGCGGTCGACGAGCTGCTGCATCACCCCGATGAGCCGCGCCACGTCGGTGAGGTGCAGGCCCGTGGTGGGCTCGTCGAGCACGTAGAGCGTGCTGGCGCCGCCGTTCTGAAGCTCCGTGGCGAGCTTGATGCGCTGGGCCTCGCCCCCCGAGAGCGTGTGCGAGCCTTGCCCGAGCGAGAGGTACCCGATGCCGAGGTCGTGCAAGAGGCCGAGCGCGCGGTGCACCTTGGGCACCTGGTGGAAGACCTGCCGCGCCTCTTCGATGGTGAGGGCGAGCACCTCGCCGACGTCGTACCCGTGGAGCTTGACCTCGCGGGTCTCGCGGGTGAAGCGCGCGCCGTTGCATCCCTCGCAGGGCACCACCACGTCGGGCAAGAAGGCCATTTCGAGGTGCTTCACCCCGGCGCCGTCGCAGACCTCGCAGCGCCCGCCGCCGCTCTCGGCGGTGGTGTTGAACGAGAAGCGGCCGATGCCCCAACCGCGGCTCCGCGCCTCTTCGGTGGCCGCGAAGAGCTTGCGGATTTCATCCCAGATGCCCACGTAGGTCGCTGGCACGCTGCGCGGGGTGCGGCCGATCGGCGACTGGTCGATGGCCACCGCGCGGCGGAGCGACTGGTAGCCCTCGATGCCCTTGTGCGTGAGCGGCGCGTCGGTCTGAAGCTTCAGCTTCTCTTTCACCGCGCGCAGCATCACCTTCTCGACGAGGGTGCTCTTGCCGGCCCCGCTCACCCCCGCCACACACACGAAGCGCTGCAAGGGGAAGCGCACCGTCGTGCGCTGGAGGTTGTGCCCCTCGGCGCCCTTCACCGTGAGCCACTCGACGCCCCGCTCGCTGCGCGCCCGCGCGTCGTCGCCCGGTTTCATCCGGATGGCCTTCGCGGTCGGCGAGTCGCTCGCGAGCACCTCGGCCGCGGGCCCGGCGGCCACCACATGCCCGCCGCCCTTGCCGCCCGTGGGCCCGAGGTCGACGATGTGATCGGCGGCCTTGATGACCTCGGCGTCGTGCTCGACCACGATCACGCTCGCCCCGCGGTCGACGAGCTTTCGCATCGCGCCGATCAGGCGACCGGTGTCGCGGCCGTGGAGCCCGATGGTGGGCTCGTCGAGCACGTAGAGCACCCCGGTGAGACCCGCGCCGATCTGCGCGGCGAGCCGAAGGCGCTGCATCTCGCCGCCTGAGAGCGTGTTGGCGCGGCGGTCGAGGGTGAGGTAGTCGAGGCCGAGGTCGAGCAGGGTGCTGAGCTTCGACTCAAGCTGCGCCCGCGGCGCCTCGGCGATGAGCCGCTCGCGCGGGGTCAGCGCGAGCGCGCGGAGGTGCTCCCTCAGCTCACCCGGGGTCTGCGCCATCGCCTCGTGGAAGCGCACCGTGCCGAGGCGAACCGCGCGGGGGATGGGCGCCAGACGGCTCCCCTGGCATTTGGCGCAGAGGTTGCCCCCGGCGTCGAGGCCGTTGCCCTCGCAGGTCGGGCACCGCCCTTGCGGGGTGTTAAACGAGAAATGCCGAGGGTCCATCTCGGGGACGCCGAGGCCGCATTTGGGGCACGCGCGGCGGGTGTTGTAGACCGTCGGCTCGCCCACCCGGCCGCTGCGCTCATCGCGCTCGACCACGCAATGCCCCTCGGCCAGCGAGACCGCGCGATGGAGCCGCTGCAAGAGCCCCTCGCCGTCGCGGGCCTCGCTCGACCCCAACCAAAGCCACACGTCGTGCGTCTTCGATTTCGCCAAGGCCGGCACCTTCTTCGGATCGTGGTCGACCCCGTCGACCCGCACCGACTCGACGCCCGCCTTGCGCGCGCGCTCGATCACCTCGCCGTGGAGCCCCTTTCGTGCGCGCACCACCGGCGCGAACACCGAGAGGTTGGCGCTCGCCGGGTGCTGCGCTTGCAGCTCCTCGACGATCGACTCGGGGCTCCGCGCGCCGATGGCGAGGTTGCACTTCGGGCAGTGCGGCGTCGCGACCTTGGCGTAGAGCAAGCGAAGGTAGTGGGCCACCTCGGTCACCGTCGAGACGGTGCTCATGGCCCCGGCCCGGGCCGTGCGCTGTTCGAGCGAGATCGCCGGGGGGATGCCCACGATGCTGTCGACGTCGGCGCGCCCGAGCGACGGGAGGTACTGCCGCGCGTAGGGCGAGAGCGTCTCAAGGAAGCGCCGCTGCCCCTCGGCGTAGATCACATCGAAGGCGAGCGAGCTCTTGCCCGAGCCCGAGGGCCCGGTCATCGCGACGAGCTTCTCGCGCGGCACTTCGAGCTTCGCGACGTGCAGGTTGTGCTCCCGCGCGCCGTGAACGATCACCGCGTCGGGCACGGTGATCTCGGTCGCGGGCCGCGCCCCCTCGGCGACGTTCACTGCGGGCTTTGTCGGGTCGAGGGCCGCCGCGAGGTACTTCGCGAAGCGCGACGCGGGGTGCCTGGCCACGGCCTCGGGGGTGCCCGCGGCGACGATTTCGCCGCCGGCGTCGGCGGCCTCGGGGCCGAGATCGATGACCCAATCGGCCCGCGCGGCGACGTAGGGGTCGTGCTCGACGACGACCACGGTGACGCCCCGCGCGACGAGGCCGTCGAGGGTGTCAAAGACCCGCGCCACGTCGCGGCGGTGCAGGCCCGTGGTGGGCTCGTCGAGGATGATGAGGCTCCCGGGGCGCGCGTCGATGAGCGTGGCCGCGAGCTTGAGGCGCTGCGCCTCGCCGCCCGAGAGGGTCGAGAGGCTCTGCCCCACGCGCACGTACCCGAGGCCCACGGCGCGCATCGGTTCGAGCGAGGCCACGAGCACCGGGTCGTCGGCGAAGCGCGCCGCGAGGGTGTCGGCGCTCATGTCGAGGACCTCGGCGATGTTGGCGCCGTTCACCCTGATTTCAAGCACTTCGTCGCGAAAGCGCCGCCCCTTGCAGTCGGGGCAGAGGAAGCTCACGTCGGCGAGAAACTGCATCTCGACGGTCTCGTAGCCGGCCCCCTCGCAGGCCGGGCAGCGCCCGCCCTCGACGTTGAACGAGAAGGTGCGGGTCGCGTAGCCGCGCTCTTTTGACTCGGGCGCCTGGGCGAAGCGCTGCCGGATGCGGTCATAGAGCTTCAGGTAGGTGGCCGCGTTGCCGCGGGTGGTGCGCCCGAGGGGGCCCTGGTCGACGTAGGCCACATCGACGAGGCCGTCAGCGCCTTCGAGGGCGTCGTATGCGAGGGCCTCTTCGGCCTGGACGGGCAGCGCGCGGGCCGCGAGGGCGCGGGTCACCGCGGGGAAGAGCGTCTCGCCGACCAGCGAGCTCTTGCCCGAGCCCGACACCCCGGTCATCACCGTGAGCACCCCGAGCGGGAGCTCCAGCGTGAGGCCCTTGAGGTTGTGCCCGCGGGCGCCCCGAAGCACGAGCGTGCCCTTCGCCTTGCGGCGCTTCGTGCGCGCGGCCCCTGCGGCCCGGAAGGCCTCGGCGGTGGCCGTCTCTGCGCCACGCAGCGCCGCCGGAGGCCCATCGAAGACCACCGCCCCGCCGTGCTCGCCCGCGTCGGGGCCGAGCTCGATCACGCGGTCGGCGGCGGCGATGACGTCGAGGTCGTGCTCGATGACCAGGGCCACGTTGCCGAGCGCGGCGATGCCCCGGGCGACACGGATGAGCCGCTCGGCGTCGCGGGGGTGGAGCCCCGCGGTGGGCTCGTCGAGCACCATCATCGTGCCCGTGAGGCTCGTGCCGAGGGCCGCGGTGAGCGACACCCGCTGCACCTCGCCGCCCGACAGGGTGCGCGAGGCGCGGTCGAGGGTGAGGTAGCCCACCCCCACGTCGTCGAGGTACCCGAGCCGCGCCTGGATCTCTCGGCTGATGCGGTCGGTCGGCTCGTCGATGGGCGCGAGCCGCGCGAGGCGGGCCTTGAGCGTCGCGACCGGCGTCGCGTTGGCGTCTGAGATCGAGAGCCCGCAGACGTGGTAGCGCGAGACGTCGGCGCGGAGCCGGGTGCCGTTGCACGAGGGGCACGGCACATACTTGCGAAACCGCGACAGAAACACCCGAACGTGCATCTGGTAGATCTTGGTCTCGAGCCACTGGAACCAGGCCCGGACGCCCTCGAACCCTTTGGCCCCCTCGATGATCTGGTGCCTTTGGGTGGGGCTGAGCTCGCGCCAGGGCTTGTCGGTGGCGATCTTCGCCTTCGCGCAGAAGGCCAGGAGCTGCTTCTTCTCTTGGGCGGTGGTCTTCGACGTCCACGGCTTGATGGCGCCCGAGGCGAGCGAGAGGTTGGGGTCGGGCACGACCTTGTCGAAATCGATCTCGATGACGCGCCCGAAGCCTCTGCACTCACCGCACGCGCCGAGCGGTGACGCGAAAGAGAAGAGCCCCGGCGTCGGGTCTGCGTAGTGCCGCTGGCAGTGCGCGCAGTCGAGCCCGCGCGAGTACGGTCGGCGCTCGCCGCGGTCGACGAAGTGCACCTCGGCCCGCTCGCCCCGCGCCATCGCCGTCGAGACCGCCTCAACAACGCGGCTCCGCTCGCGCTCGCACACCACCAGGCGATCGACCAAGACGTCGACGCCCCCGCTGCGCACGGCTTCGCTCGGCGCGAGGGTGTCGAGGTCGCGCACCCCTCCGTCGATGAACACCCGCCGGTAGCCTTCTTCGAGGAGCCGCTCGCGCACGCCGAGGTAGCGCTCAGGATCGCTCACCGCGACGCGCCAGGTCACCGCCGCGCGGAGCCCCTCGGGCACCCCCGCCACCGCCGCGAGGAGGTCGTCGACGGCCATCGCCACGGTGCCCCGCTGCACCTCACGGCCACAGCCCTCGCAGAGAATCGTGGCCGCCCGCGCCCAGAGGAGCCGAAGATAATCGGCCAGCTCGGTCATCGTGCCGACGGTGCTGCGCGAGGTGCGGACCGGGGCCCCGCGGTCGACGGCGATGGCCGGCGGCACAGGGTCGAGCGCGTCGACCGGCGGGCGATCGCGACGCTCAAGAAACTGCCGCGCATAAGCCGAGAAGCTCTCGACGAAGCGCCGCTGCCCTTCGGCATAGAGGGTGTCGAGGGCCAGCGAGCTCTTGCCCGCCCCCGAGACGCCCGCCACGGCCACGAGCTGGCCGGGCGCGAGGTCGAGGTCGAGGCCGCGAAGGTTGTGGGTGCGGGCGTTGCGGAGGCGGGTAGGTTCCATAAGTGTGGGGGCGCGTGGTGGGGCGGTGCGTGGGGTCGCTGGGTGTCGGGGCCCCGGCGTCTGTGCTAGGCAGAAGCGCGAATGGGTACGAAGGCCCGCGTGCTTGTGTCGCTGACGATGCTCTCTGTCTTGGCGCAGCCCCTCAGGGCCCAGCCTCGCCGAGCCCCTCGGCCCGCGCGGGCACTAGACATACGCGCAGTCTCTCGCCCCGTCGAGGCCGCAGTGTCGACCGCCCGACGCCAGCTCGCCGACGGCCAGGCTGAAGCCGCCCGCGGCACCCTCGCGGGGCTCGCTCCGAATCAACAGCGCATCGACGAAGTCGCGATGCTGCGGTCGATGGCTGAGTTTCGAAGTACGGTCCGCACGGTTGAGCCGATGGCCGTCGGGTCGTACGAGCCGCGGGCGCGGGCGCTGGTGACGCGCACCCTCGCCCAGTTCACGGCGTGGTCGAGCGCGCACCCCGACGACGTGCTGGTATGGCAGACGCTCGGGCACCTGCACATGATCACGGGCGACTTCGGTGCCTCTGCCGCAGCCTTCACACAAGCAACCCAGCGCCGACCGAACGACCCCACTTTGTGGAACGATCTCGCCATGACCCAGGTCGCCGCGCGCCAGCTCGCCGACGCCGAACAGTCGTTGCTGCGCGCCACCACCCTCGCGCCCCAAGACGCAGAACCCTTCGACAACCTCGGCGCCGTTCGCCTCGCGCGCGGCAACGCCGCCGGTGCCGTCGAGGCGCTCCAAACCGCCGTCTCGTTGCGCCCTGATGAAGCTCGGTTTCTCGCAGACCTCGGCGCTGCTCAGCTCTCAAATGGCAACGCTGAAGAGGCGACCCGCCACCTCGGCCGTGCGGTCGCGCGCGCGCCTCTCGACCCCGTCGTCGCGGCCAACTACGGCATGGCCCTTTGGGCCGCGCGGCGGGGGCCCGAGGCGCGTCAGCAGCTCGACGCCGCGTCGCTCCGCTTCCCCCGCGCGGTGAGCGTTTGGGCGAACCTCGCGACGGTGCGATTCCACCTCGGCGACCGCGCGGGGGCCGAGCGTGCGCTCCGCGAAGCCGAGGCCCTCGGCCCCGGTGACCCGCGCCTCGCTGCGCAACGCGCTGCCTTCGAAGCCGCAGGGCCCGGCCCGAATCGTTAGCCGAAGAAAAGGCCACTGCGCAAAGCCGGTTCATTTCGACAAAGGTTTGCTAGAGTCCGACGCGACTCTATGCCGATCTATCGCACCTCCGGTCAGACAGACGTGGGCCGGGTTCGCAAGCACAACGAAGACGCCTTCATCATCGACGAAGCCCTCTCGCTCTACGTGGTGTGCGACGGCCTCGGCGGTCACGCCGCGGGCGAGGTCGCGAGCGAAGAGACCGTCTACACCATCCGCGCTTGGGTGCGCCGCGAGCGCGCCAACGTCGAGAGCCTCGTCAAAGACCCCTACGACCCTGACCTCCACGCCCGCGCTGAGCAGATCCTCACGGCGGCGGTGCAGGCGGCGACGTACATGGTGCATTCGATGGCCGAGTTCGACGAGAGCAAGGCCGGCATGGGCACCACCACGTCGGTGCTGATGCTCCTCGGGCGCGTCGCGGTGGTGGCCCAGGTCGGCGACAGCCGCATCTACCTCTGCCGTGACGGGCAGATCGCGCAGATCACCGACGACCACACCCTCATCGCGATGCAGATCCGCGAAGGGATGATCACCGAAGAAGAGGCGAAGCACGCGCCGCATCGCAACGTGATCACCCGCGCCGTCGGCTCGCACGAGTACGTCGAGGTCGACACCCGGGTGGTCGAGACGGTGCCGGGCGACAAGTTCCTCCTCTGCACCGACGGGTTGCACGGCTACTTCGACGACGCCAACGAGATCTTGCAGTTCATGCAGCTTCAGCCTGAGGCTGCGGCGCGCAAGCTGATCGAGACGGCGAACGCCCGCGGCGGGCGCGACAACATCACGGCCATCGTGGTCGAGGTGGTCGCGGTCTAGGCGCGCGATGGCAGGGTATCGCAGCGCCCTCGGGGGCCTCACGCTCTGCGTCGCGCTCGCTCGCACCGTCGCGGGTTGCGGCAGCCGAACGGGCCTCGGCGAGACGCCGTACCGCTCGCCGTCGTTCGTGTGCTCCGAGGCCGCGTGGCGGGCGCGCCCTTCGGTGCCCCTGCGGCTTTACGCCGGGGTACCGACTCGGCTGTGGGGTCGGGCGCGGTGGCGCGTGGTCTCGGGCCCGGCCGCAGCGACGCTCACCCACGCGGGCGGCGAAGACGCGGTGTTCACCGCACCGGTCGAGGGAGACTACCTCGTCGAGGTCGCCGTCGGTGAGGCCGACGCGGGGGTCGGTGATGCTGGAGCTCCGGGCGCAGACGCCGCCGCCGAGGTCACCGAGTGTCTCTTGCGCGTCACCGTTCGGGCCTCTGGGCCGGTGGCGATTTGCCCGCCCGACATCGTGACCCAGCCGCTCCGTCGCGTGGCGCTGAACGCCAACGCCCAGGCCGACCGCGGCGTCGACGAGGTGCGCTGGTCGCTGCTTGACTCCCCGTCGTCGAGCGCGCGCCCGCCGATCTCGCCGAGCGATTCGTTGCGCGCGTCGTTCACCCCGGATGTGGCCGGCGAGTATCGCGTGCGGCTGCGGGTCACCGACGAGGCGGGCGAGAGCGATCAGTGCACCACCGTGGTGCGCGCCGTGCCGCGCGAGGGCCTGCGGGTCGAGCTCTCGTGGGACCCCCCAGGCCGGAGCTGCCCCTCGAACGACGGCGCCGCGTGCGATTCGAGCGACGTCGACCTGCACCTCCTGCGCGGCGGGGCGCTCCGCGGATGGGGCACCTCTGAAGATTGCCACTGGTTCAACTGCAACGCCGCCGCGGGGCGACGCCTCTTGTGGGATCGCAGCGGCCAAGGCGGCGACCCCCGGCTCGACCTCGACGACGTCACCGGCCACGGCCCAGAGAACATCAACATCGACCGCCCCACCGAGTCGCTCTACCGCGTCGGCGTTCACTATTTCGACCGCGACGGCGCGGGCGACCAGGCCGCCACGCTGACGATCTATTGCGGCCAGCCCACCCCCGCGGCGCGGCTCGGGCCGGTGGTGCTCCGAAACGCAGGGCGCAGCGCGACGGGAGATTTCTGGTACGCCGCAGACGTGCGCGTGGGCCCTGGCGGGGTGTGCACGGTCTTGCCCATTCTGCGGTCTGGGGCGCCCATCATCGTGCCCTACGAAGAAGCCGACACGATGAACCCGGCGTGGCCCTGACGATGTGACTCGAACGGTGACAGTGCCCGGGTGGGTCTGGCATCGTTGTGACGTGCGTTCTTCTCTCCGCGTCGTGTTGGGTGTCTGCTCGCTGTGGGCCGCAGGGTGCAGGGTCTACGATGAATCGCTCGTACAGCAGCGCGACACGGGGGCCGACGTGCCCGTCGCCGACGCTGGGCACGACGCGTCGAACGACCTCGGCGCCGACGTGCCGGCAGACCTCGGGGTCGATGTCGGGCCCGACGTCGCGGTCGATGTGCCGACCGACGCAGGGCAAGACGCGGGGCAAGACGTCGGCCAAGACGTGGCGGTCGACGCGGGGCAAGACGCGGCGGTGGCCGACGCGGGCCAAGACGCAGGGCAAGACGCCGGGCAAGACGCGGGGCAAGACGTTCAGCCTTCGTGCGACGCGGTGCTCGCGACGGGGCGCGCCTGCGTCGAGCCCTTCGTGGGCGATCAGTGGAGCGCCGCAGACCCGCGCTTCATCGCGCCCCGCGCCGTGGCGGGCCTCAACAACGAGGTGCTCGTCTCAGACGACGGCATCGGGCGCGTCGTAGGGATCACCCTCCAGGGCTCGCTGCTCACCGCGCGCAGGGCCGCGGGCTCTGGGGTCAACGCGGCCCCCGTCGCGGGCGACGCGCTCACGAGCCCCCTCGGTCAAATCACGGCCATGACGCCGCTCGGCGATGGCAGCTTCGTGCTCGCCGACGCCGAGACCCACGCCATCTACCGCGTGGCGAACGGCACCCTCACGGCCATCGAGCTCGGCCTCGTGCCCAGCACCGGGCCCTTCGGGCTCGCCTTCGCGCGCGACACCCGCGATCTGTTCTTCACCGCCGACAACCGCGTGTACGCGCTCCGGCTCCGCGACGATTTCACCGCGATGGGCGCGGCCGGCGCGGTGGTCGGGCAGACCTGCGGCACGGCCTGCACGACCCGCTTCAACGGCGACGGCATGGCCGGCACGAGCACCGCGGTGAACAACCCCGCCGGGCTCGCGGTCGACAACGAGTATTTGTACTTCGCAGACCGCGACAACTGCCGGGTGCGGCGCTTCCGCAGGGCCGACACCTCGCGGGTCGTCAACACGTTCATGGGCTCGGGCTGCGACGCCTCGGGCGACCTTCTGGCGGGCTCGACGGGCATCTACGCCGACCGATCGCAGCTGCGCTTCGGGGCCGTGTCGAGCGTCGCCGTGGGCGCCGACGGCTCGGTCTACGCGCTCGACGACAGCCGCTGCGTGGTGGTCGGGGCCGTGCCCGCGCCAGCGGTGCTCTCGCGCGTCGTAGCGGGCCATCGCAGCGGGTGCGGCGTGCCCGGGGTGAGCAGCGTCGCGCTCGGGCGGGTCGGCGGCCTCGCCATCGCTGGCGACGGCCTCACGGTGCTCTTCACCGACCTCGACGGGCAGCGGGTCGGGCGCATCAGCAACGCGCAGAGCGGAATGCTCGCGGCGGTCGAGTTCCCGTACGGGGCGACGCGCAATCAGTTCGGCAGCAGCGACACCTTGCGGCGGTACCGCTTCGGCCGCGTGGCCGGGCTCGCCTTCGACGGCCCCGCTGATGCCCTCTACGTCGCCGGCGAGCTCGACGGCCGCGTCTACCGCGTCGCCTCGAACGTGGTGAATACGCTCCTCGGCGAGGGCCTCAGCAACCCCACCGACAGCGCCCCCGGGCCCGCGCGGGAGCTCGGCCCCTCGCGGGTCATCGGCATCACCGTCGACACCGAGCGCACCGCGGTGGGCCTGCCCGATCGCAACGCCGTGATCGAGCTCACCGACGGCGGCGCGTACCGCCGCGTGGCCGGGCAGTTTCAGCCCACCAACAGCGACGGCGGCCTCCGCGACGCGGGGCCCCGGAGCGACATCGGATACAGCGGCCCATCGAACCCGCTCAGCACCGACGGCGGGGTGTGGTTCAGCGACGACCGCGCGCGCATCTGGCGCGTCTCGGTGATGAACAACGCCTTCGCCGCGCCGACCCTCTACGCCGGGGCGGGCGCCGACGGCGGCGTGCCCGACAGCGGCACCGGGATCGTGGCCACCACCGCGGGCATCGGCTCGGTGGGCGCCATCGTTCAAGACAACGCAGGGCGGCTCTTCGTGAGCGACCCGCGACGCGCCGTCGTGTGGAGCATCGGCACCGACATGCCGCCCCGCGCGCGCATCCTCGCGGGCCTGGTCGACCAGCGCGCGCCTCAGTCTGACAGCGATGTGATGGGCAACACTTCGGCCCTCGGCACGCCCCAAGGCCTCGCCTTCGACGGCCAGA
The DNA here is from genome assembly GCA_016792845.1 of Myxococcales bacterium. GTDB lineage: Bacteria > Myxococcota_A > Polyangia > Polyangiales > JAEUKH01. The sequence goes on along the minus strand of JAEUKH010000028.1, from coordinate 327,870 downwards.
GTCGGCTCTTCGTCGCCGACGAGAGCGCGGGCCGGGTGCGCGTGGTCGACGTGCTCACGGGCCGCATGAGCACCCTCGCGGGCCGCGACGACGCCGACGGGCGACGGCTCCCTTCGGGCGATTTCGGCGCCGCCACCCAGGCCGTGTTCTCGCGCCCGGTCGCCCTCGCGTGGCGCGCGGGTCGGCTCTACGTGGGCGAGTACGGCTCGGGCCGGGTGCGCGTCGTGCGACTGCCGCAGTGAGACGCCCTCGACGATCGACAGGGCGGGGTCGTCTGCGCCTCGCCCCGGGTCGGTCGGGGGGACACCTCGTACCGGGTCTGTCAAGGCCCTGACGAGGCCGTGTCGTAGCGCACCCCGACGAGGGTGTAGGTGACGACACAGGGGAGGGTCAGCACCTGGCCTTGACCGGCGCCGATCTGGGCGCGGCAGTCGCTTCCCTCGGCGGCGCCGTACACGATGCTCTCGCTCGCGCGAAACGTGGGGGCGTCGACGGGGCCTGCGTCGACGCTGGCGTCACCCGCGGCGGCGTCGCCCGCGTCGGCCGAGGCGTCGCCGTTCGAGAGGGCGTCGCGGGCGCCGGCATCGAAGACACCCGAGTCAGCGGCCACCGGGAGCAGGCCCTCGATCACGTCGGCGCGGCGCATGGTGCACCCGACAAACTCGATGCGGCGGTCGGGCGCGGCGACCACCTGGGTGATCTCTTGTGCGATGCGAAAGCTGCCCACCTGGGGGTCCCAGGTGCCGAGGGCCGAGGCGGCCTGGTCGGGGGTCCAGCTGAAGGCGCCTTGCCGCGTGCCGAGGGTCACCTGAAACGCAAATCGCTGCGGAAATGACCCCGACTGGGGCCCGCAGGTGTTCTGCGTGAGCGTGGCCTCGACCCGCCACCGCCCGAGGTCAGCCGGCGGGCTCTGCGAGCCGCAGGCGGTCGCGAAGAGCGACGCGACGGTGATCCATACGGGCGCGAAGACGGTGAGCGGTCGGAGCATCGTGGGTCGCCGCGACAGTACCCACCAACCTCTGGCGATGGCGAATCTTCGGCGGCGCGCTCAGGGGCTCGCGGGGCGGGAGACCTCTCGAATCACCCCGCCACCGGCGATGTGAAACTCGACGCGGCGGTTGGTGGCGCGGCCGATCGACGTGGTGTTGGGCGCGATGGGCTGGTCGGGGCCGAACCCGTGGGCGGTGAGCCGGGCGGCCGCGACCCCGTGGTCAACGAGGTAGCTCCGAACGCGATCTGCGCGGCGCTGCGAGAGGCTTCGGTTGCGGGCGGCGTTGCCGCGGTCGTCGGTGTGGCCCTGCACGTCGACCTGCTGGATCTCGCTGTGGGCGTTCATCACCGCGGCCACGGCGTCGAGCACGTCGAAGCTCGTGCGGCCCACGATGCGGTCGCTGTTGTTGGCGAAATTGACCTGCTGAAGGATGCGGATGCTCTCGCCGCTGATCTCGACGAGGCTCGCGACGTTGGCCTCGGGGCAGCCGTCGGTGTCTTCGCGGCCGTTGAAGTTCTCGGGCTCTTCGGGGCAGCGGTCGCGGGCGTCGGGGATGCCGTCGCGGTCGCGGTCTTCGTCGACGTCAGGGCAGCCGTCGGTGTCGCGGTCGCCGTCGCGGTCTTCGGGCTGCTCGCTGCACTGGTCTTCAGCGTCGGGGATGCCGTCGTTGTCGTTGTCGGGGTCGGGGCACCCGTCTTCGTCGGCGAAGCCGTCGGTGTCTTCTTGCTCGCCCGGGCACCGGTCGCGATCATCGGGGATGCCGTCGCGGTCGCGGTCGTTGTCGGGGCAGCCGTCTTCGTCGTGGTCGCCGTCGCGGTCTTCGGGCTCGCGGGGGCACGAGTCGTACCCGTCGGGCACGCCGTCGTTGTCGTTGTCGGGGTCTGGGCACCCGTCGGCGTCTTGAAAATTGTCGCGGTCTTCGGCCTGATCTGGGCACCGGTCGCGGGTGTCGGCGATGCCGTCGCCGTCGTTGTCGGGGTCGGCGCAGCCGTCGTCGTCTTCGAAGCCGTCGAGGTCTTCGAGCTCGCCCTGACACCGGTCGTCGGCGTCGTACACCCCGTCGCCGTCGCCGTCGCTCCGCACCGGGGCATAGCTAAACCCGAGAAAGGCGCGCGCCGTCGGCACCCCCGCCGCCCGCAGCGCCCCGACGCCGCCGCCGAGCGTAAACGCCAGATCGCCCACGCGATACCGCGCCGCGAGGTCGACCTCGCCCGCGTTGTCTTGCGCGTTGCCAAAGGCCGTCGAGCCCCAGAACTCTACGATGCCCGTAATGCGCGGCGTGAAGTCGAAGCTCGCCGCGGCGCCGTACGCCAACCTCGACCCCACCGTGGTCGAGAGCACGGTGCTGGCCGCCGCGCGCCACACCCCGCCCACGTTCACCGCGGCGGCGAAGCGGTTTCGGCGGTAATCGCCGATGATGCGCCCCCCGAGAGAGAGCGCGCTGTCGGCCGCGTACCGGTCGCCGAGGCCCGTGAAGCGCCCGGTCGGGATGTTCGCGAAGGCCGACACCGCGAGCCCCGGGCCCTGGAGCCCCTCGCCCGCGAGCCGGGCCCTCGCCTCAAGCCGCGGGTCGCCGAGGCCCACGCTGCTCACGCGCTGGCTCTGCCCGTCGCGCACGATGGGCCGCGCCGTGCTGGCGTCGACGGCGTCGCCGGTCACGTACGACAGCGGCAGATCGATCGAGACGAGCACCCGGTGCGAGAGCGCGATGCCCGCTTGCAGATGCAGCGTGGTGAGCGAATCGACGGGCCGCGCGCGCACCGCGCCGGGGGCGCAGTCGGCGTCGTCGGTCGCGTTCGGGCAAGCGGCGTCGTAGATCGTGAAGGGTCGGTGACCGTACTGGAGCCACGCGCCGAAGGAGGGCGTGCGGTTGCCCGCGACGCGGCTGCCGGCCACGGTGATGAAGTTGCCTGCGCCCACCGCGGGGCGAAAGAGCTGAAGGTCGATGTCGCGCGCGAATGGCGGGGTCTGCGCCTCGGCCACGCCACCCGCGACACCCGACACCGCTGCGAACACTGACGCCGACGCGAGCCACCGAAGCACCCGTCGAGAAGCGAGAGAAGCCATCACGGCGGCATCATCACGCACGAAGGGCCGCGCGCTCAAGCCGAAGCGTTGCAGAACGGACTTGCAGAGATTTCTTCAGCGAGGCCCGTGCGGCCGCGGCGCGGGGCTCAGTCGAGCTCGAAGGTCAGCCGAAAGGTCGTCACCGTGGCGGCCGCTTCGCCCGCGGCGTTGCGCGGCACGGTGCTTGTGCACGCGTTGACCACCGCGCGCTCGGCGGCGCGGGCGAGGCCGTAACCCGGGTCGTCGAGGGCCTGGGCGCGGGTGATGCGGCCCGTCCCGTCGACGTTCACGCGGACGCGCACTGACACGTTCGTGACGCCGTTCTCTTGGGCCTCGTCGGGGAAGAAGTTGCGCAACGCGCCGTCGTCGCACTCGATGGTCGGTCGCTGCGAGAGGTCTTGCGCCGGCGGGGGCGGCGGCTGCGGCGGGCCGTTGCCCGTGCCCCCGGGGGTGCCGCCGACTTGAGCGCCGTGAACGGGGCCTTGGTTGGCCACGCCGTTGGCGGCCATGTCGCCGCCGCGATAGTTGGCGTTGTTGCCCGTGGGCACGCCGTCGGTCGAGGGGTCATCGTTGCCCTGCTCTTCGGCCACCATCAACGGCGGCGGGGCCGTCGGCGCGGGAGGCGGAGGCGGCGGAGGCGGCTCGTTGGTGGGCGGCGGCGGCGGGGCCGCGCGCTCGACCCGCTGCGGCTCGGGCGGCGGCGGAGGCGGCTCGGCCGCAGGCGGAGGCGGCGGAGGGGGCGGCGGCGGCGGCGGCTGTTCGAGCTCGACCTCGGTGAGTTGGGCCTCGCGCACCCGCACCTCGGCGCGACCGGCGAGACCCGTGAGGCTCGCGAAGACGCCGCCGTGAATCAACAACGCCGCGAGCAAGCCCCAATGCAGGGCCGAGCTCGGCTCACGCTGCGACGACGGCGCGGATGCACCCGGCGGCAACGATGGGCGCGCGTTCGCGGCCTCGACGGGGGGCTTGCGCGCGCTCACGGGGCGGCTCCCGCCGGGGTGGCCTCGGGCACCTCGGTCTGGATCGCGAACTTGGTCACGCCGCCCTGCCGCACGAGGTCGATGACCTGCACGACGCGGCCGTGGTTGACCCGCCGAGAGGCCGCGATGATCGCGCGGATCTCAGGGTTCTCTTGCTTCTTTTGCCGCATGAGCTCGACGAGCTGCTGCTCGTTCACGGGTCGCGTGTCGGCAAAGATGTGGCCGTCGGCGTCGACGGTGATGGCCACCGCCACGCTGACCCCGGCCGAGGTCGTCGCCCGCGGCAGATCGACGGGGATCGCCTGCGGGGTCACGATGTACTTCGCCGTCACCATGAAGATGATGAGCAGCACGAGGGCGATGTCGACGAAGGGCGTAACGTTGATGCCCGTGATCGAACCGTCGTCGTCTTGTTGCGCGCCGCCAGCCATAGAACGTCAACTCCTCTGTGCGGCCCCTTCAGGCCTTCTTCTCGGCGTCTGACTTCTTGCCCTTGTCGGCCTTGGGCTCAGCCTTGGCTTCGGCCTCGGCCGCCACCGGCGCCGCCGTACGGAAGGGCCCGTGGTGCGCCACCGCCGCGAGGTGCGCCGTGACCACCCGGGTGACGGTCTCGCTGTTGGCGAGGATGCCCTTCACCTTGCGCTGGAAATAGTTGAACGCCGCCACCGCGGGGATGGCCACGAGGAGCCCGATCGCCGTCGCCACGAGGGCCTCGGCGAGGGTGCCCATCACCGCCCCGGTGTCGAGCCCGCCGGCCGCCGCAGCGGCGCCGCCCTGCGCCGCGCGTCGCGCGACCTCGCGGGCCGCGGCCTCGCTCGCGCGGAGCTTGTCGAAGGCCTGGATGATGCCGATGACCGTGCCGAAGAGCCCCACGAAGGGCGCGTTGTTGCCCACGGTGCCGAGGAAGGCCAGGTAGCGCTCGAGGTTCATGCGAACGCGGGCCTGGGCGCCGGCCATCGCCTCTTCGGCCGCGTGGACGCCGCCCTCGGCCTCGTCGATGCCCGCGAGCGAGATCGCCGCCGCCGGCGAGGGCGAGCGCGCGAGGCGCTCACGGGCGCCCTTCATGTCGCCCGAACGGAGCAGGCCCCGAAGCTCTTCGGCGAGCTTGTCGAGGTCGTCGCCGAGCGCGCGAAAGTAGAAGGCCCGCTCGCACATCAGCGCCACCGAAGCGACCGACAGGGCCACGAGCACCCACATCACCCACTCGGCACCGAGCATCGCGAACTTCGTGAACAGACCGATCAAACCACCCGAGTGCATTCTTCACCTTTCAGCGCACCGCGCGCAGCGCCGAGGCGGCCTCTCGCGCCGCCCTCACGCGCCATGAACAACTTTTGATTCTTCTTGGCTCTCGCCCGTTGGATGCCACCGCGCAGAAGCGGTTTCAAGTCGCGCTTTCGCTCGCCTCCGCGGCATCTTCGTCGCCCCCTGCGGCCACCTTGCAGAACTCGCGCATCACCGTCGTGGCGTAGCCCCCCGACGGCAGGCCGAAGCGGAAGATGAGGCACCCCTCGCCCCGGCTCACGTCGAGCCCGTCGACGAAGACCCGGGCCGCGCGGCGGGTGCCCTCGGCCAAGGCCCCGGCCCGCGCGAACACCGCGTCGTCGAGGCCCATCGCGGCCATCACGGCCTCTTCGCGGGCGAGCGCCTCGCCGGTCGGTCGCGGCATCTTCGGCCCCGGCATCGGCCCTGTGGCGGTGACGCCGCCCGTGGCGTACAGCGCCTCGGCCTCGCTCGGGTCGACGGCCCAAGGCCGCCCCTCACCGTTGGGCCCGAAGCGCGCCGCGAGGTCGCCGTCGACGTAGCGGGCCAAGAGCCCCGCCGTGAGCCGCTCGCTCAGCCAGCGGTTGAAGACCGACGACTGAAGCGACGAGGCCAAAAGCCGCCGCAAGGTGTGGTCGCGCGGCGCAGGGCCCCCGCCCGCCAGCCAGGCCCGCGCCCGGGTCGCGTTGTCGCCCTCACGCCCGAAACGCTGAGACCCATAGAAATTCGGAACACCCTCTCGTTGCAACACAGATGCAACTGCAATAGCACGTTGATAACAGGAATCAAGATCGTCGAGCTGTCGGAGGCGCAGGGTGAAGCGATTTCCGCGCAGGTGGCCGATTCGGAGCTTGTTTTGGTGGCGGGCGACGCTGCGCACGGTGAGGCCCTCGATGGCCAGGGCCTCGACGGCGGCCTCGCCCACGCGGCCGGGCACCGAGAGGGTCTGTTCGGTGACGGCGTGGCGGTCTTTCATGCCGGCGTAGCCGATGTCGCGGGCTGAAATTTTGAGGGCCCTGGCGATGCGATCGACCGCGAAGGGGGTGCTCATGTCGCGCTTCTCGATGCGCAGAAAGAGATGGTCGCCCTCGCCCGACGGCGGATACGCTGCGATCTCTTCGACCCTGAAGTCATCGAGCGCGACGCGGAGGCGCCCGCCGATGCCCGCGATGTCGGCGGTGAGGTAGGGCAGAACGAGATCAGACCATTCAGTCGCTTGGGCAGTCACGGCCCGCGCGACCATACTCCACGGCGACCTACGGTCGAGGCAGAACACCCCGCAAGGTTGACGAATCTCGCGCCCTGCGCTCTCAGTCGCCGCGGTGATGATCGACGACGCGTTGGCACGGGCCCTGGCGACCACATGCGCGCGTCACTCGGGGGTCTCTCCGGGGGGTCAGCTCTCGGTGTGTTGGGGCGACGGCCCGCAGGTCGACCTCGCCTTTGGCGAGCTCGCGCCGGGTGAATCCGCGGTGACGCCCGCGCATTGGTACGACCTCGCCTCGCTCACCAAGCCCCTCACGGCGGTGGCCATCGCGCGCGCCGCGGCCCGCCGGGGTGTGACGCTCGACGCGCCAGTGACCGAGGTCTTGCCGCAGCTCGGGGCGGACTTCTCGACGGTGACGCCGCGGCTGCTCTTGTCGCATCGCGCGGGCCTCGCGGCGTGGGCTCCGCTTTACACGCAGCTTCACGCGGCGAGCCTCGGCGCCCTCATCGCCGCACAGGGCTGCGCGCCTTCGGCAGCGTCGCGCTACTCTGACCTCGGGTACCTGCTGGCGGGGCTGTGGGCCGACCGAGTGTTTCAGCGCGACGCGGCGGAGCGCATCGCCGACGAGGTCACCGGGCCCCTCGGCCTGGCCGAGCTCGCGATGCGTCCGCTCGACCATGGTGTGTCGCTCGGGGCGATCGCGCCGACCGAACGGTGCGAATGGCGCGGGCGAGTGGTTCGCGGTGAGGTTCACGACGAGAACGCTGCGGCGCTCGGGGGCGTCGCGGCGCACGCGGGGCTCTTCGGCACCGCCCGCGCCTACGCCCGTCTCGGGGCCGCGCTCTGCGAGGCCTGGCACGGTCGCTCTCATTGGCTCGACGGCGCAATCCTCCACGAGATGCTCGTGGCCCAAGCGGGAGGCACCCATCGCGTGGGCTTTGACACCCCGAACGCCGAGGGCGCCTCGTGCGGGCGCGCGTTCGGCCCGGCGTCGTTCGGCCATCTGGGCTTCACCGGCACCTCGCTCTGGGTCGACCCGACGCGAAGGCTGGTGGTGGTGCTGGTCACCAATCGGGTGCATCCGAGCCGAGAGAACACGGCGATCCGTGCGTTTCGACCCGCCCTCCATGACGCCGTCGTCGCGGCCCTCGAAGACCTGTGACGATCGCGCGGCGGCGGGCGTACACTCGCGGCCATGAAGCTTCGTGATGGGTGGGTGCTCGCGGCGCTCGTCAACCTCGGCTGCGACCGGCTCCGACGAGAGCGCGACGCCGAAGAGACCCCGCAGACGACCCAGGTGCCGACGGCGCCGCCGGTGATTCAGCCGCAGCAGCCGCAACAGCCGCAACAGCCGCAAGGGGGCGGGCTGCAGATCCCTGGGCTCGGCAATTTGCCCATCCCCATTCCGCCGATCATGGGGGGCGGCGGTGGCAACCAAGGGGGCCCGCCGCAGCGGCTTGGCGACCCGACCCCGTTGCCGCAAGGGGCCCTCGACGCCACGGGGGCCTTCACCGAGCAGTTTCAGCGCTACGAGGCGCAGCTCATCCTCAACGAGCTCGTGGCCGCGCTTGAGCCGCAGCATCAGACGCGGGTCACGGGCATCCCGCTGAATTTCACCGAGAACCCTGCCGAGGTGAACGCGGCCGCGGGCTGTTCGCGCAGCACCCGCGAGCCCTTCATGCTCATGACCCGGGGGATCTTGCGGCTCCTCGCGGCGACCTCGGAGGCCAAGGCCATCGACGAGGGGGCCAATTCGCAGCTCCTCAACCAGTACATGGACTTCATCGTCACGCGGGTGCGTAACGAGCAAGAAGTGCTGCAAATTCCTGCGGGTTCGGTGCCCCCGGCGTGGGCCAGCAACCCGACCAAGCTCGCGCGGCAGCGCTTCCTCTTTGACAGCCAGGTTGCGTTCATCCTCGGGCACGAGCTCGCGCATCATTACCGCGGCCACACCGGTTGCGCGTCGCGCGGGGCGACGGCCCAACAGACTGACATGGAGTCGATCACCCGGGCCGCGTCGGGGGCGCTCCCGCCGCTCAATCAGCCGCTCGAAGTCGAGTCTGACACCTGGGGCATCATCAACACCCTCGACGCCGGCGCCCGACGCCCCGCCCATTGGAACGAAGACGGCGCCAACCTCTCGATGGACTTCTTCACCCGCCTTGAAGGCGAGCGCGGCCGCTCACCCATTCTGATCTTCGTTCGGACGCACCCGCCCGCCCTCTTGCGCCGCCCCATCATCGGTCTCTGGGCGAGCAACTGGCGCAACGGCAGTCGCCCGAACTCGAACACGCCCGGTCAGACCCAAGGGGGCGCCCAACAGCCCGCCAACAATGGCGGCGGGGGCGGCTTCCCGCTGCCGATTCCGCTGCCGATTCCGCTGCCGCGTTGAGGGCTCAGTAGAAGAGCTGGAGCTGCACCCGGGCCTGGTGCTCTTGCGCCTCGGCCCAGCGCGCCCCCGCGTAGATGAAATAGTCTGCCTGCACCTTCAGCGCGTGCCCTTCGAAGTAGTAGTTGAGCCCCGCGCCGAGCTCGCGCCGCGCGCGCTGGCTCGGGTCGACCGTGGCAGGGTCGAGCACCACCGGCGCGAGCTGCCCGTAGCGTGCCACGAGCTCGAGTCCGCGCCACAGCATCAGCCCGCTCTGCACGAACCACCCCTGCATGTTGCGGGCGTACTCGCGCTGCAACGCGCCTTCGACCGTTCGGCTCACCGCGGCGGCGTCGGCGCGGCGGTCGATAAAGCTCGAAATCACCGAGAGACCGCGCCATTTGAGATGCAGGTCGAGCTCGACACTCCGCACGTCGAAGCGCCCCAGGGTGTAGGTCGCGCCGTGGGTGCTCTGGGCACGGTTGGTGTTGAGGTTGTACGCGACGCCCACGCCCAGCGAGAGCCGGAGCCGCGGGCTGCGCGAGAGGTCGGCCTCAACGTAGTCGTCGAAGGCGCCCATGGGCGTGAGCTCCAGGCGGGCCACGTAGAGGAGACCCGAGGCCTGGCTCGTTCGGTTGCGGCCGTCGCCGCCGAAGACGCCGAGCTGGTACCCGAGGCGGTGCCCGAGGCCGAAGAGATCGCGCGAGAACAGCTGAACGCCCACGTCGCGGTCGAGGTTCAGCTCGCTCGTCACCATCGCTCGATCAGGAAACTGGAGCGCCGACGACGACACCACCCGCTGTCGGTCGAAGGGCACCTTCATCTGCCCGACCCTCAGTTGCAGGTCGCGCACCCGGGTAAGGGTCACGTACGCGTCGCGCACCGGCAGCCGGAGATCGCTCTCAGTGTCGCGGTTCGAGAGCCCGAGCTGGATGTAGTACTGCACCGCGCGCGAGAGGGCGTGCCCCTGAAACACCAGGCGCATTCGGCGGATGGCGAACTCAGTGCCCGGCCCGTCGGGCTGCGCGTCGGCGGCCGTAAGCGTGAAGCGCGTCTGGATGCGACCGCGGAGGTTGAGCTCGAAGCGCCCGTCACCGCTGCGGAGGGTGACGCCCTGGCCGAACCGCGCCTCGACCTGCCCCGGCGCGCTCGACATCGGCTGCGGCTGCGCCAACGAGACCGCGCCCTGCGACATGGCTGTCAGAAAAAAGCGACCGAACACTCGGCGGTGCGACATGGCCCCGCGGTTGTGCCCAAGGCGCTCGGTACTTCAAGGCTTTTTACCTGTTTGTAACAATGTCACGAGGTCGCTCGCGGGCGAGGTGGCCACGAGCCAGGCCTCGCACTCGCCCGCCACGAGGCCCTCACGCGGACCTAGAAGCCGCACGCTCGGCCCGGGGCCCACCGCGACGCGCACCGACTGGGTGAGCACCGCGCTGGTCGCCGCAGCGGGCGGCGGCGTCGCGCCGCGGAGCCCAGCCTTGACGTTGCGGGTCAGCGAGAAGACCTCGGTGGCGTCTTCGGCCTCGGGCTCGGTCGGGCGCTCAGGCAGCGCGCGGGTCGCGGCCTCGGCGTCGGGGCGCGGGTCGCCCGTCGGAACACGAGAATTGCGGCGGTTGGCCCGGGTGTTTCGACGCCCCCCGGGCACGATGCTGGCGCGGTCGGGGGCCGGCGGCGCGGCAGGGCGCGCGGGCGGCGTCGAGGGCGGCGGCATCGGCACGCGCCCCGCCGGAGGGCGCTGACTCGGCCCCTGCGGCGGGCGAAGCGAGCGACCCAGCGCGGCCACCGACGCGGGCACCGGGGGCATCGAGAGCGAGCTCCCGCCTTCGGGCGGCGGCGGAAACACAGCCGCGGCCGCGGGATGCGGGGGTGAACCCATCGGCGGCGAAGGAGCGGCCCGCGGCGGAGGCGGAGGCGGCAACACTCGGGTCTGCGCCTCGGCGTCGCGCGAAGACAACGCCACGGTCGCGTCGTCGTCGACCTGAAAAGACGCCCGCGCGGGCGGAGGCGCCGTGGGCGGCTTCGGCGGCACCGCAGGGCGCGCTGAGACGCTCGGGGCTGCTGCGGGCGGCGCCATCGACGACGAGAGCGCCGAGGCGGCCTTTGAGAGCTCGAGGCCGCGCCCGTCGTCGCCCTCGTCGAAGGCCGCGTCGATGGCCTTGCGGAGCCAGCGGAGCGCCTCGACCCGGTCGCCGCGCTGCCACTGCGTGAGGGCGACATCGAGGGCGTCTGAGACCGATTCGTGGTCGGTCGCCTGGGCTTCTGGAAAGTCGGGCATAAACGCCCCAGCACGGTACACCACCCTCGGCCCGAGGCGATGCCGAAGCGTCACCGCCGCCCCGTCGACGCGATGGCCTCGCGCGACCTCGCAGCGCCCTCGCGGGGCAGAAGCGGCCCGTCGTCGCGATCCGAAGCGGGGTCGCGGGGCGGTCAGCGATCGCGAAGCCGCACGCTCAGCCGAGCTGGCCGCGCAGGGCGTCGAATCGCAGCTTCCACACCATGCCGATGGCTTCGAGGAAGATCGCGCGGCTCATCTTCGAGCGCCCCGCGCGCCGGTCGACGAAGGTGATGGGCACCTCGGCGACGCGCATCCCTTTGACGATCGCGCGGTAGGTGAGCTCAATCTGAAACGAGTACCCGTTGCTCTCGACGGCCTTGAGGTCGATGGCCTCGAGCGCCCGGCGGGTGAAGGCTTTGAAGCCCGAGGTCAGGTCGCGCACGCCGATGCCGAGGATGGCGCGCGAGTACACGCTCCCGCCCTTTGACATGAGGTGACGGCCGAGGCCCCAGCCCTCGACGCCGCCGCCGGGGATGTTGCGCGAGCCGATCACGATGTCGGCCCCGGCCTCGATGGCGCGCAGAAAATCGGGCACATACCGCGGGTCGTGAGAGAGGTCGGTGTCCATCTCGAAGACCACGTCGAAGCCCTCTGAGAGGGCCCAGGCGAAGCCTTCGAGGTAGGCGCTCCCGAGGCCCAGCTTGCCCGCCCGGTGGCGCACATGCACCCTCGGATCGGCCGCCGCCGCCGCGTCTGCGAGGGCGCCGGTGCCGTCGGGCGAGTTGTCGTCGACCACCAACACCTCGACCTCGGGCGCCACGGCGAAGAGCTGCGCCAAGAAGGTCTCGAGATTTTCACGCTCGTTGTAGGTCGGAGTGATGACCAGCACGCGGGGGGGCATAAATCGGCGCGGACCGTACCGACCCACCGACCCCATTGGCAAGTCACCTCGCATCGCGCTACCTCGGCGCACATGCCCCGATGGTGGCGCCGCCTCGCCCTCGCCCTCGTCGCCGCGCTCGCCGCGCGATGTACGACCGCGTCACGGGTCACCGAAGGCCCCGCCATCGCCCGCCTCGCCCACAACGACCTCCTCGACCGCACCGCGCCCGAGGATCGCGACGGCGATGGCGTCGACGACGCCCACGACCTCTGCCCTGAGATTCCCGAAGACCACAACGGCGACCGCGACGACGACGGCTGCCCCGAGGCCGCGCCGAACAACGCCCCGAGCGCGACCCCGTCGAACCTCAGGGTGCTCGAAGGGCTCGACCCCAACAACGACGAGGCCGGGCCCCTCGACCTCCCGTGGATCGTCGCCCTCGAGCGCGAACCGCCCGTCCATTTCGCCCCCCGCAGGCGCAGCCCCGATCAGGCCGAGGCCCTCCTCGATCGCATCGCACGGCGGGTGGCCGGCACGCTGCCCGAGCGACGCTTCGTCCTCGCGGGGGCGGCGACGCGCGACGAGGGGCGCCCCGACACCCTCGCGCTGGTCAGGGCCCAAAGCGTTGCGGCCGCCCTGGTGCGCCGCGGCGTGAGCCCCGAGCGGCTCCTCACCCGCCGCCTCGACCCGCGATGCCCGAACGCCTTCAGCCGCACCGTGCGGATCTTTTTGTGGAGCCGGGCCGCCCCGTGGCGCTGCGGTGCGCGCGACTCAGACGGCACCGAGGGCCCATAATCAACTATAAAATCAACAACTTACAGCGCTGGTGGCGCCGCGCTGATGCGCAGCGGTCGGCCCCGCAGAAGTGCCTCGCGGCGGCCCCGAGGTGGTGTAGCGTCGGGCTCTGTCGATGCGCGTACTCAGCTGTGTGGCGGGCCTCGGGGTGATGCTCGCGGGCGTCGGGGCAGAGGCCTCTCCGCAAGACCTCTTCGGATACGGCCCTTGGGCGACCTCGTGCGCGGGGCTCGGGCAGACCACCGCCGACGACTACACCGCGGTGCACGGCAACCCGGCCTCGCTCTCGGCCATGCGCACCCGCGAGGTGGCGCTCGGCTTCGCGGCGACGGGCTTCGCGCTCACCCGGGGCGGGGCGCACGCGGCGGCCGACCGCGGGGCGGCGACGACCATCGGCCTCGGCCTGCCGGTGCCCTTCGGGGGGCTCCTGCGCGGGCGCGTGGGGGTGGGCCTCGGGTTCTTCACGCCGACCGAGATCATCGTACGGGGCCGGGTGTTGCAGCCCGAAACGCCGCAGTTTGTGAACCTCCCTGACCGCGTTCAGACCGTGGCCTTGCAGCTCGGCGTGGGCGTCGATCTGGGGCGCGGGTTTCGGGTGGGCGCGGGCGTGATGGCGATGGCGGGGCTCTCGGGCGCGGTGCTCGTGACCACCGACGCGACGGGGCGCGCGGGCTCGCGCATCGACACTCAGCTGGTGGCCACCTACGCGCCGGTGGTGGGCCTGCGCTTTGACCGCGGGGCGTGGCGGGCGGGCGTGGTGTATCGCGGCGAGCTCGAGGCCCGCTTTCGGGTGACCATCGACGCGCCCGACCTCGGGGTGCCCATCCCGACCCTCGACATCGCGGGGCTCGCGCAGTTCGACCCCGCGCAGGTGGGCCTCGAAGCCGCCTGGCGGCGGGGTGATCTCACCGTCATGGCGGGGCTGACGGGCAAGCGATGGAGCGCCTATCCGGGCCCCAACGCGGCGACCACCCCGGCGAGCCCCGCGCCGCCTGCGCCCGAGTTTCGCGACACCGTGGTGCCGCGCCTCGCCGTCGCCTGGGCGCGCCAGTGGGACGACGGCACCGGACTCTCGCTCCGCGGCGGCGTGTTCTACGAGCCCACGCCTGCGCCGCTCCCCACCGCCGCGCGGCAGTACCTCGACAACGACCGCCTCGCGCTGACCGCGGGCGTGGGGCTGAGCGCGCGGGCGGGCGGCTCGACCCTGCGGGCCGACACGGCGCTCCAGGTTCATCATCTCATCGGCCGCGAGGGCCCGGGGCCCGGCGGCGCGTCGACGACCTACGGCGGCAACCTCGTGGTCGCGTCGGTCACCCTCGGAGCGAGCTTCTGATGCGTCCACGCACCCTCACCCGGCTCGCGCCCCTGGCCGCATCGCTGAGCGTCTTCGCGCCTGGGGTCGCGGCGAACCCGCTCGACATGTACGGCTTCGGCGCGCGCCACCTGAGCCTCGCCTCGGCCACCACGGCGAGCACCCGAGACCTCGCCTCGAACTACGCCAACCCCGCGGGTCTTCGAGGTCTGTCGGGCTTTCGCGCCGAGGTGGGGTACTTCTTCGCCAACCCGTCGCTCCGCACCGACGGCCGCGACAACGCGGTCGACCCGAGCCACGGCATCGTCGGCGGCCTCGGCGCGCCGGGGCGCTTGTTCGGGCTGCCCTTCGCCTTCGGCATCGGGTTTCACCTCCCCGACAACCAGCTCTCGCAGGTGCGGGCCATCCCGCAGTCGCAGCCGCGCTGGGAGCTCTACTCGGTGCGCATGCAGCGGCTCTACATCGCGGCCAACGTGGCGATCTCGCCGACCCGTTGGATGCGCCTCGGGGTCGGCCTCGCGTTCATGGCCTCGACCCGCGGCGGGCTCGGCATCGAGGGGCAGATCGTGGCCACCGGCGCGTCGGGCTCGCAGCTCCGGCACACCGTCGACGCCGACCTCACGGCGGTGCGCTATCTCCAGGCCGGGGCGCAGTTCGACCTCCCCCGAAGGCTCACCTTGGGGGTGACCTTCCGCGACGAGTTCAGGCTCGACACGCGCCTCGACGCGGCGCTGACGGGGCAGATCGTGGTGGGCGCGCTCAGCAACCCCACGGCGCTGCGCATTCCGGGCTACTACGGCCTCCGTTCGCGCACCCTGACGGCCTTTCAGCCGCGGCAGGTGGTGGTGGGGCTCGCGTGGCGGCCGACGCCGCGCTGGCTCGTCGAGCTCGACCTCGGGTGGGTCCAGTGGTCTCGCTACGAGAACCCGACGGCCAGCACCGAGGTCACGCTGGAGCTGGCCATTCCGCCGGGCCTCGGCACGCTGCGACAGCCGACGGTGCCGCAGCCCGCGTTGCGTGAGGCGATGCGCTTCTCAGACCGCATCGTGCCCCGCATCGGCGCCGAGTACCTCATGCCCCTCGGTCAGCACACGCTGGCGCTCCGCGGGGGGTATCACTACGACCCCAGTCCGGTGCCGGCCCAAGCGGGAGTGACCAACTTCATCGACGCCTCGCGCCACGTCGTCGCCCTCGGGCTCGGGCTCAGCCTGCGCGGCCTCGGGCGGCTCATCCCCGGGCGCTTGGGCCTCGACCTCGGCGCCTCGCTTCAGGTGCTCCCCGAGCGCGTGGTGAGCAAGGCCGACCCCAATGACCCCGTCGGAGACTACCGCGTCGGAGGCACCGCGCTCACCCTCGCCTCGACGCTCTCGCTGGAGCTCGAGTGATGCGTCGCCCCGCCCTCTCTCTGGCGCTCTGTGCGCTCGTCTTCGGGTGCAGCACCCTCACCGCGTCGCCCGAGGGTGACCGTGCGCTCCCCGCAGGCCGCGGCGGCCCGTACCGCCCGCTCACCGCCGCAGAGATGGGCGGACAGCTCTGCGTCGTGCTTGAGAACAACGTGCGCTACGACGACCCGAGCGCCCTCGCCGACGGCGACGCGGTGATCGTCTACGCCACCCGCGAGGCCGACGGGCGGAGCAGCATCGTGCGCACCCGGGTGGTGCTCGGGGCGCGACCTGACGCGGCGCCGAGCGAGGTGTTCGCCGCGACCTTGCCGTGGCAGAGCGGTCGCGTCGCGGCGCCTTCGGTGGTGCAGCACGACGGCAAATTCTTCATGGCCTACGCGACCCCAGGGGGCCTCGGCATCGCCGAGAGCCGCGACGGCCTCTCGTTCACCGAGGCGGGCGTCGCACGGCTCGAAGCTGACCCCGCGGCGGGAGAGTCGACCCCCCTCGGGAGCCCCGCCCTGGTGCACGACCCCGCGGGCGGCTGGGTGCTCGCGTACACCTCGGGCGCGTCGATCTGGGCGGCGCGCGCCGACGATGCGATGTCGCGCTTCGAGCGGCTCGACGCCGCCGCCGAGACCCCCCGCCGAGACCCCTTGGTGGCCCCCGACGACGACGGGCTCGACGCGGGCGCACCCGACTTTCGCGCGGGCTCGGTGAGCGACCCAGCCTTCACCGTCGAAGAGACCAGCGCGGGCCGCACCCTCTGGCGCTTGTTCTTCACCGCACGCGGGCGTCCCACCCTGGTCGACGGCGGCCTGCGGAGCGAGGTCGTGGTCGGGGTCGCGGGCAGCTTCGACGGTCGGCGCTACACCGTGTCGACGAGCCCGGCCTTCTCGTCGCGGGTCGACGTGAGCGCCAGCGCGCCCTCGGTGATTCTTCGTAACCAACGAGAATCAATCATGTTTCTCGGAGGCAACTGCGGCGGGTTCAGTCAGCGCCGCGGGCTGAGGGTCGCGGTCGCGCCTTGAGGGCGAGCCTGCGGCCAGAGGGCTTCGGCGCCTGCGAGGCCTTCGGGGGCGAAGAGCGACGCGGGGCCGACCCGTGAGACGAGGCTCCGCCAGCGGGCTTGTTGCGCGGGGGAGCCTCCGCCGCCCCAGGGCATCGCGGCGGCGCTGAGGGTGGCCGCGAGGCCTTCGCGGCGGGCGCGGTCGCGGTCGTTCGAGGTCCAAAGGGGGAGCCAGCCTGAGCGGGCGAGGCGCAGCCCTGACGGGCCCTCGGGCTCAAACTGGAGCACCGCCAGGAGGCCCTCTCGGGTGCGGGGGTCTCGCTCGATCTGCCAGGGCTCGTGGGCGCTGAGGGGCGCGCGTTCGGCGACGCTCCCTTGGGCCGACACGAGGTTGCCGAGCGAGTAGAAGAGCGGCACGTCGCGGCCTGCGACGGCGTAGCGCTCGACGGGTTGGGGTGTGTGCGAGTGGTGCCCGATCACGGCCGCGGCCCCCGCGTCGGCGAGGCGACGAAAGAAGCGACGATCGCGCGCCTCGGGAGCGTCTTCGTACTCGGTGCCGGTGTGGAGCGTGACCACCACGGCGCCGCAGCGTCGGGCCTCGGCGGTGACCGCCGCGACGAGCCGCGTCTCTTCGTCGGGCGCATCGGGCAAGGCGAGCGCGAGCCCCGGCCGCCCCGCGCGCCACCGCGGCACGTCGAAGTTCAGGATGCGCGTCGCCGCTACTACGCAGAGCCGTCGGCCGAGCACCGTGAACACCGTGGCCGCGTGCGGGTCTTGGGCCCCATCGCTCGCCCCGAGCACCGCGAGGCCGCGGGCGCGGAGGGCCGAAATGGTCGCCGCGACCCCTTCGGGGCCCTGATCAAAGCCGTGGTTGTTCGCGAGGCTCACCGCGTCGACGCCGGCCCGCGAGAGCCCGTCGAGGAAGGCCCCGGTGCCGTTGAAGCGAAGGGTGTTCGGGCCGCTCGCGGGGCGGCTCGTCACCACCGGCGACTCAAGGTTTACGATGGTGAGCGCGGCCCTCGCGAGCAAGGGCGCGAGGGGCCCGAGGAGCGACGCGTGCCCGTGGGCCTCGACCGAGTCGAGCACGTCACGGTGCGCCACGACGTCGCCACCGAACAGCACCGTGGCCGACACTTGTGCGACGAGGGTCGAGGCAAGGAGCACCACCCGAGGGTCGTGCCACGCGACCCCGCGCAGACGCGAGATTTCAGCCGAGCGGGGGTGACGGGGGGCGCTTCAGAGCGCGCGACACTCGGCCGCCCACTGGCCGCCGAGGGCGATGCAGCGCGCCTTGGCTTCGCGGAAACCTTCGGCGTTGTGAAGGCGCTGCCGCGCGAAGGCGAGGAGGAGCCACGCGCGACCGTTGTTGGGGTTGGCCGTGGTGGCGAGGGCCGCGAAGCGTTCGGCTTCGGCGGGATGCGACTCGACCCAGCCCTCGGCCAGGTTCGCCATGGCGCGGTCGTCGGTGGGGGCGGCGGCGAAATAGGCGTTCCACGCTTCGACGCGCCCGGCGAAGGGGCCGCGGTACCCGCGCGCGGCGGCGAGCAGCTGTTGGGGCGTCTGCGCCGTCGCAGCCGCGGGCGCAGGGGCGGGCGCGGGCGCAGCGACGGGTTCGGCCGCAGGCGCGGGCGCAGCGACGGGTTCGGCCGCAGGCGCAGGGGTCGGCTCAGGCGTCGCGGCGGCCACCGCGGGCTCAGGCGTAGGCGTCGGCGCGGCAGAGGGCTCAGGTGCGGGCGTCGGCGCGGGCGTCGGTGCGGGCGCCGGTGCGGCCGTCGCTTCGGGCGTGCTCGCGGGCGCCGGAGCGGGCGCGGCCGCGGGTTCGGGCACGGTCACCGAAGGCGTGTTGTCGAGCGAGGTCTCTGAGACCCCGAGGCGACCGATGGCCGAGAAGCCCACCACCACGACGAGCACCGTGACGAGGAGGGCGCCGGTGAGCACCATCCATTTGCGACTCGACTGGAGCTCCTTCTCGCGCTCGGGGCTCGCGACGGGCTTGAGGTCGTCGAAATTGTCGTGACTGCTCTTGTACGCGGCCTCGTACGCGGCGCTGTTGAAGAAAGCTGCGGCCTCGTCGGAGAGGTGTGTCGAGAGCGACTCCTTGCGCGCCCGGTCAGCGCCCTCTTTGCGCGTGACCATCACGTCAGACTTGTCGGCCCGCTTGCCCTTCGCATCAGCCTTCGCGTCGGCCTTGGGCTCGCTCTTCGCGTCAGCCTTCGCATCAGCCTTCGCGTCGGCCTTGGGCTCGGCCTTCGCGTCAGCCTTGGGCTCGACCTTCGCGTCAGCCTTCGTTTCTGCGTCGGGCGCTTTCACCTCTGCAACAGCGGCGAGGGTCGCGGTGGTCGCCCCTGCCTTCGCCGCGGGCTCGGGCGGAAGGGTGGCGCGCCCCTCTTCGCCGACCGGCGGCGGCTCGCTCTCGGCCCCCGCCGTCAGCGACACGCTCGGCGCCTGATCTCGTGGAATCTCAGGCGTTTGCACCTCTTCGCCCCCCGAGCCTGCGCGCATCGTCGGCCGCGACGACACGTTCGCCTCGGCGGCGGGGCTCGGCGCGCTCTCGACCGGCGGCGCCTTCGGAAACTGAATCACCGTGCCGCCCGACTTCTCGGGCTGCGCCGCTGTGCCAGGCTGAGTCACCGCGGCCGGCGCCGGGGCTGGCGTGACGGGGTTGTGCGCGACCGCGGCCGACCCCGCGCTGGCGGCGACCACGGGTTTGTCGGCCTCGCGACGGTCTTTCTTGCCCTTGCCTTTGTGCTTCGCCACGGCCTTTGCTCCTTCGGTGGTCTCACCCTGCGCGGCCCGCCCTTGGATGGGCGCGCCCCGGGTAAAACCTTCGCGCAATCTGACGCTCGCGCTTGATGCGGCGCGAACCTTCAGGCTTGGGTTGCCCCGAAGCCCTCACAGCGCCTTTGATGCTTTGCAGCGAGCGTGCCACGACCTGAAACGCTTTGCAGCGTAGAATCAACCGCGCTCACCTTGCCGCACCCTGCGCCGCGCGCCCGGTCGGCGTCGGGGCCACCGCCCCGCGTCGCGGCGACCGAATCGAGGGCGGCGCGGGGTCGCACTCGCGGGTTGACCGCGGCGCGGCACAGCGTCTAGCTTCGCGCCGCGCACGGAGCGCGTTCGAGGCAACAGGCGGTCACGATGGTTCGTTCGGGCAACGTTCGACTTGGGATGTGGGTTGCAGGGCTCGCGGGGCTCCTTCTGGCCGCCGAAGGGTGCAAGAAAGAGGGCGTCTTCTTTCACAGCATCAACCCTGATTCGGGTCGCCCTTCGGGCGGGCAAGAGGTGCGCATTCGGGGCAGCGGGTTTCGCAACCTCGGCGGCCTCGAGGTGCGCATCGGTGGCAAGGTCGCCACCAACGTTGGCGTCGTCGACGACGAGACGATGCAGCTGACGACGCCCGAGTGTCGCGAGGCCGACCAGGGCCACCGGCTCGACGTCTTCGTGCTCACCAACGAGGGTCGCAGCTATCGCATCCCCGAGGGCTTCCTCTGCAACCGCTCAGAGCAGCCCGGCACGCCGAACAACGAGCTCCAGCGGCGCCTCTGAGCGCGCGGCGGGGCGGCCTCGGCCCCGCACTTCGAAGCCCCGCGCGGTGCGCCAACGCATGAGCGGGGCGGCCATTCCCACTTCAGATTCTTCGCAAAAGGTCGCGTCGGAGGCAGCTTCGATGGTTGCCCCGGTGGGTGGTCGCGCGGTATGAGGGCGCCCGTTCGATGCGTCGCGTTGTGAGAGCCCAGGTTCCATTGTTGCTGAGTTGTCTCGGCGTGACGGTCTTCGCCTCGGCGCAGCCCGTGGGTCGACCCGGCAGCCTGTCGCAGGGCACCGGGCTCCTCGCGCCGCAGCTCCAGATGCCCGAGCCCGCGCTCTTGACACCCCCGCCCGCGGCCCCGCCCGCGGCGCCCGCACCCGCGGCGCCCGCACCCGCTGCCGCGACTCAGGGCGCAACACCGAGCGCTCCGGCGACCCCTGAGCCGGGCGCCCCGACGGTGGCCCTCGACGACGACACCGCCGCCTGCCGCCGGGTCGTCAGGGTGCGCTTCGCGGGCCTCGCGCGGGTCAACGCCGAAGACATCCGCGGCACCGTGCGCAGCCGCGAGGGCGAGTGTCTCGACCGGGCCCGGGCCTCGCGCGACGCCAGGGCCCTGTGGGATCTCGGCTTCTTCCGCGACATCCGGGTGAGCGCCGAGCGCGCCGAGGGGGGCGTCGAGCTGCGCTTCACCATGGCCGAGCGGCCCACCATCCACGCGATTCGGTACGAGGGGTACGACGAGGTCGAAGAAGACAAGCTCCGCGAGACCGTCGACCTGCGCGACGGCACGGTGCTGAGCGAGACCGCGGTGCGGCGAAACCGCCAGAAGCTCATCGACCTCTATGCCGAGAAGGGCTTCTTTCTCGCCGAAGTCACCTACCGCATCGAGCCGAGGCCCGGCAGCCGCAACGAAGTCGACGTGGTGTTTCACATCGTCGAGCACGCCCAGGTGCAGGTGCGGAGCCTCCGCTTCATCGGCAACAACAGCCTCACCGACGACGAGCTCCGCGGGGTGATGGCCACGGGCACGGCCAACTTCTTCAGCTTCCTCACCTCGGCGGGTAACTTTCGCGAAGAGGCCTTTCGCAACGACATCGACCTCTTGCACGCGGCTTACTACGACCGCGGGTACCTCACGGTTGACATCGCGACGCCGCGGGTCGCCCTCTCGCCCGACCGGCAGTTCATCGACATTTCGATCCCCGTGCGCGAGGGGCCGCGGTTTCGCATCGGCCGACTGCGGGTGATCGAGGTCGACGACGAGGGCAACGAGATCGAGCCCCTCGGGGGCCGCCGCCCGCTCCGTGAGCGCGTGCATGTGAACCCGGGCGAGTGGTTCTCGCGCAGCACCATCGGCCGCGACATCGTCGGCATTCAGACCTATTACCGCGACGCGGGCTACGCCAACGTCGAGGTGACGCCCGACATTCAGCCCGACACGCGCAACCACGTCGTAGACCTCACGGTGCGGGTGACCCGCGGGCCCATCGTCACCGTGGGGCGCATCGAGATCCGCGGCAACACGAAGACGAGCGAGCGCGTCATTCGCCGCGAGATGCAGCTGATCGAGGGCGAGCGCTACAACGAGACCAACTACCAGGCCTCGCGACGGCGCATCATGGCGCTGGGGTATTTCGAGCGCGTCGACCTCTCGACCGAGCCCGTCGAGGGGCACCCCGATCGGCTGGTGGTGAACGTCGAAGTGGCCGAGCGCCCGACCGGCACCTTTCAGATCGGCGCGGGCTTCTCGTCGGTCGAGAACTTCATCGCGACGGCGCAGATCCAGCAGCTTAACCTCTTCGGGCGCGGGCAATCGCTGACGCTCCAGGCGCAGCTCTCGGGGCTCCGGCAGATCTTCTCGCTGCGCTTTGTCGAGCCCTACTTCCTCGACTCGAATTGGACCTTCGCCCTCGACCTCTACAACAGCCTCCGGGCCTTCACCGACTTCACCCGCACGGGGCGCGGCGGCACGGTGACCTTCGGGTACCCGATCCTCGGCAACGACCTCCGGCTGTTCTTGAACTACACCGGCGAAGACGTCTCGGTCTCGACCCGCACGGGCACGGGGCTCTTCGGGCAGAACGTCACCAACTCGGTGTTTCAGTCGCTGCCCCTGGCCAACCTGTTTCAAGCCGGGTTTACGAGCGCGCTCGGCGCCTCGATGACCTACGACACCCGCGACAACCGGCTCACGCCCACCGACGGCGTGTTCGCGCGGCTCGGCGTCGACGTGGCCGACCCGGTGTTCGGCAGCACCAACGTCTACACCCGCGTGACGGGGTGGTTCAGGTTCTACCGCCCGCTCTTCTCGGGGGTGGTGCTCCGCGCGAACCTCCAGGGCGGGTACGTCTCGTCGCGGCGCGAGCAGGGCGTGCCGATCTTCGAGCGCTTCTTCCTGGGCGGCATCTTCGACGTGCGCGGGTACCGTCTCCGTACGATTTCGCCGCGTCTCGCGCTGAACAACGGCCTCGACCCGAACGCCTCGGTGAGCACCAACGGCGCGGCCATCGGCGGCAACGTGCAGGCGTACTACAACCTTGAGGTCGAGTTTCCGCTCTTGAACGCGGTGGGCTTGCGCGGCGTGGTCTTTCACGACGCGGGCAACGTGTTCAACACCGAACAACAATATTGCCGCGCGGCGGGCACGGGGCGGCCCGAGGTCAACGACCCGTGCACGTCGATCTTGAGCGACCCCTTCGCGCTGCGGTACTCGGTCGGCTTCGGCCTCCGCTGGCAGAGCCCGCTCGGCCTCTTGCGCTTCGAGTGGGGCTTCCCGTTGAACCGCCTGCCGTACGAAGAGTCGAGCGTGTTCGAGTTCACCATCGGCAACTTCTTCTGAGCCATCGAGGGTCTATGGCCGAGCACGACCACGCGCGCGACGAGGCGCGCTGGAGCGCCACCGAAGAGGCGCAAGAGCTCTTGCGCGAATCGCTCATCGACGAGGCCATGCGCGAGCTTCGGGCGCTGGTCGACGGCGACCGCGAGAACCCGTACGCGCACTTCTTCTTGGGCGCTGCCTTCCTCGCCAAGGGGCAAAAGGGCTTCGCGCTGGCGGCCTACGAAGCCGCAGAGCGGCACCACCCGGGGTACCTCGGCGCGATGGTGCAGCAGGCCCGGGTGCTCTACGACCTCGGCCGTTACGAAGAGGCCATCGCCCGCGGGCGGCGCGTGCTCGACGCGCACGGCGCCGACCCCGACACCTTCCAAGTGATGGGCCTCTCGTTCGCCGCGATCGGTCGCAAGCACGAGGCCATCGCGTACCTCGAACGCTTCGCGGGCAGCAACCCGAGCGCCGAGGCGCGCTTCGAGGCCGAGGCCATGATCACCGCGCTGCGCGGCAAGGTGAAGGGCCTCGACGACGAGGGCTGAGCGGCCGCTGATGCGGCGCGGCTGACACCGAATCGTACGTTGACACCCGCTCGAAATGGCCGTCGACTCGGGCTTTGAGCGGCGCCTGTCTTCGTGGGCTGACGCGGGGTGCGTGGCGCCTTTGGGGGCATGACACCTGCCGCTCGCGTTCGGAGGCTTATGAGAATGAAACAACGCTGCTCTCTCGGCGCGCTCGCGGCCCTGGTGCTCGCCGCGGGGTGCGACGGCGCCTCGGTGGTAGGCGGCCCGAGCCCCGACCGACCTGCGGTCACCGACCTCGGCGCCGACGTGGTCAACGACCTCGCCGATGCGCCCGACGCGCACGATGCGCCCGACGGCGCGGCCCTCGACGCGAGCGACGCGGGCGACGCCGCGGCCCTCGACGCGGGCGATGCGCGGAGCGGATGCGCCGACAACGCCGGATGCGCGAACGACCCCGCGGGCCCGTTCTGCGACACCGCGGCGGGGCGCTGCGTGCGCTGCCTGCCCTCGAACGACACCTGTGCGGCCGCGCAACACTGTGACCCGATGATGTTCGTCTGCGTCGACGGGTGCCGCAGCGACGAGGGCTGCGCGGTGCCCGTCGTCGACGGCGGGAGCGTCGCCGACGCAGGGGTGCCCCGGGCCGTGTGCGACACGCAGAACAACCGCTGCGTCGAGTGCAACACCGACGCCCAATGCCCGAGCGGCCGGCTCTGCCGCGGGCAGCAGTGTGTCGCCGGGTGCAACACAGAGCGCCCCTGCCCTACGGGCGAGACCTGCTGCGCCGGGGCCTGCATCGACACCCGCTCGAACACCGCCGCGTGCGGCGCCTGCGGCAACACCTGCGCCCTCGCCAACGCCGCGCCGGTGTGCGCCGACGGCCGGTGCGCCGTCGCGAGCTGCAACGGCACCAGCGGCGACTGCGACAACAACGCCAGCAACGGCTGCGAGACCGACCTGTCGACGAGCCTCGCGCACTGCGGCACCTGCGGGCGGGCGTGCAACTTTCCGAACGCGCAAGGGGCCTGCGCGATGGGGAGCTGCGCCATCACCCGATGCAACGAGGGCTTCGCCGACTGCGACGGCAACCCCGCCAACGGATGCGAGACCGACCTCAACGACTCGGCCTCGCACTGCGGCCGCTGCGGCAACGCGTGCGCCTTCGGCAACGCCGCCGCCCGCTGCGCGATGGGCGTCTGCGGCCTCGGCGCCTGCAACCCGGGCTTCGCCGACTGCGACGGCAACGCGGCCAACGGCTGCGAGACCGGCCTCAACACCACCGCGGCGTGCGGCGCGTGCGGGCGGGCCTGCGCGCCTCCGAACGCAGACGCGCAGTGCGCCAACGGGCAGTGCGCCCTCGGCCAGTGCGCGCCCGGCTTCGCCAACTGCGATGGCGACGCCGACAACGGCTGCGAGGCCGATCTCAACACCGGCACGGCCACCTGCGGGCGCTGCGGCAACACCTGCGCCCTCGCCAACGCGACGGCCAACTGCGAGGCCGGTCGCTGCGCCATCGCGCGCTGCGCCGCGGGCTTCGCCGACTGCGACGGCAACGCCGACAACGGGTGCGAGGTGAACCTCCAGGCCGACCCGCTGCATTGCGGGGTCTGCGGCACCGTGTGCAGCGTGCCGAACGGCGGCGCGGTCTGCACCAACGGCCGCTGCATGCGCTCGACCTGCAATCAGAACTTCGCAGACTGTGACGGCGAGCCGTCGAACGGCTGCGAGGTCAACCTCACCAACAGCACCGCCAACTGCGGCCGCTGCGGCAACGCCTGCTCGGTGGTGGGCGGGGCCTCGGTCTGCGCCGCCGGGAGCTGCGTGCTCACCACCTGCAACGCGGGCCTCGGAGACTGCGACAACAACCGCGCCAACGGGTGCGAGACCAACCTCCTGAGCGCCGTCGCCCACTGCGGCGCGTGCGGGAGCCAGTGTGTCGCCCCCAACGGCACCCCCGGCTGCGCCGCGGGGGTCTGCACCGTCGCGAGCTGCGCGGCGGGCTTCGCCAACTGCAACGCCCGCGCGAGCGACGGCTGCGAGGTCAACACCCAGAGCGACGTCTCGAACTGCGGCGCCTGCGCGCGGAGCTGCGTGCTCGCCAACGCGACGCCGGCGTGTCGGGCGGGCGCCTGCGACGTCGCGGCGTGCAGCAACGGCTTCGGCGATTGCGACGGCAACGCAGCCAACGGCTGCGAGGTCGACCTCCGCGCGAGCGCCGCGCACTGCGGGGCCTGCGGCCGCGGGTGCAGCTTCGCCAACGCCAGCGCGGCGTGCAACAGCGGCGCGTGTCAGCTCGCGGCCTGCAACGTCGGCTTCGCAGACTGCGACATGAGCGCCTCGAACGGGTGCGAGACCAACCTCACCAACAGCGCCGCCAGCTGCGGCCGCTGCGGTGCGGTGTGCAGCTTCGCCAACGCCAGCGCGGTCTGTGCCAACGGCGCGTGCGGGCTCGGGGCTTGCAATCCCGGCTTCGGCAACTGCGACGGCGACCCGTCGAACGGGTGCGAGACCAACCTCAACACCGACGTCAATCACTGCGGGCGGTGCAGCGCGGCGTGCGCCACCAACCGGTGCACCGCGGGCCGGTGTGACCGCGGGGCCGACGGCGCCGACGGCGTGCTGACGGTGACCGGGACGAGCCCCGTGACGGCCACGGCGACGCCGCTGGTCACCGACCTCGGAGCGGGCGGTCAGAGCGTGCGGGTGCTCAGCACGGCGGGCTTCACCGTGGGCAACGAGGTGATGATCGTTGACACCCAGGGCGGCGACGCGGGCCACTACGAATTCGCGCGGGTCACGAGCGTGAGCAGCACCAACCTGGGCATCACGCCCGGGGTGACGGCGGGCTTCGTGGCGAGCGATCGGGTGCAGGTCGTGCGGGTCTTTCACTACGCGACGCTCACCGTGAACGCAGGCGCGACCCTCCGCGGCGCAGGGTGGAACGGCACCACCGGCGGCGTGCTCCCGATTCGCGTCTCGGGCGTCGCCACGGTGGCCGGGAGCATCACCCAGAGCGGCCTCGGCTTCCGCGGCGGCGCGGGCGACTCCGGCGGGCGCATGTGCGGCCCCGGGTCTCAGGGCGAGAGCCCCGTCGCGGTGTCATCACGGTCGACCGCGGCCAACGGCGGCGGCGGCGGCGGCGGCGGCGGCGGCGTCGACTGCTGCGTGGCCTGCGTGAACCAGACCCCCGGCGGCGGCGGCGGCGGATACGGCGCGGGCGGCGTCGACGGCGGCGGGCGCACCTTCGGCGTCGGCGGCGTGGTGTACGGCAATGACACCCTCGCGCGGCTCTTCCTCGGGTCGGGCGGCGGCGGCGGCGGCGGCAACTGCGACGTCGCCTCGGGCATCGGCGGCGCGGGCGGCGGGGCCCTCTACCTCGCGGCCACCACCCTCAGCGTGGCCTCGACCGGCGCGCTCTCGGCCGACGGGGCCGCGGGCGGCTCGGGCGGCGGCTACGAGGGCGGCGGCGGCGGCGGCTCGGGCGGGGCGGTCTTCCTCGCGGGCGGCACGGTCACGCTGCCCACGGGTCGCGCCACCGCGGCCGGTGCGACGGGCGCCGTGGGCTGCTCTCAGCGCGGCGGCCAGGGCGGTGTCGGGCGCATCAGGCTCGAATGCGGCACCCTCAACGGCGCCCCCTGCCCCGGCGTCTCGGGCGGCGTGAGCGCCCCTGCGGCCACCGTGGGCAGCTACTGACCCTCACCGCTCCGAGGGCCTCGCACCCGCGGGGCCCCTCCCGCGCCGCATCGCCTCTCTCCCACACTGCACGGCCGAAGCCCTAAAGGCGCCGTGGGCATCGTACCCGCACGATGCCACTCCCCGAAGCACCCGACGACCTCGAGGGCTGGGTCCGCGCGCGCTGCCGACGCGAGCACCCCGGCGACACCCGCGGCGGTCGCTTCGTGCTCTACTGGTGCGCCACCGCCTTGCGCGCCCGCGACAACCCCGCCCTCGCCGCGGCCATGCTCGCCGCGAAGCGACTCTCGCTGCCGCTCCTGGTCTACCAAGGGCTCAGCGCGCGGGCCGCCTGGGCCAGCGATCGCACGCACCGCTTCATCCTAGAGAGCGCCGTCGATCTTCGTAACGCTTTAGAATCACGAGGGATTCGGTACGTCTTCGAGCTCGACGACCGCCCCCGCGGCGGGCCCGAAGGAGGCCTCTCGGCCCTGGCCCGTGAGAGCGCGCTGGTGATGACCGAGGACTTTCCTGTCGGAGACCTTCGACGCTGGCGCGGCGCCCTCGCCCGACGCGCGGGGCGCCCGGTGTACGCCGTCGACACGGCGTGTGTGCTGCCGATGCGGCTCGTCAACAAGCCCTACCAGCGCGCGTTCTCGTTTCGTGAAGCGACGGCTCAGGCGCGCGAGCGCTGGTACACGCGTGCGCCCGCGCTCGACGCCTTGCCCGCGCCGCCCGCTTGGGAGGGCCCGCTCCCATTCACCGAGACCCGCGTCACGCACGGCTCGATCGCGGCGCAGCTCGCGGCGCTCTCGATCGACCACAGCGTCGTGCGGGTGCCCTCGCTCCCCGGCGGCGAGACGGCGGCCCAGGCGCGTTGGGCGCGGTACTGTGACGACGGCCTCGCGCGTTACGCCGCGACGCGCACCGACGCGGCGAACCCCGACGGCGCGAGCCTGATGTCGCCGTACCTCCACTTCGGCAACATCGCCGCGTGGCGCCTCGCGCGAGACGCACGCGCGACCCTTGGGGCCGCGGGCGCAGAGAAGTACCTCGACGAGCTCATGACCTGGCGCGAGCTCGCGTGGCAGCATTGCTTCTGCCGGAGCGACTACGCGACGGTGAGCGCGCTCCCGCTCTGGGCGCGCCAGAGCCTCGCTGAGACGGCCTCGCGACGCGGCGTGCGGCCTTCGCGCTTCGCGATCGAGACCGGCGCGACGGGAGACGCCTTCTACGACCTGTGTCAGCGCGGCCTCGTGCGTCACGGCGTGCTTCACAACAACGCCCGCATGACCTGGGCCAAGACCCTGGCGGGCTGGTTCGCCGACCCCGCCGAGGGGCTCTCGGTGCTCGAAGCGTTGAACCATCGGTACGCCCTCGACGGTCGAGACCCGAGCAGCTACGGCGGAATTTTGTGGGCCTACGGGATGTTTGATAGGCCCCAGGGTGACCCTCAGCGCGGGCGGCTCGGGCTGGTGGGCGATCGGTCGGGTGCGGCCCATCTCGCGCGGGTGGGTGCGGCGCGTTTCAGCGCGAAGGTGGCGGGTGGCGGCATGGGTCTGAAGCGGGTCGCGGTGGTCGGGGCTGGGGTCACCGGTTGCTTCCTGGCGAAGCTCTTGAGCGTGTACGGGGTGTCGGTTCAGCTCTTCGACGCCGGGCGGCGACCGGGCGGCCGCTGCGCGACGCGCGAATTCGACGGGCTTCGCTTCGAGCACGGCGCGAGCTCGTTTCGCGTGGCCGACCCGAGGGTCTTGCGGTGGGTGCGGTCGTGGGCCGACGCGGGAGTCTTGCGCGAAGATCGAGGCCGTTGGGTCGGCGCGCCCACGCTCTCGTCGCTGATCAATGCGCTGCTCGACGGCCAGTCGGTGCTGCGCTCGCACCTCGTCACCAGGCTCACCCGCGCCGCTGACGGGTGGGAGATCGCCGACGCCCGCGGCGCGCCCATGGGAGGCTTCGACCGCGTGGTGCTCACGCAGCCGGTGCATCAGCTCGTCGCGCTGGCAGAGGCGTCGGGGCTCGCGGTGCCGGCGGCGCTCCGAGAGGTCCGCTACGACGCGGCGTGGTCGGTGCTGGTCGAGGGTGAGGCTCTGCCCGCCGACGACGACCCGTGGGTCGAGGCGCGATGGGTTTCGACCGAGGGCAACACGGCGGTCTTGCGGCTCAGCGCGATGGCCCAGGCGATCGCCGCCGAGCAGTCACGCGACGAGTTTCTGGCGACCCTCGACGACCGTTACCCTGGGCTTGTGATTCACGACTCCCACAGTTGGAAGAGCGCCACCGCCGTCGACGCGACGCGGCTCGCGGGCCCTGTGCCGCTCGACGCAGCGGGGGAGGTCTGGGCCGCGGGCGACGCCTTCTCTCAAGGCTGCGAGGGCGTCGAGTCGGCGATGCTCTCGGCGATGGCCCTGGTGGGCGCGCTCTTGGGCGCCGACGCCGAACGAGACCCCGCCGCGATGGCGTGAAACGCCCCGGGTAGGGGGCCCGGTCGTGCGCGAGCCCGTCGCGGGTTGCGTGACCTCACCCGCTGTCGTTCGCGTGCGCCGCGCGGCTGGGGGTGACCTCACCCCCTGGGGTGCACACGGCCCTCGCGCCCCCTCTCCCTGTCAGGAGAGGGGCAAAATACGACAATTGCAAGTTGATTCTTCATTATTGTGGCCATGATCTACCAAGTTAACGCTATTACTGTTTGGCACGGTCTTGAATTTGTCTATATTTGCCCCTCTCCTGGCAGGGAGAGGGGGCGAGAGGCTCGGGCGTCCCCCAGGGGGTGAGGTCACGCCAAGCGCAGGGCCGTACGCCCCCAGCGGGTGGGGTCACGCAGGGCGCCGATCGGCTCGCAAGCTCGCAGATACAAAGAAAATCCGCGGGTAAGCCTCACCCGCTGTCGGTCGCGTGCGCCGCGCGGCTGGGGGTGAGGTCAATGCAACCGCGAGCCGCCGTACCCCAACGTGTCACGCACGGATCACGTTCAAGCTCGTAGACCCTACGCGCGATCGCTTGAAATCAGCCGAGACAAGAGAGGACTGGCGCTCACACGGATGGGCTTCGAATCGACGTTGACCGTGACGCCGGGCCTCGGATACCACCGCGTCTCACTCGAAAGGCGCCATCATGAAAGCTCTCGGTCTCGTGATTCTTGTGGTGTGCAGTATGGTCGGTTTCGGTTGCGGCGGAGGCACCGACTCCTGGCGGGCCTCGGTACGCACGCGCGCCTCGTTCGATCTGAACTGCCCCGCCCCACAGCTCGACGTCATCCCCCTGAGCGAAAACTGGAACTCTGGCGGAAGCTACGGCGTCCGCGGATGCGGCCAACAGGCCTCCTACATCTACCGCAACGGGCAGGCGATCATGAACTCTCCGGCCACCCCCGCGCCTGCCCCCGCGCCTGCCCCCGCGCCAGCGACCACCTCGCCCTGAAGCGAACCTCCATCGCACGGCGCGCGACCGCGCGTCGACGCCCTCGACCTTTCAGTCAGTCTGGGGCCCGCGCCCATCCGAGTTGAACCCGCGAGAGCCCGCGCCGCGCGGCGCCGATGCGTGACGGCCAGCCGCCTCGGGTGAGGTAGCTGAGGCCGTCTTCGAAATGAACCTCGCCGCCGTGCGCCGACAGCACCGTGATCGGCACGGGGTCGAAGCGCGTCGGGTCGTCGGAGCGGTACACCGTGGTCTGCTCGTAGGTCTCTGCGGCCGAGTCGGTGAGCGTCACGAAGAGGTAGTAGTACCCGCCGAGCGCGAG
Organism: Myxococcales bacterium; assembly: GCA_016792845.1. Taxonomy (GTDB): domain Bacteria; phylum Myxococcota_A; class Polyangia; order Polyangiales; genus JAEUKH01. The sequence continues at coordinate 297,047 of JAEUKH010000028.1, read as the reverse complement.
CACGTACGGAGACTCGTAGAAGCCCCAACAGTCGGCCCGGCACACCTCGGGCTGCTCAAGGGCGGGCGGCAGCGCGCGCCAGTCTTCTTGCCCCGGGCTCGCGCGGTGGAGCCGCACCACGTCGTGCGCTCCGTCGGCGCGCCGCACGGTGCCTACCGCGTAGAGGAGCCGCGCCCCGTCGGCCAGCGTGAACACCATCGCGTCGCGCCCCGTGTCGATCGTTTCGCGGTCGCGTTGCCAGCGCCCGAGGTCGGTCGAGCGCGCGCTGCGGAGGCCCGCGGCGCCGCCGCCCTCGGGGGCAAAATAGAAGAGCCGGTAGCCCTCGCCGGCGGCCATCACGAAGGGCGCCCAGAGGTGCCCCTCGCGGCTGTCGGGGTCGTCGAAGCGCATCGCGTCGGGAGCGCCGCGCCAGGGCCCCTCAAGCCGCGGTGCGGTGGCGTGAAGGAGCGCGCGCTCGACCCAAGGGCCGCCTTCGCCATCGCCGCCGTTCGAGAAGACGTGCCAGCGCCCGTCGTCGTCGGCGATGAGGGTCGGCTCGTTCAGGTAACGCCCGTCGTCAGGGAGGTACACCCGTTCGGGCGCTCCCACCTCGACCGGAACGTAACGCCCCTCGGGCAGAACGCAGTGGTCGCCGCGGAGGTTCTCGCAGCGTGTCACGAGGGTGTACCGCGCATCGATGCGCTCGCCCGCGGCCTCGGTGACGACGCCGGTCCGAGGGTCGACGCGCCGGGTGGGCCTCCGCTGCGTCACCACGAACACGTCTCCGCCCGACCCCGCGTCGCCGCCGTCGACGACGAACAGCGGCCCGGCGTCGTCGGCGGGTTCGCCGCGGGCGGTCGGCGCGCTCGCACACCCGACGCTCATCGCGGCGAAGGCGAGGCGTGAGACGAGGCCCTTCATTTCGCGAGGGCGCGGGTCTCGCCCACGTCGAGGAGCCAAAGGCTCGACGGGTCGCGCGGCGACGCTTCGAAGAGCCGGGTGATCTCGCCCGGAGGCGCGTCGAGGGGCTCGTCGGTGAGCTGAAAGGTGCCCCAATGCATGGCCACGAAGTGCCGCGCTTCGAGGTCTGCGAAGGCCCTGAACGCGTCGTCGGGGTTCATGTGCTGCGGCTGCATGAACCACCGCGGCTCGTACGCGCCGATGGGCATCATGGCCCAGTCGATGACGCCGAGCCGACGGCGGATCTCGGCGAACCCGTCGAAGTACCCCGTGTCGCCGGTGTGATACGCGGTGCCCTCGGGACCGCGCAAGACCCAGCCTCCCCAGAGCGCGTCGTTGCGATCGAAGGGCCCGCGCATCGACCAGTGGCGGGCGGGCACGAGGGTCAGCTCGAGGTCGCCGACGCGCGTCGATTGCCACCAATCGCACTCGATCACCCGCGGCAAACCGTTTCGCTTCAGGAGCGCGCCGACCCCCAAGGGCACGACGTAAAGGGCGTTCGGCCCGATGCGGGTGAGGGTCGCGAGGTCGAGGTGATCGTGGTGCGCGTGCGAGATCAGCACCACGTCGACAGGCGGCAACGCGTCGAGCGCAACCCCCGGCGCGACGTGCCGCGGAACCACCCCTTGGATGCGCGTCGACCACACCGGGTCGATGACCACGACGCGCCCGCCGAGACGGAGCACGAAGGAAGCGTGGCCGACCCAGGTGAGCGAGGCCGCGAGGCTGCGCAGCGCCGCGCCGTCGTTGGCGCAACTCGGCGCCGGTGCGCCCCGCTGCGGGCCAGGAGCGCCGCGGAGGCGATCGAGCACCTTCCACCGTACGATGTCACCGGGTCCGCGCGAGGGTTGAGTGGCGAGATGATCGAAGCGTCCCATAGGCGATGGTCGGGCCAAGCATGGGGCCGCCGAGCCCCGAAGGGCCAGCAGAGATTGCTCAGTTGTCGACGTTGACGGCCCTCGCCCGCACGGTCACGATGCGCCATGAAATTCGGCGGGGTGTTGGCATGCTGCTTAGGTTTGGGTTGCCTGCCCGAGATCCGCCAACAATCCCCCGATGCGCGCGCTGTCAGATGCGACCAACCTCATCGACGCGACGATCGACGTCTCAACGATCGACGTCTCAACGATCGACGTCTCAACGATCGACGCTTCAACGCTCGATGGGCCGACAACAGAGCCTGTCGCGCAAGACGCTTCGACCCCGAGGTGCACATCGGGGCAGACGCTCTGCAACGGAGCATGCGTCGACCTTCGAAACGATAGCGCACATTGCGGAGCCTGCGGGGTCGCGTGCGCCCTCCCGAGAGCGACCGCGCGGTGCTTCGCGGGGCAGTGTGAGATCGCGCGCTGCGAGACCGGCTTCGGAGACTGTGACTCCCAGGCGTCAAACGGCTGCGAGGTTTCGTTCACCACAAACGCCGCCCATTGTGGCGGGTGCGGTCGCGGATGCGGGTTCGTCAATGGCGGTTCTCGCTGCGTCGACGCGGGTTGCGTGATGACTTCATGCACCGCGGCGCTCGGAGACTGCGACGGCGATCAAGCGAACGGCTGCGAGATCACGCTGCGCTCGAACCTCCATTGCGGCGCGTGCGGCAACGCATGCGACCTCGCCCACGCGACCGCGCAGTGCCCTTCGGGGCTGTGCGAGGTGGTGCGATGCGATCTGGGCTTCGCCAACTGCGATGGCCGTGACCTTACGGGCTGTGAAGCCGACCTCGCGACCAACCCGGCACACTGCGGGGCGTGCGGCACGGCTTGCGCATCGCATGAGGTCTGCGTTCGAGGTCGCTGCGCTTCACCCTTCTGAGAGAACCGCATCGCGCGAACGCCCCGAGGGTGACAGCACCGCGGTCGACAAGGCAACATCGCCCCGCGGCATGCACCCCTGGATCGCGCACCTTCGTCAGAACCTCGTCGGCGCCCACGTCGTGCCCCCGCACCAGGTCACCCAAACCGCGTGGACGCTGAACGCCGAGACCCAGGTCGGCGGGGCCTGGCACGAGGGCGAGCAGCTCGTCGGGGTGCTGCACTTCGACTTCCCCGAGCGCGGGCGGGCGCAGGGCGCGCACGCCGGGCTGCTCGTCACCGACCGCAGGGTCGTGGGCCGCATCGCCGTGGTCAACATCGGCCTCTCGCTCGACCATCACCCCGTCGACATCGCCTGGTCTGCGGTCACCGGAGCCGCCCACGAGGGCGGGCTCCTCACCAACGCGGTTACGGTCTTTTCGGGCCCGCTGCAGCGCAAGATCCCGATGTTCGGCGACAGCCTCACGCGGCTCTTTCACAGCCTCGCCGTCGCGCCCCCCGCACAGCGCACGCTCGGCACGGCCGAGCTCACGACCCACGACCATGACGCGGTGGGCGCCCGCGGGGTCGCCCAAAGGCTCGTCAGCGGCGACCCGCGGCTCTACCTCCTCGCCCAGCTCATCGACGCGCAGTACGCCCGCGGCGTCTTGCGGCCGGCCGAGGCCGGTGACCTCCTGCGGCGGGTTCAGCTCTTCGACGCGACGCGGGTGGGCGGGCGCGCGCAGCACCAAGGCGCGTGGCTCAGCGTGCTGCCGCGGTCGATTCTCGGCGAAGCCCTGAGGGGGGCGCTCGGGGCCGCGCAGGGCCCGTGGCACGACGGATACGCCGAGCACTACGAATTCAACCTCGGGGCGGGCGGGCGCAACGTCGCCGGGGCGGCGGCCTCGACGGCGCTGGGCCTCGCCTCGCTGGCGGTGCTGGGGGTGGGCTGGGTGAGCGTTCCGGGTGGGGCGAGCCTCGCGCGGCTGCGGCTCTCGCTGGTCGACTACCCTTGCGGCGCGGGCTTCGTGCTCGCAGGCTCGACCGGCAGCACATGGGGCCCGATGCCCTTGTCGGCCGCGCCGATGCTCCGCGGCGTACTCTCGGGGCTCTGCGACCTCGAAGCCCGATACCTCCTCTTGCGCGCCGCCCACCCCGCCACGGTGCCCGACGCGGCGCTCTTTGACACCCCCGCCGAGACCGTGGTGGCCGACGTGACGGCGGCCATCGGCCCCTGCGATCTCTCTGTGTTTCTCGCGACTTCGCGCTGAATGTGAGGGGTGCGGCGAGGGCGCGCGGCGCGCTGTGCAGGTCGTGGTATGCTCGGCGCTGGGATTCATCGCTCGCATGAACCGCACTTCCTTGGCGCAAGCCGCAGAGACCCTTGAGGGTGATGGCGACGAAGCACCGCAGCACCTCGCGGCGGGCACGCGCTTTGGGCGCTATGAGATCCGCACCCTCCTCGGGCGCGGGGCCTTTGGGGCGGTCTACGACGCCGTACAGCTTGAGCCGTTGCAGCGCCCGGTGGCGCTCAAGGTGCTGCACGAGGTGGCGCGGTCGAACCCCCAGCTCGTGTCGCGCTTCGTACGCGAGGCCCAGATCGCCGCCCGCATCACGCACCCGAACATCGTCACCATGTTCGACATCGGGAGCGAAGACGCGGTGCCCTTCCTCGCGATGGAGCGCCTCACCGGTGAGGCCCTCGACGAGCGCCTCGCCCGCGAAGGGGTCTTGTCGATCACCGCGACGGCCGACCTGATGCTGCCCGTGTTGAGCGCCGTGGCGGCGGTGCATGACGGCGGCATCGTGCACCGCGACCTCAAGCCCGCGAACATCTTCGTGGCGGTGCCGCGGCCCGGCGCAGAGGTGCCGAAGCTCCTCGATTTTGGCATCGTGAAGGTGCTCGACGCGGCCCCCGGCGGCGCCAAGACCGAGACCCGCTCGTTTCTCGGCACCCCCCACTACACCTCGCCCGAACAAGCGATGGACGCGAGCGCCATCGACGCCCGCAGCGACCAGTGGTCGCTCGGCGTGATCGTGTACGAGCTCGTGACCGGCCAGCGCCCCTGGCGCGAGGGGCCCGTGTTGCAGATCTTGTTCGAGATCACCACCGCGACAGTGGCGCCGCCGTCGAGCCGCAACCCCGCGATCAGCGCGGCTTTTGACGCCGTGGTGATGACCGCCCTCGGCCGACTGCCGAGCCAACGGTACGCCTCGGTGCGCGCCTTCGGGGCGGCCCTCCTGCCCTTCGCGTCGCCCGCGGTTCAAGCCCAATGGCGCGCCGAGTTTGAGGGTCACGCGGCCCCAGCCACGCCGATCGTGCGGGTGCCGGTCGAGGCCAGCGCGGCCACGGTGTCGGCCATCGTTCCGCGCCCAGAGCCGCGCGCCCTCGGCGACGCGACGCCCCGTACCGCGACGCCCGGCGTAAAGCCTTGGTTCGATGCGCTCGAGCCTGCGTCAGCGCCGCCTCCTTCGCGGCGATCGTGGGCGCTTGCCCTCGGGCTCGTGGCCTTGCTCGGCGCGGTCTTTGCGGCGGTTTCGCAGCGCCGCTCAAACGCGCGAGCCGTCGCGCCTCAGGCCGAGGTCGAGGTCGCGCCCACCGCCATTACGCCGCCGCGACCCGAGCCCGTCGCAGTCGCCGCCGAGACGCCCGCGGCTCCGACGCCGCCCCCCTCACCCGAGACGCCCCCCGCGGCCCCGACGCCGCCCGCAGCGCCCACCACGCGGCGCCGCCCCGCACGCGGACACACCCCTCCGCGGCCCCACCCCCCGACGCCGACGGCGGAGAGCATCCCGAATGTGTGACCGCCGTGCGGGCCCTCTCGTGGCCCTTGCGATGTTGTGCTTTGCGCGGGTCTCAGGGGCCCAGAGCGTCGACATCGAGGCCGAGCATCAGCGCGGCGTGGCGCTCCGCAACGCGCACCGAGACGACGAGGCGCTGACGGTCTTTCGCGGGCTCTACGAGCGCACCGGCGAAGTGCGGGCCCTCGCCCGCATGGCCCTCGCCGAAGCGGTGCTCGGGCGTTGGGTCGAGGCAGAGCAGCACCTCGGCCGCGCCCTCGGCACCGACGACGCTTGGGTGAGCCAGAACCGCGCGAGCCTTGAGCAGGCCTTCGGGCAGGTGCGAGAGCACGTCGGCGGGCTCACGGTGGTGACCAACGTGCCTGGCTCTGAGGTCTTCTCGTCAGGGCAGCGCCTCGCCGTCACGCCCATTGAGCGCCCGCTCCGCGTGGTCGCCGGGGTGATCGAGCTTGAGATTCGCGCCCCGCGCAGGGCCGTCTCTCGCCGCCAGGTCGTGGTGCGTCCGGGCCCGGGTGTCACCGCCATCGACGTCGAGCTCGGGCCAGAGATCGAAGCGCCGCCCGCCCAGGTGACGCCCGAAGCGGCGCCCGCGGTGACGCCCAATCCGACGACGACCGCGGTGTTGCCGCCCACGGTGATCCCGCCCGCGATGCTCGAAGGGGCGCTCGGGGCGCCGTTCGCAGGGGTCGAAGCGCGCCGCGCCGCCACCGCCCATCGCGACCGGTGGAACGGACTCGCCGTCGGGGCCTTCGTCGCAGGCGGCGCTGGCTTTCTGACCGCGGCCATCGCGCTCGGCATGCGCGAGAGCGCGGTCAACGAGTTCAACAGCGCCGGATGCCAGCGCGACGACGACCGCGACCTCGTCATCGGCTCGGGGGTCTGCCAGGGGTACTACGACCGCGGCGAAGCCGCCACGGCGGTCTCGATCGTCGGCGCCGTGGTGGGCGTCGCGGGCAGCGTGGCGGGGGCCCTCTCGCTCGCCCGCGCGGCCGCGCCGCCGCGACACAGCGCGCTCTCGTGCGGGCCCGGCGCGGGGGCCTCGGTGGTCTGTGCGGGGAGCTTCTGACATGAACCCGAACGCCCTCTTGACCGCGGTTTTGGCGCTCTGCGCGGGGCTCGGGTGCAGCTCGTACGTCCGCTACACCGGCGAGCGCGACGACGCCGGGGCCGCCGCAGACGCGGGCGCGACGCCGGGCCCAGACGGCGCGATGATGATGCCCGACGCGGCGCGGATGCCCTTCAGCTGCAACGCCCTCTGCGGGCGCCTGCCTCCGACGCCGGGGTGCGGCAACCCCGCGTACCAGGCGTGCCTGACCCGGTGCGAGCAGAACTTCAACGGATACCCGCCCAACTGCGCGGGGGCCCTCGACGATCTTCTGCGGTGCACGGCGGGGGCGACGACGATCCAATGTATGGGGAGTTTTGAGTTTCCGTCGTGTGCAGGGCTCTACACGGCGGCGCAGAGCTGCGTGATGCGGCGCTGAGACGCGCTTGATGGGGTCGGGGCGGGCGTGCCAGAGTCGGCCCCAGTCATGGCGAGCGATGTCACAGGTTTCGTAGGCAATTCGGGCCCCGTCGAGGGCGCTCCCGGGGGGGCGGTCGAGGGCGACGTCCCGGCTGACGTGGCGGCGATCCGCGAGGCGCGGGCGAAGTGGGAGAAGACCCAGGTGGCGCGCGCGGTGGCCAAATCGCCGCTCCGGGCGCCGACCTTCTCGACGCTGAGCGACGTCGAAGTGCCCGACGTGGTCACCCCCGCCGAGCTCCAGGTCGATTACCTCCGCGACCTCGGGCTGCCGGGCGAGTACCCCTACACCCGCGGCATCCAGCCGACCATGTACCGCGGCCGCTTGTGGACCATGCGTCAGTTCGCGGGCTTCGGCACCCCCGAGCAGACCAACCAGCGGTACCATTACCTCCTCGCGAACGGGCAGATGGGCCTCTCGGTGGCCTTCGATTTCCCCACGCTGATGGGCTACGACAGCGACTCGCCGCGCAGCCTCGGCGAGGTCGGCATGTGCGGCGTCGCGGTCGACACCTTGCGCGACATGGAGGTGCTCTTCGACGGCATCCCGCTCGACAAGATCACCACGTCGATGACCATCAACGGCCCGGCCATCGTGCTGTTCTGCTTCTACGTCGCCCTCGCCGACCAGCGCGGCATCGCCCGCGACAAGATCGGCGGCACGATCCAGAACGACTGCCTCAAAGAGTTCATCGCGCAGCACGCCTGGGTCGTCGGGCCGCGGCCGGCGATGCGCCTCGTCACCGACATGATCGAGTTCGCGGCCAAGGAGCTGCCCCGGTGGCACCCCGTCTCGATCAGCGGCTACCACATCCGCGAGGCCGGCAGCACCGCCGCCCAGGAGCTCGCCTTCACCCTCGCCGACGGCATCGCCTACGTGCAGAGCGCCGTCGACCGCGGCCTCGACGTCGACACCTTCGCGCCGCGGCTCTCGTTCTTCTTCGACGTCCACATCGATTTCTTTGAAGAGATCGCGAAATTTCGCGCGGCCCGCCGCATCTGGGCGCGCACCATGCGCGAGCGCTTCGGTGCGAAGCTCCCCGAGTCGTGGAAGCTGAAGACCCACGCCCAGACCGCCGGGGTCTCGCTCACCGCGCAGCAGCCCTACAACAACGTCGCGCGGGTGGCCATCCAGGCCCTCGCGGCGGTGCTCGGCGGCACCCAGTCGCTGCACACCAACAGCCTCGACGAGACCTACGCCCTGCCCACCGAAGAGGCCGTCACCATCGCGCTGCGCACCCAGCAGATCGTGGCCCACGAGACCGGCGTGGCGAGCACCATCGACCCCCTCGGCGGCAGCTACTACGTCGAGTGGCTGACCAACAAGATCGAGGCCGAGGCGATGCAGTACATTGCCCGCATCGACGCCCTCGGGGGCATGGTGAACGCGGTCGAGAAGGGCTTCCCGCAGCGCGAGATCGCCTCGGCGGCGTACCGCTTCCAGCGCCAGGTCGAGCGGCGCGAGAAGGTGATGGTGGGGGTCAACGATTTCGTCAACGCGACCGAAGACGCGAAGATCCCGCTGCTCAAGATCGACGAGGCCGTGCAGCGGCAGCAGACCGAGGCCCTCGGCGGGGTCAAGGCGCGCCGCGACCCGCGCCTCGTGGCCGCCCGCCTCGACGCCGTGCGCGAGGCCGCACGCACCGGCGCCAACCTCTGCCCGCCCATCATCGAAGCGGCCAAGGTGTACTGCACCGAGCAAGAGCTCTGTGACGTGCTCCGCGAGGTGTTCGGCACCCACACCGACCCGGCCGAGTTCTGAGCCTCGCCCCCCACCTCTGAAAGGCTCTCGCGTGGCCACAGTCGACAGCGCCCGTCACCCCGGAGCCACCCTCGCAGACCGATACCGCCTCGAAGCGCCGCGCTCAGGGTACGGGCTCGGCGAGGCGTGGTCGGCCCACGACCGCGAGGCCGACCGCGGCGTGGTGGTGAAATTCTTCGCCACCGTGGGCGCCCGCAGCGCCCTCCGCGCCGCGCAGCTCGAGCGGGCCGGCGACGACCTCGCCCTCGTCGAGCACCCGAACGTCTTGCCGCTCCTCGACCGCGGCGTCTCGCGCGACGCCGTGTGGTGGGTCTACCCCGATCACCCCGGCGAGGCCCTCGGCGCGTGGCTCACCCGGCGGCGGGCTGAGGGCCTGCCTCCGCTTGTTTACGCGGGGCGCCTCGTCGACGCGCTGGCCGCAGGGATCGGGGCGCTGCACCGCGCGCCGCGCCCGATGGTTCACGGCGGCCTCTCGGTCGACGCCGTGCGCATCGGCCCCGAGGGCGACCCGGGGAGCCTCAAGGTGCTCGACCCCGGCGTCGTCGACGAGCGCACGCTGAGCGGGCCCACCGCCGATGCGAGCCTCGCCTCGGTGACCGCGCCGGAGCTCCTCCGTGGCGCCCCGCGTGGGCCGCAGAGCGACGTCTTCGCCCTCTCGGTGTTGGCCCTCGCGATGGTGGCGCCCGAGGCCCTCACGCCGCGTCAGGGGCGCTCCTGGGCGCAGTTCGTCACCCAACGCGAGGGCGAGCTCCGGGCGGCCCTCGCAGCCTTTCGGAGCGACGCCGATGCCCTCTTCATCGACCTCCTCTGCGCGGGGCTCGCCCGACAGCCGGGCGACCGTCCGGGTGACGCAGAGGCGCTGCGGGGGCGCCTCCGCGCGATCACCTGGGGCGCCGAGCGCGAGGTCGTTCGGATGCGAACGATCGACCCCGTCGCCGCGCCGCAGCCGACCCCGCCCGGCCCCGCCGAGAGCCCCGGGGCCCCGCTCCAGCTGCCTTCTCTGCCCGGCCTCGGGCGCCCCCTCGGGGTCAGCGCAGCGCCGCGCGCGGTCGACCCGGCCGAGGTCGTTTGGTCATCGAACGACCCCTTCGCCTCACCCGGCGCCCCGGCGCCGCCGCTCGTGCCGCTGACCAGCGCCGAGCGCACCGCCGCGATGCCGTCGCTGCCGGGCCTCGGGGCCCCCCTCGCGCCGCGCCCGCTCGCCCGCCTCGTGAGCGCGCCGCCGCCGTCGCAGCCCTCGCCCTCGAAGCCTCCGACGGTCGCGCCGAGCGCCCTTCGCGCCCAGACCGTGATGGCCGAGTCTCGCTTCGGAGAGGCGCCGCCCAGCCAGAGCCCCCCGCCGCCGAGGGTGAACCCGCTGCGAGCCGACACGGTGCTGGCCGCGCCGCCGAGCCCGGCCCCCGCGCCGCACCCCGCGGTGGTCTCGCTCGATGAGGCCGAGAGCACCGCCCTCGTCGCGTCGCCCTTCGAGGCCGAGCCGTTCACCGTCGACGAGGCCGAGCGCACCCAGGGCGAGATGTTCGTGCCCGCTGAGTTCGCCGACAAGACCGTTCAGCACGACGAGCCCGCCACCCTGGCCGACGTCGAGGCGACCCGCGAGAGCACGCCCCGCGATGCGATGCAGCTCGGCGCCACGAGGCTCGGGGCCCGACTCTCGGCCGACCCAGCGCCTCCCCAAGACGCGGCGACGCCGTCAGCGCCCCGAAGCGCCCCGCCGCACACGCCGCCGGAGCCGCTTCCGATCGGCCACCCGCAGATGCCGCGCCCCCCCGTCGCACGCCCCACCCCTTTCGACGGCACGCCCATCCAGCCCCCCCACCCCGTCGCCGCCGTGATGCCCGGCGCCTCACCCTGGGAGGGCGCCCCAAGCGGCGAGCTCCCGTATGTCGCCGTGAACGCGGCGGGGCCCTCGCTCTCGACGCCGCCGTGGCAGCCCCTGGCGGGCCCGATGGGGGCAGCGGGGCCCTTCGACGGGTCGTACACCGTGCCCGTTCAAGGAATGACCGCGCGGGCCCTCCACGAGGCGCCGCCGATGGTGCCCATGCAGTTCGTCGCCCTCGCCCAGCCCGAAACGCCCTCGGGTCTCGGGTGGAAGCGCGTCGCCCTCATCGCGGTCGGCCTCGTGCTCGCGGTGACGGCCTTCGTGTTGGGCGTCTCGCTTCAGGGGAGCGGGCGATGAGGGTCACCGAGCGCCGCCAGGCCGCGGTGGGCTGGGTCGGGCGCACCCTCGGCGGTCGGTACCTCTTGCACCGGGTGGTGGGGGTCGGCGGGCACGCGGCGGTCTTTGAGGCCGAGAACACGGTGACTCGCGCCCGGGTGGCGGTGAAGCTCCTGCTCGTCGACGCCCAGGCCGGTCGTACGGTGCCCGAACGATTTCTTCGCGAGGCCCAGACCGCGCGGGGTCTGTCGCACCCGAACATCGTGGCAGTGCTCGACGCGGGCGTAGACCCGGCCACCGGGGCGCTCTACCTGGTGCAGGAGTTCCTCGAAGGGGCTGACCTTCGGGCGCGGATTGGTTCGGGCACCCGTCTCACCGCAGCACAGTGTGTGTCGGTGATCTTGCCCGTCGCGCGGGCCTTGGTGGTCGCCCACGCCGCGGGCATCGTGCACCGCGACCTCAAGCCCGGAAACATCTTCCTCGCGCGCGACGCCCAAGGTCGTGTGACGCCGAAGCTCATCGATTTCGGCATCTCGAAGCGCCTCGACGAGCGCGACGGCGAGCCCCTCACCCAAGACGGGGCACTCCTCGGCACGCCCGACTACATGTCACCCGAGCAGGCCCGCGGCTCGACGCACCTCGACGGCCGGAGCGACGTGTGGGCCCTCGGCGTGGTGATGTACGAGCTCCTCGCGGGGCGGCGCCCCTTCATCGGGCCGAACTACAACGTGGTCATCGTGGCCATCGCCCACGAGACGCCGCCGCGGCTCGACAGCCTCGTCGACGGTCTGCCGCCGGCCCTGGTCGAGCTCGTGCATCGGGCCCTCACCCGCGATCTGGCGGGTCGCTTCGGGTCGATGCACCTCATGGCCGAGGCGCTCGCGCGGCTCGACGCGGCCCGCGAGGCGCTCGACACCCTGCCTGACGGCACCGAGCGGGCCGTGCTGGCGGGCGGGCCCGACACCATCGAGACGGCCCTCGCCCCGGCCCACGCGGCGCATTCGCCCCCCGCGCCCTCGGTCCAACTCGGGGCCACGCTGCCCCTGACCGAGCCCGAGGCGCCGTCGGTGCTGGCCGAGCCGCCGATGGTCCTGCCGCCGCCTCGGCGCCGCCTCTTCGGCCCGGCGGTGGCCACCCTCGGCGCCCTCGCCGCGCTCGGGGCCGGAGCATGGTTCGCATACCGAACGATCGCGACCCCGGCGATCGCGCAGTCCCCGAACGAGACCGTTCGGCTCGGCGACGGCGGCGCGCGCGATGCCGAGACAAGCCCGCGCTTGCGACCCACCGCGCCGGTGGCGGCAGACCTCAGCGAGGCCCGCGCGCTGGTTCGTTCGGAGGCGAACCATCGGGTGCCCGAGCGGCTCAGCAACTCTCAGCTCAGGATGATCTTACCCGGCTGGCAGAGCCTCGTGCGCGCTTGTGTGGGTGCGAACTGGTTCGGCGCCGTGCCGGTCAGCCTGCGCGTTCGCGGTGACGGCGCCGTGCACGAGGTGAGCGTCGGGGGCAGCCTCGCGCGCACCTCGGTCGCGGCCTGCGTCGCCCGCAACCTCGCCGAAGAGCGCCTCCCCCGCTTCAACGCCCGCGAGCAGCGCATCGACTGGACGTGGAACCTCACCCCCGCCGCCGCCGCCGCCCCAAACGAGCCGCCGTAGCGCCCCGCCGCCCCCCTCGCCGGGCCCGCGCGCTGCCCCTTCAGTGCACACGATTCGACGCCGACGCGGCGCCCCTCGGTCGCGAGACTCTCGGCTTGCAAGCCGCGGGCATCGTCGCCACCCTCGGCGGCGATGTCGTCGCTTCGGCTGCTCGCCCTCGCCTCGCTGGTGTCACTTTGGGGCTGTCGTCATCGCCGTGCGCTGCGGAGGCACCCGAGCGCGAGCCCGGGGGCCCCGAGCGGCGCGGTGTTTCGCGCGACCCCCGCAGACGGGCCGGCCACCGACCTCGGTGAGGGGCGCGTCGTGCGGGGTGCGATGCGGGCCGTGAACGGGCGCCTCGCCGCGGGCCCCGTGCCCCCCGACGCCATCGTCGCGAGCGCCGTCGACGCCGCAGGCCGTTGGCGGTTTGTCTCGGCCGACGGGAGCGTGTTCGTCGCAGACCGCTTCGACGGGCCGCTGCGCGCGGTGACGGCGCTGCCCTTTCGACCGCGGCGCTTCGACGACAGCGAAGACGTCACGCTCCAGGGCACCCACTCGTTGGGCGCGCTGGTGGTGCTCGACGCGGCGGGGGCGGCCTGGCGCGTGAGCGATGCCGCGCCCGCCCGCTTGCCCCTCGAAGACGTGCTCGGGGCCCTCGGCGACGGCCCGACCCTCTACGCGGTGGTCGCGCCCGGGGCGCTCCTCGCATCAGACGACAGCGGGGCGTCATGGCGCACCGTCTCGCTCGGATCGGGGCGAGCGTGGGCGCTCTGGCGCGACCCCGACGGGCCCTTGGTGGCGTCGAGCGCGGGCACGTTTCGCCTCTCGGCCGCGGGCCCCGTACGCTTGCCCCAGGCCCTCACGCCGCGGGCGTCGCTCAGGGTCGTCGGCGCGGCCCGCGCGCGGCTCGACGCGGCCTTCGCGGGGCCTCCCTTCGACCTCCGCCCGGGCGCCACCGCGGCCCTCTCGCAGCGCACCGCGGTGAGCGTCGAGGGCGGCGACCTCGTGTGGCGACATGTGCCAGATGGCGCAATTCGCCGACGCGAAGCGGCCCCCGGCACCGACTGCCGTCTCGGCCCCGCATGGAACGGAATTTCAGCGCGATGTCGCCACAACGGCTGGGCCGAGGTCTTGCTCTTTAGGGGCGAGAATGACCCAGGTTGGCACATCTTGCGCGACGAGGCCGCGGCCGAGCCCCTGGGCGACACGGTCTTCGACGACGCCGCGTCGGGCTTCGCGACGCTGAGCGCCTGCGCGCAGCAGACCCAGGCCACCGAGGGCGCGCTCTGTCGGTACGGAGCCGACGGCCGCCGAGAAGATTTCGTCGTGCCGCATCGGGCCCGCCCGAGGGCGATGCACCGCGGCCGGGTGGTGGCCCTCTCAGACGACCTCGCGCACGGGGTCTTCGTCGACACGACGGTGCAGACCTTCGCCTTGCCCGCGGGGCTCGTCGGCCCTGTCGCGGTGAGCCTCGACGGCGCGGCGCTCCGGGTGATCGAGGCGGGTCAGGCGGGGCGTGTCCACACCCTCGACCTCAGCGCCCGCACCTGGACGTCGCGCCCCTCGGGTGCGCCGCGGCCCACCCTGCTCGGAGACCGCGGCGCCGCCGAGCTCGACCCCCTCGGCGCCGCCGTCACCGCAGCCTCCGGAGCCGCCTGGCGCATCGGCGAGGGCCACCCGACGCGGCTCGCCGATGCCGAGACCTTCTCGGGGCTCCGTTGCTTCGGCGCGCTCTGCGCCGCGAGCCCGAGCCGCTGGCTCAACGCCGACGGGTCGACGGGCCGAACGCTCGTCGCAGCCGACGTGCCCGCGGTCGCTCAGGTCGCGGTCTCGCGATTCTTCGGCACCCGCCCGTGGGCCTGCACCGCGGGTCGGGTCGGCCGAGCTCCTGAGATCGACCGCGGCGTCGCGGTGAGCGGGCACGCGCTCACGATGCGCGCCGTCAACGCGACCACGACGGCCTTGCGGTGGTACGGGCAGACGCTCCGAGGCGAGGTGACCGTCGCGCACCCCGGGCGCCCTGGAGGGCTCCGTTACGTTCGCGGCGTTCAAGGCGCGACACGCCCCGCGGCTTTGTTGGCCTCGTGCGGAGACAACGGCTGCGATCACTTCTTGGTGACCCCCGACGGGCCCGTCGACCTGGCCCTGGGTCGCCGCGACCCGCTCGGCGTCGAAGCGAGCGCGTGGCCCGAGGGCTACCTCGTCCGAGCCGACCAACGGATGGGCGATCTGCTGGTGGTGTCGCTGCGTTGGGTCGCCGCGGGGCGTCGGGTCGAGGCCGCCTCGACGGTGGTGCTCAGGGCAGAACCGGGCGAGACCGCCGCGGGTCAATGGCACGGCGCGTGGGGGCTCTTCGCGGGCGGTCCAGGGGGCGCCTTGCGCTTCTATCCGATGGGCCCGGGAGCGCCCGAGACGGTGCTCCGCCCCGAGGTGTTCGGGCAGCCCTTGGGCGCGTGCGGCCGCGATGAGGGCGACGCCGAAGGGGCGCTGCGGTGGCACGAGGGCGTGCCGGTGGTGCGCGGCGAAGGGTGGTTCCTTGAGGGCGGGCGATGGCAGGCCGAGGTGCGGGTGGCGTTGCGGGCCGGGCGCGCGTGTGTGACCGGCTTCTCGGCCGGTGAGGCGCACGATGAGGCCGAGTCCGAGGGCCGCGAAGAGCGCGAACCCGTGCGCACCTTCGTGCTCGCGGCCGACGGTGACGCCCTCGCAGGCACGGCGTGGTCGGGCGAACGATCGGTCGCGCTGCGATGCACCGCCAGCACCGAGCGCTGAAGGCCGCGCCGCGGGAGCGCCCCCCCCAGAGGGTCGCCCACGATGCGAAAAAATTGATTGGTTACGAGGGTTTGTCAGCCTGAGCGCGGCCGCGCCAGACCGTCAGAGCGGGAAGTCAGACACGTACGCCCTGCCCTGGGTGCCAGGGTTCGCCGTGACCGAGCAGCCGCTCACCAGGGCCGGGGTAAACGTGCCCGAGAGGGTGCAGCTCGACTGGTTCGCCGCGATGCGCACGCGACCCGGGCCGCCCGCGCCGCCGGTGCCCGAGGAGCCTGAGTTCGACGCGCCCGCGGCGCCGCCGACGGCGCTCACCAACGCGCCCGCCGAGACCGTGACGGTGGGCGCGTAGAGGTACACCACACCGCCCGAGCCGCCGCCGCCGCCGCCGCCCGCGCAGGCCGCCCGCGCGCCCGCGCCGCCGTTGGCGAGCACGCGACCCGTCGACACCATGGTGAGGGTGCCCGTGGTCGCGACGCGCAAGGCGCCGCCGCCGCCGCCGCCGCCGGTGCCCTCGTCGCCGCCGCCGCCGCCGCCGGCCGAGCCCGCGACGAAGGTCGTCTCGACGCCGAGGTCAGCCGCGGCCTCGGTGCCCACCGAGCCGCCGCCGCCGCCGCCGCCGCGTCGACCGCTCGAACACACCGCGCCGATGGTGGCGTCGCCGCCCGCGTAGGTCGTGAACGAGCCCGCGCGACCGCCGCGACCGAAGTCGCCCACCGAGGTGCCGCCGAGGCCGCCGCCCGCGCCGCCGCCCGCGCCGCCCGCAGCGCCGATGCGCCCCGATTCGCCGCAGACGTAGCCGCCGCCGCCGCCGCCGCCCGCAGCGCCGCCGCCGCCGCCACCGCCGCCGCCGCCGAAGGTGGTGCCGCTGCCGAAGTGGCCGTTCCACCCGCCGCCGCCGCCGCCGCCGGTGCCGCCGCGGCCGCCGATGGCGAGGGTGCCGTTGGCGCCCGCGGTGCCGCTGCCGCCCGTGCCCGCAGGGCCGCCCGCGGGAGAGTTCACCGAGTAGATGTCACCCGAGCCGCCGATGGTGGGGTTGCCCGTCATGCCGCCGCCCGAGCCCGACGCGTTGTCGAGGCAGTCGGTGTGGGCGCCGCCAGGGCCGCCTGAGACGTCAAGGGTGCCCGCGATGGTCACCGCGCCCGAGGCGCGAAGGTCGAGCACGCCCGCGCTGCCCGGCGTCACCGTCACGGTCACGCCCGCGGGGATGTTGATGGTCGTGAAGTTGTGAACACCGGGCGTCAACACGGTGTTCGTGACCGGCGCGAAGGCCCCCTCGGCGCCCGTCGTCGGGAAGCGCGTGCACACACCGTTCTGGCACGTCGCGCCGGTCGGGCAGAGCTCGCCGCATGCGCCGCCGCAGCGGGTGCGCGCGTCGACCTCGCAGCCGTCGCTCGCGTCCATGTTGCAGTCTGAGAAGTTGGTGAGGCACGCCACGAGCTGGCAGCGGCCCCCCACGCACGCGCCGACGCCGTTCGCGAAGGTGCACGCGGTGCCGCAGGCCCCACAGTTGTTCGTGTCGGTCTGAAGATCGCGGCACGTCCCCGAGCAGTTGGTGAGCGGCGAACCGCACGAGACCACGCAGCGGCCGCCCGAGCACACCTGCCCGGCCGAGCACATCATCCCGCACGACCCGCAGTGGTTCGTGTCGGTCTGGAGGTCACGACACACCCCCGAGCAGATCGTCTGCCCGGCGAGGCACGACACCACACACATGCCGCCCTGACACACCTGACCCGAGGCGCACACGTTGCCGCAGCTGCCGCAGTTGGTGCGGTCGTTCACGAGGTCGCGACACACGCCCGAGCAGGCCGTCAGGCCCGTCGAGCAGGTCACCACGCACATGCCGCTCACGCACGCCGTGCCCGCGCCGCAGACGTTGCCGCACCGGCCGCAGTTCGAGTTGTCGGTGTTGAGGTCGCGGCACTGGCCCGAGCACGCCGTCGTGCCGGGCGCGCAGATGAGGGTGCACGCGCCGCCCACGCAGAGCTGCCCCGAGGCGCACACGTTGCCGCAGCGGCCGCAGTGGTTGTTGTCGGTGTTGACGTCGCGGCAGGTGCCCGAACACTCGGTCTGCCCCGTCGGACACGACACCACACACACACCCGCGCGACAGACCTGCCCCGAAGCGCAGGCCGTACCGCACCGACCGCAGTTGGCCGTGTCGCTCGTGAGGTCACGGCACGAGCCCGAGCAGTTGGTGAGCCCCGCCGCGCACGAGAGCGCACACGCGCCGCTGATGCAGAGCTGACCGGCGCCGCAGGCGTTGCCGCAGCGCCCGCAGTTCGCGGGGTCGGTCTGGAGGTCGCGGCAGGTGCCCGAGCAGTTGGTCTGCCCGGCCTGACACGACACCGCGCAGGAGCCCGAGGTGCAAAGCTGCCCCGAGGCGCACGCGTTGTTGCAGCGACCACAGTGGGCGTTGTCGGTGGCCAGGTCGCGACAGATGCCGCCGCACTCGACCGAGCCGCCCGGGCACGACACCACGCACACGCCCGCCACGCAGCGGTTGCCCGCGGCGCACACGCGACCGCAAGCGCCGCAGTTGTTGGTGTCGGTCTGAAGGTCGCGGCAGGTGCTCATGCAGTCGGTGGTGCCCGCACCGCACGAGACCACGCACGCCCCGCGCGAGCAGAGCTGACCGGCCGCGCACGCGCGACCGCAGGCGCCGCAGTGGCTCGCGTCGGTCTGCGTGTCGCGGCAGGTGCCGTCGCAGTTGGTGAGGCCCGCGGCGCAGTTGACCACGCAGGCCCCGCTCACGCACAGCTGACCGGCCGCGCAGCGAACTCCGCACCGGCCGCAGTTGTTGTTGTCGGTCTGCGGGTCGCGGCACACGCCCTCGCAGTTGACCGTGCCGCCGCCGCACGACACCTGACAAACGCCGTTCGAGCAGACCTGCCCGGCGCCGCACGCCATGCCGCACGCGCCGCAGTTGTTGGTGTCGGTCTGGAGGTCGCGGCACACGCCCGAGCAGTTGGTGGTGCCCATCACGCAGCTCACCACGCACGAGCCGCGCGCGCAGACCGTGCCCGAGGGGCAAGCCATGCCGCACATGCCGCAGTGGTTGACGTCAGTCTGCGTGTCGCGGCACACGCCCGAGCAATTGCTCGTGCCCGCACCGCACGAGACCTGGCACGAGCCGCGCGAGCACACCTGACCGGCCGGGCACGCCATGCCGCAGCCGCCGCAGTGGTTGTTGTCGGTCTGCGTGTCGCGGCAGGTGCCGTCGCAGTTGGTCTGGCCCGCAGAGCAGGCCACCGTGCATTGACCCGACTCGCAGGTCTCGCCGCGCGAGCACCGCGTGTTGCAGGCGCCGCAGTTGTTCGGGTCGCTCTGGAGGTCGCGGCACGCGCCGGTGCACTCGGTGAAGCCGACGCCGCAGTTGGTGGTGCAGCGCCCCCGGAGGCACACCTGCCCGAAGGCGCACACGTTGCCGCAGGCGCCACAGTTGCGCGGGTCGGCGGTCGGGTCGACGCACACCTCGGGCGTCACGCTCACGCCGCCGTCAACCGTCGGAACGTCGACGCTCGCGTCACCCGGCAGCCCGCCGTCGCCGCTCACGATCGCGCACGGCGAGAGGAGCTCGCCGCACTGAAGCCGGCAGCGCCCCATCTGGCACGAGTACCCGCTCGGGCACGCCGCGCCGCACGCCCCGCAGTTCGACCGGTCGCTCTGGAAGTCGGCGCAGTACCGCCCCGCGCCGCCGTCACCGCCCTCGCCGCCCGCGCACTCCGTCGAGCCCGCGGCGCACATGAACGTGCACATGCCGTTCGAGCACACCTCGTTGGCCCCGCAGCGCTGGCCGCAGCCGCCGCAGTTGCGCAGGTCGGTGGCCGTGCGCACGCACGCGACGCCGCCGTCACCCCCCGCGCAGAGCGACTCCTCGCGGGTGCAGCTCGGCACGCACGCGCCGTTCTGACACACCTCGGTGTTGGCACAGCTCCGCCCGCAGCCGCCGCAGTTGCCCGGGTCAGACTGCGTGCTCACACAGCGGTCGCCGCACGGCGACTGCCCGCTCTGACACGTCACCATCGGCACGTCGAGGACGTCACCGGGCCCCGCGTCGCGGCCCCCCACATCGTCGACCGGCCCGCCCACCACCGTGCGCCCGGTACAGCCCATCATCACCGCCACGAGGAGCGTCGCCGCGACCCTCCATGGCACCTGCGCTGCCTTATTCACGGCAGACCTCCTCGTCGTTGCGAACGACCTTGAATGCCATCTCCACCGTTCGAGTCGACCGTACTTTCTCGCCGATGGTCAAGGCTCCGCAGGCCGCAACGCACGACAAAATGCGCCCCTCGTTGAACCAATTCTGCGCATACGGGCGGCCCGCCGCGGGGCGTTCAGCCCTCGTCACGGGAGGCGGGTCTCAAACTGAAGCCCACGCCCACCAGCAGCATCGCGTTCACCGCGAGGGTGAACCACCGCGTCGCCCGCGCGGGATCGACCAACACCAGCGCCGCGCCGACGAGGCAGGCCGCGGTCATCACCGCGAACCATCGACGCACCGAGAAGGCGCCCATGACGGTGACCCCCGCGGCGATCATCAGGTCGCTCAGCACCACCGATGAGACAGGGGTCGCCACCGCCGACGCGAGCACGAAGAGCCGGTGCACGAAGGTGAGCACCAGCATCGACGCGAGCACGCCCATAAACTGCCGCGTCACGCGGTTGACCACCAGCGCGCGACGCCACACAAATATCACCGTGAGGGCCAACACGAGGGCGAGGCCGTGCTGGGCGGTCATGCGCCGCAAGGTCACCGCCGCAGGGCCCCGCAGCGCGAGCGCGAGGTGGGCCGCGGTGGTCACCGCCAACATCGCAAGCATCAGCCGGGCCCGCGGCGCGGCGGCCACCGAGAGGTCACCCTCGCGGGCCTCGGTGAGCGCGAGATCGGCGTTCCGCTTGCGGAGCGTGAGCCGCTCCGAGAGGGCGTCGAGCGCGGCGCTGAGCGCAGGCCCGGGGTTGCTCATTTCGGCCGCGAGGCTCCGCGCGGCGTCGAGGTTCTCGCGCGAGAGCTCGTGCGCGACGAGGAGGGCCCTCACCGCTTCGAGGCCCTCGGCGGCGGCGGCGTTGTCGGGCCAGATCACCAAGGCCTGGGCGTACCCGAAGCGGGCCTCGGTGGCCACCGCGCGCAGCGCGAGGTCGTCGATCTCTGCGGCCGAGCGCAGCGCCGCGAGGGCGCGGGCGCGGCCCTGGGCGGCCTCGGTGAGGGTCAAGCTCGCGCGGTGCTGAAGGTGAAGCGTAAGCCGCCGCCGAAACGCGAGGGCGCTCTGGGGGCGCTGGGCGGGGTCGGCCGCGGTGGCGTCGTTGCAGAGCGCGGCGAGCTCGGCCGCCACGTCGTCGCCATAGGCCGCGGGCTTCGAGAGGTAGGCCGCGAAGAGCGTCGCGTGGAGGCCGGGCTGGTCGTGACGCGGGCGCCCGGTGAGAAGCTCGTGGAGCGTCGCGCCGAGGAGGTACACATCGGTGCGCGGGTCGACGCGGCGCGGGTCGCCCTCGACCATCTCGGGCGCCATGTACGCGGGGGTGCCGCGGATGGCAGCGGCGGCCTCGTCGGGGCGCACGGCGTCGAGCCGCAGGGCCACACCCCAATCGACGAGGTACACCTCGCCGAAGCGACCGATCATCACGTTGTCTGGCTTGATGTCGCGGTGAACCACCCCCCGCCGGTGCGCGTACTGCGCCGCCTCGGCCACCCGCGAGAGCACCTCAAGGTTGGCCAAGAGGGGCTCGCCGTGGGCCGCTAAGAGGGGCTCCCACCCGGGGTGCTGCGGGTCGCTGAGCAGCGCTCGCCATGGCGCCCCTTCGATGCGCTTCATCACCAGCATCGGGTGCCCCGCGGCGTCGCGGCCGAGGGCGTGAACGGGCACGATGTTCGGGTGTTCGAGGCCGCCAGTGATGAGCGCCTCGCGCAAGAGGTCCTCGGCGTCGCCGGGCGCGCTCGGGTCGCGGAGCATCTTCACCGCCACGTCGCGCCGCAGCGACCGTTGCCGCGCGAGGTAGACCACCCCCATCCCGCCCTCGCCGAGGGTGCTCACCCGGGCGTACTCGCCGCCCGTCTCGTCGGCCGCATCGGCCGCGCCGAGCGAGAGCGCCGGCAAGGGCGGCACCTCGACGCTCGAACACCGAGACGCCCCGACGGCAGCCTGAGAGGCCGCCGTCAAGGTCGCCATCAGCGCCGGCTCAGACCCGAGCCGCGAGAGGCCGAGGGTGCTCCAAACCGTGGCAAACCGTGCAGCTTCGTCGTCCATCGTGCTGAGACCTACGAGTAGGCGCCGACTCTGCCAGACTCTCGGTCATGCCGTGAACGAAGTCTTCACACCGTCGCACCCTGACTCGTGCGAAGCTCCGTCTCGCGCGGTGCGCGCGCACGGCAACTTGGGTCACGACGGCCCGCCCCATGCGCCCTCCGGCGGCACCGTAGACCATGACTGGCCAGCCCCTCCAGACATCGCCTCCGCCACCCTCGGCGCCCCTCGCCCGGCTCACCCTCGACGCCCGAGGGATGATCTGTAACACTTTGATTCCAGGTGATTTTTCGCCGGATCTCGGCGCCTCATCGCTGCGCGGCGCGGGCTGGTTGGGCCTCTTCTCACCCGAGGCTCACCCGGCGGCGGCGGCGACCCTGGCGGGGCTCCTCCGCGGCGACCATCGCACCCTGTGGATGCCGCTCGCCGACGCGCCCGAGAGCGCGCGGCGTGTGGTGCTGCGGCGCGCGCCCGAAGGCGACCCTGACGAAATCGCGGTCGAGATCGAGGGCGACCGCGGTACGCCCGACCACGACGCGCGGGCGACCGTCGACGCGCTCCCGACCCTGGTGTGGCGCAGCGACACGGCGGGACGGTGCCTCTGGCTGAGCGCCGCGTGGGAGCGCTTCACCGGGGCCTCGGTCGAGACGCTCCTCGGCGCGGGATGGCTCTCGCGGCTGCACCCTGACGATCACGCCACCGCGGCCGAGGTCTGGCGTGCGGCGGCGCGCACCGAGGCGCCCATTGACACCGAGTTCAGGCTCCTCGGGCGCGACGGCCGTTACCGATGGTTCAAGACCCGGGCGCACCCGCGCCGAGACGCGTCGGGGCGCGTCGACGCGTGGCTCGGGAGCAACACCGACATCGACGATCTTCGCTCGGCGCAGACCGAGGCGCACGCCCGCAACCGCGCGCTCGAGGCCACCATCCTCGAACACAGCGAAGAGATCCAGAGCGCGCAGCAGAAGCTCCAGACGCTGGCCATTCAGCTCACCCACGCGCAGCGGCTCACCCAGGTGGGCAGTTGGGAGCTCGACCTCGACACCGGTCGGGTGCTCTGGTCAGACGAGCTCTTTCGGATCTTCGCGCTGCCCATCGCGCCCGACGCCCCGCATTTTTCGACCCACGGCGCGCTCTTCGAGGCGAGCTCCTGGGCGCGGCTCCAGGCGGCCATCGTGGAGACCCGTGAGACGGGCCACGGGTACAACGAGACCGTCACGCTCCGCACCAGCGACGGCACCCGCCGTACGGCCCGGGCCATCGGCGAGCGGGTCTGCGACGCCTTGGGGCGGCCGCGGTCTTTGGTCGGCACCTTTCAAGACATCTCGGCCCACGCGGAGGCACAAACACAGCTCAAGACCCTGAGCGAACGGCTCAGGCTCGCGGCCTCGGGGGCGCGCTTCGGGGTGTGGGATTTCGACCCCAGCACAGGCGCCCTCGTGTGGGACGAGACCATGTTCGAGCTCTACGAGGTCGACCCCGCCACCTTCGGCGGGGCCTACCTCGACTGGACGCGCTGCGTCCACCCAGACGACCTCGCCGAGGCCGAGGCCGCGCTGCGACGCGCGACCGAAGGGCCCGTCGATTTTGACCACGGCTTTCGCATCGTTTGCCCGAGCGGCACCAAGCACCTCGCCGCCGCCACGGCCATCGACCGAAACGCCCAAGGCGTGGCCACCCGGATGGTCGGCGTCAACTACGACGTCTCGGCGCAGCGCCTCGCCGAGCAAGCCCTCGCCGCGAGCGAGGCCCTCGGCCGCGCCATCCTCGGCAGCGTCGGCGCCGCCATCGTCGCCACCGACCTCGACGGGCGCATCACCCGCTCAAACCCCGCGGCCGAGCAGCTCCTCGGGCCCGACGCGGTGGCCCCCGGGGAGCCCCTCCTCGGCCTCTTCGACCCCGCCGAGCTCGCCGCCCGCGGCGACGACCTCCGCGACCCCGCCGCGCCCGCGAGCGCCCTCGCCGTGGCCCTCGGGCGCGCGACCGAGGGCGGCGTCGAGGCCCGCGAGTGGAGCCTCCTGCGCCGCGACGCGAGCACGGTCCCGGCCTTGGTGACCACCTCGGGGTTGCGCCTCCGCGACGACCAACAGACGGGCTACCTCGCGGTGATGGTCGACCTCACGCCGCAGCGCGAGCAGGCCCGGGCGCTGGTCACCCTCAACGGGCTCCTCGCCGACCGCTCGAAGCAGCGCGAGGTGCTGTTGCGCGAGGTGCATCACCGCGTCAAAAACAACCTCCAGGTGATCGCGAGCCTCGTCAACCTCCAGCTCCGCCGCCTCGTCGACAGCGAGGCCCGCGAGGCGCTCCACGAGACGCAGCGGCGCATCCAGTCGATCGCGCTCATCCACGAGACGCTGCACCAGTCGCGCGACGACGCCAACGTGCCCTTCGGCGAGTACGCCGCCTCGCTGGCCAACGCGGTGTTCGCGTCGCTCGTCACGGTGCCCTCGTCGGTGCGCCTCGAGCTCGCGCTCTGCGGCCTCTCGCTCCCGGTCGACCGCGCCATCCCCTGCGGGCTGATCTTGAACGAGCTCATCACCAACGCGCTGAAGCACGCCTTCCCCGACGGGCGGGGCGGGTGGGTGCGGGTCGGCCTCGCGCGCGAAGGGCGCGAGGTCACCCTGAGCGTGGCCGACAACGGCGTCGGGGTCGAGCGCCGCGAGCCCGGCCCCATCGCCACCCTCGGGTCGCAGCTCATCGCCGGCCTGGTGCGTCAGATCGAAGGCACCCTCGCGGTCTCGCGCGGGCAGGGCACCACCGCCACGGTCACCTTTCACCTCGCCGAGCGGTCGTCATGAGCGCCCGGGTCGCCGTCATCGTCGAAGACGAACAGATCGTCGCGATGGATCTCGCCGCCGCCCTCGAAGACTCGGGCTTCACCGTGCGCGGCCTCGCCTCGTCGGCTGACGAGGCTCTTGAGCTCATTGACCCGACGGTCGACCTCGTGCTGCTCGACGTGCGCATCCGCGGGCGCCTCGACGGCATCGAGACGGCCACGGCGATCCGCGCCCGATGCGGCGCCGCGATCGTCTTCCTCACCGCCCACGCCGACGACGAGACCCTGCGCCGGGCCCGCGAGGTCGGCCCCGAGGGCTATCTCGTCAAACCGGTCAAACCCCTAGAGCTGCGGAGCACCGTCGAAATGGCGCTCCACAAAGCCGAGTCTGAGCGTCGGCTCCGCAAGCGCGAGCACTGGTTCGCGACGACGCTTCACTCGCTCGGCGACGCGGTCTTGGCCGTCGACGGCGCGGGCCGGGTGTCGTTCATGAACGCCCGCGCTGAGGCCCTCACGGGGTGGTCGCTCGGCGACGCGAGCGCCCTCTCGCACGCCGCGACGCTCCTCGACGAGGTGTCGCCCGAGCTCGCCCAGGCCCTCGCGCGGGTGCTCTCGCAGACCGAAGGCGTCATGGCCCTCGAAAGCCAGCTTCAGGCGCGGCAGAGCGGCACCCGTCACTTCGTCTCAACCACGGTCACGCCGGTCGAATCCGAAGGGGTCTTGCTCGGCGCCGTGATGGTCTTGCGCGACGTCACCGAGGCCCACCGGGTTCGCCAGCAGCTCGAAGTGGCCGACCGCCTCGCCTCGCTCGGCACCATGGCCGCGGGGGTGGCCCACGAGATCAACAACCCCCTCTCGGTGGTGGTGTCGAACGCGGCGCTCTTGCAAGAAGACCTAGAGGCCCTCGGGCACGCGGCCCCGGGCGGCGCCTTGGCGCCGATGCGCGAGATGCTCGCAGACCTCAGCTCTGCGGCCCAGCGCATCGCCCGCATCGTGAGCGATCTGCGCGCCTTCAGCCGCCCGGTGGCGCTGCCCTCGCGGGTGGCCCAGGTGGCGCGGGCGGTCGATTGGGCCCTGCGCACAACGGCCCACGAGTTTCGCAACCGCGCGTGGGTCGAGGCCGAGGTCGACCCGGCGTTGATGGTCCAGGGCGACGAGCTTCGGCTCGGGCAGGTGCTGATCAACCTCTTGGTCAACGCCGCCCAGGCCATCGAGCCCGGCGACGTCGACCGCCACCGGGTGCGGATCGCCGCCGCGCGACAGGGCGACGCGGTCGAGCTTGTGGTCTCTGACACGGGCCCGGGCATCGCGCCTGAGCAGCTCGCGCACCTCTTCGAGCCCTTCTTCACGACCAAGCCCGTAGGGCTCGGCACGGGCCTCGGGCTCTCGATCTGTCACGGCATCGTGCAGGCCATGGGCGGCACCATCGTGGCCGAGAGCGCGCCCGGGCGAGGCGCGACCTTTCGGGTGCGGCTGCCGAGCGCCGCGGCGTCGGGGCCCTCGCTCGAAGCGCCCAGCGCGGCCGCCTCGACGGGCCTCTCGGTGCTGGTCATCGACGACGAGCCCGCGGTGGGGCGGGCCATTTCGCGCATCCTCCGCGGCCACGCGGTCACCGCGACGCAGAGCGCCTTTGACGCCCTCGAACGGCTGCGGCACGGGCAACGCTTCGACGTGATTCTCTCAGACCTCGCGATGCCCCTCATGACGGGGCACGATTTCTACGAGGCCTTGGCCGACATCGACGTGGGGCTCCAGTCGCGGGTGATCTTTGTCTCGGGCGGCGCGATCTCGTCGCGGCTCGCGAGCTTCCTCGCGTCGGTGACAAACCGCAGGATCGAGAAGCCCTTTACCGCCTCGACGCTCACCGCGGCCATCGGCGAGCTCACCTGCGCACCCAGCCTCGCGGGCCCGTCGTAGCCGAGACGCTAGAGCGTCGGCTGACCGTCGCGGAGCATCGAGCCGCGCCCCGTAGGCCAGGGCATGCAGTTGGTGGCGCTGCCCGGAACGGTGAACACCTGCGCTGCCACCGAACCGAGGGCCACCGAATCTTTGAGATGAACCACCACCTCAAGGGTGCCATCAAGGTCAAGGTCAGCCACCGTCGGAACCGCCATCGCGCCGCGCCCCGGGAGCGCCACCCGATGCAAGAGCGCGCCGGTCGACGAGAGCACCATGAGCGCGCTCACGTTGCTGCGGGTCGAGTAGGTCGCGAAGACGGTCTCGGGCAGCGCGTCGCCGTTGAGGTCGACCAGGGCGACGCCCGCGGTGAGCACGTCGGCGGTGGTCGAGAAGGTGTAGCTCCACCGCGCGACCCCGTCGGCGCCCACGGCGTGGAGGCGGCCGTCGAAGCCCGCAAACACCACGTCGTTGCCGGGCCGTGTGGGGTCGAGGTCGGCCACTGCGGGCTGGTTGGTCTGGGCGACGATGTTGCCGCCGAGGTCTTCGAGACCGCCCAGATAGCCCTGCACCGCGAAGGGCGACGCGAAGGCCGGCAGCCGCGTGCCGTCGGCGCGGAGCGCCCAGAGCGCGACCCCGAGGCGGCGGTTCGTCTGCGCGGCGTTCTGCACGCTCGACAGCACGATC
The DNA here is from genome assembly GCA_016792845.1 of Myxococcales bacterium. Classification (GTDB taxonomy): domain Bacteria; phylum Myxococcota_A; class Polyangia; order Polyangiales; genus JAEUKH01. The sequence goes on along the minus strand of JAEUKH010000028.1, from coordinate 270,073 downwards.
ATCTCGCGGCGGCCGTCATCGTCGAGGTCGGCGACGGCGGGGGGCGAGTTTGTAAAATGCGCTTGGAGCGCCGTGGTCTCGTTGAGCGCGTAGCCGCGCACGGCGTCGGCCTCGTTCAAGAACATCCTGAGCGACGCGGCGCGGGTCGCGTTGCGGTAGCGGTTGGGCGCGAGCAAGAAGGCCTCGCCCGAGGCGTGGTGCCAGGTGATGTAGGCGTTGTCCATCGGGCCCACGAGGTCGAGGCGGCCGTCGCCGTTGAGGTCGCCGAGACCCACGTTCTGGTCGTAGGCGCCCGCGAGCGAGCATGTGCTATCGCATCGCGCGGCGCCGGTCGCGAAGGCAGGCCAGCCCGACAAGGGTGTGCCGTCGCCTTGAAAGACCGCGAAGAGGTCGCGCGGCGCGGTGTTGGGCGTCGTGGTCGCGCTCACGAGCTCGGCCCGCCCGTCGCCGTTGAGATCGCCCGCGGCCAACGACCGAAGCTCGCTCCGCCAGCGCGCCGGAAAGCCCCTCACGAGGGCCCCGCCCACGCCGTCCCAGGCGAAGACCCTGTCGCCCGCCGCCACGGCGATTTCGGGCCGCCCGTCGCCCGTGAGGTCTGCCAACACGGGGCTCGACCAGATGCGCCCCGCCGCCGGAGAGAGCGTCAGCCGCAGCGCCCCCGCGCCCGTGTACACAAACACCTGCGCGTTGCGCGCGAGCACGATGTCAGGCCGACCGTCGCCGTTGACGTCTCCGACCGCGGGCGAGCCCAACCAGCCGCTCGCCTCGCCCGCCGAGAGCCCCCTCACCGCCGTCGGGGCCATCACCGCGGGCCGCCGACCGACCAGCGCGCGGCAACGCCGAAGCGCCCCAGAGCCTGCATCCGCCGCGCCCGTGTCGACCGCCCCCGTGTCGACCGCCCCCGTGTCGACCGCGCCCGTGTCACGCACGAGCAGCACGTCGAGCGGCAACACCCCGCCGTCTCTCGGCGGAACATCGAGCGGCGCGGGCCCCGTATCGCGCGGCACCGTCACGTCGCGCGGCGCGACCCCGCCGTCGAGGCTTGGGCCCCCGTCTTGCGGCGCGCCCCCGCTGTCGAACCCGCCGCTGTCGAACCCGCCGCTGTCGAACCTGCCGCTGTCGAACCTGCCGCTGTCGAACCCGCCGCTGTCTTCGCCGAGGTCGCCCGCCGCATCCACCGCCGAGGCAGCATCGTCGGGCGCCACGCCCCCCGTGTCGGACGCAGACGCCTCACCCCCGACCCCGCGATCCTCGGCCAGCGCGTCGTCGGGGCCCACGCCCGCGTCGGCCGAACGCTGGGGGAGCGAATCAAAGCACCCCGTCGCTCCCAAGATCGCCACCCAGGCAAGTCGCAACTTCACCGCCCGAGGGTAGCCCGAGCGGGCCGTCGCTTCACCCGTCGTTCTTCGAATCGCTCTCGATTCGCCCGTCGCGCATCGAGACCACGCGCTTGATCGAGCGCGCGAGCTCGGGGTTGTGGGTCACGATCACCATGGTCGTGCGGTGGCGCTGATTGAGCTCGTGAAAGAGCGCGTGGATCTGCTGGCTGTTGGCGCTGTCGAGGTTGCCCGTGGGCTCGTCGGCGAGCAAGAGCTGGGGCTGCAACATGAGGGCGCGGGCGAGGGCCACGCGCTGCTGCTCGCCCCCCGAGAGCTCGCCGGGGCGGTGCGACACGCGGTGCCCGAGACCCACCTCGTCGAGCAGCGCGCGGCCCCGGGTTTCGAGCGCGGCGCGGTTCGCGATGCCCTGAATCATGCCGGGCATCACCACATTTTCGAGCGCCGAGAACTCGGGCAAGAGATGGTGAAACTGAAACACGAAGCCGATGGTGCGGTTGCGCAGCTCGGCGACCCGCGCAGCCTTGAGCTTGGTCACCTCTTCGCCGTCGATCACCACGCGGCCGCGGGTCGGCATGTCGAGGGTGCCGATGAGATGCAAGAGCGTGCTCTTGCCCGCACCCGACGGGCCCACGATCGACACCATTTCACCGCGGTCGATCGCGATGTCGACCCCTTCGAGCACGGTGAGCAGCTTGCCTTCATGCTCGTAGGTCTTTGAGGCGCCTTCGATCACCACCAGGGGCGCGTCTTGGTCTCGCGTCGTCACTCGAAATCACCCTCGCTTCACGAGAACCGCAGGCCCTCGACGGGCCGCAAACGCCCGGCCAAAATCGCCGGGAAGGTGGCCGCCCCGAGGCAGATGAGCACGCTCGTCACGAAGACCGTCGCGTAGTCGACCGGCGCGATCAGCACCGGCAACCGCTCGATGTAATAGACCTCAGGGTCGAGCGGGATGCCCACCCGCTGCGCCACCACGCACACCATCAGCGCCGACGAGGTGCCGAGAAGGGCCCCCACCATGCCGATGAGCCCGCCCACCCCGAGAAACACCCGGGTGATGAAGCCGTCGGTGGCCCCCATGGCCTTGAGCACCGCGATCTCGCGCGACTTCTCGGTCACCAGCAAGAGCAGCGTGGCCACGATCGAAAAGCTCGCCACGATGATCGCCACCGTGAGGAGAAGAAAGATCATCAGCTTTTCGAGCTTGAGCGCGCGAAAGAGGTTCTGATTCAACATCTTCCAATCGCGGGCCTGGAGCTGCCGCGCGCGCACCCACGGCCCCACGGTCTGAATCACCGCCTCGCTGCGGTCGACGTCGTGGAGCCGCACCTCGATGCTCGTGATGGCGTCGTCGCGGTAGTTGAAGAAGCGCTGCGCCACGGGGATGGTGACGTACGCGTACTTCGTGTCGTACTCGTACATCCCTGAGTAGAAGACCCCCGCGACCCGAAAGAGCCGCGTCTTGGGGATGGGCCCGAGCGGCCCGAGGCCCCCGAAGGGCGACACCACCCGCACCTCGTCGCCCACCGTGAGGTGGAGGTTCGACGCGAGCTCGCGGCCTACGATGATGCCCGGCAGAATGTCGGCCAACGGCACCTGCGGTCGCACCGGCGGCCGCGTCACAGCGCCGAAGCCCGTGCCCGCGGGGCGACGGTCGTCTTCGCCTCGGGCGCTCACCGGGCGGCGCTCGTCGGGGCCCGCGTCGTCGATGCTCCTCGGGTCGGTGAGGTACTGCAAGCGCCCGCGGATGAGGTCGCGCCGGAGGTTCAGCACCTGGCCCTCGGCCCCGGGGTTGATGCCGCGCAAGATCACCCCCGAGAGGTTGGTCTGGCTCGTCACCATCACCTCGCCCTGCACCAGGGGCGTGGCGCTCTGCACCTCGGGGAGCCGCGCGATCTGCTCGACCAGCGGCCGCCACGCGCCGAAGCCGCCGCGCTCGCGGTCGATCACGACGTGGGCGTTGTTGCCGAGGATCTTGCGCTTGAGGTCGTTGCCGAAGCCGCCCATCACCGAAATGGTGAGGCAGAGGGCGAAGCTCCCGAGGCCCACCCCGAGGAAGGCCAAGAACGAAATCACCGTGAGAAAGCCGCTCTTGCGCGAGCGCAGCTGGCGCACCGCGAGGAGCATCTCGGACTTCACCCCTTCGAGCCGGTCGAAGAGCCAAGGGAGCCACCCCCGAGAGAGCAGAAAGTACGCCTGGAGCAGCGCCACCAGCGCGCCGAGACGCAAGAGCACCACCGCGCCTTGGGTCGGCGCCGCGCCCGGGGTCAACGCGAAGCGCGCCGCGAGACGGAGCTCGACCCCCGCCACGAGCACCGCCAGGAGCGCCCACAGCACCGTCAGCCCTCGGGCCACACGGTGCGACGCGCGACGCGACAAGAGCCAGTACAAGACGAGGTCGACAATCATCGGGGCGGTGCTTCAGAGTCTCTCAGACTTCGGGCCTCAGCTGTGGAAAGAGCACCACGTCGCGGATGCTCTTCTGCCCCGTCAGGAGCATCACCAGGCGGTCGACCCCGAGGCCGAAGCCGGCAGTCGGAGGCATGCCGTAGCTGAGCGCGCGGATGTAGTCGGCGTCGAAGTCCATCGCCTCGTCGTCGCCCCGGGCGCGGTTGGCGAGTTGGGCCCTGAAGCGCTCGGCCTGGTCGTCGGGGTCGTTGAGCTCGCTGAACGCGTTGGCGAGCTCGCGCCCTTCGACAAAGAGCTCGAAGCGGTCGGTGAGCACCACCGCGAAATCGGCGCCGTACTGGGCCACCTGCTTGTCGGCGTCTTTGCGCCGCGCGAGGGGCGAGGTGTCGTACGGGTGATCGATGATGAACACCGGCACCGAGCGCGCTCCGTCGGCGGTGCGATAGTCGTCGACGAGGTGCGGCTCGGCGAAGAGCTCGTAGAGGGCGAACATGAGCTCGCCGGGGGTCTGACACTTGCCGAGATAGTGCTTGTTCTCTCGGGTGAGCGCGTCGACCCCGAGCACCGCGTCGCGGAGCGACTGCCAGGCGCCGAGCCCCCGCCCCGCGGCCCAGACGCCCACGAGGTCGGGCTGCCGCTTCTCGAGCGCCCGGGTCACCGCGTCGACCATCGTGACCCGCGGAAAGTGCGGGGTGAACTCAAAGCTCCGCCCCTCGGCGAAGCGCGGGAAGCGCGCCGCCACCGCGCGATCGACCTCGGCCAGGAGGGCCTCGGTCTCGTCCATCAGGGTCTCGTAGGTGGCGTAGGCCTGGTAGAACTCGAGCAGCGTGAACTCGGGGTTGTGCCGCGTCGAGAGGCCCTCGTTGCGCCACACCCGGCCGATCTCATAGACCCGATCGAGCCCCCCGACGATGAGCCGCTTCAGGTAGAGCTCGGGCGCGATGCGGAGGTAGAGGTCGATGTCGAGGGCGTTGTGGTGCGTGGTGAAGGGCTTGGCCGTCGCGCCGCCCCGGACGCTCTGAAGGGTCGGCGTCTCGACCTCGATAAAATCGCGCGCGTCGAAGTAGCTCCGCAGCGACCGCACGATGAGCGAGCGCGCGTGAAACACGTCGCGCACGTCGGGGTAGTTGGCGATGAGGTCGACGTACCGCTGGCGGTACCGGGTCTCGACGTCGCCGATGCCGAACCACTCGCTCGGCAGCGGCAGAAAGCTCTTGCTGAGCGGCCGCAGGCGCTTGACCATGATCGACAGCTCGCCGGTCTTGGTGCGCATCGGGCGCCCCTCGACGGTGACGATGTCGCCCTGGTCGAGCTCCTTGAGCATCGCGAAGCCCTCGCCCATCTCGCGGGCCGAGCAAAAGAGCTGAAGCTCCGCCGAGCCGTCGCGGAGCTTCACGAAGCAGAGCTTCCCGGTGTCGCGCATCGCGATCACCCGGCCGGCGACACGGTACAGGGTGTCGGCGAACTGCGCGTCGAGGGTCGCGGTGTCGTGGCCGTGGTGGGCGCCGTGCACCGACGCGAGGGCCGTGAGCGCGCCGGGGTCGTTGCCAAAGGCCTGGTGCCCCGCGGCGACCCAATGGGCGGCCTTGTCGCGGCGCTGCTGCTCAAGCGATCGATGAGAGTCGGTCATGGCTGGGTCTCGGGGCCGGGTCGCGTGACGCGGCGGTAGAGGGCGTGATGGCTGTTACGGTTGGTGTGAGGCGACGACGGGCCGCGCCGATCAGACCGACTCGACGCCCACGCGCTTCTTCATGCCGTCGAGCAAGAAGGCTTCGAGAAACGGGTCGATGTCGCCGTCGAGCACCGACGAGATGTTGCCCGTCTCGTGCTCGGTGCGGAGGTCTTTCACGAGCTGATACGGCGCCATCACGTAGCTGCGGATCTGATGGCCGAAGGCGATGTCGGTCTTGTTCGCCTCGAACTTGCCCTTGAAGGCCTCGTCGCGCTTCTGCTTCTCAAGCAGGTAGAGCTTCGCCGCCATGGTCTTGAGCGCGATGCGCTTGTTCTCGTGCTGCGAGCGCTCGCTCTGGCACTTCACGACGATGCCCGTGACCTTGTGGGTGAGGCGCACCGCGGTCTCGACCTTGTTCACGTTCTGACCGCCCTTGCCGCCTGAGCGGAAGGTGTCGAAATCGTAGTCGCCGTCTTTGACCTCGATGTTGATCTCGTCGTCGAGCACCGGCACCACGCTCACCGCCGAGAAGGCCGTCTGGCGGCGCGCGTTGGCGTCGAAGGGCGAGATGCGCACGAGGCGGTGAACGCCGTTCTCGGCCTTGAGGTAGCCGAAGGCGTTGGGGCCCGTGATCTGCACCGAGACGCTCTTGAGGCCCGCCTCTTCGCCCTCGGTCGAGTCGAGCTCCTTCACCGTAAAACCACGGCGCTCAGCCCAGCGGAGGTACATGCGCAGAAGCATCTGACACCAGTCCATCGCGTCGACGCCGCCGGCGCCGGCGTTGATCTCGAGGATGGCGTCGACCTTGTCTTCGGGCTCTGAGAGGAGCTGGTCGAGCTCCATCTTGTGGAGCCGCGCCTCGATCGAGCCGAGGCCCTTCTCGACCTCGCCGACGACGGCCTCGTCGCCCTCGAGCGCGGCGAGTTCGAGCAGCTCTTGGGCATCTTTGACTTCACGGCTGATGGCCTCTGACGAGAGCACCAATGACTCTTTGTCAGAGCGCTCTTTCATGAGCTTCTGAGAGGTCGGCCGCGCGAAGAAGTCGGGCTCACCCGACAGCGCGTCGATCTCTTCGATCCGCTTCTTCAGCCGCGGAACGTCAAAGATGCCTCCCGAGGTTCTCGGCCCTGCGGGCGAGATCCTCTAACTGTGCACGAGCTTCAGGAATCATGATGCGCGCTCGTCTAGCGCATGCCCCCCGCTCCGTCAACGGCTCTGAGCGTCACGAACCGCCCGTTTTCGCAAGCGGATGCGCCCCATCGTAGACCTTCATAAGCTGCTCGACGCTCGTGTGCGTGTACCGCTGCGTGGTCGACAGCGACGCGTGCCCGAGGAGCTCTTGGATGGCCCGCAGGTCGGCCCCGCCGTCGAGCAGGTGCGTCGCGCACGCGTGCCGCAGCATGTGCGGGTGCACCCCGCCGCCGCCGGTCGCCAAGGCCCCGTCGCGCTTGACCGACTGCTGGACGAGCCGCGGCGTCAAGCGGGTGCCGTTTCGCCCCACGAACACCGCGTCTCGGGTGGCCGGGTCGTCGGGTCGCGCGAACGCGGCGCGGCGCGCGAGCCACGCCGCGATCGCCGCGACGCAGGGCCCGCCGAGGGGCACGATGCGCTCTTTGTTGCCTTTGCCGCGAACCCGCGCGGTGCCGTGGCCGAGCGAGAGGTCGACGAGGTTGAGCCCCACCACCTCGCTCACCCGGAGCCCGCTGCCGTACATGAGCTCGAGCATCGCCTGGTCGCGGAGGGCGATCACCTCGCGCATGCGCTCAAGGTCGTCGCGGGCCCGAAGCGGCGGAGGGCGCTCGGCGGGAGTCTCCATCAAGCGACCCGCCTCGGGCACCGAGAGCGGCATCGGGAGCTTGCGCCGAACCTTGGGCGATTTCAGCGTCTCTGAGGGGTCATCGGCGAGCCGCCCGGTGCGCCGCGCCCAGCGCAGAAAGGCCTTCACCGCCGAGACGTTGCGCGCCAGGGTCGCCCCCACCCGCGCCTTCGCGCGCTCGCCGAGCCACCCCCTCAGCGCCGCGAGGCTGACATCGCCGAGCACCGGCCGGGCGCACCCGTGCGCCGCGAGATACACGGCCAGGGTCTCAAGGTCGCGGAGGTAGTGCTCGACGGTGCGCGGCGAGGCCCGTCGCTCGTGGGCGAGCCAGGTCGCGAAGCCCTCAAACCCCTCACGCAGCGACTCACCCTCGGGCAGCATCGCCCGAGACTAGCCCGCCGCCCCGCGAGGAGGCGAATTTCACTCGGCCCGCACCGCCTCGCGCAGCATCGCCGCGGTGGCCTCGGGCAGGTCGGTCTCGAGCACCTTCACCCCCGCGAAGCGCTTGAGCTCGTCGCGCAGGGCCTCAGGCTGGAGGTGGCTCACGAGCAGCGCCAGCGCCGTCGTACCTGGGTCGATGTGCTGCCGAAGGGCGTCGATCTTGGCGTCGGGCACCCCCGTGTCGATGAGCTTCGCCATCAGCGCCCCGGTGCCCGCCGAGAGGGCCCCGCCCACCAGCGCGCCCACCGGGCCCGCCACGATGGTGCCGAAGAGCAAACCCCAGAAGGTGCCGTCGAGCGCCGCCGCCCCGGGGGTCGGGTCGGTGGTCTCGCGGACGCTCGCCCGGCCCTCGCCGTCGCGGCTCACAAACACCGCGTCGTGCAAGAGGATCTTGCCCTCTTGGACGAGACGGTTCATCGCCAGAAACGCCTCTTCGGCGCGAATCACAGAGTCAAACCCAAGCACCACCAGCTGTCGCGGATCGTTCGCCATGCCGCAGACTCTCGGCCGATCACGGCAAACCGCAAGACCCCGAAGCGCGATTCGCACAGCTTCGACGAAATGTTGACACCGTGAACATTCTCGGGTCGGGGCTCAGACGATGACCTGTTGGGCGATGCGTGCGCCGAGGTCGTCGTCGCGGGCGTCGGCGCTCTCTTCGGCCCAGAGGGCTTGCACGTCGAGCACGCGGTCTTCGAGCTTGACCCACCCGCCGCGGGCGACGATCCCCTCGATCACCTTGCGGACCGGCGCGAGGCTGAGCAGCTGCGCGGTGGCCTCTGGGGTGCTCGTCTCGATGTAGACGAGGGCGTCGAAGGCCGCGTCGCCGGTCTGGAGCTCGGCGCGAAACCACTTCTTCATCTGTTCGAGGGCGCCCTCGCGCGAGAACCGGGCTTGCACCCTGAGGGTGTCGGGGGCCTCATAGCGCTCGTGGTACCCGCGGCTGAGGCGCGACCCGAGGGCGTGGCTCTCGGTGCGCGTCACCGCGGCCCGGGTGCACTGAACGCCGCGGGCCACCAAGAGCGCGAAGTGGGCCTGGTCGGTGGTCACCGACGCGACCTCGACAGAGCCAAGATTTCGCAACACCGACTCAAGACTGGGAGTGCTCACAGGCGGCGACGCTACACCCGCCGCGGGGCGGCGTCTCGGGCTGGCGCGGCGACGCGGGTGTGCTAGCCCCAGGGCCTTCGGTCATGGCCTACGAGAGCATCAAATACCCGCGCACGCCTCACCTCGAGGGCTCGCGGCTCCAGCCGGGCGACGAAGACCTCGACCAGGTGAGCTTCGCCTCGCTCGAAGGGGCGTGGGTGGTGGTCGAAGAGAAGGTCGACGGGGCCAACGCCTCGGTGCGCTTTGACGAGGGCGCGATGCGGCTCCAGTCGCGGGGCCACGTGCTCACCGGCGGCCCGCGCGAGCGGCAGTTCGGCTTGTTCAAGACCTGGGCGCAGTGCCACCAGCGCGACCTCTTCGAGGTGCTCGGGGCGCGGTATGTGATGTACGGCGAGTGGCTCTACGCCAAGCACACGGTCTTCTATGATCGCTTGCCGCACTACTTTCTCGAGTTCGACGTGCTCGATCGCGAGACGGGGCTCTTTCTCTCGACGGCGGCGCGGCGGAGGCTGCTCGAGGGCCTGGCGGTGGTGTCGGTTCCGGTGTTGTCAGAGGGGCCGTTGCGGGGCCGCGCGGCGCTTGAGGCGCTGGTGACGGCGTCGAAGTTCAAGTCGCCCGGGTGGCGCGCGGCGCTGGCCACGGCGGCCCGCGACGCAGGGGTCGACCCCGAGCGCGCGGCCCGCGAGACCGACACCCACGACCAGATGGAGGGCCTCTACCTCAAGGTCGAAACCGGCGACGCCTGCGTGGGCCGGCTGAAGTGGGTGCGGCACTCGTTTCTCACGGCCATCGCCGACAGCGGCTCGCATTGGGCCGACCGCCCGATCGTCGTCAACGGCCTCGCCGAGGGCGTAGACCTCTTCGCGTTCTGAGCGCCCGCCGATGCCCCCCGACCCTCGCCTCGACCCGCTCTTGAAGCTCGCGCTCCCCGCGCACGGCGCCCTCGATTGGGAGCGCCTCTGCGCGCGCTTTCAGTTTCTTCAGACCCTCGTCGGAGTGGCCCAAGACCCCGTTCACCACGCCGAGGGCGACGTCGCGGTGCACACCCGCATGGTCTGCGAGGCGCTGCTCGCGCTGCCCGCATGGCAAGGGCTCGACCCCGAGGGCCAGAGCCTCACCTTCGCGGCCGCGCTCTTTCACGACATCGCCAAACCCGCCACCACCCGCTGCGAGGCCGACGGGCGCATCACGGCCCGCGGTCACTCGGCCCTCGGCGAGCGCCTCGCGCGGGTCGAGCTCTGGCGCGCGGGCCTCGATTTCGCGCACCGCGAGCAGATTTGCGCGATGGTGCGCTATCACCAGCAGCCCTTCTTCGCGACCTCGCAGCCCGACAGCCTGCGCCTCGTGGCCAAGATGAGTCAGAGCCTCCGCAACGACTACGTCGCCCTCTTGGCCGAGGCCGACATGCGCGGCCGCGTCTGCGAAGATCAGGCCGCGGTGCTCGACGCCATCGCGTACTTCAGGCTCTTCGCAGAAGACGCGGGCTGCCTCGACGGGCCCCTCGGCTTCGCGAACCCCACCTCGCGCTACGAGTATTTTCAGCGCCCTGAGCGCGACCCGGGGTACGCCGCCTTCGAGGGCGAGCAGTTCGAGGTCGTGGTGATGAGCGGGCTCCCGGGCGCGGGCAAAGATCACTGGGTCAAGACCCACGGCGAGGGGCGCCCGGTGGTGAGCCTCGACGCGCTCCGTCTGGCCATGGGCGTGAGCGCCGACGACGATCAAGGCCGGGTGGTACAAGCCGCCGAGGCCCTCGCCCGCGAGCACCTCCGCGCCCGCCGCCCCTTCGTGTGGAACGCGACCAACCTCACCCGCCAGCGCCGCGCTCCGCTCGTGGCCCTCATGAGCCGTTACGGGGCCCGGGTGCGCATCGTCCATGTCGAGGCCCCCGAGGCGACCCTGCGGGCGGTGCAGCGCGCGCGCAGCGAGGCCACCCGGGTGCCCGAGCGGGTGCTCGACGCGATGATCTCCCGGTGGGAGCTCCCTGACCCCACCGAGGCGCCTCTTGTAGAGTATGTCGTACGTTCAGAAGAGTGAAGGTGAGCATGCGGGTCTTTGTGACGGGTGCCAATCGCGGCATCGGGCTTGAGTTTGTGCGGCAGTGTCTCGCGCGCGGCGACACCGTCGAGGCCCTCTGTCGGTGCCCCGAGGGCGCCCACGAATTGCAGGCGCTCGCGGCCTCGGCGCGCGGCGCGCTACAGGTGCTGGGCGGCGACGTGGGCAGCGACGCGAGCGTTGCGGCGGCGCGCTGCGCGGGCGGCGACGAGCCCCTCGACCTCGTGATCAACAACGCGGGCGTACGCGGCGCGTGGACGAGCCTCGCAGACCTGCCCTTTGACAGCGCGCTCGAGACCCTCTCGGTCAACGCGCTCGGCCCGCTCCGGATCGCGCGGGCGTACATCGACCGGCTGCGCCGCGGGTGATGGTGGCGATCTCGTCGGGGCTCGGCTCGATCGCCGACAACACCACCGGCGGCGTCTACGACTACCGGATGTCGAAGGCCGCGCTCAACATGGCCGTCCGCAACCTCGCCCACGAGTTCGGCGGCGAGGGCGTGATCTCGGTGAGCTTCAACCCAGGGTGGGTTCAGACCGACATGGGGGGCCCGGGGGCGCCGCTGCGGGTCGAAGAGAGCGTGTCAGCGATGTTGGCGCGCATCGCGACGCTCACCCAAGACGACAACGGCGCCTTCCTCGATTACCGCGGCGGCCGCTTCGCCTGGTAGCTCACTCGGCCTCTTCGACCCGACCGTCGGCGTGCCGCGCGAAGCGCGTGCGGTCTTTCGGGTGAACCGGCGCGTCGTCGGCGAAGGGCCAGCCCCCGAAGCGCGTGCGCTGGTAGTCTTCGAACGCGGTGATGAGCTCGGCCCGGGTGTTCATCACGAAGGGCCCGTGGTTGGCCACCGGCTCGCCGATGGGGCGCCCCTGGAGCACCAGCACCTCGGCCGTCTCGGGGCCGTTTCGGAGCACCGTCTCGCGGTCGGCGCGCACCTCGACGGCTGACCTCACGGGCACCTCGCGCTGGCCCACGCTGAGGCTCGAACCCCTGAAAAAGTAGAGGTTTCGCCGGGTCTCGGGCCGCGCCGCGGCGAGCGAGAGGGTGGCCCCCGGGTCGAGCTTCAGGGTCAAGATGGCGACGTCGCTCTCGTCGCGCGAGGCCCACGAGTTGGGCGGCGGCGCGAGGGCGCGGGCGTCGCGAAACTGACCCGCCACGACGCTCACCTGGGTCGCGCGACCGGCGTCATCGTGCACGGTCAGCGCCGGGATCTTGGGGCCCCAGAACATCGAGAAGTAGGGGTCGACCATCTTGTCGCGGGCCGGCAGATTCAGCCAGATCTGAAAGAGCTCGAGCGGGTTCGGCGCGGCCTCGTCGACCAGCGGAAACATCTCGCTGTGCACGATGCCCCGACCGGCCGTAAGCCACTGCACGTCGCCGCCGCCGAAGCGCGCCGTGGCGCCCAACGAGTCGCTGTGGTCGACCAGGCCCTTGCGCACGATGGTCACCGTCTCGAAGCCCCGATGCGGGTGCTGCGGAAAACCCGGGACGCGGTCGCCGTGGTACATGCTCCAGCCGTCTTTTCGTGAGAAATCCTGGCCGATGTCGCGCCCCTTCAGCGACGCCCGCGGCGCCAGCGCGCCGTCGCCCTCGGGATACGCGTCGTCGTGAAACACGCAAAACAAGAACGGATCGACCGTCTGCCAAGGAAACCCCAACGGTCGCACCGACCGCACTACGTCGTCGCCCATCGCCTGCCTTCGCCTTTCAGCCCCGACCCGGCCCCGCCGCGCCACAAAGCGCGTCGCCAGACCGCGTCGCGACACGCCCACTCTGTACACCGACCCGGGCGCCGTCACGGGCCCCGAGGGCAACCCTCCGTTGCGTCTCGCCCCCCAATGAGCACCCCAACGCGCAAGCCCAGGCTGCGACCTCAACGTCACACAAGAGCGCTTGCAGAAGGCTGACTTCAAGCAGAAAAGGCCGCTTCGACGAAGCGTCGGGTGAGGCGATCTGTTACGGTCGACGGCATGAAGGCAGAGACACTTTTGAAGGGCGTCATGGCGGTGAGCCTCGGGGTCGCGTCGACCCTCGCGTCGGGCGCGGCGCGCGCGTGCTCGCCGCCGCTGGAGTGTGAGCCGAACGTGGCGCTCCCGGGCGGGTCGATGCCGGCCAACGCGCCGGGCCTTTGGTGGACGCCGCTCGGCTCGGCGGTGACGAGCACTGCGTCGGGGGGCGCGGTCACGGTGACCGACGCGATGGGTCAGGCCGTTCCCGGGGTGACCGTCGAGGCGCTCGCGGGTTACCCCACCGCGCGGTTTCTTCGCTTCGCGTCTCCCCTCGCGCCGAACGCGATGTACCGCGTGCAAGGGGTGGTCTGTAGCCGGGGCCCTGCGGCCGATTTGACCTTCCGCACGGCCGCGAACGCGCCGCTGCCGACGACCCTGGGCACCCTCGCGGTGGGCGAGCCTGAGTCCCAGTATTTGTCGGTGGCCAACCCGCTAGGCTTCTCAGATTGCGGGTCGAGCTTCCCGGCGGTGACGCGCACCCTGTCGGTGCAGCTCAGCCCCGAGGCGATGCCTTGGGCGAACGCCATCGCGTACGAGGTCACCGTCGACGGCCAGCGCTGGTTCTGGAAGACCTTTCGCCGCGACAGCACGCCGGTCACGACGGGCCTCCGACCGCTCTTTGTGCGCTGCGGCGCAGCCGACGGCGGCACCTTCGCGGGCGCTCCGGCGCTCGCCGAGGGGAGCCACGACGTGGCGGTGACGGCCTTCATCCCAGGCACCGACGTGCGCGTGACGCTGCGATCGTCGGTCGCGCTGCATTGCCAAGGCGGCGGCCCCTCAGACGCCGCGACGTCCACCGACGGGCCCTCGGGCGACGTGTCGGCGGCCACCGACGCCAGCGGCGACCTCGGCGCGCCCTCGCAAGACGCGAGCGTCGCCAACGACCTCGGCTTGAGCGTCGACGCGGGCGCCGTCACCGACGCGGGCGCCGTCACCGACGCGGGGGCTGCCACCGATGCAGGCGCAGTCACCGACGCGGGCGCTGCCGCCGATGCGGGCGGTGCGGGGGGCGGCGGCGGGTGTTCGGTGCATGAGGCCGCGAGGCCGACGCGCGCGGGCCTCGGGTGGCTCGCGGTGGGGCTCTCGCTAGGCTGGGCGGGTCGACGCCGCAAGCGGGCCCAAGAACGGCGCTAACACGGGGCTCGGGGCTTCTCTGGGGGTCGCAGGGTGCTACCCTCGCGGCGATGAACGCGCACGACGCGGGGCCATACCGGGCCGCGCAGGCCCAAGAGACACAGCGCGCCGCGGGCTCCTACCGCTTCGCGTGGGAGGATGGCACCCAGCGCACCAGCGCCTTCGCGTGGCTCCAGGGCACCCTGATGGTGGTCGGCCTCGCGGCCATGGTGGGCTTCGAGAATCCGCGGCGATTCTGGTTCGTGATCGGCCTCGGCGCGCTGGTGCTCGGGTACCAATGGCGGCGTCACCGACCGGGCGCGCTCAGCGTCTCGGTCGCCGACGGCGTGCTCACGGTGCACCCCGACCCGCGCATCGAGAAGCAGCCCCGTCACTATCGCCTCGACGCCATCGACAACGTGCTCATCGGGCGCAAAGAGGTTCAGCACCTCGCGGTGACGCAGACGAGCTTTGTGCCCGACACCCAGCTCTCAGAGACCCTGTCGATGGGGCGCATCGAGCTCGTCCTCAGCTCGGGGCGGGTCGAGTTCGTTGACGCGCGCTTCGTCCACGACATGGTGTGCACCGAGGTCACCGCGAAGGTGCGACGCTTGATGCGCGCGGGCGGCTGGCGACCCCGCGACGAGCGCGACGCGCCCGCCGATGCGGGTGTCAGCGACGCACCCGCCCCACGTCAAGGCTGATGTGCGCGGGCGGCTCGTAGACCTCGCGGGCCCCGCGCCAGACGACGCCATCGTCGGAGTACCACACCGTCGTGAGCTCGCCGATGGCGAAGAGCGTGAGCCGCCCGTCGGTCTCGAAGAGCCAGACCTCGTCGGCGCGCACCTCGCGGGCGACGCCCCGGAGCGGACTGAGCGGCCCGTCGCCGAAGCCACCGACCAGGCGCCCCTCTCGGGTCGCGACCGAGTAGGTCTGCCCGCCGAGCCGCGCGATGCGTCGCGGCCCAGGCAACACCGCGGCCGCAGCGCAGGCGTCTGCCTCGCAGCGCACGAGCCGCTCGTTCGAGAGCACCCAGGCCGCGCGGTCGTCGCACACGATCTGCGTGTCGCGACCCAACGATTCGAGCGACGCGACGGTGGCCTCGGCGGCGCCGAAGCCCACGAGGCGGCCCGCCGCACCCGTGCCGATGGCGAGCACCCACGCCCGCGCGGTCGCCTCGCAGCGTTCGAGCAAGACCGTGCCCGGCGCGAGGGTCGCCCGCGGCGTCGCGGCCTCGAAGGCCCCGGTGGGTGTGAGCCTTCGGGCCATCAGCGTGTTGCCCGACGGTGCCCCCGCCACGCCCAACCACCACGCCTGCCCCCCCGCGCGCACCATCGCCGCCTCGGCCCCTCGGGCGAGCTCTGCGGGCCCGCGGAGCGCCTCGGCGTTGCCCCGGGTGACCCGCACCGTCTGACCGTCGCGGCGCCCCGCTTGGGGCTCTAGGGTGGCGTAGAGCGCGGGTTCGTCGACGAGCATGGCCAGCGAGGCGGTGATGCGGCCCGGGAGGGTGTAGCTCGGGCTCGTAAGGTCGGTGGGCGCGGCGAGCCAGCTTCGGCGCGGCGTCTCGACGAGCCAGAGCCACTCGGGGCCGGTGTTCGAGACGAGGCTCACCACGCTCGCTTGCGGCGGCGCGGTCGCAGGGAGCTCAAGGCGGCGGCAGCGCCACGAGGCCCCGCGGTCGCGGCTCCCGCAGTGCACCCGGCTTCGGTCAGGGAGCACCCAGCCGAGGCCGAGCGAGCCCCGCGCCGCGCTGCGCCCCGCGAGGGTCGCGCCCCGGGTGAGAGGCACGGGGAGGAGCTCGAGCGGGCCCTCGTCGGCCGCGGCGGGCCCGGCGGCGGCGTCGCGGCGGTCGGCGGCCCGCGCGGCGACGTCGGCGGTCGAGGCGTCGCGCCGTGGCAGGGCGCGCGGCGCGGCCCCCGCGTCGTGGGGGGCGGCGTTTGTGCGGCACCCCGCGAGAGCCGTGACGGCGACGAGAGCGAGACGAGAGCGCAACATCGGCGGGCCGAGGGTATCTCCCAGGCCGCGGCGCCGTGGTAGGTAATTTCTGTGGCTACGCAGACTCCCGCCTCGCCCGAGCCGCTGCGGTTGAAGCTGCTGCTCATCGAAGACGACCTCACCGACGCCGCGCTCACGACCCGCGAGCTGCGCAAGGGCGGCTTCGCGCCCGAGGTGACCCGGGTCGACCACGCCGAGGCCTTGCGGAGCGCGCTGTTGACCCCGGGCTGGGATGTCATCCTCTCGGATTGGTCGATGCCGGGCTTCTCGGGCGCCGAGGCGCTGGCGCTGGTGCAAGAGCTCGCGCCCGAGGTGCCGTTCTTGTTCGTGTCGGGGGTGTTGGGCGAGGAGCGCGCGGTCGAGGCGATGCGTGCCGGCGCGCGAGATTTTGTCGTCAAGGGCAACCCCGCGAGGCTCTGCGCCGCGATCCGCCGCGAGCTCGAAGAGACCCGCGTGCGTCGCGCGCAGCGCAGCGCCGAGCAGGCCCTCCGCGCCGAAGAGATGCGCACCCGCCTCTTGATGGACGCGGTACCCGCCGGCATCGTCGAGCTCGACCTCGGGGGCCTCGACGCGTGGTGCCAGGCCCACTTCGGCGGCGACGCGGCGGCGCTCTCGCGACGCATCGAGACCGACCGCGCGGTGCTCCTCGACGCGCTCGGCCAGCTCAAGCTCCTGCACACCAACGGCGAGGTGTTTCGCATCCTCGCGGTGGCGCCGAATTTCGAGGCCCTGAGCCGCGGCGGCGCGCGCTTTCTTTTGCCCGAGACCGAGGCGCCGCTCACCGAGCTCCTCGCGGCGATGTGCAGCGGCGTCTCGTCGCACCAGGCGGCCCTCAGCGTGGTCAACGCAGCGGGGCGCAGGGTCGAGCTCCTGCTCACCTACCGGCTCGCCACCGGCGAGACCTCGCGCCGCGGTTGCCTCTCGCTCCTCGACGTCACCACCCTTCGCCAGATGGAGGAGCGCCTCAGGGTCGGCGAGCGCCTCGAAGCCTTGGGGCGCCTCGCGAGCGGCATCGCCCACGACGTCAACAACCTCGTCACCGTGATCGACTCGGGCGTCTCCTTGGTCGAGCTCCGGGCGGGCTCAGACCCGAAGCTTCACGAGCCGCTCAAGACCATCCGCGAGGCGAGCCAGCAGGCCGCGGCGCTCACGCGGCAGCTCTTGCATTTCTCTCGACAGGGCACGCACCGCCCCGCCCGGGTCGAGGTCAACTCGGCCATCATGGCCATCGAGCCCCTCTTGCGCCGACTCTTGGGCGAGCGGGTGGGGCTGCGGCTCGGCCTTGAGGCCCGCGCGGCGCTCACCTTCATCGACCCCTCGCAGCTCTCGCAGGTGCTCTTGAACCTCGTCGGAAACGCCGGCGACGCGAGCCGAGAGGGCGGCACCGTCAGCCTCGACACCGCGGTGGTGCGGCTCGACCCGAACGACCCGCGGCGCGCGAGCTTCGACACCGAGGGCGAGCGGTTCGTACGCATCACCGTCGCCGACGCCGGCCACGGGATGGACGACGTCACCCGGCAGCGCGCCTTCGAGCCCTTCTTCACCACCAAACCCGAGGGTCGCGGCACCGGCCTCGGGCTCGCGACGGTGTACGGCATCGTGCGAGAGGCCCACGGGTGCGTCGACGTCGAGAGCAGCCTCGGGGTCGGCACTCGGGTCGACGTCTACCTCGCCGAGGTGCCGCGATGAGGGGCGACGCAGCGCGGCTCCCTGACTCGGGCCGACGGCGCTTCGACGACGACGCCGAGCAGTGGCGCGCCACGGTGACCCAGCGGAGCCTCCTCCTCGCCCTCGTCACCGCCCTGCCGCTCACCATCGGCTTTGAGGTTCACCTCTACGCGCGGCACACGATCTGGCCGACGGGGCTGGTCTACCCGTTGGGGCCGGCGGCCATCGCGGCGCTCTTCGCGAGCTCGGTTCACTGGCGGAAGAAGGCCTTCGCGCTCTGCGCGATGCTGTTCTTCTTCTCGGTGGTGGGCTTCTTCAACGAGGGCATCCTCTCAGACGCGCGCATGCTGATGTTCAGCACCGTGGTGCTCTCGGCGGTGCTCCTCGGCCGCGACGTGAGCCTCGCGCTCGGGTCGGCCACGGCGCTCAGCATCGGGGTCGGCGCGGGGCTGCACCTGACGCAGCTCCACAACATGTTAAGGCCCCCGCCCGCCGACAACGCGCTCACCTGGGTGATCGTCGGCTTCTCGTATCTGCTCTGTTTTACGATCTGTCTCGGGCCCCTCGACTATCTCTTGAGCCGCTTCGAGATCAACACCCGCGACCTCCGCAAGCTCCTCGGGGCGACCCGGGCCGCGCAGCAGCGCACCGACGCGAGCCTCGCGCAGTACCGCGCCGTCTTCAACGCCGGCGTCGACGGCCTCCTCGTGTGGTCTTTCGACGGCCAGCTCGTCGACGTCAACGTCGCGGCGTGCACGATGTACGGCTTCAGCCGCGACGAGTTTCTCCGCAAGACGCCCGGCGATCTCCTTCACCCTGACGACCTCGCGGGCTTCCTCGCGGCGTTGCAGGTCGCAGACCTCGGGCGCGTCGAGCACGTCGAGACCCGACACCGCGGCGCCGACGGCCAGTGGTTCGACGTCGAGGTGGCGCGGTCGACCTTCCCCCTCGGGCAGAGCCCGCACATGCTGACGGTGGTGCGAGACATCACCGACCGTCGCGCGATCGTGCGGCAGATGCAGCAGCTGAACGCCGACCTCGAGCGCCGGGTGGCGCTGCGCACCGAGGAGCTGACCCGCGCCAACGGCGACCTCGAGGCCTTCGCCTACAGCGTCTCGCACGACCTCCAGGCCCCGCTGCGGCAGCTCAGGGGCCTCACCGGCGCGCTCTCTGACGAGCTCGCCACGCTGCCCGAGTCAGAGTCGTCGCAGCTCTTGGGGCGCATCCAAGACACCACGCTTCGGATGGAGACCCTCGTGCGCGAGGTGCTCCATTTCTCGAAGCTCGGCACGAGCCCCATGGCCCAGGCCGACGTGCCCTTTGACCGCCTCGTGGCCGAGGCCCGAGAGACCCTCACCGAGCTCTCGAAAGGCCGCGAGGTGCGCTGGGAGGTGGGCCCCCTGCCGGTGCTCCGCGGCGACCGCGCGATGCTGCGCCAGGTGGTGGTGAACCTGCTCTCGAACGCGCTGAAGTTCACCCGCGACCGGGCCGAGGCGCGGCTCTCGGTGACGGCCCACGACGAGCCCGACGGGCGGGTCTCGATCGTCGTCGAAGACAACGGCGTCGGCTTCGACGCGGCCCGCGCCCACGAGCTCTTTCAAGTCTTCCGGCGCCTCCACCCCGCGTCGCAGTTCGAGGGCACCGGGGTCGGCCTGGCCCACGCGCGGCGCATCGTCGAGCGGCACGGCGGCACGCTGCGCGGCGAGAGCACCGGGCGCGGCGCGCGCTTCATCCTCACCCTGCCCCCGAAGCGCAGCAGCGTCGAACCGCCGCCACCGCGCGAAGACGAAAGGCCCGCGTTGCAGGGTTGAAAGGCCCCTCACCCGCGGGGCCGTGCATCTCGCCCGATTCTCCGAGGGCGCCCCGTTGGCACGCGACGCGCATTGTGATCCAGCGCGCGGCGAATCCGGCATTCCCCCCAATGCCAAAGGTTTCGCCGCTTGTTTTTGGGCCGCCGCACCAGCGACCTACTCGACCGAGCGGCCGTCGCTTGAGAAAACGTCGCGGTTTCGAGCGCTCTCGACCGCGCCGTCGCGCCCCACGGGCCGCCGCGGGCAGACCTCGAGAAGACCCGTCGCGCCGCGCCGCATCGGGGCGGAATGATGCGTCGGGCCGAGGGCGTTGTTAGGCTCAGGCTCCCTGTGACAGACGCACCGCTGACCACCCTGCTCATCGTCGAAGACGATCGCTCCAACCTCGAATCGCTCGAACGGCTCTTCTCGAAAGAGGGCTACCGGGTGCTCACCGCGCCCGACGCCAAGGGGGCGCTCGAGCTCTTGCGGCGGCAGCGCGTGCCCGTGGTGGTCACCGACCTGATGATGCCGGGGCTCTCGGGGCTCGACCTCCTCAAGGCCGTCAAGGCCGTCGCCCCGGAGACCGAGGTGATCATGATGACCGCGTACGGCACCGTCGAGACCGCCGTCGAGGCCATGCGCGGGGGCGCCTACGACTTCGTCGAGAAGCCGCTCAAGCGGGTGCAGATCGTGAAGTCGGTGCAGAAGGCCGTCGAGAAGGCCGGCCTCGTCGCCGAGAATCGCTCGCTCAAAGAAGAGCTCTCGCAGCTCCGAAAGCGCGAGATCATCGGCAACTCGCCCGCGCTCCGGCAGGTGCTCGAGGTCGCCGCGCAGGCCGCGCCGAGCCTCGCCACGGTGCTCATCTTGGGCGAGTCGGGCACCGGCAAGGAGCTCCTCGCGCGCTACGTCCATGCGCGGTCGCAGCGGGCCTCGGGGCCCTTCGTCGCGGTCAACTGCGCGGCCATCCCTGAGACCATCCTAGAGGCCGAGCTCTTCGGATACGAGCGCGGCGCCTTCACCGGGGCGGTGCAAAAGCGCGAGGGTCGCTTCGCCCAGGCCCGCGGCGGCACGCTCTTCCTCGATGAGATCGGCGAGCTCTCGCCGAGCGTGCAGGTGAAGCTCCTCAGGGTGATCCAAGAGGGCGAGTACGAGCCCCTCGGCGGGCGCACGCAGCGCGCCGACCTGCGCATCGTGACGGCCACCAACCGCGACCTGGCCCACGAGGTCGCCGCGGGTCGCTTCCGCGAAGACCTCTATTACCGCTTGAACGTGATCGCCATCACGTCGCCGCCGCTGCGCTCGCGGCCGGGCGATGTGCCGCTCTTGATCGAGCATTTTCTCAAGGTGTTCGCGCAGCGCAACGCCAAGGGCCCCTTCACCGTGACCCCCGCCGCGATCGAGAAGCTCACGCGGTACAACTGGCCCGGCAACGTGCGCGAGCTCGAGAACACCCTCGAACGCGCCGTGGTGCTGTCTCGCGCGACGACCCTCGATCTGGCCGACTTTCCGCGGCAGATTGTTGAGACCGAACACCCGCGGCAAGAGCTCGTGGTCTCGGTGGGCACGCCCCTCGAAGAGATCGAACGCATGGTGATCCGCGAGACGCTTCGGGTCACCGGCGGTGACAAGCGGCTCACCGCGCAGCTCCTCGGCATCGCGACGCGCACGATCTACCGCCGCCTCGCGGAAGACCGCGGCGAGCCCCTCGACGAGTCTGACCCCGAGGCCAACGGGCCCTGAGCCACCGCGATCTAAACCATTGATCTTACTGAAGAATCAGGCACAGAGAGGCCGCGCCACCGGCGGCCCCCGGCGCCCCCGAGGAGGGGCCTAGTTCGGGTCGAAGGCCGGGCTCGTCGAGCCCGTCACCGTCGCGCCGCGGACGCCGATGCGGCCCACGCCGCCGGCCCCGCCTCGCGCGCTCTGACAGGTCGAGAGCGCGCCGCCGCCGCCCGAGACGACGATGCGCGCGGTGCCGATGTTGGCCGTCGTGGCCACGACGATGCGCACCGCGCCGCCGGCGCCGCCGCCGCCGCCGCCCATGCCGCACCCGACGCCGCCGCAGGCGCCCTGCTGGCCGCCCTCGCCGTCGACGCCGTTGTTGGCCACGGTGCCGGTCAAGGTGAGCGACGCCGCGCGGATCAGCACGAGGCCGCCGCCGTTGCCGCCCTGCCCCGGACGCCCGCCGTCTTCGTCAGCGCCGCCTTCGCCGCCCGCGCCGCCGAAGAGGGCCACCATGCCGAGGTTCGCGCCGCCCACCGCGGTGCCCGCGCTGCCGCCGGGGATGGGGCACGCCTCGCGACAAGCGCCGCAGGTGCCGACGCCGCCCGCTGCGCCCGCCGAGCCGTATCCGCCGCCGCCGCCGGCGCCGTCGTCTTGGCCCGCGCCGCCGCCGCCGCCGCCGGAGGTGTTGGCGACGATGTTCACGCCGCCGAGGTTCGCGTGCCCTTCACCCTGGAAGCCGCGCGCGCAGCGGTACGTGCACCCGTGGGCGCGCCCGCGGAAGCCGCGCCCCGCCATGCTGACGGTGCCCGAGAGGGTCACCGCGCCCGAGGCGTCGAAGGCGAGGATGCCGCCGGAGTTGCCGTCCCACGCGGGGGCCGTGAGGGTGCCCGTGACGCTCACGGTGGTGTACTGCGGGATCACCACCGCCTGGGCGCGGTTCGAGCCATCGCTCGTGTAGGTCTGCCCGAGCGGCTGGTTGAGCGTGAGGGTCGCACCGTTGACCGCCGTGATGGTGCGGGTCTCGTAGAGCCCCACGTTGCTCGTGATGCCCTGGGTCTGATGCAAGAGCACCACCTCGCCGACCTCGAAGGTGCCGTTGATGTTGCTGAGGGTCACCGTGCTCGCGCCCGCGGTGCCCGAGGCCGACGCGCGGTCGGTGTTGATGGTCGTGGTGCTGGTGACGTTGAGCGGGCCGCTGCCGCCGTCGCCGAAGCCGCAGACCCCCGCGGTGCAGGTTGCCCCGGCGGCGCAGCGGTTGCCGCAGGCGCCGCAGTTGGTCGCGTCGGTGTTGAGGTTGATCTCGCAGCCGTTGGTGGCGATGTTGTCGCAGTTGCCGAAGCCGCTCTGGCACGACGCGAGGCCGCAGACGCCGCTCGTGCAGGCCGCGTTGCCGTTGGCGACGACGCAGCGGTTGCCGCACGAACCGCAGTGGTTGACGTCGCTGGTGGGGTTGACCTCGCAGCCGTCGTTGGCCGCGCGGTTGCAATCGAGGAAGCCCGCGTTGCAGACGAAGCTGCACTGGCGGTTGACGCAGACCTCGGCGGCGTTGTTGCGGGTCGGGCAGACGGTGCCGCAGCCGCCGCAGTTCTCAGGGTCGGTGCGGGTCGAGACGCACGCGTTGCCGCAGGCCGTCTGGTTGCTCGTGCACGAGAGCGTGCAGCGGCCCACGAGGCAGATCTGCCCCGCGCCGCAGGCCGTGCCGCAGCCGCCGCAGTTCGCGCGGTCGGTGAGGAGGTCGCGACACGAGCCCGAGCAGTTGCTGAGCCCGGTGCCGCACGAGGTCACGCAGGCGCCGCGGCTGCACGCTTGCCCCGAGGCGCAGGCGTTGCCGCACATGCCGCAGTGACCCGTGTCGCTCTGCAGGTCGCGACAGAGCCCCGAGCAGGTCGTCTGCCCCGTCGGGCACGACACCACGCACCCGCCGTTGGTGCACACCTCGCCCGAGCCGCACGACACGCCGCAGGCGCCGCAGTTGCCGCGGTCGGTGAGGAGGTCGCGGCACGAGCCCGAGCAGCTGGTGAGCCCCGTCGCGCACGACACCACGCAGCGACCCGCCGAGCAGACCTGACCCGACGCGCAGACGTTGCCGCACATGCCGCAGTGGGCCCGGTCGCTCTGGAGGTCGCGGCACGAACCGCCGCAGTTGCTGAGGCCCGTGCCGCACGAGGTCACGCACAAGCCGCCGGTGCAGACCTGCCCCGCGCCGCAGGCCGTGCCGCAGCCGCCGCAGTTCGCGCGGTCGCTCTGAAGGTCCCGGCACGAGCCCGAGCAGTCGGTCTGCCCAGGCACGCACGAGGTCACGCACATGCCGCCCGAGCACACCTGGCCCGTCGCGCAGGCCCCGCCGCAGCGGCCGCAGTTGCCGCGGTCGCTCTGAAGGTCGCGACAGGTGCCGTTGCAGTCGGTGAGCCCCGCCGCGCACGAGGTCACGCACATGCCGCCCGAACACACCTGCCCGGCCCCGCAGGCGACGCCGCAGCGGCCGCAGTTGCCGCGGTCGGTCTGGAGGTCGCGGCACGAGCCCGAGCAGTTCTCTTGCCCGGTGGGGCAGCTGACGACGCAGGTGCCGTTCGAGCAGACCTGGCCGGCGCCGCAGGCGTTGTCGCAGCGGCCGCAGTGGCCGCGGTCGGTGGCCACGTCGCGACAGGTGCCGCCGCAGTTCGTGAGCCCCGTGGTGCAGCTCACCTGGCAGCGCCCGCCCGCGCAGACCTGACCCGAGGGGCACGCGTTGCCGCACATGCCGCAGTTCGAACGGTCGTCGGTGAGGTCGCGGCACGAGCCCGAGCAGTTGCTGAGCCCCGACGCGCACGACACCACGCACATGCCGCCCGAGCAGACCTGCCCCGCGCCGCACGCGCTGCCGCACATGCCGCAGTGGGCCCGGTCGCTCTGGAGGTCGCGGCACGAGCCCGAGCAGTCGTTCTGACCGTCAGGGCACGAGACCACGCAGCGCCCGCCCGCGCAGACCTGCCCCGTCGCGCAGACGTTGCCGCACATGCCGCAGTGGGCCCGGGCGCTCTGGAGGTCGCGGCACGAGCCGCCGCAGTCGCTTTGCCCCGTGGGGCAGGTGACCCCGCAGGCGCCGTTCGAGCACACCTGACCGGTGCCGCAGACCGCGCCGCAGCGCCCGCAGTGGGCCCGATCGCTCTGGAGGTCACGACACGAGCCGTTGCAGTTCTCTTGCCCCGCCGGACAGCTCACCACGCACTGCCCGCCCGCGCAGACCTGACCCGTCGCGCAGACGGTGCCGCACATGCCGCAGTGGGCCCGGTCGCTCTGCACGTCGCGGCACGAGCCGCCGCAGTTGCTGAGCCCCGACGCGCACGAGAGCACGCACATGCCGCGGTCGCAGACCTGACCCGCCGCGCAGGTGTTGTTGCACGACCCGCAGTTGGCGCGGTCGCTCTGGAGATCGCGGCACGAGCCCGAACACTCGGTCTGCCCCTGGCCGCACGAGGTCACGCACATGCCGCCCGAGCAGACCTGCCCAGAGGCGCAGGCGTTGCCGCAGGTGCCGCAGTTGGCGCGGTCGCTCTGGAGGTCGCGGCAGGTGCCCGAGCACACCGTGGTGCCGCTCACGCACGAGAGCGCGCACATGCCGTTCGAGCAGACCTGCCCCGAGGGGCAGACGCTGCCGCAGGTGCCGCAGTTGTTGCGGTCGACCTGGAGGTCAGCGCAGTAGCCCGCGCCGCCGCCGTCGACCACGCCCGCGTCGCCCATCATCGTGGTGCAGGGCGAGAAGCCCGGCGAACAGCTCGTCACGCAGCGCCCGGCGTCGCAGGTCTGCCCCGGCGCGCAGCCCACGCCGCAGGCCCCGCAGTTGGCAGGGTCACGCCGGGTGTCGGCGCAGTAGGCCGCGCCGCCCATCATCTGGCAGGTGGTGAGGAGCTCGGCACAGCTCGTGGTGCACATGCCGTTCGAGCAGACCTGCCCGGCGCCGCACTGACGGCCGCACATGCCGCAGTTCTCGCGGTCGGTGGTGGTCAGCACGCAGAGCTCGCGACCCGCATCTCCGGCCGCAGGGCAGGCCGTCTGCGCGCCCGGACAGATCGTCCGGCACGCGCCCTCGCTGCACCGCTGGGTGTCGTCGCAGCGGCGGCCGCACGCGCCGCAGTTGGCCGGGTCGACGCGGCCGTTGACACAGCTGCCGGCGCAGACGATCTGGTCGTTGCCGCACATCGGCCCCGTGTCGGGGGTGTCAAATCCCACGTCGAGGCTCGCGTCGATGCCCCCGTCGAAGCCGAGATCGCTCGCGGGCACGTCGCGCTGAATCGGCCCCCCGACGATCGAGTTGCCCGTGCATGCCGCCGAGAGCGCCGCCGAGAGGGCCACAAGCCCCCACCGATGCGCCCAAGGCGACGTCTTGCGTGATTGAGTCACCACAACGCCCCTCTCTGTTGCGGCCGTGCGAGACGACGCCCGCCGCGGCACCAACGCCACGGCCCCGAAGCTCTCGACAACCGGTGGCCGATTCTCACCAATTTGGCCACGGGTGTCGACGCCGCTCGCGCAGGACCCGTGGGCTTTTTTGAGCGGGGAGGTGACAGGGCGCCCCGCTCGGGGCGGGTTGGCGAGGCTTGAGGATGATGCGGCCGTCCTTGACGAGAGGGGTTGGTTTGCGAAATGGTCCGCCCGCCCTTATGCGTCACCCAGCGGTCATCTTCGGCATCCTCGCGGCTCTTGGCGGAGCGGCGGTCTTCGCCCAACCTCGTCCTCCGGCGCGTCCGGCGCGACCGGCTCCACGCGCGGCGACCCGAGGGGGCGACGCTGCGGTGACCGACGCGAGCGCCGTCGCGGGCGACGCGAGCGCGGGCCCGGCGGCCTCCCTCGACGCGGGCGTGGTGCAGAGCGCCGAGCTCGGCGACGCGAGCGTGCGCGCGGCCGACGTCGAGTTCCCCATGCGCCAGATCGGCCAAGGGACGGTGATTCATTTCCCCATCCCCGAGCAGCTCGCGCGCACCCAGGTGCCCGTCTTCGTGCAGATCCGCTCGACGGCCCCCACCGACCACGTCACGCTCTTTTACCGCAGCGTCGGCGCCCGCACCTACAACCAGCTCCGCATGAACCCCATGGGCCAGGCCCAGCGCCTCCCTTCTGGGTACGGGGCGATGATCCCTTGCGAAGACATCTTCCCGCCGCGGCTTGAGTACTACGTCGAAGCCTACGACTCGTCGGGCTCGGCCAACGGCACCGCGGGCTCGGCCGAGGCGCCGGTTCAGCTCGCCATCGTGCAGCGCCGCAGCTTCCCCGCGCCCGCGCTCCCGGGCGAAGCCGCCCCCCGCACCTGCGGGGCCCTCACCGTCGCCGCCACCGCGCGCGATTCGGGCGTCGCGGCCGAACCCGAGCGCGGCACCGCCGACCTCGGCGAGCCCTGCCGGGTCACCAACGACTGCCACCGCGGCCTCCGCTGCGGCACCAACGGCCTCTGCATCGTCGACCGGTAACACTGACAAACTGTCATAGGCCGAGGCCTCGAAGCGCCGCGACGCTTTGCCAAAATGGCAGCGACGCGGCTGGGGTCTTTGATCTCAAGGGCTTGATTTCTGGGCATCTCTGCGGGATGTGCCGTGTGGCACGCCGCCCGCAAGGGAGCGAAGACTGCGATGCGAAGGGTGTTAGGGATCTTTGAGACCGCGCTGCGGCGCCACCCCTGGGTGATCCCGGTGGTGACGCTCGTGCCGTGTGCGTACTTCGCGGCGCGAGGCACCAACGACCTCGTGGCGGCGAAGCTGTTCGCGGCCGACACTGCCGCCCTCGCGCGCCCGCTTCCGGGTCACGCCAGCACCGAAGAGAGCGCCCCTGCGGCAGACCATCATCTTCGCGACCGCACGGCGATTGTGCACCGCAACATCTTCGACAGCGACGCGGGCTGCCTCGACTGCGACGCGGGCGCGGCGGCCGATGGGGCGACCCCCGACGGCGGCGCCGCGCCGGGTGCGGCCCCCCAAGAAGACGCGCTCTTGCCGCCTGAGGCTTGCTACCGCAGCCCGCCGAACGACGGCCGCCCGCGCCCGACGCCCTGCGACACCCAGGCGAAGGTGACCGGGGCCATCGAGAGCGACGACCCGCTCTGGTCGATCGTGCTGGTACAGCCCACGGGCTCGGGGGCCGCGATGCCCTACCGCATGGGCTCGACCCTCGACAGCCGCACCGTGGGCACGATCTCATGGTGCGCGCCGCTCGGCGCCTTCGCGCTCCTGCGGCCGCAGGGCGGCGGTCAGCGGTGCTTCATCGCGCAGATCATGCCGCCTCGCAACGCGCCGCCGCCCCCGCCGACGCCGACCCCCGCCCCGACCCCTGGCGGCGACACCAACGGCAGCCTCGCGCAGGTGCTCGAAGGCATCGAGCGCGTGGGCGCCAACGAGTTCAACGTCCGGCGCAGCACCGTCGATCGCATCCTTGAGAGCCAGGCCGAGCTGATGCGTACGACGCGCATCATGCCGGTCGATCAGGGCGGCCGCGTGGTCGGGGTGCAGCTCTTCGGCGTGCGCGGCAACAGCCTCCTCGGCCGCCTCGGGATGCAAAACGGCGACGTGCTCAACCGCATCAACGGCCTCGACATCGCGTCGCCCGACCGCGCCCTTGAGGCGTACTCGCGGCTCCGCACGAGCGACCACCTTCAGGTTTCGGTGACCCGCAATGGCACCCCGGTCAACATCGACTTTCACATTCGTTAGAGCCACCGTGAGCGATCACCCTTCCACGCTTCTGCGCCCTGTCGGGCTCCTCGTCGCGCTCTTGGCTGCGATGGTCTCCTTCGCGGCGCCCGCGGCCGCGCAGCCGACCACCACGGTGCAGGTGCCGGCCAACCCGACCTTGCTCCCGGTGCAGCCCGCGCCGTCGACGGTCAACGCGGCTCCGGTTCGGGTCGCCCCCGCGGCGCCCGCAGCGGCACCGACCGCAACCGCCGAGCCCGCTCGCACCCGACGCACCCGCGCCGCCGCGCTGAACCCGCCCGTCGTCGCGCCGACCGCCGCACCCGCCCCGGCCCCTCGGGTGACCGCGCCGGCCCCCACGGGCCAGCCCGCCCCGGGGCAGAACGTTCAGACCCCGGGCATCACCTCGCTCGGCAACGCGGTCTCGCCGGGCTCGTCGATTCACGAGTTTGAAGAGGGTGTTCAGTACCAGCCGCTGCCGCCCGGGGCGCGCATCACCTTCAACCTCCAAGACGCCGACCTGCCCGACCTCATCCGCGCGATCGGCAACATCACGGGGCGCCGCTTCATCCTCCCGGGCAAGGTGCGCTCGATCAAGACCACCATCTATTCGCCCACGAAGGTCACCCCCGGCGAGGCGTACCAGGCCTTTCTTTCGGTGCTCGAGGTCAACGGCATGACCGTGGTGCCCTCGGGCCGCTACCTGAAGGTCATCGAGACCGCGGGCGCGGCGACGCAGGTGTTGCCGACGTACACGCCGGGCCAAGACGCCCCCACCGACGACCGGTACGTCACCCGCATCGTGCGCCTGCGCAACATCGCCGCCGACGACGCGGCGAACATCCTCGGGCACTTCAAATCGCGCGACGGCGACCTCACCCCCTACACGGCCACGAACACCCTCGTGATCACCGACAACGCCGGCAACATCCGGCGCATGTTGCAGATCTTGGGCGAAATCGATGTGCCCTCGGTGGGCGAGCAGGTGTGGGTCGAGCCCGTGCACTACGCCCTCGCGAGCGAGCTCGCCACGCGCATCAATGAAATCCTCGGCGGCGGCGCGCAGGCGAGCGCGCAGCGCGCCCCGGGGCAGGGCCCCCCCTCGCCCGACCTGAGGCTCGCGCGCATCCTGGCCGACGACCGCTCGAACAGCCTCGTGGTGGTGGCCACGCAGCGCATGTACCTCCGGGTGCTCGAGCTCTTGCGGCGCCTCGACGTGTCGATCGAGGGCGAAGGGCAGCTGCGGGTGATGCGGCTCCAGCACGCCGACGCTGACGAGCTCGCCACGACCCTCAACAACATCGCCAACGGCGGCCGACAGGCCTCGGGTCAGGGTCAGAACCCTCGCGGGCAGAACGCCATCTTCGAGGGCCCGGTGCGCATCACCGCCGACAAGCCGTCGAACGGCCTCATCGTGACCTCGTCGCCGCGTGATTACATCGCCCTGCGCCGGGTCATCGACGAGCTCGACCGCTCGCGCCGCCAGGTCTTCATCGAGGCCGTGGTGATGGAGCTTTCGGTCGATCGCACCAACCGCTTCGGCTTGAACGTCCACGGCGCGGCGCCCTTCAACGAGGCTGGCGACGGCGGCCTCGCGCTCGGCGGCTTCAACGCGCTCAACAGCATCTTGCTCGGTCAAGACGCCCTCTCGGGGCTCGCCCTCGGGGTGCGCGGGCCGCAGCTCGCGGGCTCGCAGAACCTCATCCCTGGCATCGGCGTGAGCATCCCGGGCTTCGGCGTGACCCTCAATGCGCTGGCCCAATCGGGCGACGCCAACGTGCTCTCGACGCCGCACATCATCGCCACCGACAACAGCCCCGCAGACATCAACGTGGGCCAGAACGTGCCCTTGCAGACCAACCTCGGCGGCCTTCCGACGGGCGGCCTGCCCGGGGCGACGGGTCAGGCGGGCGCCCTCGGCGGCCTCGGCCTCGGCTTCGGCCTCGGCGGCTTCTCGGCGCCGCGGCAAGACGTCGGCACGAAGATTCGCATCACCCCGCACATCAACGACTCGAACGAGGTGCGGCTCGAGATCGACGAAGAGATCTCTGAGGTCGGCGCGACCGCCGGCGGCACCCTCGGCGCGGTCACCATCAACCGCCGTACGGCCAAGACCGTCACCGTGGTGCGCGATCAGAACACCGTGGTGATCGGCGGCCTGATCCGTAACTCAGAGACCAACTCTGAGACCCGGGTGCCGATCTTGGGCGACATCCCGATCTTGGGCGCGCTCTTTCGGCAGACCAACCGGCGCTTGCAGCGGTCGAACCTCTTGCTCTTCCTCACGCCGTATGTGATCCGCGATCAGAGCGACCTGCGCCGCATCTTTGAGCGCAAGATGCGCGAGCGGCAGGAGTTCCTCGACCGGTACTTTGTGTTCAACGAGAACGAGTACGAGCCCCCGCGCGATTACTCCCGCACCAACGGCCTCGTCGAAGAGATCAGGCAGTCGATGCGAGAGATTCGCACGCAGACCGAGTTCGAGAACAGCACCCGCCCGGCCGCGCCGCCGCCGCACGCGCCGGGCGAGTCGATCGACCTGCCGGCTGAGGTCCGGAGCGCGGGGCCGAGCGCTTCGGGGCCCACCGCGGGGGTGTCAGCGCCGCCGCCGGGTGGCCCTGCGCTCTTCCCGGGTGGCACGCTGGCCATCCCGCCGCTCCCCGGGTCGGCCCCCGCTGCGCCCCCGCCCGCGCCGACGCCGCCCCCTCCGTGATCGCGGGCCTCGGGCCTCGGGCCCCGGTCAGTCAGCTACCTTCGCCCTTCAGGAGACTCGGCTTCGATGAGCAACGCGCAGTTCATGGCAGATGTGTTTCGCCGCCGCGGGGTGGTCGCCGCCGACCGCGTCGACGAAGCGCTCTCGACCGCGAGCAAGGAGCGGAACCAATCGCTGCTCGACGTCCTCGTGCGCAGCGGCGTCGACGAGGGTGTGCTGGCCGAGGCCCTCGCAGCCGAGGCGGGGGTCGACTTTGTGATGGCGCTGCCGCCCACCGCAGAGCTGCCGATCACGCTCTTGAAAGAGAGCAAGTTTGATTTCACCTTCGCCCGGCAGAGCCAGCTGATCCCGGTACGAGAGGCCGACGGCGGTGTGGTGGTGGCGATGGCCAACCCGCTCGACACCATCGCGCTCGACGACCTCCGCATGGCCCTCGACCGCGAGCTCTTCGCCGTCGCCGCGCCGCCCACCCTCGTGATGGACGCGATCAACCGCGCCCAGGCCGAGATCAACCGCGCGAGCGAGCTCCAGGCCCAGGCCGGGGCCTCGGTCGAAGAGCGCACCGACATCCTCGAGAGCGACGAAGACGCCGCCATCATCCGGTGGGTCAACTCGCTCTTCGTCGAGGCGGTGAAAGAGCGCGCGAGCGACATTCACATCCAGCCCGACGCGAGCCAGGTCACCGTCAGGTACCGCATCGACGGCCAGCTCTACCCCGTGCGCACGGCGCCCAAGTCGGTGCTAGCCAGCATCGTCGCGCGCATCAAGATCATGTCGGGGCTCAACATCGCCGAGAAGCGCCTCCCCCAAGACGGCCGCATCGGCTTCAAGATGGGCCAGAAAGACGTCGACATCCGCGTCAGCACCATCCCCGTGGGGCAGTCGGGCGCCGAGC
The DNA here is from genome assembly GCA_016792845.1 of Myxococcales bacterium. Classification (GTDB taxonomy): domain Bacteria; phylum Myxococcota_A; class Polyangia; order Polyangiales; genus JAEUKH01. Next base: position 238,666 of record JAEUKH010000028.1, on the reverse strand, counting down.
GCGTCGTGATGCGAATCTTGAACAAATCGAGCGTGATGCTCGAGCTCACCGACCTCGGCTTCGCGCCCGATCGCCTCGAGCGCATGCACGACCTCATTCAGCGCCCCGAGGGCATCATCTTGGTGACCGGGCCGACGGGCTCGGGCAAGACCACCACGCTCTACGCGTGCCTGAACAAGGTCAACAGCCCCGACATCAACATCCTCACGGCCGAAGACCCCATCGAGTACGACATCCAGGGCCCCTCGCAGATGCAGGTGAACCCCAAGATCGGCCTCACCTTCGCGTCGTGCCTGCGCGCGTTTCTTCGGCAAGACCCCGACGTCATCATGGTCGGCGAGATCCGCGACAAGGAGACCGCCGAGATCGCGGTGCACGCCTCGCTGACGGGCCACCTCGTGCTGTCGACGATCCACACCAACGACGCCGCAGGGGCCGTCACGCGCCTCGTCGAGATGGGCATCGAGAACTTTCACCTCACGAGCTCGCTCCTCGCCATCCTCGCCCAGCGCCTCGTGCGCGTGCTCTGCTCGGCCTGCAAAGAGCCGTGGACGCCCCGCGACGTCGACCTCGCGCGCATCGGCCTCGACCGCGCGAAGATGCGCGCACGCCTCGACCGACCCGAGAACCGCTACGGGCGCAGCGCGTATGGGGGCTCTCCGGCCGCGCGGGTGGCCCATGATTTTGCCGCCGGGAGGCCCATCACCCTCATGCGCCCGACGGGCTGCCCCGAGTGCCAGCACAAGGGCTACTCTGGGCGAACGGGCATCTACGAGCTCATGCTCATCACCGACGCGGTGCGGGGGTTCGTGCTGAAGAACTCAGACTCGCCCACCATCCGTCGGGCCGCCATCGAAGAGGGCATGGACACCCTCCGCGACGACGGCATCCGCAAGGTCTTCGAGGGCCACACCAGCATCGAAGAAGTGCTCGCCGCCACGCAGGACGACGTCTAGAAAGGTCACGGGGCGCGATGGGTCACTTCGCCTACACAGGGGTCGACGCCAAGGGCAAGACGGTTCGCGGCACCATCGACGCCGACGACGTCAAGAACGTGCGGCTGCTCTTGCGCAAGCAGGGCATCTTCCTCGACGCCGCCACGGCCCTGGCCGAAGACCGCGGGGCTGGCAAGACCCCTGCGCGGGCGGGCGCCGCTGCGAAGACTGACGGCGCGGCCGCGGGCGGTCGCTCGCTCGAAGAGATGGCGCCGGCCCTGGTGAAGGCCCTCAAGGCCCTGCGTCGCATGGCGTCGAGCACGAGCGGCACCGTGGCCCTCTGCACCCGGCAGCTCGCCACCCTGGTGAAGGCCGGCATCCCCCTCGTCGACGCGCTGAACGCGCTCATCGAGCAGATCGAGCACGAAGACCTCCGCGCGGCCTTCGTCGACGTGCGGGCCAAGGTGAACGAGGGCATCGCCTTCGCGACGGCCTTGCACGCGCACCCGCAGTACTTCACGCCGCTTTACATCAACATGGTGGCTGCGGGCGAGGCCTCGGGCACCCTCGACGCCGTGCTCGCGCGCCTCGCAGACTTCACCGAAGGGCAGCAGCGGCTGAAGAACAAGATCGTCGGGGCCCTCGCGTACCCGGCGTTCATGGGCGTCTTCGGGGTGGTCATCCTCGGGGTGATGATGGTCGTGGTGGTGCCCAAGGTGAGCGCCATCTTCGAAGACTTTCGCCAGGCCTTGCCCTGGTACACCTCGGCGCTGATCGGCACGTCGCACTTCATCGCCGACTTCTGGTGGCTGGTGATCCTCGCGCTGATCGGCCTCGTGATCGCCTTCAACCGCTGGAAGGTGACCCCCGAGGGGGCCTACCGCTGGGACTCGATCCGCCTTCGGTTGCCGGTGTTCGGCGAGCTCACGCGGATGGTCGCGATCACCCGCTTCACCCGCACCCTCGCGACGCTGCTCAGCTCGGGCGTCACGCTCCTCAAGGCGATGGAGATCGTCAAAGGCGTGATGGAGAACCGGGTGCTCGAGGCGGTGATCACCGAGGCCGCGACGTCGATCAAGGAGGGCGAGAGCATCGCCGAGCCGCTGAAGCGCTCGGGGCGATTTCCGCCCATCGTGACGCAGATGATCGCCATCGGTGAGAAGTCGGGCGAGCTCGAGCCCATGCTCGAAGCGATCGCGGGCAGCTACGACAGCGCCATCGACGGCCGCGTCGCGGTGCTCACCTCGCTCCTAGAGCCCGTGATGATCGTGGTGATGGGCGGGGCCTCGGGCTTTGTGGCCTTCTCGATTCTCATGCCGCTCCTTCAGCTCAACGATTTTGCGCAATGATGCGGCGGCGCCAGCGGAGCGAGAGTCGGGTGGTGTTTCCGTGGGAGACACGCTCGGCCCTGCTCGACTGGCTGACCTCGCGGCGGCGGCGAACGCTGGTGACCTTGGGCCTCGGCGCCTTGGCGGTGACGGGCCTCCTGCGGGTCGAGACCCACCGCCGGCAGGTGCTCGCGACCCGCGCCGCGATCGTGAGCGTGCGCAACGCCGTGGCCGCGTTCAGGGCAGACCACGGGCGCTGCCCCCACGACATCGCCGAGCTCGTGCACCCGCCCACCGACGGCGACAACCCCGCGCGCTACCTCGTCGACCCGCGCCTCGACGGCTGGGGGCGCCCCCTGCGCATCACCTGCCCAGGCCGGAATCACCCGCTCTCGGCCGACGTTGAATCGGGAGGTTCAAGCGGCACCTTCGACGACCTCGAACGAATCTACTAAAGCTCGGGTCGGTCTCACCCACCGACGACCTCACGATGAAGGCACTCTGACCATGACAAAGACTCACCCCCTCAAGGCTCCCCGCACGACGTCGCGCCCCCGGCGCGCGCTTCGTCGCTTCGCCCGCGCCGCCCAGCGCGGCATGACCCTCGTCGAAATCATGATCGTCGTGGTGATCATGGGCCTCATCACCAGCGCCGTCGGCATCGCGGTGTTCGATCGGCTCAAAGAGGCCAAGGTCAAGACCTGCGAGCAAGAGATTCGCTCGATCGAGAACGCCGTCGAGCTCTGGCAGAGCGAGCATCGTGGCTGTCCGAGCATGGCCCAGCTGCGCGAAGACCGCGCCCTCGACCGCCGCGCCCGCGACCGCGACCCGTGGGACAACGAGTACCTGATCTCGTGCGAGGGCGGCGAGGCCCGGGTCCACTCGAAGGGCCCCGACGGCGCCGAAGGCACCGACGACGACGTGCCGCGCCGCCGCGCGCGCAACTGAGAGCGAAGGGGCGCATGCGAGGCACCACGGTGAGACGACGTTCATGGCATCGCGAAGAGGGCTTCACCCTCATCGAGATCATGGTCGCGCTCGCCGTCGTGACGCTTCTCATGTCGAGCGCGGTGGTGGGCTTCGGGGCGGTGCGTCGGGGCAAGCTCCGCGCGGGCGCCTCGGCCATCGGCAGCGCGTTCCGCTTCGCGTACGTCCACGCCCTCTCGACGGGTCGCGCGACGCGGGTGGTGGTCTCGCTCCGAGATCGCCGCTACTGGATCGAAGACACCGAAGACGCCCACGTCCTCGACGCCCATGACCCCTTTCGCGCGGGCGGTGCGGCCGAGAACGCCGAGGTGCTCGAGGCCGCCGCGCGCCGCGAAGCCGAGCTCATGGCCCAGATGCGCCCGCGGGCCCCGCGCGCCGAATTCTCTCGCCCCGAGGGTCGCCGCTACCGCGAGCGCGAGATCGAGGGCGCGGTCTTCTCTCGGCTCTACACCGCGCACGCCGACGAGCCCCGCGAAGAAGGCAACGGGTACGTATACTTCTTCGCCGGGGGCCTCGCCGAGCGCGCCGTGGTGCAGCTCACCGGCGAAGACGGTGCGGTGTACTCGGTGATGGTCGAGCCGCAGACGGGCCGCGCCGTCGTCTACGATCACGCCGTCGCGCCGCCGGTGGTGAGCGACCGCGACCGCGAGCGCAACGACGACGAAGAGGTCGACACCCGCCAGCAGGAGGTGGTCTCAGAATGAGCCCCCTCGCGCGCTATGTCGGCTCGCTCCTGGCGTCTCCGCCGCGTCGCCGCGCGCGGGGCTTCACGCTCATCGAGGTGATGATCGCCATCGCGATCCTGGCCCTCGCGCTCTCGACGGTGTTCGGCTCGAACATCGGCGCCGCCCGCTCGACCGCGCGCTCGCGGATGCTCACCCGTGCGACCCTCATGGCGCGGTGTCGGCTCACCGAAGCGGAGCATTTTCTCGGCAAAAATACGCTCCCCGAAGACGTCGACAAGGTGCTCGAAGACCCCCCCGACGGCGCCCTCGCGGGGCAGCCGTGCTGCACCGACGGGGTCGTGTGCGAAGTGCACGTCGAGAAGGTCGAGCTGCCGCGCCCGATGGACCTCGAGACCTCGGCCGGCAACGCCCTCTTGGGGCGCGCCGCCAACGCCGCGCAGGGGTCGAGCTTCGGCCGCAACGGCAGCCCCGCATCGGGGGGCAGCACGCCCGGCACGGGCGGCGCCATCGGGGCCCTCGCAGGCGCGATGACCACCCTCGGGAGCGGCACCTCGGGCAGCGGCTCGACCTCGGGCTCTGGCAGCCTCTCGGGCTCGGGGGCGCCCTCGCCGCGCGAGATGGCCACGTCGCTCCTGACGACGGTCTACCCGACGGTGAAGCCCCTGCTCGAAGGCGCCATTCGACGCCTCACCATCAAAGTCAGGTGGAATGAGGGCTCGCGCGAGCGCAGCTTCGAGATCGTCGAGTACGTCACCAACCCCGGGCAGACGCTCTCGGCGGGCGACGTCACGCTGCCGCCTGGCATGACCGGCGCACCGGGTATGCCAGGGGCCGCGGGAGGCACCGCGCCGAGCCCCACAGGGGCGATGCCTACCTTGCCGCGCATCGGGGGTGGCCCATGAGCCGACGCCACGCGCAGCGCGGCCTGTCGCTGCTCGAAGTGCTCGTGGCCGCCACGGTGTTGGTGATGGTCGCGACGATGATCTGGGCCGCGTTCAACCAGACGCACCGCACCCGCGAGCGGTTGAGCCTTCGGCAAGAGAACGACCACCTCGCGCGGGTCGCCATGGCCAGGATGTGTCGCGATTTGCGCGCGGCCTTCTTGTCGCTGCATGTGAACCAAGACCAGCGCCTCGCGGCCACGATCACGCACTTTGTGGGGCGCTCGGGCACCAACTCCAGCCTCGACCTCACGACCTTTACGCACCGTCGGCTGCGGCGAAACACCCACGAGGGCGACGCGAGCGAGGTGAGCTATCGGCTCGAAGACCGTCGCTCGGGCACCCCCGACGACGCGGCCCGCCGAGGCGACGGAAACCGCGGGCGCTTCGACCTCATTCGGCGCGAGGCCCCGCGCATCGACGCCGACCCGCGGCGCGGCGGCACCCTCGATGTGCTCATCCCCGGCATCGAGGCCTTCGAGATGCGCTTCTACGACGAGGCCACCGAGCAGTGGGTCGACACCTGGGACACCACCCAGAGCACGGGCCAGCCGGGGCGGCTGCCCAAGCGCGTGCGGCTCACCCTGAGCCTCCGCGAGGGCCGAGAGACCCTGCGGTATTCGACCACTACGCCCGTGTTTCTCCAGCGGGCCATGACCTTCGGGCTCCCGATCTACTGAGGACGTCGATGGCGAAGAAGGTCACCCGAAAGCGAAGAGCCCTGAAGCGCGCCCGCGCGAAGGGCGCACCCCTCCAGCGGGGCGTGGCGCTCATCATGGTGCTCGCCGCGATGTCGTTGCTCTACGTGATGGCCGAGCAGACCCGCGACGAGGTCGAGGTCTACTCGCTCGCCGCCTCGGTCGAGCGCGACCAGCTCATCGCAGAGGCCCAAGCCCGGAGCGGCGTCAACCTCGCGCGGGTGCTCTTGCACTCGGAGCCCACCCTGCGCCGCGCGATCACCCCGATTTTGACCCCGCTCATGGCCATGATGGGCCGCGGCTTCTCGGCCCCGCCGCAGATCCCGATCTGGGAGCAGAGCGACATCCTCCTCGGCGCATTTCGGAGCCGCGACGGCGGCGCCCTGCTTGAAAACCTCGCCCACGTCGACCTCGGCGGCGCCAAGAACCTCGGCGGCCTGACGGGCCTCGCGCCGCTGGTCATCATCGACGAAGACTCGAAGATCAACGTGAACGGCGCCAACCGCTCGTCGGTGGCGCAGATCCTCCTCGGGCGTCAGATCGCGGGGCTCATCGCCAACCCCGCGCTCAACCCCTTCTTCGAGCAGCGCGACGCCGACACCCAGTTCACCGATCGCCCCACGTTGATCTCGAACGTCGTCGACTACATCGATTTCGACGAGACCGCCTTCGACGCGCAGAGCCTCCTCGCGACCACCGCGCGGGCCTCGGCCGCGGGGCCCGAAGACAGCTTCTACCAGCGCCTGAGGCCCCCGTACCGCCGCCGCAACGCCCCCCTCGACAGCGTCGACGAGCTCCGCATGGTGCGCGGCTTCAGCGACGACGACCTCTGGCACTCGATCGTCGACCCCGACCCGGGCAACCCGCGGCGCCGCACCATCACCGTGTGGGGCCAGGGCACGGTCAACGTCAACACCGCCAACGCGCAGACGCTCCTCGCGATGATCTGCGCGTACGCGCCCGACGCCCCGCAGTGCATCGACCCGAGCCAGGCCTCGGCCTTCATCACCACCATCACGATGGTGCAGGGGCTCACGCTGTCGATGGGCATCCCGCTGTTCTCGTCGCCGGGCAATTTCGTCGCCACGGTGCAAGGTCGGCCCCCGCTCGGCCCGATGCTCACGCAGCTCGGGATGCAGCCCTTTCAGGTGCGCGACGCCTCGGCGCTTGAGCGCTCGGTGGCCACCGAGAGCAAGGTTTTTTCTGTGTACTCCGAGGCCCAGGTGGGCGCGGCCCACGTTCGGGTCCACGCGGTGGTCGACATGCGCGCGCAGCCCATGCTCCCCTCGACCTTCATGCGGGCTTCGGGCATGACCGTGGCCCCGACCCAAGAGGGCGCGTTGAGCGTCGTGCCCCGCGAAGGCGGCACCCTGATCTACTGGCGCGAAGACTGAAGACGAGACGTTGACATGGCCCTCTATCTCGGCATCGAAATCACCGAGTCGCAGCTCAAGGCGGCGCTCCTCCGCACGGCGTACAAGAAGCTCGTGCTCGAAGGGGTGTTCACGCTCCCCCGTAGCCCCTCGGCCGAGGGCATCACCGAGGCGGCGCGGGGTCTGCGGGGCCTCGTCGATCAGGCGCTGAGCACCGGTCGGCCTGGGCAGAAGGCGCCCGAGCTCGACGGGGTCTTCGCGGCGCTGCCTGGCAACGAGGCGTCGCTCCGCGCGATCAGCCTCCCCAGGGCGGTGTACCGCCGCGGCGACAAGGCCCTCATGGCCGAGCTCGAAGGCACCGTGCCCTACGACCTCGACGACTGCCTCGTCGACGCGACGGTGCTCGGGGGCTCAGACCCCATCTCGCTCTACGCCGTCGCGGCGCGGTTCGCGCGGGTCGAGGGGCTCGTCAAGGCCCTCGCCGACGCGGGCTTCGAACCGCGCGAGGTCGGCGTCGCACCGGCCGCGCTGGGCGAGCTCGCGGGGGTCATCGCGGCGCTCAACGAGGGCGACGCGACGGTGATCGTTCACTGCCAAGATCGACGCGCCGAGCTCGCGGTGGTTGCGGGCGGGGCGGTGCGCTTCGCGCGTACGTTGAACAACCTCGCCACCCCGGCGGCGCGCGAGCGGCAGATTCGGCAGAGCCTCGCGGCCTGGCTGGCCTCGGGCGGCGCGCCGCCGAGCATGGGCTTTGTCACCGGCGAAGAGGCCCAACTCGGGGCCGACGCCCTGGTGGCCGCGGGGCTCGACGCCGAGCGCGTGGGCGGGCTCCCGCAGGGCACCCTGGAGTTCGGCCAGGGCGCGTCGCCGAGCGCGCTGTGGGAGGCCCCCATCGCCGTCGCGATGAGCCTCCGGGGCCTCGGGCGGCAGAAGTTCCTCGACCTTCGGAAGGGCAGCCTGGCGGTCTCGTCGAGCGCGCAGATGCTTCGCGAGCGCGCGCCGTATCTTGCCGGCGCCTTCGCCTCGATGGTGCTCTTCTGGGGCATCGCGACCTTCGCGCGGTACCAAGGTCTCACCGCCGAGCGAAACCGGCTCGAAGAGACCCTCGCCTCGGTGACCCAAGAGGTCTTCGGCGCGCCCATCACCGACCCCGAGGCGGCCATGAGCCGCGCCCGCGGCAACCGCGACGAGGTCATCGACCCCATGCCCGGCGCCGACGCCTACGACGTGCTCGGGGTCTTGTCGTCGCGCATCCCAGAGACCGTGCGGCACGACGTCGAGCAGCTCGACATCCAGCCCGAGCACGTACAGCTTCAGGGCGTGGTGAGCACCCTCCAAGACCGCGACCGGGTGGTCGAGGCGATCTCACAGTATGCTTGTTTTCCAGCGGTTCGACCGGGTCGTGTGACCTCGAACCCAGACGGTCGGCAGCGGTACACCCTCGACATCGAGTTTCGGTGTCCGGGCGCTGCCGGCGAGGCTCCGCGCGGCGCGCGGGGCGAACGTCCTTCGACCGAACGTGGAGGCTCTCGTGGCGGCGGCGCTTAGTTCAGTTCGTGGGGCCCTCGCGGGGCTCAGTGCCCGCGAGAAGCGGCTCCTCTTGGCCCTCGGCGCGGTCACGCTGCTCTTGGTTCTGGGCGGTATCGGCTGGTGGTCGTCGCGTCGCCTCGCGGCGATCGAAGAAGAGCGCGCCTCGATGGTCGAAGCGCTGCGCTTCCTTCAGCGCTCGCGGGGCCGCATCGCGGCGCGCAATCAGCGTCGCGACGCCATCCTCGCGCGGTACCGCACCCGGGCCCCGGCGCTCACGACCTTCGTCGAAGAGCAGGCCCAGGCCGCGCACGTTCAGGTGGCCGAGGCCCAAGACCGCCCCGCGGCCCCGGCGGGCTCGCGGTTTACGCAGCGCAGCGTGGTGATTCGGCTGCGGGCCGTGCCCCTCGAAGCCCTCGCCGAGTTCATGGAGCGCATCGACCGCGCGAGCTTCCCCGTGGCGATCACGGGCGTTCGGGTGCGACGACGCTTCGGCGAAGCGAACCGTTACGACGTCGACGACATGGTGATCTCGACCTTCGACCCCGTGGCCGAGCCCGAGGGCGAGCGCAGCACCGGTGAGCGAAGCGCCGGCGAGCGCCCCGCCCGCAGCGCCGACCGCGCCCGCGAGGACGCACCGTGAGCGCGCTCAAAGACCGGCTGATGGCGATGCGACCGTGGCTCCTTCGGCTGGGCCTCTACCCCGCGGTCTTTCTCTTCTTCTTCCTGACCTTCGTGTACTTCACCTTCCCCTACGATCGGCTCGCCGAGCTCATCGTCGCGCAGGTCGAGGCGCCGCGGGTCTCGCGCACCACGGGCATCAGCACGCCCTCGGGCCTTGAGATGTCGATCGGGCGCCTCGGGCCGACCTTCTTGCCGGGCCTCGAAGCCCGCGATGTCACCGTCACCTTCTTGCCGCAGGCCGCCCCGGGGCAGACCGTGCCCGCCGGCGCGCGCCCCACGGTGATGGAGCTCGACCGCGTCAAGGTCCGCCTCTCGCTCCTGCCGCTCTTGATCGGTCACCTCAACGCGAGCTTCGAGATCGAAGGCATGAGCGGCACCCTCGAAGGCAGCCTCTCGGTGCTGCTGAACCCCCCGCGCCCGAGCACGCCCGGCGCCGCGGCCCCGAGCCCGAGCGGCCGCGCGACCCCGGCCCCGCCGCCCGCGCTGACCGAGCTTCAGCTCGAAATCAAAGACATCAATGTCGCCCAACTCGGGCCCATGGTGCAGGCCGTCGGCTTGCCCCTCAACGGCCGCATGAGCGGCAACGTCAACCTCACCATCCCCGACGGCAACGTGGCACAGGTGGGCGGCGCCGTGACCCTCGCGGTCGATCGGTTGATGGTCGGAGACGGCCACGCACAGTTCATGATCCCGCGGATGGGAGGCGTCACCATCGAGCAGATTCGGGCGGGGCGCCTTGAGCTCAACATCGTGGCCCGCAACGGCGCGCTGGTCTTCGAGCGCACGGCCTCACACTCGCCCGAGTTTGACCTCGCCATCGACGGGTCGGTCAACCTGCGCCCCAACACCGCAGACTCGACCCTCAGCCTCGGCATTCGCTTCAGGCTCACCGATGTGTACCGAAACAAGAGCGAACAAGCCGGGCGCATCCTCAGCGTGATGGACATGGTGCCAGACCTGCGGCGCGCGCGACGCCCCGACGGGATGATGGCCTTCCGCTGCTCGGGCACCCTCGCCCGCGGCCCGACCTGCCTGCCCGCAGGCGGCAACATGAACGCGAACGGCGCCGCGCCCGCGGGCGGCGGCTTCCCCCCGGGGCTCGGCCCCTGAACGACCCGGGTGACCCGCGCCCGGCTGATTTCGGTTGCAGCGTCGCCAGAGATTGGACACTGCCCCCCGGGTCGGTACTGTCGACCGTGACGCAGGCATGTTGAAGGTTTTTCACGAACGGCCCCTGGCGGCCTATCTCACCTACCGCACGCTCGGGCTCACCTGGGCCTTCGCGCCCTTTCAGGTGTACTACCTCCAGCACCGCGGCCTCTCGGTGGCCGACGTGTTCGATCTGAACGTCGTCTTCGGCCTCGCCGCGGTGGCCTTCGAGGTGCCCACCGGGGCCTTCGCAGATCGGCGCGGGCGCCGCGTCGCGATGAGCCTCGGGGCCTTCGTGATGAGCTTCGCGTGCCTGTGCTTCATCTTCGGCCGCGGCTTTGGGGCCTTCGCCCTCGCCAACGTGCTCTCGGCGCTCTCGATGTGCCTCGCCTCGGGCGCCGACAGCGCCTACCTCTACGACCACCTCAACGCCCGCAAGCAGCTCGGCCACTACGGCCGATGGGAGGGGCTCGGCACCGCCGCCAAGGGCCTCGGCAACCTCGCGGCGGTGCTCGTCGGCTCGCTGCTCTACCACTACACCCACCCCACGGCGGTGTTCTGGCTTACGGCGCTCACCACCGCCGTCGCGGGCGTCGTCGCGCTCGGCCTGCCTGAGCGTCGCACGCTCCGCGAAGGGCGCGTGAGCGACCACCTGCGGCGGGCGCTCAACACCCTGCGCACCGACCCTCGCCTCGCCAGCGTGGTCTTGTTCGGCGCGGTGTCGTTCGTGCTGCTGCGACTCTCGCTCTTCGCCGATCAGCCGCACCTTGAGGCGCACCTTCACGGCGCGTGGCTGCGCTACACGGTGCTCTCGATGGGCGCCCTCGCGGCCCTCAAAGAGATCGGCACGGCGCTCCTCGCGAGCGCGTCGGGCTACCTCTTCAAGCAGTACCGGGTGGCCAGCCTCAGCGTAGCGTTGGGGCTCTTCTTGCTGGCCGCGTACGCGCTCATGGGCACCGACCACGGGCTGCTCTGCGTGCCCCTGATGGTGCTCCTCGCGACGGCCTTCGGCGTCTTCTCGCCCCTCATGCGCATGCTCATGAACCGCGTGATCGTGCACTCTCACGAGCGCGCCACGCTGCTCTCGGTCGAGGGCATGGGGCGGCGGCTCCTCTTCGCGGCGATCTCACCGCTCTTCGGCCGCGCCGTCGAGGCGTCGTCGCTGCACGCGACCTTCTCGGGCACGGCCTGGGTCGCCGGGGCCGCGTACCTGGCGCTCGGGGCCTTCGCCTTCGGCGCCTTTCGGGCGGGGCCGAGCGCGTCGGTCGAGGGCAGCGCGCGGGTGTCGGTGGCATGAGCGGCGTGTGGCACCGGCTCCGGTTTCGGCTCGGCGACGCCGCGATCGAGGGCCCCGAGCACGACACCCTCGACGAGGCGCCGACGGGGCTGCCTGAGGGCGTCGAGGGTCGCGTCGAGGCCGACCTCATTCAGTGGTTCGAGCCGAGCACCCACGGCGTCACGGCCCAGTACGTTTTTAACGCGCGGTACCTCGCCGCACACCCCGAAGCCCGCGACCCGCGCCACCTCAGGCTGTGGATGGCCCTGCTGAATTTCAAGCTCTTCGACGAGGGCGATCTCATCGCGCCGGGGCCCATGCTGGCAGGCGCGTTGCGCTGGCCGGGGGTGGCGACGCCGCGTCGGCCGCTCGGCGCGTGAGGGCGGAGCGGGCCGACGGGCGCCGATGAAATGTTGCGTCGGGGTGCGGCCGGTGCTTTGTTCCGCGGGCGATGTTCCTCCGGCTGGTGACCGCAGGTGAGAAGGCCCCGCGCAGCGTGGTCTCAGATGGGCAATACCCCTTTGCCGAGACGCCCTTGGTGGTGGTCTTCGCCGCGGTCGACGACCTCAGCGCCGTCGCCGCGGGCGCCCGGGTCAGCCTCGCGGCGGCGCCCGAGCTCTCGGCCGACGACGCGTACCTCGTGCTGCCGCTCCGCGCCCGCGACGCCCTTGTGGCGGCCTTCGCCCGCGGCCGCGGCGCTGCCATCGCCGCGTGGTTCGACGAGGCCGTGGTGGTGCGCGCCGAGGTCGACACGCGGCCCTCTCCGCGGCTCTGGGTCGGGGCCGCCTGGCGCGCAGCCTCGGTGCTCGCGGGCGGCGCGTCGCGCTCGCTGAGCAGCGCCGACGCCGCAGCGTTGCAGGCCTTCAACGCCCTGCCCCACGTCGAGGGCCTCGCCCCCGGGGGCCTCCTCGATCGCCCCGGCCTCGCCGCCCTCACCGCCTCGCCCGCGTACGTCGGCGTGTCGCGGCGGGGTGTGCCCGCGCTCGGCCTCTTCGACGACGCCGTCGCGCCGACCTTCGTCTGGGCCGAGCGCACCGCCGAGGGCGTCTCGGTGCGCGTCGCCCTGTCGGCCAGCGAAGACGACGCCATGGTCGCGCTCCTCGCACCCATCGACCTCGTCGCGTGACGCCGAGCGAGGCCCCGTCGGGCGTCGTCGTTCACCTCGCGGGCGAGGTCTGGTCGGTGCCGGGCCTCCTCTCACCCGAGGCCTGCGACCGATGGGTCGCCCTCGGCGAGCGCGAGGGCTTCGAGGCCGCGCCCATCTCCTTCGCGGGCGGCGCCGTGCTTCGGCCCGACCTGCGCAACAACGGCAGGGTCATCGTCGACAGCTTCGACGAGGCCGCGGCCCTCTTCGCGATCACCCGGCGCTATCTCCCCGCGCGCTTCGAAGGCTGCGACCTGGTGGGTCTCAACGAGCGCCTTCGGCTCTATCGGTACGGCCCGGGGCAGTACTTCGCACCCCACATCGACGGCGCCTACCGACGCGGCGACGGCGCCCAGAGCCTCCTCACGATGATGGTGTACCTGAACGCCGACTGCGAGGGCGGCACGACGCGCTTTGACCCGCGCAACGCAGACGCCTTCGAGGTCACCCCAGAGACCGGGGCGGCGCTCTTCTTTCGGCATCCCATCTTGCACGCCGGCATGCCCGTCACCCGCGGGTGGAAGTATGTGCTGCGCACCGATGTGATGTTTTCGCGAGGCTCCGAAGGGCTGCATCGACGGGCCTGACGACGCGCCGCGGCCCTGACCCGAGCGCCCCTTCACGGATCGACCGTCGACGCCCGGCCCAGGCTCGACTAAGGTCGAGGCTCTCAACAAGGAGCATCGCCGTGGCCAACCGTTCTACAGCCTCGCCTCGAAGGGCCACCGCGCGCGGGGCGCGTTCGGCGGCGCCCGAGCTGCCCGCAGAAGAGACCCCCACGAGCCCGTCGGCCGCGAGCGCCGAGGCCGAGGGCGACGGCGACACCGAGGCCGTCGAGGCCGAGCTCGACGACGACGCCGTGGTGGGCGAGGTCGCCGATGACGTCGGCGAGGTCGAGGTCGGCGAATCGCTCGGCGGCAGCGTCGCGGCGCGCGGCGACGACCGCGAGCGCTCGCTGGGCCGGTACGACCCCTTCGCCGCGTACATCTCTGAGATTCAGCGGCACAAGCTCTTGAGCGCAGAAGAGCAGCAAGAGCTCGCCGAGCGCTACCAGAAGACCGGCGACGTCAACGCCGCGGCCCGGCTCGTGACCTCGAACCTCAGGCTCGTGGTCAAGATCTCGTACGAGTACCGCCGCGCCTACCGCAACCTGATGGACCTCATTCAAGAGGGCAACATCGGGCTCATGCAAGCGGTGAAGCGCTACGACCCCTACCGCGGGGTCAAGCTCTCTTCGTACGCGGCCTGGTGGATCCGCGCGTACATCCTGCGCTTCATCCTCAACAACTGGCGGCTCGTGAAGCTCGGCACCACCCAGGCCCAGCGCAAGCTCTTCTTCAATCTGAACAAAGAGAAGCAGCGCCTCCTCACGATGGGCATCGACCCGACGAGCAGCGAGCTCGCGGCCCGCCTCGACGTGAACGAGCAAGAGGTCATCGAGATGGATCGCCGCCTCTCAGGCAACGACGTCTCGCTCGACGCCCCGGTCGGAGAGAGCGACGGCAAGCCGACCTCTCGGCTCGAGCTCTTGCCGAGCGGCGACGCCTCGGTCGACGACGCCCTCGCGGGGGCCGAGCTCGGCGACATGGTGCGGAGCCGACTCGACGCCTTCGAGAAGACCCTCACCGGCAAAGACGTCACCATCTTTCGCGAGCGCATCGTGGCCGACGAGCCCGTGACGCTCCAAGAGATCGGCGACCGGTACGGCATCTCGCGCGAGCGGGTGCGACAGCTTGAGAAGCGCCTCCAAGACAAGCTCAAGGCGTTTCTGACCAGCGAGCTTGGAGAGGCCATTCAGTTTGGTTGAGACCGCGCCCTCCCGCCCCTCGGGCGGGGCCCTTGTGGTGATCGCGACCCCCATCGGCAACCTTCAAGACATCACCTTGCGGGCCCTCGACGGGCTCAGACGCTGCGACGCGGTGCTCGCCGAAGACACCCGCCGCACGTTGAAGCTCCTCAACGCGTTCTCGATCGAGAGGCCGCTCGAACGCCTCGACGACCACGTCGTGCGCCACAAGCTCGGGTGGCTCCTCGACCGGCTGCGCGGGGGCGAGACCCTGGCCTTGGTGAGCGACGCGGGCACGCCGCTCGTGAGCGACCCGGGCGGCGTCCTCGTGCGCGCCGCGGTCGAGGCGGGGCTGCGGGTCGAGGCGCTCCCGGGGCCGAGCGCGGTGCTCGTGGCGCTGGTCATCTCAGGCCTCGCCGAACACGGATTCCGCTTCGTCGGCTTCTACCCCCGTGACGGCGTGGCGCGGCGCACGGCCCTCGCGGCCACGGCGAACGACGTGCTCCCGACGGTGTTCTTCGAGAGCCCCGAGCGCACCCTCGGCACCCTCGAAGCGCTCGAAGCGACCTGCGGCCCGCACCGCCGCGCGGCCATCTGCCGTGAGCTCACCAAGCTCCACGAAGAGGCCCTTCGCGGCACCCTCGGCGCGCTCATCGCGCAGCTCCGAGAGGCCCCCGAGTCGCTCCGCGGCGAGATCACGGTGGTGCTCGAAGGACACGCCCCCGCCGCCGAGGGCGAGGGCCTCGACGCCGTCGACAGCGCCCTCGACGCCGCCCTCGCGGCGGGCATGCGCCCGAGCGACGCCGCCCGCGAGGTCGCCCGGGCCCTCGGCCTGAAGCGCGCCGACGTCTACGCCCGAGCCCTGGCCCGCAGCGCCCCGCGCGAGCCCTGACGCCCCAACGCCGCCCCGAGACGGCCCCGTGCGGGCGCCGAACGCGCGCCGAGCACCGCCGAGGCCTCGCGCCCCGACGACCGCCCGGGCGGCCCCGCTGCGTCGCCCCGACGCGTCAGGTGATTGCACAACGGCGGAGGGCGTGCGAAAGGGGCCCCCGCGTTATGGCACTCACCGGCAAACAGGTTCGTCATCTTCGGTCGCTCGGGCACGCGCTTACGCCGGTGGTTCACATCGGCAAACTGGGCCTCACCGACGCGGTGAGCGAGGCCGTCGACGCGGCGCTGACCACCCACGAGCTTATCAAGGTGCGGGTCGACGCCGACGCGCCTTCAGACCGCTACGAGAGCGCCGAGGCCCTCGCGGCCGCGCTCCGCTGCGAGGTCGCCCAGGTGATCGGCAACGTGGTGCTCTTGTACCGTCGGCACCCGAACAAGCCCGTGATCACCCTGCCCGCCGCTGGCTGAGCGGCCGCGGGCTCAGTCGCGCTCGTGCCCCGCCGAGCGGGTCATGAGCCACCGCACGGCCTCGCCGATGGGGCGGTCGAGGTAGAGCACCTCGTACACCATCTCGACGATGGGCATCGAGACGCCCTCTCGGCGCGCGAGGTCGTACGCGCTCTTGGCCGTGCGCACCCCTTCGGCGACCTGACGCATGTCGCCCAAGATCTCGCTGAGCTTGCGACCGCGGCCGAGCTCGAGGCCCACGTGACGGTTGCGCGACAGCTCGCCGGTGCAGGTCAAGACGAGGTCGCCCATGCCCGCGAGGCCCGCGAGGGTCAGGGCGTCGCCCCCCATCTTCATCGCGAGCCGCGCGATCTCGGTGAGGCCCCGGGTGATGAGGGCGGCCCGCGCGTTGTGGCCGAAGCCGAGCCCATCGCTGGCCCCGGCCGCGATGGCGATGACGTTCTTCAAGGCGCCCCCGACCTCGACGCCGGTGACATCATCCGAAAGGTAGACCCTGAAGCGCGCGTCGGTCCACCAGGCGCGCTGCACGGCCTCGGCGAGGGCGAGGTCGCGCGACGCCGCCACCACCACCGTCGGGAGCCCCGCCGCGACCTCCTTCGCGAAGCTCGGCCCCGAGAGCGCCACGAAGGTCTCGGCGGTGAAGGGGAGCTCGTCGGCGATCACCTCGTTCACGAACTGAAGCGAATTTTGCTCGATCCCTTTGGTGGCGCTCACCACCGGCACGCCGCGCGGCATCATCGCCTCGGCCGCCCGCATCACCTCGCGAAGCCCGTGGGTCGGAATGGCCACCAGCACCATCTCGGCCCCCCCAAGCGCCGCCCCAAGATCGCTCGTCGCCGAGAGCGTCTCGGCGAAGCGAATCCCTGGCAAAAAAGTCTTGTTTTCTCGGGTGGTTGCGATCTCTTCGGCCAGCTCCGGCCGACGCCCCCAGAGCGACGTCGTGTGCCCGTTGTCAGAGACCACCTTCGCGAGAGCGCTGCCCCAGCTGCCCGAACCAAGCACCGCGATGCGCATCGAAGCCCCGCTTTCTCAAGGCCGACGCGCGATCGCCGTTACGAGCCCTCTTCGAGGTCGGCCGCGTAGAGGTGTACCCCATCGGCGGGGTTGCCCACCAGAAGAAGCCACGGCTGCGTCGGCACCACGGGGTTCACCGGGTAGACCCGCAGGTTGCCGCCTCCCGCGCCCCCGAGCGGCAATCGGCCGTGAACGGCCCCCGAGGCCGCATCGAAGACCGTCACCGCGGTGTTGGCCCCCACGCTGCCGATCGCCACATCGGCGCGATGATCGCCGTTGAGGTCACCCGAGAGCGCCACGGGCCACCCGAAGCCGTTGCCGCGCTCGTCGGCCGGCGCTGCGAAGGTCCGCATGAGGTGACCGTCAGCCCCTGAGAGGAGCCGCACCGGCGCCTCATCACCGAGCGGCTGATCGGTGCCGACCAGCACATCACCGCGACCGTCGCCGTCGACGTCGGGCCCGAGCGCCACGCTCTGGGCGCTGCGAACCCCGGCCTGACACTGCATGGGCCACAAGGGCTGCCCCGTGGCCCCCGAGAAGGCTTGAACACAGCGCCGCGGCCCCCCAGGGCCCGGGCTCGCCCCGAGCAAGGCCCCGAGGCCCACCACCACGTCTGAGACGCCGTCGCCGTTCGCGTCGGGCCCCACCGAGAGCCCGAGCTCGACCGGCTGACCGACGCGCTCGAACCCGCCGCCGCCCTGAATGCGCCACAGCGTGCGCTGCGAGCGGAGCCCCACCGCCACCACCGCGCTCGGCCCGTTCACCCCCGCGGGCTCGGTGAAAACCACCGCGGCGGGCTCGTCGGCGAGCTGAATCACCGCCCCCTTCGCGATGCCGCGCGCCCCGGGGAGCCGGTAGCTTCGCCACGCCCGCAGCGAGCGCGAGTCGAGCACCACGAGCCCCGCGCCCTGGCTCGCCACCGCGACGATGTCGTCAGAGCCGTCGTTGGTGAGGTCTTGGACCACCCCGAGGTCGTAGCCGTCGCACGCGATCTCGGCCGACGCCGAGGCCATCACCGGCCCCGCGTTGAGCGGGTGAACAAACACCGTCGGGCTGCCATCGCCGCGTACGAGGCACGTCGCCACCACCCTTTGGGTCACCCCCACCGTCGAACTGACCGCGGTGTGCCGCGCGAACTCGGCCGCCGAGTCGAGACCCGTGAGCCCCGACGGCAGGCCGATGGCGTGAAGGTCGCGAAAGCGCACCGTCGAGGCCGAAGCCGGCGCGGGCTCGCTCGGCGTCGGCACGGCGCGCGGGTTGCGCGGGGTCACCGTCGGAGGCACCGGGGTCGTCTCGGTCGTGCGACGCGACCAGGCGAAGGCGCCGAGGCCCAACACCAAGAAGGCCACCCCCGCGGCGATGAGGGGCTTTGACAGGCGCGACTCGTCGGGGGGCGCTTGAAAGCCCACCATCGAGGGGCGATCGGCGCGGTCTGCGTACGAGGTCGGCGGCGCGGCGCGGTTCGGCGGCGTTGCGGCCCGCGCAGGCGGCGGCGCGCTCGGTCGGTGATGCTGCCCCCACCCCGGCGGCAACGGAAAGTCACCCGTCGCCGGACGCCTCGCCGACGGGTCGGCCCCAGCCCCGCCGCGCTGCATCGGTGCGGGCGTCGGGCGGGTCAGCTCGGGCGGAGGCATACCGAATTTCTCAAAGCCTTCGGGCAGCTGCCGACGGTTCATCACCCCAGAAGGGGTGTCGTGGCCTGGGTGGCTCCGCGGCGCCGAGCCCGTCGCGTGCCCTTCGTCGAGGTTGAAGGTCTCGGCGTCCCACGAGGTGTTCACCGCCACGGGGCCGCTGCTGCGCCCCTCCCGCGGCACAAACTCCAGCTCCTGCGCCGCCGACGCCGCCACCCGCGGCATGGCCGTCGACGAGGGCCGCGTCGGGGGGCCGAGCTCCATCCGTTCGCCCGAACTTCGCTCGCTCCGCGGGGCGAGATCGGTCTGAAAATCGATGGCGCGCCGCCCCCCCGATTCGCGCAAGGCCGTGCCCCGCGCGGGGGTGTCGTGTCGCCGACGGTCGACCTCGCGCATCGCGTTCTGAAGCGCCTCGCGCATCTCGTCGGCGCTGCGGTACCGGACGGTGACCTCGCGCTCGATGGCGCGGTCGATGGCCCGGGCCACCACCGTCGGCACGTCGACGCCCATCGACGCGAGCGACGGCGCCCGCTCGGTCGCAACCTTCACCAGCACATCGGTGGTGGCCTCGGCCGCGAAGGGCGTCGTGCCCGTCAGGCACTCAAAGAGCACGATGCCGACGCTCCACAGGTCGGCCTCGGGGCCGATGTTCACCCCGCGCCCTTGCTCGGGCGACATGTACTCGGGCGTGCCGAGGATGGTGCCGCTCTGCGTGAGACGCCCCTTGGCCTGGGCGACCTGGGCGATCCCAAAATCGAGGAGTTTCGCCTGGCTACCCCCGTCGGGCTTTCGCACCACGAAGATGTTGCCGGGCTTGATATCGCGGTGAACGATCTTCGCCTTGTGCGCCTCGGCGAGCGCCGTCAAGACGTCGATCCCGATGGCGAGGCTCTCGCCCCAGGTGAGCCGCCCGACCCGGTCGAGGGTCTGCTCAAGCGACTCGCCGTTCAAGAGCTCGAGCGCGATGAAGATGGTGCCGTCGGGGTCGCGCCCCGCGTCGAGCACCTGCACGATGCCATCGTGGCGGATCTTCGCCATGGCCCGCGCCTCCATCAAGAAGCGCTCGGTGATCTGCTCGGTGGTGGTGAGGTGCCCGTGCAGGAGCTTGAGCGCGACCTCGCGCCCTGTGACGTTGTGCACCGACTCGAAGACCGCGCTGAAGCCGCCCTCACCCAATAGGCGCCGAATCTCATACCGACCGCCGACGGTGGTGCCGATTCGCTCGCTCGCCGAAAGGGTAGGCATCGACTTCTTTCTTCAGGGCGCAGCCAAAAGACCGCAGACAATTACTACCTTAACGACACACATCGCGTCACGCACCTTCTCGCCTCACGCGGGCCTCGTAAAGCCCTCAACAAACGCGCGCTCGTGGGCATCGAGCTGCGACGCATCGATGAGCCTTTGGTCGAGGGGCGCGAAGGTCAATGGCACAACGTCGAGCATGTTGGGGTGGCGCGCGCTTTCGACGACGGTGCAGAGGTTCTCGATGCGCACCCCGCCGACCCCTTCGAGGTAGAGACCGGGTTCGATCGAGAAGACGTGACCGGGTTCGAGCGAGAGGAGCGAGGTCTTGCCGATGCCCGGCGGCGACTCGTGCACGTTGATGCCCACGCCGTGGCCGGTGCCGTGGGCGTAATCGAGCCCTTCGCGCCAGAGCGGCGCGCGGGTGATGCCGTCGAGTTGGGCCCCAACGGCGCCCTTGGGGAGCCGCGCGCTCATGCCCGCAATGGCGGCCTTGAGCACCAGGGTATAGAGCCGACGCTGGGCCTCGGTGGGCGTCTGACCGGGAGCCCCCACGAAGAAGGTGCGGGTGAGGTCGGTGGCGAAGCCCTCTTCGAAATAGCACCCCGTGTCGAGGAGCATGAGGTCGCCCGGCGCGATCATCGCCTCGGCCGAGGGCGGGTGGTGCACGACAGCGCCGTTCTTGCCGAAAGCCGAGATCACCTTGAACGAGAGATGGGTCGCACCCGCCGCGAGGAAGCGCCGCTCGACCTCGCGCGCGAAGTCGACCTCGCTCACCTGAGCCCCCTCGCGCACCTGGGCTTCGAGCCAGGCCTGCGAGGCGGCCACCACGTCGTCGGCGCGGGCGAAGGCGCGCTTCATCGCGTCGAGCTCGGCGGGGGTCTTCCGCGCCTTCACCGGCGCGATCGGAGAGGCGAGCGAGAGCACTTCGAGGCCCATCGCTTCGAGGGCCTGCCGGGTCGCCACCGACACGCTCGCGGGGTCGACCGCGACGCGCTTCACGGCGCCTCCGAGCGTCGACGGAAAGAGCGCCTCGGGCGCCACGAAGGTGACCCCCGGGCGCGCACCGCGCACCGACGCGTCGACCGGGAGCACATCGACCGCGACGGTCAAGGTCGTCGCCGTTACCACCGCGGCGCCGCGAAAGGTCGCCTGGTAGGGCATCTCTTGGGCCCTGAGGTTGGTGAGCCACGCGAGCTCGTCGAGCCGCGACACCACCAACGCGTCGGCGCGCTTGTCGTCGAGCCACGCGGCCACCAGGGCCTGCTTCTCGGCCACCGTGCGCCCCATGGCACGGTCGTCGAGCACCCGAAGCCCGCCCTGCCCCGTCACCGTCGGCGCCATCGGGCCGCGCGCGCGCTCGGTCACCCCGGGCTGCACCGCCACGAGCTCGATCTCGGCGCCCGCGAGGAGCTTCGCGAAGCCCTCGAAGGTCGCGAGGCTGTAGCGCTCGGGCTCGTAGCCCACCCGGAGCCTCCGCCCCGCCGCGCGGGCCCACGAAATGAGGGTCTCAGCGGCGGCGGCCTCGTTGCTCGTACCGAGGTTGTTCTTCACCACCGTCCATGCGGCGAGGTCGACCTCGCGGTCAGCCTGGACGTGATACCGGCCGTCGACAAAGAGCCACGCGGCGTCGCGCGACACCAGGGCGTCGCCGAGGCTCCCCGAGAAGCCCGTGAGCCACTCTCGGGTGCTCTCGGCGCGCGGCACGTACTCGTTCAGATACCGATCGGTGCCTCGCACCAGCGTGCCGTCGAGCTGCAACGCTTCGAGCGTGGCCCGAACCGACGCGAGACCCGCGCCCTGTGAACTTGATTCTCGCATGGATGCCTTCTGAACCCCCTCAAGACCGAAGCTCCCCCGACGAGCCCGGGAGGCAAACACACCGACGCGCGGCTGTCGACCCGGCGCCAGGCGACGTGCACAAAATTACCCCCCGCGTAGACCCTCGGAGCGCCCCGAACGTCTCTCGAAGCGCAGGCAAATTGCAGGCTCTCTCGCGTGCCAGAAGGTGTTCATTCCGGCACACCGCGAGGCCCCACCACCGGAGCTCAGGCCCACCATGATGTCACCACGCCGCCTCTCAGGAATGCTCGCGCTCGCCCTCTCGCTCCCTGCGGTCTCGATGGCCCAAGACGGGCGGGCCACGGTTCAGACCCGCGGTGAGGGCGCCGCACGCAGCGTCGAATACCGCTTCGGCGACGAAATCGTGTCGTCAAGTCTTCTTCGGCCCACCGAGGCCCGAAGTACGGCGCGTCGGCCCCACGCTGGGCCCACCTTGGTGCGTCACCGCGCGCATTTCGTCCCCGAGCTCTTGCACGCCGTCGAGCAGCTCTGACTTCGTGAGGGGGCGCGCGCGGGGTTCGAATGATCTTCGATCTCAGCGCGCAAAGCGTGCTACTTTCGGGCGGCGTCGGGCGTCCGAGGTGCTGATCGGGCTTCTGGCGCCTCTGCCCCACGTAACGAGGAGTCTTCATGTCGGCCGAACAGCTCAAACCCGGCGCGATTGTGGGTCGCGACTTTCGGGTCGAGAAGCGCATCGCCGCCGGCGGCATGGGCACCGTGTACGAGGTCTCGCAGCTCTCGACGGGCAAGCGTCGCGCGCTCAAGGTGATGCACGCCCAGTACGAGGGCGACGACCGCGCGCGGCAGCGGTTCATCCAGGAGGCTCGGGCGGGCGCTTCGATCGACAGCGACCACATCGTCGAGATGGTGACCGCGGGCATCGACGACGCCACAGGCAGCCCCTACATCGCCATGGAGCTCCTGCAGGGCAAAGACCTGAAGACGGTCCAGGCTGAGCGCGGGGCGCTCTCGCGCGAAGAGGTGCGCGAGGTGTGCAAGCAGCTCTTGCACGGCATCTCGGCGGCGCACCGCATGGGCCTCGTGCACCGCGATCTCAAGCCCGAGAACATCTTTCTCGCGGTGCCGCGTCGCGAGGGCGTGCCTTTTACGGTCAAGGTGCTCGATTTTGGCATCGCCAAGCTCGTGCAAGAGGGCGCCACCAGCGCCACCCACACCCAGGCTATCGGCTCGCCCAGGTGGATGGCCCCCGAGCAAGCCGAACGCGGCGGCAAGATCACCCCGGCCACCGATGTGTGGTCGGTGGGCCTGATCGTGTTCTCGCTCTTGACAGGCAAGAACTACTGGCGAACGGCCAACAGCCCGGCGCCCTCGGTGATGCAGCAGATGTGCGAGGTCTTGATGGAGCCTATCTTGCCGCCGACCGAGCGCGCGGCCGAGTTGGGCGTGTCAGGGCGTCTGCCGCCGGGCTTCGACGCGTGGTTTATCAAGTGCGTCGCGCGCGATCCGTTTGACCGCTTCCAAGATGGCGCTGAGACCCTCGCGGCGCTCTTGCCGTTGATGGGTCCGGGCGCGGCGTCGATGGCGCCGCCGCCGATGGTGACGCCCGCCCCGGCGGTGATGCGGGCCGAGCCCTCAACGGGGCCCACCTCGCAGACCGGGCCCACCGGCACGACGGGCCCGCGCGATCGCCTCGGGTCGTCGCACCCGGGCATGCCGAAGCCCACCCGCGAGGTGCGTCTCGACGCGGTGATCCCGCGCGACGAGACCCCGGGCTCGCTCGACGCCTCGTTGCCGAGCGGGGCCCTGCCTTCGCGCTCTCCGACGCAGCCCCTCGGCACCTCGAACAAGGCCCTCTTCGGCATCGCCGGGGTCGCGCTGGCGGGCTTGCTCGGTGTGTTCGTGTACACCCGAAGCACGAGCGCTCCGGCCGTGGTGCCCAACGTCGCCGCCAACCTCAGCTTCGCCGACGCGGGCCCGGCCGTCGCCGCCGTTGACGCGGGGCCCGCCGTCTTGGTGGTGGCCGCCGACGCCGGCCCTTCGGTGCCCGAGAGCGCGCCGCCGCTCGAGCCCGACCCCGCGCTGGCCGCTGTGGGCGCTGGGCAAGAGCCTGCCGCGCCGACCACGCCGACCGTACCGAGCGCCCCCGTCGCGCCCCACGCGGCCGCCGCGCCGGGCGCTGCGCCTGGCGGGCACAGCCGAACGAGCGCCGCAAACAACGACACCGCGGTGGGCAACAGCGTGCTCCCGCCCTCGCTGGCCAACGCGGTCGCGCGGCTCAGCGACGCGGGCGCCGCGCGGCCCACGGTGACGCGGCCCGGGGCGCCTCAGCCGCCGACGACGGCGCCTCCGACGCCGCAGGCTGAGCCCGGGGGCGAGCCCTTCCACGCGCGGGTGATGAGCCTGATGCGGGCGCGTCAGAGTGACTTCATCCGATGCTACGAGCAGGGCACGGCGACGACCCCCGAGGTCGCGGGTCGGCTCTCGCTCTCGTTCAGCGTCTCGACCGAAGGCCGCGCTGAGAATGTGCGCGCCCGCGGGCTCGACGCGGCGCCCGCGGTGGGCAGCTGCGCCGTCGACGTGGTGCGGGCGATCACCTTTCCGCCGGGCGGGCCGCAGGCCGGTGAGCTCGTGCACATGATCAATTTTCGCCGCGAGGTGGCCGCACCGACGCCGCCACCGAGCCCCGAGGCGCCCCCGAGCAACTGAGGCCTCGGCCTCGATCAGAAGGGGTTTTCGCGTTCGATGTTGGGGTGTCGCGGGTCGCGCGGCGTCTCAACGTTGGGTCGCGCCGCGGGCGGGGGGCTCGGTTGCGCCGCGGGCGTCGGTGGCGGCGTCGCGGGCTGTGCCGCGGGGGCCGCGGGCGCGGGTACGGGTACGGCGGGTGCCGCGACGGGGCGGGGCGGGCGAGCGGTCGCCGCGGGGCGCGCCTCAGGGTCGAGGTTTCGCTCGATGCGGAGGTCTGCATCGGCGGTGATCACCTCGGTCAGCGGGTGATACCCAGGCGCGCGCAACAAGAGCTGATGCGGACGGCCGTCGCGCGGGCGAATCACCTCGGCGCGCCCGACCCCGAGCACCACCTCGTCGAGCACGATCTCGGCCGTGCTCGGCTCGACCCGGATCGAAAACACCGCGTCGCGCTGCGCCACCGCGGGGCGTTGCGGGCTCGCCTCGGGCCGCGCCTCGGGCGCAACCGTCGGAGACGTCGGGGCCGGAGCCGACGCCGGGCCGCGTCGCAAGGCCACCGCGCCGAGGCCCAAGGCGACGAGGGCCGCGACGAGGTAGAAGGGCGTGCGAGAGCGGGCTGGCGCGAGCGCCGGGGCGGGCGCGGCCGTGCTGACGCCCGCGGCAGTGTCGAGCGAGAAGGGGCGCTGCGAGGCCCCCGTCGCGGCGGGCGGGAGACTCGTCGTCGGGGCGCCGCGCCACGGGGCCAGGGCCTCACGCAGGGCCGCCGCGCTGGCGAAGCGATCGGCAGGGTTTCGCGCGAGGGTCTTCATCACCACGGCGACCACCTGCGGGTCGAGGTCGGGGCGAAAGACCGAGAGCGAGGTGGGCTCTTGGGTCGCCTTGGCGACGATGAAGGCGTTCAGCGTGTCGGCGTTGAAGGGGTTTCGGCCCGAGAGCGCCTCGTAGAGGGTCGTGCCGATGGCGTACTGGTCAGCCGCGCCGGTCACGGTCTTCGACGACATGATCTGCTCGGGCGCCATGTAGGCCGGCGTGCCGAGGGCGGTGGTCGCTTGGGTGAGGTTGACGTTCTCGTCTTGCCGCTTGGCGATGCCGAAATCGACGATCTTCGGCGTCGGCGGCCCGCCCTCGTCGTCGGCCACGAGGAAGATGTTGTCGGGCTTGATGTCGCGGTGCACGATGCCGCGGTCGTGGGCGAGGCTCAGGGCCTTGAGCACCGGCTCCATCATCTGCACCACCGTCGCGACGTGCTGGACCCCGGTGCGCTTCAAGTAGTCGCCGTACGACTCGCCCTTGAGGATCTCCATCACCATGTAGGGTCGCTCGCCGTCGACGCCGTAGTCGGTGAGCTCGACGATGTTGCGGTGGTGAAGCTCCGCGGCGGCCTTGGCCTCTTGAAGGAAGCGCGCCGCGAGGGTCTTGTTCGTCGCGATCTCGGGCTTCAGGATCTTGATCGCCACGGCGCGGCCGAGCACCTGGTGGCGCGCCTCGAAGACCGCGCCCATGCCGCCCTCGCCGAGGAGGCGCACAATTTCGTAACGGCCGCCGATGACGTCACCGGCGTTGAGGCCGAGGCGGCGGGTGAGATCTCCCTCGGAGTGCGGCGAGGGTTGTGCGGCGTCGTTCACAGCGACGCGGAGTGTAGCCGATGATGAGCCGCGGCGGAGATTCATGACAGCCCCAATGCCCGCGCGACCCTCCCCATAGAGCCGGTGGACGGTGGAGCCGCAGTGGCCACCCGATGGCCACCCCTGGCGGCCAGCGACGCCCTCGAAGACGCCCTATTTCAAAGACAACGCGTGATGGCACGGCGCGCGCTTTGGCCGCCCCTCACCATGCTCGCCACCGCCCACGCCAGCACCCTCATCGGTCTCGAAACCTACCCTGTCTCGGTCGAAGTCGACGTCGCCCGGGGGCTCCCAAGCTTTGACCTCGTGGGCCTGGCCGAGGCCGCCGTACGGGAGTCTCGCACCCGGGTGCGCGCCGCGGTCGAGCAGTCTGGGTTTCACTTTCCGCTCCGGCGGGTGACGGTGAACCTCGCGCCCGCCGACGTGAAGAAGTCGGGCACGGGCTTCGACCTCGCCATCGCCGTCGCCATGTTGGCCGCGGCCGGTGAGTTCGACGCCGAACCCCTCGCAGAGTGGCTCCTGCTTGGAGAGCTCTCGCTCACGGGCACCCTCCGCGGCGTGCGCGGGGTCTTGCCGCAGGTGCTCGCCGCCCGCGACCGCGGCCTACGCGGCGTGATCGTGGCGCCCGACAACGCCGCCGAGGCCGCGGTGGTCGAAGGCGTCGAGGTGAAGACCGCCGAGTCGCTCCGCGAGGTGTGCGGC
Source organism: Myxococcales bacterium (assembly GCA_016792845.1). Lineage (GTDB taxonomy): Bacteria > Myxococcota_A > Polyangia > Polyangiales > JAEUKH01. The sequence goes on along the minus strand of JAEUKH010000028.1, from coordinate 212,091 downwards.
TTTCTGCAAGGCTTCTCGGCCCTGCCCTCGGTGCCCCACACGGTGCCCGCGCCGCCCCCCGAGCACGACGACGCGGGGCTCGATCTGCGCGACGTGCGCGGGCAGGAGCAGGCCAAGCGCGCCCTCGAAATTGCCGCCGCGGGGGGGCACAACCTCCTCTTGGCGGGCCCGCCGGGCGGAGGCAAGACGATGCTCGCGCGGACGCTCCCGGGGCTCCTGCCGCCGATGGAGTTCAACGAGGCCCTTGAGGCCACGGCGGTTCACTCGGTGGCGGGCATCCTCAAGCCTGGGCTCGCGCTCTTGCCGCGTCGACCCTTTCGCGCGCCGCACCACACGGCCAGCGCCATGGGCCTCGTCGGCGGAGGTGACCCGCCGCGCCCGGGCGAAGTGGCCCTCGCGCACCACGGGGTGCTCTTCCTCGACGAGCTGCCGGAGTTCAGCCGTGAGAGCCTCGAAGGGCTGCGAGAGCCGCTCGAAGAGGGCCACATCACCATCGTGCGGGCGCGCTCGCGGGCCAGCTACCCCGCGCGCTTCATGCTCGTGGCCGCGATGAACCCCTGCCCCTGCGGCTACGCGGGCGACCCCAGCGACCGGTGCGACTGCGCCGAAGACCGCGTCAAGCGGTACCGCGGCCGCGTGTCGGGGCCGCTCCTCGATCGCATCGACCTGCATGTCCAGCTCCCGCCGGTGCGGGTCGCGCAGCTCTCGGAGCCCAGCCACGGGCCGAGCAGCGCCGAGGTGCGCGCGCGGGTCTCCCTGGCCCGACAGCGCCAGGTCGCGCGTCAAGGCGACACCAATGCGTCGCTCAGCACCCGAGCCGTGCGAGAGCGCGCCTCGCTCGATGCCCGGAGCGCGCGGCTCCTCAGCGACGCCGCCGACAGGCTCGGGCTCTCGGCGCGGGCGATCCACCGTGTGCTGAAGGTCTCGCGCACCATCGCCGACCTCGCCGAGGCGACCGACGTCGGCCCCCAACACCTCGCCGAAGCCATCGCCTACCGCGCCCCGGGGAACGGCTGACCTCACCCGCAACGCTCGCAACTGCGATGCGATGGTAACCGCGATGCAAGAAGCATTGTCGCACAGGCGCCGGTGCCGCGACAGCGATCTGCGGGCCGCCGCGCGGGGCGACGGGTAGGGATTGTGGGCCGGCCACCACCTGCGCTAACGCTCGCGGCATGAAGCGAGAGAAGCGGCTCACACGCAAAGAACGACAGCTCATCGCGGGCGGCCCCAAGGGGCCCAACGGGCCCGTCTTGCGACGCGGCGCGGGGCAGACGGCGACGCTCAGTGACACCCGGCTCGACCCGGGTACGCACCTCCATTGTGTGGCCTGCGGCAAGCACCTTGAGACCGTGGGCGAGGCGCGCGAGCGGGCCGCCGCGGGGCTCGGCGCGCCGCTCTGGGCTGAGGTCGCGTGCGCGCACGGGAGCGTGTTCCACGCGTGCCTCGGGTGCGTCCCGCAGGCTCGGATGCTGCTTGAAGAGCATGACCGTACCGGCAACGCGGTGCGCGCGGCCTCGGCCTGGCACTGATAGCCTCTGGGGCGCGATGAAAGAGCCCCCTCGCATTGGCCCGCCCCGCGAAGTTGCCCCCGAGCGCGCAGAGACCTCAAGGGCGCCCGAAGCGATCGAGACGCCGAAGGCGCCGCCACGGCTCGCACCGCCCGGGCAGCCCCCCTCAGAGCCCCACAGCGCCGCGCCGAACGACCACGACCCCTCGCACGACCACGACCCCTCGCACGACCACGACCCCTCGCACGACCATGACGGCGAGATCGCGGCGTGTCGACCGCGGTACATGCCTCGGGGCGGCCTCGACGACGCCGAAGGGGCGACGGTGCCGCCGGGGCTGGCGGTGTTCGACAGCCACGTCCATCTCTTCCCCGCGGGGGTGTTCGAGGCGATCTGGCGGTGGTTCGACGCGAACGCGTGGCCGGTGCGGTATCGGCTGCACGCCGAAGAGGTCATCGCGTTCATGAAGGCGCGGGGCGTGAAGCGGTTTTGCGCGCTCCACTACGCCCATAAGCCGGGCATCGCGGCGGGGCTCAACCGCTTCGTGTGGGCGCTCTCGCGGAGTCACCCCGAGATCGTCCCCTTGGCCACGGTGTACCCTGGCGAGCCCGACGCGCAGGCGGTGATCGAGTATGCGCTGGGCGAGCTCGGGATGCGCGGCGTCAAGCTGCATTGCCACGTCCAGCGCATGGCCGCCGACGACCCGAGGCTCGAGTTCGTGTATCGGCACTGCACCATGGCGCAGGTGCCGGTGGTGATTCACGCGGGGCGCGAGCCGTCGTCATCGGCCTACGGGGTCGACACCCGGGCGCTCTGTGCGGCCGCGCAAATCGAGCGGGTGCTGCGGCGGCACCCGCGGCTCAACGTGGTCGTGCCGCACCTCGGAGCCGACGAGTTCGACGACTACGCGAGGCTCTTGGGCCAGTACGGCAACCTCTGGCTCGACACCACCATGGCCATCGCAGATTACTTCCCGGGCGCGGCGCCCGCGTCGCTCTTCCCCGGGATGGCCGACCGGATGCTCTACGGCACGGACTTTCCGAACCTCCCCTACGCGTGGGATCGTGAGCTTCACCGCCTCGTCGCCGCGGTGCCCGACGAGGCCGTTCAGCGCAAGGTGCTCTACGACAACGCCGCGCGGCTCTTCGGCGATTAGACCGCAGCGCCGCGCGAAGATCGGGCGCAGCCACCTTCGACCCTTCGATTGCATTGCCACCCGTGGCCCGCCGCGATGGGGGCGCCCATGCCCGGGGCCGTCGGTCACCCGGGGCGGCCGCGACGCTTCGGGTGGCACGCCGTGCGGGCTTTGTGAGAGGGTGACGGGCGACGCGCAGGGCCCACCGTCGATTCTCCCAAGGATTGACCCCAGGCGCGGCTCCGAGAGAGTGCGATGGCTGCCGAGCGACCGAAACCTCCGCCGATTCCGCCGCAAGCGCGACGGCGCGGGGCACCCCCTCCGGTGCCGCCCGAGGCGCTCTCGCGGCGCGGGCCTGGGTTCGCCGCCGTCACGGTGCCGCCTCCGGCCACGCGCTCGGCGCTTCCTCCTCCGCCGCCGCCCGAAGCGATGGTGCCGCGGCGCCGCTCGCTGCCTGAGCCCCGCGAGGCTGACGCGCGCGCCCGCGATGCGAGTCGCCTCGTCGACGCAGCCCGCGCGGGTGACGGCCGCGCCTTCAATGAGCTCGTGCGACGGTATCGGCCCCGCATCGTCGCCCTGGCCCTGCATCTCACGGGCAGCGCCTCAGACGCCGACGACATCGCGCAAGACGCCTTCCTCAAGGCGTACCGCTCGCTGCCTGGCTTCGAGGGGCGCAGCGCGTTCTTCACCTGGGTGTACCGCATCGCGCTCAACCAGTGCCTCCAGACCCGAGCCCGCCGACGCCTGATGCCCACCGTCGACATGGACGACCCCCGCGTCGACCTCGCCGTCGCCGTCGACGCAGCCCGCTCGCCCGCCTCTGCGCTGGAGCTCCGAGAGAATTATGCCGAGCTCGTCTGCGCCTTCGACCGCCTCTCGCCGCTCTTGCGCGGCACCGTAGCGCTCACCACGCTCCAGGGCTTGTCGTACCCCGAGGCCGCCATCGTGCTTGAGACCACCGAGGGCACCATCGCGTGGCGCATGCACGAGGCGCGCAACCAGCTCCGCAGCGCCCTCGACGCCATCGCCGCCTCGCGGGCCCGTCCGGCGCGCATCCGTCGCCACTCGGGCCCGGTGCTGGTGCCCCACGAGCCGCGCGACGAGAGCGCCGAGGCCCTCGCCCTCGCCCTCGCGATGGTCTTCGCTTAGCCCCCACCCCTCGCAGCACCCCGCGCGCGAGCGGACGGTGTCCACCCGGTGGGCACCCTCTTGGCCGACCCTTGGCCACCGTGAAGACCCTCGAAGTGCTTGTTTTAAAGCACTCTCGCGATGGCATGGCGCCTGCGAAGGCTGGGCCCCGTGCGGCCCCGCGACGGCCCCCGCGGGCACCATGGTGGTGACCCCGAGAGCGCACCCGCGCGCCGCGCAGAGAGACCCCGAGCCTGCCATGACCGCCCCAAACCAAGACCGTTTTCGCGCCGTGAAGTCTGCCCTCGCGCTGCTTGAGAAGCAGTTCGGCAAGGGCACCGTGATGACCCTCGATGACACCGCGAGCGAGCCCTGCGCGGTGATCTCGACGGGGTCGCTCGGCCTCGACCGCGCCCTCGGTGTGGGCGGCTACCCCCGCGGGCGCATCATCGAGATCTACGGCCCTGAGAGCTCGGGCAAGACCACCCTCACCCTGCACGCCATCGCCGAGGTGCAGCGGGCCGGCGGCGTCGCAGCCTTCATCGACGCCGAGCACGCCCTCGACACCCAGTACGCGCGGAACCTCGGCATCGACCTCGCGTCGCTGGTGATCTCGCAGCCCGACACGGGCGAGCAGGCCCTCGAAGTGGCCGACGCGCTCGTGCGCTCGGGCGCCATCGACCTCATCGTGATCGACTCGGTGGCCGCCCTGGTGCCCAAGGCGGAGCTCGAAGGCGACATGGGCGACCAGCACGTCGGGCTCCAGGCGCGGCTCATGTCGCAGGCCCTCCGGAAGCTCACCTCGGTGGCGCACCGTAACGGCGTCTGCATCGTGTTCATCAACCAGATTCGCACCAAGATCGGGGTGATGTTCGGCAACCCCGAGACCACCACCGGCGGCAACGCGCTGAAGTTCTATGCGAGCGTGCGCCTCGACGTGCGGCGGGTCGGGTCGCTCAAGGCCGGCGACGACGTGATCGGCGCGCGGACCCGCGTGAAGGTCGTGAAGAACAAGCTCGCGCCGCCCTTCAAAGAGAGCGAATTCGACGTTCGCTACGGCACCGGGATCGACGCCACCGCCGAGCTCATCGACCTCGCCACGGAGCTCGGCGTGATCGAGAAGAGCGGCTCGCATCTCTCGCTCTTCGGCACCCACCTCGGCAACGGGCGCGACCGCGCGCGAGAGGCCCTTCAGGGCAACCGAGAGCTTCAGAGCAAGCTGCGCGCGAGCCTCGCGGGGCCGAGACCCGGCAGCGCCAGCCCGCGGGCCGAGGCCCAATAGGCGCGGCTCACTTCAAGCGACGGCAGCGCGGAAAGCCCGCCAAGGTCTCGCGACAGCCCGCGTCGAGGCAGCCCTCGCAGAGCCCCTCGGCTTCGAGGAGGGCCGCTTCGCCCCGCGGGCACTCGCAGTGCGGCGTGGTGTCGGGGCACGCCCGGCAGGTGCACGTGAGGGCCACCCGAGGGCCATTGCAGAACGGACACGGAGCGCTCGCCGGGGCCTGAAACATCGTGCCCGCGAGCCTACGCACTTTGAGGGCGAAGTTCGAGTACTCTCGGGCGCCGTGAGCCAGAGCGTCGAGCCCGAGGTGGTGTTGCAGGTGAGCGCGGTGAAGATGCGGGTCGCGTACGCCGAGACCGACCGCATGGGCTTTTTGCACCACTCGAATCACCTCCGGTGGTTCGAGCGCGGTCGCGAGGAGTTCTGCCGCCGACGCCTCGCAGAGTACCGAAAGCTCGAAGACGCCGGCACCCTGGTGGTGGTGGCCGACGCGCAGCTCGAATACAAGGTGCCCCTCGAATACGAAGACGTCGCGACGTTGACCGTGAGCCTCGTCGAGGTGCGCCACGCGACGCTGCGGTTTCGCTACGTCCTCACCCGCGATCGTGACGGGGTGGTGGCCGCCCGCGGCAGCACCCGGCACGCTTTTCTGACCCGCGCGGGGCGCGTCACCCGGGTCGACGCGGCGCTGGCGGCGCTCTTGACCGCGCCCGAGGCGTTCTCCCGAGAGGGCGAGCTGTGAGGCTCACCGGGCCCTGCCTCGGCGCTGCGGCGGCCCTCGTCTTCGCGGCGCAGACCGAGGCGCAGACGCGGGTGCCGGGGCGCTTTCTTTTGACCCAATACTGGATCGCCCATGAGACCCCGGGGGCGCGAGACCGTTCGAGCGAGGCCATCCAAGATCGGCACGGGCGCACCCTCGCGTGGTCGTGCCCGCAGTTTGTGCGATCGCTCTCGATGGAGGGCACCGGCCGAACCTGGGACGGCAGGCTCCTCAACTGGGATCGTCGGGTCAACGGCCGGGCTTGCTTTGTCGAGGTAGACCCGCACCTCTACCCCTTCGGCGTCGGGGTCCAGGGCTTCGCGCTGGTGCCCTTCCGATCGCTCGCGGTCGACCCGCGCTTTGTGCCCTTGGGGCACACCGTCGAGCTGCCCGAGCTCATCGGGATGCCCCTCCCCGACGGCTCGCGCCACGACGGCTGCTTCGTCGCGGTCGACGGCGGCGGCGCCATCCGCGGGCACCATCTCGACCTCTTCTTGCCGGGCGCAACATGGTGGCGGCAGCTCCAGGCCTCGGGGCACCTCGCGCGCCACGTCACGGTCACCCTCGACGCGCCGCGGTGCAGCCCCGCGCGACGCTTCGCCTACCGCCCTTCGCCCTTCGACGTGGCCGGCGACCCCGGAGACGAACTCCGCTAGCGCGACCGCGCGGGGGTTGGTGATACCGTCTCGGCGATGCCACCGCGAAGGCTCTCGTCGCACGACCTCGCTCTCCTTGCGACGCACCACCCGGCGCTCTCGGCGCGGCTCGCGGCGCGCACCGTGGGCTCGCCGATGACCGTCGTCCATGACGGCGTTGGGGTCGCAGCGTTCGAGGGCGAGGTGCTGGCGTTGAGCCTCCTCGCGGCCGACCGCCTGGTGCTCTCGCGGAGCCCGAAGTATCACCGCCCGCGCGGCGCGACCTGCCTCCGCGGCCACTGCGAGGGCTGCCTCGTTCGCTACGACGGCGAGCCCAACGTGATGGCCTGTCTCAGCACCGTGCGCCGCGGCGCCGAGGCGCACTCGCAGAACGCCTTCCCGACGGCGGGGCTCGACCTCATGCGGGTGACCGACTGGTTCTTCCCGAAGCACCTCGACCACCATCACCTCATGGTCGATTTCGGCGCCGCGGTGAACCGCACGATGCAGCGCCTCACCCGCAAGCTCGCGGGCCTCGGCACCCTGCCCGAGGAGCCCCGGACGCCGGTCGAGGCCGCCGAGCACACCGTCGACGCCCTCGTGGTAGGCGCCGGGCAGAGCGGCATCGGGGCCGCCAACGCCCTCGCCGCGGCGGGCCTCCGGGTGCTCGTCTGTGACGAAGCGCCCGCCCCAGGCGGCGCGGCCCTCGACGCCCTCGACACGCCCCTCGACACCCTCGCCCGTCTCGACCCTCGCGTCGGCTGCCTCACGGGCACCGCGGCGGTGGCCACCTACGACGACACCACCTTGCTCGTCGACGGCGTACGGCTCTACAGCGTCCGCGCCAGGGCCCGGGTGTTCGCCAACGGGGGCATCGCGTCGGTGGGCACCTTCGTCAACAACGACGCGCCCGGGGTCTACACCCGCGACGCCTTCGCGCGGGCCCTGCGGCAGGGCGTTCTCGCGTCAGACCGGGCGCTCTTCGTCGGCCCCGGCGCCGCCGCGCTCGGCGCCATCGCGAAGACCCTGCCTCACCGCGGGCACAAGATCGAAGCCGAAGGCACCGTGGTCGAAGCCGTCGGCTCGGGGCGGGTCAAGGGTGCCGTGCTGACCGTGGGCGGCGCGCGGAGGCAGGTCACAAACATCGAGGCCCTCGTCGTCGACACGCCCGCCCACGCCGCCTACGAGCTCGCGGGCCAGGCCGGAGCCGAGATCGTGTGGTCTCCCGCGATGCGATGCTTCACCCCGCAGCGCACCCCCGACGGCGCGACCCGGGTGCCCGGGGTCTTTGTGACCGGTTCGCTGTGCCTCGGCGAGGCGACCGTCGCGGCGCGGCACGCCGACGGCGCCCGGGTCGGCGCGCACGCGGCCGAGTGGCTCAACGAGAGGGCGACGCCATGAGCGGCAAGGTGCTGGTGTGCCGGTGCGAAGATGTGACCCTCGACGAGGTGCAGAAGGCGCTCGAAGCGGGGCATCACGACATCGAGTCGGTGAAGCGCTACACGGGCTTCGGCACGGGGTGGTGCCAGGGCAAGCAGTGCGTCGTCGCGTGCGCGCGGGTGATCGCTGAGCACACCGGGGCGTCGCCGACGTTGCCGATCACGCCGCGCCCGCCCTATCACCCGGTCTCCCTCGCGGCCCTCGCGGGGCTCGACGAGGAGGCCCCGTGAGCGACGGCGTGACGGGCAAGGGGCCGCGGGTGGCGGTGCTCGGCGCGGGCATCCTCGGGCTCTCGACGGCGTGGCATCTGGCGCATCGGCACGGCATCCGAGACGTGGTGGTGCTCGACCGGGGATACCTCTGCGGCGGCGCGAGCGGGCGCAACGGCGGCGGCGTGCGGGCCCAGTTTTCGTCTGAAGCGAACATCAGGCTGATGCGAGAGAGCATCGAAATTTGCCGCGATTTTGCGGCGACGATGAAGATCAACGTCTGGTTCCGGCAGGGCGGGTACCTCTTTTTGGCGCGCGACGCGGCGCGGGCCGCGAGCCTTGAGGCGTCGGTGAAGTTGCAGAACGCGTGCGGGCTCTCGACCCGGCTCCTCGGGCCCGACGAGGCCCAACGCGTGGTGCCCGAGCTCTCGACCCGCGGCGTCGTCGCGACGAGCTACAACCCCGACGACGGGGTGGTCTTTCCGTGGCCCTTTGTGTGGGGCTACGCGCGCGCGGCGCAGAGCCTCGGCGTCGCGCTTCGCACCTTCACCGAGGTGATCGGCTTCGAGACCGCGGGGGGCCGTATCGTCGGCGTGCGCGTGCGCCCGGTGCAGCTCGTGCCCTTCGCCCAGGGCGACACCATGGTGCCCGCGGGCGAGCCCTACGTCATCGCCTGCGACCACGTCGTGCTGGCCACCGGCGCGTGGAGCCCCGGGCTCGCAAAGCACCTCGGCCTCGCGCTCCCGAACAAGCCGCACCGCCACGAGATTTGCTCGACCGAGCCGCTCAAACCCTGGCTCGGGCCGCTCGTGGCAGACCTCACCGACGGGCTCTATTTTTCGCAGTCCATGCGCGGCGAAATCGTGGGCGGCATCTCGGTCGACCCGGTGCCCGAGGGCATCAACCAGGCGTCGAGCGCGGGCTTCGTCACCAAGTACGCCCGGGCCCTCTTGCGCTGCGTGCCGCGGCTCGGCGGCGTCAAGGTGCTCCGCCAGTGGGCGGGCTGCTACGACATCACCCCCGACGGCGCGCCCATCGTGGGCACCCCCGAGGGCTTTGACAACCTCACCCTCGCCTGCGGCTTCATGGGCTACGGCTTCATGATGGCGCCGGTGATGGGCAAGCTCCTGGCCGAGCACATCGCGGGCAAGACTCCGCCGCTTGTGCACGAATGGTCGCTCGAACGCTTCGCGCGCGGCAGCACCTTGCGCGAGACGATGATCCTCGGGTGAGCCCTCGTCGGCGCGGGCCGGCTCGCTATTTCACAGCGACGAGGTTTCTGGGTACCGTCGCGGGTGATGAGCACTCAGGGCGAAACTTCGTCGGCGCGCACCTTCCATCTTGCCTCGCGCGACCTGGTGGTGGCGATCGCTGCACGAGAAGATTTTCCGACCTTCCTCGACGCCTTCGCGAAGCAGCGTGGCGCGCTCTACGCGGCGCCTTCGGCAGAGATCGACGAGGCCTCGTACTGGCCCGGCGTCGCGCGCAGCCTGGCCTCCATCGCGCCCCCTGAGACCATGCCCATGTCGGGCCTCATCGCGTCGGGCATCACCCTCGAAGGCGGCGCCCGCGGGCTCCGCTCGCTCTTCACCAGCAAGGTCTCGAAGAGCGAGCACAAGCGGGTGATCAACGTGGCCTCCCTCGCCGCGCGGGTGATGGAGGTGGTCGCCGGCGCCGACGACGCCCTCAGCGACGACGAGCGGCGCGGCATCGCGATGGCGATGGCCTCCTTCGGCCTCAACGACGAGGAGCTCGAACAGGTCAAGGCGCCCTCGAAGCTCAAGCCCGAGCAGCTCGAGATCTTCGGCGAGCTCGACGCCAAGGTGCGTCGCGAGCTCCTCCGGGGCGCGTGGCAGCTCTGCCTCCGCGGCACCCCGACGGCGGCCGAGCTCGAGGTCGTCGCGGCGGTGGGCGTGAAGCTCGAAATCGCAGCCGAGAGCGACACGCTGAAGCTCGCCGTCACCGAGCTCCTCACCCGCGCGGGGCAGACCGCGGCGCTGGCCGTCGAGCTCGCCCGCGCGGCGGGGGCCGACCTTGAGGCGTCGCTCCGCACCGCTGCGCTCGAGCGCTTGATCCAGGCGGTGGCGCCGCCCTCGCGGGCCGTCGAGCTCAGGGCCCGGGTCGACGAGGGCCGCCAGGCGTCGTTCGACAACCTCGGGCTCACGACGCGGGCCCAGCGGCTCCAGGCCGTGGCCCTCGCTTGGGCGACCCTCGCGGGCACCGACCCGCGCTACTCGGTGGGGCTTCATCTTCGCGGCGAGCTCTCGGCGGCGGCGACCGAGGCGGGGGCTGCGTACGAGGTGGCCGAGGCCCTCGACACCGTTGACCGCTACCTGCATCAACGTCTGCGCGAGGTGAGCACGGCCCCGAGCGCAGTGCGCGCTTGACGCCCCGATTCGACCGGGGCACACCCGAGCATAGGTCGAGAGGGCGGCACCATGGCGAGAAAGAATGATCAATCGCTCGGCTTCATGCCGCTGCTCTTGATGGCCCTCATCTACATCGTGTGCATGGCCTTCGCTGACGCCATCGGCCCGATGACCTCAGACCCGGGCTTCTACATGCTCAACCAAGACCCGCCCTTGCGGGGCTGCATCATCCCGCGGGCGAGCCCCTGAGCGCGGCGGAAGGTCAGGGTCGGCGGCCGTCGAGCGCCCAGGTGCTGACGCCGCGCACGCTACGACCGTTGATGGCTGAGAACGCTTCGAAGTCTGCCGCGAGGCGCACCGCCACGCCGCCGCCGCCCACGCTCAGATTGCCCGCGGTGAAGCGTAGGCGCACGTCGAGGGGGATGCCCTCGTAGTCGATCGCGGCAGCGCAGCGCCCAGGCTGAAGGAGGCTCCAGAAGCCACCCACGGCGGGCGCCATGACGAGGGTGCAGGGTTGGCCTCCGGCTCGGAGCTGCACCGACACCAGGAGGGTGCCATCGGCGCCGCGCCCGAGCGTCGCGACCCCCAGCGTTCGCGAGGGCGGGAGGCTCATCGCGCGGGGCCCATCGACGGCCATGCGCAGGAGCCCAGGGCCGACGTAGCGCCCATCGGGCTCAAGCATCGGCCGCGCCGTCACGCAGGCCGCGGTGAGGCACAGCGCGAGAAGGCACAGCGCCCCAGACAGCGACGCGCGCAGCATCGAGAGGCTCCCGCGGGGTTGGCCGAGGCACACGCAGCCGGGGCCCGAGCCCGAAACGCGGTGATCGCTCACGCGGTCCATCCTTCGGGAGCGCAGACCCGCTGCGAGGCCCCAGCGGTCGATCGGTACGACACGCAGCGCATGCCCGACGGGCACGAGGCCACGCATGAGCGCATGCAGCGCCCCGCGGCTCCGAACGCGATGCAGACGCCCGACGAGGGGCACTCCGCGCTTTGGCTGCAACCGATCGCGCAGAAGCGCCCGGGGTACGACGTGAGCACGCACTCGGGCGTCGTCGAGGCGCACCCTCCGTCGCTCTGACAGCTGCGGTAATCGACGCTACCCTCCTGAGAGAAGCTGCCTTCGGTGAGCATCGCGCCGCTCGACCCGAGGCCCCCGGCGTCGGCGGCGCCAGTGTCGGCGCCGGCGTCTCGCGGCGTCATCGGCGCGGGGCACGCTTGAGACCCGAAGACCCATGTCGAGCCGCTGCACGCCGCGAACGTTGCGCCCGCCGCGTCGCCCTGCATGCAGCGGTCGGCGCTGGCGCACCACCCGCAACCCTCGGCCGGCACGCACGCGCCGCAGCTCTGCGCCGACGCGCAATAGTCGACGGCCTGCGTCGCAAAACTCAGGCGCTCGATGGCGATGCACCGCCCCCCGGCCACCTCGCGCAAGCTGCCATCCGAGGTGAGTCTGGCCTCGTGCAGCGCGACGGCGGCGTAGGTGCCGTCGAAGCGCTCACCCGGCGACCGCGCGAGGGCCGAGAAGCGCGCGAAGCCCGAACGCGAGACGTAGTACGAGCGACAGTTTCGGTACTGGGCGTCACAGTCTGCCGTAACGAGCAGGCAATCAATGCACCCCTCCCAGGTCGCGTTCTGCGGGTCGTCTTCGAAGCGAAGCGTCGCGTTGAGCGGCACCGTGGCCACGCGCCCGTTGTAGGCCGTCAGCACGCTCTGTGGCGGCGCCCCAGACGCGTCGAAGACCACCCGAAAGTAGTTGATAATTCCACCATTTGAACGCACCACGACCGACCGCGCGTCGGTCAACGCGAGGTCGCCGAAGGCCGTGCAGCGCGCGCCCACGCCGCCTGCATCCTGCGGCTCCGGTGCGGGCCCCGGCGCGACCCCGAGGTCTTGCGCTCCGATGCGATCGTCGGACGCGGGTGGCACGTCGTCGACAGCGCCCTGGTCGCGCGCGACGTGCGTGTCTTCGGGGCTGCCTCCGTCGCGCGAGGCCCCTCGGGGCCGAGGGGCCTCGAAGCACCCGGCGAGCGCGAGCGCGAGGGTGAAGAGAGGTGCCGATCGCTCATGCCGTGTGGGTGTGCGGGTCTTCATGTTGGTCCTCGGGGTCAGGGTGCGCAGGCGCCAAACTCGATCGACCCGAAGGCCACCGGGCGACCGTCGGGGTAGAGGCGCTGGCAGCGCGTCTGGCTGGAGCACGCCGGCGCCGCGAGGTTGCAGAGCGCGCGGCAGAGCGCGCCGTCTTGGAGCGCGACGCATAGGCTCCCGGTCACGCAAATCTGCGAGGCCGGGGTCGAGAGCAGCGGCGCTTCGACGCAACGCGCGCCCACCGGGGCGGCGACCGCGCGCGACTCACGCGCGAGGCAGAGGTGATAGGCCCCGCGCTGGTTGAGCGCGTATCCGAGCGCCTCTTGGACGCTTCGGCAGACCCGGGTCTCGCGCGGGCACCCGGAGCCGTTCAAGGGCGAGCACGGGCTGCTGCAAAAGCCTCTGCCCTCGGCCACGATGACACACATTGAGCCCGCGGGGCATGCCGCGTCGTCGGCGCAATAGTCGCTACAAATGCCGTCGCTCGCCGCGCCGAGAGACGCGCAGCCCTGCCCCGCCGGACACGGGTGCGCCTCGCGGGCTGAGAGCGACGCGATCGCATCACGCGAACACGCCCCGCTCTGCTGAACTCCCGCGACGCGACACACCGACGCGACGCCGCCGCCCCCCGCGGTGCCCACGGCATAACACCCCTGCCCGCTCAGACAGCCCGCTTGCGACACGACGTCGCACGCCGCCGGGCTGGCATCGCAGAAGCCGCCTTCGACACACGCGCGCTGCGCACAGTCGACGTAGGTGTCGCCGTCGTCGTCGAGTCCGTTTCGACACGCCGCTTCGCCCACCTCGCAGACGCCCGAGGCGATGCACGAAGGGTCTTCGCAGTCGACCCGCCCATCGCCGTCATCGTCGTACCGATTGCGGCACGCCTCGGCCGTGTCTTCCTCGACCCGAGCCGCCGTGCAGCCAAGCACCACGGCGCCCAACGATGCCACAAAAACAATGTAACTACGACAACTTGGCATTAGAATATGCCCCCGCACGCGAGGCCCCTGAGGGTCGGGCCGCACGACACCGAGGCCGTGGTCGGCGTCGTCAGCCGCGGGCCGCGCAGCGACACCGCGACGCCGACGGCTCCCGCAGCAAAGAGCGCACCTGCGCCGATGAGGGACCCAAGCGCGAGGTTGCGTTCTTCAGCGATCGACTCGGCGCTGGAGCATCGCCCGCCGCGGTCGAGGGCCTCCTGGCAGCGGTCTGATTCGGCGCCGCGGTCGATGAGCCAGAGGGCGCTCGCGACGCCGCCGCCGAGGCCCACGAGGCCCACGACGAGCGACGCGACAAGGCGCGCGCTGCTGCGACCGTGCAAGAGCGCGACCTCCACGAGCTGGGTGTCTCGGCCTGAGGTGACCTCGACCGTGCGGTGCTCGGCGGTGTAGCCCTCGGCAGAAATGTCGAAGGTGTGCCGCCCGATGTCGGCCCGAAAGGGCACGTCGCGGAGCGCGTCAGAGAGCGGCTGCCCGTCGAGCGTGACCCGCGCCTCGGCCGGCGTAACCCGCAGCGTCACGGCGCCCACATAATCCGCGGCCCGCGCGCGCAGCGCCTCGAGCTCGGCGCGCATCTCGGGCGTGAGCGGGTCTTCGTTGGCGCTGAGCGCGGCGTCGATGCTGTCAAGGCACGCGCTGTACTGCCGAAGCTCGAAGCGTGTCTTCGCGATCCCGCGCAGCACGCGCGCGCCCGGTCTGAGCTGGTAGGCCCGCGAGAAGCTTGCCAGGGCCTCGGCGTAGCTGCCGTTGCTGTACTCTCGAATCCCGTTGTCGATGAACGCGCGGTAAGCGGCTTCATCGACCGTTTGCGCCCGCACCGTCGAAGGCGCGGCGCCCACGATGCAGGCCAGGAGCAGCCCCCGCACGGGCCCGCTCATTTGAACTCTCCGGCGTTGAGGCCGCCGCTTCGGGCCGTCGAGGTCGGCTGCGAGGTCACCGGCGGAGGCTGCGAAATCACCGGCGTGGGCGCCGCGGGCGGCGCCTCGATGGGGGCCGCGAAGACCGTCGGCGGGCGCGCGTCGAGGGGCGCCGCCTGGGGCGACCGACGGGGCCTTCGAGGGCCCGCCGCGGCGCGCGCAGCGGCGGCGGGCTGAGGCAACAAGGGGGCGGTCGAAGCGGTCGCGACGGGCGGCGCGACGAGGGCATCGAGCGCCACCGTCCGAGGCGGCGGCCGCCCGAGAAACGACACCGCGCGCGGAGCGTACCCCGGGGCGCTGATGTCGAGCCGGTGGGGGTGATCGGCATCGACTTCGCCGCGGTAAGCGCCGACCCCCACAGGCACGCCGTCGAGGCGAATCTGCGCGCCCGCGGGCTCGGTCAGCACATGCACGGCGAGTCTTCGCCGCACCGACACAGGCGACGCGGCTACGGCCGCCACAGCATCGGAGAGGCGCGCATCTCGCCCCGCGCGCTCGCGACCTGGTCTCAGCGCGAGGGCCGAGCCCACCGCCGCCACGACCGCGAGGCCGGCCCAAGCTGCGTGCGCGCCGCGACGGCTCTGGGCCCGGGCGGGCAGCTCGACCGCCGACCCTCGCATCGTCGACACCAGCGTCGGCGTAGGCACCTCGGGGCCACCCAGGAGCGTGTCTGCGACCCGCGGAACTACCTGAAATACCCCCTCGAAGGCCGCGCCGACGCGCGGACTCGCGAGCCTGAGGAGCGCCTCGCCCAAGAGGTCGACGCTCGCCAGACGCCGCGCAGGGTCGCGCACCAGCGCCTGGAGCATCACCCCGGCCAGCGCCTCGGGGAGTTCGGGCCGTCGCAGGCGCGGGTCGCCGATGGGGACCGAGACGATCTGCTGAAAGAGCTCGTAGAGCGTCGCGGCTTTGAAGAGCCGCTCGCCGAGAAGGCACTCCCAGAGCACCACGGTGAGGGCCCAGAGGTCTGAGCGGGGGCCCACCGCGGCGCTCCCGACGACCTGTTCGGGGGCCATGTAGAAGGGCGTTCCGAGCACCGCTGACGACGCGGTGCCAGCGAAGCTCTCGTCGGCGATGGCCACCCGCGCGATGCCAAAATCAAGCAGCTTTGGGTGATCTCCGCCCAGCCCCCGCGCAATGAAGATGTTGTCGGGCTTGATGTCGCGGTGCACGATCCCGAGGCGATGGGCGGCGGCCGCGGCGCTGCAAATCGGCACCATCCAATCGGCGACGGCGCTGAGCGAGAGACGGTGACGCCCGGCCAGGCGGGCCGCGAGGGTCTGCCCTTCGAGGTACTCCATCACGAGGTAGGGCCGCCCGCGCGCCGTGCCGAGGTCGAGCACCTCGACCGCGTGGGGGTGCCTGAGCCGCACCATCGCCTCGGCCTCACGACGAAACCGATGCACCGCGTCGCGGTTCGCGGCCACGTTCGCGTGCATCACCTTCAGCGCCACCCGCTTGCCGAGCGGTCGCTGAATGGCTTCGTACACCGCCCCGAAGGCGCCCGCCCCCAGCACGCGCACGAGGGCGTACGGCCCGACGACTTCACCCTCGACGAGACCCTGCTGTTCGAGTTCGCGCTGCACCGACGACCCTCTCTGCGGCGGGTGTCGCGGCCTCGCTGACCACCGACCCTCGACCGCACGAGTGGGCCTTCAGCAACCGCCGTGCTCAGCGCCCCGGGCGCCGCGTCGCAGCCAGATTGCCGAGTCTTTTCAAGTCCTTCGAGCCGCTCTGCGAGACGCCATCTCTCCGCGCCTCAGGCGCCGACGCAACAATCCCTGCTGCGCCCGCGCAACAGCCTCCCCCGCCCCGCGCGGCACCGCTCAGCTCAGAAGTGCTCTTGCCTGAACCCGATCTTCACCCGATCGCAGGCCGCTTCGAGCACCGCGCCGAGCGCGTGAGGCCCGCAGTAGAAGACCTCGAGCCCTGAGCCCTCGCGCGCGGCGAGCTCTGAGAGCAGTGCGTCCCACGGCGGTTGCCCGAAATGCGTGCGCGCTCTGAGCCCCGTGACGAGGTCGCGGGCGGTGTCTGCGTAGAGCACTTCGAGCGCGGCGAGGAGCATCGTGCTCTTGAGGTCGGGCCGCGCGCCGGTCATGAAAATGCGCGCCTCGAAGCGATCGCCGAAGCGCGCCTCAAGCTGCCCGAGCATCTCGGTGAACCAACGAAACTCGCGCTGCCCGCGACAGAGCCACACGAAGCTCACCCGCTCGACGGCGCAGGGCGCGCCGCTCTGCCAGCGCGCGAGGAGGCTCGCGAGCACCGAGGCGAAGGGCGTCACGCCGATGCCCGCGGCCACGAAGAGGCAGCGACGCGCGCGGAAGATGTGGGCGCTCGGCGTCCCGTAGGGGCCCTCGACGTGGGCTTCGAGGGCGTCGAGCCCCGGGTGCGACGCCGACGCGAGGGCGCCGAGGCGCTCGGTCCAGTTGCCCACCGCGCGGACGTGGAGGGTGAGCCGCGCGGCGTCTTCAGGGGCGCTCGAAATGGTGAACGGGTGCCACTCGAACTGCCCAAGCAGTGCCACCCTGAGGAACAGATAGTCGCCCGCGTCGAAGCGAAAGCGCGGCGGCCGCGCGAGGGTCACCCGGGTCACGCCGCCCGGCAACGGGTCGAGCGCCAGGACCCGAACTGGCACAGGATTGCGCAAGATGACACGCTCTACCGCGAAGGCCGCCATGGGCGCCGCCACCCACCACCAGGTCACCGGCCCGTGGGCCACCACCAGGAGGAAGAACAACGGGTAGAGCCCGTGCAGCTGCCTGAAGCGCTCAAAATGCTTCGAACGCCGAACGGCGTCACGCGCGAAGTAGCCCATCAGGCCGAGCACCGCCACGAGCCCGAGGCCCGTCGCGCCCGCCGTCGAGGTGAGCAGCGCGGCCACCGAGCGGGGCCCGAGCGCGGCGTTGGCAAGATGTGCCAACGTGTGCAAGATGCCGCCCCAGACGAGCGACCAGCCCACGAGACGATGGAAGCCGACGTGGTCGTCAGCGAGCACCCGGCCGAGGGCGCTGCGGCCGATCACGGTGATGAGCCAGCGGAGCATGGGCAAGAGCACGAGGGCGGCGTCGAGGTTCAGCCCCGCGCCGAAGCCTCGGGCGACCCAGACCAGCGGCGCGGCGCCCATCGCGCGATACCGCAGCACAGCGTAGGCGAAGAGCGCGACGTGGGTGACGGCCCAGAGCGACACCAGGAGCGCCCAGGCGCGGGCGTTGCGTGCGAGCGCGGCCGAAATGGCGCGGCCCTTGACGGCCGGTGGCGGCGCGACCGGCGCGAAGCCGAGGCCCCGCAGGTCGCCCACCGAGAGGTGCTCTAAAATGGCCGGGAAGGTGCCGAGCGCCGCGTAGAATTCATCGAAGCTCAGCACCCCGTCACGGTTGCCGTCGGCCCGCGCAAAGAGCGCGTCGATGAGCGCGTCGACCTCGATGTCGGCGAAGCGGAGCTGGTTCTCTTCGAGCGAGAGCCACACCATGCGCTCGAGCTCGGCGCGGCTCAGGTACCCGTCGCCGTCGTCGTCGTGGACGTGAAACGCGAACTGAAGCCGCACGCCGAGCGGCGCCTCCGAGAGCCGCTGCACCCGCGACACGAGCTTCTCTCGCGCGAGCACCCCCTCGGACGTCGCGCCCAAGGCCACCAAGAGACGACGCGCGAGGTACTCGCTCCGGAGCGACAAGGCCTTGGCCAGCTCGGCGGGCGTAACACCCGTCGAGGCCGCAGCCCCGGGCCGCTGCACGAGCTCACGGATCGACGAAAGAATTGCTGCGTTTTCGAGCGCGACCTGACCCATCGCGGGGCCGAGTATCGCACGACCGAGGTGAGACCGCGTTCACCTTCCGCGGGTCGGAAGTCGCAGGGTCACGCTGAGGCCCGCGCTCACCATCGGCGCATCGCCCGAGGCCAGCGAGGCGGGCGCGAAGACGTGGAAGTAGCGCACAAAGCCGCCCACCGAGACCGCGTCGCCGAGGCCGTGTTCGAGCCCCGCCGTCGCGCTCACCGAGGGCAGAATTTGCGCGCCCGTGGCCACCACGCCGCCCTGAAGGTCGACAAAGGGCGAGAGCCCATCAAAGTGACCGAAGCGCAGCCGGAGCCCCGCCGAGCCTTCGACGACCCCCGCGAGGGGCGAACCCTGGGCCGTCGCGGGGAAGATCCACTGACCCGCCCCGGCGCTCAGAAACAACGGCCCCACAAGCCGCAACGCGCCCACGAGCCGCGCTCCGGCGCCGAGGTTGTAGCCCTGCACGTCGCGCTGGTAATCGCCCAACATCAGCACGGCGCCCGCTTCGAGCCCCAGCGTGCCCCGCACCCGGGGCGGAAGCGGCGGTGGCGGCGGAGGCGGCGGTGGCGGCGCCTCAACGACCACCGGCGGAGGCGGCGACACCTCGGGCGGGAGCGTCGCCTCGAGGGTCACCGTGTTGCTCTCCTCGGTCGACCCCTCGGGCGCGCATTCGACCCCCGTCTGAACCCGCCGCGGCACCTCGATCGACGCCGAGAAGGCCTCGCGGGTGCCCGCGATGCGACACCCAAATCCCTCGGGCGCCCGCAAGGTCGATGTGCCCGAGCTCGACACCGCGGGCCCAAGCGCGAAGGCCCTGAGACGAAGCTGACGCACTGCTGAGGGCACGCTCTCCATGCCTTCGGCGTCGACCGCGATGACGCGGAGGTAATAGTCACCCGGGCTCAGCCCGTCGCGGGTCACCCGAGGCGTCGCCGCGGGCTGCCGAAGGTCGAGCGCGAGGTTCACAAAGCTCGGGTCGCGGGCGAGCTGAACGCGCCACTCGCTCGGCGCCGGCACGCCCTCGCGGGCCTCTGGCACCCACCCGAAATCGAGGCGCCCCGACTGCTCGGGCCCGACGATCTGCGGCGGCGAAGCGTCGCCCTCGAAGCGCGGCGCGAGCGGCAGCGGTCGCACGGGGCCGGGGCGCTCGCCCTCGCGCACCCTGACGCCGAAGCCCTCGGGCACCGTCACCCGACGCCGACGCGCCACCATGTTGCTCTGACCGCGGTGCGAAGCCAGGCGGGTCATCCGCGCGCTGTCGACCGAGATCCGCGAGTCGCCCGCCGTGTCGATGGTGCTGCCGGGCGTGGCGATTCGGGCCGGCGGCCGCCCTACCAAGGCCCCAAGATGGGTGCGCAGCGCCCCGGTGAGGAGCGTCGCCTGGTCGGGCTGCGAGCGCAGCGACGCGGCGGTGGCGTTCTCGCCGAAGATCACCACCAAGGTCTGCTCTTCGAGCGAAATGCGCGACTCATCGAGGAAGGTGACCGCCGCCCCGCTCTCGGCGTGCGTGTTGACCCGATGGCCGCGCTCGAGGGCCTCGTTGAGCCGCCCGTCGTGGCGCTCGGGCGTGTACGACTCGACGCGGTTGTGCAGCGACGTGAGCCGCGCCGCGGGCACCACCTCGTCGCGCACCGAGAGCGGCAGCTGGAGCACCGCGCCGGCCCGCAGACGATGCGGCGTCGGCCCGAGGTTGTTCAGCCGATGGATGGCCTCGATCCCACGGGCAGAGCCCAACTGCCGCTGCGCGATGCGAATGCAGGTGTCGCCCTCGCGCACGGTGTACGCGCGGGTGTTGTTCACCGCTTGCGCCCAAGCGGGTGACGCCAACGCGGTGAGCCCAAGAACGATAAGAAGATGCCTCAAGAACGCCTCCGAAGGAGCGAACGAACACGCGAAACCACCTCAGCCTCGCTGGTGCCGACCAAGAACGCGTCGCGCGCCCCGGCCCGCACCGCCGCGGCCATCTCTGTCAGATCGGCCACCCCCAGGAGCACCACGCCCGCCGCCGGGTGCGCGTGCGCCGCGGTCGCCAGCCGGTCTTCGACGAGCCCCGACACGTCGACAAGCACCAGCGCGGCCGCGCCCTCGCCCGGCATCACGAGGCCGATGCCCGCGGTCGCGAGCGCCCCCCGAAGCGAGCGGGCCAGCGCGGGGTCGCCCACGTCGACGGCCACCAGGCCCTTCGGGGCTGCCGGGCGGAGCGTCGGCGACCGCGACGACTCGGGTCTGAGCGCGCGCTCCTCACGCCCGAGCCCGCCCACCCGTGCGCGTTCGAGCGCGTTGCGTCGCGCCAGGGCGACCGGGTCGAGCCCCGCCTGAACCTCCTCGATGAGCGAGAGCGCCTCGGTCGCAGTGGGCCGCCGCAAGGGGTCTTTCTCAGTCAGCTGCCGCAAGAGGGCGTCGATCGAGGCCGCCCCCGGCCCCACGCTCTCTGGCAAGGGCGGCACCATCTCGTACAAATGCCGCGACATCATGTCGCCGGGCCCGTTGGCCTCGAAGGGCAGCCGCGAGGTCAAAAGCTCGTAGAGCATGATGCCCGTCGAGTAGATGTCTGACGCGGGCACCGGCGCGCGCCCGAGGCACTGCTCGGGGGCCATGTACGCGGGCGTACCGATCACCACCGACGGAGAGGTGATGCGCAGGTCTTCTTCGGTCTCTTCGTAGACCAGGCCAAAATCGAGCACCTTCACCGCGCCCGAGGTGAGCCGCATGACGTTGCCGGGCTTGAGGTCGCGGTGAATGACGTTCTGCTTGTGGACATAGGCCAAGACCTTGAACACCTCGGCCACACCTTCGAGGGCCTCGGAGGGCACCATCGAGAGGTAAGCGATGCGCGAGGCCCACGACTCACCGTGCAAGAGCTCCATGGCGATCCACGGGGTGCCTTGGTGCTCGCCCGCGTCGAGGATCGACACCACCCCCGGGTGACGGCACCGCGCGAGCACCTGAACTTCACGCCAGAACCGCGCCCGAACGCTCTTCGATTCGAGCAAGCTCGACCGCATGAACTTCACCGCCACCATGGCCCCGAGCTGCCGGTGGTTGGCGCGATACACCGCGCCCATGCCGCCCTGACCGAGCATCGCCTCGATGACGAATTTATCGGCCAGCACCAGGCCCCGCCGCACCGGCTCGAGCTCGTCGTCGGTCGAGGCCGACGGCCGCGGCGCCCCAAAGGCCAGGGTCTCAGGCGGCCGAACCGTCACGTCGGGCTGCGAAGGCGTCTCACCGCGGGTGCGTGTCATGTTTCAACCTCGTAGACCGAGACGGCCTCACGTTTTCCGCGCAGGGGCTGCGCGCCGAGCGAGACAAAGCCTGCCACGTCACCGGCGGCCAGCATCACCGCCTCGCTCACCAGCGTGCGCCCCGGAGAGGCCAGCGTCTCAAGCCGCGCCGCCACGTTCACCGTGTCGCCGATCACCGTGTAATCGAGCCGGGCCTCGCTCCCGAGGTTGCCCACCAGCGCCTCGCCGGTGTGAATGCCGATCGCGAGGCGAACCTCGAAGTTGTACTTCGATCGCCACAGGGCAGCCCCTGAAGACACGAAGCGATGCATGTCTTCGGCCACGGCGAGGGCCCTGGCCACATGATCGGCTTGCGGCGTGGGCGCGCCGAACACCGCCATCACGCAGTCGCCGAGGTACTTGTCGAGGGTGCCGCCGTGCCGAAACACCACTTCAGAGAGCACCGTGAAGAGGTCATTGAGGAAGCCGAGCACGCGCTCGGGCTCGTTGGCCTCGGCGAAGGGCGTAAAGCCCACCACGTCGGCGAAGAGCACCGTCACCATGGCGCGCTGCCCCCCGAGGGCCACCTCGCGTTCGCCCCGCGCGATCTCGCCCGCCACGCTCGCCGGGAGGTACCGCGCCAGGTCACGCTCGACGCGGTCGCGGCGCACCATCTCGGCCTCGCCGCGGCGGATCTCGTCGGCCATCTCTTCCATCGCGCCGCCGAGGGTGGCCAGCTCGTCGCGGGTGGTGAGCTCAGCCCGTCGGGTAAACTCGCGGCGCCCGTAGGCCAGCGCGAGCCGGGTGAGGGCCATGATGGGTCGGGTGACCCGGGCCGCGAGCCAAGCGCCCATCAGCGCCGCGGCGAGCACCGAGGCCACCGCCCGCACGATCAGCGCCCGCCGCGCGTCTTCGAGCGCCGCATAGGCCTCGCGGGTCGGCCGCTCGGCCACGAGGAGCCAGCCCAACGCAGGCAGGCTCTGCACGGTGACCACGCGCCCGACGCCGTCGCGGCCCCGCACCTCGCGCGAGAGCCCGAAGTCATTGCGGATGGCCTCGCGCGGCTCAAACTGCCCGATCTGCCCGAGATATTCGAGCGCGTGGTCGGGCCGCCCGCAAGCTTGGGTGAGCGAGCGCGCGCCTTCTTCGAGCGCCGAGAGCCGGTCGGCGGCGCCGAGGTGCTCCGCCGAGACCGTGGCCACGACCTCACAGAAGCGCTGCGGGCTCAGCGTGCCCACCACCCAGGCCCGGAGCTGCCCCTCGCGCTCGACCCGCTTCACATAGCGAACGAGCGGCCCGTTCTCGGTCGCCCCGGCGCTCAACCAGACGCCCTCTGCGTAGCGCTCGGTGTCGTACCGGCCGCCGAGACCCGCCGGAGGCATCGTCGGCAACGGAGCCGGCAAGGCCGACGCCCCCGCGCCGAGGAGGGCGTCGATGAGGCTCCCGTCAGGGAGGTACACCGCCACGTCGTGGAGCCCCGTGCTGGCCCCCACGGCCTCGCGGGCCAACGCGAGGCGCACCGCGTCTGACTCGATGCGGGGGTCGGTGAGCGCCGCCCCCACCCGGTCGGTGGTCGAAGACACGCCCGACACCAGCGTCGAGAGGTGTTCGACCCCGCGGCGCACCGCGAGCACCTGACGGGCCCGCTCGGCCTCGGCGAGGGCGTCGCGCTGCACACGCACCGCAGAGACCGCGTACAGCGCAAAGACCGACACCACAGTGAAGGTCGTGGCGACGACGAAGCGCGTCCGAAGCGAGCGTCTGCGCGGTACCGCCCGACGGATGGCGCCCGATGAATGAGAAAGCGAAGCACGCACAGTGAAAACTTCGACATGCGACGTCGCGAAAATCGAGAACATTCTGACCAAAATTCGGGCACTCGCGATTGCGCAAAGACCTTCACAGAGCGCCCCTCGGTGAGACATCGAGGCCCTGTCGGAGCGCGCCGAGCGCCCAGCCCGCAGGCGCCGGGTCGTCTCGCCCCGGAGGCTGGCATGGACGGGCTCGATTCAAGAAAATCGGGGGCCGAGAAGGTGCGAATTGACGATGCGCCGTTGGGTGCGATGCGGCACGTCTGTACGACGCCGACGGAGCGGGCGCGACGCTCGGTTGGGCGCCTCTGTGCAGGCGTCGCGAGGCCTCGCGGGCGGCAGACCTGCCCCCTGAGGCGCGCTCGGTCATGCGATGGGCCGGCGACGCGCGTCCGAGCACCGAGGGCCCTCGCCTCTCAGCCCTGAGATTTACCCTCGGAAGATGGTTGGCGTGCGGACATGCGAGGCGAAGGTGGCGCACGGCGAAACCCTCACCCGGCGCTTGGGGTGAGGTCACCTCAATCGCGAGATCACGCGCCTCGCAACGGGTGCGCGGTGAGGGCCCACGGCGACCGCGGGAGACAGGCTCGCAGGCGCGCCGTCGCCGCGCGACCTCGGCGAACCCGGCGGACAGCCCCCCAAATGCAAAAAGCCCTTCGCATGAAGGGCTTTCTGGGTGCCGACGGTGGGACTTGAACCTACGACCTTGGGATTATGATTCCCCTGCTCTAACCGACTGAGCTACATCGGCATTGTGTAGCGCCCGCTCGTCACGGGGGCCGCTTCTCTACGCCGCCCCCCCACCGGTGTCAACAGAGAATCTGCACCGCCCACGACGATGCCCCTCGAAGGCGGGGCCGCGTTGTAATACAACCTGACGTCACCCCGCGATGAGCGAAATCTCTTCGGTCGAACGTGATCGTCTGCTTGAGCACTTTGGCCGTCGCTACGGCAACGGCGAGACCATCTTTCGCGAGGGCGACGCCGCCCGCGAAGTCTTCATGCTCCAAGAGGGGCGCGTGCGGGTGGTCAAGCGCGTGCGGAGCGTCGAGCGCTCGGTGCAGATCCTCAAGCCGGGCGACCTCTTCGGCGAGGGGGCGCTCTTGCCCGGCACGCAGCGCGGCACCAGCGCCGTGGCCCTCTCCGATGTCGTGGTGCTGGCCCTCGACCCCGACACCTTCAACCAGCTCCTCCAGGGCAGCCCCGCGGTGGCCGCGCGGCTCGTTCAGCAGCTCGTCCGGCGGCTCCGCGACGCCGAAGATCAGTTTGAGAACATGCTCCTCCGCGACGCGACCTCGAAGGTCGTCAACGCGCTCTTGAAGCTCGCGCTCGAAGCCGGTCGCAACACCGGCGCGGCCCAGGTCGCGGTGTCGCCGCTCGAACTGTCGGCGCGCTCGGGGCTCGACGTCGACACGGTCAAGCGGGCCGTGATCCAGCTCCGCGAGGGGCAGTACATCCGCATCATCGAAGAGAAGGTCGCCATCGACGACATCGACGCGCTGCGACGCCTCTTCACCCTCCTCGGCATGCAAGAGCAAGTGCGGGGCTGAGGTCGCCCCTGTTGGCGAGGCCCGACCGCGGCACGGCGTCAAGACCCAGGTGGGGGTCGCGTGTCAAATTTCTGGGTTGACCCCTCTGGCTCGGGTCAGTTAGACGGTGACCCTCTTTGGAAGGTCGCGTGAGTCACCCACTGCTTCGATCCGAGCGTCGTGCGATGTGGGTGGCCCCTGCGGCCTCTCGATGGGTCACACCCCTGGTGGCGATCACGCGCGCGGCGTTGGCCGCGGTTGTTGTCATGGGTGCCGCCGGCGCAGGATGGGCCTGCTCCGCCGGAGTGAGCGAAGAGGCGCGCCAGCAGGCCATCTCAGACGTGAACCTCGGCATCGCCTACACCCAAGAGGGCAACCCCACCGGCGCCTTGGTCGTATGGGAGCGCGCCGTACGGCGTGACCCGACCAACGCCGAGGCGCGGTTGTGCTTGGGGCAGGCCTACGCGGCGCTCGATCGCCACGCCGAAGCCGAGCGTCACCTGCGCGAGGCGGTGCGGCTCTACGAGGCCCGGGTCGGTCAAGACGAGACGCTGCGCGCTTCGTTGGCCGAGGCGCGCAACTCGCTCGGGGTGCTGCTGATCAACGCCGACCGCGCCGCCGAGGCCGTGCCGATGCTTCAGCAGGTTACGGCCGAGCTGACCTACACGACGCCCTTTCTTGCGTGGGGCAACCTCGGCCAGGCCCTCATGCGCTCGGGGCGCGTCTCCGAGTCGGTCACTGCGCTTGAGCGCGCGGTGGCCATTCAACCGAACTTCTGCGTGGGTTGGTCTCGCCTCGGCGAAGCCCGGCTCCGCGCCCATGACCTTGCCCATGCTTTGGAGGCGCTTGACCGCGCCGCGGCCGTACAGGCCCCTGGGTGCGACCGCATCCAAGAGGTTTATCTGAACCGCGCCAAGGTCAAGATCGAACTTCATCAACCCGATCGCGCCCGCGAAGACCTCGCGCGGTGCATCGAGCTGGCTGCGGACACCCCCGTCGGGCGGGAGTGCGCGGCGTTGAGCCGGTCGGTGGCCCCATGAGGGTGCTGCGCACGGCTCCACCGCACTGCCCGGGCCACGGTGCCACGGTCACGGAGGTCTGAGGGTGGAATCCATCGGCACGTACCTACGACGCGAGCGCGAGCAGCGCGGCATCGGCCTCGAAGAGATCGCCGACACCACGCGCATCCCGCTCGGGTCGCTTGAGCAGCTCGAATCGGGTGACTACACCGCGCTCCCCGGTGAGACCTTTGTGAAGGGCTTTCTGCGCAGCTACGCGCGGGCCTTGGGCGTCTCGACCGACGAGGTGCTCGCGCGCTACGCGGTCGAGATCCGCGCCCGCGAGGTGGTGCCGGTGCCGGTGCGCCTGCCCGCGAGCGAGGCCGACCGGGGCCGCCGCTTCGGCCTGGCCATCGCGCTGGTGGTGTTTGGCATCTTGGCGACGCTGGCGATGTCGTTCCTCTTGCGCCCGCGCACGCAAGATCGGCCTGAGCAGCTGTCGTTGCGTGCGGCCTCGGTTTCGTCGACCCTCTCGGGGTGAGCGTCTTTCGGGCGCGGGCCTTGGTGCTTCGCCGCGCGGCCTTCCGCGAGCACGACCTCAAGGTCACCCTCCTCCTCGAAAACGATGTCTGTCTTGAGGCCCTGGCGCCTTCGGGGCAGCGCTCGCAGCGCCGCTTCACCGCAGGCCTCTCGCCGCTCTGCCTCTACGACCTCGGCTGGAGCGAATCTCGTGCGGGGGCGCGCCTCGAAGACGCCCAGTGCCTTCAAGGCTGGCCCGGCCTCTCGAAGCGCCTGGGGCCTCAGAGCGCCGCGCTCGCCTGCACCGGGGTGATCGCGGCCGTCGCGGGCCCGGCGCCCTCGCAGCGGGTGCTCTTCGCGCTCCTGCTGGAGCTCTACGAGACCCTCTCGGCACCCGACGCCGACGCCCTCGCCGCGACCGTTCGCTTTGTGTTCGAGGCGCTCGACGTCACCGGACACGGGGCCGTGCTCGACCGCTGCGCTCGGTGTGACCGCCCTGCCCCCGCGGGCGTGACGGTCACCCTCGCCGCCGACGCCGGCGGCGTGGTCTGCCGAAGCTGCGGGGGCGGCGGGTTTCGCATGACGGCCTCGCAGCGCGCGGCCCTCGACGCGCTCCTCCGCGGTGCAGGCGGCGCCATCGGGCCCGCGCACTACGATCTCGCGGCGGCCCTTTTGGGCGGCGTCAACGCGGCGGCGGCCGAGGCCCTCGCGCGGAGCCGCCCGTTGATCGTCAGCGACGGGGCTTGAGCTGCCAGATCCGGTGGCCGTCTTTCTCGCCGCGCGCGGTCACCTCGAAGACGTCGAACTTGATGCGACGGAAGCTGCCGTTCGACACGATCTTGATGTCGACGGTGCCGGGCTCGATCTCACGAATCACGATCACCTCGCCGAAGGTCGGGTGAAGCATGAAGTCGCCGTTCTGCACCTCGACCACATCGTCGAGGTCATCTTCGGGGGCCTCGCGGCGGGCCGGCATGCTCTCAAGCGCCTTGGCCGCGTCGGCGAGCGAGAGCCGCCCCGTCGGAGGCGTCACGCTCGGCGCGGGCACCGTCACGGCCGGGCTGCGCGGGCGCACGGTCTCGCGCACAGGCTCTCTCGCGGGCTCCTTCGCCGGCTCTTTGACCACCACGGGCTCGCGCTCGCGGGTCGTGACCACCACGGGCTCGCGCTCGCGCGAGGGCTCGCGGGCACGGGGCGACTCGGCGCCGCGGCGGTCGCCGGCACGAAACGCGTCGACCCCCGTGGCGGCGTCGCCCACGCGCTCGAGATGGAGGTCATCGTGCACCATCACCGTGAGCTCGACCGCGACCACCGGCGCCTCGATGAGCCGACCGCCGACCACCTCGACGCCGTTGCCGCTGTCGCGCGCCACGGTCACATGCAGGAAGGAGTCGATCTCGCTCCCACGCATCATCAAGTGACCGGAAACACTTAACAATTCGACGGCTCCCGCGAAGGTGCGGGCGTCACCGAAGGCGCGCCCCCGGGGGTCGTAGCTGTCGAAGGTCACGCTCTGGAGGGCCCCGTGACCGGCCACCACGGTGGCGGTGCGGGCCGACTGCTCTTTCATCAGCGCGACCAGAGACTCCTGGAGCGCCTCACCACGCCCCGCACGAAGCACGAGCACCCGCGAGGCCTGCGAAGACTGAACGATCACAACCTGTAGACTCCTCGGCGAAGCGTTGCGCTGCGCGTTGCTCCGCAGGGGCCGCCCTTACCAACACCGCCGCGGGTCACGCAAGGGGGCGCCGAGCCCTCAGGGGCCCGACGGGGCCTCGATCACCGCGATCTCGCCCGCGCGGGGTTCGAGCACGCCCGCGCGAGAATACACCCGCCCCTGACTGGTCAGCTCGACTTCGGTGTCTACCCTCACCAGCGGAAGATGCACCGTCGCCGCCCACCCCCGGCCCGCCACGCCCTCGACGAAGCTCAGCTCGCGGATCACCTCGCCGCGCCGCCGAAAGCGCACCCGCACGCCCTCGACGCGGCTGCCCCGCCACGCGCCCGCGCGCACCTCGACCGGCACCTCGCGGGGCGTCTCAGGCGCGAGCACCTGGCCCACCAAGACCACGCCCCCCACGGCGACGAGGGCCGAAATGAGCCGCCGCGCCCTCGGCGAGAGGGCCGCAACGCGAAGCCGAATCGAATCGATCACACCCACGGCGCGTCGTGGGCATTGCCACTCTGGCCAAGCTTCGGCAAGCCCGAACGCAATCGTTGCTCTCGCGACAGAGAAGGCATACTCCATGAGAGAAGAGGTTTTGGTCATGCAGATGCAAGCGCAGGCCCTCGATGCTCTCGTGGCGAGGGTGACGGCGTATCACCCCGAGGCCGACACCGACCTGATCCGAAAGGCCTATCTCTTCGGTGATCATCATCACACCGGGCAGAAGCGAAAGTCGGGCGAGCCGTACTTCACGCACCCGGTGTCGGTGGCCAACGTCATCGCCGAGATGAAGCTCGACACGGCGTCGCTCTGCGCGGCGCTCTTGCACGACACCGTCGAAGACACCAAGGCCACCCTCGACGACGTGGCGCGCGAGTTCGGCGACGAGGTGGCCTTCCTCGTCGACGGGGTCACGAAGCTGAACAAGTTCAACTTCAGCTCGAAGGAGGATCGTCAGGCCGAGAGCTTCCGCAAGATGCTCTTGCACATGGCGAAAGACATCAGGGTGCTCCTGGTGAAGCTCGCCGACCGCCTCGACAACATGCGCACCCTCGAGCACATGAGCCCCGACTCGCGCGAGCGCATCGCCCGCGAGACCCTCGACATCTTCGCCCCCTTGGCCAACCGCCTCGGCATGGCATGGATGAAGTCTGAGCTCGAAGACCTGGCGTTCAAGCACCTCGAGCCCGACGGGTTCAAGCTGCTGACCGAGAAGACCGCCGAGCTGATCAAGCAGCGCGAGGGTTACATCGAGCGCACGACGGCCTTCCTCACGGGGAGGCTGTCGGAGGCGGGCTTTGCCGTTGAGGTCAAGGGGCGGGTGAAGCACCTCTACTCGGTGTGGCGAAAGATGCAGGCCGGGGCTTGCGAGTTCGAGCAGGTCTACGACGTCATCGCGTTTCGCGCGGTGGTCGAGAGCGTGTCAGACTGCTACGCCGCGTTGGGGGTCGTTCACGGGATGTTTACGCCCATCCCCGGGCGCTTCAAAGACTACATCGCGCTGCCGAAGCCGAACGGGTACCAGTCGCTCCACACCACGGTGATCGGCAAAGAGCGCGAGCGCATGGAGGTGCAGATCCGCACCCGCGAGATGCACCGCGTGGCCGAGCTCGGCATCGCCGCCCACTGGAAGTACAAAGAGCGCGGTCGTGGCGCCGACGCGGGGGCCCCCATCGACCACCGCGACGCCCAGCGCTTTCATTGGCTCCGCGAGCTGATGCAGTGGCAAAAAGAGCTGCGCGACCCGCAGGAGTTCCTTGAGAGCGTCAGGGTCGACCTCTTTCAAGACGAGGTCTACGTCTTTACGCCCAAGGGTGACGTGCGCGCCTTCCCGCGAAAGGCGACGCCCATCGATTTCGCGTACGCCATTCACTCCGACGTCGGCGACCACTGCGCCGGCGCGCGGGTGAACGGCGCCATCGTGCCGCTGCGCTCGCAGCTCCGCTCGGGCGACGTCGTCGACATCATCACCGACTCGAACAAGCACCCCACCAAAGACTGGCTCGAGCACGCCGTCACCTCGAAGGCGCGGTCGAAGATCAGGGCCTACCTCCGCATCGAGCAGCGCGACCGCTCGCTGCGCCTGGGCCGAGAGCTCCTTGAGCGGGCCCTGCACGGCGCGAGCCTCTCGTACGCGAAGGCCATCAAGCAGGGCGCGATGACCCGGGTGGTCGAGCACCTGAAGCTCCACTCGGTGGAAGACCTGCTCGTCCAAGTGGGATACGGCAAGGTCGACGCGAGCGAGGTGGTCGCGGTGCTCGCGCCGCCCGAAGAGAAGCCGCCGAGCGAGATCAAAGAGGGCGCCGTCGAGAAGGTGATCCGCAAGGTCACCGGGCGCGACACCGCGGGCATCCTGGTCTCGGGCGAGAGCGACATCCTCGTGCGCTTCGCGCGGTGTTGCAGCCCCTTGCCGGGCGACGAGATCGTCGGCTTCATCTCGCGGGGCCGGGGCGTCACGGTGCACCGCCGTCAGTGCGACAAGGGGCTCGACATCGACCCCGAGCGCAAGCTCAACGTGAGCTGGTCGAGCGGCGCAAAGGTGGCGCGGCCCGTGGTGCTGCGGGTCATCACCGCCAACCGACCGGGCATCCTGGCCGAGGTGGGCTCGACCTTCTCGAAGTGCGAGGTCAACATCGACGAGGCCAACTGTCGCACCGCCGAGGGCGACCGCGCGATCAACCTCTTCACCTTCACCGCCACCGACCTCTCGTCGCTGAAGAACGTCATTCGGGCGCTGCAGAAGGTGAAGGGTGTGCTCTCCGTCGAACGGGTATAACCTCCGACGTTGATGGCCCTCGAAGTTGCGCTAGGCACCTCCCTCGCACGGGTTCGCACGGCTCAGATCACCCGCGACCTCGCCCTCGCAGGCCCCGACGGCCACGCCTTCTGTGTGGTGGCCCCGCTCTCGCCGCCGCGGCTCTGGTCGACGGTGAATGAGGCCGTGCGTCGGGGCTTCTTCCCCGCGCTGCAAGAGCAGAAGGGCATCAACGGCGGGCTGCAACGGGCCACCGGCGCGGCCGCGCAGGCCATCAGCCGGCTGCGGGGCGCCCTCGTCGAGCCGAACCTCAACCTCGACGCCCAACTCGTCGGCGTGGTCACCCAAGGCGAGCAGGTGCACCTCACCATCTCGGCCGGGATGCGCATCTACCGCGCCCGCGGCGGCGAGCCCAAGCGCCTCTTGAACAACCCGCAGCGCACCCCCGGGGTCTCGCGCGGGGGGATGCTCCTCTCGACCGACCGGCTGCTCCAGGGCGACCTGTTGGTGTTCGGCAGCCGCGACGCCTTCGGCATGCGCTCGATCGGCGCCATCGCGACGATGCTGGCCCAGCGACCCGCCGCCCGCGCGAGCGAGCTCTGCGAGGCCGCCCTCGGCCCGTGCCGCACCGCCGGCATCGGGGTGGGCCTCGTGGTCATGCGGGTGGGCTGAATGTACGGCCCTCACGGTCCGCGCTTTCTGGACCTCGCGCGCCAGGCCTTGTCGAGCGTCGAGGGGGGCTACGACCTGCTCGCGCCGACCTTCGATCACACGCCCTTTCGCACGCCCGAGGCGGTGGCCACGAGGCTCGTCGACGAGGCCCTGCGGGGCCACCCTGTGCGAGACGCCCTCGACCTCTGCTGCGGCACCGGGGCGCTCTTGGAGGGCATGCTCGGGCGCGTCGAGGGGCACCTCGAAGGGGTCGACCTGTCGCGCGCCATGCTCGCGCAGTGTCGCAGGCGCCTCGGCGACGCGGGCCGATCGGTGGCCCTCACCCACGGCGACGCGACGCGCCTCGAATACCGCGAGCAGTTCGACCTCGTGGTGTCGGCGGGCGCCTTCGGGCACTTCACCACGGTCGACCAGGAGGCCGTCGTCGACGGGGTGTTTCGGGCGCTCCGCCCGGGGGGGCGCTTCGTGTTCGTGACCGCGCGGCCCGCGCCGCTCGGCTCGGCGGCGTGGTGCCGGGTGGCGGCCTTCGACGCGGCGATGCGCCTGCGGAATCTCGTCTGGAGCCCTCGCTTTGTGATGTATTATGCGTCGTTTCGATGGCCCTCGATCGTCAAGCTGTTCACCCGCCGCGGGTTCTCGCTCCGGGTCCGCGAAGGGGCGTTTTCAGACGCGTGGGCCCGCGCGGTGCTCGTCTCGGCGCAGCGTTCGCGCTGATCGGGGCCTGTCGGCAGGGGCCCTCGGCCGCGGCCCGCAGCGGAGACGCCGGCGCCGAGGCCCCCATCGCGCGCCGCCTCGGCGTCGTCTCGGTCGGCGATTTCGCGGTCACCTACACCTTCAACGCCCACGAAGAGGCCGGGCGCTGGCAGCTCGCCATCGACACCGACGCCCAGTCGCCCGAAGCCGCCGGGTCGCTCGGCCCCCTCTGGCGAACGAGCGCCGTGCTGGGCCGCGCCGAGGTGGCGACCCTTCGCCGGGCCGTAGAGGGCCTCTCTGTGGCGTCGCGGCCCGTGAACGAAGCGCAGGCCGTCTTCAGCCTCTCGGGCCCCGCATGGCCCCTCTCTGGCGTCGCAGGGCCCGATCGGTCGTGCCGCGCCCTCTACACGGCGCCCGGCGCGGCGGTGATGGCGATGCGGGCCCTTGACGGCCGAGACCTCTCGGCCTGCGCGGCCTCGGCGCCGCCGCTCTCGACCTGGATCGCCGAGACCCTCGAGCGCCCGTCAGGGCTCGCGGCCGACGCGCCGGTGCACCCGCCGGTGTTTCGCGGGATCGAGCTGCCGGGCGGCCTGTCGGGCAGCACCGCCGACGCCCTCGCCGCGTGGAGCTTCGCGGTGTTCACCGGGCAGGGCCTCGCGCTGGCGCTGCGGCACTCGCTCCGGGGCGTGGGCCCGGGGCACGTCGAGGCCCTCGATCAGCGGTTTCTGACGGCGCTTCACGACAACACCCCGCCCCAACTCGGCGAAGATTTCGCGCGCTACCTCGGGGCCCGGGGTGACGCCGCCGCGGGCGTCGAGGGGGCCGACGTGATCTGGGGTCACCTCGTCGGCACGCGCATCGCGGCGGGCGCTGTGCCCGCGGCGACGCTCCGCGCCCTGGCGACCGAGTGCGCGGTGAACACGCCCTCGCCCGCGCACTGCACGCCCTGGCGCATCGGCGCCCTGATCGCGCTGAGCGGCCGCTCGGCTGACCCGGCGCTCGCGCGCCTCGCCGTGACCGCCGCGCTCAACACCGCGGCGCGCTTCACCGACCGGATGGCCCGCGCGATCACCTACATCGACGCGCTCCGCATGGCGCACGGCGCCCGCGACCCGGGCCTCGAAGCGGCGGCCGCGCTCGGGGTGTTCGCGGCGCCCGAAGAGGCTCCGGTCTCGGTGCGGGGGTGCGTGCACGCGAACCGCGACCAGGTGCTCGCCGCGTGCGGCGACGCCCGTCTCGTCGCCGCGGCGATGCTGGTCGAGCGCTGCGCCCCCGCGGTGGTGAGCGCGGCGCGGGCGAGCCTCGTGGCGCCTCGGGCGATGGGGCGGGTGCCCGGCGCGTGCCTCCTGCGGCGCTGCGTCGCGGGGGTCAACCTTGCGGCCGAGCTCGAGCGCGCGAACCCGCGCGACAGGCTCAACGCGGTGGTCGCGCCGCTCGTGCCCGCGTGGTGCGAGCGACCGTAGAAAAGTTTCTGCTGGGGGCGCACGACGGGTAGCGTCTGGGGCCTCATGACCGACGTCCTCGCGCCGTACGTCACCAACCTTGACCGCGACATTTTTGCGCTCCGCAACCTCCCCGAAGAGGTCGTGGCGGTGCTCTTCGCGTACTACTCGCGCTCGCGTGACGACCTGCGCACCAACCTGAAGCGGCTCCTCAACGACCAGGAGCTCGACCTCCTCGGGGCCGCGCCGGCGATGCCTTCGCTCAGCGCGGCGCAGGCCAAGGCCAAGGCGTTTCACGAGAAGTGGGTGGTGGGCTACGGGCACGCCTCGGTCGCCGAGCACGCGGTGGTGCACCTCGCCGTCGAGCGCATCTCGATCGTCGCCGCGAAGGCCCTCGAAGAGGCACGGCTCGCCGCATACACCGAGAAATCGACGCGCTACGTTCGCTTCGACGAGGGCACGCTGGTCACCGACATCGGGCTCCCGGCGAAGCTCCAGGCGCAATACGAGGCCGCCGCGCGGGGCCTCCTCGCGCGCTACGCCGTCCTCGCAGACGAGGTCGAGGCGAAGCTCATCGCGCGGTACCCGACGCCCGACGAGACGAGCCCCAAGGCGCACGCGGCGACCCTGCGCGCCCACGCGTGCGACCTCCTCCGGGGGTTGCTACCCGCGGGGGTGCCGACCAACGTGGGGCTGACGGCCAACGCGCGGGTGCTCGAGACCCACATCGGCAAGCTCCTCGGGTCGCCGCTCGCCGAGGTGCGGCGCATGGCCGAGGGGCTCCGCGACGAGGGCCGGGTGATCGCGCCGACGCTCTTGAAGTACACGGCGCCGCGGCCCCACCGCGACAACGCGCGAGCCCGGGTCTTTCACGCGCACGGCGCGTTGCACCGGGTCTCGAACGCGCGACCCGAAGAGGTGGCCCTCGTCGATGTGACCCCCGAGGCGCTCCGCACCGTCGCCGCGGCCGTACAGTGCGAGCTCTTCGGCACCGCGTGGGACGAAGCCTGGCACGCCGCCCTCGACCCCTCGCACGCGAAGAAGATCGTGGCGGCCTACCTCGACGAGCGAGGCCCCCACGACGCGCCCCTCCGGGCCCTCGAACAGGTGCAATTTCGCTTCGAAATCCGCTGTGACTACGGCGCGTGGCGTGACCTCCAGCGGCACCGCCTGGTGAGCGCCACCACGCCCAGGCTCAGCACCCGCGAGGGATACGTCTACGCCGCCGAGCTCGAATCGTTGGGCGTGGGCGACACCGTGCGCCGCGCCCTCGACGACGTGCCGGTGGTGTACGACCAGCTCGCTGCCGAGCACCCCTGGGAGGCCCAGTACGTCGTGCCCCTCGCCTACCAGGTGCGCTACGTGATGAGCGCCAACCTGCGAGAGCTCTTTCACTTCTGCGAGCTCCGCGCGGCCCGGCAGGGGCACCCCGCGTACCGTCGCGTGGCACAGAAGGTCGCCCGCGCCGTCCTCAACGAGTGCCCCTGGCTCGACCCCCATTTTCGCATCGACTGGAACGACTACCCCTTCGCCCGACACTGAGCGCCCCGTCGCCCGCGGCGCAATGTTCACACTGTGAACATCGCAAAGTGTGCTAGAGCGGCGGCCATGACCCTCAGCCCTGACGCAGCCTTCTGGGAGCTCCGCTTCGCGCCCGAGCGCTTTGCCTACGGCACGGCGCCGAACGTCTTTCTCGCCGCCCACGCGGCGCGGGTGGCGCCCGGCCAGCGGTGGTTTGTGCCCGGCGACGGCGAGGGCCGCAACGGGGTGTTTCTCGCCACCTTGGGGGCCGCGGTCGACACCCGCGACCTGTCACCCTCGGGCGTCGCCAAATCGCGAGCCTTGGCGGCCGCTCACGGCGTAACCGTGAACGCGACCGAGGGCGACCTGCGGGGCTGGTCGGCGCCGGCTCAGTACGACGGCATCGCGAGCGTGTTCTTGCACTTTCTGCCTGAAGACCGGCCCGCGGTGCACCGGGCCTTTGTCGAAGCGCTCAAGCCCGGCGGCGTCTTGATCGTCGAGTCGTACCACCCCGAGCACCTCAAGCGTCAGGCCGAGGGCAGCCGCGGCGGCCCCCAACGCGCTGACATGCTCTACACGCCCGAGCTGCTCGCCGCAGACTTCGCGGGGCTCACGGCGGTGTCGATGCATGTGGTCGATGAGACGCTCCATGAGGGCGCCCTCCACGAGGGCCGCTCGTGGCTCACCCGGGCTGTGTTTCAGAAGCCCTGAGCCCCGCGGTCTGGGCGGCCGCGCGGCGCGCCTCGGGGAGCCGCCACCAGGGCACCGACGGGGCGGCGTGGTGCTCCCAGTGGTAGCCGAAGTGGAAGCAGCTCACGAGCGAGGCGAAGGCGCCGTAGGCGTTGCTGCGCGCGCGGTGCGCGTCGGCGAAGGGCGCGCCCTCGCGGTGCGGCAGCCAGGTGCCGAAGTAGAAGAGCTGGAGCGTGCTGAGCAGCGACGGAAGCACCCAGAAGAGCAGCAGATTTCGCTGATCGAGCCTCAGCCCGTGCTGCAACCCGTTGAACACCGCCGCCATCGCCGCCACCTGCGCGATGCGGACGTAGTGGCCCACAAAGCGGAGGTACCAGGGCCAGAACCCGGGTCGCCCCTCGGCGTGAAAATCAGGGTCGTCGGCGGTGCCCGGGTGCCGGTGATGGCGCTGATGCTCGGCCGCCAGGGTCGCGTAGGGAAAGAGCGCGTAGAGCCCCACCGCGAGGGCCCCGAGGCCCGCGTTGAGCCGCGGGCGGCCCGGCGCGAGGGTGCCGTGCATGGCGTCGTGGGCGGTGATGAAGAGGCCCGTGTAGAGCCAGGTCTGGAGGGCGACGCGCGCCGCCACCTCGGCCGCGCTCATCGACGCGAAGGGCGCCCGCAGCCCCGACACGAGGAGCGCCGCCCAGAGCGCGATGAGGGCCGCCGCGAGCCCCACGCCGCGCGCGGTGTCGCCGCGACGCAACGGGAGCGAGAAGCGCGTCAGCACAGGGGTTACGATGCCTCGACCGCGCGCCGCGTCGCACCCTCGACGACGCTGAGGGTCGCGATTTCGACGCTGAGCCCGTGCGCGAGGTAGGCCCGTTCGAGCGCGGCGCCGACGCGGCGCGGGTGCCGGGGGTCGGCGTCGGCGCGCACGAGGGCGCACACCGTCGAGCCCGAGCCAGAGAGGAAGACGCCCAGCGCCCCGGCCTTGCGGGCCGCCACCACGGCGCTCGCGAAGCCGGGCAAATGGGCCGAGCGGTACGGCTGATGGAGCGCGTCGTCAAAGAGCCCCGAGCGGCCCCCGAGCTCGCCGCGCAAGAGGGCGTGCGAGAGAAAGACAGCGCGGGCCAAGGCGCTCCGGGCCACGGTGTGGGGCACC
The DNA here is from genome assembly GCA_016792845.1 of Myxococcales bacterium. GTDB lineage: Bacteria > Myxococcota_A > Polyangia > Polyangiales > JAEUKH01. The sequence goes on along the minus strand of JAEUKH010000028.1, from coordinate 175,186 downwards.
GCATCGGGCAGCACCGCGCGCATCGCCTCGGTCGCGGCCCGGGTCGGCGGAATGGCCACCACCACCGAGAAGGCCGTCGGCCGACCGAGCGCGAGGGCGTGCCACGCGGCCCCGAGGCTCACCGCGCAGGTGAGGCCCCCGTACACGCTCGGCGCGACGTTGTCGGGGTGCCCCTCGAAGGCCGCCGCGGCCTGAAAGACGCTGTCGGGGTCGTGGGGGCGCCCGAGCGCGGCGTCGGCGCTCATCGTGGCCGCGACGATGCAGGCCCCGCTCGACCCGAGGCCCCGCGCGAGGGGGATGTCGCTCACCAGGGTGGCCTCGAAGGCGCGCGAGGGGTCGGCCCCGAGGGCCTCGCAGCGCGCACGAAAGGCACGAAGAAACAGGTCTTCGTCGGGCGGCGGCGCGAAGCCCTGACCCTCACCCAGCCGAACGAGCCGCTGCCCCGCTTCGCTGTTGCCGAAGCGCAGCGTCACGCGTAGCCATCTCGACAGGGCCAGGCCCAGGCTGTCGAAGCCCGGGCCGAGGTTCGAGGTCGAACAGGGCACCACGATCTCATGGGTCGCGCTCACCCGCGCGAAGGTGCCCGAGCCCTGTGTGTCGGTTCAACCCCTGAAAGCAGAACGCATCATGGCCGCCTATTTCGACGACAAAGACCTCGCCAGCTTCCCCAAGATGGGCGACCACGCGCGCGAGCACTGGCAGCGCTTCATGGCCTACTATGGCAAGGCCTTCGACGAGGGGCTCTTGTCAAAGCGCGAGAAGCTCCTCATCGGCTTCGCCGTGGCGCACAGCGAGAAGTGCCCCTACTGCATCGACAGTTACACTCAGCAGCTCCTCGAAGCCGGGCTCACCATGGAGCACATGGGCGAGGCGCTCCACTGCGTGGCCTCGCTCAAGGCCGGCATCACCCTCGCCCACGGCCTCGTGTCGAAGAACATCTCAGACAAGCTCGGCATGTGAGGTTTCTGATTCTGCAACCTCGGCGGGCGTTTCGCGGCCGGGTGTTGCGAGATCAGAAACCTACCGCGGCCCGAGGCCCCGCAGCGCGCGGTCGTGAAAGAGCAGCATCTCGACGCCGCCCGCCCCGCGGTTGAAGACATAATCGTGGGGCCCCTCGACCACCAGCCAGTCGTGCGCGATCTGCCGCGCCTGCAGCGCCGCGTGGAGCCGCTCGTTGCCGTGACGCAAGGGGTCGGTCACCGTGGTGACGAGCCGCACCCGCTGCGGGGGCCGCGTCGCCGAGGGCGCCCAGCGCGCGAGCACTCGCTCGGTGCGGTCGTCGAGGGCGGCCTGGAGCGAGCCCACCGCCCCGAAGGTCTCGGGGTGCCCGAAGCCGACTTCAAGGGCCACGAGGCCGCCGAGCGAGACGCCGTCGACCCCGGTGGCCTCGCGGGCGGTGAGCACCGGGAGCTCGCGGCGCGCCTTGGCCACCAGGGTGTCGACGACCCACTGACCGAGACGCTCTGAGAGCCCCGCCCCGGCGTCGTGGTCGAGCACGTCGGGGGTGTACGGGGCCACGACGATGAGCCCTTGGTAGGGCCGCTCGGCGAGGTCACGACGGAGCAGCTCGAAGCGCCGCGGAGACACCCACCCGAGGAAGGCCTCTCGCCCCAATGGGGTCTGCCGGAGCGCGCGGTCGCTCGCGCCGAGCTCATAGTCGCGGGCCCAACCCCAAGCCCCGCGCTCGACGCCGCGGACGCTCTCTCCCCAGCCGTGGAAGGTGACCAGGAGCGGCAAGCGTGCGCCCGGCGCGAGGCCCTCGGGCACCATCACCACGGCGCGCATCGGGCCGACCGGCGACTGCGCGAAATCCCACACGGTGCTGCGGAGCGACGACGGCCGCGGCGTCGGCGGGGGGCGCCGCTGCGCGAAGCCCACGAGGCGTACGCCGAAGACCAGCATGAAGCCGAGCCCGACCACCGCCGTCGAGACGCCGCCGAGGCGCCCGCGCGGCGCGCGCCGTCGAGCCGACCGAGGGGCCTGTGGAGGGAGTTCAAACACGCGGCCGAGAGACTAGCCTAGAAGTGCGCCGCAGTGCATCGCCGCGCCCTCGAGCGTTGGCATCGGAGGGCGCGGTGACGGGCGAGACGGGCGAGGCCGAGAGGCAGAGCGAGACGGCGGGGCTTACATCCCGCGGCAGGTGCCGAAGACGCAGACCTGCCGCGGGCCGCAGGCGACGCCGCAGCGACCGCAGTTCTGCTGGTCGAAGTTGGTGTTCACGCAACGACCGCCGCAGAGCGAGTTCTGCGCGGGGCACGAGCAGCGGCCGCCGATGCAGGTCTGGTTGGCCTGACAAGCGGTGCCGCAGCTGCCGCAGTTCTGCGGGTCGTTGTTGGTGTTGATGCACCGACCGCCGCAAGCGCTGAGGGCCCCCGGGCACTGGCAGCGACCGTTGCTGCATTGGAACGTGTTGGGGCACACGTTGCCGCAGGTGCCGCAGTTGCTGCGGTCGTTGTTGGTGTTGATGCACCGACCGTTGCACGCGCTGAGCGGCGCGTTGCAGGCGCAGCGGCCGCCCACGCAGGCATGGGTGGCCGGGCACGCGTTGCCGCAGGCGCCGCAGTCGAGCGGCGACGAGTTGATGTCGACGCAGAAGCCGCTGCAGAGCACGGTCGAGCCCGGGCACGCGCAGGTGCCGTTCATGCACGGGGTGCCGGCCGGGCAGGCGCTCGCGCAGGCGCCGCAGTTGCGGGGGTCGGTGTTGGTGTCGACGCAGTCGCTCCCGCACTGGGTGCGCGGGCGCTGGCAGGTCATCGTCGCGATGCAGCTCCCGGCGACGCAGGTGCTGCCGGTCGCGCACGCGTTGCCGCATCGGCCGCAGTTCGACGGGTCAGACTGGAGGTCGATGCAGCGCTCGCCGCAGGTCGCGCGAGGCGGCGGACAGGGCGTGCCGCAGACGCCGTCGATGCACACGGCGCTGCCCGCGCACTGGTTGCCGCAGGCGCCGCAGTTGGCCGGGTCGGTGCGCGTGTCGGTGCACCCGCCGCCGCACTCGACCTGGGGCATCATGCACGTCGAGGTGCAGCTCCCGCCGACGCAGCGCGAGCCGGGCGCGCACTGGTTGCCGCACGAGCCGCAGTTGTTGACGTCGCCGGTCGGGTCGATGCAGCGGCCGCTGCACGAGATCTGCGGCCGCGGGCAGGTGGTGCCGATGCAGGTGCCGTTGGCGCACATTTCACCGGTGGCGCACCGGCGGCCGCAGGCGCCGCAGTTGTTGGTGTCGGCCTGGAGGTTGACGCACCCGTTGGGGCAGATCGACCGCGGCGGCTGGCAGCCAGGAGGCGCGCCGCAGCGACCCAAGAGGCAGAGCTCGCCGGGGCCGCAACGGTTGCCGCAGCGCCCGCAGTTCGACGGGTCGATGCGGTAATCGGTGCAGCCGCCGTTACACTGGACGAGCGGCGCGTTGCAGCGGTCTTGGCACGAGCCGAAGCTGCAGAGCTGACCGGCGGGGCAGACGTTGCCGCACGAGCCGCAGTTGTTCGGGTCGTTGAGGGTGATCACGCAGGTGCCGCCGCAGCGCGCGAGGGGCGTCGGGCAGGTGAGCGTGCAGATGCCGAAGCCGCAGGCCGCGCCCGCGGGGCAGACGTTGCCGCATCGGCCGCAGTTGTTCGGGTCAGACTGGAGGTTGACGCACTGGTTGCCGCACACCTGGTTGGGCATCGGGCAGGTGGTCTGGCAGGTGCCCGCGACGCAGAGCGCCCCGGCCGCGCAGGCGTTGCCGCACATGCCGCAGTTCTGCGTGTCGTTCGCCGTGTTGGTGCATCGGCCGTTGCAGTTCTGCTGGCCCTCGTCGCACGCCGTCGAGCAGATGCCGCCCGCGCAGACCGAGCCCGCGCGGCAGGCCACGCCGCAACCGCCGCAGTTTTGCGTGTCGTTGCGGATGTCGACGCAGCTGCGGCCGCAGAGGTTCTGCCCCGCGGGGCAGAGCGTGCGGCAGGTGCCCGATTCGCAGCTCTCTGAGAACGCGCAGGCCACGCCGCAGCCGCCGCAGTTGAGGCGGTCGGAGGCGAGGTCGACGCAGGCCCCGGCGCAGTCTTGGGTGCCCATCGGGCAGACCGGCACGCAGGCCCCGGCGTTGCACCGGCCCGAGCTGCACACCGTACCGCAGGCGCCGCAGTTGCCGGGGTCGCTCGCGATGTCGACGCAGAGCGCGCCGCAGCGAGCGAAGGGCATCGCGCACACCGGCGGCACGTCAGGCTCGATCACCTCAGGCTGGTCGATCGGAGGCACGTCGATCGGGGGCACGTCGATCGGGGGTACGTCGATCGGAGGCACGTCGATCGGGGGCACGTCGATCGGAGGCACATCGACCGTGGGAGTGTCTGGCACAAACGGGACGTCGCCCCCATCAGGGAGCACCGCCGCGTCGTCAGGCTCGGTTTCAAGCTCTGAACGGCCGCACCCGACCACGAGTGCGGCCATCAGACAGCCCAGTGAAGCTACGCGAAGCAGTCGCATACAAACGCCCCTCCTACGGGTGGGAGCAGACCTCAATCCACACGCGAGCGGCGCCCGACATCGCGCCAACCCGCAACGACTTCGCCACGCTTTTCGTGACGACGCGCGAACTATGCGACACCTCCTCCGGGTGCGACAAGCGACCTCGGTCTACCATTGACAACTCTGATGCGATCTTTCAGCTCACATAGCCTCGGATTGACCTTTCTGCGGTGCCTCTGCCTCACGTCGCTCGGCGCCCTCGCGCGCCCCGCCGAGGCGCTGGCGCAGTGCCGCGTCTTGCCGGGCCCCGAGGGTGAAATTTCACAGTGGTTGAGCGCACCTGCGGGCGCCGTTGCGTTGCCCCGGGTGCGCCCCGGCGCGGCGATGGGTGCGGCCCTCGGCACAACTGCCACCCGCATGACCTTGCAGACGCTCGCCCCGAGCGCGGGCCCGTCGGCCGCAGGGTTTCGGCCCGCGGTGTCGAACCGCACCCGGGTCACCCTCGCGCCCTCGACCCGGGGCCGAGGCGGGCGCGCCGTGCTGGCGGCCATCACCCTCTCGGCGCGCAGCGCGGGTCGCCGCTGGCTCTCGCTCGGCGCCGACGACGCCCTCGCGGTGTGGCTCGACGGGCGCGAAATTGCGCGGCTCGACGGCCCGCGACGGGCGCGCGAAGACGACCTGATGGTGCCCCTCGACCTCAGCGAGGGCGCACACCGCCTCGTGCTCGTTCAGGTCTCGCGCGACAGCTTCGACGTCTTCGTGCGAATCACCGACGCGCAGCACCGGCCCGACCCGAACCTCCGCTTCACCCTCGACGGCGTCGACGACGCGGCCTGTGACGCCCTCGCGCCGCGCACCTTGGCGCTCACGGTGCGGCGGGCCGTCGAGGCGACCGACGTGGGCGTGACGGCGGCGCTGCGCTTCCCCGGAGGCACGGTGCGGGGTGAGCGCACGGCGGCGCGACGCTACACCCTGAGCGCGCCTGAGCCCGCCGAGCCGGTCTCGATGGCGCTGAGCCTCGACGGCCCTTCGGCGCCCTCGCTCGACCTCGCGATGCACCTGCCCGACGCCACCGCCGCGGTGCTCCACCTGCGCGACGAAGGCTCCGACGACCACACCTTCAGGGTCGGCATCGCCCACGAGCTCCGCGATGCGTTGCGGCGCGCCTTCGTGGTGCTCGACCCGCTCGACCCCGCGCTCTCGAACCCGCAACACCCGGGGCCCTGGCCCGACCCCGAGCTCGCAGGCGTCGCGCCGGGCAGCGTCTGGAGCGTCGCGCGAACGTACGAGCGCCTCCGCGACCTCGTGGCCGTCGGCGACGGCGACGCGGCCCACCTGCGCGAGCTCGCGGCGACGCTCCGGGCGGGCGTCGAGGCCCTCGCACGCCGTGAAGACCCCTTCGCGGGCCGCACCGGCGTGATGCGTCGCGCGTACCGCTCGCCCCTCGACGGCACCCTGCAAGAGTACTCGGTGTATGTGCCGGGGTCGTACCGCGGCGACCGCGCCTTCCCGATGGTGGTGGGGTTGCACGGGCTTCATGGCAGCGCCCACCGGATGTTGCCGGTCTTGATGGGGCTCTACGACGAGCACGAAGACCGCACCCACGCCGAGCGGGTGGTGCCGCCGCTGGCCGACCCCGGCGCGATCGTGGTGGCGCCCTACGGATACGGCGACACCGGGTACCGTCAGCAAGGCGAGTACGACGTGCTGCGGGTCGTGTCTGAGATGCAACGGGCCTACCGCGTCGACCCCAACCGCACCTACCTCACGGGGCTCTCGATGGGCGGCATCGGCGCAGCGGGCGTGAGCCTGCACAACCCCGGGGTCTTCGCCGCGGCGGCGCCGCTCTGCGGCTATCACAGCTATTTCGTCAGAGGCGACACCCGCGGCGTGCGGCGCCCGTGGGAGACCTTTCTCATGGAGCTCCGGTCGAACGACCACTGGGCCGAGAACGGCCGCCACCTGCCGATGTACATCGTCCATGGCACCCTCGACCGCCCGGTGTCGAACTCGCAGACCCTCGTGGATCGGTACAGCGCGCTCGGGTACCGGCTCGAAGTCGAGTGGCCCGCCCTCGGGCACAACGTCTGGTCGCAGACCTACGCAGAGGGCCGAATCTTCACGCACTTTTCGCGGTACGAGCGCGACCCGGCGCCGCGCACGCTTCGCTTCCGTACGCCCGACCTCCGCTGGCCCGGCACGGCGTGGGTTCGCTTCGACGCGCTCCAGGCGGGCACCGCGGGGCCGCTCACTGTTACCGGCACCTGGGGCGAGATCGAGCTCACCGTCGACCCTGACGGCCGCGCCCGCGGCGTGACCCGCAACGTCGGCGCGCTGACCCTGACGCCTCCCGTCGCGCTCGTCGCCTCGGGGGTCACGGCGCTCAGGGTCGAGCTCGACGGAGACCGCATCGAGGTGCCCGTCGGGGCCGCGACGAGCTTCCTGCGACGCGAGGGGCACTGGCAGCGCGGCGAACGCCTCGCGGCCCGCGGCGGCGGGGCGATCCGCGAGGTCTTCGACGCGCCGATGCTCTTCGTCGTCGGGAGCCGCGACCCGAGCGCCGTGCGCCTCTACGAGCGCATCGCGCGACAGTGGGCCCAACGGAGCGGCGTCGCCCTGCGGTACCCGATCGTGCGCGATGACACCCTCACCGAGGCCATGTTGGCGGGGCGCAACCTCGTGCTGATCGGCACGCCGCGCGATCACCGATTGCTCGACCGCTGGCAGGCCCGGCTCCCCATCTCCCTCGGCGCCGACCGGCTGACGGTGGGCGCGCGGAGCTTCACCGACGACAACGTGGGCGCGGTCTTTACGGCCCCAAACCCCGACGATCCCGCGCGCACGGTGCTGGTCATCTCGGGCCGAAGCCCCGCGGCGATGCTGCGCAGCAACGCCTTGCCAGACCTCGTGCCGGGCTATGTGGTGTACGACGCGCGGGTGGGCAACGCGCGGGGGCACATTCTGCTCGGCGCCGCGTCACAGGTGCTCGCCGCGGGCTTCTTCGACCGCGAAGGGCGCCCCCTCGCCGACGACCGCGACCCCGTCAGCGCGAGCGGCCCGACCGACGACGCCAGCGACGAGAACTGAGCCCGAGCATCGCCCAGACAGCGGCGAAAGCGCCGCCCCGCCCCGGCGCCCCCGCGCGACAGCCGCAGGCGCCCTCTCGGGCCACCGCCAAGGCCCCGGCGTCGCGCACCGAGGCGTCACCGGGCCCCGCGTCGACGCGCACGACGTCGCGCGCCGGGGCGGCGTCACGCGGGCCCGCGTCGCGCACGAACACCGGCACCGAGGCGTCGGCGTTGCGGTTGACGAAGAACTGCCGCAGCCCAGGCCAACGCGCGTCGCAGCCGACCGCCTGACCCACCCCGCAGGCGACCCCGCCGGTGATCTGATCGAGCCTCAGGAGCGGCTCGAAGCGCGCGCCGCGGTCGGTCGAGCGGCCGAGCGCCCACCCCTCTCGCACCCAGTCGGCGCAGACGTAGAGCGCACCGGCGTGGTGGGCGAGGCAGTACACCGCGAAGTTCGACACCGGCTCGAAGGTCGCGCCGCCGTCGTCGCTGCGGAAGAGCCCGTCGTCGGGGCCGCCCACCCAGACCGTTCGCGCGGCGTCTTGCGCGAAGCCCAGCATGGGCCCGCGAAAACGGAGGGCCACCGAGAAGCGCTCTCCGCCGTCGGTGCTGCGATAGAGCGCCGTGCCGGTGCCCACCAGCGCCCGCAAGAACACAAGGTTCGCGTCGGTCGGCCCGACCCCTGACAAGAACGCGCTGTCGACCTCGCGGGCCAGCGCCGGGAGTGTGCGCACGGTGCGGCCGGCGTCGTCGCTGCGCATCACCCGCGGCGCGTTGGTCGCCGAGTCGAGCCCCGTAAAATAAAGGCGCTGCGGGTCGCTCGCGGCGGTCTCGACAGTGAGAAAGAGCACCGAGGGCGCGGGCACCGCGAGGGGCTCAAACACGAGGCTCCGGGTCGAGGCGCGAAACACCCCGTTGGCCTCACCCGGGATGCCCTCGACCGCGTACACCGTCTCGCCGCTCGGGTCGGCGGCGAGGTCGACGATCACCCGCTCGGCCACGCTCGGAGACGGGCTGATGTTGCACGCCTCGATGCGGCGAACGCCCCACTCGAAGCCGTACTGGACCGTGCCGTCGGCCCCCACGATCAGCGCCGGGTCGGGGGTCTCGCTCGGCTCCTGAGGGGCGAAGAGCGCCTCTTCGCAGACCCACTCGAAGTGCTGCCCCGCGTCGCGCGAGATCACCAGGCCGAAGGTCGTGCGCAGCGCCATGACGTCGACGCCCGCGAGGCCCGGCCCGATCACCACCTGCTGCGCCGCCGGAAAGCGCCCGTTGGCCCCCGCCCCCGCGCCCGTGAGCGACAGTGACAGCGCAAGAAACAACGACCTCCGGGTGCTGATCTGCATCGCGTTGGAGTCTCTTTACCCCCTCTCCCGGGGCGCGACGAGGGTGCATCGAGACCGCGGTGACCCTTGCACATTGGGGGCGTCGCGACGCACCATCCGGGCCTATGCGGAGCGCGATTGCTTTGGGTGTCCTTCTGGCGGCCGTCGGTGCCCCGGGCTGCGGCGACGATTCGAGGGCGACGACGCCGCGGGCCGACGTTCCGCAGGCGAGCCTTGACCTGGGCAACGGGGGCGCCGACGCGGGGCCTGTCGACACGGGTTCGGTCGGCGTCGACACCCCCACGGCGAGCGACACCCCGGGCCTCGACGCGGCGGCCGCCGACACGGGCCCCGCGGGCAGCGACGTCGTCTCCGTCGACGCCGGTCCCGACGTGCAGCGCCCCGCCCTTCAGCGCCTCTGCGGCTTCAGCGAGCGGCAGATCAACGCCCTCGCGGTGCGCCTCGCCACCTGCCTCCGCCGCCCCGCGCAAGAGGTCTTGAACGAGCTCTGGCGCCCCGATTCGTGGGAGGCCGGGCCCATCGCCCGCCGCTCGTGTCCGGCCCTCGCCGAGTGCGCGGCCAACACCAACACGGGCTGCTCGGGCATCATGGGCGACTGCCTGAAGTACGTCGTCAACCCCGCCGACATGGGCGTCTGCCCGACCCCCGCCCAGAGCTGCGGCGCGGGTGATCGCTTCGCGCAGAGCTGCGCCAACGGCCTCACCATCGCCGACGACTGCCCCGCCACGGGCCGTCGCTGCGTCGCCTCGTCGACCGAGGCCGTGTGCGCCCAACAGAACGCCGCCACCTGCGCCCCGGGGTCTCCGCCCCGCTGCGAGGGCGACGTCTTGCAAGAGTGCCGCGTGGGGCTCTACGTCGCCGTTCGCGACTGCTCGGTCACCGGCGGCACCTGCAACGCCACCGCGGGCGGCTGCATGGGCACCGGCGACCCCTGCACGGGTGACGCGGTCGATTGTGACGGCACCCGCCTCCGTCGCTGCCTCAACGGCCGCTACCAGAGCTACGACTGCGGGGCCCTCGTGCGCGGCGCGACCTGCCAGCGTCGCGGCAGCGCGGTCTTCTGCGGCACCGGCACCGACTGCGACCCCAGCATGGCGCCCGCCAACGGAGCCTGCGAGGGCAACAACCTCACCACCTGCGCGGCCGGGCGGAGCCTCAGCTTTGATTGCACCTCGGCAGGCTTTCGCGCTTGCTCGCCCACCGGCTGCACGCCCTGAGCGGGCGCGCCCTTTGAGGCCCGAGCGCTCAGCCGAACGTCGCTAGCGGCAAACAAAGCCGTCGTTGGGCGCCCGAAGCCGCGACACACACAGGCCCTCGGGCGCGTCGACCTCGGCCAAGGCCAGCGCCCCGACCCAGCCCTCGGGGAGCGGCGGGCCGTGCTCGATCCCCGGTGGAAGCGGCTCCATCATCGCGAGCACCGCGTCGTCGTCGAGGGTGGCCGCGTCGTCTTTCTCCCAGTCCATCCGGAGCCAGGGCCAGAGCGGGCCGCCGTCGACGCAGCCGCGCACGCGCTCGGCCGGGTTGCACGCGATCCGGACGTGAAAATGGTCGTCGTGGGGCGCGCTGTCGCCGGGCTGGGCGAGCACCTCTTCGAGCCGCTCGATCACCGCCGCGGGCCGCCCGATGCCGCGCGCGTGGTCGAGCAAGAGGCGCTTGATCCACGCGGCGCAGAACACACGAATCACCGCGGCGTCGTGGTCGCGCACCACCGACTCGACGAGGCGCCAATTCCGCGCCACGTCAAAGCGCAACGGAACCCTCGCGTCGACGCTCGCGCCCTCGCGGTTGAAGCGAATGAAGCCCGGAGAGATCACGGGCACATCGGTGGCCGCGTCGCGCACGAAGTACAAGAGATCGACGTCTCGGCCGTTACGGTGAGAGTGATGCCGGGTCACCACCCCGCCGCGGGTCGCGCTGAGGTCGCCAACCCGAAGCGGCGGCAGGGTGCGGTCGTAGACCGAGCGGGCCGCGCGGCGCACGAGGCCCACGAGGCGCGGCGTGCCCCGTAAGAGCCCCCCCTCGCCCTCGGTGCGGATCACCTCGTACCCGAGGCCGCGCTCGGGCAAGAGCTCGCCCCCCGCGAGCCACCCCGCGCTCGGCTTGCCGCGAGAGCCGCCGTCGCGGGCCGCAGCGTCGTGAAAACGCGTCGCGCACCCGCCAAGACCCGCCAAGAGCAACACCCCGAGACCGGCCGTGAGCACCCTTCGCATCACCGTGAGTGTAGCAACCGCGGCCGCGGCGCAACACTGCCCCGGTGCGAGGCTTGACCAGAGGCAGTCGGGCCTTCACTCTGCGCGCCGCCGAGGCGAAGCACCCGTCGCCTCTCAAAGGTCGGTACCGTGTCGATGGATCAGCTCAACGCCCACCTCGATCGAGCCTGGGATCTCCTCACCCGTGGTGACCTCCGAGGTGCCCGGCAGAGCGCGCGGCGCGCCCTGTCGGTGGCCCCCGATTCGCCAGAAGTTTACGCCCTCCTCGGGCACGTCGCGCACCGCGAGGGCGAGTCAGAAGAGGCCCTCGAGCACTTCGAGCACGCCATGAGCCTCGACGAGCTCTACCTCGACCCCATCCTCGGGGCCGCCGAGGTGCACCTCGCCCTCGAAGAGTTCGAAGACGTCATCGGGCGCTGCGACGACGTCATCGACATGGCCGACGAGCCGCAGGTGGTGGCCGACGCGCTGCTCTTGAAGTTCGAGGCGATGTTTCTTCGCGGAGACGACCTGCGGGCGTGCCGCGCGGTGCTCGACGGGGTGCCCGCGGGGCCCTACGAGAACCCGCAGATGAGCTACCTCCTGGGTCGGGCCTGGTACGACCTCGGCGAGCACGCCCGAGCCCTGCCCCTGCTCGACGAGGCCATCGTCACCGACCCCCAGAACAGCGACGCGTGGTACTTCCTCGGGCTGGTCCGCGAGGCCCAGCGCGACCTCCGCGGCGCCACCCTGGCGTGGGTCGAGGTGCGGGCCCTCGACCTGAAAGAGCCGAGGCCCACCTGGGCGCTCTCGCTCGACGCCTTCGGGCGCGTGCTCACCACGGCCCTTGAGAGCCTCGACGGCGAAGCGGCCGACACGCTCCGCGAGGCGATGGTGATGACCCTCGACGTGCCCCCCATCGAGCTCCTCGCCGACGGCGTCGACCCGAGGGTGCCGCTCCTCTTCGAGGGCCTCGACCGCCCCGGCGACCCGCCGCCGCCGCCTGACGCGGTGCGCTTTGTGCGGCTCTTTGTGTACCAACGCAACGCCGAGCGGATGATGCCCGACCCCGCCGAGGCCGCCGAAGTGCTCGCAGAGCTCCTGCGGTCTGAGTTTCAACGCGCCCTCCGCGGCGAGCTGCCCGACGCGGGCCTCTCGGTCGAGCTCCCGCTCTCGGTGCGGGCCGCCGAGGTCATCACCCCGGGTCGGAGCCGAAAGTCGCTCAAGCCCCCCGCCGGAGCCGCGCCGGCCGGGGCCAAGGAGCCCGAGAAGAAGCCCCCCACGAAGCCTCGCAAGAAGGGCAGCTGAGGGCCGACATCATGGCCGACGCCGACGAGATCGCAGACGCCGCCGCGCGCATCCGCGCGAACCCCTTGCTCGACTGCATCTACCGCGACGTCTACGCGCGGATGCGAGCGCCCATCGACGACCCCGAGGCGTACCCCCGGGTGCTCGAGCTCGGCTCAGGCGGCGGCTATTTTCAATCGCAGTGCCCGCGGGCCATCACCAGCGAGTGCGTGCCCACGCCCCGGGTCGACCGCGTCGTCGACGGCTGCGACCTTGAGGCGAGCTTCGAGGCCGCGTCGCTCGACGCCATCGTGGCCTTCAACGTGTTTCACCACCTGCCCGACCCCGGGGCCTTCCTTCGCGGGGCCTCGACGGTGCTCCGTCCCGGCGGCAAGATCGTGCTCGTCGAGCCGTGGTTCACCCCCGTCGGGCAGTGGTTCTACCGCGGCCTTCACCACGAGCCCTACCTCCTCGACCCCGACGACTGGAGCCTCCGCGGCATGGGGCGCCTCGCAGGCGCCAACGAGTGCCTGCCCAAGAGCGTCTTCGTCGACTCGCCTGCGCGCTTTGCCGCGAGCTTCCCGGCCTTGCGGGTCACCGAGGCGCGACCCTTTCACAAGGGCCTCTACCTCGTCTCGGGGGGCCTGACCTTCAACACCCGCGTGCCGCGCGCGCTCGCCGAAGGGCTCGTGGCCCTCGACCGCCGCATCACCCGCGGAGACCACACCTTCGGCCTCTTCGCCCGCATCGTCGTCGAGCGGGTCGACCCCTCGGCCGCGGCCGATTCACCCCGCACAGCCTCTTAGACAGATACCCGCCATGCCAGAGATCACCCCCGAGCTCGTGGCCCGCTTCCCCAAGAACGGCCCCACCGACCCCATCGAGTACTACCGCCGCCCGCTCACGGGCTGGCTCTTCCGCGAGCGCATCAACCTCGGGCTGCGGATGCTCGGCACGCGACGCTTCGTCACCGCCCTCGAAGTCGGCTACGGCAGCGGCGCCGTGATGAGCGCCCTCGGCCCCGTGGTGGGCGCGCTGCACGGCATCGACCTCGACGCCGACCCGAGCCGCGCCCGGGCCGTGCTCGACCCATTGGGCATCGCCGCCGACCTCCGGCAGGGCTCGGTCTACGAGCTCCCGTACGAGACCGGAGCCTTCGACCTCGTGGTGAGCTTCTCGACCTTCGAGCACCTGCACGAGTTTGATCGCGGCCTGGCCGAGGTGGCGCGGGTGCTGCGCCCGGGCGGCCTCTTCCTCCTCGGGATGCCCTCGGTCAACAAGCTCATGGAAGCGGGCTTTCTCGCCATCGGCTTCAAGGGCATCAACGACCACCACGTCACGACCCCCGCCCAGGTCGCCGCGCGCTTCGCCGCCCACGGCCTCACCGTGCGCCAGAACGAGCGGCTCACCCTGCCCGTGCCCACCCTGCCCGGCGCCACGGTCTACCACAACTGGCTCCTCGAAAAGTCAGTCTGACCTCGGCGCCCCGGCGGCCCGCGCCGCGGCGGCACATCGCCCCCGACCGAAGACCCACTTCTCTCGTGAATTCAGCACCTCACTGAGCCTCGCACAAAACTTGCAGCCACGACGCCTTGGCGCACGCTCCCCGGCGAGGCGCTTTTAGAGGCGAGACCTTATGACCCAGCCAGATTCTTCGCAGCGCTCATCGCCCCCGTGGATCGACCGCTTCCTCGCGTCGCTTGCGCGCTTGGGTCACCGGCGGCCGTGGCACGTCTTGGCGGTGTCTCTGGTGGTGTTGGGGCTCTCTTGGGGGGCCACGAGTCGGCTCGACATCCGCGGCGACTTTCTAGAGCTCTTGCCGAGCGAGAGCGAAGGTGCGAAGCTGTTTCGTCGCTCGATGGCGCGCATGGGGGGTGCAAGCTCGTCGATGTTCGTGGTGGTCTCGTCGCCCGACGCGCGGGCCAACCAGGCCATCGTCAACGCGCTCGAACCGCAGCTTCGCGCGCTGCCGCCGCGGCTGGTGCGCACCGTCGAGCACGGCCCTGAAGAGATCAGGCGTTTTTACACGCAGCAGCGCTGGCTCTTCGCCGAGGTGGGCGACCTCGAAGAGGTGGCCTGCGAGCTCGACCGCGCGCACCGTCGCGCGCAACCGGGCTTTGTCGACCTCGACGACGAGCCCTGCTCGGCCCAGCGCAGCGACCGTCGCGCGGGGCAAGGGTCGGTGGCTCCTTCAGCGGCCAGCACCGGCGCGGCCGCGGCGCCGACGTCACCCTTTGTGGCCTTCCGCGACCGCATGGATGCGCGGGTCCGCGAGGTCGATCAGTTTCCGACGGGGTATTTCCGCAACGACGACGGGTCGCTCTACGCGATCGTGATGCGGTCTCCGGGCACGGCCACGGGCGACGCCTCGGGCGACGAGCTGATGCGCCGGGTGCGCGAGATCGTCGCGGCGACGAACCCCACGCGCTTTCACCCCCAGGCCCAGGTCGGGTACGGCGGCGACATCCCGAACGCGGCGGCCGAGCGCGACGCGCTGGTGAAAGACGCGGCCCTCTCATCGGGGCTCGCCATCACGCTCATCTTGCTCTGCATCGTGGTGTTCTTTCGCTCTCTCGTGTCGCTGGTGCACATCGGCATCGCGATGTTCACCGGGGTGGGCATGGCCTTCGCGGTGGCGTACTTCGCCTTCGGCCATCTCAACGCCTCGACGGCCTTCCTCGGGTCAATCATCGCGGGCAACGGCATCAACTACGGCATCATCTTTCTGGCGCGGTACCGCGAGCGGCGCGGCGCCGGCGATGACGTCGAGAGCGCCCTCGTCGACGCGGCGGTGACGGTGCGGGTCGGCACCCAGCTCGCGGCCTTCGCGGCGGCCGCGGCCTACGGCTCGCTGATGATCACCACCCTCAAGGGCTTCTCGCAGTTCGGCCTCATCGGCGGCGTCGGGATGCTCGTCTGCTGGCTCGCCACCATGACCGTGGTGCCCGCCTCGGTCTCGGCGTGGGAGCGGCTCCGCACGCGGCTCTGGGGCCGTCACGAGGGGGCCGTGAAGGTCGCCGCGGTGCGCGCCCCGATCAGCAACTTCATCGGTCAGCTCACGACCCGGTACGCGGTCTGGGTCGTGGCCATCGGCCTCGCGCTCACGGCCCTCGCCACGGTGAAGCTGCCGCGCTACGCCCAAGACCCGTGGGAGTACAACTTCTCGAAGCTCGGCTCGCGCGGCTCACGGCGCACCGGCGCCGAGGTGTGGAGCTACCGGGCCCGGCAGGTCTTCCGCGGCAGCGGCCGCACGCCTGACATCTTGCTCGCCGACAGCATCGCCGACGTGCCTTCGCTCACCGAGGCGCTCCGCCAGCGCGACCTTCAGCGCACCGGCGGCCGTTACATCGAGCGCGTCGAGACGGTCTTCGATCGCCTCGGCGGCACGCCCGAGGTGGTGCAGCAGAAGCTCGCCCTCTTGGGTCGCATCCGCACCCGCATCGACGAGATGCGCCCCTACCTCAGCCCCTCTGACGCTGAAATCGCCAACGCGTGGCGGCCGCCGAGCGGCCTGCGCGTGCTGGGTGAAGAAGACCTGCCGCGGCTCGTGCGCGAGCAGTTCACCGAGCGCGACGGTCGCTTCGGCACGCCGATCTTCGTGCACTACAAGCCCAGCTTCTCGCGCAACGACGGCCGCCAGCTCATGGTGGTGGCCGACCTCACGCAGAACCTGAGGCTCCGCGACGGGCGGGTGGTGCCCACGGTGTCGCGGGCCACGGTCTTCGCCGAGATGGTGAAGTGCATGATGCGCGACGGCCCCTTGGCCACGGTGGCGGCGCTCCTCTCGGTGGTGGGCATCGTGCTCTTGGCGACCCGCAACCTGCGCGCCTCGGTGTCGATCCTCGGCTCGCTGGTGGGCGGGGTGCTGCTCACCATGGGCGGCGCGGCGTGGCTCGGGGTGCGGCTCAACTTCCTCAATTTCGTAGCGCTGCCGCTCACCTTCGGCATCGGCGTCGAGTACGCGATCAACCTCTACGATCGGCTGCGTTTCACCCGCGGCGACGTCGCAGCGGCGGTGCGCTCGGTGGGCGGCGCGGTCACGCTGTGCTCGATGACCACGGTGATCGGATACGGCGCGCTCCTGGTCTCAGACAACCAGGCGCTCCAGTCGTTCGGGGCCCTCGCCATCGCGGGCGAGCTGGCGTGCATCGTCACCGCGATGCTGCTGTTGCCGGCGACCCTGCGGCTCCTGGGCCTGGCCCCTTCGGCGGCGCGGGCGTGGTGGTCGAAGGCCACCGAGGTCCTCGAACCCGAGGCGCCGAGCGGCGACGCGACGAGCCGCCAGACCCTCCCCGGCACGCGCCCCTGATCGGCCGAGCGGCCCTCTCTAGGCCCGCGCGGCGAGACTTCGCCCGACGGTCAAAAGTGCGCTAGAGGAGCGGGCGATGAAGCTCGCGGCGCTCTCCGTCGACCTCGACGAAATCCCTTGTTATCACGCCATCCACGGGCTCTCGATGCCCACCGGCGAGGCCGCCCACGCGGTCTACGCGCGCGCCGTCGCGCGGCTCGCAGCGCTGTGGGCAAAGCTCGACGTGCCGTGCACCTTCTTCGTCATCGGCCGTGACCTTGAGGCCCCCATCGCCGCCGACGCGGCGCGCGCCTTGGCGGCCGCCGGGCACGAGCTCGGCAACCACTCGCAGAACCACCGCTACGACCTCACCCGGCTCTCGACCGAGGCCATGCGCCGCGAGGTGCTCGACGCCCAAGAGAGCATCGCCCGGGTGCAGGGGCACGCGCCGACGGGCTTTCGGGCGCCGGGGTACACCATCCACGACGGCCTCTTTGACGTCTTGCGCGATGCGGGGTTCGCGTACGACAGCTCGGTCTTCCCGTGCCCGGCGTACTGGGCCGCGAAGGCCGCTGCCATCGGTGCGATCGCGCTTCGAGGCCGAGAGAGCCGCTCGGTGGTCGACCGGCCGACGGTGCTCGCGGCGCCCGCTGACCCGTACTTCCCCGCGAGGCCGTACTGGCGCGCGGGGGCCCACGAGGGCGCGCTGCTCGAGCTCCCCATCGGCGTGACCCGCTTCGCCCGGCTGCCCTTCATCGGCACCTCGGTGATGATGGCGGGCCCGACCGGGGCCCGCGCGCTCGCGGCGATGATGCGGGGGAGGCCGCTCATCAACCTGGAGCTCCACGGCATCGACCTCCTCGACGCGGCTGACGGCCTCGACGCCCTCCGCGGGCATCAACCCGACATCGGCATCCCGGTGGCCCAAAAAATCGAGACCCTCTCGCAGACGATCGGGTCTCTCAAGGCGGCTGGCTACACCTTCGTGACGCTGCGCGAGGCCGCGCAGGCGGTCAGTCTCACACGCTGAACGAGCTGCCGCAGCCGCAGGTGCCCTTCACGTTCGGGTTCTCGAACTTGAAGCCCGCGCCGTGCAAGCCTTCGACGTAGTCGATCTGCACCCCGTCGAGGTACTGCACCGAGAGCGGGTCGACGAAGATGTTGATCCCGTTGGCGTCGATGACCTCATCCATGTCGCCGGGCTTCTCATCAAAGTACAGGTCGTACTGAAAGCCTGAACAACCGCCGCCCTTGACCTGAACCCGAAGGCCCTGACCTTCGAGGCCCTCGGCCTTGGCAATCTCACGAACCTTCTCAGCAGCCTTTTCGGTCAATGCCAACATGACGATCCTCCGATCGTTGTGCTTGATTCGATCGCGGTGGCGCCCTCACAGACCCGAAGGACACACCCTGCGACACGCGTCAGATGTAATCCACCCCGACGCCCGAGGCTAGTGCCTCGCGTCGCCCGGTCACCCTCACGGAGCCACTTTGATGCCCCAGCGCCTCGCCCTCGCCCTCGCCCTCTCGCTCGGCCTCGTGACGCCGGGCACCCGCGCCGACCACGCGCACACCCCGCGGGTGAACCCGAGGGGCCCTCAGCCGCGACCGAGCCCGGGGCCCCTTTGCAGCCGCCAGGTGCGGGTGCGCGGCACTCAAGGCGCCGCGGGCTGCTGGATCGACGAGCGCGTCACCCGCACCCTCGGCCTCGCCACCTGGCCGTGCGACCAAGACGGCCCCGCGTCGGTGCGCTTCGGCGCGTCGACCTTTGACGGCGAGGTGCGCGGCGGGCAGCTCCGGGTCACCCTCGAGACCCGCTTTCACTACGGCGACGGCTGCGACTGGGTGACCCAACAGCACATCGAGGGCGCCGTCGCGGCGACGACGTGGCGGTACCGCTACAGCGAGGCGCCGCGGCCACGCCCGGGGCAGCGTTGCGCCAACGCGTGCGCCGCCGAGGCCGTCGTCGAGCAGGCGGGGGCCGCCCCGCGCTGAGCCCGTGACACCGTCTAACCCTCTGAAATAAATGGAATTCTAGCTAGATCGAGGCGCGCCCTGAGGGCGCCGCTCAGCGGTAGAAGACGGTGGTGCGCCGCACGACGTGGCGCGGGCGAAACACCGGCGCGGGCCGAACCACATAGCCCGGGCGGGTCGTGCGCGTGGTGGTGACCACGGTGTGGCCGCCGGGGCCGTAGTGGGTCGTGGTTGTCTGAACGACGCGGCGGCGGCGCCACTGCGCCAGGGCCTCGCCCGGCGTTAGCGCCACGAGGGCCATCGCGACCACGCTCATCGCACCGAAGAGATAGACTTTCATCACAGACCTCACCCTGTTGTGTGTTGGCGAAACGACGCGAGTGTCGGGCGACGCGCGAGGGCTTGTCAATCTGCGGCCGCGATGCAGCGGGCGCGCGATGCGGCGAAGCTTCAGTCGTAGTACTCGACGCCGAGGTGGGTGATCAAGCCTTCGTTCTTCATCCAACGGAGGGTGTTCTTGAGCTTCATGAGCTGAATGAAGAGGTCGTGCTCGGGGTAGAGCCCCGGCGCCGTCATCGGGCTCTTGAAGTAGAACGAGAGCCACTCTTGGATGCCCGACATGCCCGCGCGGTGGGCGAGATCCATGAAGAGGGCGAGGTCGAGCACGATGGGCGCCGCGAGGATCGAGTCACGGCAGAGGAAGTCGATCTTGATCTGCATCGGGTAGTTGAGCCACCCGAAGATGTCGATGTTGTCCCAGCCCTCTTTGTTGTCGCCGCGGGGCGGGTAGTAGTTGATGCGCACGACGTGCGAGTACTTGCCGTAGAGCTTGGGGTGCAGGTGCGGCTGAAAGATGTGCTCGAGCACGCCGAGCTTCGAGACCTCTTTTGACTTGAAGCTCTCGGGGTCGTCGAGCACCTCGCCGTCGCGGTTGCCGA
The DNA here is from genome assembly GCA_016792845.1 of Myxococcales bacterium. Taxonomy (GTDB): domain Bacteria; phylum Myxococcota_A; class Polyangia; order Polyangiales; genus JAEUKH01. The sequence continues at coordinate 155,656 of JAEUKH010000028.1, read as the reverse complement.
GGATGTTGGTCGAGTACCACCCGTCGAGGCCGAGGAGCCGCGCCTTGAAGCCCGGCGCGAGGATGGTCTTCATCAGGGTCTGCCCCGTCTTGAAGTCTTTGCCCGCGATCGGCACCCCCTCGCGGCGCGCGAGCTCGTGCAACGCGGGGAAGTCGACCGAGAGGTTCGGCGCGCCGTTGGCGTAGGGCACCCCCGAGCGGAGGCAAGCGTAGGCGTAGATGGCGCTCGGGGCGATCTCGGGTGAGTTCTCGCGGAGGCCCTTCTCGAAGGCTTCGAGGGTCTGGTGCTCGGCCGCCGGGGCGCGCCAGGTCTCGGTCGAGCCGCACCACACCGCGACGCAGCGGTCGACGCCGCGCTCGCGCTTGAAGCGGGCGATGTCTTCCATCAGCTGTTCGGCGAGGGCCATCTTGGTCGGGCCCGTCTTGACGTGGGTCGCTTCGAGGCGCTTGACGTAGGTGGGCTCGAAGACTGCCGACATGGGCTTGATGGTCGAGAGAAAATCTTTCACGAGGTCGAGGTGCTCGTTCGAGAGCACGCCGGCCTTCTTCGCCGCGGTGTACGCGTCGTCGGGGAAGAGATCCCACGCGCCGAACTCGACGCTCTCGAGCGGCGCGATGGGCACGAAGTCTTTGATCATCGGCGAGGTGTTGTCGGTGCGCTTGCCGAGGCGAATCGTGCCCATCTGGGTGAGCGAACCGATGGGCTCTGCGAGGCCGCGACGCGCGAGCTCGACGCCCGCAATGAAGGTCGTCGCCACCGCGCCGAGGCCAGGGAGCAAGATGCCAAGACGCCCGCTAACGGGCTTGATCGAGTGGGGGGATTTCATCGAAGGGCGCGGACCGTACCAGAACCGTTCCACCCTTCCAAGGTGGCCTATGGAGTGGCCGCTTCGGGCGCCGTATCGGCCACCAGAAGGCCCACAAAAGCGGCCGCTGCGGCGACAAAGCCCCAGGTGCTGAGCCAGCCATGGCCAATGAGGAAGCCACCCAGCGCCGGGGCCATGATGCTCGCCAAGGAGGTGAGCGACTGCACAAAGCCCAGCGCCAGGCCCTGCTCGTGCCGCGCGACCCTTCGGGTGACGAGCGAGGTGAGGGCGGGCCTCAGGGCCGAGTTTCCGAACGCCGAGAGCGTGGCCGACACCATGAGGAGCGGCACCGCGCGGCTGAGCCCCAGGGCGACAAACCCGAGGCCGAGGCAGGTCAGCCCCGCGGTCACCAGCGGCGCCTCGCCGTAGCGCTTCACCAGCCGACCGATGATGCCGCCTTGCAGAAAGATGCCGAGAAAGCCCCCGTACGCGAAGACGAAGCCCACCTCCCGCGGGCCCCACCCGTGCCCCGCGGCGTTCACAAATCGCCGCTCGGCGAAGAGGCCGAAGCCCGAGGTGAACATCCCAAACGACATGCTGAACAAGAAGAACCGCGCGAAGAGGCTCTTCAGCGTCGCGCGGCCAAAGAGCTCGCGGTACTTGCCCCACTCCAAGATGCCCACGCGCTGCCCGCCGGGGGGCGGCGGCACGCTCACCTTGACGTCGGCGCCGAGCGTCGAGGGGTCGGGCGTGGGATTGTTCGAGAGCAAGGTCATCGTCGCGACGATGGAGGTCGCCGAGAGGGCCGCCGCGGCGTAGAGCGGCCACGCGTAGTTGTAGTGCGCGAGGTAGCCCGAGATCGCCGGCCCGATGAGAAAGCCGATGCCGAAAGCGATGCCGATGACCCCGAAGGCGCGGGCGCGGTTCTCGGGGGCCGTCACATCGGCGATGTAGGCCTGCGCGAGCGAGAGGTTACCCGCCGTGAGGCCGTCAAGGATGCGCCCCGCGAAGACCATCGCGAGGCTCTCGGCGCGGGCGATCAAGAGAAAGCCGATGAGCGTACCGATCTGCGAGAGCACCAGCATCGATTTGCGCCCGTAGCGGTCTGAGAGCTGCCCGAGAACGGGCCCCGAGAGCAGCTGGCACGCCGCGAAGGTCGACACGAGGAGCCCCGCCACCGTCGGGGTCGCGCCGAGCCGCTCGGCGTAGAAGGGCAAGAGCGGCAAGATGATCGTCAGGGCCAGCACATCGACCAAGACGATGAGAAAAATCGGCAGAAGCGCAGATCGCATACAACGCCGGGGCCCTCTACCGCGAATGGCCGACGCCGTCACCGGTGGCGCACACGCTGCAAGATGACGCCAGAGGGCCCACCGTGATAACCGACCGCCCCGTCATGAGCGCCACCGAGTTTCGCGCGACCCTCAAGCCCCTCGAAGTTGAAGAGATCATCGACCTCTTGGTGCACCGCCCCTTGGCGCATCTCATCGTCGTCGCGGTGGTCAGCACGCCCATCACGCCCGATCAGCTCACCATCGTGTCGATGCTGGTGGGGGTGGTCGGCGGCCTCGCCACCCTCAGCTCGTACGTCTACGGCGTGTCGCACCTCGCCCTCGGGGGCCTGCTCTTGATCGCGTCGGCGGTGGTCGACTGCTCAGACGGTCAGCTCGCGCGACTTAGAAAATCGAGCTCGGTGTACGGGCGAATGCTCGACGGCTCGGTCGACGCGGTGGTGCAGGTGAGCGTGGTGCCCGCGGCGCTCTTGCATGTCTACTGGCGTCACGGCGGCTCGTCGCTGGGCCTCGCCTCGACCGCGGCGCTCCCGAGCCTCGGCGCGAGCTGGAGCGCCACGACCTGGCTCGTCATCGGCACCCTCGCGGTGGTCACCGGGGTCATCCACACGATGCTCTACGACGTGTTCAAGAACGTCTATCTGCGTATGACCCAGCCGGGCAAGCGCGAGGGCGACGAAGACCCCGAAGACGTCGAGGCCGAGTATGCGGCCGCCAAGGCCCGCGGCCTCACCCTCATCGACCGCTTTCGGTACGGGATGTACCGCGGGTATCTGCCCCAGCAGCGGGCCGCGATGCGGGCCCTCGACCCTTACATCCCGTCGCGGTTCAGAGACTTTCCGGCGTACTCCGAGGCGCTCGCGGCGCGCTTCCGGGCGCGCGAGCGGGGCCTGATGCGCGGGTGGAGCTTCTATGGCATCGGCACCCACATCTTCGGCCTGGGTGTGGCGATGATCTTTGACCGCGTCGAGTACTACATCCTCGCGCGGCTCTTTCTCTCGAACGGAGCGTTGATTGTGTTGATTCCGATGCAGCGTCGCGCCTCGCGCGAGGTGTTCGGCCCGGGCGGTCTCGTGTCGCAGTTGGGGGCCGCGGCGTGACCACGGCGATCCTCCTCGTGGCCGGGGTCGGGAGCCGCCTCCGCCCGCTCACCGACGCGCTCCCGAAGTGCCTGGTCTCGCTCGGCGAAGAGACCATCCTTGCGCGGATGGTGCGCCTCCTCGTCGACGCCGGGGTCACCAGCCTCGTCGCCTCGACCGGCTTCGCGGCTGAGAAGATTCACGAGGCCCTGGCCGACTGCCCGGTGCCCGTGCGCTTCGCCCACAACCCCGACTACGACCGGGTTCAGAACGTGGTCTCGTTGCATCGGGCCCTCGCGGCGGCGCCCGACGGGCCCGTGATGAAGCTCGACGGCGACGTCGTCTTCCAACCCGAGGTGCTGCGACGCCTCTTCGCGGCCGCGGGTGACGGGCGCATCGTGCTCGACGACCGATGCCCACCGCGCGAAGAGGCCATGAAGGTCGAAGCGCCCGCGGGCGAGCCCAAAGGGGTCTTGCGCTTCGGCAAGGGGCTCGACCCCGCCCGGTGCAGCGGCGAGTCGATCGGCATCGAGTGGTTCTCGGCGACCCATCGGGCGGCCTTGCAGCGCGCCGTGGCAGCCGCGGTAGCCGCCGGGCAGACCCAGCTCTACTACGAAGAGGTCTATTCGACCCTCGTGGCCGAAGGCCTCGCCCTCAACACCGTCGCCGTCGGCGACCTCGCGTGGACCGAAGTCGACGACCACGATGACCTCGCGCGCGCCCGCGCCCTGGTGGCATCGTGGCAAATTGCCCCGCCTGCCCCCTGACAACGACACCCGCGCCCCGGCTCCCCGGGTCGCCCTCTCCGGGGCGGAACAACTCCTGCATGACCATGACACGTCGCGCCACGGTGTGGTGCAACATGGCAGAATTGCGGCCCGTGTTTGTTCCGTGTTACAGGCGCGCGTCAAGCGGCCGGCAGGGTCGAGAGGCCCTGTTTCGATGCGGGTCGCGGTGAGTGTTTCTTGGAGGATGCGGATGCAAAAGCGATCGGTTGAGCGCGCCATCATCCTGGCGGCGGGTCTTGGTTCACGGCTTGCCCAGGGTGACGCGTTGCCGAAGCCTCTTCGCCCGGTGGCGGGTGTGCCTTTGATCGTTCGCATCCTGCGCACACTGTGCGCGGCCGGCATCCGTGAGGCGGTGGTGGTGGTGGGCTACCAGTCGGCGCAGCTCCGGTCGGCCCTGGCGACCGCGGCCTTGCCCGAGTCGCTCACGGTCTCGTTCTGCGAGAACCCCGACTGGACGCGGTCGAACGGCGTCTCGGTGCTCGCGGCCTCCGAGTGGGTCGACCGAGAGTGCCTCCTCACCATGAGCGACCACCTGGTGGCGCCCGCGTTGGTCGAGCGGCTCCTCGCGGCGGAGCTCCCCGAGGGGGCCTGCGCGCTGGGTGTTGATTACGACATCGAGCGCTGTTTCGACCTCGACGACGCCACCAAGGTGCGGGTCGACGGCGACGCGATCACGGCCATCAGCAAAGACCTCCTCGATTACAACGCCATCGACACCGGCATTTTTCGCATCACGCCGGCCTTGGTCGAGACGCTCCGCGAGGTCGAGGCCCGCAAGGGCGACGCGTCGCTCTCCGACGGGGTGCGCGCCCTCGCGGCGCGGGGGCTCTTCCTCGCCGCCGACGTGGGCGACGCCCGGTGGATCGACGTCGACACCCCTGCGGCCCACGCCCGGGCCGAGGCCATGGTGCGGGTCTTCGGTGACGGCCTCGACGACCCGCTCGACGAGGTGTCGACCCCCGAGCCGCGCGGCGTTCCGCTCGACCCTGAGGCGATGGAGATCTTCGCGCCGACCTGGGTGCGGGGCGCGCCTGCGTACAAAGAAGACCACTTCGCCCTCGCTGACCGCGAAGAGGCCGCGGGGCGGGGTCTGGCCCGGCTGATGTCGAACGAGAGCCCCTTCGCGCCCTCGAAGCGCGTGATCGAGGCCGTGACCGCGGTGCTCACCCGGAGCCACCGGTACCCCGACGCGGTGATGACCCGCACCCTCCGCTCGCGCCTCGCGGCCGAGGCCGGGCTCGAAGAAGAGTCGTGCGTGCTCGGGGCGGGGTCGAGCGAGATCATCGACCTCCTCGTGCGCACCTTTGTGGCGCCGGGCGAAGAGGTGGTGCTCGCGGTGCCGACCTTCTCGATGTACGAGTCGCGCACCCGGGTGTGCGGCGGCGTGCCGGTGCTCGTGCCGATGCGCGATGACCTCTCGCTCGACGTGGCGGCGCTGCTCAGCAAGGTCACCGAGCGCACGAAGCTGGTGTTCTTGTGCTCGCCGAACAACCCCACCGGGCGCAGGGTCGAGTCGAGCGTGTTGCACCGGGTGTTGCGGCTCGGCATCCCCGTGGTGGTCGACGAGGCGTACATCGAGTTTGGTGACATGAGCCGCAGCGTGGCGACGATGATCGCCAGCACGCCGAACCTCATCGTGATGCGCACCTTCTCGAAGGCCTACGGCCTCGCGGGGATGCGCGTCGGGTACGCCCTCGCGGCGGCCGCGGTGTCGCGCCTCATCCACCGCGTCAAGCTCCCGTGGAACGTGTCGAGCGTCGCCATCGCCGCCGCCCTCGCGGTCACCGAAGACGTCGACGAGAACAAGAAGAACCAGCAGAAGTTTCGCAGCGAGCGCCAGTGGCTCGCCTCTGAGCTCTCGCGCCTCTCGGGGGTCGAGTGCTTCGACTCCGAGGGCAACTTCCTGCTCCTCGACATCCACGAGACCGGCTACGGCGCCGAGGCGTTGGTGCAGGCGATGTTGCGCGAGGGGGTCTTCATCCGGGCCCTCGGCAGCCACCACCTTCGCCGCGGCTGGGTGCGCATCACCATCGGCCTCCCCGAAGAGAACCGCCGCTGCGTCGCCGCCCTCAAGCGCACCCTCGACCGGCACCGCGCCCGGGCGACCTCGCCGTCGGCCCTCTGACCCGCCCATCACCCGGCCTCGGCGACGCGTTGACAGTGCCGCACCGTGCGGGCTAGAGACGCCCCCGTCTGGGCGACGGTTGCACACGCCCTCGGGCTGCGTCGACCCGCGTTGTCAGGCGTCTCTCGCACCGCCGTGACGACGTCGCGGTGCACCCTTCGAGGCCGCGCGGTGGCCTCGCGATTGGTGGCTTCGATCGCTATGACTCACCCTGCATCACTTCGCCGAAAGCGTGTCTTGGTCGACGCGACGCCGCTTTGGGCTACCTCGGGGCTGCGCGGCATCGGGCGCTTCTTGCGTGACCTCCTGGCGGGCCTCGCGGCGGTGCGGGGGCAGCACCCGGAGCTCGAAATCGAGGCCATCAGGGCCCTCTCTCCGACCCAGGCGGCGGTGACCGCTGACCTCTCGGCGGTGCTGGCCGAGAGCGCCGACAAGGGCGGCTCGATCGGGGCGCTCCAGCGCCACCTCAGGCGCGCGGTGATGCCCGCGGTGATGCTCCGCGCGCGGGCCGATCTGCTTCACCTCCCCGAGATCGTGGGCACGCCGTTGGTGCTGCCGGCGCCGATGGTGGCGACCTGCCACGATCTCATCCCGTTGCGGTACCCCGAGCACTATTTGCCGACCCAGGAGCTCGCGCCGCGGGTCGGCCGCGCGCACCGTGAGGCCGCGTATGCGGTGCGGTGGGTGAAAGACCAGCGACGGTATCGCCTCGCGCGCCGGGTGGTGGCCATCTCGTCGCTCACCCGCGACGACCTCGTGAAGATCCTCAAGATCCCGAGCGAGCGCATCGACGTGGTGCACAACGGCATCACCCTGCACCGCTACGAAGACCAGGGCGTCCCGTCGGCGCCGCGGCACCCGCGCCCCTTCATCCTCTACGTGGGCTTCTCAGACCCTCGGAAGAACATCCCCGCGCTCTTCGCCACCCTCGCCCGGCTCAACGCCCGCGCGCCCGTCGACCTCGTGTGGGCCGGCGACATCAAGGGCAAAAACCGCGACAACATCGTCGCCCTCGCGGCCGCCCACGGCGTCTCAGAGCGGCTCAAGCTCGCGGGCTTCGTGAGCGACGCCGAGCTCGTGGTGCTCTATCAGCAGGCCATGGCCTTGGTGTTTCTGTCGCGCATCGAGGGCTTCGGCCTGCCCGTGGTCGAGGGCATGGCCGCGGGCTGCCCGGTGATCGTGGCGCGCGGCTCGGGCAGCGACGAGCTCGTCGGCGAGGCGGGCGTTCACGTCTCGGCTGACGACCCGAGCGAAGCCGCCGAGGCGGTCTGGCGGGTGGTCGACGACGCCGCGCTGCGGGCGCGGCTGAAGCGCGAAGGGCCGACCCAAGCGGGGCTCTTTTCGAGCGAGGCCATGGCCACGGGGTACGTTCACGCGTGGCGGCGCGCCCTCGGGCTCGACGCGGCCTCGGCGTAGACCTCGGCGTGGAGGTCGGCCGAGCGCTCCCACGAGAAGTCGGCGGCGCGGGCGAGACCCCGGGCCGAGAGCTCGTCGGCGAGTCGTGGTGAGCCCGCCAGCTCGGCCATCGCGCGGGTGAGGGCGGCCTCGTCGGCGGCCACCAGCGCGGCGCCCGCGGTGATCTCGGCGAAGACCGCGATGGCGCTCACGATCACGGGGGTGCCCGCGGCCATCGCCTCGATGACCGGCATGCCGAAGCCCTCGGCGCGCGAGAACTGAACCAGCGCCAGGGCCGACTGCACGAGGCTCCGGGTGTCGTCGTCGCTCAAGGCGCTCTGCCACACCACGCGGTCTTCAATGCCGAGTGATTTCGCAAGCTTAGGTAGCGCCCCGCCGGTCTGGAGGCGTTGAAGAAGCACCAGCCTGAGCCCGAGGCGTCTCGGCAAGGCGGCGAAGGCCCGCACCACCGCGGCCTGGTTTTTATAGGGCGCGTTCTGCCCGACCATGACGAAGTACGGCGCGCTGAACCCGACGATGCCCGCGACCCGCGCGTGCACCCCCGCAGGGTCGGCCGGAGGCGCCCAAACGGACTCGACCCCGTGGGTGATGACCCGCAGCCGCGGGCCGCACTTCGGGAAGTGCTTCACGATGTCGTCGGCGGTGGCCTGTGAGATGGCCACCACGCGGGTCGCCTCGTCGAGGGCCCGCACGATGCCGTCGCGGTAGAAGGCCCACTGGAAGGGCGTCGAGAGCTTCAGACCCTCGCAGAGCGCGGGGCTGTGGAGCCACATGAGGTCGTGCACCGTCACCACCGTGGCGCAGCCGATGCCCCGCCCGAGGATGTTGAAGGGCGCGTGAAAGACGTCGGTGTCGTCGAGGGGCGCGAGGGCGCTCGGCCAGCAGAGGGTGCCCGGGCCGTTGGCGGGGGCCCTGACCACGGCAGACGACCAGCGCGGGTCGTCGGTGACCCAGGACGGCGCTTGGGGGTGACGCCAGAGCGAGAGGGCGCCCGGCCACCGCGGCGGCAAGCGGCGCAAAACCGCGGCCACGTAGGCGCCGATGCCGCTTGGGCGCTCGCGGAGATACCGCGCGTCGAGGGTCAGTTTCATCGCCGGGGGCGCAGCATAACGGATCGCCGCGGCGCCGCTCGCGCGATTGCGACACCGTGCGGCCCTGTGGCAGTGTCGGCCGCGATGAAAGCCAGCCTGCGCAGATTGCCCCTCGTGAGCGACCTCAAGAATGTGTTCTCACCCCTTGAGCGCAAGCACTTTGTGGTGAGCGCCCAAGAGCCCGTGATCTCATTCGCGGGCCCCGCGAAGGCCAACCTCGAGCTGCCGGTGTCGCAGCTCTGCACCGCCGCGCAGATGCAGGGGCCGCGCTACGACGCGCTCTGCGAGCTCACCGCGCGCACCCAGAAGACGCACCGCAAGACCTGGGAGTTTGTCTACATTTATCGGGTGCTCGAGCACTACGGCAAGCTGGCCTCGGGGCAGCGGGGCCTGGGCTTCGGGTGCGGCACCGAGCCGCTCCCGGCGGCCTTCGCGGCGCGCGGGTGTGAGGTGCTCGCCACCGACGCGGCGCTCGAGCACGCGGTGCAGAGCGGGTGGACGAACGGGCAGCACAGCCAGTCGATCGACGACCTCAACCGCGACAAGCTCTGCGACGACGCGGCCTTCCGCGAGCGCGTTCGCTTCGAGGTGGCCGACATGAATGACATCGCGCACCGCTACGACGGCCAGTTCGATTTCACCTGGTCGGCTTGCGCCTTCGAGCACCTGGGCTCGATCGAGCGGGGCCTCGATTTCTTTGTCAACTCGATGCGCACGCTGCGCTCGGGGGGCGTGGCGGTGCACACCACCGAGTTCAACCTCACGAGCGACTCGGTGACCGTCGACGACCAGAACACCGTGCTCTTTCGTCGCCAAGACATCGAGCGCCTCTGCCGTCGCCTCGCGGGCCTCGGATACGAGGTCGCGCCGCTGAACCTCGAAGCGGGCGAAGGGGCCCTCGACCGGCACATCGACGTGGCACCGTACTCGCAAGACAATCACCTGCGGCTCTTGATCGGCCGCTATGTGACCACCTCGATCGGCGTCATCGCACGAAAGCCTTGAGCGAAGCCCCGTCTGAACTCAAAAAGATCCTACGCAACGCCGCGAGCGTGCTCCTGGGGAGCGCGGGGGGCGAGCTCCTGACGACCTACGCCCTCGGCCTCGCGGCGGTGGGCCTCGGGCCCGCGGGCTTTGGGGTGCTCTCGACGGCGCGGGCCTTCACAGAGCCCTTCCAGAGCATCGCGGGCTTCGGCATGGGCACCGTGGCCTTGACCCTGGCGGCGCGGCGCGGGGGCCTCGACGCGGCGCTCCGCGGCACGGTGTTTTACCTCTCGCTCGGCTTCGCGGTGGTGGCCACGGGGCTCTCGATGGGCCTCGCGGCGCTCACGGGTCGCGGCGGCCCGATGCCCGTGGTCGCGCTGGCCACGGTGGCGACGGCGCTGGTGCCGCTGAACGCGGCGGCCTCGCTGCCCTTCACGCACGAGCGTCGGGCTGAGCGCTTGATCTTCGTGCCGACCCTGGTGGGGCTCTTTCGGCTCGCGACGGCTTGGGCGGCGTGGCGCTTTGTGCGCTCGGCCTTCTCGTTTCAGCTCTCGGCCACCGCGTCGGGGGTGCTCTCGGCGCTGCTCACCTTGGGCGTCTCATGGCGCCACTACGGCCTGAGATTTACCTTCGACCGCGCCCTCGCCCGCAGGCTCCTCTCGATGGCCTGGCCCGCGGCGGCGGTCGAGTTCGTGGTGATGGCCTACATGCGGGCCTCGTACTTCTTTCTGCACGACGCGGGGCCGCGGGTTCAGGGCGAATACGCCGCCGCCGATCAGCTCTCGCGGCCGGTGCTGACTCTCGCGGGGGTGCTGATGGTGAGCGCCCTGCCCACGGTGGCCCGCATCGCCGCCGACCGCGCCTTCGAGGCCCTCACGACGGTGTACCGCAAGTCGCTCGTGCGGGCGCTCCTCGTGCTCGTGCCTTTGGCCTCGGTGGTCTGGTGGCTGGCGCCGGCGATCTTGACCCGCGCCGCGCCTGCGTACGCCTCGGCGGCGACGCCGTTTCGGGTGCTGCTCTTCGGCACCCTCTGCATGTGCCTGAACCAGCTCTCGTCGACCTTCATCGTGGCGATGGGGCGCTTTCGGTTGATCCTCGTGGTCGCGCTCATCAACTTCGCCGTCTACGTTGTGCTCGCGCGGTGGGCCATCCCGCGGTATCAGGCCACCGGCGCGGCCATCGCCACGGCGGTGATGGAGGGCGTCAACTCACTCATGCAGCTTGTGATCGTGGCGCTCCTCTTGCGCGACGGTCGACGGCAGAGCGCACAAGGCCCAAAGGCAGAGCAGCCATGACCGCTGAGACCCTCGACCTCGGATGCGGCGACGACAAACTCCCGGGCGCCATCGGGATGGACCGGGTGCGCGGCCCGAAGATCGACATCGTCCACGACCTTGACCGTACGCCCTGGCCCATCGAAGACGGCCGCTTCGGCCATGTGCGGGCGCAGAACGTGCTCGAACACGTCACCGACCTCATCGCCGTGATGGACGAGGTCTGGCGCGTCTGCCGCCCCGGCGCCACCGTCGACATCTTCATGCCGTTCATGAACAGCGTGACCTTCGCCACCGACCCTACCCACAAGCGGGCCGCGGCCTACCGCACCTTTCACTATTTCGACCCGCGCACCTCATTCGGGCAGTACCGCTACACCGACAAGGCGCGCTTCGATGTTGTGAAATTCGAGTATCACCGTGGCCACCCCGGGGGCATCGTGGGCACCCTCAACCGATGGCTCGACCCGGTGCTCTTGCCCCTCGCCCAGCGCTACCCCGACCAGTACGAGTGTTATTTTACCGGGCTCTACCCGGTGCACAACATTCGTTTCACGCTTCGCGCGGTGAAATAGTTTCGACCCTCAGGGCACGGTCAAGACGCGGCCCGTCGAGCCCCCGTAGGGCGCCGCCGTCGTGTCGAGGGTGAGCGCGAGCGCGGTGACCACGCCGCCCACGACGGCCACCGTGGCGACCCAGAACCATGGGCTCTGGAGCACGCTGCGCGAGGCGGGGGCTGGCGCGCTCGGGGCGACGAAGGGCGGTGTCGGCGTCGGCGTCGGGGCTGGCTCGGCCGCGGCGCCGTCACGGGAGAGGCTCACCGCGCGGGTCTCGCGGCTTGAGCGGGTGAGCACCACGTCGAAGCGCGCGGTGCGCTGGTTGGTGTCGCGCACCTCAATGTGATGCGAGCCCGGGTCGAGCGGGAGCACCCGGGTCGGCCCCGTGCCGAGCCGCAGCTCACCGTCGGCGAGCACCTCGGCCGCGTCGGGGACGCCCGTCAGCACCAGCACCGCGAGGGCCGCGCGCGCCTCTTCTCGGAGCTGCGTCGCCTCGGCGATGCGCGCCGCCTCAGCGCCCGGGTCGGCCCCGAGGAGGTACCCGTCAAAGGCCTCGACCGCGGCCCTCAACCGACCGAGGCGCAAGAGCGCCCGCGCGATGTTGAGCCGCGTGCTGCTCCGCGGCACCACCCGCAGCGAGTGCTGAAAGGCCGCGAGGGCCTCGGCCCAACGCGCGGCGTCGGCGAGGCTCACCCCTTGCTCGAAGTACGCGCGCGCCTCGGCCTCGGGCGCAGGTTGGGCCGCCGCAGAGGGGGCCGCGAGGCAGAGCGCGAGGGCGAGGCCGAGCGCCGAGAGGGGCTTCATTCGACGCCTGCGATGCGGGTCGGGGGGCAGACGTTGTTCGGGCACTGGGCGGTGGCGCCGCCCGACTGGCCGACCGCGTTTTCGCCCCAACAGAAGGCGTGCCCGAGCCCCGAGCGGGCGCAGGTGAAGTCGTCTCCGGCGGCGAGGTCGACCACGGGCTCGGGCAGCATGACCGGGGTGGGCGCGGGCGTGGGCGCGCTGCGCGAGGGCCCGAGCTGGCCGCGCGAGGCGTCGCCCCAGCAGTACACGACGCCGTTGCGGGTGAGGGCGCAGGTGTGTCGCTGTCCGGCGCTCACTTCGAGCACGTCGTCGGCCATGGGCACCCGGGTCGCGAGCCCGACGGTGCCGCTGCTCATCGCGCCGCCGCTCTGCCCGAAGCGGTTCTCGCCCCAACAGTAAACGCCGCTCATGCGTACGACGCAGGCGTGGTGGGTGCCAAGCGAGAGCATCGCGGCCTGGTCGAGCTCGCGGGCCTCGGCGGGCGCGTCGGCGCGGTGAACGGCGGCCACAAAGCCCGCCCGCGGCGCAGGGTTGCCGAGCTGGTTGGCGGCGTTGCTCCCCCAGCAGCGCACCGCCCCGGCGCGGGTTCGGAGGCACGAGAAGCCCGCCCCCGCGTCGACGTCGACAGCCTCGTCGGAGCCTTGAACGGGCGTCGGCGCGGTCACCAACGCGCCAGGCCCCGGGATGGCCTGCCCCAGCTCATTGGCGCCCCAACAGCGCAGCGCCCCGCCGAAGATCGCGCAGGCGTGCTCGCGGCCCGCCGCGACGCTGGTGACCCCCGCCGACGCGAGCTGCCGCCAGGCGCCGATCACCGGCGCGTCAACGGGCGGATAGGCCTGCCGCGAGGCGTTGGCCCCGACCCCTTGGAGGCTCCCGTCGCTCAGCATCACCAGGCTAAAATCTAGGCCGAGGCCGAGACCGCCGGGGGCAGCCGCGGTGAGGGCCGCGTACCCGCTCAGCGTGCGCGTCACCGAGGCCGCGCCGAAGGCCGAGCGCGTGTTGCTCCCCCAGCACCAGAGGGTCTGTCGGCTCTGCGACCAGCTGCACGCGTGGCCCGTACCGGCCGCGATGAGCCGCGGCCGCGGGCCCGTCGCCGTGAACGCATCGGGCGGCACCCGCGTCACGTCGCGGCCCGCATCGGAGCCCGCATCGGAGCCCGCATCGGAGCCCGCGTCGAGCCCACCTCCGCGGCCCGCGTCGGGGCCTGCGTCGCGCACCTCGCCGCCCGGTCGCGCCGGGGGCAAGGTCGCGGGGTCGACGTACTCGCGCACGCACTGCCCGCGGTCGCAAGCTTCGCCCGCGCCGCACCTCGGCGCCGTGCTCGGGCCGCACCGCGACGAGAGGTAGAAGCTCGCGAGCAAGGTCTGCGCGGGCACGAAGCGCGAACGCCACCGCCGGGTGCTGCGCACCGCCCCCGCAGCGTCGAGGCCCTCGACGACCATGCTCAGCTCAAGGCGGGCCGGGTCGTTCGGCACCACGGTAAACGAAAATGGCAGTGAAATCGATACGTTATCAATGACGAAGGGTTCGACTCGCTCGGCGCTCCCCGGGCCCCGGCTCAGGGTGACGCGCACCCGGCTGAGCTCGCTCGGCACTTCGAGATCGCTCTCGACCACCACCACGAAGGCCGTCGGCGCTTGGGCGCACGAGGGCCCCAACACCCCCAGCGCGCCGAGCGCCACCCAGAGAGACCGCGCCCTGCGCATCGCCCGCGGTGTAGCACCCGTGGGCCCGAGGCTCCCGCGAGAAAGTGTCGTCACGACGGCGGAAGTTTGAAACCGCGGCTCCACTCGGCGCGCAACACGGCGCTGAGGGTGAGCACGGCCCCTGCGGCGAAGAGCACGAGCATGACGAGTACGGCCCGCGGCCCGGCGAAGCACGCGAGCATGGTGGCGAAGACGAAGAAGTCGCGCTTGAAGGCCGGGCGAAGGAGCCCCGCCAGGCGCTTCAGGCCGCGGGCCTCGGCGTCGCTCGGACCGTCGAAATCCTGGCCGAATCCGAGGGGATAGCGGTTGAGGTCGCCGCTCCCGATGGCGACGAGGTAGCGGTACTCGATGGCCGAGCAGAGCACGCCCGCGCAGAGGCCGACGAGGCCCGCGGGGGTCGCGACGGCGCCGAGGCCCATGGCCCTGAGGCCCAGCATGGCGCCCGCGAAGAAGCTGTAGTTGGTGACGTCGTCGCCGACGGTGTCGATCCATTCGCCGAGGCGCGACCCGCGGAATGCGACCCGCGAGAGCTCGCCGTCGCAGCCGTCGAGCACCGATTGGGCCTGAAACGCGAGGCCGCCGAGGGCGAGCGCGGCGTGGCTGCCGGTCGACGCGAGCCAGGCCCCCGCGAGGCCCATCGCGAGGATGCCCACGCTGACCTGGTTGGGCCGCAGCCCGAGCCGCGCGAGGCGGCGCGTGACCGCGAGCGAGATGTATCGGTTGAGGTTGCGCGAGATGACCCCGTCTTGGGGCTTCCGGAGGCTCTCAAGCAGGGCGTCTTCGGCCCTCCTCGCGTCGGCCGCGGTGACGACCCGCTGCGCCACCCCGGGCAGGCTCACCCGCTCGGGGTGCACCAGAGGGTCGCCGGGGTTGACGCCCAGGCGACACCGCGCGGCGAGGAATCGGCCGTCAAAGAGCGCCGCGCCGTCGGGGCCGTCGACGAGCCCGCGCAGGGCCTTGACGTCGAAGAGGGCCGTGCCGTCGAGGCAGAGGCCCACGCCCTGGGGCACCGCGGGCGCGACGTCGAGGGTCACCGCGAGGCGATCGTCACCGAGGAGGCGCTGTTGCCAAGCCGCGGCCGCCTCGCCGACCAGGGTGACGCGGGTGACGCCCACCTTGCCGAGGGCCAAGACGAGGCGAAGGGGCGTGGCGAGGCCCAACACCTCGGGCAGGGACTCGGGAGCGTCGGTGAGCACAATCGCGGCTTCGAGGGTCACGGCCATTGCCTACCCCAAGGGCGGGTCTCGGCGCCACGACCCCGACGACGAAGGCCGCGGGGGGCGACGGTTGCGACGGTGCGCGGCCGGGCCCGCGGGTGTATGAGCGCGTCGGCGCGGTGTCGCAGAAAGAGAGTGCGGTGTGATCGATCGTGGGGCCCTGGTGTTGGCCGTGACAGAAGAGGGCGCGTACAGAGGGGTGCACCGCCAGGCCCTCGACGCGATGACCCTCAGGGGCGCGAAATCGCAGCGGGTGGTGAGCGAGTACCGCGAGGCGTTGATCGAGGGCGAAGGGGTGCTCGAAGACCTCGACCAGGCCCTCGCGCTGCGCGATGCCGCGGCCAGGCACCAGTGCCGATGTGAGGTGGTGGTGTTCGAGGTCCCCCAGGAGCCCGCGCCGAAGGGAGGGCTGCCGGTGGTGACGGCGCCTCCGGCCGAGGGCCTGAGCCTCCTCGGGTGGGACGTCATCGAGACCCTGGAGCCCTTCTGGTCTCCCCTCGCCTATGGCGTAAGGCCCCCGAACGCCAACGACGCGGGGCTCTTCGCGAGCCGCGCCGACGCCGAGCGCTACGTCGAAGGTCTCGGCCCCCTCGACGAGCCGCTCAGCGCCGCGAGGGTCTGGCTCGCGACGCCGTAATCACTAATGGTTTAGGGTACTTACTGACCGAGCGGCGGGCGCCATCCGGCGCGGCGCGGAGGGGTCTACTGGCACTCGCCGGTGGCGAGGTTGCAGCGCGCGTTGGGGCCGAAGTTCTCGCTACAGAAGCGATTGCCGCCGAGCAGGTCGCAGCGCGGCGCGCACACCCTGAAGGTGGTCGACCAGCAGGTGTTGCTCGGGAAGGGGCCGCCCTGGCCCACCGTCTGGCACTGGGCGGGCCGCTCGCACGCGCAGGCGAACTCGTCGATGACGCCGTTGCTGTTGTCGTCGCGGCCGTTGCAGCACTCGCCCTCGGGGCCTTGGATGAGCCGACAGTCGCTGTCGGCGCAGTCGGCGACGCCGTCGCAGTCGTTGTCGACGCCGTCGGTGCACGCGGCGACGCCATACTCGCGCGCGGCGGTGGGGCGGCAGCACACGGGCTGGGTGCGGCACGCGCTGTCGTTGCAGTCGATCTGGCCGTCGCAGTCGTTGTCGCGGCCGTCGGCGCAGCTCATCGGGTCGGCCTCGACGCCGGTGGGGCGGCAGCACGCGGGGCTCGTCTGGCACTGGAGGTCGTTGCAATCGATCTGGCCGTCGCAGTCGTTGTCGCGGCCGTCGGCGCAGCTCATCGGGTCGGCCTCGCTGCCCGTGGGGCGGCAGCATTGGGCGAGGCCCATGCACCCGACGTCGTTGCAGTCGGTCTGCCCGTCGCAGTCGTTGTCGCGGCCGTCGATGCAGGCGGTGACGTTGTTCTCGGCCCCCGAGGGCACGCACCGACAGAGGGGGTTGTTGGTGCACTCGGTGTCGCGGCAGTCGGTGAGCCCGTCGCCGTCGTCGTCGAGGTTGTTGTTGCAGATCTCGGCGGTGGCCTCTTCGGCGACCCGGAGCGTGAAGGTGCTCGCGCTGTTGGCGCTGAAACCGTCTACGAAGAGGTAGTAGACCCCGGGGGTTGCGTCGAAGCTCAGCCGCGAGCGGGTGCTCTGGAAGTCGTCGTTGCAGGCCGCTTGGGCGCCCATCTCGCACGCCTCGCGGCGCACATAGAGCACGGTGTCGAAGCTCGCCGCGAGCACCTCGGCCACGAGCCGCGTCGGGCGCGTCACGCGGAAGATGTACACCACGTCGGCCCCGCTCCCCCCGGCGCACCCGGGGAAGCCCATCACCACCGGCTGCGTGTCGTTGGCTGCGCCGAGGGTCGTGCCGTTCACCGTCGCCGGGAGCGACAGCGCGACGGGGTTCGCGCAGGTGTCATTGGGCGGCCGCATGGCGCAGGGCGCGGTGCCCGCGCAGTTCGCGTCGGCGCAGTCGGTTTGCCCGTCGCAGTCGTTGTCGCGGCCGTCGGCGCAGGCCGTGGCGTTGGTCTCAGGGCTGGGGTTCATGCACGCGACGCAGCGCGGCTCGGTCGCGCAGGCGGTGTCGCGGCAGTCGACGAGGCCGTCGCAGTCGTTGTCGGCGCCGTCGAAGCACTGCTCGGGTTGCGGCACGCAGGCGCAGCCCGCGCGGCCGTTGCACTCGGGGTCTGCGCAGTCGACGAGGCCGTCGCAGTCTTCATCGCGCCCGTTGCGGCACGCCGCGTCGGTGTTCTCTGCGCCGCTCGGGCGGCAGCACGTCGGGAGCGCCTGGCAGCTCGCCTCGGCACAATCGACGAGCCCGTTGCAGTTGTTGTCGCGCCCGTCGGCGCAGCTCATCGGGTCGGCCTCGCTGCCCGTGGGGCGGCAACAGACCGGGGCGCTCGCGCAAGCCGACTCGTCGCAGTCGCGCCGCCCGTTGCAGTCGTTGTCGAGCCCGTCGGCGCAGGCCATCGCGCCGACCTCGGGCCCCGTGGGCTGGCAACAGAGCGGCGACGCGCTGCACTCAGGGTCGTCACAGTCGACACGGTTGTCGCAATCGTTGTCGCGCCCGTCGCTGCATCGCGGGCCCTGCTCGGGGCCCTCGGCCATGCACATCGCGCACACCGGGTCGGCGCCGCAGTCGGGGTCGCGGCAGTCGACGAGGGCGTCTCCGTCGTCGTCGCGGCCGTTGTTGCAGAGCTCGCGGAGGCCCACCGACACCCTGAGCCTGAAGGGCCCGGCCGAGTTGGCGCTGAACCCGTCGACGACGATGAAGTAGAGCCCGGGCTCGGCGTCGGTGAGGGTGAGCTGCGATTGCAGACCGAAGACCGAGTCGTCGTTGCACGCGATGGCCGGCGACTGGCAGACCCCGCGGTGCACCGTGAGCACGGTGTCGAAGCTCGACCCCTCGGTGTCGATGCTCAGCGTCTGCCGTTGCGGGTTGTTGATCACGTACACGAGGTCGGGCGCGCCGCCCTGGGCGCAGGTCGGGCTGAAGTCGTCGCGGGCACCGAGGGTCGTGCCGCTCACCACCCCCGGGAGGGTCATTCGCGCCGGGCTCTCGCAGGTGTCGTTGGCGGGTCGGCAGTTGCTCGCGCCCGCGCAGGCCGGGTCGGCGCAGTCGACGCTCCCGTTGCAGTCGTTGTCGCGCCCGTCGTTGCAAGCCGCGGCCTCGGGGCCCGTCGGCACGCACATGAGGCACAGGGGCGAGCGCAGACACTGCGGGTCGCGGCAGTCGGTGAGCCCGTTGCAGTCGTTGTCGCGCCCGTCGTTGCAGCCCATGAGCTCGGGCCCGGTGGCGACGCACATCGCGCAGGCCGGCGTCGTGCGGCAGTCTGGGTCGCCGCAGTCGACCAGGCGGTCGCAGTCGTTGTCGAGGCCATCGAGGCAGGCCATCGCGTTGGTCTCGGCCCCGGTCGGGACGCAGGGGCCGCAGGTCGGGTTCGCGGCGCAGGCGCTGTCGGCGCAGTCGGCGCGACCGTCGCAGTTGTCGTCGAGCCCGTTGCCGCAGACCTCGGGCGTGCGGGGGTTGACCCGCGCGTTGGCGTCGTCGCAGTCGTCACCGCCGCAGGCGCGGGCGATGAAGCCGTCGCCGTCAGCGTCGGGGGGCGACATCACACACCCTTGGGCGGCCTCGTCGCAGCGGCCGGGGGCGCACTGCGAGCCGCCGCAGAGCACGGGGCGCCCCGGCATGCAGCCCATGGGAGAGCAGGTCTCGCGGCCGTTGCAGAAGCTCCCGTCGTTGCAGAGGGCGTCGTTGGGCTCGCGCACGCACCCCGCATTGGGCACGCAGCGGTCGACGGTGCAGGCCACGCCGTCGTCGCAGGCGAGCGGCTCGCCGCGGGTGCAGAGCCCGGCCACGCAGCGCTCGGCGCCGTCGCACAGGTTGCCGTTGTCGCAGCCGCGGTCGTTCGTGCACTGAATCGCCGTGCAGTCTCGCACCGGGTCGCAGCGCCCGCTCATGCAGAGCCCGTCGTTCGGGAGGCTCGTGCAGCGGCCGCTGGCGTCGTCGCAGCGGTCGACGGTGCAGCTCACGCCGTCGTCGCAGTTGACGGCCAGCCCCGGGCGGCAGAGCCCGCCCTCGCAGCGCTCGACGCCGTTGCAGAAGCGCCCGTCGTTGCACTCGGCGTTCGACTGACAGCTCCGATCGGGGGGCACGTCGGGTGTGTCAGGCTGATCGAGTGGCACATCGCCCACGACCGCCGCGTCAGGGTCGGGGCCGACAAGCTCAGAGCGACCGCAGGCCGAGAGGGCCCAGGCCGAGACGAGCACCATACAAAGCGAAAGAGGGGCTTTCATCGCAACACCCGTTTGTGGCAAGCGGGGCGTCGGGTTGTCACGAACACGCCCACACCGTCACGGTTTTGCAGACTCTACGCCAGCCCGCCGCGCAACGCGAAAGCCCCGCCGAGGCGTCAGGGCGCCGACGCCTCAGCCCGCGACCCGGTCGATCACGGTGCGAAAGGTGACCGCCGGGCCCTCGACCCGCGGGGCGGCCTTCACGAGTCGGGCGTCGAGAAGCTGCGTCGAGAGCACGCCCACCACGGCCATGTTGTCGGCGTTCGAGAACTGACCGTCGCCCTCGGCGGCGCGCTTTCGCCCCTTGGCGAGGAGCTGCGCCACGGCCCGCGGGTCGAAGACGCCGGTGTCGGCGAGGGCCGCCTCGGTGGTGACCTCGCGCACCCACTCGGGCGCGTCGGGGCTCACAAAGCACAGCGCGTCGGGGGCGCGGTAGGGCTGCTTCGGCCGCGACAGGATCTCGGCCGGCAAGACCGCCCGGGCGCATTGCTTCAAGATGTGCTTCTCGTCGAGGACGTTCAACTTCCACCGGGCGGGCAGCGCGTTGGCGAAATCGATGACCTCGGAGTCGAGAAAGGGGAAGCGCCCCTCGACGCTGTTGCCCATCAACATTCGGTCTCCCTGCGACGAGAGAATGTAGGGCGCGAGGAGCGTCACCATCTCAAGGTATTGCGCCTGGCCGAGGGGGTCCCACTGGGCGAAGGCGGCCGGCAGCGAGGCCACGAGCCCCGCCACGGGGTCGGGCGCGGCGGCCGTCGCGGCGCGCCACCCGGCCGAGAAATAGCGCATCAAGCCCTGGGCGCTCGACCACCGCGGGCCGTGCGAGAAGGTCGGGTCGTCGGGCTTGTCGAGGCCCCGCTGCCAGAACGAGAGCGCCATGCCCCGGGCCGCCGCGGGCGAGCGAGAGAGGTAAGGGTAGAGCCGCTCGAAGAGCCGAGGGCGGCACGCGCTGTCGGGCGACCTGGCCCAGTATCGCCGCACCTTCGCTTCGCGGAAGATGTCGTAACCACCGAGGATTTCGTCGCTCCCCTCGCCCGTGAGCACCACCTTGAGGCCCACCTCGCGCACGAGCCGCGAGAGCAAAAAGAGCGGGGCCGGGCCGGTGCGCAAGAGCGGCTTCTCGGCGTGCCAGACCACCGTCGGGAAGACCTCGGCGATGTCTTGCCGTCGCGCGACCACCTCGTGATGCTCGCTGTCGAGCCGCGAGACCATCAGCCGTTGGTACGGCGTCTCGTCGTACTCGGGGTCTTCGAAGCGGAGCGAGAAGGTGTGAAATCGCCCCGGCGCCGCGTGCCGCGCGAGGGTGGCGATGTACGAGCTGTCGATGCCGCCCGAGAGGTACGCGCCCACGGGCACGTCGGCCCGGAGCATCCGCAGGTCGGCCGCGCGCTGGAGCCGCTCGCGGAGGCCCTCGGCGCAGGCGTCGAGGCTTCGCAGGTCGCGTTCGAAGGCGCCCCGAGGCTGCACCCGCGGGAAGTCGGGCTGCCAATAGGCCGCCTCCCGCGCGCTGCCGTCGTGCTGGTAGACCCTGGTGTACCCGGGGCGGAGCTCCTCGACGCCCTCGAAGACCGTGGTGGGCGCCCGCGCCCCCCAAAAGGTGAAGGTCTCAGCGACGCCCGCGGGCGAGAGCGCGCGACGCACCCGGGGGTCGGCGAAGATCGCTTTGACCTCGCTCGCGAAGCGCAGCACCCCGTCGGCGCTGTGGAGAAAGAGCGGGCGCTTGCCGAGGCGGTCGCGCGAGAGCACGAGGCACCGCTGCCGCGTGTCGTAGAGGGCGATGGCGAACTGGCCGTTGAAACGCACAAAGGCCGCCTCGCCCCAGCTCTCCCACGCGTGGACGATGACCTCGGTGTCGCTGTGGGTCTTGAAGCGATGCCCGAGCGCTTCGAGCTCGGCCCGCAGCTCGACGAAGTTGAAGATCTCGCCGTTGAAGACCACCCAGACCGCGTCGTCTTCGTTGCTCATGGGCTGCTGCCCCGAGCTCAGATCGACGATCGAGAGCCGCGCGTGCCCGAGGCCCACCCGGGCGTCGCGGTAGTACCCGAACTCGTCGGGGCCGCGGTGCTCGATGGCGCACACCATCGCGCGGAGCAGCGAGCGCGACGGCGGCGCGAGGTCAGCGTTGAGGTGAAACAGGCCGGTGATGCCGCACATACGTCGTCTCGCTCTCGGGGTGTCAGCGACCGCGGCGGGCGCAGCGGGAGGCTTCTTCGAACAGGCTCAGCCAACGGGTGTGCATCTGCGCTTGCGTGAAGCGACCGAGCACGCGCTGCCGCCCGGCCTTGCCCATCGCCCGGGCGCGGTCTTCATCGCCGAGGGCCTCGGTGAGTGCGTCGCCGAGGGCCGCCGCGTCGCCGCGCCCGACGAGCCAGCCGGTGCGCCCCGGGTCGACGATCTCAGGGTTGCCGCCGACCCCGGTCACCACCGACGGACGCTCGGCCAGCATCGATTCGAGCAGCGTCACGCTGGTGCCCTCGCTGAGCGAGCTCATCGCGAACACATCGCTCGCGTCGTACACCGCGGGGATGTCACGCCGCACGCCGGTGAAGACCACCCGCTCGGCCACACCGCGCTCGGATGCGAGGGCGCGCAGGACCCCGTCGTCGCCGCCGCCCACCAGCACGAGCCGCGCCCGCGGGTCACGGGCCGCGCAGTCGGCGAAGGCCCGAACGAGCGTCGGGTGATCTTTGACGGGGTGAAAGCGCGCGACGCAGGTGATGACCCGGTGGGTCTCGTCGAGGCCCCATGAGGCCCGGGTCTCGCGCCGGTCGGGGAGCGCTGTCGACGCGGGGTCGAAGCGCGCCGGGTCGACGCCGTTGTAGACCACGTCGATGCGGTGAGCGCCGATGCCCTCGTTCTCGATCAGGAGCTCCTTGATGTAGGCGCAGACCGCGATCACCCGTTGGGTGATGGGCAGAAAGGCCGCGCGGTTGGCCACGACGCGCTTGGGGCGCCGCTGATCGGGGTAGTGCCGACCGTGCTCGACGAAGACCAGCCCGGGCCGCCGAGGCAGCGTCGCCAGGGCCATCGCGGCGTACGAATACGGCGTGTACTGATGGGCGACCACCACGTCGGGGGCCACCTCAGCGATGCGACGCCGGAGGCCCACGATCATCTTCGGGTCGAAGCCCTCGCGGCGACCGAGCACCTCGACGCGGACCCCGCCCGCGCGCAGGCTCTCACCGAGCGGACCCATGCCGTCGAGGCACACCACCGCATGGGTCGCCGCGTGCGCAGTGCGCTGCACAAAATCGTGGACGAGCACCTCGGCGCCGCCGAAGGTCATGCTGTGGAGAACGTGCAAAACCCGCATGATTACCGCCAGATCGAAGACGCCACGCACGGTGACGCCGGGGGCACCGTCGCGTCAAGCCGAAGCGTCGCGCCCGCTGGGAGAAAAGTTGAACCGACCACCGCTGATTTGCAGGTTCCGAAAGGCTGGGGTTAGCGTGTAGTGAGATGGCGGTGAAGGTCACCGGTGACCCGCATTGAGGGGGTCGTTGGCCCGCGTGGTGGGCACCGGGTGGCATCGCAGACGCTTGTTTGAAGGAGGATCGTGAAGGTGAGACGCAAACACTTTGGTCGAACGGCGCTGGCGGTGGCAACGCTCCTCGGTGCCTTGGGAGCGGGTCGCGAGGCTTCGGCGCAGACGGCCGGTTGGGCGCTCAACCGCTTTGAACCAGCCCCGGTGGGAGATGTCTTCTTCTTCACCGATCACCCTTGGTACACCGAGACGCGGCGCTTCTCAGTGGGCCTCTTCGGCGATTACGCGCGCAACCCCTTGGTGCTCCGGCAAGACACCGACACCGGGCCGCGCACTGTCAGCGTCGTCAGCGACATGCTCACGGCCCACCTCGCCGCGGCCTTCGCGCTGCACAACCGCGTGGCCATCACCGCGAACCTCCCGCTCTCGGTCTACCAAGACGGCGACACCCCGCCGAGCGGCACCACGGGGCTCCGCGCGGCGAGCGGCGCCGCGGTGGGCGACCTCAGGCTCGGGGCGCGGGTTCGGCTCCTCGGGCACGCTGACCGCGACGCCTTCTCGCTCCACATCGGCGTGAATTTCTGGGCGCCCCTCGGCAGCCAGTCGTCGTTCACGGGTGATGAGAACATCCGCGTCGAGCCGCGGCTCTTGCTCGCGGGTCGCGCGACGCGGGTGCGTTGGTCTGCGAGCGCGGGCTTCACCGTGCGCAGCGACCTGAACGCGACCAACCTCGCCATCGGCAACGAGGTTCGCCTCGGCGGCGCCCTCGGCATCGTGCTCGCCGACGAGCGCCTCACCATCGGGCCTGAGGCCTACGTGGTGAGCTCCGTGCGCGACCTCCCGCAGGGCGGCGGCAGCGCCTTCTTCGCGTCTCAGCAGTGGGGTGGCGAGGCGCTCTTGAGCGCGCACTACAACATCGCCGACACGGTGCTCGTGGGCGCCGGCGCGGGCATGGGGCTTGAGCAAGGCTTCGGCATCCCCGCGGCGCGCGGCATCCTCTCGGTGGCCTACGCCCCGGTGAATCGCCCGGCGCCTGCGGGTCCGGTTGACACCGACGGCGACGGCATCTTCGACCCTGACGACCTCTGCCCGACGGTGCACATGGGCCCGCACCCCGACCCGAACCGTCGCGGCTGCCCGGCGCAAGACAGCGACAGCGACGGGGTCTACGACTTCGAAGACCAGTGCGTGATGGTGCCGCAGGGCGAGCACCCCGACCCCGAGCGCCGCGGCTGCCCCTTGGCCGACCGCGACCAAGACGGCGTGTTCGACCCCGACGACGTCTGCGTCGACGTGCCGCAGGGCCCCCACCCCGACCCCGAGCGTCGCGGCTGCCCCGACGGCGACCGAGACCACGACACGGTGCTCGACCACGCAGACCAGTGCCCCGACGTGCCGCAGGGCATTCAGCCCGACCCGAACCGCCCGGGCTGCCCGCTGCCCGACCGCGACCACGACCTCGTGCCCGACCCGACCGATCACTGCCCCGATCAGCCGGGCGCGCCGAGCTCTGACCCGAACCAGAACGGCTGCCCCACGCTCGTGCGCATCGAGCAGGGTCACATCTCGATCTTGACGCCGGTGTTCTTCGACACCGACCGCGACACGATCAAGCCGCAGAGCTTCCGGGTGCTCGAGCGTGTGGCCGATGTGCTGCGCTCGCTGCCGCAGATTCGGCGCGTGGGCATCGAGGGTCACACCGACAACCGCGCGACCCACGAGCACAACATGGATCTCTCGCAGCGCCGCGCCGTCGCGGTGATGCGCTTTCTCACCCAGCACGGCGTCGAAGAGACGCGGCTCGAGGCCCACGGTTACGGCCCCGACCGCCCCATCGCGACGAACAACACCGTGCTCGGCCGCGCGCGCAACCGCCGCGTCGAGTTCTTGATCCTCGACCCGCCGCAAGACGCTGGCGTTCAGAGCCAGTCGGCCGCCAACGCCGACCCGGGCGCGCCGGTCGACCGTCGCTGAACGACGCCTCCCCCGCAGCGGCCGTCGGCTCCTTCACCGGGCGCCGCGGCCGTTCTGCGTTGGGGCTTCGCGGCGCGAGACCAGGCGACAGACCGCTCGCCCCGCGCGACCCGAGGCGGGCGGCGCGAGGGCTCAGGGCGGGGGTGACGGGCTCAGCGTGACGCTGAGAAATCGCACGAATTCGCGGGCGTGTTCATCACACAGCGGCTCGGCAGGGTGACCTCCGGGGCGCCCGCCCAGACCGAGCGGAGGTAGGCCTCGATCTGCTCTCGGGCGGCGAGGCCCGCGGGCGAGTTCCGGTCGGCGAAGCCGTGAATGTCGTAGGGCCCAGTGACGGTGGTCGGCACCCGAAACTGGGTCACCGTGGTGCGGGTCTGGGTGCCCGTCGCGGCGCTCACGCCCTCGATGGGCGTCAGCACCTGGCCGAGCTGCACCGCGCCGAGCGACGAGGCCGCGAACTCGGTGCCCGGCCCCGGCAAGACCGGGTCGCCCATGCTCTGTTGCAAGAGGAAGGTGCGCCGCGCGACGGGCCCGTCGGCCCAGGCGGCGCCGTCGACCTCGTCCCACAGGGCCTGGCTCATGGCGACGGCGTTGTAGATGCCGACGTCGTCGCGGTAGACCCGTTCGAGCACGGGGCGGGCCACGCGGTAGAGGCTCGCGAAGGTGAGGTAGTGCGTCCACGCGGCGCCGGGCACGTTGAGCACCGCGCCCTCGTAGCGCGGCTCTGAGCGGGCGATGGTGAAGCCCATGGTGCCGCCGAGGGAGCCGCCCGTCCACGCGACGCGGTCTTGCATCGGGCGTCGCCCCGCGGCGGGGTTGACCGTGCCGCCGAGCATCGCGCCTGCGAGCTGTTCGCGGAGGTTCGCCGCCATCGGCAAGGGCATGTTGTCTTCGCCCACGCCGAGCATCGCGTAGAGGATGGCGTGCGCCCCGGCGGCCGACTGCATCAGCCGCGACGAGACCTGCTCGACGCCGAGCTCCATACGCGCGAAATTCGCAAGCGTATCAAGCACTTCGGTCTCGGTCAGGCTGTCGAACTGAACGCCCACCTTCGAGGCCCCGGCGCCCGCGATGGGCGCGTCGAAGGCGCTGTCGTTCACGGTGCCGCCGGTGCCGTGGCCGTACATCACGAAGCGGTAGTCGCCCGTGCCCCGGGGGATGATCACCCGGAAGAGCGCATCGAAGGTCTGCCCCTCGACCGCGACCACGTTGCCCATGGCGTCGCGGGCGATGGTGTTGTTCGCGCGGGTGAAGCGCGGCAAGCCCCGGAGCCGCCCGAGCACGGCCACATGCACCGGCCCCGTCTCGTTGACCGTGACGCGGGTGAACTCTGCGGTGACCCGCCCGCTCGCGAGGGCCCGCAACATCTGGGTGCGCATTGACGTGAGCGCGCGGCGCGGGCCGTCGGCCGAGCCTGTGGTGAACTCCCACATACGGAGCACTCGGGTCGGCATGATCTGCGCCGCCGCGAGGGCCGCCCGCGAGGGTGCGTGATAAGCCGCGACCTCGGCCTCTTCGCGAGAGCGCGGCGCGCGAAGCCCGAGGGCCGCTTCGGCCCAAGCGTCTCGGGCCACGGTGCCGCTCTGGGCGCGCAGCGCGTCGGTCACCACCGCCACGTAATCGGTCGCCGGGCGAAGGGGCACGCGCGGGTACGCCACCACCGCCCCCACCGGCGCCTCGGGCGTCTCGGGCGCCACCGCCACGATGCGCAAGGGCACCCGCTCGCCGAGGTGCTCGCCCGGCGTCGCCACCACCAGCTGCACCGCCCCCGTCGTGCCGTCGCCGAGCGAGGCCGGGTCGAGCGCCGCGGGCCACGCCGTCAGCACCGGGCTCAAGCGCGAGAAGCCGTCGCTCCGGTTGAGGCCCTCGGCGGTGTCGCCTGCGGCCACCTCCATCGGGTCGACCTGAACCCTCAACCCCGTCGCCGTGCCGGGGTCGCGCACCGTGAACGTGTTCGAAGGCCACGGCAGGAGGCAGCGCGCGGTGTCAGCGCCGTCACAGCGGCCGCTCCGAGGGGCGCGTTCGCCCGCGGCGCGCGGCGTGACGTTGCCGTCGAAGGGCACCACCACGTCGCCCGGCCCGGCGTCACCCGCGGGCTCAGAACTGCCGTCACCACAGCCTGTCAGCCCGATGAGGGCGAGGCTCCCAAGAAGGCCCTGTCGCAAGCGCATCGTGGCCGAGACTGTACCGCCAGCGAGGTCACCCGCGCGAGCGCTCTCGCACCCCCCTCGCCCGATCGCGGCCGCGCCGCGCGTCAGCCGCGTCGCAGGCTGCGGGCCCAAAGCGCCAGGGCGACGAGCCACGCCAGCGCCGAGAGCGCGCCCCCCGCTTCGAGGCCGCGCGGGCGAAAGCGCCACACCACTGTGTGCGCCCCCGCCTCGACCACCACGCCCCGCATCACGCGGTTTGCGCAGAGCGCGGGGCGCGCGAGGCCGTCGACGGTGACGCTCCACCCCGGGTCATAGCCTTCGGTGACCACCGCTACGCCGCGCCCGTCGAGGGTGCACTCGAGGCGCACCTCGGCGTTGTGATGCTCGGTCATGGTGCAGCGCGAAGCAGCCGTCGCGGTGAGGCCCGAGGCGCCCGAGAGGTCTGAGAGCGTCACGCGCCGCCCTTCGACCGAGGGCCCTTCGACCAGGGCCATGAGAGGGCCTTCGGGGCGGGCCTCGGAGGCCACGTAGGCGGGCCCGAGGGGCGCCTCGACGGCGTACACCCCGACGCCTGGCGAGAACTGCCCAACATAGCGAAAACCCTCGCGAATCGTGCCGTCTTCTCGCGACCTGAGGAGCGCCACATCGACCCCTAGGAGCCGCAAGAGGCGGGCCCCCTGGGTGCGGTGGGCGGCCTCCCAGAGGGCGGTGAGTTGGGGCGCGATGGCGGCGTCGTAGCCGGGCAAGATGGTCACGCCGTAGGTGGCGGCGTTGTTCTGGATGAGCGAGTCGAGGAAGGCGCGCTCGCGGGCTCCGGGGTCGTCGAAGGCGAGGCCGCCGAGGGCGTCTGAGACGCTGCCCGAGCGGTACACCCGCAGCGGTCGCGGCGAGGGCCGACGCAGCGCTTCGAGACGCGAGAGCACCGGCGGCGGGGCCAACGGCACCGAGGCGTTGAGGAAGCCGAGGTGCGGCAGGGCCTCGAAGGCGAGGTCGAAGAACACCACCAGCGCCAGGGCCGCGCCGACGTGACGCCGTCGCCACCCGAGGTAGAGCGTGAGGCCCGCGAGCCCGCCCCGGAGCAGCGTCGCGAGGCCCGCGCGCAGCAAGGTCTCGTGCGCGGGGCCCCGTACCATCGCGGCCGCCGCGAGGCTCGCGAGGCCGAGGGCGCCGAGCGCCAGGGCGAGGCTCCGCGCGCGGCGCCAGGTGGTGAGCTGTGAGACCCCGAGGGCCGCCAGGAGCGCGACCAGGGCCATGAAGACCACGAGGTATTTCTCGGGGTAGCGCATGAAGCGGAGCGGCACCACCGCCAGGCGGAAGAGCCCGTTGAGGGGCGTGAAGCGGCCGAGCGAGAGCGCCCAGATCGCGGCCAAGGTCGCGGCGAGCGAGGCCCCGCGGAGGCGACCGAGGGCGCTCAGGCCGAAGCCCGCGAGGCCGAGGGCCGCGGCCCCGAGGTAGACGCTCGACGCGAGGGGGAGGCCGTCGGTGCGGGGCTCTCCGAGGCGCGACGCGAGGGTGCCGGGCGTCGCCGTGTGGCCGAAGGGGTGCGGCAGGGCCAGCTCGAAGGCGCGCAACGGGTGCAGCGAATAGAGCTCGGCCTCGTCGCGCGAGAGCCCTCGGGCGCGCGGCGTCATGTCGGCGCCGGCCTGCGCGAGGCTCAAGGTGACGGCCCCGAGGCCGAGGCCCAAGACCACGGCAAAACACGCGCGACGGAGCGCCCCAGGGGTCGAGAAGGGCGCGCGGAAATGGAGCAGCACCGCGGCCGAGAAGAGCAGCCCGAGGAGGGTGATGAAGACCTCTCCGTGGAGGAGCGAGAGGCCCAGGGGGAGCGCACCGAAGACCACCGCGCGGGCCGGTCGCGGGCCGTCCTCGACGGCGTGGTCGAGCCCCAGCGCGATCCACGGTACGAAGCTGCCGGCGGGCAAGAGGAGGCCGGCGTCCCACATCGCAGTGGTGTAGCCGCAGAGGCCCCAGACGAGGGCTCCGACGGCGGCGCCTGAGGCCGAGGCGCCGAGGCGTCGGGCGAGCGCGAAGAGCCCGAGCGCGCCCGCGACGAGGTGCGCGAGGGTGGTGGCCGTGAGCACCCAGGCGAGGGCCTCAGGGGGGCCGAAGAAGGCCGCGAGGTGGGGCGGATAGAACGGGCCGTAGAGGGGGTTGGCGGCGGCGCTGAGGCCGACCCAGGAGCGAGGGTTCCACCAGGGGGAGTCGTGCTGCGCGAGGGCGGAGGCGATGTGGTGACGGGCGGGGTAGTTCCACCGGGCGGGGTCGCGGGCGAAGAAGATCTGGCCGCGGAAGATGGGGGCGTAGATCACCGCCATCGCGGCGACGACTCCGAGGGCCGCGGCGCGCGCGGTGCCGGGCGCTCGCGCCGTTTGCTCATCACGCTTCGCGCTCACAGCGACGACTGATACACGACGGCCACCCGTTCGGGCAGGAGCCCGTCAAAGCGAGGGGGCTCTCTTGACGGTGCGTCGACGGGTTTTAGTTTGCAACGACATCGACAACGCAAGGCTTGCGTCGCCGCCCCTTTTAGGGTCGACACGCGAGGGCGCGCGATCGGGTGGCGCCCACGGCGGCGACCCGCGGTTTCGTGCGGCCCTCACAGCGCTTGTGTGCTCACCAACGCCAGACGTGCGCAACGGGGTTGCCACGCCGAAACAACCCATTTCTTCGGAAGTGAGAGAGCCCCAAACCATGAACCACGCTCCTGCTCCGGTCTCGCTGCTCCCGCTCCGCAGCGGCATGCTCTTTCCGGGTACGACGATGACGCTCCCGGTGGGCCGCACCCGCTCGGTGGCCTTGCTCGAAGCGCACCGCGAGGGCGACCTCATCGCGGTGGTGTCACAGCGCGACGCCAACGTCTCGGAGCCCACCGAAGCCGACCTCTTCGCCCGCGGCACCCTCGCACGTATCGTCAAGCTTGAGCGCACCCGCGACCGCGGCTACCGCGTGACCCTCGAAGGCGTCACCCGATGGCAGCTCCGCACGGTGCTCTCGCGCGAGCCGTACTTCACCGTCGAGGGCGTGACGCCCGACGAGAGCGACTCAGACACGGTGTCGTCGCGGCTCCTCGCGGCCTCGCTCAAGACGCACATTTCAGAGATCGCGAGCAAAAACGGCGGCACCCTCACGCAGGTCAACGCCGACGACGAGAACCCGGGCCTCGTGGCCGATCAAGTGGCCTCGCTCCTCGGGCTGCCGGTCGAGAAGGAGCACCAGGTGCTCAGCCTCGATGACGTGAACGCGCGGCTCAAGCGGGTGACCGACCTCGTGGCCGAGAGCAAGGCCATGGCCGACCTCAAGACCCGCATCGACCAAGACGTGCGGCGCGAGGTCAACAAGCACCAGCGCGACGCGCTCTTGCGCGAGCAGATCAAGGCGCTGCGCAAGGAGCTCGGCGAAGAGGGCGAGGGCGAAGACGCCAACAGCCGGCTGCGCAAGCGCATCGAAGACGCCGACCTGCCCGACGAGGTGCGCACCGCCGCTGAGCGCGAGCTCCGACGCCTCGAAGGCATGCCCGCGCAGAACGCAGAAGGCCATGTGCTCAGAACCTGGCTCGAATGGGTCGCCGACCTCCCGTGGAACGTGCGGGCGCCCTCGAGCGACGACCTCGACGCCGTGAGCGCGCGCCTCGACGCCGACCACGCCGGGCTCGACGACGTGAAGAAGCGCATCCTTGAGCACATGGCCGTGCTGAAGCTCTCGGGCAACCCGCGCGGCACCATCCTTTGCCTCGCGGGACCTCCGGGGGTCGGCAAGACCAGCCTCGGGCAGTCGATCGCCGACGCGACCGGGCGCCCCTTCGTGCGCATCGCGCTCGGGGGCGTTCGCGATGAGGCCGAGGTGCGCGGGCACCGTCGCACCTACGTGGGCGCGCTGCCGGGGCGCATCGTCCACGCGATGAAGAAGGCCGGGGCGAAGAACGCCGTGGTGCTCCTCGACGAGATCGACAAGCTCTTCTCGGGCTGGTCGGGCTCGCCCGAGGCGGCGCTGCTCGAAGTGCTCGACCCCGAGCAGAACAAGACCTTCACCGACCACTACATGGAGCTCCCTTTCGACCTCTCAGAGGCGCTCTTCGTGGTCACCGCGAACGACCTCTCGGCCCTCTCGGCCCCGTTGCGCGACCGGCTCGAGATCATCGAGGTGCAGGGCTACACCCTCGACGAGAAGGTCGAGATCGCGCGCAAGCACCTCGTGCCGAAGCACCTCAAGGAGCACAGCCTCGGCGAGGCGATGCTCACCGTCACCGACGCGGCGCTGCGGGCCGTGGTGCGCGATTACACCCGCGAGGCCGGGGTGCGACAGCTCGGGCGAGAGATCACACGGCTCTGCCGCGCCGTCGCGCTCGATGTTGCGCGGCTCACCGACACGCGACCGACGCCGCGGGTCATCGACGAGGCTGACCTCGGTGACATCCTCGGAAGGGTGAAATTCGTCAGCGATGTGGCCGAACGCACCGCCGCCCCCGGCGTCGCCACCGGCCTCGCGTGGACGCCTGTCGGCGGCGACATTCTCTTCATCGAGACCTCGCGCATGCGCGGCAAAGGCGCCCTCGAAATCACCGGCCAGCTCGGCGACGTGATGAAAGAGTCGGCCCGCGCGGCGATGACGTACGTGCGCTCGAACGCCGACGCCCTGGGCCTCTCGGCCGACGTGCTCGACGCCCACGACGTGCACATCCACGTGCCCGCCGGGGCGGTGCCCAAGGACGGCCCGAGCGCGGGGGTCACGATTTTCACCGCGCTGGTGTCGCTCCTCAGCGGGCGAAGGGTCCGCAGCGACACGGCCATGACCGGCGAGTGCACGCTGCGCGGTCGGGTGATGCCCGTCGGCGGCATCAAGGCCAAGGTGCTCGCCGCCCACCGCGCCGGCATCACCCATGTGATCCTGCCCGCGAAGAACCGCCGCGACCTCGACGACGTGCCCGCCACGGTGCGCGACGCGATGCGCTTCACCTTCGCCGACGCCATGAGCGAGGTGCTCGCCGCGGCCCTCGAAACGCACGAGGCGCCCCGTGACACCGAAGGCGGCCTTCTCACCCCCCAGGAGCCCGGCGGCGCCGCGCCGCAGGCGCACTGACCCGACGACGCGGCCCGATCGCGAAGCGCCGCAAGACCGCCGCTCGCTTCGAAGAATTTCTGACCTGTTGGTGACTGACCGCCGCACGCTCCATGGCGTAGTGTGGCGTCAGGGCCGCTACCCCGGGGGCGGCACCAACAGAGGAGATTCTTGTGAAACGATCTGCGTGGTGGGGCGTTCTTTTGTGCGCCTCGATCGCTGCGTGCAGCAGCAGTAACTCGAACGGCGGCGGCGACACCGACGCCGGTGATGACGTCTTCGGTCAGACCGACACCGGCCCCGCCGACACCGGCCCCGCCGACACCGGCCCTGCCGACACCGGCCCCGCCGACACCGGCCCCGCCGACACCGGCGTCATCGACACAGACACGGGCCCGGCCGACACCGGCGTCGTCGACGCTGGCTCCGCTGACACCGGGCCCCTCGACACCGGCGTCATCGACACAGACACCGGCGTCATCGACACAGACACCGGCATCGTCGACGCGGGCCCCGCCGACACCGGCCCCGCCGACACCGGCCCCGCCGACACCGGCCCTGTCGACACCGGGCCGAGCTGCATGGCGGGCGAGATCGTCTGCGGCGGCGCCTGCATCAACCCGAACACCTCGGCGGCGAACTGCGGCGCCTGCAACAACCCCTGCGGCCCGAACCAGATGTGCTCGGGCGGCGTCTGCCAGGTCACCTGCACGGCACCACAGAGCACTTGCCGCGACGCCATGGGCACCACGTACTGCTCGAACCTCCTCACCGACGCGCGCAACTGCGGCGCCTGCGGCATGGCTTGCGCCACCGGCCAGAGCTGCAATTCGGGCGTGTGTCAGACCCAGTGCACCTCGGGGCAGCAGCTCTGCGGCTCGACCTGCGTGGCCGTGGCCACCGACATCGCAAACTGCGGTCGCTGCAACAACCCCTGCCCCATGATCGCCAACGGCGTGGCCACCTGCGCGGCCGGGCTCTGCGGCTCGACCTGCAACACGGGCTTCGCCGACTGCGACGGCAACGCGGGCAACGGCTGCGAGGCCGACGTGCGCATCTCGGTCAACAACTGCGGCGGCTGCGGGCGCGCGTGCACGGCCCCGACCGGCGGCTCGGTCACCTGTCAGGCGGGCGCGTGCGTGGGCGGCTGCCCCAGCGGGCAGACCATCTGCAACTCGGCCTGCGTGGCCCTCACCACCGACGCGAACAACTGCGGCTCCTGCGGCAACCGCTGCCAGAGCGGGCAGAGCTGCGCGGGGGGCGTCTGCACGGGCGGCAACACGAGCCTGCCCGACCTCCAGATCGGGTCGTTGACGGCGCAGAACTGCACCGTGGTCGATCACAACGCCACCACCAGCGATGACCGCGGCGGCATCGCGGTGAGCTCGACGAGCTTGTTCTACTCGGGCGACTCGGCGACCGGGCGCTTCGCGCTCCCGGGGCTCAGCGGCGCCTCGGCGGTGACCCCGGTGCGCGACGGGCTCGTGTCGAACCTGACCACGGGCGAGGTCTTCAACTTCGGCATCAACGCGACCACGCCGGTCTCGTCGTCGGGCGGCACCCTCACGCACCTCCTCGCGATGGACGGCACCACCGGCGCCTTCACGGGCCGCGCGGTGGCCCTCTCGCAGCCCATCGTGGCCTCGAGCGGCGCGACGGGGATCTTCTCGGGCTCGGGTCGCGCCCTCGTCTACGCGAGCGGCCGCGTGTGGGACATCAACCTCACGAGCGGCGTCGTCACCGACCGCGGGGCGCGCACGCAGCCGAGCTGGTACGGGTGTGAGAACTGGGCCATCTGGGGTGTCGCCGAGCAGTTCGGCGGCGCGCTCTACATGACCTACCGCGACGCCTCGACGCAGACCATCGTGCGCAGCAACGTCGCCACCGGCCAGACCAGCACCGTGGCCACCTTCTCGAACCTCAGCGACATGTGCTCGTTCACGGTCTCGCCCGCGACCGGCACCTGGCTCTTTCACTACGAGGGCAGCGCGCAATTCGGCGGCAGCGCCGAGACCGTGGGCGTCTGCGCGGCCAGCTTCGGGGGCGCCCCGCCGGTCGACATCTCGGGCCCGACCTTCCAGCTTCGCTCGCTCACGACGAACAACTGCGCGGCCATCGAGCACGCCACGCAGAGCGGCGACGACCGCGGCGGCATCGCCGTGACGGCCTCGAACGTGCTGTACTCGGGCGACAGCTCGACGGCGCGCTTCTCGCTCACCGACCTGAGCGCCCCCGCGGCGGTGGGGCGCATCTACGACGCGCTCTTCAGCAACCTCCTCACGCAGCAGGCGTACACCTTCGCGTCGAGCCCGACCGCGCCGACCACCTCGGGCGGCGGCGTGATGACCCACATCATCGCCCTCGACACCGCGGGCAACCTCACCAGCAACAGCGTCGCGCTCTCGCGGAGCATCGCCGCCTCGGGCACGACGGGCTTCTTCTCGGGCGCCAACCGCGTGGTCGTGGTGACCGCGGGCCGGCTCTACAACGTCGCGCTCCCGAGCGGCGTCGTGACCGACCTCGGCGCTTTCACCGCGCCGACCTGGTTCGGCTGCGAAAACTGGGCGGTCTGGGGCGTCGCTGAGTACGTCAACAACCAGCTCTCGATCGTCTACACGCAGGGTAACAACTACCCGACGCTGAACATCATGCGTCAGCCCGTGCCCACCGGCGCAGCCACGGTGCTCGCTGCGTTCAGCGGCGCGGGGCTGAGCGACATGTGCTCGTTCACCGTGAGCCCGAACCGCAACCGTTGGTACTTCCACTACGAGGGCTCGGGCTTCGCGCGCAGCGGCGACGAGACCGTGGGCTACTGCGACGCCACGACGAACCTCGGCGGCTCGCTCCGCATCGACGCGCTGAGCGCGGCGGGCTGCGTGGTGGCCGACCACTCGTCGACGGTCGGCGACGACCGCGGCGGCATCGCGCTGACGCCCTCGCAGGTGCTCTACTCGGGCGACAGCGGGCTCGTGCGCCACGACCTCAACACGCTCGGCTCACAGGCCGCCGTGACGCCTGTGATCGACGGCATCTTCTCGAACCTCGCCACGCAGCAGGCCTACGCCTTCGGCACCAACGCGAGCACGCCCATCCAGGGCACCGGCGTCTCGTCGGTGGCGGTGACGCACCTGCTCGCCCTCGACCCCGCGACCGGCGCGCGCACCGGCGCCGCGGTGGCGCTCTCGCAGCCCATCGCGTTCACGGGCAGCTACGGCGCGAGCCAGCTCGGGATCTTCTCGGGCATGGGCCGCGTGGTGGTCTTCACCAACGGTCGGGCCTTCGACGTTCAGATCGCCACGGGCCAGGTCGCCGACCTCGGCGCCATGTCGCAGCCCGCGTTCTACGGCTGCGAGAACATCGCCGCCTGGGGCGTGGCCGAGAACTTCGGCGGCGCGCTCTACATGACCTACCGTCAGAACGGCACGAACAACATCGTTCGGACGCGCATCCCCGACGGCACCACGGCCACCGTGGCGACCTTCTCGAACCTCAGCGATCTCTGCGCCTTCACGGTGTCGCCGTCGACCAACCGCTGGTACTTCCACCACGAGGGAACGAGCCAGTTCCGTTCGGGTGACGAGACCATCGGGTTCTGCGGCGCGACGCTCTCGCAGCCCTGACCGCCTCGTACGCACCTGCCGGGCCCGCGCGTTCACGACACGACGCGGGCCCCTCGGACGCCTCCCTTCACCGCACCGCTCGCCCTCAGTACTCGGCCGCGCCGACGCGCTGCGTGCACCCCGCGACGCGGTCGTAGATCTCATCGATGTGATAGTTCGGCCGCAGGCTGCATGTGTTGAGCTGCACCGGCGCGGTCTCAGGGCACAGGGTCGTGCACGCGCCTTGGTGGAGGTCCATGAAGGTCCGCAGACTCGGCGTCACGGGTGTCTGGTCGCAGTAGGTCGCGTACTCGATCGCCGCGCAGAGCGGGGCCTCGGTGGGCGGGTCGTCAGGCGTCGTCGAACACATCGGTACGTCGAGCGCAGCGCCCGGCGCGTGCTCGATGAAGAAGCGGCTCGTACGGAGCGTCGCGCGACCGCGACCGAACTGGGGCTTGTGATCCATCGAGGCGCAGACCGCCGCGTCGCGGGCTGAGCTCGCGTCTTCGCGTCGGCCGAGGTAGTAGCGCAGCCCGGCCTCCCACCGCACGGCGTAGCGCGCGCAGGCGTACACGAGGTCGCGGCCCTGAAAGCCCGAGTCGCGGTCTTCGTGCGAGGTGTAGAGATGCATGAGCTCGTGCAAGAGCAGCTCGCGCACGGCGGGCCCACGCACCGCAGCGTCTGCGATGTCGAGGGCGCCTCCCGGGCGGAGGTAGATCGTCGCCGTCGGGGTGTCACCCCAGGTCCCGTTGCGAGGGCCTTCGGTCCACGCCGAGACGTCTGAGGGCACACAGGGCGGCACCGCGCACCCGACGTAGACCGTCACCCGAGAGAGCCGCACGAGCACCTGATGGTGCAGATCGGGGTTGATGGCGCGGATGCGCTCGAGGTCAGCGCTGAGCGCTGCGAAGCCCACGTTCAGCCGATGCACTTGTTCGGGCGTGCAGGTGGCCGGCGTCGCGCCCCGGGTGAGGATGCGCACCCCTTGCGACGGCAGGCTGGTAAACCCGCGGATCGATGACGCTTCGAGGGTGGCCACGTCGGGCACAAGACATCGGTGATTGCAGCCCGTCTCCGAGCACGCGCCGGCCGACGGCAGCATCACCGTCGCCTGCGTCTCGGCGCGCACCGGCCTCGGCGGAACACACTCCGGCACCCCAGTGTAGAACTCGCCGACGCCGACCGACGAGCGGGTCACCGTCCAGCGCGGGGGGCCGCCGTCGGCGCCGGGCAAGAAGTCTTCTCGCGTCGAGATGTTGGCGGTCTGCGTCACTCTGAGATTGGGCGTGCCGTCGAAGTCGAAGTCGCGCGTCTCGACCGTCGTGACGTGACCGCTCAGCCGCCGCGAGGTGCGCGTGATGTCGAAGACTCCGTCGGCGTTGTCGTCGACGCTCTCGTCGTAGTCGACCACCGAGCGCAGCACCGTGCGAACCCGCGGCCCGCGCGGCCCGTGAACGATCACCGTGGTCACCCCCTGCGC
The DNA here is from genome assembly GCA_016792845.1 of Myxococcales bacterium. GTDB lineage: Bacteria > Myxococcota_A > Polyangia > Polyangiales > JAEUKH01. Next base: position 118,513 of record JAEUKH010000028.1, on the reverse strand, counting down.
GTCAACGGTGACCGTCGTGTCGACCCGCCCGTCGCGGTCGTAATCGTTCGTGCCGCCGCGGCGATACACGTCGAGCCAGCCCTCAAGCTCGGCGCCCAGTCCCGCAAAGGCCGGAGCGCCCGCATCCTCGCTCGGCCTCGCCGCGTCTCCCTGCGTGACGTCGGCGCGGGCGACGTCGCGATCTTCGAGGGCGCCATCTTCGAGCGACCCACCGTCAGGCGTGTCGTGCCCCGCGTCGAGCGGTGCGACCGCATCGGGCTCTGACGCCCCCGCGTCGGCGGGTCGATCGACCCCCTGTGGCGCCGCATCGCTCGCAACGCGGTCGACGGGCGATCCCGCGTCACGCGGCGCGCTCACGATCACACACCCCGGAGCGACAAGAACGAGCCCCACCGCCACCCTGAGCCCCCGCCGAAACCATCGCTCTGAATGTTGACCCTTCTTCACGCAGCGCCTCCCTCGACTCAACGGCCAGAACGCAGCGTACGCAGGCTGCGCACCGCTGTCGTCAGCGCCGCGCGTGTGATTTGAGGGTTTTATCGCCAAAAATTTGAACCGATAGAGGGACGTGGCAGACCGCCCCTTCGTCGCGACAGCACGCCCCCCACGCTACCCTCGCGGAGCGCCGAGCACCTTCTGAAGATTCGTTGTCAGAGCGGCGGGTGCCGACGCGTCAGGGTGTTTGAAGGGGAGTCTCAATGATCGACAAGGCGTTGCGATGGCTGAGCTGGCTCGGCCTGTGGTTGTTCATGGCGGGTTGCACGGCGGGTTGCACGGCGGGCGGTGTCGACACGACGGTCTCGGCGCGATGCGCCCCTGGGGCCACGCAGCGATGCGCGTGCGCGAACGGCGCCTCGGGGGCCCAGGTCTGCGACGACGACGGCGCGCGCTGGGGCGACTGCACCTGTGTTGGGGGCGAAGACGCCGGGCCGCAACCGACCGTCGACGCGGGCGTGGGCTGCGGGGCGCGCGCGCGCTGCGGCGACCAGTGCGTCGACACGCAGAGCGACCCTTCAAACTGCGGCGGCTGCGGTCTCGTGTGCGGCGCGGGGCAGCGCTGCGTCGGCGCGCGCTGTCAGGTGGCGTGCGCGGCGGGGCAGACGGCGTGCGGCGGGGGCTGCGTCGACCTGCGGCGCGACGGGCAACACTGCGGCGCGTGCGAGGCGCGGTGTCGCGAGGACGAGCAGTGCGCCGAGGGCGCGTGCCGCGCGGCCAACGCGGCGGTGACGGTTCGGTGGGAGTTTCCGGGCTTGTGGGAGCGCGGTCGGGGTGAGACGTGGCTGCCCACCTACGCGACCCACCTCTTCGGCGCATCGCCCGCGGTCACGCACAGCTTCGAGATGAACCTCGCGTGCGCGGTGATCGAGAGCCGCGAGGCGACGCCCGTTCGGGTCGACCTCACCGTGCGCGTGCCCGGCTTCGGCGCCGACGCGAATCGCTCGGTGAACGTGTCGCCGGGCCCGTCGACCCGCGTGTGCATCAACCCCGGGTGGGACACCGCGAGGCTCGCCGCCCTACGCTCTTTCTCAAACGGCACCGTCGAGACCTACGCGCGCCTCGCCGACGGTCGCGAGCTTAGCCGCGCGATGCGTGCGTTCTCAGCGCTCGCCTCGAACGCCGTCGTGTGGGATGAGCTGCACGACGGCCTCGGTCGACCCCTCTGGTGGGATGAGGGCGGCGCGCTCGCGACGGTGTTCGTCACGCCCAATGACCCGACGGTGCTCAACCTCAGACGGGGCGCCGAGCTCCAGAGCGAGTTTCCAGGAGGATTCGGCGCAGACCCCTACCGACGCGCGGGCAGGCGTCGCGACACCACCGTCGTCGTCGGCGACCACGACTGGGAGCGCCTCGCCCTCGAAGCAGGCGAGTCGATGCAGTGGCGACTCGACAGCGTCTCGGGAGGCGCCGACGCCGACATCGACGTCTACCTCTTCACCGAGGCCGACTACCAGGCGTGGCGCGCGAACACCGGCACCCGCGCCACCCAGGTCTGGCGCGACCGCCGCAGCCTCGACACCGGCGCGTTCACCGCACCACAGACGAGCTGGTACCGCCTCGTGCTCTACAACACCCGCGACAACTACGTCACCCGCGGCATCTCGTGGACTCGCAGCAACACCCGCTCCGACGTCGCCATCGACGCGCTCAGCGCCATCTTTGAAGAGCTGCGCGGCCGCGGGCTCACCTACGTGAACATCAGCACGGCCTACTTCGAAGGCGTTCAGCTCATCAGGCGCCCCCGCGAGAGCCTCGAAATGCGCGCCGCCAACTGCATCGATGGGGCCCTGCTCTTCGCGAGCGTGCTCGAAAACATCGGCATGGAGCCGTGGATCGTGATCCTCCCGGGCCACGCCTTCGTGGCCGTCTCGTCGGGCCCCGGATCGACCCTCGCCTGGGGCATCGAGACGACCCTCGTCGGCGCGCCCTCGACCACCGCCTTCGGCGCCGTGCTCAGAGCCACTGACCAGCTCGCAGAGACCCCGCGCGACCGCGTCACATGGGTCTCGGTGCGCGAGGCCCGAACCCGCGGCCTCAGGCCCCTCCCGCTCTGAGACCCGGCAACGCGCCCTCGCCACGCGTGAGCCGCGCGATCACCGCAGCATGTTGCGGAAACGCCCGCGTCAGCGCCCCCCGCTCGGCGAGCTCGAAGTCTCGAAACTCAAAGCCCGGCGCCACCGTGCACCCCACCAAGGCCCACGCACCGGGCGCGAGCACCTCGGCGCCGAACCACATCCCCGCCGCGACAACCCCCTGGGGCGCATAGCCTTCGAGGGCCGGGCCGAGCACCAGGGTCGTACAGGTCGCATCGGGCGCCAGCACCGTCACCGCCAAGGGGGCCCCCGCGTAGTGGTGCCAGACCTCGTCGCTCTTGATGCGATGCAGCGCAGAAAAATGGCCCGAGGTCAGCAAGAAATAGATCGCCGTCGAGGCGCGCCGCGGGCCCTCGAAGCCCTCGGCGTGCACCTCCCGAGGGTCAGCCCAGGTCTCGCGAAAGAACCCCCCTTCGGGGTGCGGAGCGAGACCAAACCGCGTCACCAACGCCTCAACCTCGGGTGTCATCACAGCGCTCGCCCATAGCGCCCCATGGCCGCCGACGGAAGCCCTCCCGATGCCGCTCCGAGGCCTCGCCACGACCCTTCGCATCGCCCGAGGCCCCTACGCCCCTTGTGGCCGCGCCTGCGGGTCGCGTAAGCCCCTCGCGATGCCCCTCGCCCGCCGCGTCTCGCGCCACGCCGTCGCGCTCTTTGATGAGGAGGGCGCGCTCTTGCGGTGGTGCGACGTGCGCATCGAGGCCCTCGGGCCCCGCGGCGTCTGGCTCTCGCCCGAGGGACTCGAAGGTCTCGAAGGCCCCTTCACCCTCGACGGGCCCCTCTGCCGCTTCGACGAGAGCCTGAGCGTGTGCCTCCCGCCGCTCGATCGCGCGCGCTTCGAGGCCCCCGCGAGGCCATTCTCGCCCCTCAGCGCCCCCAGCGAAGCGACCCGGCAGGGCGCCCTCGACGCGGCCTTCGAGGCTGCCTACTGGCGCCTCCGCGACGCCCTCGCCGAGGGCCTCGACCCGACTGCCGCGGCCCGCGCCCTGGTCGGCCTCGGCCCCGGGCTGACCCCCTCCGGAGACGACCTCCTCGGCGGCCTCTTCCTCGGCGCCCGCTGCTTCGGTCATGGCCTCGACGCGCTGAAACGCTCGGTGCTCGACGAGGCCAAGACTGCCACCCACGCCATCGCCAGAGCGCGCCTCGAAGACCACGCCGCGGGGCTCTGCCTCGTCGCCGAATCCGCGGTGCTCGCGGCCCTCGCCACCGACCACCGCCCCCGGCGCGAGGCCGCCGTCGCAAGGCTCAGCGCCCTCGGCCACCACTCTGGGCACGATTTTCTGCGAGGCCTCGGCTTGGCCGCCGCGATTTACGGCCCGACCCGCCCGGCGCGGTAGCGGGGCCTAAAGTGCTCGCGGGGGCGCGCGAGATTTGGCAGAGTGCGCGGCCGTGAGACTAGGTGAAAAGATCGACCGCGCGAACGCCGAAGCGGTCTCGAAGATGCTCGCCTCGCGCCCGGTCTGGGTCGACGTGAGGCCCTTGAAAGAGGTCGTCACGCTGCCCGGGGCGCGCACCCTGACCCACAGCGGGCCGCCGGTCTCGCTCGGGGCCATGAGCGGCGCGCAGTTCGGCGCGTGCATCGCCGCGGCGGTCTTCGAAGGCTGGGCCCCCAACGCCGAAGAGGCCGAGTTCTACTACGACGAGCCCGGCGAGCTCTACATCCACACCAACCACAGCCTCGGGGGCGTGGGCCCCATGGCCGGCGTGGCCACGCCCAACATGCCCGTCTTCGTGATCGAAGAGCGCGGCGAGGGCCCGCGCAAGGGCGCCCTCGCGTACGCGTGCCTCGAAGAGCCGCGCATGAATTTCGGCGGCTTCGACGACGAGGCCCTGCGCATCCGACGGGCCTGGCGCGACGAGCTCGGCCCGCTCCTCGGGGCCGCCGTGCGCGCCTCGGGGGGCATCGCCCTCGACGACATCATGGCCCGCGCGCTGCATCGCGGCGACGAGCTGCACAACCGCCCCGCCGCGGCCACGCAGCTCATGCTCGGGGCGCTCCTGCCCGCGCTCGTTCGCCTCGACGCCGCGCGCGACGCGGTGGTGCGGGCCATCGAGTGGATCCGCGACGACGAGATCTTCTTCCTCTCGCTCGCGATGGGCGCGGCGAAGCTCATCGCCGACGCGGGCCGCGGGGTCGAAGACAGCACCCTCGTGGTGGCTATGGCCCGCAACGGCACCGAGTTCGGCATCCAGCTCTCGGGCACCGGCGACCGCTGGTTTACCGCCAAATCGCCCGAAGTGAAGGGCCTCTTTCTGCCCGGCTACGGCACCGCCGACGCGGGCCTCGACATGGGCGACTCGGCCATCACCGAGACCGTGGGCCTCGGCGCCTTCGTCTTGCAGGGCGCCCCGGCGATCACCGAAATGCTGGGCATCACCGTCGCAGACGCCGCGCGCATCAGCGCCCTCATGCGAAAGATCACCGTGAGCAGCCACCCCCGCTTCACCACGCCCGCGCTCGATTTTCGCGGGGCGCCCTTCGGCATCGACCTGCGCAAGGTGCTCGACACCAACATCACGCCCTTCATCGACACGGCCATCGCCCACAAAGAGCCGGGCCACCCGGTGCTCGGGGCCGGGCTCGTCGAGGCGCCCCTCGAGTGCTTCACCAAAGCCGCGCTCGCCTTCGGCAAAGACCGGGAGATCGTATGAACAGCCGCCCCTTCGCCGCGCGCATTCTCGAGAATGAATACCGCGACTCGGGCACGCTCATGCGCGTCTCGCGGGCCCTCGAGACCAAGGCCGGGGTGCGCCGCGCCGCGGCCGTCATGGCCACCCCGCGCAACCTCGAAACGCTGAACCGCCTCGGCCTCGCGCCCCCGGTGATCACCGCGCCGGTGAAGCCCTCTGACCTCATCGTGGTGGTCGAGGGCGAGCACGGCGCCGACATCGCGGCGGTCTTCGAAGACCTCACCGCGCTCCTCGCGCCGCCCAAGCCCGCGGCCGCCGGGGCGCTCTTGCCGGCCACCCTCGACGACGCCCTCGAAGCCCAGCCCGAGAGCCGCCTCGCGGTGGTGTCGGTGCCGGGGCCCTTCGCCGCCTACGAGGCCTCGAAGGCCCTCGACGCGGGGCTCGACGTGATGATCTTCTCGAACGGCGTCAGCCTCGAAGACGAGCGGTGGCTGAAAGAGAAGGCCCGCGCCCGAGGGCAGATGGTGATGGGCCCCGATTGCGGCACGGCCATCCTCGACGGGGTGGCCCTCGGGTTCGCCAACGCCCTCCGCCCGGGCGCCATCGGCGTGGTGGCGGCCTCGGGTACGGGGCTCCAAGAGCTCACCTGCCAGATCGACCAGCTCGGGGCCGGCATCTCGCACGCCGTGGGCACCGGGGGGCGCGACCTCCGCGCCGACGTCGGGGCCCTCACCACCCTCACGGCCCTCGACCGGCTCGAGACCGACCCCGGCACCCGGGTGCTCGTGCTGATCTCGAAGCCGCCTTCGGTCGAGGTGGCGACGCAGGTGCTCGACCGCGCCACGAGCACCGGGCGCCCGGTGGTGGCGTGCTTCCTCGGGCCTCACACCTTGGCCGCGCGAGGGGGCGTGACGCTCACCGAGAGCATCGAAGAGGCCGCCCGCATCGCCGCCGCCCACGCCGGTCACCTCACGCCCCGAGGCCCCGCCGCCTTGCCCGCGGAGACCCGAAAGTTCGGCCCCGAGCAGCGCCTCCTGAGGGGCCTCTTCACCGGCGGCACCCTGGCCTTCGAGGCCCTCACGCTCTTGACCGACCGCTTCGACCTGCACTCGAACCTCAGCTTCGAGAAGGTCGCGCCGACGCTGAGCTTCCGCGCCGCGGGGCACTCGATCCTCGACATGGGCGAAGACGAATTCACCCGCGGCCGCCCCCACCCGATGATCGACCCCACGCTGCGACACACCGCCATCCGGGTCGCCGCCGAAGACCCCAGGGTGCGGGTGCTCCTCGTCGACGTGGTGCTCGGATACGGCGCCCACCCCGACCCCGCGGGCGAGCTCGCCCCGGTGATCGAAGACTACCGTCGCGAGGTCGAACGCCGCGGCGACGCCGTCACCGTGGTCGCCTCGGTCACAGGCACCAACGCCGACCCGCAGAACCGCGCCCGCCAGGTCGAGCGCCTCCGCGCCGTGGGGGTCGAAGTGATGAACAGCAACGCCGCCGCCGTGCGCCGCGCCGCCGAGTACCTCGCGATGGAGGAGACCCCGTGAGCAGCTCCCTCAAACCAAACCAACCTGTTGAAATCAATACTCTTTTTGGCATTCGCCGCGGCGTCGTCAACCTCGGCCTCGAAGGCTTCGCCGACGCCACCCGCGCCCAGGCCGTGCCCACCGTTCACCTCTCGGCGTGGCGCCCTCCCGCCGGGGGCGACGAGGCCGTGGTGCGGGTGCTCTTGAAGGTCCGCTGAGCGCGTCGGCCCTATGCGCGTCTCGACAGGTCTCGAAGCCCTCCTCGAAGAGGCCCCGGCGCGGGTCGCCGGGCGGCGCATCGGCGTCTTGGTGCACCCCGCCAGCGTCGACGGCGCGCTGGTCGACTCGGTGACCCGCCTCAGGGCCGCCGGGGCGCACATCATGGCACATTTTGGCCCAGAGCACGGCCTCGCGGGTCAGGCCCAAGACATGGAGCCCGTCGGCCATGACGGCGCCTCGGCCCGGCACCACTCGCTTTACGGCGACAGCTTCGCCTCGCTCTCGCCGCAATCCGCCTGGCTTGAGGGCCTCGACGCGGTGGTGGTCGACCTCCAAGACGTCGGCAGTCGGTACTACACCTTCGTGTGGAGCACCCTGCTCATGGCCCGCGCCTGCGCGGCCGAGGGCGTCGAGGTGATCGTGTGCGACCGGCCGAACCCGCTCGGGGGTTTGCGCGTCGCGGGGCCTCCGCAGCTGCCGTCGCTGCGCTCGTTTGTGGGCCTTGAGGCCACCCCCGTCGAGCACGGGCTGACCTACGGCGAGCTCCTCGCGTGGCGGGCTCGGGTCGAGGGCCTCGACAACGTCTCCGTCGCGCCGATGCGCGGGTGGGAGCGGCGCCACCGGTGGCACGACACGGGCCTGCCGTGGGTCGCACCTTCGCCCAACATGCCCACCCCCGACACGGCGCGGGTGTACCCCGGGGGCTGCCTCCTTGAGGGCACCAACCTCAGCGAGGGTCGCGGCACGACGCGGCCCTTCGAGTGGTGGGGCGCGCCCTTCCTCGGGCCGGGCACAGCCTTCGACGCGGCGCTCTCGACGGGCGCCCTCACGCTGCCGGGGGCGACGCTGCGGCCGATGCAGTTCAAGCCCATGTTTCACAAGCACGCGGGGCTGAACAACTACGGCGTCCAGGTCCACGTCACCGACGACGCGCGCTTTGACGCCTTCGCGGGCTACCTCACGCTCATCGGCCACGCCGCGCAGTGCGAGGGCTTCGCGTGGCGCCGCGAGCCCTACGAGTTTGTCACCGAGCACCCCGCGATCGACCTCCTTACGGGCGACCCGGGCTTTCGCGAGGCGCTCTCGGGCCCGGTGTCGGGTCACGCCGAGGCCCTGGCGACGCTGGGCCGCGACCGGCTCGACGCTTGGGTCGCCGAGGCCCCCTCGCGGTGGCTCTACCGATGAGCCGGGCCCGCGCTGCGCTCGGGTTCTGGCTCTGCCTCGCGGGCTGCAGGGCGCCCCTGCGGACGCAGAACGTCGGACGCGCCGCCCACCGCGATGCGCCGCCCTTTCAGGGGCGCTTCCCGCGCGAGCCCGGGCACCATCGGGTGAGCTTTCAGGTGCGGCAGAACACCCGAGAGGTCGAGCTGTGGGTGCCGCGGCTCCGTGACGACGAGCCGAACCCGCCGGTGGTTTTGGCACTTCATGGCACAGGTTGCACCAACACCGCGCTGGTCGACGACGCCCACATCGAGCGCCTCGCCCTCGAAGGCGGCGCCATCGTGATCGCCCCACGCGCCGAAGCCCAACCCGCCGGCGACTGGGACCACGACGGCGAAGCTTGTTACTGGAACACCACCGACCACGACCCCGACACCAACCCCGACCTCGCCCTCGTCCGCGCCCTCGTGGCCGCCGCGGTGCGCGACCTCCACGGCGACGAGGCCCGCACCTACGTCATGGGCGACTCGAACGGCGCCTTCTTCACGGTGACCGTGGCCGCGGTGCTCCGCAATCGCTTCGCCGCGATGGCCTCGAACAGCGGGGGCCTGGTGCCCTGCCCCACCACCCAGTCGTGCCATTTCGTCACCAACGCCACCCAGTGCGAGGCCGTCGCCCAGGCCCCCAACCGCTGCCACTGCGCGGGGCCCGTGCACCCGGTCGCGATCACCCCCGGCATGCCCCCGGCGTTTGTGAGCCACGGCACCGCCGACACCACCGTCTCGGTGCAATACAGCTGCGCCCTCGCGGCGCGGCTCCGCGCGACCGGCGTCGACGTCAGGGTGCAGCTCCGCCCGGGCGACGACCACGGCATCGCGCCTGATTTCTTGCAGAGCGCATGGGCTTTTCTTCGTCGGCATCGCCTCGCCGAGCGCTGAGCTTCGCGCTAGAATCAGCAGTTACAGTGAGCGACCGTGACGCGCCGCGCCCCTACGACGAGCTGATCCAACAGTTTGGCCAGATGGTGCCCGAGGGTGAGGCCCGCGCCCGCCCGTGGTGGCGCCGCGAGCCCTCAGAGAGCATCCGCGTTCGGCACTACGCGGGGCCGCGGGTGTACACCGAGCAGCTCCAGCACCTCCGGGTCGCGCACCTCACCGACCTCCACGTCGGGCGGGTGACGCCGCGCAAGGTGCACGACGCCGCGGTGGCACTCACCAACGCCGCCAAGCCCGACCTGGTGGTCATCACGGGCGATTTCGTGTGCCACTCGCAGCACTACCTCGACACCCTCGAAGAGATCGTGCGCGGCTTCGAGGCGCCCGTCGTCGGCGTGCTCGGCAACCACGACCATTGGTCAGGCGGGGCCGAGGTCAAGGCCGCCCTCGAACGCGGCGGCGTCGCCGTGCTCAGCAACGCCAACACCACACTCACCCTGCGTCACCAGAAGCTCCAGATCGTAGGCCTCGACGACGCCTACACCGGGCACCACGACCGCGCGAAGGCCCTCAAGGGCCTCGACCCCAAGATCGCCACCCTCGGGCTCTCGCACATCGCCGAAGAGGCCGACCGGCTCTGGCCCTTCGGGGTGCCGCTGGTGCTCTCGGGGCACACCCACGCGGGGCAGATCACCGTCGCGCGGCTCCACGAGCTGTCGATCGGCAAGCTCGCGGGGCACAAGTACGTCCATGGCATGTACGGCGACCGCACGGGGCAGCGGCCCGGCACCGGGGCGGTCTACGTCGGCGCAGGGCTCGGCGCCGCGGTGATGCCGCTTCGCTTCGGCGAGCGCGGCAAGCGCGAGGTCACCCTCTTCGAGCTCGGGGTCGAACCCGGCACCCTGCTAGAGCCCCTGCCCGAGCAGGCGCCGCTCCTCGGGCGCGCCCCCACCGAGGCCCTCACCGCCAAACGAAACCTCGCGGTCTATCAAAAGCGCGCGCGGCGCGAAGGGCGCTGAGCAAAGCGCTGCACAAGGTTGACCGTTTCGCGCCCCTCGCGATACCCGCTCGCCATGAGCGCAACCTTTCGCGACCAGCTGACCCGACGCCTTGTGAGCCTACGAGAGAGCGGCATTCGGGTGCGGCGTCTGGCCTTTGGGGCCCCCGCAGAGCCGACCCTCCTCGCGCGCATCGAGGCCGAGCACTTCGGCTTCGAGATGCCGCACGCTTTCAGGGCATTTTTCGAAGCCCACAACGGCGTCTCGCTCTACTTTCACAGGGTCGACGACACCGCGGCCGAGATCTACGACCCCAAGGTCGCCCTCGCCGTCGAAGACACCACCCCCTTTCGGTGGAACGACGCCATGCACGACGGCGGCGAACACTGGGCCGGCGTCAACGCCGCCGACTTCGGACACAGCCCCAACGGCGGCTTCTTCTTCGCCGGGGTGATCTGCATCCCCGACCTCGCCACGATCTTCGACACCGACTGGCGCGGCATCATGGACTGGCCCCAGGGCACCTACCTCTTCGACGCCTTCACGCCCTTCTACCAGACCGCCCTGGTGGTCGACCGCGCGCGCAAGTGTGTCGAGCTCCAGCCCGCGAGCGATCACGGCGCCGACCTCGAAGACCCGCGCGTTGACCTCGCGGCCTACCTCGACGAGCTCACCAAGACCGCCGGCGTCGAGCGTCGCGTCAACGGCCGCTGGCGCAACACCTACTCGGCCGGCTGAGCCTCCGGCGCGTCGACGTCGAGCATCGCCTCCAGGTCGAGGTTCACCTCGCTCCGCAGCCGCGGCCCGGGCTCGACGGCCTGGCCCTCTCGCATGAAGACCACCTCGGTGACCCGCGTGCTGCGGTCAGACTCGGCCCAGAGCGCGATGCCCTCGACCCGCAACACCGCGTCGATCTTGAGCTGCCGATGGTGGCGCACGAAGCCCTTGCAGAGCCCCCCTTCGGTGGGCAACGGGTGCCACCCCGCGACCCGCTGCCAGGGCTGTCGATCGCGGTGCGTGCCCGCCGCGAAGCCCCGCAAGCTGCGGCCCACCACCGAGTGCGCTGAGAGGTCGCGACGGTCGATCGCGTCGATCAACCCGTCAAGCCTCGCCTCGCGCTGACGCCGCTGCCACGCCGCGCGGTCGGCCGGGTCGAGGCCGGTCGGATGCGCCAGCCACAGCGTGCCCTCTTCGAGCGCGGACGCGTACACCGTGAGCCCCTCGACGTCGCTCAGGGTGCCGTCGAGCCCGACGCGAAAGAGCCCCGCCGACGCGTGCTGCCAGACGAGCCCCCGGGCGAGCCGCCGCAAGAGCGGGTTGCGGTAGAAGTGCGCGTGCCAGTCTCGGCCCTCCCACACGCGGCCTTGACGAAAGTGCTCCCACAGCCGCTCGGTCTCGCGCGCGACCACGGCTTCGAGGCCCTGCTCGAGGGCGCGCCATCGCGCCGTCACCGCGGCGAACTGAGCGGCGTCGCCGCCGCGGCCGGGTTTCGGTGGGGCGGTGTGCCGTCGGCCGATCGCGTCGCAGAGCACCGGCTGCCACCCTTCGAGGGCCACGGTGTACTGCCGCGAGCCCACGCTCCACCGAGCGCCCCCCTCGATCTCAAGCCCCAACGTCGGAACCGCCTCGTCGAGCAACACCTCAAGCGGTCTCCCCGCCAGCGCGGCCTCGGCTTCGAGCACCGCGCCGGCGTGCTGTCCGATCGAGTCGCCCTCGTGCGCCGCCGCGACGTGATCGACGAAGCGCAATGCCGCGGGGCTGCCGAGCGCCACCGAGAGCGCCACCACCTCGGCGATCAGCCCGGCCCGGCCGCGGCTCCAGCCCTCAAGCGCCGCCGCGAAGACCTCGAACACCGCGTCTTCGGCCAAGGCCACCGCCAGCGAGAGCACCGCGTGATCACGCGCCGGAGCGCCCGCCGCCACCCACAGCCTGAGCGCCGACGTCGCCCAACGCCGAACGCTCTCGGCGTCGAGCTGGGCCACGAGGTCGATCACCGCCTCGGTGGGCGCGAGGCTCCCCGACTCGATCTGCCAGCGCAAGAGCGCCACCCCCGCGTGGGCCGTGAGCGGGGCCCCGTCGTCCCACACGAGGGCGCTGGCCTTGTTCGCCGCGTACCACGAGAGCATCCCCCGAGGGCGCGACCGCGCGACCGCCTCAAGCGAGGCCTCGACGGCGCGCCGCGGGTCGTCGTCAGCCGGAGCCCCCGTCGCCTCGGCCGTTGTCGCCTCAGCCCGACCGAGACGCGCCATCAGCTGGGCGCGCACCCGGGGCGAGCGCTCGCGGGTCAGGCGTTCTTCAATAAGTGCTTTGATTTCAACATCTTCGACACCATTCAAGAGCTCCGTCGCGGCCAGCCTGAGCGCCACCTCGCCGTGGTCGAGGAGCACCCCGAAGCCCGCCCGCTCTTGGGCCGAGAAGCCCATCGCGGCCTTCACCACCGTCGCGGCGAGCTCGCGGTCTTGCCGCGCGAGGGCCGACAGGGCGAGGGCCACGCGCCCCTCCCACGGGGTGCCGAGGGCGCGCTCCATGGCCACAAGGCCCATGTGCCCGGGCGTGTGCGTGGCCATCCACACGAGGTGCGGGCGCGCGAGTTGGAAGGGCAATCGCCCGAGCGCTTCGAGGGCCCAGGGGCCCTGCACCTGGCGGATCACACCGCCGAGGGCGTCGGCCCATCGGATCGGGTCGCCCGCCCCGAGCGCGCTCACCGCCACGGCCTGGATCGGCAATCGATCGTGCGGCGGCGGCGGCACCGGCTCGGTACGAACCACCCTCCGCGCGAGCTCGAGCGCCGACCCGGGGCTGCGCCGAAGGAGCGCCTCAAGCGCCACATCGCGGTCGCGCGACGCCCGCCCCTCGGCCAGCGTCCGCACCGTCGGCCCGGCCTCGTCAGAGAGCTCCCACCACAAGACCGCGAGCCCGCCCCGCTCGCCCGCGGGCGCCTTGGCCACCATCGCTTCGAGCAGCGCGCGACGCGGCGCACGATCGCGCGCGGCGAGGCCCATCAGCTCGGCCCGCAGCACTTCGGCGCCGGTCGCGAGCTCGCCCTCGCCGCGGTGAAGCATGGCCTCAAGGAGCCCGTCGAGCCGCCCCTCGGCCCGCGTCAGCACCGCCGCACCGAGCGACGACACCCGCCCCTCGTCGGCGAAGACCCACGCCGTCGCGAGCCCGAGGAGGCTCCCGTCGAGCTGCCTCGGGTCGACCCCTCCCGCGCCCTCGACGACGCCGAGGAGCGCCTCCCACCAGGGCAGATCGGGTGACACCTTGGCGAGAAAGCTGTTGAGCCGCGCGGGGCTCCGGCACGCCGCGACGACCGAGCCCCGGTCGAGGCCGTCGGGAGCCTCACCCGCGCTGAGCGCCGACGCGAGCAGGGCCCCCACCGCGCGAGGGTCGAGGGCCTTGTCGAGGGCCGCGAGAGGGGCTTCGGTGAGGGCCGGGTCTCCGCCGCGGAGCCCTTCGACGAGTTGGGCGAGGGCGGGTTCGTCGAGCATCACATAGCGGCCCCGGGTGAGGAGCCGCGCGAGGCGAGGGTCATCGAGCACGGCTCAGGGCTTATTCGACCTCGGCCCAGGCGTCACGTTGTGCGTCATCGAGCAGCGCGGCGATGTCTTCCTCGCTGAGGTGCTGAGGCAGCTCGCCCTCGGGCAAGACCTCGGCGGCAAGGGCGCGCTTGTGGGCCTGCAGACGCAGCACGCGCTCTTCGACGGTGCCGCGGGCCACGAGGCGGTAGATGGTCACGGCGCGGGTCTGGCCGATGCGGTGGGCGCGGTCTGAGGCTTGCGCTTCGACGGCGGGGTTCCACCAAGGGTCGGCGTGAATGACGGTGTCGGCCATGGTGAGGTTGAGCCCCGTGCCGCCGGCCTTCAGCGAGATGAAGAACACTGTGGCGGTGCCCTCTGCAAAGCGCGCGATCACCCCGTCACGGTCGCGGGTGCCGCCGTCGAGCCGCTCGTACCCGACACCCTCGCGGTCGAGGTCGCCCGCCCAGAGCGTCAAGAGCTCAACAAACTGCGAGAACACCAGCACCTTGCGCCCCACCGCGGCGAGCTCCCGCACCCGCGCGATGAACACCTCTCGCTTGGCCCCCGACCCCTCGGCCGAGGGGTCTACGAGGCGGGGGTCGCACGCGAGCTGACGCAGCCGAAGGAGCGCCGTAAACACCGCCATCGCGGGCCTCCGCGCGTCACGCACCGCGCGCCCCACCTCTTCGCGCAGCACCCGCGCCAGGGCGTCGTACCGCCGACGCTCGTCAGGCCCCATCGCGCAGTGCAGGTCGACCTCTTGCCGCGGCGGGAGGTCAACCGCCACCTCGGCCTTGCTCCGCCGCAGCACGAAGGGCCGCAGCCGCGCCCGGAGCCGCGACAGGATGCGCTGCGCCTCGTCGGCCCGCGAGGCCTCGGCCCCCGGCGCCGCCGCGAGGGCCACGGGGCGCTCGTAGCGTTGCAGAAAGGCCCGCTGCGAGCCCAGCATCCCCGGGTTCACAAGGTCCATGAGGCTCCAGAGCTCGAGCAGTCGGTTCTCGACCGGCGTGCCGCTCAGACAGAGCTTCTGCACCGCGCTGAGGCTCCGCGCCGCCTGGGTCGTCGCCGCGCCCGCGTTCTTGAGCGTCTGCGCCTCGTCAAAGATCACCGCGCGAAAGGTCTTCTTCGCGAGCCAGGCCGCGTCACGGAGCAAGAGACCGTACGAGGTCAGCACCAGCTCGGCGTCGTCAAATCGTGTGTTGATTCGATCATTTGCGTCGCGCCCGTGGAGCCGCGTCACCCGCAGCGACGGCGCGAACCGCGCGGCCTCTCGCGCCCAGTTTGACACCACCGACGTGGGCGCCACCACCAGGGTCGGCGCGGGCCCGTCGCGCTCGCATCGCCAGAGCACCAAGGCCAGCGCCATCAGCGTCTTGCCGAGGCCCATGTCGTCGGCGAGCACGCCCCCCGCGCGCGCCGCGTCGAGCCACTGGAGCCACCCGAGCCCTTGCAGCTGGTACGGTCGCAGCGAGGCGGCGAGGCCCCGCGGCACCGCCACCTCGGGCACCGAGGCGACGGCGCGCAGGCCCCGACGGAGCCCTTCGAGCGCCGCGTCGAGGCTCGCCTCACCCGACTCGGCGAGCGCCACCACGCGGCCGAACTGATGCATCGGGAGCCGCCCCGCCAAGGTCACCGCGTCGACCTCGGCGAGCCCCTCGCCCTCGCGCGCGAGCACGTCTTCGACCGCCGTCGCGAGCGCCGCGAGGGAGCCGTCTTCG
The DNA here is from genome assembly GCA_016792845.1 of Myxococcales bacterium. GTDB lineage: Bacteria > Myxococcota_A > Polyangia > Polyangiales > JAEUKH01. The sequence continues at coordinate 103,213 of JAEUKH010000028.1, read as the reverse complement.
AGGGTCACCCAGCGCCGCTTCTGTTCGAGCGCGTCGCGCATCTTCGCGAGCTCGACCCGCGATGATTCGCTCTCAAACTGGAGCGAAATGTCGAGCTCACCCCGCACCTCGCTGGCCCGCAAGACGGGCACCACCTCGGCCCGCACCCGGGTGCCGCGCAGGGCCTCGGGCACCTGCACCTCGACCCGCGGATCGGCCCCGTCGAGGGCCGCGACCCCGCGCCGCCAGAACCGCGCGGCGCCTTCGTCGAAGGTCGAAAAGCAGCGCTTCCCAGCGTCCCACGCGAGCCCCGCCTCGCGCACCCGCGCCATCGCCGAGGCCTCGACATCAAGGTCGCGCCGGGCGTCCTCTGAGACCGGGGCGTCGGGCCAGAGCGGCACCGTCGCGAAGGGGTAGCGCGCCTCAAGGCGCCCCAGGAGATCGAGCGGATAGCCCTCGATTTTCAGCACAAACGCGGGCGTCGGCAGCGACACCCCGAGGCTCTCCGCGGGCGGCAGCACCACGCCCCGACCGCGCATCCGGAGCCGCAGCGAGCGCAGCAACGCCTCTTCGTGACCGCCCACCAGCTCGATCGCCGGCGCCCGCTGAAGGTTGAACGCGACGTCGAGGTCGACCCCCGCCTCGACCGGGTACAAGCTCAACGTGTCGGGAGACCAGAGGCACGCGAAGGGCCCACGAAAGAGCAAGAGCCCCCGTGCGGCGAGGTCGACGCTGCGGTCTTCGCTCTGCCACCGAACCTCAAGGGCGGGCACGAACTCCACGCCCGAGACCGGGCCCTCCCACCGCCCGCCGCGCACCCCCGACTCGACACGAAACCCCCTCGCAGAAGCCTTGCTCACGCGAAGCAGCGACGGGTCGACCGCCGCCACCCCAAGCACCGGACGCAGGGCCCGCGGGTCGTAATCGAAGCCCTCGCCGCCGCCCTCAAGCCTGCGCCGCGACGGGGCCACGTCGCGCAAGAGCCGCAACACCACCGAGACGTCGGCGCCGCTGACCTTGAGAAATTTCTTCCCCGACCCGGCGGTGTGGAGCATCCGAAAGGGCGCGCGATCGCCCGGAGGCAGCGTGTGCCCCACCATCGCCGTGGGGTCGAGCACCGCGCGCCTCCCGGGCTCACGAAAGCGCACCTCGAGCACCGGGCTGCCGTCGAGCCCGCCGACAAAGCTCGTCTGCAACGCCGCCGTGTCGGGCACCTGCGTCGGCAGCGAGAGCGACCACACGGGCTCGTAGGTCTCACCGAGCGCCCGCATCGGCACCCATGCTTCGACGAGACGCTCCGCGCGACGCTCGGCGAGCTTGCGACGCCGCAACGCCGACACGCCCCTGAGCGCCTCACGGGTGCGCATCGGCTGCCCCGCCGCGACCGCGCCCGCGAGCGCCGCCGAGAGGCTCAAATCGGCCAGAACGCCCACCCCGTGAACGCAGCCCCCGTGGCCCTGACAGCTGCACACCATCGAGACCTCGCCCGCGCGCCAGGTCATCGGCGCGAGGGTGACCTCGTAGCGATCGCCCACCCGGTCGAGCGCCTCAGGCCCGTGAACCACCACCGCCTGAACCGCGCCATCACGCGTCAGACGCGGCCCGAGCTCGTACTGAAGGTCAGCGTCGAGGGCGGCCTCAAAGAGCGCACGGTGCCGCGCCTCAACCCCCGTCGCGGTGAGCTCTGACAACCACTCAGCCCCGGGGAGCACCATCACACTGCCTCTGCGGCCCAAACAGAAACGGCCCGATCAACTGAAGATCTGGGCCGTTGACTTTGGAGCGGGTGAAGAGATTCGAACTCTCGACGTCAACCTTGGCAAGGTTGCACTCTACCACTGAGTTACACCCGCAGAGCGGAACAAACTGACACGAAAGAGCGGGTGAAGAGATTCGAACTCTCGACGTCAACCTTGGCAAGGTTGCACTCTACCACTGAGTTACACCCGCAGAGCGCTGTCGCTCAACGCAGGCGGGTTCTACGAGACGACCCCGCCCCTGTCAAACATAATCTTCACTCGTAGCGCAGACCCTCGACCGGGGTCAGCTTCGAGGCCCACACCGCGGGGATGAGCGACGCCACCATGGCGATGAACATCGCCACCACGGCGGTAAACACGAACTCGCCCACGCTCGGCCGCACCGGCACGTGGCTAATCAAATACACCCTCGAATCAAGCGCAAAAGGGAACTTCAACAGCACCCCGCAGGTGATCGCCCCCAAGGTCAGGCCCACCCCCGTGCCCAGCGCCCCGACAGCCATGCCCTGGGTCAGGAAGATCCGCAAGATGGCCCCCTCGGTGGCCCCCATCGCCTTCATGATCGCGATCTCGCGCTTCTTGTCGAGCACCACCATCACCAGCGTCGCCACCACGTTGAAGGCCGCGATCACGATGATGATGGTGATCACGAACGACACCGCGAGCTTCTGAAGCCCGAGCGCGGTGAAGAGGTTGTGGTTCAGCGACTCCCAGTCGAGGGTGTGGTAGCCGCCCTCGCCGAGCGCCCGCTCGATGCGCCGACCGATGGCTTTGGCGCGGTCGATGTTGCGCACCTTCACCTCGACCCCGGTCACCGCGTCGCCCTGCTCAAAGAAGCGCTGAGCCTGCCAGAGGTCGACGTAGACGAGCCGCGAGTCGTACTCGTCGAAGCCCGCGTCGAAGATACCCACCACGCGAAAGTCGCGCGCCCTCGGCGAAGCCCCGCGCCCCACCAGCGCGGCGTCGGCGCCCGTGAGGGGCGAAATGATCCGAACCTGATCGCCGAGGCGGAGCCCGAGGTTCTGCGCCAGGGTCTTGCCGATCACCACCCCCGGGAGCACCGTGCGCGGGCCCTGGCCCGACTGCGACGCGTCGTCGGCCACCTGCCGCGCGAAGGCGTCGAGCGGGTCGTCGCCGCCGTCTTCAGGCAGCGCCACGGTGTCGGGCGTCGCGCCGCTCGGCAGCATCGCCCCAGTGGGCGCCGCGGGCGACGGGTCGCGCGTCGCGGTGACTGCGCCGACACCCGCCGGTGCCAAAGGCGCCTCGGGCGTGTGCGGCGCGCTCGCCCCTTGCGCGTCGTGCGGCAGAATCGGCAGCTCGACCCCAGGGTCGACACCCGGAGAGGGGAGGTGGCCCACCACGCGCCCGCGCGAAATCTCGCGACGGGCACGGGCGATCCAGTCATCGAGGGTGCGATCGTCGCGGGCCGTGAGGTCTTCGCGCGGAGGCCCCGGCGGCGTCGACCCCGGCGGCCGCAGCCCTTCGAGCGAGCCCTCACGGAGGTAAGTCGGCAAATCAAGCACCTGCCCGAGAAGCCCAGGGTCGACCCCTTTGACGAGCACCCCCGCGATGCGCTCGCCGCGGGTGAGCATCATCGGGTTGATCAAGAAGGGCGCCGCGCCGGTCACCCCGGGCGTGGCCCTCACCGAGGCCATAACCTCTCGGTATTCGGTGAAATCCCAACCGAACTTTAGCACCAAGACGTGCGCGTTGACGCCCAAGACCTTGTCGCGAAACGCGTCTTGAAAGCCCGACGTGATGCCGAGCGTGACCGACAGGGCCCAAACCCCGAGGGCCACGCCCACCACGGCGATGGTGCCGATGATCGACACAAAGGCCTTGCGCCGAGCCCTGAGGTAGCGGCCCGCGACGATGAGAGCGAAATCCACGGGCTCACCCTTACCCCATGCGCGCCCGGGGGCAAACCAGCACTTGGCGCCCCGAGGGCCGTGCCCTTCGGAGCGAGTGGCGTTAGACTCGGCGCGCTGTGCATCGCGTGTCGACGGTCTTCTCTGCGCTGGCGCTAGGCTTCGTCGCCAACGGGTGCGGCAGCAACAGCACCGTACCGCCCGTCGACGCGGGCCCCGCCGACACGCCGGCGCCGCTCTGCGCGGTGCGCTTCGAGCCCGTCGACGAGCTCCGTACACAGATCCGCGCGCGCAGCAGCATCCGCGCCCAGGTCTCGCCAGCCCGGGCCGGCGACCGGGTGCGCTTCGCCCTGGTGGGCGACGCCCTCGACGCGACGCTCTCAGCCACCGAGCGCACCGTCGACGCCGACGGCAGCGCCGAGGTCGAGCTCCTGGCCTCGTCGTCGCCGCGGAGCTTCCAGATTCGGGCCTCCGCGGCCTGCGGGGGCGAAGGGTTTCGCCCCGTGGTGGTCACCGACCGCGGGTTCGGCGACCTCGCGGCCACGGCGCTCTACCGCGGCACCCGGGCGCCGACACGGCTCCAGGTCGCGCTCCAACGGGCCGCCGACTGTGACCCCGCCACGGGCTTCGACCAGGAGCGGGTGACCGACCTCCCGGTGCCCGGCGGCACAGTGCGCTTCGCCGACGTCGCCGCCGAGGTCGACTACGTCGTGAGGGGTTGGGCCTATGGGGCGGGCACGACGGTGCTCGCCGCGGGGTGCGCGGGCCCGTTTCGGCTCCGCGCCGCGAGCGCGACAGAGATCGACCTCCTCTTCGCAGACGCGGCGCTCACCTTCGGAGAGCGGTACACCCTCGGGCTAAGCTTCGACCTCTCGCCCCTCACCAACGCCTCCTCCAGCCGGTGGAACGCCGATCTCACCCTAGAGCTCCAGCGCCGCGGGGGCGAGCTCTCGGCGCTCGAAGAGGGCCTCGTCGAAGCGATCGAGGGCGCCGCGCTCCCGGCCGACCGCCCGCGGGTTCGGCAAGAGTTTCAGACCGTCTGGCGCGAGAGCCTCGCGACCATGGTGCAAGAGCGCCTCGCGGCCCGCGGCGCCGGCCTTACTGACACGTTCCGCTCGCTCAGCGCGAGCACGGCCTCGGTGCTGGCCACGGTGCGTACGACGGGGCAGCTCCGCCGCGTGAGCGAGCGCTGGTCGGTGAGCGACCTCTCGTCGCACCTCGACCCTGGCACCCCCGATCTCGCCCGCGACGACGTCGCCGTCTCGATGATCGACCCCGGCACCGCGCGGCTCGAATACACCCGCGCCGACGGCATCGTGGCCACCCTCGACGGGCTGCCCTTCCCCTACGCGCGTCTCGCCACGAGCGCGCTCTCGGCCCTCACGGGTCGCCTCGGGGTCAGCTCCGCCGCCGAGTACGTCGCCCTCGCGGTCTGCCCCGTCGTCGTGCCCGTCGTGCGATCGCGCGCGGGCGGCTGCGACGACCGCTGCCTCACCACAGGCTGTCGCCGCGCCATCGTGCCCCTCGGCGCCAGCTTCGAGGCCAGCATCGCCGGCACCGACGAAGACCGCGCCACCTTGGGCCTACGCTTCGAAGGCGGCGGCCGCCCGGTGGGGGGCGCCCTCACCCTCGACCGCGTGTCGGGCATCGCCGCCGGGGCCTTCATCGAAGAGCCCGCCACCACCGTTCAGGCCGTCGCGACGCTCACCCTCGCCACCGCGGCGCCGTGAGCCGACGCTCGATCTGGTCGCTGCTCGATCTCAAAGTCACGGCCGAGCGCGACCGCGCGCTGGTGGCCCTCGCAGAGGCCCGCCGCGCGCTCGAAGGCCTCGACGCCCTCATCGACGCCCTCCGCCGCGAAGAAGCGGCGCACGCCGCCCGCGGCCCCGAGGGGCCCGCCCCGGTCACACTCGATGCCCTACAAAAGCAGCACTTTCGCCAGGGCTTGCAAAAAAAAGAGAGCGCCGAGCTTGCGCGCGCCAGAAGGTGTGCTGAGCTGTCGCGCTCGGCCCTCGCCGCCGAGATCGAATCCCACCTACACCTGATCGCACAGGCTTCGGCCCGGCATCAGATCTACGAGTCAAAACACCACCAGCTCGAAATCGAAGCGCGACGCCTCGCGGCGCTGCGTGACGACGACGACTGAGCCCTCGCGGCGAAGCGCCTCGGGCCGACTGAAGGCCTGAGCGGGTCAACGCGCGGTCTCACCGACCCTGCCATCAGGGTCATAGCGCGTTGGCACACCGTCGGCGCGGCCAGCGGGCCGAGGCCGAAACCTTTTGAACCCTCGCGACGTCTCAAGCAGGTCGCCCCGGTCATGCCGAGGGCCCCAATCCCCTCGACGTTCGAGGGGTCAGACCCCATGTCACCACAGACGTCTGAGAATCGACCCCGCAGGCGTCTGGTCTGCTTTGTGCAGCGTAAGTGCGCGTCAGGGCGCAGCGTTACACCCCCGAAGCGGGTGGAATAGTCTGCCCCTCTCGTGCGTCAACCTAAACCGTCTACAACGCAACGAAGACTCTACTGCTGACTGCACACGAGGTTTGAATCAGAGGCCGGCAAGCAGGCAACAGAACCAGGTCGTGAGTCACTGAAGCAAAACCAGACAGGCGACGACGGTGGGATGCCACCGAAGCAAGCACCGCGCAAGTTCAGCCCTGTCGAATGTAGCGCCTTGAGAGAGCCCGTCTTCGGCACAGCGCGTGCTGAGCGGCACAGTTGATCACCCCACACGCTGCGCAGGCGTCAGCGCGTGGGTCTCGCGCAAGAGCACACCCGATCGGTCTCGCAGCACTCACGGCACTGCGAGACCGCCGAGCGCGCTCGTCTGTACGCCAGGCCACGACCCGAGGTGAGCTCGCTTCGTGGTCAGCACCGCCCGAAACGGCCCGTGAAGGAATCATCATGGCCAAGCGCAATGAAGCCCGTACCCTGAACTCGCCCGCCACCGCGCCCACGTCGGCGCGTACCACCGCGACCGCCCGCAAGCGCCCTGTGGTGGCGCTCGCGGCCCCCATCGCCTCGCGCGATGAGGCCACCGCGCGGGCGCTCCCCACCCCGCAACCCGCGCAGGGCCCGGCCGCTGAGCCGAGCCTTGATGAGCTTGAGGTCAGCACCGCAGACTCGCTCGCGGCGCCCGCGTCGACCCGCGCCTTCGGCGAGGTCGAGCCCACCGAGGGCGAGCTCACCGAGGCCGCCGCCGATGTGGCCGCCCTGAAGGAAGACGAAGTCTCAGCGGGCTCGCTCTCGCGGTACTTCCGCGACATGGCGGTTCACCCGGTGATGCTGCCGGTCGAAGAGGTCGAGGCGGCCAAGGAGTTCGAGGCCGCCGAGACCGCGCGTTGGGTCGCGGTGTTCGCGTACCCGCCGTCGGTGCGACTGATGACGCGGGTCGTGCAGAGCTGCCTCGGCCGACTCCCCGAGCCGGTCGAGCTGCCCGAGTTCGCGAAGCTCGACAAGCTCGTGAAGGTCTTCGCCGCGAACCGCTCGAAGCTCGACCGGGCCGCGACCGCGAAATGGGCCGAGGTCACCGACCTCTTGGCTCGAAAGCTCCGCGAGCTCGACGCCGACCGTCTCTTCATCGAGGCCGTCGACGATGAGCTCGCGCGGGTGACCCACCGCGCCGAAGACGCCGACCCCGATGAGGCCGACGACGACGACGCGGGCCTCGTGATGTCGCTCGGGTTTCGTAAATTCCTCGCCCAATGTGGCGCGGCGCGGAACCGCGTCTACCGGGTGAAGAACCGCTTCGTGGCGGCCAACCTCCGCCTCGTGGTGAGCATCGCCCGTCGGTACAACCGCGGTCGGATGCCGCTCATTGACCTCATCCAAGAGGGCAACATCGGCCTCATCAAGGCCGTCGAGCGCTTCGACCACAACCGCGGGTACCGCTTCAGCACCTACGCGAGCTGGTGGATCCGCCACGCCATCTCGCGGGCCCTCGCCGACAAGGGCCGAGCCGTGCGCATCCCCGTGCATATGCTCGACACCTACAACCGCGTGCAGCGCGCAGCCCACCAGCTGCACGCGCGCACCGGCCGAGACCCGACCCAAGAGGAGCTCGCCGCCGAGACCGGGCTCAGCCTTGAGAAGCTCGAGCGCATTCAGAAAGACTGGGCCGAGACGCCCTTCTCGCTCGACAAGCCGGTGAACGATGAAGACGGGCGGCGCTTCATCGACATGCTGGCCGACGACTCCGTCGCGTCGCCGTACGAGACCGTGGCCAACGCGTCGTGGTCGCGCGAGGTCGAGCGGCTCCTCGGCACCCTCACCCCGATGGAGGCGCGCATTCTCAAGTGGCGCTTCGGTCTCGAAAACGAAGAAGAGCTGACGCTCAAAGAGATCGGCGACAAGTACAACCTGTCGCGCGAGCGCATCCGTCAGCTTCAAGAGCAGGCCCTCGCGAAGATGCGCAAGCAGATTCGAGAGTGAGCAGACATCGCCTCTCAGCGCACCCGGGTCGAAGGTTCATCGCCTTCGGCCCGGTGGCCATTTCAGGGCCCCGCCGCGACGCGACCGCAGGTGCCGCATCGCCCCGCGTCGTCGAACACGCCTGTGCACATCGCGTCGTCGCACGGCCGACGCAGGGCATCAATGTCAGAGTCGGGCTCTGAAGCCTCGTGCGGGGCCGCGACACCGACGTCAGGCTCACTACCCCCAAGCGAGGGCGTCTCGGGCGCTGACGGGGCCTCAGGGGCCGTCGCAGCGCCCTCTGCCAAGGCCGCCACGCCCTCACGGAGCGCCTCAGGGTCGTCGGGCCCGAGCGCGCGGCCGCATTGCCCGCAGCGCCCGTCGGGGTGATAAACCCCTACACACATCGGATCTACACATGGCCAGCGCGTCTCGCTCACGCCGAGGGTGGTGCCGAATGCGGCGGGCGCTTGTCAACCGTACTCGGGCAAGACAAAGCTGCCGGTCTCGCTGAACTGCCCCGCCTCGCCGCCCGCGAGGAGGTCTCGGAGCACCGGGCCGAACAGCGACGCGACGTGGCACTCGACCTCGTCGGCGCCGGGCATCGCGAGCACCTCGGCCGCGAGGGCCTGACACGCCGCGCGAGAGAGCCGCCCGAGCGCGGCCTTGACCTCAGGCACCGCGGCCGGTTCGACCGAGAGCTCATCGACACCGAGGCCCACCAAGGCCGGCAGACACATCAGCTGCCCCGCCATCGCGCCGCAGAGCGCGCACGGGATGCCTGCACTCCGCGCCGCGTCGACCACCCGCGCGATCGAGCGCAGGATGGCCGGGTCGAGGCTCCGGGCGAGGTGCGCGACGTGCTCGTTGCCGCGGTCGATGGCGAGCGAATACTGAATGAGGTCGTTGGTGCCGATGCTGAAGAAGGCCGCCTCGCGGGCCAGGAGGTCGGCCATCATCACGGCGCTGGGGGTCTCGACCATGATGCCGAGCGGCACGTCGGCGTAGACCTTGCCCGAGGCTTCGAGCTCCGAGCGCGCGAGGTCGAGCTCGGCCTTCACCGCGCGGAGCTCGTCGACCGCAGAGATCATCGGCACCATCACCCGTACGGGCCCGTACGCGGCGGCCCTGAGCATGGCCCGGAGCTGGGCCCGAAAGACCTCACGCTCGCGCAGCGCGAGGCGCACCGCACGGAGCCCGAGGGCCGGGTTCATCTCGCGCGGGAAGCGAAAGGCCGTGCTGAATTTGTCGCCGCCGAGGTCGAAGGTGCGCAGCGTGACGGTGCGCGGCGCCATGGTCTCGACGATGCGCCGAAAGGTCTCAAACTGCTCGTCTTCGCTTGGAGGCTCAGAGCGGTCGACGTAGAGAAACTCGGTGCGATAGAGCCCGATGCCGTCGGCGCCGTGGTCGATGGCCACCGCGGCCTCGGCGGGCAGCTCGATGTTGGCCCTGAGCCGGATCGGGTGGCCGCAGAGGGTCTCGGCGGGGCGCGCGCGGTTGCACTGGAGCGCACGCACGAAGGCGATGTACCGCTCGCCGCGGAGCTGGGCCTGATAGACCGCGTCGTCGTCGGGCTGGAGCATCACGACCCCGCGGAGCCCGTCGACGATCAGCCGGTCGCCGGTGGCGATGCGGCGGGTCGCGTCGGGCGCGCCGACCACCGCCGGGAGCGACAAGGCCCGGGCCATGATCGCGGTGTGCGAGGTGCTCGTGCCGACGTCGGTGACAAACGCGCTCACGTCGGCCCGCGCCAGGGCCGCGGTGTCGGCGGGGCTCAGCTCGTGGGCGATCAACACCACGGGCCCCGAGAGGTCGAGCGGCTTGACGATCTCAGACGAGGCCCCGAGGAGCTGCCGCAAGACCCGCTCGCCGACAAAATCGACGTCGCTCCGGCGCTCGCGGAAGTAGTCTTGATCGGCGCGGTCGAAGACCTCTTTGATGTTCTCGACGGTCTGCCTGAGGGCCCACTCGGCGTTCATCTTCTCGACCCTGATGGCCCGCTCGGTCTGCTCGGTGAGCAGGGTGTCGTCGAGCATGAGAAGGTGCGCTTCGAGGATGAGCGAGTGCTCGCCGGCGTCGGGCGCGAGCTTGTCGCGCACGGCCGAGAGTTGGGCCCGGGCCGCGCTCATGGCCCCGCGGAGCCGCGCCACCTCGGCGTCGACCTCGCGGGCCTCGATGTGACGCCGCGGGATGGCCACCTTGCGCCGGTCGACCACGAACGCCGTGCCCACAGCGACGCCCGGAGACGCCGCGATGCCCAGCAATCGACCCGGGCTCGGCTCACTCATGCACTCTCTCCGAAGCGCGATTTGAAGAGCTCGCCGATCGCAGTGACCGCCGCACCGGCGTCGGGCCCCTCGGCCCGCACCGTCACCCGAGCGCCCTTGTGGCAGCAGAGCATCAAGAGCCCCATCACGCTCTTCGCGTTGGCCACCTGGCCGTCGCGCTCGACGCTCATTTCGCTCTGAAACCGCGAAGCCGTCTGCACGAGCCGGGTCATCGGCCGGGCGTGTAGACCGCGCTCGTTCAGCACTTCAAAAATCTCGCTCACGACGTCACTCACGGTCTGTCAGCCTCCACGCTCGATGTCTCGATGGGCCACCTGCACGTCGCCCGGCGCGTCGCCGCGGAGCCGCGCACCCAATGCCTCTGCGAGTGCCACCGAGCGGTGCCGACCGCCGGTGCATCCAACCGCGACGGTGAGCACCACCTTCCCTTCGCGGGCATATTTCGGCAAGAGCGGGCCGACGAAGCCCTCGATGGCGCTCAGAAAGGCCGCGCCGTCAGGGCTCTCGAGCACGTAGCCGCTCACCGCGGGGTTTTGCCCCGAGTGCGGCCGCAGCGCGGGGTCGAAGTGCGGGTTCGGCAGAAAGCGCGCATCAAAGACGAGGTCGGCGTCGACCGGCACGCCGTACTTGAAGCCGAACGAGATCACCCGGGTGGTCATCCTGAGCGAGCCCACGGCGTCGCCCGAGAAGTGCGCGATGAGCAGCCGCCGCAGGTCGTGAACGGTCAAGCGGGTGGTGTCGATCACGCGGTCGGCCACGGCCCGCAGCGCGGCGAGGCGCTCGCGCTCGCGCGAGAGGAGCTTCGAGATGTCATCGTCGGGGTGGCTCGACGCGAGCGGGTGCGGCCGCCGCGACTCGCTGTAGCGCCGCACGAGGATCTCGTCGGAGGCGTCGAGGAAGAGCACCCCCACCCGGGCCCCGCTCGCGCGCAGGCTCGCGATCACGCCGTCGGTGCGGTGCAAGAAATCGCCGACCCGGATGTCGATGCCCACCGCGAGCCGGCCCATCGCGAGCTCGGTCTCGCTCAAGCCCAGGAGCTGCGGCACCAGCGGCGTCGGCAGGTTGTCGATGCAGTAGAACGCGAGGTCTTCGAGCACCCGCAGCGCCGTCGTGCGGCCCGCCCCGCCCATGCCCGTGACGACAAAAATCCATCGTGAGGGCGCGCTCATCACACGGGCTCCGTAGGGCGTGGCGGCGGGGCGCTCGCGGCCCGCGGGAGCGCCTCTTCGTCGTGGGTCGTGCTCGGGTCGACGAGCCCGAGGCTTTGGGCGAGCCGCGCGTGAAAGGCCCGGGCCGAGTGAATCCCCGCTTGCCGCAAGAGCTCGTTGCGCGCGGCGACTTCGATGATGTTCGCGGTGTTCTTGCCGGGCCTCACGGGGATGCGCCGCCGGGGGATCTTGACCCCGACGAGCTCGTGCCACTCGTCGTCGATGCCGAGGCGATCCCAGGTGGTCTCGGCGTCGTGGGCGAGCAGGTGGATCACCAGGTCGACCCGCTTGCGGTCGCGCACCGCGGCGACGCCGAAGAGGTCTTTGATGTTCAGCACGCCGAGGCCGCGCACTTCGAGGTGATTCTTCAACAGCTCAGTGGCCGAGCCGTACACGTTCTCAGGGGGGCGGAGGAAGCACTCGACCAGGTCGTCGGCCACGAGGCGGTGGCCGCGCTGCACGAGCTCGAGGGCGCACTCTGACTTGCCGATGCCGCTCTTGCCCAGGAGCAGAATGCCCACACCGAACACATCGACGAAGACCCCGTGCACGTTCGCGCGGAGCGCGAGACGGTCGTCGAGGAAGGCGTGCATCGCGTTGATGGTGGTCGAGCTCCGGGCCCCGCTCACCACCACCGGACACCCGTGAAAATCAGCCGCCGCCAGCATCTCAGGGAAGGGGTCGAGGCCCGCCGTCACGAGGACGCAGCAGATGCCCCGGCCGAGCAGCCCGTCGAGGGCCTTGACCCGCGCCTCGGTGGCCATCGCCGCGAGAAACGACATCTCGGTCTGCCCGAGGATCTGCACCCGGTCGACGCTGAGCCCCTCGAAATGCCCCACCAGGCTCAGGCCCGACTTCTGGATCCGCGGGTGCCTGATCTCGCGCCCGAGCCCGCCGCGGCCCGCGGCGACACTCAACGGAACGGCCAGCGCATTGGGCGTCACCAGCGTCTCGACGGTCACCGTACGGGGGGCGAGGTTGGTCTGAAGCGCGATGCTCATTCGCAGCCCGCATCGTACCACGCGCCCGCGACGCCCCGATCGCCCTTTCGGCACACACACGGCGCCCCAAAGCGCGGCCAAGTAGAGTAGGCTCTCGCCCTCACAAGGAGCGGCAACCCCATGCCAGACGCGTCGAGGGCGCCACAACGGTGGCCGCGCTACGCCAGCGCCATCACCGCGGTGTTCGGTCTTTCATGCACACCCGAGTTTGACACATCGCGTCAGAACCCACAATCGGGCACGCTCGGGGCCGAGGTGTTTCGCATCGGGTGCGAGCGGGTGCACGCGGGTGAGAGCCCGCGCGATGTGAGCTTCTTGGGAGGCCGTCAACCCTGCGTCGAGGGCCTCCAGCGCGGCGCGACGGCGCCCGGCGCGGGCCCCAAGGTCAACGCCCTCGGGCATTTTCGGGCCGAGCTCGTGGCGGGTCTCGACCAGGCGATGCCCGAGCCCCTGCACGACCGCCTCGACGGGCTCCTCATCGACCTCTTGCCGCTCTACGGCGCCGACGGCACGGGGCAGCGCGACGCGATGGGTCGGCCGGTGATTCTCACGCCCGACGGCGGCACCGCCCTCGGCGAAGACCTCTTGCCGCGCACGACGCGCTCGGTCTCGACGCTCTTGGGCGCGATGGCGACCGACGTGCCGCTGCTCAACGCGCTCTCGCGGGCGTCGTTTCGACAGGGCTACCGTCACCCCGCGGCGGCCTTCGGGCTCTTGCGGCCGGTCTTGGGGTACGCCCGCACCGACGCGGTCTTGGGCGACACCTTGCGCATCGTGCGCGCGGCCCGCGAGGGTGCGCCCGAGGGCGCGGGGCACGCGACCTTCAACACCCTCCTTGAGACCTTGCGGGCCGAGGCCGTCGCGGCGGGGCCGAGCGCAGACACCCGCACGGGCACGACCCTCGACGCCACCCTCGACCTTGTGTTTCGCGGCGAGTCGAGCCTCGGCACGGGTCGACCGAACCTCATCGTGCGCCGCGACGCCCGCGGCATGGCCTTCGTGAACAGCGTCAATGGGCAGCTCCCGGCGCCCTTCGCTGACGAAGACCGAGACGGCCTCGCCGACGTCAGGAGCGGCCAGTTTGTGCGGGGCGCGACGCCGGTCGATGCGCCGACGCCCTTCGCCACACGCTTCTCGCGCGAGGTGCCGCGCGACCCCCAAGGCCGCGCCGTCGACGCGAACGGCGCGCCGCTCTACCGCACCGTCGACCTCGATCAGACGGTGCTCGGCACGCTGGCTCGGCAGCTCCCGCCCTTGCTCGGGGGGCCGGGCCACCGCGACGTCGCGGCGATGGATCTCTTGCACGGGGCCTCGCTCTTTTTCGGCGCGCGGCGCGACGCGACGCGGGCGTACACGGGCTCCGACGCGGTACGGTACCGGCAGTTTGCGGCCGACAACGCGCCGGTGGTCGATTTGATCCACGCGGTGGGGGTGCTGCTCTCGCACCGCGACGCGGGGCAGTACCTCGCCCTCATGCGCCAGCTCACGACGGCCGAGCGCGAGGCCGTGTTGGCGCGGCTCCTCGGGGCCATGCTGGCCATCGACGCGGCGGCCGATCGGTACCCCGCCGTCCGCATGGATGCGCGCTCTGCCATCTGGGACGACGTGATGGACGTCGTGCGGCGCATCGCCGAAGAGCCCGGCCTCCTCGAAGACCTCCTCGACGCGACGGCGCGGCTGCGAGAGCCCATCTCGGCCCAGGGCGCCTGGGAGCCTCGGTGCGCGGGCACGGTGCCCGCTGACAACCTCTCGCGGGCCTTTAGCGCCTACGCGGCGAACCGCGACCGGGTCGAACCGACGTGGTCGGGCAACCTCAACGCCCACGTCGACGTGACGCTCTCGCAGCGCGTCGACCCGGCCCGCGCCGACACGACGAACCTCGCGAACCGCGGCGCCGCCGACGACAACCGCTCGGTGCTCGCGCGGCTCTTTCACCTCGTCGACGACCTGAACGGCGCAGAGATCTGCAACCGTCAGGGCGGCACGGTGCGCATCTTCCCCCGGGCGTACGGCGTGCCGCTCGGGCCCATTTCGGTGCCGGGCATCCCGCGGTACGACCGCTGCCGGCTCTTGCGCGTACCAGACGCCGCGGCCTTCTTTGTACGGGCCGTCGCGGGCGGCAACCGGGCCGTGCTCGCCGTCGACCTCGGCGGCTTCCTCGACACGCTCACCGACGCCGCGCGCCGTGTAGGCATCAACATCGACGGCACCCTCGACGGGCTCATCGAGCGCCAGTCGGGCATCGCCGGGCTCACGTCTCTCCCCTCGCCCTACGCCATCGCGCGGCTCGTGTTTCAGCCCACGCCGTCGGAGTTCATCACCGACATCACCGACGCGCCGGTGGTGCGCAACAGCGAGGGCTACGTGCAAGCCAGCGCGACCGCCGCCGACCGCCAGCGCTTCGAGGTCGCCCGCGCCCACCCTGGCACCATCTTCGTGTGGGAGTCGTACTGCTTTTACGACAGCATCAGGCCCCTCGCGGTGGCCTTCGCGCGGCACGACCGCATCGGCAACCGGCTCGACCCGGCGCTCTCGCCCGGCGCAGACCCGCAATCGGTGGCCCCCGCGATCGTCGACACCTCGCGCGGCTCGCGGCTCTTCTCTGACCTCCTCTCGGCCTTTCACCGCCACTGGCCTTCGGCGCAGGCGGGCACCTACCAGTCTCGCACGCGCTGCGAGCGGTGTCGCGAGGGCGTCAACTACTCGCTCGCTGAGAACGCGCGGCAGTACGAGCCCATCGTCTCGCAGGCGCTGCAGACCGAGCTCTTGCAGGCCCTCTCTGGCGCGACCGCTGAGATCCGCGCGATTCAGCTCGCCAACGGGCGCCGCGGCACCGACGCGATGGCCTCGCTCATTCGGGCCCTGGTCGACCCCAACGCCCGCGGCATTGACGCGATGCCGGGCTTCACCACGGCGGTGTCGAACCGCGAAGGCCGCAGCGCGACGCTCTGGTCTGACGGCAGCACCCCCGCCCGCGCGACGCTCTTCACGCTCTTCGCCGACGCCTTCAACGCGATGGATCCGCTGCTCGCCGCCGACAACGCGCGGCGCGCGAGTTGGGAGTCGGCGCGCTCGGCGATGGTCGACCAGGTGATCGCCATCAACGGCACGGGCACCGCGGCGCGCTTTCAGAATCGCGGCACGCCCGGGCTCACCCGGCAGCTCGTGGGCTGGGCCGCCGATCGCATCGAGGCGCATCGTGCGGCGGGCGACGTGGCGCCTTGGGCCCGCGGGCTCTCGGGTCGCTTCGCCGAGACCGTGCGCGGGCCGCTCTTTGCGACGGGACTCGACCTGATGCTCACCTTCCGCGAAGACGCCGACGCGCGGGCACGCATGGCCGAGCTCCTCACCTGGCTCTTGAACGAGCAGGGCGGCACCGCCCGCGAGGCGAGCCCCTTCGCGACCACCACCGCGAGCGTGGGCGACCTGCTCCAGGTGATGCGCGCCGACGGCGAGGTCGACCCCATCCTTCATGCGGTGGCGCCGGCCTTTGTGCCGCGCACGGGCACGACGGCGATGGGGCTCACCTTCCTCGACCGCTCGCGCGCGCTCGACCAGACCCGGGTGCTCGTCGAGGTGCTCGGCAACATGGTGCGACGACCGACCGCCGGCGACGGGCCTGAGCCCCTCACGGCCCTGGCCGACGCCATCGCCGACACCCAACGCGAGCGCCCCGGCGAGCGAACGCCCCTGTCGCGACAAGACGTCTTCGTGCTCCTGCGCACGCTGACCGAGTTCTTCAGCGACGACCGCCGCGGGCTTGAGCAGTTCTACAGCATCGTCAACCAACGGAGGCTGCCGCGATGAGGGCCGCTTCGCGACTCGTTCTGGCCCTCGGGCTCTGCGTCACCACCGAAGCCTCCGCGGGCGGGTTCTACCTCACCGACCGGGGCGTGCGACCGCTCGGCCGCGGCGGGGCCTTTATCGCGGGCGCCGACGACCAGCACGCCATCTGGTACAACCCCGCGGGTCTCACCGAAGCGGGCTCGGGGCTCTTGATCGACGCCTCGTTGGTCAACTTCAACAACGTCTACACGCGCCAGTCGTTGCCCGACCCGAACGGCCAGCCGGTCACCTTCGGGGCCGTCACCGGAGAGGGCGCGCCGCTGCCCATCCCGACCGTGGTGGTGAGCCATAACTTCGGTCTACGCCGTTGGAATTTCGCCGCGGGCCTGTTCGCCCCCTACGCGGCGATTTCGTCGTACGACGAGTCTCCGCTCGCGCCCCAGCGGTACACGCTCTACACCCTCAACGGCTCGCTCCTGTCGGTGGCGGGGCTCTACGCAGCGTACCGCCCGCACCCGACCTTCTCGGTGGGTGTCGGCGTCTCGGCGCTGGCCGGCTCCTTCGCGTCTCGGCTCGCGTTCTCGGCCTGCCCGGCGACCATCACCTGCACCGCCGAAGACCCCGACTGGGACAGCGTCGCCCAGCTCACCGTCGGGCCCATCTTCTCACCCACCGCCAACGTGGGCCTGCAATGGCGGCCCCATCGCATGCTCGCGGTGGGGGTGAGCGGCCAGCTGCCCTTCTGGGTCGATGCGCCCGCGCGGCTGCAGGTGCGGCTCCCGAGCTCGGCGTTTTACAACGGCGCCCAGGTCGAGGGCGATCGGGGGAGGGTCAACTTCACCCTCGCGCCCATCGCGCGGGTCGGCGTGCAGGTGAGCCCCCTGCCCCGCACCCACGTCGAGGTCGCGTTCGTGTGGGAGGGCTGGAGCGTCCACGACAAGATCAACCTCGTGCCCGACAACATTCGTATCACCCGCGCCCGCGGCATCGGCACCTACGAGATCGGGCCCGTGGCCCTCGACCGGAGCTTCCAAGACACCTTCAGCTTCAGGCTCGGAGCAGAACACGAGACCGTCTTTTCTGACGACCTCTCGGTGAGCGCGCGGGTCGGCGCCGCCTACGAGACCAGCGCCACGAGCCCGGCGTACACCAACGTCCTCACGATGGACGCTGACAAGTTTGTCACCAGCCTCGGGGCCTCGCTGCGGTACCGCCGGTGGCGCTTCGACGCGGCCTTCGCGTACATGTTCGCGAGCAGCGTCGTGGTCGACCCGCGCGACGCGAGGCTCTACCCCACGGCCCCCTTCCGGCAGGGCCCCAATGCGCCGCGGTACACCATCAACGGCGGCTCGTACGACCTCTCGGTGAACGTCATCGGCCTCGGCGCGCGCTACGCGTTTTGACACTCTGTCAAACCGAAGCACCACACGACAAGCCATTTTAGCGCAACGATCGCCGCACGGTTGACACTCCGTCAACGCGGTCGGCGGTGATTGACGAGGGGCCCCGCGCTGGGCGAAGGTCGCGGGTGGTGACGCCCCCTGACGCGCTTGAGGCGCTGCGCGCTGAGAACGACCTGTACCGAAGGCTCTTGGGGCTCGGGGCCCACGACGACCTCGGGGCCTTCCTCGACGAGGCGCTGAGCCTCGCGGCGCGGGCGGTGGGGGCCGAGCGGGGCGTGATCTTGCTCGACCCCGAGCACCCCGGGGCGAAGACCTTTCGGGTGTTTCGCGGGTGCTCCGAGACCGAGGCCGAGGCCCTCGACGAGACGCTCTCGCGGGGCATCGTGGCCGAGGCCTTGGCGTCGGGGCGCACCGTGTCGACGGCGAACGCGTGGGTCGACGCGCGCTTCGCGGCGCAGGCGAGCGTCCAGGGCGGCCGCATCGGGGCGGTGCTCTGCGCGCCCATCGCAGGGGCGCGGCGGGGTGTGGTGTACCTCCACGGTCGCCCGCGGCCGGGGCCCTTCAGCGAGCAAGACCGCCGCCTGATCGAGGCCTTCGCGGCCCAGATCGCGCCCCGGGTCGAAGGCCTCGGGCGGGCGGGCGGGTCGCGCGTCGACGCCACGGCGAGCGTGCGCGCGCGGCTTCGCTGTGAGGCCATCGTGGGGCAGAGCCCGTCGCTGGCCGAGTCGCTCCGTCGCCTCGCGGTGGCCGCGGCGAGCGATTTGCCGGTGCTGCTTCGAGGCGAGACGGGTACGGGCAAGAGCGAAATGGCCGCGTGCCTTCACCACAACAGCGCCCGTCAAGCGGGGCCCTTTGTGACCGTGGCGTGCGGGTCGATGCCCGAGACCCTGCTCGAAGGCGAGCTCTTCGGCCACGAGCGCGGGGCCCACTCGACGGCCCACAAGGCGCGGCCCGGGCTCATCGAAGCGGCGCACCAGGGCACGCTCTTCTTCGACGAGATCGACGCGCTGCCGCTCGCGCTTCAGCCCAAGCTGCTTGAGCTGATCCAGCGGGGCACCTACCGCCGCCTCGGCTCGAACGCAGAGCGCGAGGCGCGGTGCCGCTTCGTCGTCGCCACCAACATCGACCTCGCGGCCTCGGCCGAACAGAACAGCTTTCGGCGCGACCTGTACTATCGTCTGAACGTTCACGAGATCGCGCTGCCGCCGCTGCGGGCGCGGCGCGAAGACATCGTGCCCATCGCCCGCGCCACCGCCGCCAGAGAGGGCGACCTCAAGCTCTCGTCTGAGAGCGAGCGCTGCCTGGTGGCCCTCGAATGGCCCGGCAACATCCGCGAGCTCCGCAACACGGTGCTGCGGGGGGTGCACTATGCGCGCTTCGAGGGCACTCCGAAGATCGAGCCGTGGCAGCTCTTCCCTGACCTGCCGAGGGCGCCGGAGCGCGCGCAGGGGGGTCTCGGTTGGGCCGAGGCGACGCGGCAGTTTCAGCGCCAGCTCCTCGTCGACACCGTGGCGTCGACGCAGGGCAACGTGAGCGAGGCCGCGCGGGTGCTCGGTCTCTCGCGCTCGCACCTTCACGAGGTCTTGCGGGCCTTCGGGGTCGACCCCCGGGCGCGATGACCGCGACGCCGCCCGGGTACACCGCGCTCGTGGCCCTCGACGGCGGCGCGACCGCCGAGGTCTTTCGCGCGGTCTTCGAGGGCCGCCCGGTGGCGCTCAAATGCCTCCGCCAGAGCCTCGACGCAGCCGGCCCGGCGGGGCAGCGCTTCTTGCGCGAGGCGAAGCTCCTCGGGCGGCTCGATCACCCTCACATCGCGCCGGTGTGCGACCACGGGATCTTCGCCGGCAGGCCCTACCTCGCCACGCGCTGGGTCGAGGGCGAGACCCTCGCGGCGCGCCTCGGCCGTGAGCCCGACGCCTTCCGGCACGGCGCCTGGGCGCTCTTGAGGCCCCTCGCAGAGGCCCTCGCGCACGCTCACGGGGTCGGCGTCATTCACCGCGACTTCAAGGCCGAGAATGTGATCTTGGGCGCCGATGGGCGGCCCACCCTCATCGATTTCGGGCACGGGTTTCACCCCGACGAGCCGCGGCTCACCGCCGTCTCCGAGCCCGTCGGCTCGCCCGCCACCATGGCCCCCGAACAATGGTGGAACCTCACCCCCACCCACGCCACCGACCAGTACGCCCTCGGGCTCCTCGTGGTGCGCCTCGTCGCGGGCCGCGAGGCCTTCGCCATCACCTCCACCGACGAGGCCCTCGAAGCGCACCTGCACCGCCCGCCCCCGCGCCTCGAAGCCCTCGGCGTGGCCGCCAGCGAGGCCCTCGAAGCCTTCGTGGCCCGGCTTCTCTGCAAAGACCCCGCGGGGCGCTACGCCTCGCTCGACGAGGCCCTCGAAGCGGGCGACCTCGCGTTCGAAACACGTCTGAAACACCGTCGGCGAGTGCCCCCGCGGGTCGTCGCCCTCGGCGTCGCCGTCGGGTGGGCGCTCGTCGGAGACGGAGGGCTCCACAGCCCCGCCGCCTTGGCCACCCTCGCGGGCTTCGGCGCGGGCCTCTCGGCGCTCGGCTACGCCCTCGGCCTGGCCCTCTTGGGCCGCCCGGGCTGGCGCGACGGCCTCGCCCTCACGCCCTGGCTCGCAGGCACCCTCGGGAGCGCCACGGGGCTCTGGGTTGTCTCTCGGCACCTCGCCCGCGCCGCCCAGGCCACGCGCTTCGAGCTGAGCCTCGTGGGCGCCGCCGAGGCCCACGCCGGGCGTTTCATCGGTGTTTCACTCACTGTTTCACTGCTGGTCGCCCTCGCCGCCGCGCGGCTGCCACGGGGCGGCCTCTCGGGCGGCCTCTCGGGCGGCTCGCCGGGCCTCGCGCGTCGCCGCACACTCGCGGCCCTCGGGGCCCTCGCCTTGACCGCCGCGCTCGCGGGCGCAGGCGCCGCCGAGGCCGCCGCCCTGGTGCTCGCGACCGCCGTCTTCGCGCTTGTGTTCGCGCCGCACCCAGGCCCTCGCCCCGCGGCGATGCTGGCCCTCGGGCTCACCCTCGAAGCGCTCTCGATCAGCCATCTCACCCGGGTCGCGCGGGTCTGGAGCGAGGCCCCCACGCGTGCCCTCCGGGTGGCCGAGCTCGTGCGCCTCGATGACGCGGGGGCGCGGCTCATGGCCCTGGCCATCGTGCCCGCGGCGCTGATGGCCCTCGCGTGGCGCCGCGGCATGCCGCGAGGGTCGCGCGGCGTCGTGGCCCTCACGGCCCTCGGGTTCGCCGCCGACCTTGGGCTCTCGCTCAGCACCTACGTCAGCACCGAAGGCCGACGCGCGGCCCTCACGCGCCGCTTCACCCTGTCGCAGGCCTTGCAGCTCCCGCTCCGCCCGGGCGGCCCGCCGAGCCCCGTGGCCCCGACGCTGCAAGTGCTCGCCGAGGGGCTCTACCTCGACGGCGTGCCCATCGGACGTCGTCAGCTCCTCGACGGCCCCGACGGGCGCGCGGCGCTCTTGCGCGACCTCGCCCACGCCGTCGCCGAGAACGACCAGCGCGGCGGCTCCGAGGGCACCGACCTCTTGCTCGCCGTCGACGCGAGGCTCCCGGCGCGCACCCTTTGGCGCGTCTTGGGGCTCTGCACCGAGGCGGGCTTCCGCCGCGTGGCGTGGCTCGCGACCCGTGAGCGCCTCGCGCCGGTGCGCCGCGCGCTGCCTGCGCATTACGCCTGGCCGCTGCCGCGAGACCTCATCGCGCACCCGGTCGCCCTCGGGCGCTGCTGGCCCGAACCCCGCGGCGCCGAGCCCCTCGACCCGTGGCTGCGGGCCCAGCGCGACCTGTCCGGCGGAGCCGACAGCGCCGACGCCCAAGGCTGTCGGGACGACACGACACCTGCCCGCAGAGAACCCTGAAAATTCAAGGTTTCTCGGGCTGGCACGCGGCAAGCTTTGTCACTCCGCGCAGAGGAGGCGACGATGTTGAACTTTTTCGAAGCGGGCGGCGTGGCGATGTACGCGATGGCGGTGACGGCCCTCTTGGCCGTGGGGTTTGCGATCAAGTCTGGGCCTGATCGCCGGGGCGCCGCCCTGGCCACGGGCGCCGGGTTCGTGGCCGCCGAGGGGCTCGCCGGAGTGGGTCTCGGCCTCACGATGGTGTCGCGTCACGTCGGCTCCGGGCCCGAGGCCCTCGCGCGGCTCACCTTGGGGGTCGGCGAGGCGTCGTACAACGCCGTCTTGGGGGGCGGGCTCGCCCTCGCGCTCATGCTCGCGGCCGTGCTCAGCGCCGATCGCGAGCCCTGACCCGCGCGAGGGAGAGGCGCCCGTGAGGCGTCGACGCGACGTGTTTCACGGGTGTTTCATACGATGCTTCAGGCGCGGGCCTCGGCGAGGCGCTCGACCGGGAGCTTGAGCTGCTCCCACTGGAGCATTCCGCCTTTCATCGAGACGACGCGGCTGAAGCCGCGCGCTTCGAGGGCGAGGGCGGCTTTACCCGAGCGGCCGCCCGAGCGGCACACGATGACGAGGGGCTCGCCCGGCGCCCACGACGACGCGGCGGCCTCGACCGTCGCGAGCGGCACCAGCGTCGCCCCCGAGATGTGCCCGAGCGCCCCGACGAACTCATCGGGCTCGCGCACGTCGACGAGGCGACCGAGGCCCGCGTTGGCGGCCACCCACTCGCAGGTGACCTCGGGCACGCCGCCGGGGCTGCGCACCACCGGGGCCCAAGGCGCGGGCGGTTCGGCCTCGGCGGTGACCGGCAGGCCCCGCGGCACGCCGCACTGAAGGTTGGCCGGGAGCGCCGTGTCGATCTTCTTCGGGTACGCGAGCTGGAGCCCGTTCATGATGGCCACGAACTCGTCTTCGCCCTTGCCGCCGCCGAGGCGCGGGTTGTGGGCGCGCTCCTCGTCGACGGTGGTGACCGTGCGTCCCTTGTAGTCGTGGCCGGGGTAGAGCAGCGTCTCGCCGTCGAGGCTGAAGATCTGGCCGTGCACCGAGCCGAAGAGCGTCTTCGCACTGCCTTGCTGGAAGTCGGTGCGACCGCAGCCCCGGATCAGCAGCGCGTCGCCGGTGAAGGCCAGGCGCCGGTCGTCGGTGACGTAGGTGACGCAGCCGTTGGTGTGCCCCGGGGTCTCGCGCACTTCGAGGTAGCGTCGCCCGAAGGTCACCCGGTCGCCCTGCTTCACGAGCCGGTCGGGGCAGCCCGTGCCGGCGCGCTCCGAGAGGGCGGTCTTGCACCCGGTGCGCTCGCGCAAGGTGCCGAGGCCCGTGACGTGGTCGGCGTGAACGTGCGTGTCGACGGCCCACACCAGGGTGAGGCCCAACTCGCGGATCACCTGAAGGTCGCGCTCGACCTGCTCGAGCACGGGGTCGATGAGCACCGCCTCGCGGGTCTCAGGGTCGCCCAAGAGGTACGTGTAGGTCGAGGTCTCGGCATCGAAGAGTTGACGAAAGATCATGGCAAACCTCACTGTTTCAGCGTCGTGAAACACGCCCTCGGGGCGCTTCACGGTTGTTTCAAGACTGTTTCACCGGCACGGCCTCTGGGGCGCCCTCCGAGGCGCCGAGCTCGACCGCGCGTTGGCGGTGCTCCCACGCGGCGGTGAGGCCGAGACCGAGGAGCATCGCGAGCACGAAGACCAAAGGTTGCATCGCCCCCGAGGCGAGCGAGGTGAGCGCAGGCCCGGGGCAGAACCCGCCGAGGCCCCACCCGACGCCGAAGAGCCCTGCGCCCGCGAGGAGCTTCGGGTCAAGGTCGCTCCGCGCGGGGAGCGAGAAGCGCTCGGCCAGGAGGGGCTTCATCCGACGCCGGGCGAGCTGCCAGGCGAGGGCGTTGACCACCACGGCGCCGCCCATCACAAAGGCGAGCGAGGCGTCCCAGCGGCCGAAGAAGTGCAGAAAGCCGTGCACCTTGGCGGGCTGGGTCATACCCGAGAGCACCAGCCCCGCGCCGAAGGTGAGCCCCGCGACCAGCGACACGGCGCCGTCGAGACGATGCCGCGCCGTCACGCGAACCCCCGCACGAGGTGAACCGTCAGCGCCCCGGTGGCGATGAAGGTCAGCGTCGCGGCCAGCGAGCGGCGCGACCCGCGGGCGATGCCGCAGACCCCGTGGCCGCTCGTGCAGCCGTTGCCGAGGCGCGTCCCGATGCCCACCAGGAGGCCCGCGACGAGGGTCGTGCCCATGCCCGCTTCGCTCGCGCCGAAGGCCGGGGTGACGCCCCGCGAGGCGACCAGGCCCCCCGCGAGGAGCCCGAACACAAAGAGAAGCCGCCACGAGACCTCGCCCGCGACAGGCCGAAGGAGGCCGCCGACGATGCCCGAGATCCCGGCGACCCGACCGTTGAAGAACATCATCGCGGCGGCGCTGAGCCCGATGAGCCCGCCCCCCGCGAGGGCCATGAGATAGGAAGACTGCACGGCCCGCTCTTTGGCAACGCCCGTGCCGCCCGCCGAACCGCGCCGCCGCAGGCGACCGCCGACGGCGATGAAACCGAAGGCGTTTCAAATGTTTCACGGAGGCGCTTCGCGACGTTTCACGCCGCGCCCCCGCGGGCTCTGTTTTCAGCGCGTTTGGCAGCCCTCTCGGGTCGGCACAGGGGTCGCAGTGGGCCCCCGCCGTGATGATGTATCTCGGCGTACTCCTGGCGCTGCTGGTGGGGGTGACCCTGGGCCTTCTGGGCGGCGGAGGCTCGATCCTGACGCTGCCGATCTTGCTCTATGTGTTTCACCTCCCGGCGCCGACGGCGATCGCGACCTCGCTCCTGGTGGTGGGCACCACGAGCGCGGTGTCGCTGGTGCCGCACGGCCGGGCGGGGCGGGTGGCGTGGCGCACCGGGGGCCTCTTCGGCCTGGCGAGCATGGGGGGGGCGTTTGTGGGCGGGCGGGTGTCGTCGCACCTCCCGTCGGCGCTCTTGCTGGTGGCCTTCGGCGCGATGATGGCGTTCACGGCGCGGGCGATGCTGCGCGGCCGGCGAGCCCCTTCGGGCGGAGCGGGCGAGGCGACCCTCGCGCGGGTGGTGCTTCAGGGCGTCGGGGTGGGCCTCGTGACGGGGCTCCTCGGGGCCGGGGGGGGCTTTCTGGTCGTGCCGGCGCTGGTGCTCCTCGGGGGCCTCTCGATGCCGCGGGCGGTGGCGACGTCGCTGTTTGTGATCGCGATGAACAGCGCCGCGGCCCTGGTGGGGCACCTCGGTCACGCGCAGATCCCGTGGGCGATCGCGGCGCCGGTGACGCTGGCCGCGGCCCTCGGGAGCGTGGTCGGGTACGGGCTGAGCGCGCGCCTCTCGGCCGAGGTGCTCCGCCGCGGGTTCGCCGCCCTGGTGGCGGTGATGGCGGTGTTCGTGCTCGGGCAGGAGCTGCCGCGGCTGGCGGGTCACCCGTTGGCGCTCGGGCAGCACTGGCCGGGCCTCGCAGCGGCCATGCTGGGCGCGCTGGGCTTCGTGCTCTCGCGGCCGCGTGTCGAAGCTGCCACCCAAGGCGCGGGGCTGCATGTACCCTCAGCCTCACCTCGATGAGTCGCGCGCGCTTGAACGACGTCTCTCCACGGCAGTTGTCTGCGTTGGCGGCCGAGTCGCTCGCGGGCCCGGCGCTCTTGCTCGACCACGAGCTCCGGGTGCTTTGGGCCTCGCCGGGGGTCGAGCGGCTCCTCGGCGAGCCTGTCGCCCGCGGCGCCCTCGCGCCCAAGGTGCTCTGCGGTGACGCGGTCGAGCGGCCCATCGCCGAGGCCCTCGCGGCGGGTCGCGCGGTGACCGGCACGGTGCATCGCCCCTACGGCGACCGGCTGCGGTCGATCAGGGTGCGGGCGACGCCGCTCCGCGACGAAGACGGGGCCGAGGGCTGGTTGCTGCTCCTGTCGGCCCATGAAACACCCGAGCCCGACGACCCGAACGCCCCGGTCTTCTTCCACGGCATGTGGACGCGCGACCCGGCCATGAAACAGATGTTTCACGTCATGCAACGTGCGGCGCGGCGCGACGTGCCGGTGCTGGTGCGGGGCGAGACCGGGGCCGGCAAGGAGCTCGTCGCCCGCGCGGTCCACGCGCTCTCGCCGCGACACCGCGGGCCCTTCAAGGCCATCAACTGCGCGGCGCTGCCGCCGACCTTGCTTGAGAGCGAGCTCTTCGGCCACACCCGCGGCGCCTTCACCGGGGCGCTGCGCGACCACCCGGGCATCTTCCGCGCGGCCGACCGCGGCACGCTCTTCCTCGACGAGATCGCCGAGATGCCGCTCGACCTCCAGGCGAAGCTCTTGCGCGTGCTTGAGACGCACACGGTGATCCCCGTGGGGGCCACCGACCCCATCGCGGTCGACGTCAGGGTCGTCGCGGCGACCCACCAGAGCCTCCGAAGGGCCGTCGAGGCCGGGCGATTCCGCGCCGACCTCATGTACCGCCTGCGGGTCGTGCCGATCTTTTTGCCCCCGCTGCGGGCGCGCCGCGGCGACGTGGCCCTGCTCACCGAGCGTATGGTCGGCGCCCTCAACGAAGCGGGCGAGCGGCAGGTCAACCAGGTCTCGCCGGGCGCGCTCAAGGCGCTCACGCGGTACGCCTGGCCGGGCAACGTGCGCGAGCTCCGCAACGCCCTCGAGTACGCGTTCGTGATCGGCGAGGGCCTCGTGCTCACCGAGGCCGACCTGCCGCCCGAGATGACCTCGCCCGACCCCGACGAGCCGCTCCAGACGGCCTTGGTGAACGCGCCGCCGGTCAGCGACGCCCAGGGCGAGGCGGGCAAGATCGCGCGGGCCCTCGAGCGCACGAGCGGCAACCGCGCCCGGGCCGCGAAGATCCTCGGGATGAGCCGCGTGACCCTGTGGCGCCGGATGGTCGCCCTGGGCCTCATCGCGCCCGAAGCGTCGCAAGACTGAGCGGTTGCGCGGGGGCGCGAGGTGACCGACACTCTCGCGCGTTGTGGTGCGTGCGTCGCGGCTCTTCGGCCTCGTGTTGATCGTGGCGCCTCTTGCGGGCGCTCAGACCGTGGCCCAGGTCGCCGCCCAAGGGCAGTGCTCGACCGCGGGGGTCGCGGCGCTCTCGCGGCAGCTCGTCGCCACCCAGGAGTGCATCGACCCTGGGGGCTTTGTGGCGGTGACCCCGCACGCCAACGTGACCCTCGCTTCGACGCGGCTCTTCGGGTTTATGCAGCGTTCGAGCCGTGACGCGCTCTGGGCGGCATCGTCGAGCCTCAACCTTCGGGTCAACTCGATGTACCGCACCCTCGCAGACCAGTACGTGCTCTACCACTCGGGGGCGTGCGGCCTCGCGGCGACCCCGGGCAGCTCGAACCATCAAACGGGGCGCGCGGTCGATCTCGAGAACTGGTCGGCGGCGCTGAGGGTGATGCAGAGCGCGGGCTGCGCGCACCCGTACCCGGGCTCAGACGACGTACACTTCGACTGCCCCGGCACCGACCGTCGCCAGTGGTCGATCCGCAGCTTTCAACGCTTGTGGAACGCCAACAACCCCAGCGACCTCCTCGACGAAGACGGGCTCTACGGCGCCATGACCGGCAGCCGCATGGGTCGCTCGCCGGCGTCGGGCTTCGCGCGCTCGGGCTGCCCCAGCGCCATCGACGCGGGTGTTTCACGCGACGCGAGCCTCGACGTCGCCGCAGACCGCGGCGGCGACACCGGCGTCGACCGCCCGGTGGCCGCCGACCTCGGGCGCGACGCGGGTTTTGACGCGGGTTTCGACGCTGGCCCGCCCCCCGAAGACCTCGGCGACGACGGCGCCGCGGGCCCCGCCGACGTCTCAAGCGATGTTTCACCGAACGTTTCACGCGATGTTTCATCGGAGGCGCCCCGAGACGCGTCCGAGGGCGTCGACGGGGCCGTCGGGGTCGACGCCGCGGGCCCCGGGTGGGTCGAGGGCGACGAGGGCGGCTGCGGGTGCCGGGCGGGGGGCGCTTCGCGTGGGGCGCGGGGCGTTCTGTGGGCCCTCGCGGCGCTCTTGGGGCGGAGGCGTCGCGCGAGAAATTCGGCGTCACCCGGGGCGGTCGCGTAGTCTCTCGGCGTCGTGCCAGCCCGCTACCTTGCCGTCGCCGGAAACATGGGTTCTGGCAAATCGAGCCTTGTGAAGTGGCTCTGCCAGCAGTTTGACCTGGCCCCCTTCTTCGAGCCCCACGACGAGAACCCGTACCTCGCCGACTTTTACGGCGACATGAAGCGTTGGGCCTTCTCGTCGCAGCTCTTCTTTCTGGTGAACCGGTACAAGATTCACCGGCAGCTTGAGGCCGAAGACCGCGCCGTCGTCCAAGACCGTACGCTCTATGAAGACGCCGAGATCTTCGCGGCCTACCAGCGCAAGCTCGGGCACATCGACGACCGCGATTGGGCCACCTATCAAGACCTCTACACCACGCTGAGGGGCGAGCTGCGGCGGCCCGACCTGATGATCTACTGCCGCTGCGAGGTGAAGACCCTGCGCAAGCGCATCCAGCTCCGAGGGCGCGCCTACGAGCAGGCCATCCCCACGAGCTACCTCAAGGCCCTCCACGAGCTCTACGAGGGCTGGTTTAGCGCGTACACCGCCTCGCCCACGCTGGTGATCGAGACCGACCGCATCGACTACGGCACCGAGCTCTTTCACCGCCAGCAGGTGCGTGAGGCCATCCTCGCCCACCTGCCTCCGAAGCCCTGAGCCGCGCGCCCCGCTCCGATGCGCCCCGGCGTCACGCGATGGCTCGTGGTGGTGCCGCTCCTCGTGCTCTCGACCCTCGGCGCGGCGCTCGGAGACATCATGGGCGTGAGCGGTCTGGTCGCCTCGCATCACCCCGACGCGCTCTTGCTGGTGTGGCTCGTCGAGGCGCTCCTCGCGGTGCTCGCGGCGGGCCTCGTGGCCGAGCGCATCGACCGCTATGACCGGGTGAGCTTCGCGCGGTCGAGCGCCGGTGCGGCGGCGCTCTGCGCGCTCGTGGGGGCGTGGGTGTTTCTCAGGCCGAGCCCGAACCCGGCGGCGCTCTTGGCGCTCGCGGTGGTCGAGCGGCTCCAGTCGTGCGTGCTCTACGCGGTGGTCTGGGCCCTCGCCCGCGACGTGTTCGGCGCCCGCGTCGCGGCCTTCGTGAAGCTAAGGGTGGTGTCGACCCTGGGCGGCCTCGGCGGGGCGGGCCTCGCCACCCTCGGGGCCTCGGCGGCGGTCGCTCGATCGACGCTCTTTTTGGGCCTCGCCCTCGCGTTCGTGCTCGCCGCCCTGACCCTCGGCGCGGCAACGAAGCGGCTCGGCCCCGAGGCGGCCGCGTTGCGCGTCGTTCGTCGCGACGAGGGCGCCGCGGCGCCCAGCCTCCGGAGCGCGGTGGTCGCAGTGCGGGCTCACGCCGCCTTGCGCGCGCTCTCGGGCCTCGGAGTCATGAACGGCGCGGCGTACACCGTGTTCACCTTTCTCGTGGCGCAATCGCTCGGCGCGCAAGCGGGCGCGGGCGCCGACACGGTTCAGCGATGGTACAGCGCGCTCCGAGGCCTTGAGCCGCTCGCCTACGCGGGCACCGAGCTTCTGGCCGCGGGTTGGGTGATCGCGCGCCTCGGGCTCACCCGAAGCCTCACCGTGACCCCGTGGGTCTTGCTCGCGATCAACCTCGCCGTGGCGCGCGCGCCGACCCCGCGCACGACCTTCGTGACGTCGGCGCTCCTGCAGGCCGCCTTCGCGATCGAGGGGCCCGCCCTGGCGGCGCGCCTCGCGGCCTTGCCGACGGCGCTGCGCGGGCGCTTGGGGGTGCTCCTCGACGGCACGCCGTACAGCGTCGGGTACATCGTCGGCGTGGGGCTCTTGGGGCTCGTTCGGCTGTTCGAAGTGCGCGCCGCAGGGGCTGAATGGGGCGCCCTCCCGACGTTGGGCCTGGCGTTGCTCTGCGGCCTCGCAGGGCTGCGCTTCGCGGCCCGCCTCAGGGCCTCGGCCTCGC
The DNA here is from genome assembly GCA_016792845.1 of Myxococcales bacterium. Classification (GTDB taxonomy): domain Bacteria; phylum Myxococcota_A; class Polyangia; order Polyangiales; genus JAEUKH01. The sequence continues at coordinate 73,663 of JAEUKH010000028.1, read as the reverse complement.
ACGAACCGACTTGAGCTCAGCGCCGCTGGCGAAGCGCCCGGGCCGCCGCGATGGCGGCGTGTTCGCCTTCGAGCAGCGACTCAAGGCCCGCGCGAAGTTGGGGGTCTGCGGTGTCTTCGGCCGCGATGCGGACGTGGCTCCGGCCGACCTCGTCGCCCCGCGCGGTCAGCAAGAGCGCCGCCGCGAGGCGACGCGAGGTGGGCGACGCGCCATCACGCATGGCCGCTTCGAGGCTCGCCTGGTTCAACCCGCCGTCGCGGTACACCGCGCTCGACGCGGCGCGCCCTTCGAGCTTCGCGAGCCACGCCTCGACGCTCTCTTCGTGACGGTCGAGGGCCTCGATCGCGGCCGACACCCGGTGCGAGGGCGCCGCTTGCGCGCGCGCCTCGTCGATGGCCTCGCGCACGAGCCTCGCGGCCGCCACGTCGCTCGCCCACCCCCGGAGGTGCTCGCCCCGGGTCAGCTCGAGCACGAGGTCGCCCCGCTCGACCCGGGCCCGACGGAGCGCTGACCACGGCACAAAGCGCCCCTGCCCGCCGCGCCCCACGGTGACGCCGTCGCCGCCGATCACCACCGTCGCCGGGGCGAGAAAGCGCAGCGTGAGCACGAACACCGCGAGCTGCGCCGCGAGAAAGAGCGCGAGGGTGCCGACCACGCCCACCCCGAGCCAGGCCCCGAGCACCGCCACCAGCGGCAGGAGCTGCAGCACCGCGAAGAAGGTCACCGCCGTCGCGCGCACCCAACGGTCGCCCCGACGCCCGAGGAGATGGACCTGCGCTCTGCCCGTCTCGTGCGACATCGTACGCCCCCGCCGCCGCGCCTACCGCGCCCGCCGCGCCAACGCCCGCTCAAGCCGGCGCAGCGCGTGGTCGTCGAAAGTACCTGAAACGATTGAAGAAAGCGCCACCCTGAGGGCGTCGTCGGCCGAGCTGTCGCAGACCATCCGCACCCGCGCGAGGTGGGTCGGGGCGAGGCCCCGCGAGGCGTCGGTGAGCGAGAGGGCGGCGGCCACGCGGTCGATCACCGGGGCCTGCGGGTCGTCGAGGAGGCTCAAGAGCATCGAGGGGTCGACGGCCCGGGCGCGGTACCCCTTCGGCACCGACGAGAGCCGACGCAGCTGCGCGTGCCAGGCATCGAGGGGCTGCCCCGAGCGCGCGAGGTCGCCGCCGCGGAGGGCGCTCGCAGCCCCACGGCGCCACACGCCGAGGGCCTCGGTGAGCCGCGCGTCGAGGGCCTCGAAGCGCCAAGGGGGCGCGTGCCGCGGCAGCACCGCGACGAGGCGCCCGTCACCGAGGCGCAGCCCGAGCCCGGCGCCCATCGCCTCGACCGACGCGATGGCGGCGAAGGGGTGAAACTGCTCTCCGAGCTCGTCGCGAACGAGCACGCCGTCACGGCCCACCACGACCTCGACGACGTGGCTGTTGCCGATCAAGCGGCGCACCCCCCAGAGCGCAGCCGCGAGGGGCAAGACGACCCCCAGCGAGACCGCCGGATGCCGCACGAGGGCCGCGAAGAACACCAGGGTCAGCGCGATCGCAGCGAGGCCGAGCACGAGGCCCCCAATGGGTTCGAGCAAGAGGAGCCAGTCGCTCTTGACCCGCAACGCCACGAGGTCGTGCCCGGGGCGCTGCCCCCAGAGGCCCAAGACCTCGAGGGCGTCTTCGCGACGCTGAAATTCGAGCGTGTGGTGCGTGCCCGAGGGCGAACGCAACGTAAGCACCGCCCGCGGGCTCGATGTGACCCAGGCGACGTCGACCGACTCGCTCACGATCACGCCCTCGCCACGCGCGCTGCGGTACCGCAACGACGCCGGAGTCGCCACCACCTCGGCCTGACCCAAGGCACGGGCGCGACGCGGCCAGAAGTACCACCCGAGCCACACCGGGAGCACCGCCGCCACCGCCGTCGCCACCCCGAAGGCCAGCGCCACGAGGAAGCCCGCCGCCACGATCGCCTCGCCCGCGCCGCGCGACCGCTCACGCTGCTCGTGCAGCGCCACCACCTGGCCAGACCAACTCGCGGCGTCGAGGTCGCCCATCGTGCGCTCAACCTACAGAACCCAAACCCTGTGCCACGGCGCCGTCTGTGACAGCGTCACCTTGTCGGGGTCTTAGCACCCGCGACGGTGTGGCGGCAGTGTGACATTTGCGCGACGCATTTTCGCGCGAATCGGCTACCCTGCCGACGCAGAACGCCCCTTATGGCCCTTTCGCTAGAGAGCGAGTCTCGGCATCTTGGCATCGCGCGGGGCGTGAGCTTCGGGCTCGCGGCGCTCGCGCTGCTCTTCACCGTGGGCGACCTCGTGTCGGGCCGAGGGGCGGGGGTGTCGATCGATTGGCGGCCCTTTCCGTTGTGGGCGTCGTGGGGGTTTCAGCTCTGGCTCGCGGGGGCCCTGGCCGCGCACGCGCTTAGGCCGGTGAGCGCCGCGGGGGCGAGCCGGGTGCGTCACACGGTGACCTTTCTGACCTTGCTGTTTGTGCTCACGCTCTGCGCGGGCCGCGGGCTCACCGACCTCGTGCTGAGCCTCGGGGGCTTGCGCGCGCCGACCCTGGCGCTCTTGCCCTTGGCTTGGGCTGGGCTCCTCTCGGTGGTGCTGGTCTCGCTCGGGCGCCGCGACCCGTTGCCCTCTGCGGCCAGCGCCGACCCCGAGGCCGACCCCGAGGCCGCCCTGGCGCTGCGACCGCCGCTTCGCCCCGCGCCGCGTTGGGCGCTCGCCGCGGCCGCGCTCACCTTGGGGCTCTACCCCACGCTCGTGATGGCCAGCCTCGGCCCCGCCGCGGCCGCGGGCGACGCCGACATGGTGGTGGTCTTCGGCGCGCGAACCTACGCCGACGGCCGCCCCTCGCACGCCCTCATCGACCGCGTCGACCGCGCCGTGGCGCTCTTCCACGCGGGCCGCACCACAAGGCTGTTCTTCTCGGGCGGGCCCGGCGATGGGCCCGTCGACGAGACCGAGGCCATGCTCGCGCGGGCCGTCGCCCAAGGGGTGCCGCGGGCCTTGGTGGTGCGCGACACGCGCGGCTTTGACACGGCGGCGACGGTGCAGAACAGCGCCGCCTATGCGCGGGTGCTCCACCTCCGGCGGCTCATCGCAGTGAGCCACGCCTACCATCTGCCGCGGGTGGCGGGGCTCTACGCCCGCGAGGCGCAGCTTGAGGTCCGCACCGACCCCGCGCCGATGCAGCATGTGATGTTGAAGATGCCGTGGTTTGTGGCGCGCGAAGCCGCGGCGCTGTATGTGCTTTGGCTTGACCGGGCCTTGCACAGACGCACCGTGCCTGGCCGATGAGGGTACGAGCCTGCGATGAAGCTGTTTGATTCCTTCCCCGCTCGGTATGTTGCGCCCAACGCGGTGACGTGTGTGGGGCTGGTGTTCGGCCTCGCGTCGATCCGCACGTCGCTGACGGCGACGGGGCCCGAGGGCTTCGCCACCGCCGCGTGGTTCATTCTCTACGCGGTGCTCCTCGACAAGCTCGACGGCGCGGTGGCGCGGCGGCTGAACGCGTCGAGCGAGTTCGGCGTCCAGCTCGACTCTTTCAGCGATTTCGTGACCTTCGGTATTTCACCCGCGGCGCTGGTGTCGCGCGCCGTGCCGACCCTGCTCCCCGAGCCCTGGTCGTCGGGTCTCGCCGCGACGGCGCTCCAGGCCGTGGCCGCGGTGTATGTGCTCGCCGCCGCGGCGCGCCTCGCGAAGTTCAACCTCACCACGGCCACCAACGACCCGCGGTTCTTTCGCGGCCTGCCGTCGACCTCGTCGGGGGGCCTCCTCGCGAGCGCCTTCCTCGCGCACCAGAGCCTCTCGCTGCCCGCGGCCTGGCTCACCGGCCTCGTCGTCTGGATGGCCTCGAACCTCGTGCTGATGGTGTCGAACCTCCCGATGCCGAAGCTCAAGATCTCGCCGAACCCCGTCGTCAAAGCGGGCCAGCTGGTGGTGATGCTCACGGTCTATGTGTTCATCCCCCTGCACCGCTTCGCGCCGTACCTCATCGCGCTCTCGACGCTCTACACCGTCGGCGGGTTCATCTACGGCGTGGCGGTGACCTCGCGCGAGGCCGACCCCGCCCCCGCGGTCGAACAGCGGGCCTGAGCGAAAGGCGCGGTAGGGCTTCGTCGCCGCGCCGATCGGGAGTATGGTCGCCGGGCACTTTTTCGGAGGTACCCTGCGATGTTTCGTCTTCGTACGCCCTCGGCTCGGCTGGCGGCGTTGTGTCTGACCGCGCTCGCGCTTGGCGGCGCCCACTGCGCGCAAGAGCGTGAGCCCATCGACCGCACCCGACCGTGGTCGATGCAGAAGTCATTCTTTGTCGGCGCCGACTATACGGGCGCCCAAGATGACCCTGAATTCTACATGAACAACTACGTCGTCGATTCGCCCGCCGACCAGTCGCTCATGCCCGTCGGCACCTACGATGACGTCGAGCGCATTCGGTGGGAGGTCCAAGAGAACCTCCTCATCGCGCGGAAGGCGTACGAGTACGTCACCAACTCCGACGGCCGGGGCCGCGCCGGCGGGCGCACCCAGACCGGGCTCATCGTCGCGGCGTATCGCATCGAGTCACATTTCGACGTGCGGCGGGCCTACAACCCCACCACCGGCGAAGAGCTCAACATCGTCGAAGAGAACGTCACCGATCGCCCGTGGTACCTCCGCGATCACATCCGCGTCGACTGGACGCGCAACCTCGTCGACAACCCCGACTGGGCCTGGGTCTGGTACGGCTCGCTCTTCGGCGACCTCTCGTTCTCGCCGGTGGCCTACAACGAGACCAACCCCCGCTCGCCGAACACCAACAATTTCTGCGAGATGCAGCCCGGCATGGTGCGCGACGAGGCCAGCGGGCAGTGCGTGCGGGCGCCGAACCCCCGCAATCACCCCGGCGGCTACTTCGACGTCACCTCGCGCTGGCTCGTGCAGCCCGAGATGTCTCACGTCTTCGGCGAGCCGCTGCCGACCTGCCTCATCGCCAACTTCTTCGCCCAGGGCCCGGTGTACTCTTGCAACCCGCAAGAGACCACCATTCGCACGAGCTTTCGCCGCGTCGAAGACCGCGATTTTGAGCCCCTTGAGCTGACCGAGCAGCCCTTCGATCTGGTCGGCGGGCCGCGGGCCGAGCGCAACGGCTTCGACCCCGGGTACGGCACCAACGACCGCAATTTTCATCGCTACGCGATGATCCACAACGTGTGGATGCAGTCGCACCTCGCGCCCGCGGTGGGCTGCACGTCGAACGCCGACGAGAACAACGACGGCACCGCCGACGCGTGCGGCGCGAGCGGCGACGCGAGCCGCGCGGGCTCGCAGTGCGACCTCGTGATGCAGCGCTGCACCCTGCCCTACCGGCGCCGTCAGGTGCGGCCCATCGCGTACTACATCAACCGCGAGATGCTGCCCGAGATGCAAGATCACGTCACCGTCGAGCGGGCCGACGGCAACGACACGTTTCGGCTGCCGACCGCCGACGAGGTGAGCCGCGGGGCCTTCGTGCGCGGCGCCTCAGAAGACATCATCCGCTCGTGGAACATGGCCATCATGCAGGCCGTCGCGAACGCCCGCGAGGTCGAGTGCCGTCGCACCGGCGGCGCACGCGAGGCCTGCCACGACCAGTTCTTCGACAGCGGCACCGTGGCCCAGGAGGACGGGGCCTTCCTCGGGCCGCGCCCGAAGGCCGCCAACGGGCCCGCGGTGGTGATCTGTCACAACCCCGTGCGCGCCGACGACAGCACCGCGTGCCGCGAGCCGGGGTACAGCGCCCGACTCGGCGACGTGCGGTACAACCACATCACCTTCTGGCCCGGCAACTCGCGCGCCCCCTTCGGCGGCATCGCCCACTGGGGCTACGACCCTCTCACCGGCGAGGTGGTCTCGAACGGCGGCATGAACATGGGCCGCTCGGTCGACTTCGCCGCCGCCCAACAGCGCGATTTCATCCTGCTGGCGCTCGGCGAGCTGAGCGTCCAAGACTACATCGACGGCGCCGCCGCCCAACGCTTCGCCGCGCAGCTCCGTAACCCCGCCGCCGGGGTGCGCGGGGCCATGCCCGCCGACGAGATCGAGGCGCGCGTGCGGGGCGTCAACGGCAACGCCGCGGCCCGCGCCAACGGCGTCTCGACGGCCCGCGCGGCCTCGGGCTCCGCCGCCGTGTCGAACCACGACCAGCTCTTGCAGTCGGCCTTGCCCGCCGGGAGCGAGAACGCCCAATCGGCCGCCCGCTACGAGGCCGCCGCGACGCAGCTCCGCAACACCGCGCTCGAAGCCGACATGATCAGCCCCTCGTGGTTGGCCGCGCTCGGCTTCGACCCCAACGCCAACCGCACCCAATCGCTGCTCGATCAGACCTCGCCCCTGCGCCGGATGGACCCCGAGTTCGCCGAGACCCGCCACGCGCAGCTCATGCAGCGGCTCGAACGGCGCGGCTTCTGCTTCCAAGACGCGGCCCCGCCGGTGGTGGGCTCGCAAGACCTCCAAGGGGTCGCGCGGTGGTACCTGAACCGCTACCGCGATCTGAGCCCCGAGGTGCGGGCCCGCCGCATCTTCAACGACCTTCGCATCGAGGCATACAAGGGCATCGCCCTCCACGAGATCGGCCACTCGCTCGGGCTCTATCACGTGCCCGTGTCGAGCTACGACTCGATGAACTACAACCCGCAGTACTGGCAGCTCCGCACGCGCAACGGCCAGGCGAATCGCACCTGCACGCCGGTCTGCAACGCCAACAACTGCGCGTCGGTCCGTGCGAGCGACCGCAACGACGACAACTGCATGGGCCCGCGCTACCTCGACCCGCCCAGCGACGACGAGCTCGGCATCGACCCCGCCACCGACGGGCACCCCGCCGCCGAGTACTTCGGCAACACCACCACCATGGAGTACCAGTGGGAGCGCTTCGGCGAGACCGTGGGCATCGGCGCCTACGACCACTACGCCATGGGCATCCTCTACGGTCGCGTGCTCGAGACCATGGAGCTCGACCCGGCCCGCGGCGGCACCGCAGCCACCGAACAAGATCGCTTCTCGGCGCGGCTCCGTACCCAGCTCTCAGAGCTCGACCAGATTCGTTATCGCGACCCGGTGCTCGAAGAAGAGGGCGTCTTGCCCATTCACTACACCGAGCTCGCGCGGCAGATGAACGTCTTCGACCCCGCGCGATGCCGCGACGCGACCCCCGAAGAGCGGGCGCGCTACAAGTGGCGCGTGATCGATGGCAAGTTGTGCCAATTTGGGCCGCGCGACCACGCCGCGATGGTTGACTTTGAGACCACGCCCACCGCCGCGGGCTCAGACCGGGTGGCGGCGAGCTGGCGCACCCGCAACGACGCGCGCACGGGCGGCAACGCCCTCCGTTGGGGCTACCGCGTGGCGTGGGACATCGGCACGGGCTACCCCCACATCAACTACTTCGACCAGGGCGCCGACATCTACGAGGTGACCCAGTCGTCGGTGCGCAAGTACGAGCAGACCTACCCTACGCTGTACTTTCGGCGCGGGCAGCGCGAGTTCAACGAGATGGGCATCCCGGCGTACCTCGCGCGGGCGATCTTTCGTCGGCTGCGGGGCTACCACTGGAGCGTAGCCCGCGACACGGCGTACTACTCGCAGGCCCTCTCGCCCATCCTCTACACGCGGCTCACCCGCGACGACAACTGGCTGCGCCCGTACCTCATCGCGGGCACGCAGATCTTCGACTTCTTCGCGGGGGTGATGCTGCGGCCGGAGGTGGGGCTCTATGAGCGCATGGCAGACCCCGTGCCTGGGCATCGGCCGCTCTTCGATGTGCCCGACGGCACGCCCACCGACCCGGCCTTCGAGATCGGTGTGATCGACGGGCGCTTCATCGGCGAGGAGTTCGACAACGCCACCGGCGGGTCGTGGGCCTATCACGCGTACACGCGGCGGGCGGGCAGCTTCCCCGAGAAGCCCCTCGCGGCGATTATGTTGACCGACACGCGGCCCACGTTTTCGAGCGTGACGCGGTCGCTGTTTCTCGACGGGCGTGAGTTCCAGGTGAACTTCCGCACCGACATGCCCGACGCGTTCGACCGGCTCCTCGGCGGCGTCCTCGCCGAAGACTGGGACGCCGTCGCCATGCACGTCCCCACGCTGCCGAGCGGCGGCACGAGCGGCATCCCCGCCGTCGCCCCCTCGGTCCTCCCCTTGTGGACGCAGCCCACCCCCACCGACCCGACGGGCATCCCCCGTCGCCCCTCGGGCGCCCAGCTCGTCTTCCCCAACATCGGGTACCGCCAACAGCTGCCCACGGTGGTCTACTCGATGCTGTTCTCGTCGCTGAACAGCAACCTCGACACCATCCACCGCATGCGCATCTACACCGAGGGCGGCCCCGAAGCCGTCGACATCGCCGAGGCCGACCGCGTGCGCTTCGTCAACCCCGAGACCGGCGTGCGCTACGTCGCCCGCCGCTACGGCCCCGACAATGTTGACGGTGTCAACATCGACCGCGGCATCGCCTCACGGATGATCGCCCACGCGAACGAGCTCCTCATCGACACCTACGCGGTGCGCCGCGACGCCCAGGAGCGCCCCGTCGTCGGCGCCGACGGCAGCGTCGAGGTGGTGCTCGACGAGGCGACCCGCCAGCCCCTCGCGCGGTACCCTCAAGACAACCGTCGTCAGGTGCTCGCAGAGACGCGCTTCCGCAACTATGTGGGGCTCGTCGACGCGACCCGCTACGCGGCGCGTTTGCTCGGCTACGGCACCCTCCGCTGAGCGCCTCTGCCGACGCCGAGGGCTGAATAATTCGGCCCTCGCGTCGCCGCTGCGCTAGCCTCACGCTTCGCCGCGATGTCTCGCCCTCTCTCTCTCGTCGCCCTCGTCACCCTCGGCATCGGTTGCATCTTCGCGGGCCGACAGGCGCCTCGCCGCGGCCCTGAGGGGCCCCGCTGGCGCGCCCTCGAAGCGGCCCGCGACGCCGACGCCGCGCGCCTCACCGACGCGGCCCTCGCGGGCGATGGCGGCCACGAGCGCGACGCCGCGACGACCCGTCGACCCTGCCCTGATGGCGCGGTGCTCATCGCGCGGTCGACCTTCACCATGGGGCGAGACGACGGCGCCGCCGATGAGCGCCCCGCCCACGCCGTGCGCCTCGACGCCTACTGCATCGACCGCACCGAGATCACCGTGGGCGCGTACACCCGCTGCGTCACGGCGGGCGCGTGCACGCGGCCGGTGGCGACGCCGCCCGAGGCCGAGGCGCCGGTGTCGAACATCGATTGGGGTCAGGCCGATGCGTTCTGTCGGTACATGGGCGGGCGCTTGCCCACCGAGGCCGAGTGGGAGCTCGCCGCGCGGGGCACCGACGGGCGGCGCTTCCCGTGGGGTGAGACGCCGCCGACGGGGTGCGAGCAGATCGACTGGAGCGTGAACCAGGAGTCGTGCCACGGCGTGGGCCCGAGCCCCGTAGGCCGACACCCCGCGGGGGCCTCGCCCTTCGGCCTCGAAGACATGGCGGGCAACGTCTGGGAGTGGACCGCAGACTGGTACGCCAACAGCTACAGCGCCGACCCGTCGCAGAACCCCAGCGGCCCCGCCTCAGGCAGCGCCCGCGTCACCCGCGGCGGCGGGTGGAACAACGACCAGCCCGAGCGCCTCAGCACCACCTGGCGCAGCGGCGAGCACCCCGCCTTTCGCGACTACGACCTCGGCGCCCGGTGCGCCTACACGCCCGACTGAGGCCCACGCGCGGCCCTCGGTTTCGCTTACACTCTCTCGATGCGGCCGCCTTCACGCCCCCTCGGCGCTCTGCTCTTGCTCTCGGCGATGGGCTGCGGCAACTCGGCGCCAGCGCCCCGCGTCGACGGCCTCGACGCGGCGATGCCACACGACGCGACCGCCGCGGCCGACGCGACCGAGGCGCTCCTCGATGGCGCCGCGACGCCCGACGCCCCACGCTTCGACGCCCTCAACGACGACGCGACGCGCGACGCCGGCGTTGACCGACCCGCGCCCCAAGACCTCGGAGCGCCACGCGATGCGCCCGGGCCCAGCGATGCGCCCGCGCCCCGAGACGCGCCTGCGCCAACGCCGACGCGACGCTTCTGGTGGGACTCTGAGCGCATCGACCCCGCCGCGTACCCAGACCCGGTGTGGGGTGACGGGCACGTCCATTCGAACTTCTCAGGCGACGGTGACCACCCCGCCCTCGCGATGATGAACCGCGCCCACGCCCTCGGCGCCGACTTCGTGTGGATCACCGACCACGCCCAAACGCCCGTCAACAACGGCGGAATCTCGGCCCAGGAGTTCGACCAGTGCAGCGCCCGCGCCCGCGAGGCCACCGACGACGCTCACTTCGCAGGCTGCGGCGTCGAGTACCGCCTGGGGTATGTGCGACCCAACGGGAGCCGCGTCTACGAAGCCTGGCACCAGGTCGTTCAGAACATCGGCGCCGACGAATTCGGCCCCGCCCTCAACGTGCAGGGCTACACGAGCTGGCCCCAATACCAGCGCGACCTTGCAAGAACGCAAGCCTGGGCCGTGATCACGCACCCGTCTGGGCCGACCGCGTGGTTCAACGACGATGACGCCGCGTACCGCGACGACGACCCGAGCCGTCACCCCAACACCGAGCTCATCGAGCTCAACGGCGGCAACGACGACGGCGGCAACGGCAACAACCAGGTCGACGGGCTGAACGCGTACTTCCGCTTCCTCAACGGGCGCTGGCAGCTCTCGCCCGTGTGGGACAGTGACATGCACCGGTTTTACCCCGGCGCCGAGCAAGCCAAGGGCTTCGGCCTCTGGGTCGACCGCCGCGCGTGGAGCCCCGCCCGGTACCGCGCGACCCTCCGCGAGAGCGTGAGGCGCCATGTGAGCTTCGCCAATCACCCCGGCAACCAACGCAACTGGATCCGCGTGCTGAGCCTCCACGGCGACGGCAGCCCCGAGGCGCTGATGGGCTCGACCCTCGGGCCGCGCGAGAGCCTCCGTCTCCGGGTGCGGGCGAACCTCGCGGGCAACACCGCGCGGTGGATCTTCAGGCTCTACACCAACCGCAACGACCGCTTCGACACCCCCGCGCGGGTGGTCGGCCCGACCGGCACCGAGGTTCTCAACGGCAACGTTCAGTCTTGGGAGCCGACCCTCGACACCGAGGGCCTCGTCTGGGCGGTCGTCTATGCGAGCCCCGAGCCTGGCCCGCCGGGGCCCGAGACGCAGTACCTCGTGAGCGCCCCGATCTGGCTGAACAACCAGTAAGACAAGCCGACTACCCCAGGTCTCCACGGTGCGCGAGGCGCGCGATGAGCCCCCCGCGATCGCCCCCGTCGTGACGCAGCGCGAGCCCCTCATCGACGCACCGAGCGACGAGCTTCGAGAAGGCGTCGAGGGCCGAGAGCTGCCCCGACGATGGGGCACCGGCACCGAGGGCGCGGGCGACTGGGTCGAGGTTCCACCGGCGGGGGTAGTCTTCTTCTTCGAGCGCCGAGAGGGGTACGACTTCGACGCCCTCGCCGATGCGAAAGCGCTCGAAGTGCGCTCGAATTCTCGCTTCGGCGCGGGCGATCGCGCGCAACTTCTCGGTGCCCTCGGGCGGCCACAGATCGGGCGGGTCGAGCTCGTCGACGCGGCTCAAGAGCGCCACCACCCGCGGGCGCACCTCACACGCCGCGAGCACCGTCGCGAGGGCCGAGAGGTCGTCGTCGATGGCCGCGTCGACCTCGCTCGCGGGCACGACGAAGGCCACAGTCTCGGGGCGCCAGACCCGCGCGAGCGCCGCCCCGAGGCTCGCCGCCGAGGCCCCGAGGGGGCCCTGAAACCCCGGTATCTCGGCCATGAGGGCCCCGCCCGCGTGATGCCACCAATCGAGCCCACCCCAGGGCGCCAGACGCGACGCGCCGAGGGCCGCGAGCAGGGTCGAGCGACCGCTGCCCGAACGCCCGCACACCATCACCCGCGGCGCGAGACCGCGCCCGAGCGAGGCTCCCAATGCGGCGAGCCCGAGGTACGCCGAGGTCGAACGCGGCGGCCCGCGGAGCGCGGCCTCGATCGCCGCGCCGACGCCGACCGCGGGCTCGGTCACGGCTCGCCCTCGCCCTCGTCGGGGGCCTCGGTCTCGTCGCCCGGGCCCGCGGCGAGGGCCTCGTCGAAGCGCGCGCGGCTCTCGGCCACCGAGGCGCCGTCGACGAAATGCCGAACGGCCGCCACGCCGAGGGCCCAGGTGCCGCTCGCGGCCACCGCGCCCGAGACCGTCGTGCCGATCGCAGGCACCACCCGCAAGACGGCCCGTACGGCCTCGCGGAGGGCCATCCCGAGCCCTGCGCCGAGCCCGAGGCCCCCGAGCCACTCGGTGAGCGTTCGCGGCCCCAGACGGCGCCCTGAGGCGTACACCACGCCGCTCAACATCGCCGCCTGCAAGGGCACCAGCAGCGCGAGGTCGGCCACCGGGAGCGGCGTCGCGCCCACCGCCATCGCCACACTGGTCGCAGCGCCCACGAGCCGCATGGCCACACGGCGGCGCAAGACCCAACCGCGCTCGATGGCCCGCGCGGCCTCAAGCTGGGCCTCGCGCGGGAGGAGCTCGAAGAGCCGCACGCTGAGGGTCTCAAGGTTCCACCGCCAGTCGACCTCGCGGGCGCCGTCGGCGTCGAAGCGTTGGTAGGCCCCGACGGGCACCACGTCGTCGACGCTCAACCCTTGGGCCGCGAGCCCCCGGCGCACCGCCCCCACCGCGGCCTCGATGGCGGCGCGCTTGGCCTCGACCTGATCGTAGGGCGGCGCCTTCACCCGCCGCGGCGCGAGCTCATCGACCCGGGTCACCACCGCCAGGCAGCGCGGCGCGCCGCCCGCGAGCCGCTCGACCCCTTGCAGCACCGCCCGCATCGTCGCAACGTCTTCGTCGAGCCCGGCGCCAACCTCGCTCGCGCGAAAGCACAAGAGCACCGCGTCGGGCCGCGTCGCCAGGAGGCAGCCCCGCACGGCCTCGCGGCGCGTCGGCGCGTCGCCCGCGCGGAGGCCCGGCGTGTCGACCCAATCGAGCGCGCGGCCCTGCACCGTGAGCGTGTGCAGCGCCGCCTCGCGGGTCGTGTCTTCGACGGCGCCGACCGCGAGTTGATTCACGCCGAGGAGCGCGTTTCCGAGCGCGCTCTTGCCCGCGCCGCGCCGCCCGAGCGCCGCTACGCGCGGCACCCGAGACTGCACAAGGAGCGCCCGAAGATCGCGAACTTCCCCAACAATTTTCGACGCTCCGGGGATGCGCCGCAGCAGCTCATCGAGGCCGTCGAGGGCCTCGGCGGCGCCGTGCGGATCTTCTGGCCTTCGCACATCGCTCATAATTCCGAGGGTAGTCGCCTTCGAGGTCGTTGCAACGACCGGAGTCATCGGCCACATTCGGCGCTCAATGCGACGCGCGATCACACGGGGCTTGTTGGCTTTGACTTTTGGCGCAGTGCTGGCTTCTGCGGTGGGCGCTCAGCCCCAACCGCCGGGCACGCCCGCGACGCCGGGTACGCCGGGCACGGCGCCCGCTGCGGCCCGTGTGCTCTCGCTCGCGACGCTCGCCCCCGCGGGCTCGACCTGGATGCGCGGCCTCGACGCGATGAACCGCGAGCTCCGCCGCCGCACCGGCAACGCGGTGTCGTTCAGGTTCTACCCCGGCGGCCTTCAGGGCGACGAGTCTGAGGTGATCCGCAAGATGCGCTCGGGGCGCCTCGACTCGGGGGTGTTCACGGGCACCGGGCTCAGCAACATCTATCGCCCGACGGCGGCGTTCATGCTGCCGGGCATGTTCCCCAACCAAGAGGCGATGGAGCGGGCGCGGGCGGCGCTGGCGCCCGACATCGAGACCGCCTTCCAGGGCGAGGGCTTCACCATCCTCGCGTGGCGCGAGAGCGGCACCCCGCGGCTCTTCTCGACCCAAGAGATTCGCACGCCCACGCAGCTCCGCGCCGCGCACCCGTGGCAGTGGCGCGACGACCGCATCTTGCCCGCCCTCTACGCCGAGGTGGGCGCTTCGGGCGTACCCCTGTCGCTGCCCGAGGTGTTGGGCGCGATTCAGACCAACCGGGTCGACACCGTGGTGGCCCCGCCGCTCGCCGCGGTCGCGCTCCAGTGGGCCCAGACCATGCGCTTCATGAGCGAGGGCGCCAACAGCTACGGCGTGGGCGGCCTCGTGATGTCACGCCGCGCGCTCGACACCCTCACGCCCGAGCAGCAGGCCACGCTGCGCGAGGTGGTCGGTCAGTTCATGGGGCTCATCGGCCGCAACGCCCAGCGCGACGACCAGGCCGCCCTCACCTCGATGACGACCCGCGGCGTGACCGCGGTGACCTACTCCGCCGCCGAGCGCCAGCAGTGGGCCGACGTGTTTACCCGCACCCGCGCCCGCCTCGTCGGCACCATCTGCGACCAACCCTTCATGGATCGCGTGCGCGCCGCCGGGCGCTGAGCGCGCTCAAACACCCTCTCTCAGCGCCGCGTCGACGGTGCGCATCGACGCCTCGTAGAGCCCGAGGCCCATCAAACTCGCGCGGGCGATCCGCAGCTCGAAGGGCAAGGGCCCGAGGCCCGCGAGGATGCGACGCAGCACCTCGCTCCGCGGGTTGTGGTTCGCGAGCACGAGCAGCGCCCACGGCGGCCCCGCACCGAAGGCGCGGAGGGGCTTGCCGACGTTGATCAGCCCGAGGGCCCGCTGCTGCTCGAACATCGCGAGCACCTCGGCTTCGAGCGCGGCGATGCGCCCGGGGGTCGCGAAGAGCCTCGCGAGGTCGGCGAGGTGCGCCTCAAGGCCCGCCGCGCCGGTGAGGGCCTCGTCGCCGTACTTCAGCTCAAGCAGCACGAGGCGCGCGCGGGTGTCGTCTTTGCGATGGGCGCTCTCGGCAGACCAGAGCACACCGAGGGCGTCAAAGCGCGCGTCGCCCTCGGCGTACTCGATGTCGGCGATGAAGACGTCTGACTGGCGCGCGACGCGGCCGCGGTTGTTCTCGTCGACGAGCCGCTGTTGCAGCGCCCGCTCGGCCTTGCCGTGACGCGCGAGGTAGCGGTCGACGCAGTCTTTCATCGCGGCGAGCGCGTCGCACCAGGCCGCGAGCTCGGGGGCCGCGGTGAGCCGCGTGCGCGAGGGCGCCGGCGAGGGCCCCGGCGAGGCGTAGGCATCGTCGAAGAAGACCTCGAAGCCCTTCGCGGCGCGGTCGACGCGCATGAGGTTGGCGCCGCGGTAGTAGAGGTTCAGCCCCTCGCCCCGGAGCGCGAGGTAAAGGGTGTGGTCGCCGCGCACGCGCTCTGCGAGGGGCGCGAGGAGCCCCGTCTCAAGGCTCTGCATGAGCGCGGGTGAGAGGGCCCGGGTCACCGCGGTCTCAGCGCCCCAAGACTTCGTCGAAGAAGCGCACGAGGGCGCCGTAGGCGGCGACTTTGTTCTCGCGACGCGCGATGCCGTGCCCCTCGTTCTCGAAGCGCTGGTACTCGACCCGGTGCTGTCGCGCGCGCAAGGCCGCCACGATCTGCTCGGCCTCTTGAACGGGCACCCGCGGGTCGTTGGCGCCGTGAATCACGAAGAGCGGCGCCCGGATACGATCGACGCGGTGGATGGGCGAAATCTGGTCGAGCAAGGCCCCGTCGCGGGCCAGCGCGCCGTACTCGGCCTCGCGGAGCGCCCGCCGGTACGAGGCCGTGCGCTCAAGGAAGGTGCGAAAGTTTGCGATGCCCATGATGTCGCAGCCCGCCGCCCAGAGCTCTGGCTGAAGTGTCAGCGCCGCGAGCACCATGTACCCGCCGTACGAGCCGCCCAAGATGGCGATGCGCTCGGGCGAGACCCCGGGCTGCCCGCGGAGCCACTGGTTCACCGCGGCCAGGTCGCGCACGCTGTCTTCGCGACGGGCCACGTCGTCGAGGTGGGCGAAGCGCTTGCCGTAGCCCGTGCTGCCGCGCACATTGGGCGCCGCGACGACATACCCGTGGCCCACGAGGTACTGAATCACCGCAGAGAAGTAGGGCGTAAACTGCGCCTCGGGCCCGCCGTGCACCCACACCACCGACGGCGCCTGGGCGTCGGCGCTGAGGCCCCGCGGGCGGTACACCAGCATCGAGACCGGCGTGCCGTCGAAGCTCGTCACGCGCTCGAGGGTGGGCTCGACGAGGTCTTCTTCGCGCAGCCCCGCGTGCTCTGAGCGGGTCACCTGGTGCACCGTGCCACGCGCGACATCGAGCCGAAACACCTCGTCGGGCGCCGTGGCCCGAGAGAGGTCGAAGACGAGGCTCGCGCCGTCGCGCGAGAACGAGAGCGTCGAGATCACCCCCCGCGGCACCTCGGGGCGCTGAAGCTCGCGCAGCGCCGCCGGGTCGCGCGCGTCGTAGACCCGCAGCGAGGCGTACCCGTCGATGTTGAACACCACCGCGATGCGGCTGCCGTCGGGCGAGGTCTCGAAGGCGTCGATGTCGTGGTCTTCGCGAAGCACATACTGAAGCGGCCCCTGCACCGGGGCCTCGGCGCCGATCAGCGCGAGGCCGGTGAACTCCTGGCCGTTGTCGCTCACCACCCAGAGACGCGCGCCGTCGGGCGTGAACCGCGGTGAGACGTAACGGATGTCGGTGCCCGCGGGGTGCGCCGTGAGGCTCCGCGAGGTGCCCGCGGCGGCGTCGACGAGCACGATGTCTTGGTCGAAGTTTGAGCGCTCTTCGACCACGGCGACGCGGCGACCGTCGCGCGAGATCGCTGCGGCCTCGCGTGAGCCCGTCGCTTCGAGCACCCGCCGCGCCTCGCCGTCGCGCACGGGCCGGAGGTAGACGTCGAAGTCAGCCCGCGAGCGCTCGTTGCTGACGTAGGCGACCAGGGCGCCGTCGGCCGAGAGGGCGCCGAACATGGTCTTGACGCCGGGCGGGGTGAGATTCACAAGCTGCGAGCCGTCGCTGGCGGCGCGGAAGATCTGGGTGTTCTCATCGCCGCCCACATCGCGCCCGGTGAGGACGTACTGCCCGTCGGGGTTCATCCGTACCCATTGCACGCGCTCGGTGGCGCTTACGAGCCGCTGCCAGCCCGTCTCTGGGGTCGGCGCCTCACCGACCGCGCTCGCCCACGCTTGGGGCAAGCCCGAGGCGTCTGAGAGGAAGGCCACCCGCTGCCCGTCGGCCGAGACCGATGGCGCGAACGAACGGTGAACGTTCAACAGCTGATCGAGGCTCGGGCCGCCCGCGCGGGCCACCCAGGGGCGGCGCGGAGCCGGGCGCTGCGCCGAGGCGCACGCGATGAGAGAGAGCGGCAAGAGCAGAGTGGCAAAGCGTCGCATCACGATGGGCGCGACGCTACAACCGCCACGCCGTCACGGTCTACGCCCCATCATCGCCCCCGCGCACCGGGTCGAGGGCGACGAGCCGCGCGTCGATGTCTCGGATGAGCGCCTCGGCCGCCTCGGTCGAGAGGCTGCCGCTGCGGGCGAGCCGCGTCGCGGCGTCTTTCTCGGCGAACATCAGCGCCCTGCGGGTGCGCAGCATCGCCTCTTCGCGGAGCTCGCTGTCTTGCAGATGGAGGTCTTCGAGGCGCGTGCCGATCTCGCGGGCCCGGGCCTCGTATTCGGCGCGCAGCTCGGCCACCACGTCAGGCGCGAGCACCGCGTCGCGGGCCATCACGTCGAGACTCCCGAGGGCGCTCTGCACGGTCTGGAGGGCGCCCTGTTCGAGCGCGTACTGCGCCCGCGCGGCCCCGGCGTGAATAAGCCCGAGGCGTCGCAAAAGCGGCGCCATGGTCATGCCCTGAAGGAGGATCGACAGCACCACCGCCCCGAAGGTGAGGGTGATCAAGAACTCGCGGTGCGCGAGCGAGTCTGGAAGGCCCAGCGCGAGCACCATCGAGAGCCCCCCGCGGAGGCCACCCCAGGTGATCACCGCGAGCCACCGCGAGGGCACCCGCTCTGGCGTCTTCTGCAAGAGCCCGCCGATGCCGTAGACCACCACCGCGCGGCCCGCCATCAGCGCGAGCCAGGCCACCACGATGGCAGGCCACGACGCGATCAGCTGCGAGATGCGCACGGTGAACCCGAGCATCAAGAAGACCACGCTGTTGAGCGCGAAGGCGACGTACTCCCAGAATGACTCGACGGCGAGCCGGGTCGAGGGGCTCATGCCCGTGGTGGCGCCGTAGTTGCCGCAGAGCATGCCCGCGGCCACCGTCGCGATGACCCCTGAGAAGTGAAAGTGCTCGGCCAGCGCGAACGACCCGTAGGCCGCGATGGTCGTCAGGGTGATCTCGATCATCGGGTCTTCGATGCGCTGGATCGCCTTCGAAATGCCGTATCCGACCGCGAGGCCGATGCCGAGGCCCATGCCCACGACCCGCAGAAAATCGACGAGGCTCGCCGCGAGGCTGAAGCTCCCGCCTGACACCGCGCCGACGATCACGGTGAAGATCACCACCGCGGTGCCGTCGTTGAGGAGGCTCTCGCCTTCGACCAGAATGGCCAGCCGTTTGGGGGCCCCGAGGCTCTTGAAGAGGCCCACCACGGCGATCGGGTCGGTGGCCGCGAGGAGCGCCGCGAACACCAGCCCGTCGGCGTAGCTGAACTGGTCGATGAAGTGCAGCCAGTTGGCCGCAGGCTTCAAGAGCACCGCGGTGAGCCCGATGGCCACCACGAGGCCCGGCGCCGCCAGAGCCGAGACCGCGAGCTTGTTCTTGAGGAACTTTTTGTACTCAAGATGGAAGGCCGCCTCGAAGAGGAGCCCCGGCAGAAACACCGCGTAGAGAAGCTCTTTGGTGAGGTGCGGGGGCGACACGATGTGCGTGTTGCCGAGGCAGAGCCCCGCCACCACCAGGGCGACCGTGTACGGCACCCGCAGCCAACGCGCTGCGAGCGCCACCGCGGTGGCGATCAAGAAGAGCGCAACAAAGAGAAACTCGACCCGCATGACCCTGCTGTTGTCGGGTCGGGGGGCCCCGATGTCGAGGCAATCTCGACGGCCCAGCCTACTTCAGCGCTGCGGTGTCGAGCCCCCGGGGGCCGCGAACTGCGACGCCCGGTGGCGAGGCGAGGTCAGCGGCAGTAGCCGCTCGAACAGTAGTACCCCGAGCAGCAGTCGCCCGAGGTCGAGCAGCTCGTGCCGTAGGAGCGACAGGTCGAGTAGGAGCTGCAATACGAGTTACGGCAGTAGCCACCGCAGCACTGGCTCCCGGTCGTGCAGCTCGTGCCTGAGCTTCGACACGACGTGGTGCAGTAGCCGCCCGAACAGGTGTACCCGCTGCAGCACGGCGACGAGGTCGAGCACGTCTGACCGCTCCCGCGGCAGGTCGAGGCGTAACAATACCCGCTCGAACAGGTGTACCCGCTGCAACACGGCGACGAGGTCGAGCAGGTCTGGCCGCTCCCGCGGCAGGTCGACGCGTAGCAATACCCGCTCGAACAGGTGTACCCGCTGCAACACGGCGACGAGGTCGAGCACGTCTGACCGCTCGAACGGCAGGCCGTCGCGCACACCCCGCCCGAGCAGGTCGCGCCCGTACAACACGGCGAAGTGCCCGAGCATGACTGGCCCGTCGAGCGACACGTCGTGGCGTAGCAATACCCGCCCGAGCAGGAGTACCCGCTGCAACACGGCGACGAGGTCGAGCACGTCTGGCCGTCGCTGCGGCAGGTCGCCGTCACGCACGCCCCGCTGCTACAGGTGAGCCCCGTGCAGCAGGGGTTGGTGGTCGAACACGACTGGCCGCTCGAACGGCAGACCGCGTTCACGCACAGGCTGTTGGTGCAGGTCGCGCCCGCGCAACACGGCGACGCCGTCGAGCAGCTCTCGCCGAGGGCGCGGCACACCGGCGCGCTCTGACAGACGCCGCCGGTGCAGGTCAGGCCGCCGCAACAGGCCGCGCCGCCCACGGTGCAGGCCGAGCCCTCGGCCGCACACATCTCAGCGCACTGGCCGCCCTGACAGTTCAAGCCCATGCAACACGGAATGCCCGCGCCGCACGCCGCGCCCGCGCTTCGGCACGCGGTCGTACAGACCCCGCTCACACAGCTCGCGCCGTCGCAACAATCAGCATCGGCCACGCAGGTCTGCCCCGGCGGACGGCACACGCACTGCCCCCCCGTGCACGCCATCTGACCGCAGCACTCGAAGGCGCTCGTGCAGCTCTGCCCGGCCTCGCGACAGCACGACGGCGTGCTCGGCGACGGACGACACGACGCCCCGTTGCAGCACTGCTGCGCGAGGGCGCAGGGCCTCGTCAGCGGCGTACACATGGGCGCAGGCTCGCGGCAGGTGCCTTCGACGCAGAGCCGGCCGCCGTTGCATTGGGCGCCCGTACAGCAAGGCTGCGAGAGCTCGCCGCACGCGGTCACATTGCCCGTGTCGACGGGCCCCTGCCCCGCATCTTCGGGGGGCGTCACGGTGCCCGCGTCTTCGGGAGGTGTCACCACGCCCGCGTCTTCGGGAGGTGTCACCACGCCAGAATCTTCAGGCGGCGTGACCGTGCCCGCGTCTTCGGTGCTGGCGCTGTCATCGACGGCGGCGTCTCGGCCGCCCCCGCCGCCGCCGCCCGAACTGCCACGCGCCGAACAAGCGGCGAAACTCAACGCGACCACGAGCGCCATGAGGCGGTGGCCGAAAGCGAAAGGTCTTGGGTGCTGCATGGTTGCCCTACCGACGGGCCTAACACAGCCGCCGCCGCGCGCCACACTTCGCGCGACATTCTTCGACAAGGGCGGCTACGGGGCGCTCGCGTCGCCTTTGGGGCTGTCGCCGAAGGGCGGGTGCATGGGCTCCATCGAGGGCTGAACCGAGGGCTGAAGCTGCGGCCTCACAAAGGGCGGCAGCTGCGAGGGTCGCACCACCGGCGCGTGGCCAGCGCCTCCGCCCCCCGAGGGGCCGTGCCCGGGACTCTCGACGGGCGGTAACGGCGCATGCTGCGATGCGGGCGGGTCGTGATCGGCGAACAACCACAAGACGCCCGAGCAGGCCGCGACGCCGACCCCCACCACGCCCACCACCGCCCCGAGGAGCACCCAACGCCACACCGACCGCGCACGCGACGCGGGCGGCGCAGGGGCCCCTCCGAGCGCCAACGCGTGAGGCTGCGCGGGGGGCGCGGCGAAGGCGACCACCCCTGGCGAGAGAGAGCCCGCGCGCGGCGACGCCATCGGCACCGTGGGCGCCGCGTGGACCATGGGCTGAGCTCCTGCGGGCACCCGCGGCTCGCCCGCCATCGGGGCGGTGACGGGCACGGGGCGAGACCCTCCGACCGAGGGCGCCGTCAGCGCGACGGGCGCTCGGGCCCGCGCCGTCGCGAGCGAGTCGTTGCCGAGCCACTGCGACATGGCCTCGGTCATCTCGCGCGCAGACGCGAAGCGATCGCCCGGCG
Source organism: Myxococcales bacterium (assembly GCA_016792845.1). Taxonomy (GTDB): domain Bacteria; phylum Myxococcota_A; class Polyangia; order Polyangiales; genus JAEUKH01. The sequence goes on along the minus strand of JAEUKH010000028.1, from coordinate 52,376 downwards.
CCCGCGCCACGCAGCGCACAAACCACGCGTCAAACCCCGGCGGGATGCGATCGTCGCAGCCGTACTCGCGGGCCCTCACGCCGGCCGCCACCAGCGGCTGAAACACCATCTCGCCGAGGAGCGCCGCGAGCACCAGCTCGCGCTCGTTGGCGGCCCGCCAAAAGAAGCGCCCCGTCAGCGCGAAATACGCGAGGAGCCCCACCGCCCAGACGTCGGCCCCGGGGCCGATCTCGCCCGCCTCGTTCTGCTCGGGGGCCATCCACAGGGGGGTGCCGATGGCCTCGGTGGCTGCGCTGCCCGGGGTGTTCGGGTCGATGCGCTTCACGATCCCGAAATCGAGGAGCTTCACGCGAAAACCCCCCGCCCGCTGCACCATCTGCTCAAGGAACACGTTCTCAGGCTTGAGGTCGCGGTGCACGATCCCCCGGGCGTGGGCCGCCACCAAGGGCCGCGTCAGCTCTGACAAGATCTGCCGCACCTCGTCTTGCGGCAGCCCCTTGCCCCGCGCGTCGCGCATCACCCGGGTCATCAACGTCTCGCCCGCGAGAAGCTCCATCGCGATGTACGGGATGCCCGTCGCATCGTCGATGCCCGCCGAGAGCACGTCGACAACGTGTTCGCTCTGAATCCAGGCTCCGACCCGCGCCTCTTGTGCAAAGCGGGCCCGGGTCTTGGGGTCGTGCACGAGCCGCGGGTGCATGATCTTGAGCGCCCGCTCGCGGCCCGTCGAGAGCTGCTCGACCACGTACACCGCGCCCATGCCGCCCTGCGCGAGAGGCCGCAAGACCTTGAAATCTCTCGCAAAAACGGTACCGATCGGGAGCTGCGTCGCCATGCCGCCTCGTGACTCTAAACTACGTCTCGGGCGAGCGGGGCCCTTTCGGCCCGACTGCGCTGCGCCGCCTCAGGTGCGGCGTCGCTTGGGGCCCGGCGCTGCGGCGCGGCGGCCTTCGAGGGTGACCGCCGTGAGCCCGAGCCGCGCGCACCACTGCTTCACCAAGGCCGGGTCACGCCGCAGGCTCCGGCTGAGGGCGGCGACGCTGAAGCCCGCGTCGACGAGCTGTCGCAAGAGGTAGCCCCGCGCGACCTCGCTGCGCCCGAGGTGGTGCAAGCTCAGCATCAGGGGCTGGGTCGGCGCGTCGCGGCGCACGACCACCTCGGCCACATGCTCGACGCCGTTTCGCCCGAGGGGCGTGAGCACCCGGCAGAGCGCGAAGGGCCCCTCGCTGCGGGTCGTCTGACGCGCGAAGGGCGCGCCGAGGAGCGGCCCCGAGAGCGACACCGCCGAGAGCCGCGCCCGGTGCTGGTCGACCGCGAGCTTCAGCCGCGCGAGCGAGTTGACCACCAGGCCTTCGAGGTCGGCCCGAAACCCGAGCCCGGAGTCAACGCTCGCCAGCGCTCCGGCGCGCCCTACCGCGTCGGCCGCGAGGCCCAAGACCGCCGCGCGGTGCACCCGCGCCCAGTCTTCTTCGTTCGGCAGCACCAGGGCCATGACGAGGGTGTCGCCGAGGTACACGAAGCACCCGCACTGGCCTTCGACCCGCTCGAAGCTCCGAAGGGCCGCGTCGAGGCGCGCGACGCTATGGCCTGCGGCGCGGGGCGGCGTCACGAGCCCCGGCCACTCGACCGGCGAGAGCCCGAGGGCCGCGAACACCATGCCCTCGGCCACCACCCGCCGGGGCGCGAAGCCGTACCCGGGCTCTCGGGTGAAGGCGCGAAGGTCGAGGGTCGCGGTCGTCACCGAGAGGGCGCGGCCGTTGGGCGTTCCGCTCCGGGCTGGGTGGAGCGACGCGCCGTACACCACCCGCTGCCCGTCGCCCTCGGCGCCCGCGTAGAGCCCGTGCAGCGCGAGCCACACCGCGTCGGGGTCTTCGCGCGAGAACGCATCGTCGGCCCCGTCGCAGAGCGCGCGAAAGGGTAAGAGTCGCAGCGCCCGCTCGGGCCTCGTGCGGCCGACGGCCACCCACCGCAGCGGCCCGAGCGCTTGCACGGCGAGGCAGGTGAGACCTTGGCTCGCGAGCTGAGGGTCGAGGACGATCATACGGCCTCGTCTTCGGGTCGGGGGCCGCGCTCAAGGTACCGCCGCACCCGTTCGGCGAGGTACGCTTCGAGGGCGTCGAGGGAGCCCGAGCCCTCAGCGAAGCGCACAAACCCGAGCACCGTGGGCAGGTCTTCGGCCTCGCGGAGGCCCACCGTCACGATGCCGTCGCCGAGCCGCCGCGGGCCGTACGAGGCGCTGTCGAACGCGGGGTTGACGTGCACCACGCTGAGCGGCCGGGTGGGGTCGATCTTCGCGCGAAACACCCGCATCACCTCGGCGGCGCCGCCCGGGGGGTCGTTCTCGTAGCCGTCGCTCACGATCACCACCATGTCGACCGGCGGTACGACCGCGAGGGCCGCGATGAGGGGCGTCGCGAGGTCGCTGCGCCCCGCCGCCGACCACGCGCCCTCGGGCCCCGGCGCGGCGGGCTCGGGGGTGACAAAGCGCGTACACGCCGTGGCGGCGACCGCGATGAGGGCCTCGACCGCGAGGGCCAACGCAAGGGGGCCTCGGGTGTGGGCGGCGCCGCCGTTCGCCGAGGCCGAGCGGTCGATCACCACCGCGACCCTGGGGAGCGCGAAGCGCGCGTGCTGCCACTGCCGCGCCGCCGCCGCCGCGAGCGCCGACGACCAGAGCGCCGACTCGTCTCTGAGCCGCGCGGGCTCCTGGGCCACGAGCGCCCGCGCGAGCCGCGTGAGGCCCATGCCGCCGAGGGCCGCGGGCGAGACCGGAGCCTCGTCAGCGCGGTTCGTCAGGCCGAGGGTGCGGGCCCGCTCGGCGCGGGTCATCTGCGACTGCATCCGTGCCACGAGGGTCTCGCGCGCGATGCCGTGCCGCTGCGCGAAGCCCTCGGCCACCGAGAAGGGCAGCGAGAACACCGCCTCGCGCTCGGTCTGGGCGCGCCGCCACGCGGCGAAGAGCGGCGTCTCGAAGGCCACCTTGCGACGGCGCTGAAAGAGAAAGACCCCGAGCTCACCCGCGAAGAGCGTATGGGTGTGCCGCACCGCGCGCGAGAGCTTCGGGCGATACTTCAGCGCGTCGAGGCTGAGATCGGGGCGCGCGCCGAGCCAGGCCGCCACCGTCGCGCGGGTGCGGCGGTTGTTGACCCTTTGCGCCGCGAGGGCCTCGAAGAGCCGGTACACCCGCGAGGGCGGGAGCCGCGCGAGGGTCTCAGCGATGAGGGCGTGCTCTTCGCGCCGCGCGTCGCGGTCGGTCGGAGCCCCCATGGCGAGCAGGGTCTCGACGCAGAGGGCCTGATTGAAATGGTTGATGCCCACCGCGAGGCTGCGCGCGTAGAGCCTGCGGTAGTTGCCCGCCGCGTAGGCGTGCAAGAACGCGATCGACACCGCCTGCGACTGTGACGAGGCGTAGTAGTCGCCCTGCGCGGTGCAGACGAAGGCCGCGTTAAGGTACGTCACAAGGTCTTCTCGGGCCACGATTTCGGCCCGCGACACGGGCGCCCGGTTCTCTGAAAGCGCCACCGATGACCCCTCCCGACGGGCACTGTGCAGCATCGTCACGGCGGCTCGCAAAGGCGCACTGACGGCCGACCCTAGATTTCTCGCGCGAGGGCATCTATGTGCCCCAAACCGTGGAAGCTCCCCTCAGCCAGACCACCCGCACCGCGCTCCCCGCCAACGACCGCGCCCACGCCCTCGGCACCGCCGTGGTGGCCGTCGCGGGCCTCGGCCTCCTCGGGTGGATCCTGCTCTTGCGAAACCCCGCCGCAGACGCCTCGACGCTGGCCTTCATGCCCGCGGTAAACGCGGCCTTCAACGCCCTCAGCGCGACCTTTGTGAGCCTCGGGCTCCTCGCGATCCGGCAGCGCAAGGTCAACCGTCACCGCGCGCTGATGCTCTCGGCGCTGGGCGCGTCGGCGCTCTTCCTCGTCGGGTACCTCGTCTATCACTACGTCCACGGTGACACGCGCTTCCCCGAGGCGAACCCGCTCCGGGGGTTGTACCTCGCGGTGCTCGGGTCGCACGTCGTGCTCTCCATCGCGGCCTTCCCGATGGTCTTATGGACCTTCTCGCTCGCGCTCCGCGGGCAGTACCCGCGCCACAAGAAGTGGGCCCGCTTCACCTACCCCTTGTGGCTGTACGTCTCGATCACCGGCGTGGTGGTCTTCGCGATGCTCCGCAGCGCCTTCCGCTGACCCGCCCGCGGCCCCGCCGACTCACCCTCCGGCGAGCTTCGCCACCGCCGCTGCGACGCGCCTGGCCCGGGTCTCGGGCCGCACCGCCGTCACCACGCTGTAGATCACCGAAAATCGCGCCGACGCGCTCAGCGCCGCGAAGCCCGCCGACGCGCCCTCTACCGCCCCGAGGGCCTGCGCCAGATCATCCGGCACCTCTGCCTTCGACTGCGGCGGATACGCCCGGGCCCAGCGCCCATCGTCCTTGGCGGCTGCGACCTCGCGGGCCCCGGCCTCGCGCATCCGCCCCGCGGCTTCGAGGGCCTCGACGCGACCGATGTTCACCATCGACCACCCGCTGCGGGCCCTGCGCGGGGTGAAGCGCTGCAACCAGTGGGTCGCGTCGAGGCTCCGCTTCTGGCCGTCGATCCAGCCCCAACAGAGCGCCTCGTCGAGGGCCTCGCTGTAGGTGAGGAGCCCCCGGGCGCCGCCCCCTTTGGCGAGCTTCAACCACACGCCCCCGTGCCGCGCGTGCTCGACGGCGAGCCAGCGCGCCCACGCCGCGGCGTCGGGCACATCGAGCACCGGGTCTCGGTCAACCGCGCCCATGCCGAGACCTCACCGCCTGCGGGCCTACGGAGACAGAATTCATCACGTTACGCGCTCTCTTTGGGCTTCAGGAGCCGACCGATGCGCTCGCCCATTCGGCGCCTGATGTGCTTCTCAAGCGACTGCCCGAGCCGCTTGGTGACCACCATCGACGCGAGGGGTCGCAAGCGGCGCACGAGGTCGGCCATCTTCGAGGCGTCTCTCAGGGCGGCCGGGCCGGCCGGCAGGCGATCAAAGATCTCGGTGGCCACGAGGTCGACGAAGCGCTCTGCGATCCGGTCAACATCGGCCGCCAACACCTGAAGCTCATCGATCAGCGCGCTCAACGGGACGCCCGCCCGATGCAGCTCGGCCCCAGCCTGGAGGAGCCGCATGCTCGGCACCCTCAGCCCGCCCTCGGCGGGGTAGAAGAGCCCGAGCTGCACCGCCCTGGCCACCGCGACGGGGTCGAAGCTCCCGAAGAGTCGAGCCAGCTCGTCGAGCCGCAGGGTGGCCTCGGGCTCGTCGTTGAAGGGGTCGGTGAGGGCCTCTTCGAGCCCGAGCAGGTCGCTGAGCTCGGCCCCTCGCTCCCACGCCGCGAGCAGCTCGGCGATGTTGCCGATCGAGTAGCCGCGCTCCAAAAGCGCGCCGATCACGCGGAGCCGCGCGAGGTGGAGGTCGCCGTACCAGACGATCCGCCCCTCGCGCACGGGCGGCGGCAGCACCCCGCGCTCCTGGTACGCGCGGATGTTACGAACGGTCGTGCGGGCCGTCTCGGCGAGCTCTTCGATGCGGTAGCGCACGGCCCTCAGCCTTCGTGGCGCGCGACAAAGTCTGCGATCTTCTCGGCCACCAGGGCCGGGTCGCGGCGGAGCACCCAATGGCCGCCGTCGAGGCTGTGAAGCTCGGCGCCGGGCGTCGCCGCGGCCACGCCCCGCACCAGGGCCGAGGTCACATAGAGGTCGTCTTCGGCCACCAGGAACTGCGTCGGCACCACCGGGTCGCGCTGCCCCCGCGGCGAGACCGGACGGCCCACGTTGGCGCGGTAGAGCCCGATCGCGTTGAGGGCGTTGCGCAGCACCAAGGGCTCGGGCTCGTCGAGGCCCTCGGTCTCGCGCATCTGCGTCACCCAGCCCGGCGCGATGCGGTGCTCGACCACCCACTCGGGCACCCGCGGGAGCTGAAACGCCGCGATGTACCAGCTGCGCCCGAGCTGCCGCAACACATCGCGGGCGCCGCCGGAGGTGAGGGCGCGGCGCATCCAGCGAGAGGCCTGGTCGAGGCCCGGGCCTGAGAGGGTGGTGAAGCTCCGGGCCAGGCCCGCAATGGCGGGGTCGGTCACCATGCCCCAGAGCTGAATCGAGCCCCAATCGTGGCCCACCAGGTGCACCCGCTTGCCCGGCGCCGTCGCCTTGAGCACCGCGCGGAGGTCGCCGTAGAGCCGCGCGATCGCGTAGCCCGCCGTGTCAGGCGGCGCGTCGCTCTCGCCCGCCCCCCGCACGTCATACGCCACCACGTGGAAGCGCGCCGAAAGCGCGTCGATCACCCCCGACCACACCCGGTGATCGTCAGGAAACCCGTGCACCAACACCACCGTCGGGTTCGACCGAAGCCCCGCTTCGAACACCGCCAGACGGAGCCCCTCGCCCTCAACGAACCTCATCGCCCCCCAACGCATATGCCAGACCGCGCCCGCCGTCGATGCCCCTTCACGCCCCCATCGCGCCCCCGACGAGGCGCCACACCTCGGCCGCCACGTCGCGCGGCCACGACGCCATCAGCGCCCCGAGCCGCGCCCCGTCACCCGCGTAGAGCGCGCGGCTGGCCTCTTCGTACCCCGCGAGGTCGCCCGCCATCGCGCTCATGAACCGCCCCGCCGCCTCGCGACGCCGCCGCACGAGCCCGTCGCCCGCGTCGGCCCGCCGCGCCTCGTCGACCAACCGCCGGAGCGTGCCCGAAAGCCCGTGAGGCTGCGACTCAAGCCAGGCCCAATGCCGCGGCAAAAGCGACACCTCGCGCGACACCACCCCGAGCTTCGGACGACCCGGCGACCGCGCCTCTCGCGGCGCCACCCGCGCGAGCACCTCTGCGAGGGTGCCCCGGAGGTCGAAATCAACCTGCCGCCCCGACCCGCCCTCGAAGAACAGCACCATCGACTCGGGCGACCGCGCGAGGTGACGCAACACCACCCCGAACACCTCGGCCGCGCTCCCGTGCGCGAGCAACGTGCTGCCCTCAAACGCGCTCAATCGATCGTCTTCATCGTCGGTCATGGGCTGTATTTAGCCCGGGTAAAACAAAGCGCAATACACCCGGGTAAAATTCACGCGATTTTTACCCGGCGGTTATACCCCGGGGCGCGGGGCGGGGGTCTCGGCGAGGGGCACCATGCGTTCGAGGGTGGCGTCCCAGACGTCGAGGCGGAGGCAGGCCCAGAGGGCGGGCAGGCTGAGGGTGACGGTGTGCGGGCGCTGGAGCTCGGGCACCGCGGCCATGGCCTCAGCGAGCCGGTAGAACGGGATGCCCGGGTTGAGGTGATGCACATGGTGGTAGCCGATGTTGCCGGTGAACCACGCCGCCACGGGGCCCGTCTTGAGGTAGCTCGACGACTCGAGGGCCGCGTCGGTGTACTGCCAGGTCTCGCGCGACCGCAGCACCATGCTCGGGAAGTTGTGCTGAACGTAGAACAGCAGCGCCCCGCTCGCGCAGGCTACCGCGAGGGGCAAGAGCACCGCGAGGAGCCACGTCGAGAGCCCGCCGAGCCAGAGCGCCGCAGCGTGGAGGGCGCCGTGAAATGCCAGGGTCGCCAGCACCTCGCGGCGGTTGCGTCGGTCGCGCAGAAAGGGCCCGATGCACATGCCCCAGAGGAAGACCGTGAGGTACCCGAGGGCGATGGTGAGCGGGTGCCGGGTGGCGCGGTACATCCACCGGTCGCGGGGCGAGAGCTTCTCGTACATCGCGCGGGTCAGGGTGGCGTAGCTGCCGATGTGCGAGCCGACGATCTGCGCGGTGTGGGCGTGGTGGTAGTTGTGCGTGCTGCGCCAGACCCGCGAGGGCGTGAGCACCACGTACCCGAAGAGCGTGATGAGCGCGCGCATCGCCCGCGCGAAGCGCCCGGGCCCGCGATACAGCGCGCCGTGCAGGGCGTCGTGGTAGAGGATGAAGGCCCGCACCAGGATGAGGCCCGTGATCGCGCCGGCGAGGGCCCGCAGCGCGAGGGGCGCCGCGTGCAGGGCGGCCACGAGCCAGACGAGCTTGAGCGCCCCAAAGGTGACGAAGGTCTCTCGGAGCGTGCGGGATGGGTCTTCGTCGGCGAAGGGTCGGGTGGCGTCGATCAAGGCCCGCCCTGAACGTGCGGTAGCGTCCATCGGGTCGCGCGGAGAGCACAGGGCGTACCACGGTCTCGGGTCGCTCGGCTGACGCGCCGTGAGGGTGCAATGTTGCACCGCAACATGCAAAGCCTGCGCGGTCGCGGCGCACCCTTTGCGGCGCCGACGGTCAGGCCCGCGCGGCCTCGCGTGGGGTTTGCGCGTAGCGATCGAAGACCAGCGCAGAGGCGAGCGCGAGGGCCGCGTGGCGCCGCGTGAGACGCACGACGCGGCCGTCAGCGAGGGTCAGCGTGAGCCCTTCGATCGAGCGCGAGACGTCGGCGAGCGAGGCCCACGGTACGGTGTCTGGGTGCGCCGCCCCGGCGCTGCGGTAGTGGCCCTGGGCCGCGCCCGCGTCGCCGTCGCCGAGCACGCGAAGGCCCGCGCGCGAGAGGGCGAGCCGCGGTTCGCGCCGGCGTCGCGCGCCCTCGACGAGCTGCTGGGCGCCCACCCACCCCAGCACCAAGCCCAGCGCGAAGAGCGGAAAGGGCGCGGTACGGGTCAGCCCCGACACCGGCAACACAAACGAGACCGTACACGCCGCGAGCCCCGCGACGAACGACAGCAGCGGCCGCCTGAGGTCGGCGCGCCCCGGGTCGAGCAGCACCTCGTCACCGCTGTCGAGGCGCGCCGTCGCACGGGCCGCGAGCACCGCCGTGGCGGCGTCGACGATGCCCGCGAGGTCGTGCCACGCGTGGTGGCTGAGGCGCACCGTGCCGCGGTCGCCGAAGTCGAAGGTCACCGCCTCGGAGCCCGTCACGCCCCGGTCGCGCAAGCCCCAGACGCGACCGCGCGCGACCGACACGAGGGCGCTGTAGGGGTGATGGCGGCGCCCCCAGGGCGTACACACCGTGAGCCCGTCGGCGGCGGGTTCGACGCGCCACTGCATGGCCAGCGCGAAGCTCACCGCGGGCGCCGCGAGGCCCAACACGAAGCCGACATCGCCCCAGGCGCGGTGCAGCGAGGTCGCGAGCACCAGCGCGACCGCGCCGTGGCAGAGCGCGAGCCAAGACGGGCCGAAACGGAGCGCGGGCTTTGGATCCATCGGCGCAGGAGTTTAGGGCTGTCGATGAAGCGCGTTCAACCTGAACCGGGCGCGCGCTCGTGCGCGGCGGCCACGGCGTCGAGGTACCGATGCTCGGCCGCAGACAAGGTCGGAAACACCTCGATCGGCCCCTCGGGCCGCAAGAGCGAGGCCCGCGCGAGGCTCTCGCGTGCGCGGTCGTTGCTGCGCGCCACCGAGACCGCCACCCCCTCGTGGGCGAGGGCTTCGGTGAGCCCTTCGAGCATGTCGAGGGCCGTCACGTCGATGGCGCCGACGCCTTCGAGGTCGAGCACCAGCCAGGCCAGACGCGGCGCGCCGGGGCGGGCTTCGAGCCGCGCGATGTGCTCGCTCACGCGCTGACGGTAGCGCTCGGCGTTGGCAAAAATCAGCGGGGCGTCGAAGCGGTACACCAGAAGCCCGGAGTGCGTCGGCGCGAGGCCGAACTCTTCAGCGTCGACCCAGCCCTCTTGCGCGTCTCCGAAGGCGAGCCAAGCGTCGTGCGGAAAGGCGATGCGCCACACCACCACCGCGAGCGAGAAGGCGAACGCAACGAGCACCCCTTCGAGCACGTCGAAGACCATCACCGCGAGGGTGGTGAGCGCCGCCAAGGCGAACTCTGCGCGCGACTGACGCCAGAGCTTCGCGAAGCCCTCGCCGTCGATGATGGCCAAGGCCGCGCCCACGATCACCGCCGCGAGGGCCGCCTCGGGCATCGGCGCGAGGGCGCGAGAGAGCGCCACCAGGGTCAGCACCACCACCGCGGCGGCGACCCATGAGACACGCTGAGAGCGGCTCCCGAGGCTCGCAGGCACCGCCGTTCGGCTGGCGCTCGACGAGAGCGGAAAGCCCCCCGCGAGGCCCGCGCCGAGGTTGATCAGGCCCAGCGCGAGAAGCTCCTGCCCGGTGTCGATGCGATACCCCAGCCGCGCTGCCAGCGAGCGGGCCGTCAACACGTTGTCGGTGTACCCCACCAACAAGACCCCCAAGGCCGTCGGCAAGAGCGCCGCATACGACGCGAAGTCCACCCGCGGGAGCCCGAGGCTCGGCAAGCCCGCAGGCACCGCCCCCACCGTGCGGAGCCCCCACCCGGGGCCGTCAAACGCCGCCGAGGCGAGGGTCGCCGCGGCCACCACGACGAGCGCCCCGGGCCACCGCGGACGCACCCGCTTGAGCGCCAGCAGCGCCAAGAGACACAGCCCGAACACCCCCACCGTGAGCCACCGCGCGCTCGCCCACTGCCCCGCAAACGAGAGCACCCGCGCGAAGAACCCGCCGCCCCGCACGGCGACCCCCGTGGCCTTGCCGAGCTGGCTCGACAGGAGCGTCAAACCCACCCCGGTGATGTACCCCACCAAGACGGGCTTCGAGAGGAGCTCGGCCACAAAGCCGAGCCTCAGCGCCGACGCGAGCACCCCCAACGCGCCCACCAGACACGCGAGGGCCGCCATCAGCGCCGCAAAGCGCGAAGGGTCGCCCCCGGCGAGCGCCGCGACACCGGCCGCCGCGAGCACCGCCGTGCCAGGCTCAGGGCCGACCCCGAGGTGACGCGAGCTGCCCACGAAGCCGTAGATCACCAACGCCGGGAGCGCCGCATAGAAGCCATGCGCCGGCGGCATCGACGCGAGCTCGGCGTACGCCATCGCCTGCGGCACGAGCATCGCCCCCACCGTGAGCCCCGCCATCAGGTCGACCCGAAGCCCCTCGCCGTCACCCGAAAGGCTCGTCGCCAACCCGGGGAGCCACCGTTGCCATCGCCGCTGCATCGCGCCCCCACAGTGCACGCGACAGACCACCCCACGGAAGGGCCTCCGCGGCGTTGTTGCAGCGCAACAAATGCCTTGCCCCGCGGGTCGGCTTTGGTAGTAGTACGGCCCCTCGAAGGGCAGCGTACGACCGGGCGAAGGTGCACGGCGCGGGGCGCCCGGGAGGCGATGTTGCGCCGCAACAAATGTGAGCAAGACCAATGATCGAGTCGCCCCGCGAGCTGAAGCTCGAACTGCGTTCTGGGTTGGTGCGAGGCTGGCGCTTCGGGCCCGATGACGGCGACCTCGTCGTGTGCGTCCACGGGCTCTCGGCCAACGCGCGGAGCTTTGATCTCATCGCCGGGGCCCTCGGTGCGGCCGGGCACGCGGTGGTCGCCATCGACCTCAGGGGCCGCGGGTGGAGCAGCATCACGGGCCTCGGGAGCTACGGCTGGGGCAACCACGCCCGCGACGTCCAAGAGGTCGCCACGCAGCTCGGGCGGCAACAGTTCGGCTACATCGGCCACTCGATGGGCGCCTTCATCGGCATGGAGCTCGCGCGACAAGCGGGCGGGCGCCTCAGCCGGGTCGGCCTCATCGACGCCCTCGGCGTGCCCGAGCCCGCGTCGCTGGTGCCCATCATGGCGGCGGTGCAGCGCCTCGGCAACAGCCACCCGAGCGCCGACGCCTACGTCGCGCGGGTCAAGAGCCTCGGCACCATCACCCCCTGGAGCCCCGTCTGGGAGACCCACTACCGCTACGACCTCATCGAGGTCGACGGCGGCGTACGGCCGCGCACCGACCGCGGCGCGGTGCTCGAAGACATGACCTACGGGTCGACGCAGTTTCCGCGCCTGCTCTGGCCCGCGATGAAGATGCCGACGCTGGTGGTGCGGGCCGCGGTGCCGCTCGGCGCGGGCTTTATCATCAGCCCGAGCGACTACAACGACTTCCTCGCGACGACGCCGAGCGCCCGCGGCGTCAACGTCAACGCCAACCATTACGGCATCATGACCTCGCCCGAGGCCGTCGATGCGCTCACGGGGTTCTTTCGATGACCGCTCCCTTCCTCACGGGCCGCCGCGCCCTCATCACCGGCGCGGCCTCTGGCATCGGCCTCGCGATCGCCCAGGCCCTTCACCGCGAGGGCGCCGCCGTGGTGCTGAGCGACCTCTCGGCCGAGGCCCTCGCCCGCGCGGCAGAGACCATGCCCGGGGCGGTCACCCTCACGGCGAACCTCGGCCTCCGCGATGAGGTCAAGGGCCTCGCCGCCGCCGCGGGCGCGATCGACATCCTCGTCAACAACGCGGGCCTTCAGAACGTGAGCCCGGTCGAGCAGTTCGACGAGGCCAAATGGGATCTCCTCCTCGCGGTGATGCTCACGGCGCCCTTTCTGCTCACCAAGGCGCTCTTGCCCGGCATGTACGCGCGCGGTTGGGGCCGCATCGTGAACGTCGGCTCGGTGCACAGCCTCGTGGCGTCGCCCTACAAATCGGCCTACGTCTCGGCCAAACACGGCATCATGGGCTTCACCAAGACCGTCGCCCTCGAAGCCGCCCAGCACTCGCACAACATCACCGTCAACGCCCTCTGCCCCTCGTATGTGCGGACGCCCCTCGTCGAGAAGCAGATCGCCGACCAGGCCCGGGTGCACGGCGTGCCCGAAGACGAAGTGGTGAGCCGCATCTTGCTCACCCAGAACGCCCAGAAGCGCCTCATCGAGCCCGACGCCTGCGCCCAGTACGCGCTCTTTCTCTGCCGCGACGAGGCCTGGTCGATCACCGGCACCGCCGCCACGATGGACGCCGGCTGGCTCGCCCACTGAGCCCCCCTCTCCCGCGCAGCTTCGCGCGCCCGCTTCGGTGCGTGACCTCACCCCCCGCTGCCGCGCGCCCCCGTTTCGACGTGACCTCACCCCCCGCTGCCGCGCGCCCCCTCTCCCTGTCAGGAGATGGGGCTTAGGGCGCCGCCCCGCCTCGGTTGAACTGCTGGACTCTCGCAGGGTTACGTCGCGCTCCCACGCGCTGCGGCATCAGTACGAACACGTACCTCTACCCATGACCGAGCCCCGCGAGCACGCGCTGAGCCTCGGGCTTGTCGGACACGTACCTCTACACATGGCCGAGCCCCATCTCCTGACAGGGAGAGGGGGCGCGCGGCAGCGGGGGGTGAGGTCACGCCAGGCGCAGAAGAAGCGCGTCACAAACTGGCGATGCGTGCGCGCTGCGGCGTAGGCCCGCGGGCCATGACGATGCAGATGTTCATCAACGTGCCTGTGAAAGACCTCGACCGCTCGAAGGGCTTCTTCGAAGCGCTCGGGTTCAAGGTCAACGCGCAGTTTACCAACGAGCAGGCGGCGTGCATCGTGGTGAGCGAGCACCACTACATCATGCTCCTCGTCGAGCCCTTCTTCGCGACCTTTACCCCGAAGACCCTGGTCGACGCCAAGACGCAGACCGAGCAGCTCGTGGCCCTCTCGCACCCCTCGCGCGAGGCCGTCGACGCCATCGTGGCCGCCGCCGTCGCCGCGGGCGGGCGCAGCTACGCCAAGCCCGTCGACCACGGGTTTATGTACCAATGGGGCTTCGAAGACCTCGACGGCCACCTCTGGGAGCACTTCTGGATGGACCCCGCCGCCGTCAATCCCGTCACCTGAACCGCGACGCGGCGCCCCGTCACCCCGCGCGGCCCGTGCTATCTGCACCCCCAAGCGGAACGCACGCGCACGCAACGCGAGCCTCGCCGCCCCAGTGGTCACCATGAAGCAGCGCGCCGCGGAGCCCCAAGCCTCACTCGAATTTCTTCGATGCCTCTGGGCGCTCAACCACGCCCTCGAGCGCATGTCGATGCGCATGGAGCGCGAGCACGGCGTCACCGCGCAACAGCGCTTCCTCTTGCGACTTGTCGGCGCCACGCCGGGCATCTCGGGGCGCGCGCTGGCCGAGCAGCTCCACATCGACGCGGGCACGCTCTCGGCCTCGCTCAAGCGGCTCGAAGAGCGAAAGCTGCTCAAGCGAAAGCGCGACCCGAACGACGCGCGGCGCATTCAGCTCACCCTCACGACGCGCGGCGAGGCCGTCATCGCCCTCGACACCGGCACCGTCGAGAGCGTCGTCGCGGCGGTGCTCGGGCAGCGCAGCCCAATCGCCCTTTCGGAGGCCCTCTCGGTCATCGGCGCGCTCTCCGAAGGGCTCGAAGCCGCAGCTGTGGCCGAAATTGCACTGCCCCGCACAAGCGGTTAGGCCGCTGCAAGAGCGGCTTTACCTGCATGTGGATACTGTCTACATTGCGCCGCCCATGAAGCGCGCACGCACTGGCTACCACCACGGCGACCTCCGCAACGCCCTCGTCGAAGCCGCGCTCAAACGCCTTCAAGAGTCGGGGCTCGAAGACTTCAGCCTGCGCGAAGTGGCGCGCATCGTGGGGGTCTCGCCGAACGCCGCGTACCGTCACTATGCCAACAAGTCGGCGCTCCTCACCGCGGTGGCGGGCGACGGCTTTGTGCGCCTCGGGCAACGCATCCAGCGCGCCCAGGCGGCCGGTGCGCGGGGCGCCTCGGCGACCGAGATCGCCATGGGGCGCTTTCGCTCGGCGGGCCGCGCCTACGTCGAGTTCGCCGCCGAGCACCGCGTGCTCTTCTCGGTGATGCAAGGCGAGTACGGCCTGCGCGCGCTCGTGCCCGTCGAAGGCCAAGAGGCCCCCGCCTCGCCGCTCGAAGCCCTCAGCGCAGCCCTCGACGCCCTGGTCGAAGCCGGCGCCCTGCCCAATACGGCCCGAGAAGGCGGCGCCATCAAGGTCTGGAGCCTCCTCCACGGCTTCGCGATCCTCTCGGGCGAAGATGGCCCCGTCGAGGGCACCCGGGCCGAGCGCACGCGGCTCCTCGAAGGCGTCATCGACCTCGCCCTCGACGGCCTCCGCGGCGGCGCAGCATCGGCCTGAGCGACGATGTTCACAGTGTGAACATCAACGGCCCGAGGGCGCGCCCCTCGCGGCGGCTTCGAGGGCGGCGAGGTCGAACTTGTGCATGCCGAGCATGGCGCTCATCACCCGGCTGCGCGCCTCGGCGTCGCCCGTGTAGAGGAGCGCGTCGAGGGCCCGCGGGACGACCTGCCACGACAGGCCGAAGCGGTCTTTGAGCCAGCCGCAGCGACCGGGCGCTCCGCCGTCTGAGAGGCGCTCCCAGTGGCGGTCGAGCTCGGCTTGGGTGTCGCACGCGACGACGAGCGAGACGGCCTCGTTGAAGGTGAACATCGGGCCGCCGTTGAGCCCCACGAGGCGCTGCCCCGCGAGGGTGAAAGTGGCCGAGAAGACCGGCGCGTCGGGGGCGGTGCTCACGCGCCGAAGCTCTGCGCCCAGGTCGCCGAAGACGCTCGCGTAGAAGGCGAGGGCCTCTTCGAGGTTGTAGTGAAACCAGAGAAAGGGGGTCACGCCGACGCTCATCGCGCGAGTGTGCACGACCCCGATCGCGGGGCCGACTTTCGTGCGGCGGGCGGTCGGTCACAGCGGCCTGTCGGGGCCCTCACGCGAAGACTTCGGCGCTCGTCTTCGCCGTCAGGGCCTGGTCGAACCAGCGATCGAGGGTCACGGCCTCTGCACACGCCGCGATCTTCGCGCGATCTTCATCGATCAGCGCGACGCCCTTGCGTTCGAGAAGGCGTACCAAGGCCTCACGCTTGCCTTCGAGCTTGCCTTCGAGCTTGCCTTCGAGCCTTGCGACCGAGAGCGCTCCGCGAGCGTCTTGCTCTGCCATCTTCGCCCGCTCGTAGACCTCCCACTCTTCAGCCGAGAAGCTCGTCGTTCGGGCGATCTCTAACGCCTCGCGGAAGGGCGCCTCCGCCAACGGCAGCGGCACCACGTTCAGGTTCTTCGCTTCAAGGAAGAAGTACGCCCACTTATCAATCAACGTCTGCGGCGAGTCGCCCGCCTCGTACTTGGTCAGTTCGAGGAAGGCATACTGCACCTGCGGGAGCCCTCTCTCGCCGCTGTGCTCTTCGCGCATGCGCCAACGACTGAGCATCGGCACCTTGAAGCGCCCCTGCGGGTCTCTCTCGCTCCACAGGTTGAAGTTGCAGATCGTGACGCCGAAGACGTCGCACAGGGTCGGGTACTCTTCGGCGTTCCGAAGTTGCATCACGTACGCCTTGCTGGCGTTGTAGACGACCCGCTTCTCGAAGCCCTCGACCTTGAGCACCTGCATTTCAACCACGAAGCGCCGCCCCGTCGCGTCGGTGCATTTCACATCGACGATCGAGAGCTTGAGCTCCGCGACGTCGACGTGCTGCTCTCCGGTGAGGTGCTGAACGTCGACGATGCAACGGTCGCCCTCGAACTCAAGGAGGTTGTTCAGGAGCGCGATCAGCAGCGACTTGCGCGCCTCGGCCCCGAAGATGCGCTTGAAGACGAAGTCAGTCTTCGGGTCTGCGAAGACGGCGCGCATGCTCGCTTCTACCTCGGAATCAGCAATGCCTCAAGCCCGTGCCGCAAGCTGGTCAAGCGCGGAGACTTCGATGCCAGCGAAGGGCTGGCCGACGCGCTGCCCCGAGCGCAGACGCGACGGTCGGCATCAGGCTGCGTCCACAAGTGTGCTGGCATCTGCGGATGCATTTGCGGACGCAGCCCAGACACCGTCCTGACTCAAACAGGCATCCACTGTTCATTTATACAAATCTCAAATACCTCGGAGCTTGAAACGTTGTAGCCGCGCGTTCCATTAGCAGCTATCAACGCCAACCGGACACGGTACTTGTCTCCCCAAAGGTTGCTGTAGTACACGAGCAAGGATGCGCCATTTCTGTTCGACGGGATTGAAACCTTGACAGCAGCTATTTGCCCCCCCGAAGCAAGTCCCCCTTGGCGCCGAACAACCGTCTCTTTACCGTCGGAGGAGCTGCAGATAGAGACTTCGATTGCAGGGCCGAACCCTGCATTCGACACTCTCACTTGGATTATCCCCTCTTTCCATCCATATTCGACCTCCCAATACAACCTCACCATGCGATCCCCTCGCCGGGCGTAGGTTCCGACATGATCCGGAAAGCAATCAAGCAATCGCTTAAGTAGTCTTGGCTTCAGATCTACAACATTCTCAAAAGTGTCATACCAATTACTTCTCGCCGACTTCTGATCCACAGCAGCGCGCAGACTCGTCACTTCGTTGACAAGCGACGCGAGTTCAGCCTTACCTTGCTTACCAATCCACCTTGTATCGAAATCGGCATTCCTATTGAGGCTCCCAACCTCGTCCATAGTGACGTCACGAATGAAAGTCAAGACAGGCTTCTTACAAGCCCAAGCGTGCTTAATTTCCGCATGGGTCGCGGAGATGCCACTAAATCGATGGTTTTCAGGGAGTTTGGGGCCGTACCGGCGATCGAGAATGCAAACCACCACGTTCGACTTGCCTACATTATCCAAGCATGACTCAATTGAATCGACCCTCGCGTTGACCTCAAAGCTTGAGTCGTAGCTTTCTGACATGCGAACCAAAAACGAATGCATCGTCAGGTAATCTTTCAACTCAGCGCGAATATCAACCAGATCGTAACACGTCGAACTAAGAAATACGTCGATTGCGGTCATTGGTGCTTCCTTGTTTGTGGGAGAGAAATTCGCTGGAAACTGCGGGTGCGACTCAATCGTCTTCGGATTTATCGCAAGGCGATGGGTTCCGCTCCTTTCAAAGCGAGGCTATTGTCTCTGGTTCAACGATCTTTGGCTCAATGGCATCGATGGGACTTGGCGAGCTGACAAATCTCAAACGGCCTGTCGGGGGCGGCACGTAGTCCGAGCCTGGAGTTGCTCTGTCGAAGCCTGAAATTCTGGGCTAGGCTGCCCGCCAATCGGTTGACGCACAATTTCTCATCACAACCGCCACGGCCGCCCACCTTCCCCTCATTGCCAGCAAGTTCACCCACACACCGCGCCCCGGCCACAGCACCACCGTCTCCACGGCATACCCAACTTCATCCTTTTCCGCCAGCCATGCACCGCATAAGCTGAACCTCCGCCCCGCGCCCTCACGCTCCGCTCACGCGCTGCACAGGCTGAACGCCGCGCCTTGGGGGTCGTCGGCCACCACCACCGCGCGACCGTCTCGGCCCTCGGCGCGGTGAACGACCCGCGCCCCCGCATCCCTCGCGCGCGCCACCGCGCGGTCGAGGTCGTCGACGCTGAACGAAACCAGCCAGTGGGGGTGTACGCCGCCCTGCCCTGCGTTGCCCAGAACGCCCACGCGGGCGCCTTCGGGGGTGATGACGAGGGCGTAGGGCCCGAAGGGGCTCGCGAGGCGCTCCTCGGCCCTCCAGGCGAGCGCCGCGTAGTGCGCGAGGGCCGTCGCGAGGTCGGGCGTGTGGAGGGTGCTACGGCAGCCCGTCGCCGCCTCCGACGGAGGGCGCTCGGAGACCGCGTAGACGGCGCCGCCGGGGTCGCGGAGGGTGACCACCGCGAAGCCGTCGAGGTCGGCGCGAGACGGGCCGAGGGTGACGCCGCCGCGGGCCACGAGCGCCTGCACCGCGGCCGCTGCCCGGTCGCCCAGGGTCAGGTGGCCGAGCCAATGTGACGGGACGCCGAGCCCGCGCTGCCGGTCTGAGAGCGCGCCGAGCGCGCCGAAGCGCCGTCCGTCGCGCGAGAGGGCGAACCCTTCGGTCTGCGCCTCGCCCGTGAACCCCAGCGCGTCGCGGTAGAACGCGCGCGAGGCCCCGACGTCGCGGCTGCGGAGCTCGACCCACCCGAAGGGCGTCTCGGTCAGGCCCATGCTCACGGGGTCTCGGAGGCCAGCTGCGCGCGGAGGGCGTCTTCGCGGGCGCGGAGCTCGGGGGTCATGGCCTCTCCGAAATCGTCGGCCTCAAACACCGGGCGCAGCTCAAGCTCGGCCGCCTCGCCCGGCATCGGGCTCGGACACCGCTTCGCCCACGCGAGGGCCTCGTCGAGCGACGCCACCTGCCACAACCAGAAGCCCGCCACGACGCCCGGCTCGACGAAGGGGCCCTCGGTCACCGTCTTCGCGTCGCCGTCGAAGCGAACCCGAAGGCCCCGCGCGCTCGGGTGCAAGCCCTCGCCGCCGCAGAGCACGCCCGCCGCCATCAGCGCCTCGTTGTAGGCCCCCATCGCTTGCAAGAGCGACGCATCGGGCATCTTGCCCGCCTCGGAGTTCGCCGTGGCCTTCACCATCACCATCACCTTCATCGCGGGGCTCCTTCTGCCGCACTCTCTGGCGGTCGCGAGGGGTGTAGGCCAACACGCGCCAGTGCGCGCAATTCGTGTCGAAGGCGCCCTGAACTCCCGCGCGAGGGGCCCGCATCGCGCCCTCGGGCGGCTTGACGGGGCGGCGCCTCGGGGCGCAGAGCGAGGGGCATGAGCCTCGGTCGCGTGCATCTCTTCGAGTGGGAGGATTTTGCGTGGTTCCCGTCGGTGCTCCGTGACGGCGGCACGGCCTTTCTGGCCTTCGCCGAGCGACACTCTGGGCACGCGCGCTGCCTCGCGCCGGTGCTCTCTCGGGCCCTCACGGCCACCGGGTCGACCGCCGTGCTCGACCTCTGCTCGGGCGCCGGAGGCCCCGCGGGAGTGCTCTCCGAGGCGCTCTCGGCCGAGCACCCGTCGCTCGCCGTGACCCTCACCGACCGTTACCCCAACCCCGCCGCCTGGGCGGCCCTTGAGGCCTCGACGGCCGGGCGCGTGAAGGGCCTCTCGCGCCCCGTCGACGCCCGCGCGGTGCCCGACGACCTCGACGGGTTTCGCACGCTCTTCAACGCCTTTCATCACTTTCGGCCCGACGACGCGCGGGCCATCCTCGCCGACGCCATGCGCGCCCGACGGCCCATCGGCGTCTTCGAGGTGGTGAGCCGCGAGCTCCCGATGCTCGTGGGGCTCCTCGCGAGCCCCGTCACGGCCACGCTCTCGATGCCCTTCTGGCGCCCCTTTCGGTGGGCGTGGGTGCCGCTGACGCTGCTCGTCCCGGTGATGCAGCTTTTCATTTTGTGGGACGGGCTGGTCTCGTGGCTGCGCATCTACGACCTCGACGCGCTCAGGGCCCTCACCGCCGACCTCGACGACCCCGACTGGGTCTGGGAGCTCGGCAAGACCCGCCTCGGCGCCGCGCCCCTTCACGCCACCTGGCTCATCGGCCGACCCCGACGCCCCGACGAGGCGACGCCTCCGAGCGCTTTACAGACTTGACACCACTTGACACTCTCTGACCGTGTTGTAAATCGCCCCGCGCAACAAGCGAGGTGTTCGATGTCAACGTGGTCTTGGTCGTCGGTGGGTTCGCTCTCGGGTCGTGTGGCGCTGGTGACGGGGGCCAACACGGGCCTCGGGTACGAGACGGCGCTCCTGCTTGCCGAGAAGGGCTGCGAGGTGATCTTGGCGTGCCGCAACGTCGCGAAGGCCGAGGCCGCGGCGGCGCGCATCAGGGCGGCGGCGCCGGGCGCGGGGGTGAGCGTCGAGGCCCTCGATCTGGGCGACCTCGACAGCGTCGCGGCGCTGGCCGATCGACTCATCGCGGGGCGCGCGCGGCTCGACCTGCTGATCAACAACGCGGGGGTGATGGTGCCTCCGCTCGGGCGCACGGCGCAGGGCTTCGAGCTCCAGTTTGGCACCAACCACCTCGGTCACTTCGCGCTGACGGCGCGGCTGATGCCGCTGCTCCTGGGCACTGCGGGCGCGCGGGTGGTGGTGGTGGCGAGCATCGCGCAGCGCCTCGGGCGCATCGCCTTTGACGACCTCGGGTGGCAGCGCCGGCGCTACAACGCCTGGGCCGCCTACGGGCAGAGCAAGCTCGCCAACATGATGTTCGCGCTCGAGCTGAGCCGCCGCCTCGGGGCCGCCGGCGCGGGCCTCACGGTCACCGCCGCCCACCCGGGGTGGACGAACACCGAGCTCCAGCGCAACGACACGTTTTCGCGCTTCTTCGGCCCTTACCTCGCGATGTCTCCGCGCGAGGGCGCGATGCCGACGCTGCGGGCAGCGCTCGACCCCGAGGCGACCGGCGGGGCCTACTACGGGCCCGCGGGCTTCGCCGAGCTGCGGGGCGCGCCGGTGCGGGTGGCGGTGCCCGCGGGGGGGCGCGACGAGGCGGCGGCGGCGCGGCTCTTTGACGAGAGCGAACGCCTCACGGGGCAGCGCTTTTCGTTCACCGCGGCCTCGCCCGAGGCGGCCTGAGGGTGGGCCCCGACGAGGGCGTCGACCCGCGACGCGCGCAGATCGTGAGCGCCGCGACCGAGGTCTTTCTGCGCTTCGGCTTCAAGAAGACCTCGATGGAGGATCTGGCCCGCGCCGCGGGGCTCTCTCGGCAGGGGCTGTACCTCCATTTCAGCTCGAAAGAGGCGCTCTTCTCGGCCGCCGTGACGGCCCTCGTCGACAGCCTCGACGCGGCCTACCGGGCGGCCTTCGCGCACCCCCGTCGCGACGCGGCGGGGCGCATCCTCGGGGGCTTCGAGGCGCTGCACGGGCCCGCCATCGGGCGCGCGAACCAGGCCGAGATGGCCGAGCTCATGGCCACCGCCGAGGCGCTCGTGGGCCCGCTCACGGCGCAGCTAGAGGCGCGGTTTTTGACAGACCTTGCGGCCTTGATCGCGCGCGAGGGGCTCGTCGCGCGGGCCCGAGACCCCGAGCTCGGCGCGCGGGCCTTGGCCGAGCACCTCGACGCGGTGTCGTGCGGGCTGAAGCATCAGCGGGTGAGCCTCGCGGGCTATCGCGAGCGGATGCGACGGGCGCTGCGGGTGGTGTTCGGGCTGTGAGGCTCAGCCCTGGTAGACGGTGGTCTCGCTGCGGGCCTCGGTGAGGGCCCAGAAGCGCTCGGCGACGGTCTCCGGCGCGAGGGTGGCGCTGCCGTTGTCCCACGCGGTGCCCTTCACGAGGCCCGTGACGATCACCTCGCCGACGTAGACGCCGCGGTCGCTGAGCTTCGCCGAGAGAAGGCCGACGAGCTTGTGTTGGGTGGCCTTCACCACGGCGAGGCCCATGGCGCCCCAGCCGACGGCCATGGCGTTCACCTTGGGGTCGTCGGCGCCGAGGCCGCCGCCGGTGACGAGCACCGCGCCGCGGGTCGCTTCGAGGCTCGGCAGGGCCGCTTCGAGGGCCGCGAGGAGGCCGTGGACGCCTACGTCGAAGAGGCCGCGGAGCGCGCCGGGCGCGACGGTGAGGTCGGGGGCGCCCATGGCGTAGGCGTTCCAGTGAAGGATGGCGATGGGCGGGAGGCTCTCGGCGACCGCCGCGACGAGCCGGGTGACCGCCGCGGCGTCACCGAGGTCGCACGCGAAGGCCCGGGCGTTCAACCCCGCCTCGCGCATCGCGAGGGCCGCCTTTTCGAGCCTCTCGGCGTTTCGCCCGACGATGGCCACGGCATACCCTGCCGCACCAAACCTGCGCGCCACGGCGTCTGAAATGCCGGGCCCGTGCCCACACACCAAGATCGTCTTCGACATCGCCGCGAGGCTACCACAGCGCCGCGCGAAGGCATCGCTCACTGCGCCCAGTACGCCTCATCGTCGAGGCCCTCTTCTCGCTCGGGCAGCGCGCGGGTGAGGCGCGGCGCCGACTGCAACAGCACCTCGTAGCTCACGCGGTTCGCGTAGCGGCACACCTGGCTCATCGACGAGTAGGTGAGAAAGGCCCTGACGTGCTTCGACGAGTTGGGCACGCTCGCCCGGTGATACCGGTTGGCGGCCATGTCGTGGAGCAAGGCCGACAGCGCCGCGTCGCCCGCGCCGTTGGTGCTGGTGATGCGTTCGGGGCCGCCCTGGTAGGGCGCGATGTGGGCGTACACCTTGACCGGCGCGGCGCAGTCGCGGCGCCTCACGGGGCGGCTGAACTCGTAGCGGTTGAACTCCGCGATGGCGCCGGGCAAGAGCGGGTAGCGCGTCTCGCGCTTGACGTCGTCGTCGGTGTAGCCCGCGAGGTAGAGCCCCGTGGGGCCCGCGGTGCAGAGCACGAGGTCGGTGAACTCGAGCGCCGCGTCGCAGGCGAGGAGCGGGTCGCTGGCGCCGGTGAGGGCTTCGCCCTCTTCTTCGTTCATCGCCACCACGTTGACGTGTTCGCGGATGAAGGCGCGCCAGAACTCGGGTCGCTCGGCGATAACGAAGCGCGTGCCGAGGGTGAGAATGACGGGGATGTTGCGGGCCTTGGCGAGGGCCACCGCGCGGAGCGTCGCCTCAGGCATCGGCGCGCCGGGTTTGCAGCGCAAGAGATAGGCCGAGAGGATGAGGCACGAGGCGTCGTCGAAGACCCCCTCGGGGATGCTCTCGGGGCGCAGCTCGTTCATCATGCCTTCGTTGATCGCGAAGGTGCGCTCGCCGTCGGGGGTGACGAGCGCGAAGCAGCGCCCGATGGGCCCGGCCACGGGCTGAAGGTGGTCGAGGTTGACCCGGCTCGATGTGTTCGAGAGGTAGCGGTAGCCCGAGGTGCCGAGGCGGATCTCTTCGCTCATCACGCCGAGCAAGACCGAGGCGTCGTCGGCGAGCACCGAGTAGTTGTGGAGCGTGTTGCCCACGGTGCCTCCGGCGAACTCGCGCGCGATGCGCTTGCTCGAGAGCAGCTCGTCGTAGAGGGCGCTCGCGACGGCGCCGTCGATCACCGTCGAGGCGCCCTTGGCGAGGCCGTAGCGGGCCAAGAGGTCTTCGGCGACCCGGGCGTCGATGTCGACGAGGGTCTGGTCGATGCCGACCACATGGGTGCGCCCCGCTGGCTGCGTCGGATGGACGTGATGCAGCATCGGGTCGCGGGCTGAAACAGGGAAATAATGCTTATGTTTCCGTCGGCCTGGGAAGCGCACGGTGAAGACCTCGTCGAGGCCCCGCACCGTAGCAGAGAGCGCCCCGACGACGGCATTCTGTGACAACGATCTCTCACCCTCGGCCGCGCTCCCGCCCGCATTGACGGGCGTTCTGTGTGAGGCGGGGCCCGAGGGCGAGGCCGGGGCGGGTCAGCGCTGGGGGTAGCGGCCGAGGTCGGTCACCTTGGCCCAGGCGGCGACGAAATCGCGAACGAATTTCGCCGCGTTGCCCTGCGCCGCGTAGACCTCGCAGAGGGCCCTCAGCTGGGAGTTCGAGCCGAACACGAGGTCGGCCCGGGTGGCGGTGTACTTCAGCGCCCCCGAGGCGCGGTCGCGGCCCTCGAAGCGCTCGGCGTCGGCGTCAGCGGGGCGCCAGGCGGTGCCCATGTCGAGGAGGTTGACGAAGAAGTCGTTGCTGAGCACCCCGGGCCGCGCGCTGAGCACCCCGTCGGCGCTGCCATCGAAGTTGATGTTGATGGCCCGGAGCCCGCCGACGAGCACCGTCATCTCGGGCGCGCTCAGGGTGAGCAGCTGCGCCCGGTCGATGAGCAGCTCTTCGGTGCGCACCGTGAGGCCCGCCTTGCGGTAGTTACGAAACCCGTCGGCGAGGGGCTCGAGCACCGCGAAGGAGGCCGCGTCGGTCTGGGCCTCGGTGGCGTCGGTGCGGCCCGGCGTGAAGGGCACCTCGACCGCGAAGCCGGCCTCGGCGGCGGCGGCTTCGACCGCGGCGTTGCCCGCGAGGATGAGGAGATCGGCCAGCGAGACGCGCTTGCCCCCGGAGGCGGTGCGCGCGAAATCTTGGGCGACGCCTTCGAGGGCGCTGAGCACGGCGGCGAGGCCCGCGGGGTTGTTCACCGCCCAGTCGCGTTGGGGCGCGAGGCGCACCCGGGCGCCGTCGCTGCCGCCGCGCTTGTCTGAGCCGCGGAAGGTCGACGCCGAGGCCCACGCGGCGCCCACCAGCGCGGCCCGCGAGAGCCCCGTCGCAAGCGCCTTGGCCTTGAGCGCGCGAAGATCGTCGGCGTCGGGCAACGGGTGCGTCACCGCCGGCACCGGGTCTTGCCACACCAACACCTCAGCCGGAACCTCAGGCCCGAGGTACCGCGCCCGCGGGCCCATGTCGCGGTGCGTGAGCTTGAACCACGCCCTCGCAAAGGCCTCTGCGAAGGCCGCAGGGTCTCTGTGGAAGCGCCGCGAGATCTGCTCGTAGGCCGGGTCGACGCGCATCGCCATGTCGGCGGTGGTCATCATCGGCATCACCCGCTTCGACGCGTCGTGGGCCTCGGGCACCGTCGCCGCGCGGGGGTCGCTCGGCACCCACTGGTGGGCCCCGGCGGGGCTGCGGGTGAGCACCCACTCCCAGCCGAAGAGGGTGTCGAAGTACCCGTTGTCCCACCGGATGGGGTCGGGCGTCCACGCGCCTTCGATGCCGCTGGTGGTGGTGTCGCCGCCCTTGCCGGTGCCGTGCGCGTTCTGCCAGCCGAAGCCCATCGCTTCGAGCGGCGCCGCCTCGGGCTCGCGCCCCACCAGCGTCGGGTCGCCCGCGCCGTGGGCCTTGCCGAAGGTGTGCCCCCCCGCCACGAGCGCCACGGTCTCTTCGTCGTTCATCGCCATGCGCGCGAAGGTCTCGCGAATGTCGCGGGCCGACGCGAGCGGGTCGGGCTTGCCATTGGGCCCCTCAGGGTTGACGTAGATGAGCCCCATCTGAACGGCCCCGAGCGGCGCTTCGAGCTGCCGATCGCCCGTGTACCGCGTGTCGCCGAGCCAGGTGTTCTCGTTGCCCCAATGGATGTCTTCTTCTGGCGCCCAGACGTCAGCGCGGCCGCCGCCGAAGCCGAAAGTCTTGAAGCCCATCGATTCGAGGGCCACGTTGCCCGCGAGGATCATCAAGTCGGCCCACGAGATCGCGTCGCCGTACTTCTGCTTCACCGGCCAGAGGAGCCGCCGCGCCTTGTCGAGGTTGCCGTTGTCGGGCCAGCTGTTGAGCGGCGCGAAGCGTTGGGTGCCGTTGCCCGCGCCCCCGCGACCGTCAGACACCCGGTAGGTGCCCGCGCTGTGCCACGCCATGCGGATGAAGAGCGGCCCGTAGTGACCGTAATCGGCCGGCCACCAGGGCTGCGAGTCGGTCATGAGCAGGGTGAGGTCGCGCTTGAGGCCCGCGTAATCGAGCTTCGCGAAGGCCGCGGCGTAGTCGAAGCCCGGACCCATCGGGTCTGAGGCCGGCGCGTGCTGGTGAAGAATGCTGAGGTTTAGCGCCTGGGGCCACCAGTCGCGGTTGCCCCGAGACGCGTTCGTCGTGTTCGAGGGCGCATGGTGCATCACCGGGCACTGGCCCGCCGCTGTGCTCTTCACGTCAGTCATCGTTCGTCGCTCGCCTTCTCTTGAGTTGTTTCGCGGGTCGCTCGACCCGCCTTCAGACACGCCAGACACAGGCCCCGCGCCTCGACCTGAGTGTCGTACACGCGGCCCCACTGAGAGACCCCCGGAGGCAGCGCGAGCCCGTCGAGGGTCGCGCTGACAAAGTCTTGAACAAGCCCGCACCCGAGGCACACCAGGTGATGGTGCGGCCCGACATTGGTGTCGAAGCGCACCCGATCACGCGACGGCCCCAGGGTCGCCACCAGCCCCATGTCGTGGAGCCGCCAGAGCGTACGGTACACCGTATCGCGCGACACCGTGGGCATCACCCGCTGCACCGCGCGATGCACCGCCTCGGCGTCAGGGTGGCTCTCGGTGGCCGCCAAGACCCGAAAAATTTCGAGCCGCTGGGGCGTGAGCCGGATGCCCGCCGCCCGGCTCGCCGCGGTGTACAACGCGAGACGCTCGGTCGAGGCCTCGCTCGCATCGGGCTTCTTGCGGGTCATTCGTTGTTGCGTCTCATTCGCAACTAGCTCGTAAGACGCTCCCCGAGCGGCGTCAAGGCGCCCCCGCGGCGCGTCAGGGTCGCGACGGGTTCGGCCTGGGGCCGACGCACACGGCGCGGCGAAGGCGGCGGGCGGCTCCGGGGGGTGGGGCGCGGTCGGGTGAAGGCCCTTAGGGCGCGGCGCCGACCCAGCGGGCGAGGTGCTGACCGGTGAGGGTCGCGCGGGATTTAACCAGGGCCGCGGGGCTTCCCTCGAAGACCACGCGGCCGCCGTCGTGACCGGCGCCGGGGCCGAGGTCGATGATCCAGTCGGCGTGGGCCATCACGGCCTGGTGGTGCTCGATCACGATCACCGATTTGCCCGCGTCGACGAGGCGATCGAGGAGCCCGAGGAGCACCGAGACGTCGGCCAGGTGGAGCCCCGTGGTGGGCTCGTCGAGGACGTACACCCCGCCCGCGTCGCGCATCTCAGTGGCGAGCTTGAGCCGCTGGCGCTCGCCGCCGGAGAGGGTGTTGAGGGGCTGTCCGAGGCGGAGGTACCCGAGGCCCACGTCGACGAGCCGCGCGAGGATGGCCTGGGCCGCGGGGGTCTTCGCGGGGCCCGCCGAGAAGAACGCGAGGGCCTCGTCGACGGCCATGTCGTAGACCTCGGCGATGGAGCGCCCGGCGAGCTTGTGTTCGAGCACCGCGGCTTGAAACCGCCTCCCGCCGCAGTCTTCGCAGGGGGTCGAGACCTCGGCCATCATGCCGAGGTCGGTGACGATCACGCCGGCGCCGTTGCAGCTCTGGCAGGCGCCCTCGGAGTTGGCGCTGAAGAGCGCGGGCTTGACCCCGTTGGCCTTGGCGAAGGCCTTTCGCACGGGGTCGAGGAGCTCAGAGTAGGTCGCGGGGTTGCTGCGCCGCGAGCCTCGGATGGCAGCCTGATCGACGGTGACCACGCCCTCGCGCCCCGACACCGAACCGTGGATCAGCGAGCTCTTGCCCGAGCCCGCGACCCCGGTCACGACCACCAAGACGCCGAGCGGGATGTCGACGTCGACGCCCTTGAGGTTGTGCGTCGCGGCGCCCTTGATCTTCATCACCCCGGTGGGCTTTCGGAGCTTCTTCTTGAGCGTGGCTCGGTCGTCGAGGTGGCGCCCGGTGAGGCTCTGGCTCGCGCGGAGGCCCGCGACGGGGCCTTGGTAGACGAGCTGTCCGCCGAGGTGCCCGGCGCCGGGGCCGAGGTCGATGACGTGGTCGGCGATGGCGATGACCTCGGGCTTGTGCTCGACCACGAGCACGGTGTTGCCCTTGTCGCGGAGCCGCACGAGCAGCCCGTTCATGCGCTGAATGTCGTGCGGGTGCAGGCCCACCGTGGGCTCATCGAAGACGTAGGTGACGTCGGTGAGGGCCGACCCGAGGTGACGGATCATCTTGGTGCGTTGGGCCTCTCCGCCCGAGAGGGTGCCCGAGGGTCGATCGAGGCTCAGGTACCCGAGGCCGACCTCGACGAAGGCGTCGAGGGTGTGTCGCAGGGCCTTGACGAGGGGCGCCACGCCGGGCGCGGTGAGCCCCCTCACCCATGCAGCCAGGTCGCTGATTTGCATCGCGCAGGTCTCGGCGATGTTGACCCCCGCGATGCGCGACGACCGCGCGGCGGCGTTGAGGCGCGTGCCCTCGCACTCGGGGCAGCGCGTGAAGGTGACCGCCCGCTCGACGAAGGCCCTGATGTGGGGCTGCATCGCGTCGAGGTCTTTCGACAAGAACGACTTCTGGATCTTCGGGATGAGCCCCTCGTAGGTCATGTTGATGTTGTCGATTCTGACCTTTGTCGGCTCCTTGTAGAGAAAGTCTTGGCGTTCTTTGCGGGTGTAGCTTCGAATGGGCTTCTTGGGGTCGACGAAGCCCGAGCCGCTGAAGATGCGCACCATCCACCCGTCGGCGGTGTACCCGGGGATGGTGAGCGCGCCCTCTTCGAGCGATTTGCTGTCATCGAAGAGCTGCGTGAGGTCGATGTCGTTGACGTTGCCCATGCCCTCGCAGCGGGGGCACATGCCGCCGGCGACGATGTACTCTTTGCGCTCTGAGCGGCCCTCGCCCTTGTCGACGGTGACCTGGCCCACGGCGCGAAGCGAGGGCACGTTGAAGGCGAAAGCGTTCGGGCTCCCGATGTGGGGCTGGCCGAGGCGGCTGAAGAGCACCCTGAGCATCGCGTTGGCGTCGGTGGCCGTACCGACGGTCGAGCGGGCGTTGGCGCCCATGCGCTCCTGGTCGACGATGATGGCGGTGGTGAGCCCTTCGAGCACGTCGACCTCGGGCCGACGCTGGCTCGGCATGAAGCCCTGGAGGAAGGCGCTGTAGGTCTCGTTGATGAGCCGCTGCGACTCGGCCGCGATGGTGCCGAACACCAGCGACGATTTGCCCGAACCCGACACCCCCGTGAAGACCGTCAGGCGCCGCTTTGGGATGGTGACCGAGAAGTCTTTGAGGTTGTTCTCTCGTGCGCCTTCGACGCGAATCACGTCGTGGGCATCTGCGCCGGGGCGAGGGTCGTTCATGGCGGGGCTCTTGTGCCCGAAGGCGCGACCGGGGCGGTAGTTTCGTACGAGCGGCGCCGCCCCACTGGAGACCGTGCACGAAGTTTGAACCCTGGCACCCGCGCACGTAGCCTACGTCCATCATGGAGCGGATCGCCAAGCGTCTCGGCGCGCGCCACGCGGCATGGAGCCTCGCGCTGGCGCTGAAGGCCTCGTCGGTGATGGCCCAAGACGCCGGGGCCCTCGGCCCGGTCGACGCCTCGCTGGGGGCTGACGTCGCCGAGGCCTCAGACCCCAGAGTGGCCGCGCTCGCGGCCCTCACCGCGGGCACCCTCGACCTCGGCGTCGCGCCGCAATCGCTCTTCGACGTGTCGCTCTCGGATGAGGCCGCGATTCAAATCGAAGCGACGCGCCTCGGCGTGCTCCTCGACGCCCTCGACGAGGCCCAACGCCCGCGGGCGCTCGCGCCCAGGCCGGGCGCGCGCCGAACGACGGCGCCGGTCGACGCGGGGCCTCCGCGGGTTGACCCGAGCGCCCTCGACTCGCCGCGCTGGCGGGCGCAGCTCGGGCTCGACCGCGCGCGCTTGCGGTTCTATCGGCTCGCGCCCGAAGTGAGGGCCGCGCAGCTCGCCGCCCACGCCGCGCGACAGGCCGCCGCCGCGCCCCGAGAGACCGACGCCCAGCGGCGCGCCCGAGAGGCCGAGGCCGAGCGACGACGTGCCCTGGCCGACGCCCAAGCCGCGCGCTCGGAGGCCGAACGGCTCGTCTCAGAGGAGCTCGCACGGCTCATCGCGCTTGAGCACCGGGTCAACGCCCTCGGAGACGGGGTGCGCGCCCGCGACGCCGCGGTCGCTCGGCAGCGCGACGCCGTGCTGGGTTGGCAGCGCCGGGTGCGCGACGCCCGGGGGCCCAATGAGACCCTCGCCGATGTCACCTACGACGCCTTGCGGGTGTCGCTCCGTGCCGCACGCGCCGCCCTGGCCGCGGCCCTCGACGCCGAGGCGAACCAGGCTCCGACGGCGCCGAACCTCGGGCCCGATCTGCTGGTGAACCTGCCGCCCGAGGTCTCGGCCGCGGCGGTGCGTCAGCGGCGGAGCGCGATCGCCCAGTCTATCGTGGCGCTCCAACGCGACGAAGAGGGGAGCCGTCGACGGCACGCGGCGGCGTACCTCGACGCCATCGACGCCCTCAACCGCGAGCGCCTCTCGCTCTTGCCTTTTCTCTCGGCAGAGAAGCGCGACGCGATCTTGGGCTTCACCCCCGAGGGTTGGGAGCAGGCGCGGGCCGAGGCGCGGCACCTGTCGTTGATCTTGCGTTACCACCGCCAGGCCGCGCGTCAGTGGGTCGCGCGGCTGCGCCACGATCGGGCTTCGGGCCTGTCGCTCTGGCGCATCGCGGCGGTGCTCGCGCCGCTCCTGGGCGTGCTCGCGACCTTTGTGTGGGGTCGCCGTCGCGCGGCCGAGGCCCTCGACTGGGCGATCGAGCGGGTGGCGGCGTCTGACCGCGCGGAGCGGCGCACGAGCCCTGGGCCCGAGCTCCGAGCCCTGCGATTTTTGCAGCGGGTGCGGCGCCCCATCGCGTGGAGCCTCCTCTCGGCCGCGGTGTTCTGGCTCCTGCCGGCCGAGGCGCGGGCGGTGTTCGAGCTCCAGCTCTTGGCCTCGGCGCTGAGGTGGTCGCTCCTGGGCGCCCTGGTGATCGACTCGGTGAACGCCTTCGCGGCGGCCTCGGGCGCGGGCGTCGAGGCGAGCGAGGAGGGCGCGGTGGGGCGCCTGCGGCTCCGCTCGCTCCGCCTCGTGGGCCGCACGGTGGTGGCCTTCGCGCTGGTGTTGGTGCTGAGCGCGCGGCTCGTGGGCGAGGGCACGATCTACGACTGGGTGTTCTCGACCTGTTGGTTCGCGGCGGTGCCGATCTTCCTGGTGCTCGTGCGGTGGTGGCGCGGCATGGTGTTCGAGCGCCTCGAACGTCAGCGGAAGCACTCTCGGTTTCAGACCTGGATCCTCGCCAACCGCCGCGGCTGGCAGAGCTTCGCGGCGGCCATGGGGGGCGCCGTCTTGCTCTTCGGCGGGGGCCTGTTCAGGCTCCTTCGCGGGTGGCTCCTGGGCTTCGACGCCGCGCGACGGATCCACGCGTACTACTACAAGCTCGAGATCGAGCGCATCGACGACGCGCAGGCCGACGAGGTCTTCGCGCCCCTCGCGGCCGCTTCGCTTGAGGCGCTGCACCCCGAGCGCGCGGCGGCGCGGTGGCTCCCCTGCCCCGCTGACGCCGTTCGAGACGCCCTCATCGCGCGCGGCAACGCACACCGTGGCGGCGTCTTCGCGGTGGTGGCGCCGCGGGGCATGGGCAAGACGACGCTCCTCGCGGAGCTCGCGCGGGGCGTCGCCGACCACGTCGAGGTGCGGTGTCGCGCGTCGATGCCTGCGGAGGCCGTGACCCGCGCCGACGCGTCGGGGCCTGCGATGGTGCTGGTCGACGACGCCCACACCCTGATCGCCTCGCGTATCGGCGGCTTTTCGCGCTTCGACGCGGTGATCCACCACGCCCGCGCGAGCGCCGCGGCGCGGGTTTGGGTCTTCGCCTTCGACGCCTCGGTGTGGCCCCTCTTGCGCCGCGCCCGCGACGCCCGCCCCCTCTTCGATGAGACCTTCATGCTCGCCGGGTGGAGCGAGACCGAGCTCGCCGCGCTCATGTCAGACCGCTGCGCCCTCGGAGCGGTGGTGCCGTGTTACGACCGCCTGCTCGACCCCTTGCCGGTGGGCGCCGACGAGCACGAGCGCCGCGAGGCCCTCGCGAGCAAGCGGCTCGGCTACGAGCGCATGGTGTGGGATCACGTCGGCGGCAACCCCGGCCTCGCGATGGAGGTCTGGCGCAGCTCGCTGGCCAGCGACGCCGAGGGGGTCGTTCATGTGCGGCCGCTCCGCACGCAGGCTGAGGCGAAGCTCGAAGGGCTCTCTGACGCGTCGCTGTTTGTGCTCCGCGCGGTGCTCCAGCTCGCGCCGACCGACGGCGACACGGTGGCCGAGGCCACGCGGCGCGGGGTCGACGAGGTGCTCGAAGATTTGCGCTACGGCGTGGCCCAGGGCTTCTACGAAGAGACCGACGGGCAGTATCGTATCGCCTGGCCTTGGCTCCGCGCCGCGACCCAGCTCCTTGAGCGTCGACACCTTCTGGTGACCGTATGAAGCGCGACCTTGCGACCTTGAAGCTCCGCACCGCGGCCCTGAGCGTTGCCCTCGCGACGCTCGGCGCGCCGCGCCTTGCGGCGGCCCAAGACACCCCCGACCTCGGGCGTCTGGCAGAGTTCATTCGCTGGGGCGGCGTGGCCGCGTCGGTGCCCGTGGTAGCGGCCTCGCTCTTTCTCTTGCGGCTCATCGAGAACTTCGGCGACCGCATGAGCCGTCGCTTCTCGAACCGCCGCCCGACGATCCAGAAGGTTCAGACGACGGTTCGATTCTTCGTCTACCTCGCGACCCTCGCGATCGCGCTGAGCTTGAGCGTTCGGCTCGACCCGACGGCGCTGACTGTGATCGGCGGCGCCCTCGCCTTCGCGGTGGGCTTCGCGCTGCGCGACCTGGTGGCCTCGTTCATCGCGGGCATCACCATCATGTTCGACCGGCCCTTTCAGGTCGGCGACCGCGTCTCGTACGGCGGCGAATACGGCGACATCATCAAGATCGGGCTGCGCAGCGTGCGCATGAACACCCTCGATCACAACATCATCACCATCCCCAACAACAAGGTGTTTACCGACGTCACGTCGAGCGGCAACTACGGCGAGCTCGAGATGCAGGTCGCGATGGATTTCTACATCGGCGTCGACCAAGACGCGAAGCTCGCCGCAGAGATCATCCGCGAGGCCTGCCTCACGAGCCCCTACGTCTACCTTGAGCAGCCCATCCCGGTGCTCGCCAAGCAGATGATCTTGCAAGACTACATCGTCGTGCACCTCAAGGCGCGGCCCTACGTCTTCGACTGCAAGTACGAGAAGCCCTTCGAGACCGACGTGCATCTTCGGGTGCTCGAAGCGTTTCGTGAGCGCGGCATCAGCCCCCCGGCGGTGCTCTACCGCGCCCTCGGCGGCGCCCCCCCGCAGCTCGGAGGCTCGTCGCGCGAATGAGCCCCCTCGCCGACACTGACGCCCATCGCCATGTGTATGGCGCCGCCCCTCGCGCGGGCCTCGCCATCGGTGTGGTGGTGATGCTCGCGGTCGGGGTGCCCGCCGTCGTGCGCGCCCCGACGGCACCCTCGGCGGCGGTCTTCGTCTTCACCGTGGCCGTGAGCGCGTGGCTCGTCTGGCTGTGGTTCGTTCGCTTCGAGTGCAGCTTCGACCCGCGCGCCCGGACGCTCACCGTCACACAATTTCGCTGGCCCTTCGCGCCGCAGCGTACAGTCTTCGGCGCCGACGACTGCGCGCGGGTCACGGTCACGCGGCTCGGGACGCGCAGCTACGCGCGCCTCGTCGGCGCCGACGGCCGCGAGCGGGTGCTCCCCGGCGGCGGCGGCGCGGGCCCCGACGCACCGACCGAGACGGCGCGGGTGATCCGTCGTTGGTTCGCGCTGCGAGCCTCAGACTGAGCGCGAGGGCGCGCCGAGAGGTGTCACCCGCGGCCTTTTTTAGCAGGCTTTTCAGCGGCATCGACGGCCGCCCGGAGCGTCGCGAGGGAGCACCTCACGAGGTCGTTGTCGCCCGTCGCGATCACCAGCGCGGCGCCGTCGCGGCTCGGGGTGAGGGCCCGCGGCGAGCCTCCCGCGAGGCTCAGGGTCGCCACACGCTTCGGGGCCGCGAGGTCGGCCGCGAAGAGCGCGCCGGTGTAGAGCCCTGCGATGACGAGACCCTGGACAGGCGCGACGACTGCGCAGGTCGCCGAGGTGCCCTTGAGCTTGTGCTGGTGCGCCGTCAGGCCCGCGCCGAAGACGTGAACCGTGGCGTACGAGAGGGCGAGCGCGACGCCGTCGTCTGAGACGCTGAGGCCGTGCAGGCCGCTCGCCTTGCAGCTCGCCGCGACGAGGCGCGACGCGCGGTCGATGAGGGCGGCGCGCGGCCCTGTCTGAACCACGATCCAGCGTCGGTTGCGCGACACCGAGGCGCTCCACATCGCGCCCTGCGTTCGTGTCGGAAAGCCCTCGATGGCGACCCTCGCCCCGGTCTCGGCCAACACGACGCCGCCCGCGACGAGGCTCACCAGCGGCCCCTCGGCGCCCTCGAAGACCACGGCGTCGACGTCGAGCGCGGGCGCCACCGCGCCGGTCGCGAGGTCGATACGCCCCTGACGAAAGACCAGCACCGAGGCCTCGGGCGCGAAGTCTGGGTTCGACCACCCGAGCGGCGCCCGCCCGACCCGCGCGCATGCCCCGTCTCGGAGCGCCACCCGGTCAACGCTGCCCCCCGCACGCTGCGCCCAAACCGCGTCGCCCGCGGGGGTCGCCGCGAGGCGCTCGATGGCCCCCTCGAAGGTGTCTTCGATGGGCCGCTCGGGAGGGTCTAGGCGCACGAGGCTCCCGTCTTGGGTCTGGCCCCAAACCTGGCCGTCGCCGAGGCTCGACACGACGTCAAGATGGCGTTGCAGCGGGCGGTTCGAGGTCACCGTGAGGGCGTCGACCTCGAGCGCCACCGCGGCCGACCACACGATGCCGTAGAGCCGCCCGGTCTCGCGCGAAAAGGCGGCGCACCAGAGCGCCGAAGCGAGCGGGAGCGGCCGCGTGTCACGGTGTTCGAGCGAGGCGGCGTCGTAGCGGGCGAGGGTGTGCGGCGTGCAGACCCAGAGCGCGGCGCCGTCGCCCGAGAAGCTCACCGCGAGGATGCGCGCGTCGAGCGCGAGGGCCCCGCAGACCGCGCCGGTCTGGCCGTCGAAGACGCGCACGGTGTGGTCGGTGAAGATCGCCACGAGGGCCCCTCGGTCGCTGCACGCGATGCCCCGCTCGGGCGCCCCGAGGGGGTCGTCGGTGCCCACCAGCGCGGGCCCCCAGGCGCCCTCGGCGTGCTTGTAAAAGCGCCACCCGCGCCGATTGACGCGCACCACCACGCGGTCGCCGAGGCCGGGCTCGGCCCACACGTCGAGCACGCCCTCGTCGAAGCCCGCCGGGGGGTCGAGCGCGAGCTCGGTGACAGCCCCGGTCGCGCACGCCACGCGGTAGAAGCGACGGTCGTCGCAGCAGAAGGCCGCGGCGCCCTCGGGGTCGAGCCACCACCGTTGGGGCCCTTCGGCCGAGGGCACGGTGACCCACCCTCGGGCCTCGCCTGAGACCGCGTCGAGGCAGAGGAGCCCGCGGTTTGTGGGCACCGCGAGGCGCCCGTCGGCGGTGCGCGCGATCCGGGCGCGGGGTGTCGCCGAGAAGAAACGCGACGCGACGAGGGTCTCGGTCTGAATGCGCTGCATCGGGCGACCTGCTTCGCACGGCCCGCGGCGCACCGACAAGCCCGCCGACGACGATCGCGCGCTCGCGCGGGGGGCGCGATTGTCACGCGGCGCTACACGGCCCGGGTAGCGCGAGGCGGCTACCGCGCGGCGGCCGAGGCGGCATGCTCAGGGCCCGCGCGGTCGACGGTCTGGCCGCGCACGCCGACACCCGTCACCCGAAGGAAGCCATGCAAGAGACAAGAGCCTATGCCGCGTTTGAGGCCGCCGCGCCGCTCATCGCGACCAACATCGCGCGCCGCGAGGCCGGGCCCCGCGACGTCGAGATCGACATTCTGTTCTGCGGCATCTGCCACTCCGATCTGCACATGGTGCGAAACGAGTGGGGCGGCGGAACGCGGTACCCGATCGTGCCCGGGCACGAAATCGTGGGCCGGGTGCGGCGTGTGGGCGCCGCGGTGACCGAACATCGCGTCGGCGACCTCGTGGGCGTCGGATGCATGGTCGACGCCGACCGCAGCTGCGCCGATTGCGTCGAGGGGCTTGAGCAGTTCTGTCCCAACCAGGTGCTCACCTACAACGCCCACGACGCGCGCTCGGGCGGCGTCACCTACGGGGGGTACTCTGAGCGCATCGTGGTCGACGCTCACTTCGTCTTGCGGGTGCCCGAGAACCTCTCGCCCGCCGCGGCGGCGCCGCTCCTCTGCGCGGGCATCACCACCTGGTCGCCGCTCCGCCGCGGGGGCGCCGGCCCTGGCAAGAAGGTCGGCGTCGTCGGCCTGGGCGGCCTCGGTCATATGGGCGTCAAGCTGGCGCGGGCCCTCGGCGCCGAGGTCGTGGTCTTCACCACCTCGGCCCGCAAGCGCGACGACGCCTTGAGGCTCGGGGCCCATGACGTGGTGCTCTCGACCGACCGCGACGCGATGCGAAGGCAGCACAAGAGCTTCGACCTCATCGTCGACACGGTGTCAGCCCAACACGACGTCGACGCGTACCTGAACCTCCTGCGCCGCGACGGCCAGATGACCCTCGTGGGCGCGCCCCCTGAGCCCCTCTCGGTGGCGGCGTTCTCGCTCCTGCTCGGTCGACGGAGCCTCTCGGGCTCGACCATCGGCGGCATCGCCGAGACCCAAGAAATGCTCGATTTCTGCGGCGCCCACGGCCTCGGCGCCGAGGTCGAGGTCATCGCCATCCAGGCCGTCAACGAGGCCTACACGCGCCTCGCCGCAGCGCAGGTCGACTACCGCTTCGCCATCGACCTGGCCTCGCTCCGCGACGGCTGAAAGACGCGCCCCCGGGCGCTGTCACGCGCGTTGCATTGGCGCCCCCGCAGCCCCGCGACGGGGCGCACGCGATGCATACGCTCTATCTCCTCTCGGTCACCCTCCACATCCTCGCGGCCGCCACCTGGGTGGGCGGCATGCTGTTTCTGATCTTGGTGGTGGTGCCCTGGCTCCGTCGCGGCGGGCGCAGCGGGGCCGCGCGCTTTCTGCACGAGACCGGGGTTCGCTTTCGAGACGTGGGTTGGGGCTGCTTCGCGCTCCTGGCCGTCACGGGCGCGTTCAACCTCTCGGTGCGCGGCGTTCACCTCGCGGATTTCGGTGACCCGCGTTGGCGCGCATCGAGCTTCGGCCGCGCGGTGACGGTGAAGCTCGCGCTCTTCGCCGCGGCGGTGGCGCTGAGCGCGGTTCACGACTTCTGGGTGGGTCCGCGCGCAACCCGGGCGCTCTCGCACGACGCGGTTGCACCCGAGGCGCAACGCCTGCGCGGGTGGGCCTCGCGTCTCGGCCGCGCCAACGCTCTGGTGGCCCTCGCCCTGGTGGTCACCGCGGTGGTGCTCGTGCGGGGCCTCGGATAGACCTCGGCGCTAAGGCAGCTCGATCCACAAGGCCGAGGCCGCGGTGTCGGCCGTGAGCGAGGCCGCGCCCGGGCCGAGGGTGGCCCCGTCACCGAGCCCGAGGACCACCGCCCCGGCCGCCGGAGCGGCGGTGACGCGCATCGACGCGGTGAGCGCGAGGAGGTAGCCCCTGCGCCCGGTCGGCACCGTGAGCGCAGCGGGAGCGCCCGGTTCGAGCGAGAGCCACCACACCTTCGCGTCGCACCGCAGGGGCATCACGGCGTCGCCCGCCAGGAGCTCGCGGCCGCGGCCTTCGACCGAGCGCGAGAAGTACGCCGGGGCGCCGCCGCGGGTGGTGGGTTCGAACCAGAGTTGCAGCATCCGCGTGGGCGCGTCGGTGTCGTTGCCCTCGGCGTGAAACATTCCGTCGCGAGACGAGATGAGCTGGGCGCCGCGAGGGCCGACGCGCTGGCCGTTGGCTTGATCGCCGTGGTGCGAGAGCGTGCCGTCGATGACCACGCTGAGGATCTCGACCTCGCGGTGAGGGTGCCGCGGAAAGCGTGAATGCGGCGCGAAGGTCGCGTCGGCGAGCACCAGCAAGGGCCCCAAGGCGCGCCCCTGCCCGGCCGCCGGCCCCACCGTGGCGATGAAGTGATCGTAGAGCCTGAGCCAGGGGAGCGCCGTCTCAGGGAGCGTCGCCCGCGGGTGCGCGGTGACCGTGGCGTAGGGCGAGTTCATGCTGGGCCTCGTGGTGGGGGTGCAGTGGGTCAGCGCGAGCGTCCCGGCGAGCGAGAGGGTGCTCAGGTCGGGCCCGCGACGCCGGGCGCCTCGGGGCGACGCGGGGCCATGGTTCACAGCGCGGGGGCGGCTCACGGGCTCTGTTGTACGCGAGGGGGTCGCGTCGCGCAGCCCCGCAAGGGCGCACAGACCTTGTGCGCTGGCGCACAGTGCTTCAATCAGCGACACGAGAGAGAGACCAGCGAGGCGGTGTGGAGCGCCCCACAGAGAAGGGCGTGCTGAGTTTGTCGAGCGAGCTGAACGATGAAGCGCGCCCGCGCGGCCCCCGCGTCGAAGCGGAACAAGCGCCCAAGCGACACCGCGACGATGGCCCCGTGCGCCGAACCCAGGAGCGCCCCGCGCCGGGGTGGCCGGGCCTCTGTGCTTGCGGTGGGCATCGGTCGGTCGGCGAGGCGCGCAGCGCACACCGCCCCGAGACGGTGCGGCGCGTGACGCAAAGACGGGGCCCTTCGGTTGACAGGGCGTGCGGGTTCGCACAGAGAGTGTGCGATGGCGCATATCGGGTGGAGCGAGCTTGAGACCCTAGAGCGGGTGGTGGCCTTGCGCAGCGTCGAGGCGGCGGGGCGTGCGCTGGGGCTCCGTCACTCGACGGTGTCTCGGCGTATCGCGGCGGTCGAGGCGCGGCTCGGGGCTGCGCTGTTTGTGCGCGGGCCGAGGCTGACCCCGACGGCGCTGGCCTTGCGTGTGGCGGGGCGGGCGGCGTCGATGCGAGAGGCCGCCGACGCGATCGAGGCGATGGTCGAGGCCGAGCGCAGGCTCCGCGACGAGACCCTTGTGGTCACCACCAGCGACGTGCTCGCGCCGCTGCTCTGCCGGGCCCTCGCCGAGGCCGCGCTCTCGCAGCGCGTGTCGCTGCTGGTGAGCGACGACGAGGTCGCGCTGGTTCCGGGCGAGGTCGACCTCGCGCTCAGGCCCGGCAAGCCGCAGCGAGACACCTTGCGGGGGCGGCGCCTCGGGCGGCTCAAGGTGGGCCTTTACGTCGCGCCGGGGGGTGAAGGGCGGTGGGTGCTCCCTGACGCGGCGTTGCGCGAGAAGCGGTCGATGCCGTGGTGGCGGCATGTGCCCGAGGGCGCGCCCGGGGCGGTGCAGTGCAGCACCCTCTTGGCGATGCGCGACGCCTGCGCGGCAGGGCTCGGTCGTGCGGCGCTCCCGGCCTTCCTGGCGGGTCAGACGCCGTCGCTCCGGCTTGAGCGCTCGCTTGAGGGCGCCGCGCCGCTGTGGCTCCTCGCGCCCGCGACGCTCGGCACGGCCAGGCCCGCCCGCAGCGCACAAGACGCCCTCGCCGCGGCCCTCCGGGGTCTCAAGGGCGTCTTCGTCGACGGGTGAGCCGCGCGGAGCTCACCGACGGTCTACGGCCCGACGCACGGCCTCGACGAGCGCGTCGACGGGGGTCGCATCGGTCGCGAGGCTCGGCAAGACCCGCAGCCCGAGCCTCCTCGCGAGGGTCGTCGCGAGGAGACCCACTTCGTCGAAATACGCGACGAGCGCGTCAGGGGTGGGCCCGGGCTCGCGGAGCCGCGCGAGGGCCGTTGCGCGCGCGATGGTGAGCGGCTGAACCAAGACCGTGCCAGCGGCGGGCGCGAGGGCCGCGGCGACGCACGGCCACAGCGCGGCGAACACCTCGGGAGAGCGCGTCGCGGCATAGGCGAGGTTGCCCGGGTGCCAGGTCTCGATCACGCGGCGCGCGGCGGCGGGTGCGAGGGCGTCGCGGCGGAGCTCGGCCTCGATGACCCGGCGGTCGAAAGCCGACTGCGGGGCCATCGCATGCGCGGCGGGGTCGATGGCGAGGGCCTCTGCGCGCAGGGCGGCGCCGAGCTCGTCGTCGAAGGGGCACCCGAGCGCCTCGGCGAGACGGCGACCGAGGGTGCTCTTTCCGGCGCTGTGCGGCCCGATCAGCACGATGCGCATCGCGCTCACCATGCTTCGACGAGGTTGCGAAGGAGCACCGCCCCCAGCGACGCGCCGTTTGCGGCCACGTAGTCGCTGAGCGCGAAGCCGAGGTCTTCGCGATGCAGACAGCCCTGGAGGGTGCCGCGATGGGTCAGCCGCAGCGCCATGATGCCCTCTCGGCAGGCCGCGCGGTGGTCGCAGTCAGCGCAGGCGTCGAAGGGCGCGACGCGGCCGAGCTCCTGGTGCTTCAGCTCGACCGTGAGGCCGTCAGACCAGCGCCGTCGCAGGGTCGCGAGGCTGTCGGGGTCGAGCGCCAGCTGCTCGTCGCAGTGAGGCCCTCGGAGCGCGGTGACGACGTCGGCGATGTCGCGCCAGCGGAGCAAGGAGGCCAGGTCGTCGAGCACGCTCACCACCACGCGGGGCTGCGTCGCGGCCCAGGCGAGGAGCCCCCCGAGGTCGTCGCGCTGGTGGGCGCCGCTGTAGACGTAGTTGAGCTTCAGCGGCACCTCGCGGGCCGCGGCTTCGAGGCAGGCTCGCGCGAGAAAGGCCTCTCGGCGGGCGTGGCCGTCGCGTTGCTTCAGGTTCACCGCGAGGGCCTCAGGGCTCCACCCGTGGATCGACATGTTGACCCGGGTGAGCCCGGCCTCGTACGCGGCGACGAGGCGCGAGACAGGCACCGCGCCGGCGGTGATCACCGAGATGTCGGCGTCGGGCGCAAGGCCTCGGAGCGATGCGATGACTTGCGGCAGATCGTTGCGCAAGAGCGGCTCTCCGCCGAGGAACTTGAACTTCTTCACCCCTGCGAGAGCAGCGGCGCGGAGGCACGCCACGAGCGCATCGGCGGGCAGCTCTGAGGGGGTACCCGCTTCGTGCGGGTCGCCCTCCATGTGGCAGAAGTCGCAGCGGTGATTGCAGCGCGTGGTCGCCACCACCCGGAGGTAGGTGGGCCGATTCACCCCGGCCCTCACGCCCGCCCCGCGCCGCGCATGAGGGCCGCGACCACGCGGTCGGCGAGGGCCTCGGTCGTCACCGACGCGGTGTCGAGCGGCAACACCCGCTCTGGCGCGAGCTTCGAGAGCGCGTCGCGGTAGCTCAGTTCGAGCCGAAGGTTGTTGCGCAGCGAGTCGACGTCGGCGGCGGTGCGCCCGCGGAGGCTCAGGCGCCGCGCGCGGGTCTCGACGTCAGCGTAGAGGTAGACCGTGAGGTCGGGCGCGACGAGGGTCTCGGCGACACAGGCGAGATCGACCGAGGCCGCGCGGGCCTTGGCGTACACCACCGTCGAGAGCCAATACCGGTCGATCACCGCTGAGCGACCCTGCCCGAGCGAGGCGCGGGCGTGGGTCGACGCCAGCGCCACGGTGGCCGCGTAGAAGAGCTGCGTCGCGATGGCCGAGGGCGCGAAGTGCGCGTCGAGGGGCGCGCGGAGGGGCGCAAGCTCAACCCCCGGTGTGCGCAGGAGGTCGGCGCCGAGTCGCGTCGCCAGGGCGCTGGCGAGCCCCGATTTGCCGGTGCCGTCGAGGCCCTCGATGGCGATGAGCTGGGGATGCATCACAGCTCCTCCTCACGGGCCGCCGCGATCGAGAGCACGGTGTACTCGCGGCTCCGCCCGGCAACCGCGAGCGTGCGGCTGTCGCCCGGCTCGGCTTGCATGAGGGCCTGGGCCATCGGCGTGGTGTAGGCAACCCGCTTCTGGCTCGGATCGCCGTCTTCGTAGCCGCCGATGACGAAGCGCTCGACGCGCCCGTCGTCGCGCTCGACGGTCACCGCGCAGCCGTATCCGACCCGGGTCGGCGCACGCGGAGCGCCTACCACGTCGAGCCGCCCGAGCGCCTCCTGGAGGTCGCGCACCCGGCGGGCGAGCTGATGCATCTGCCGCTGGTTCTCTTCGTAGTCGAAGTTGTCGTGCCAGACCGAGTTGTCGCCCGCCTCGGCCGCCTCGCCGTTGCGCGCGCAGACCTCTTCATAGGCCCGGTGCGCCGCCTCGATGCGTGCCACAAAGCGTCGCCGCCCCGCGGCCGAGGTCAAGAGCCGCGCCCCCGCTCCGTCGTTGGTAGGTGCCTTCGTCATGCAGAGTGAGACGCGCCGCAGGGTCGATCCTGACCCGCAATCGTCGATCGAACCCTCGGGGCCCGTCGGGGGCCCGTGGGCCGAGGGCCGCGGCGCGTTCGGGCCTCATGGTGGCCTTGCGGCTCGACGAAACGCGCGTTGTGCAGAGAACGAGCCTTGCAGCGCCGGGCGCATTTGCACCATGAAGGCGAGCACCATGACAGGTCACGCGAAGGGTCTCTTGCAACACATCGGCGGCACACCCTTGGTGGCGCTCGGGCGCATCGGGCGGGGGCTTCCGGTGCCGGTGTTGGTGAAGTGCGAGCACATGAACCCCGGCGGTTCGATCAAAGACCGCATCGCCCTCGCCATCGTCGACGACGCCGAGGCGCGGGGCGTGCTGCGGCCGGCGATGACCCTCGTCGAGGCCACCGCGGGCAACACCGGGCTCGGCCTCGCGATGGTGGCCGCCGCGCGCGGATACGGCCTCGTGTGCGTGCTGCCCGAGAAGATGTCGGTCGACAAGCGTGAGGCCCTCCGCGCGCTCGGGGCGCGGGTCGTGGTGACGCCCAACGCGGCGCCCGGGAGCCCCGATCACTTCAAGGCCGTGGCGCGGCGCCTCGCCGAAGAGAACGGGTGGTTTCTCACCGATCAGTTCAACAACCCGGCCAACGTGCGCGTTCACGATGAGACCACCGGGGCAGAGATTTTCGCGCAGACCGAGGGCGCGGTCGGGGCGTTCGTTGCGGGCGCGGGCACCGGCGGCACCCTGAGCGGCGTCGGGCGGCATCTCAAGGCCCGGGTCGCGGGCGTAAAGGTGGTGCTCGCCGACCCCGTGGGCTCGTCGCTCGCGGCGTGGGTCGAGACCGGCGCCCTCGGGCCCGACGGTCGCTACGCCGTCGAGGGCATCGGCAGCAGCGAGGTGCCCGGCAACCTGCACCGCGACGTGATCGACAGCGTCGAGTCGGTGTCTGACGATGAGAGCTTCGCGATGACGGCGCGGTTGATCCGCGAAGAGGGGCTCCTGGTGGGCGGCTCGGCGGGCACCAACGTCGTCGCGGCGCTCAGGGTGGCGGCCCGCGGCGGGCTCAACGGCCCCGTGGTGACGGTGCTCGCCGACAGTTGGGATCGCTACCGCGCCACCCCATGGATGCGCCAGCAGATGGCCTGAGCCCCCTCTAGCCCGCGCGACGCGGCAGACCTTGTGATCGTGGCCAGCCACGGCTCGGGGGGCGGCGCCCGTGCCGCCGAGGTGCCGCTTGGGAGCGTGCCCGAGCGTCTCGTCTCGACCCTCGCGTGCGCCCTCTTGGTGATCGCCACCGACGGCCGCCGCGCGCACGTCGCGACGCCCTCGCTGCGCCCTGGGGCCGCGTGAACTGGCTCAACACGCACCGGGTGACCCTCGGCGGGGCGCACATCAGCTACGGCGCGATGCTCGTCGCGCTCGCCGTGCTCGCCGTCGGGTTCGGCGTCTCGGCGAAGGTCAGCGCGCGCATCCGGAGCATGGGCGGCGAGCTCGGCGGGCGCGACCACTCGCGGTCGATCGCCGCGCGGGTCGCGGGCTACACCCTGCGGGTGGCGACGGTGGCCTTGGCGCTTCAGGTGACGGGCATCGACATCGCGAGCCTCTTGGCCGCGGGCACGGTGCTCGCAGTGGGCATCGGCATCGCGATGCAGAAGGTGGCCGAGAATTTCGTCTCGGGTGTGATCCTCTTCGCCGAGCGGTCGATCCGCGAGGGCGATGTGATCGAGTTCGAGGGGCACATCGCGAAGGTGCAGCGCATGGGCATCCGCGCCACCGTCGCGGTGACCCTTGACGAAGAAGAGATCATCGTGCCGAACAGCATTCTGGCGCAATCGGCGGTGAAGAACCTCACCCTCACCGACACGACCTTTCGGCTGAGGGCCAAGGTCGGGGTGAGCTACGACGTCGACGTCGACGCGGTGAGCGCGCTGCTCTCGCGGGCCGCTGAGGCCCTCGCATGGCGCGACCCGTCGCGGCCGCCGGTGGTGCTCGTCGAAGACTTCGGCGCCTCGTCGATCGACTTCGAGGTCAGCGTCTGGTCGACCGATGTGTGGAACCTCCGTCGCGGCCGCTCAGAGCTTCGCAAGGCCATCTGGCGCGCGCTCCGCGAGGCCGAGGTGTCGATCCCCTTTCCGCAGCTTGACGTTCGCTTCCCCGAGGCGAAGGTACCTACCCTGAGGTAATCGATGGTGTACCGCTTTGACCCAGAGACGGTCGATCTTGCAACGCTGCGCCGCGAGCTCGAGTCGCGCTGCGGCGCCTTCGTGGCGGGCGACGTCGTGGGCCGCACTGTGCTCCGCGACGCCGTGGTGACGGCCCTCGCGTGCTCGATGCTCGACGCCGAGCGCCTCGTCGACACGATGGTGGGCCGCGGCTTCTTGCGCCGTGAGACATCGACCGATGGGCCCCCTGGCTGGCGCGTGTCGATGGGCTAGCGACGCGATCGC
The DNA here is from genome assembly GCA_016792845.1 of Myxococcales bacterium. Taxonomy (GTDB): domain Bacteria; phylum Myxococcota_A; class Polyangia; order Polyangiales; genus JAEUKH01. The sequence goes on along the minus strand of JAEUKH010000028.1, from coordinate 7,914 downwards.
TCCGCAGGGGCTGCGGCGCTCATCGGTCGTGCTTGAGCAGCCACTTGTTCGAGATCACTTTGAAGCACCCGCGGCCGTCGAGCGCGTCGAAGGTGGCGCCGTCGGCGGCGTGCCACACGACGCCCTCGGCGAGCTGACCGGGCGTGACCTTTGAGCCGATGCCGTCGGCCTGTGCGATGGCCTCGGGCACCGAAGCCGGGAGCCTCAGATCGTCGAAGACCGGAGCTGCGTGGGCCGCCAGCGAAGCGGGCCACGCCGCGCGGGGCAGCGGGCGCCGGTCGCGCAGCACGGCGAAGATGGCGAGGCGCTGACCGCGGATCTTCAGCGGGTTCGCTTGGATCCCCTCGCCGAAGAGCTCGCCTTGCACGACGTCGCCGTCTTCGAGGGCGTCGAGGAGCTTGAGCGACTCGGCCAGGCGCGCCTGGGTGGTGCCCGCGGGCACGAGCTCGAGGTTGCGCGAGCAGACGCGGAGCTGCCCCGCGTCGCGGACGAAGGTGACCGAGGTGCCGTCGATCTTCTCGGTGGCGACCCACGCGGCGCGGGCGCAAAGGTCGTCGTAGACCGCGACGAGGTTCTGCACCCGCTCGGCATCGGTCTTGGGCGCAAACTGCGTCGGAAAGGGCCCCAAGGCCACGCCCGCGAGCTGCGCCGGGACGGGCGCCTCCCACTTGACGACGCCGAGCCGCGCCGCCACGTCTTCGCCCGCAACGCGCAGCGCCTCGGGGTCGACGAGCTCGGGAAACTGCGCAACCGGCAGCGCGAGCCCTTGCGAGTACACGCCCCGCAGCTTGGCCGTCTTGAGCACATGCCCCGTGCGACCGTCGAACACCTTGGTGCCGCGGGGCGCGAGGAAGGCGAAGCGCGGGTCATCGACGGGCAGAAAGCAATCGACCTCGAAGAAGACCGCGAGGGCGCCGGGGGTGAACTCGCCGCGCCGGGTGACGAGCGTCCACCCGCGGACGGTCACGGCTTCGATGGCGTCGGCCCCGGCGATGGGGCGAACGTCGACGATGGTCTCAACACTGGCAAGTCTGCGCGTCATGGTCTGGTGCTCGGTCTCGTCGGGTGCGGTGATCGCAGGGGCGACAACGCGAAGCCCGTTGTGGTTGTGGCGAGGCCGCCCCCCGACCTCGCCAGCGCGCCGTCGTGGTGGGCGCGCGGCTCCGTGGCGGAGCACGTTCAAGCACCCGAAGCGGCACGCGGCAACGTGAACGCGAGTTTTTTCTACGATCCGTCACCAACCCGTCGCCCGCGAACAGCCGCGCAGCCCTGCGTCTCGGAGCATGTGATTGGCCCAACGCGCGATGGTCTCGAACACCCCGTCCGCCGCGCGCTGCACCTTGGGCGCGGGGCGTCTCTCACCCGCGGCGATACCCCACGCGCCCGAGGTCGCGAAGCGCGCGACATGACCCACGCGGCCTTGCCCGAACCAGACATCGGTGTGCCCGAAAGGGTCGATGGCGCAGAAGTTCCGCGACCTGCGGCGATCGAGATCACGAACCAGGCGGTCGTGACGGCGCGCCGACACGCTCGATCTCGCGAGCCTCCTCTGCGAGGCGCTGCCGGATCTACCGAACCGGGCCCTCTGCGTCAGCCGACAACTGCGCGGTGAGGGTCTTCGTCGCGGCATCGCGAACGCGTGACCGACCGACCCGGTCAGTGAAGACCGAGCCGCTGGCTGAGCCCTTGATTGTTCAAGTATACGGTTGAATACTTGATCACATGACGTCGCCGCATCGTCGGTTCAAAGACGCGATCTACGAGCAGTTCGCGCGGGTCGGGAAGGCCGTCTCAGCCCCCAAGCGGCTCGAACTGTTAGATCTCCTCTGCCAGGGGCCTCGCACCGTCGAGGCGCTCGCTGAGCAGTCGGCCCTCTCGGTGGCCAACACCTCACAGCACCTTCAAGTGCTGCGCGCCGCGAGACTCGTCGACGCCGAGAAGCGGGGCCTCTACGTCGAGTACCGCCTCGCCGACGACGAGGTCTGTCGGTTCTTCTTCGCCCTCCGCGGGCTTGCAGAAGCGCGGCTCGCCGAGGTCGATCAGGTCGCGCGCGCGTACTTTGAGGGGCGCGGCGCGATGGAGGCCGTCGAGGGTGACGAGCTCATGCGCCGTGTGAAGCGCGGCGAGGTCACCGTGCTCGATGTCCGCCCGCCCGAAGAGTACCGCGCGGGCCACATCCCCGGCGCGCTCTCCATCCCGGTCGGCGAGCTGAAGGCCCGCCTGAAGGAGCTTCCGAAGGGCCGCGAGGTGGTCGCCTACTGCCGCGGGCCGTACTGCGTCATGGCCGTCGAGGCTGTGGAGCTGCTCCGCAAGAAGGGCTTCAAGGCCCACCGCATGGAGCAAGGCGTCGTCGATTGGCGCGCCCGCGGCTGGCGCGTCGACCGCGAGGGAGCGCAACCGTGATCTTCAGGCCCTACTACAACTTCGACACCGGCTGCGCCGCGTACCTCTTCGGCTGCGGCGGCCTCGGCGTGTGCGCGGTGGTCGACGCTCACGCGCGCGACGTCGAGGCGTACCTCGCGTTCGCGGCGGCGAAGGGCATGCGCATCACGCACGTCTTCGACACCCACGTCCACGCAGACCACCGCTCGGGCGGGCCTGCGCTGGCGAAGCGAGCCGGGGCCGCGTACTGCCTCCACGAGTCGGCGGAGGTCGCGCTGCCGTTCGAGCCGCTCCGTGATGCGCAAGAGATCACCCTCGGCAACACCCGCGTCGAGGTGCTGCACACGCCCGGCCACACGCCCGAGAGCGTGAGCCTGGTGGTCACCGACCTCCGTCGCGGCGCCGAGCCCTGGTTCGTGCTCACCGGCGACACGCTCTTCGTCGGTGCCGTGGGCCGCCCCGACCTGCCGGGCCGCGCCCGTGAGAACGCCGGGCAGCTCTACGACAGCCTCCACACCAGGCTCCTCACGCTGCCGGGCGACCTCGAGGTCTACCCTGGCCACTTCGCTGGGTCGGTGTGCGGCGTCGGCATGAGCGGCAAACCGTCGAGCACCATTGCGTTCGAAAAGCGGTGGAAGCCGCTGCTCTCGATGTCCCGCGACGCGTTCGTTGAGGCGCTCTCCGAGGTGCCCCCGAAGCCCGCCGCGATGGCGCAGATCCTGCGCATCAACCAGGGGCGTGAAGAGGTCGCGTCTTGAGCCACGTCCGCATGGGCCTGCGAGAGAATCTCGGGCAGTTCTCGCTGCTCGTGGTCGTCAACGCCTTCGTCGGCGCGATGGTCGGCATCGAGCGCACGATCCTGCCGCCGATCGCGGCGCAGGAGTTCCACCTCGCGGCGAAGACCGCGGTGCTCTCGTTCATCGTGGTCTTCGGCGTGACGAAGGCGCTGACGAACTACCTCGCCGGGCGGCTCTCTGACCGTCTCGGACGCAAGCGCGTGCTCGTCGGCGGCTGGCTCGTCGCCGCGCCGGTTCCGTTCCTCCTCATGTGGGCGCCGAGCTGGTCTTGGGTGCTCTTCGCGAACGCGCTCCTCGGCGTAAGCCAGGGGCTCACCTGGTCGACAACGGTGATCATGAAGATCGACCTCGCGGGTCCGGCGAAGCGCGGGCTCGCGATGGGCTTCAATGAGTTCGCGGGCTACTTCGCCGTGGCAGGCAGCGCGCTCGCGACGGGCCTCATCGCCGCCCGGTACGGCCTGCGGCCGCAGCCGTTCTACCTCGGCGTCGCGTTCGTCGCGCTCGGGCTCCTGCTCTCCGTCGTCGTCGTGCGCGAGACCAAGCACCACGCGGCGGCCGAGTCGAAGCTGCGCGGCGAGCTGCCGCCGGAGCGCGCCCCCACGCAGCGCGAGGTCTTCTGGCGCACGTCTCTCTTCGACAAGACCCTCTCGAGCGTCAGCCAGGCGGGCCTCGTCAACAACCTCAACGACGGCATGGCGTGGGGGCTCTTCCCGCTATTCTTCGCCGCCGCTCGCATGGACTTTGGGCAAATCGGAACGCTCGCCGCCGTGTATCCCGCCACCTGGGGCGTGGCGCAGCTCTTCACCGGCGCGTGGTCTGATCGCATCGGCCGCAAGTGGCTGATCGTGTGGGGCATGTGGATCCAGGCCGTCGGCATCGTCGTCGTCGTCTTGACGTCGCGATTCAGCGGCTTCGCCGTTGGCGCCGCGCTCCTCGGCATCGGCACCGCGATGGTGTACCCCACGCTGCTCGCCGCGATCGGTGACGTCGCCCATCCGTCGTGGCGCGCCTCCTCGGTGGGCGTGTACCGACTCTGGCGCGACCTCGGATACGCGATCGGCGCGCTCTTGGCCGGCATCACCGCAGACGCCCTCGGTCTGCCTGCCGCGATGTGGCTCGTCGCCGGGCTCACCTTCGCGTCGGGCGTCGTCGTCGCCGTACGGATGCGCGAGACGCTTCGCCGCGTCGAGGGCGCTGTCATCCTCGACGTCCGCGCCCCCGCCGCGCTCGGTCGAGGCACGCGCGACGACGACGTACGCGACGACGACGCGCGCGTCGGCTCGTAGAATGGGCTGACCCGCGAATCGAGGGCTGTGGCGTCGCGCGGCCCCTCAGACCGCGAGGAGCCACTGACCGGCCGCCGCGCTGGCGGCGACCACGAGCCAAGGCGGCACCTTCCACTGTTCGAGGAGCCCGAAGGCCAGGAGCGCCGCGACGACGTCTCGCGGACCGCGCACGCTCTCGGTGAAGACCGGATTGTAGAGCGCCGCGAGCAGAACGCCCACGACCGCCGCGTTCGCGCCTGCGAGCGCCGCTTGGGCCCAGGGCTCCGCGCGCAGCCGGTGCCAGAAAGGGAGCGCCCCGGCGATGAGCAGCCATGCGGGCAGAAAGATCGCCAGCAAGCACCAGAGCCCGTTGAGCCAGCCCGCGGGCCCGGGGCGCATCGCAGCCCCGAGGTAGGCTGAGAACGCGAACATCGGCCCGGGCAGCGCCTGCGCGGCGCCATAGCCCGCCAAGAACTGGTCGTCGGTGAGCCAAGCCCGGGGCACGATCTGGGCGCGGAGGAGCGGGAGCACGACGTGCCCGCCGCCGAACACGAGCGAGCCCGAGCGATAGAAGCTGTCAAAGACCGCGAAACGGTGGGAGCCCGTCGCAGACGCGAGCGCCGGAAGCGCAACGAGCAACACGAAGAACGCGCCGAGCGATGCGGCAGCCGCGGCGTGCCCGCGTGCCGGGGTGGTCTCGCCCGGTGCGACGCCGACAGCGATCGTCTCGCGATACAGCCGCCAGCCCACGAGACCGCCGAACGCGATGACACAAAGCTGGGCGACTGCACCCGGCACCGCCAGCAGCACCGCCGCCGACCCGATGCAGAGCGAGATGCGGGGGCGGTCGGTGCAGAGCTTCTTCCCCATGCCCCAAACCGCCTGCGCGACGACCGCAACGGCCGCGAGCTTCAAGCCGTGCAGCCAACCCGCGCGGCTGAGGTCTGCGGCGCGGGCGACGCCGTATGCGAAGCCGATCATGAGAAGCGCCGACGGGAGCGTGAAGCAGACCGACGCGACGAGGGCGCCGAGCAGACCGGCCCGCTGCATGCCGAGCGCGAAGACGACCTGGCTGCTCGCGGGGCCCGGCAAGAACTGGCAGAGCGCCACGAGGTCGCCGTAGTGCGCGTCGTCGAGCCACTTGCGCCGCGCGACGAACTCGGCCCGCAGGTAGCCGAGGTGCGCGATGGGGCCGCCGAAGGAGAGGCAGCCGAGTCGCAAGAACGCAGCCGCCACTTCGAGAAGGCCGCCGACAGTGGGCCGATGGGCCTCGACCGGAGGCGTGTCCGGCGTGCTGACCTTCGCGCTCCGCTCGCTCATCGTGCGACCGCCCGCGGTTTGTGAGCAGGGAGCCTGACACCCAAGAACACCGTCACGGCAGCGCGCTGCGTGAGGACGGCGGACGCGACGAGCCCGGTCGTCGACCTCTTTTGAAGCCAGCCCATTGTCGTAGCGCCGAGCCACCCCGCGAGACCGACGCTCGCGAAGAAGCGCGCTCTGGCGTGCGGTGCAGACAGCGCTGCTGCGGTCGTACTCGCCAGAACGAAGTGGCCGTCGCGGTCGCGCGGCGCGCCGAACGCGATCGCGCCCACCCCCGTGCGCACGATGAAGGTGCTGGGCACGCGCCTCGCGGTCGTCGCGGTCGGCACCACTGGCTCGGTCAGCGCGGTGCTGTTCACGGAGACACGCTCGGCAGGGCGTCGACGTTCGGAATGGCGCGCCCCGGGGTCATCGGCACCTCGATGAAGCCATGACCTGACGCCTGGTGGCAGCCATTGCACGCCGTCGCCGCACGCTCGAACGCTGCGTTGAACCGCGCTCTGTCTCGTGCGGCGATCGCGCGGCGTAGATCGGTGACCGTCGTCTGGGCGAACGCGCTCGCCATCGCCGGGAGCACCTCAGGGTGCCCCTCTCGCGGCGGCGCTGCGCGGGGCAAGGTCTCGGTGAACTGCTCCTCGATCTCACCGAGCTGGTACTCCGCGAGCTCGAATCGACCGCCCGACGCGGCCCGCCCCAGGAGCTCGAAGCGACGCGCCACGTCGGCCATCGCCGTGCCGTAGCCGATCGTCGGGCTGGGCGGCGCGGCCCGATGCGTCTCGGTGCTCGGCCGTGAGCATGCTGAGAGCAAGACGCAAAGGATGGCGATACGGGCGCGGGTCATCGGGGCTCCTGGGGCTTCGGGTGCGTTGCGGCGGTTGACGAGAGACGCGTCGAGCGACCACCGGTCGACGCCCACACACGCGACGCCCCTCGCGTCACACCGCATCGAAAGAGCCGTCGGCGACGCGTGCGGCAAGGCCCACATCCCCGCCTTCGAGGCGAACGTTTGCGCGAAGACACTGTACCCGTGGTCGAGCAAGCCCGCGACCCTCGTCGAGACGAAGCCGACCGCAGACCGGCTAGAGACCGCACCGAATGGAGTGTTGGTTTGAAGGCGTCGGGCGAGGGTCACGACCGACCCGCCTTCGGCTCGCTCTCAGCGTCGAGCGCGACCTCTTTGTAGAGCGCCGTGACCTCGCGCCGCAGCTCTTTGAGCAAGCGCCTGCCCGCCGGCGTGATGCGAAACGTCTGGCGCGCGCGCGCATGCGGCGCCGTGCCCGTGCGACGGAGCCAGCCGTTGCGTTCCATCCGGGTCAGCGCGGGGTACAGGGTGCCGGGGCTCAACGAGTGCCCGTGCTCGGCCAGCTCTTCGAGGAGCCAGGTGCCCCAAACCTCGCGCAGCGCGGCGTGGTGAAGGATGTGAATCTTCCAAAAGCCAAGTCGGATCTCTCGGTCGGCTGCGGAGAGCATTTACGCGAATCGTATATGGTAACCGTAAACCCACCGCAAGGTGCGCTCGCCAGCGCTCACCCGAGACCATTGGTCGCGCGCGCAACCCGCTGCGAGGTCGACAGCACCCATGTCCGATCTGACCGACGCGCCTCGCCGCCTCACTCGGCAGGCGCGCGGCGCCGAGCTCGGCATTGACAGGCGCAGCGTCGCGCACCGCTGCGGGAAAATAGTCGGCACAAGGCATGTGAAGCAACGCGACGGCAGCCGTCGGCGCGTCTCTCGGAGCTCACCAGGCGCCCGCGGAGGTGTACGCGACGCTGCTCGATGCGGGCACGTATCTCGGCTCGATCCGCACGATGTACCGCGCGCTCGCGCGGCATACAGGGGGCGCGCGAGCGACGCGCGGCCCGAGCCTCTGGCCACACGGCCGAACGAGCCGTGGTCAACGGACATCACCAAACTGCGCGGCGCGACACGCGGGACGTCTCTGCATCTCGACGTGGTGATCGACGTCTTCAGCCGGTGCGTGGTGGGCTGGATGGTGGCACAGTGCGAGCGCCAAACGCTTGCCAGAACGCTGTTTCGCGGCATCTACGAGCGCGAGAGGGTCAAGCCCGGACAGGTCACCGTGCACGCCGATCGCGGCGCTGCGATGACGTCGCGCGGGCTCGCCGATCTCTTTGTCACGCTGGGCATCG
>JAEUKH010000021.1 GCA_016792845.1 Myxococcales bacterium | reverse complement strand
TCTCCCGTCGCCCCACTTTAGGTCCGCGGCGCGCTGCTGCGTTGCCGGGTCTCGACGGGCCAACAGCCCGTCTTCGCCCCGTCGCCTTGCATCACTTGCGCCCCTTCGCGGTGCTCGGTCCGACTACTTGGTCGCGTCTCTAGGGCAGCCCCCAGGTGAGCTGAAGCCCGATGGGTACGGCCCCTTGGGTGTTGGCCTCGACCCTCAACGCGAGCAACCAAGACGCGCCGAGGGTGAGCCCGACGTCTCCGGCCAACGAGAGCCCGATCTCGCCCGGGAGCGCGTCTCGAATGAAGTACGAGGCCCCGAGGTAGACCGTCGCGAACACGGTGCGGTCGCGGTCGCCGGCGAGGGTCAGGTAGCGACGGTAACCGAGCGAGTCGTTGAAGCGCAGGGTGTTGTCGCGGCAGCCGACGGTGTGGGCGAGGCTGACCCGGGCGATCACGCTCTGTCGCGCGTCGCCGATGCCGATCGCGAGCGCCGCCCCGGGTTGCCCGCAGACCGTGAGCGGGTCGAACGCGAGCTCGGCCGAGAGCCCCGCCGAGAGCCGCGGCACCGCGTGGGCCTCGACGCGCAGCGCCGCGAGGCTGAGCGCCGCGAAGATCAGCCCGCTTCGCGAAGGTTTCATGGTCGACAGTGTAGGGTGATTTCAGGGCGCGGTGTTCACTGCCCGGCGCCTCCGACGCTCGCGCGGAGGGTGCCGCGGGCGACGTAGCGCAGGCCGTCGAAGCCGAAGCTCGGGTACTGGTTTTCACCGCGAATCAGCACGACGCCCCGCTGAGAGGGGTCGGCCACGCCGAGCTCGCCCCCCACCGCGAAGACCGCCGCGCCGTTGCCGCCCACGCCGTGCAACGTCGCTTGGGTCAAGGGCCGTGAGACGTACCGGCTCTCGCCGTTTGAGTGCATCGTCGCGCCGTGATTGCCAACAACGAAGAGGTTTGAGGCGTCTTGATAGAAGGCGCCGTTGAGGCCGGGCATCTCTTCGTCGATCATGTTCGCGCGCACCCAGCGCCCCGACAGGTCGCGGCGCACGGCCAGCCCGCTCGCCGCGCCTCCCACCGCGAGGCACGCGGGGCCGCGGAGGTCGCGCGCGCAGGTCACCGTGAAGAGCCGCGCGTCGCCTACGCGCAAGGGGCCTTCGGTGCGCCAGGCGCCGTCAGCGCTGCGCTCGAAGATCATGCCTTGTGAGGCGGCGATCACGAGGGAGTCGTCGAGAGTTGTAACTTTATAGAAGTTCAACCCCGCGGCGGCCTCGGGGAGCCCCGCGACGCGCTCGAAGCGCTGGCCATCGTAGTGAACCAACACTCCGGTAGGACCGGTCGGTTGCGCCGAGCCGCCCACCAGCCACACGTCGCGCGGCGTCACCACCCGGACGCCCCAAAACGTCGGCTCGCCTTCGGCGAAGCGCAGCCCCGTCGCGAGGGTCTCGCACCGCCCGCCGACCCATCGCAGCACCGTGCCGCCGTCGCCGACGGCCCACACCTCGCCCTCGCCGCCGTCAACCCACCAGAGCGCCCGATCGGTTTGACAGAGCGTGCGAAACTGCCCGCGGTTGTACTCGACCAGACGGCCCCCGCGGCCGCTCACCCGCGAAGGGTCGACCCCGACGTAGCCGCCGACCAAGTACGAACGGGTGCTGCCGATCGCCGCGGGGCTCCACGCCGCGAGCAGCGCCCCGCCCGGGACGCCGTCGGCCGCGACGCGAAACAGGTCTTCGCCGTCGGGGTTCGACGTGCAGCCGCCGAGCCCGAGCGAGAGCGCCGCCGTGAGGGCGACCGAGAGGCCGAACGCGGCGCGCGTGTTCATTGAAGTACCCCTTCGTAGAGCGTCACCCGCCCGACCCGCGTTGTCTCATGAAAGCCTCGTGAGCGCACGAAGGCGTGGCACCCCGCGGGCGCGTCGCCGCCCTCATCGCAGAGGGCCACGATGCGCCCGAAGCCCCCGGGTGTCTGCCCCGCGCGCTCGGCCCTGACCCGCTCGAAGCGCGCGACCCCCTCGACGAGACGCTCTGACGGCGGCGCCTCGATGCGCGCGGGGCGGTGCAGGCTCGACAGCCCGGGGTGACCGCGGTTGAGCACGAACACCGCGTCGATGTGTGGGCCGCGCGAGAGCGCGAACATCGCGCGCTGAAGGTCGCGCTGTTGATAATCGTGCCTGCGATACCACCCAAGCGCCAAGGCCGAGACCGCGCACGACAGAAGCAAGGGCGCCCGCCAGGCCCGCGGCGAGACACCCGAGACCGCGCTCGCGAGCCCCGCCGAGAGGAGCGGCACCGCCGAGAGGAAGAACCTCGGCTCCTTGTGCGCCGTCAGCGAGAGCGCCGCGAGGTACACCCCCGCGACCCACAGCGTGAGGTCGGGCCGCACCCAATAGGCGCGCCATCGGAGCAGCCACAGCGCGAAGCACCCCGGGCCCAGCGAGGCCCACCACGCGAGGTAGAAATACCACGGCCGCGCGCCGAACACCTTGCGGGCGTTGTCTTGAATGAAGTTGTATTCAAAGTACGCGATGAGAGAATGAAACCAGTGCCCCCAGGTGCGCTGGTCGATGTAGCCCAGGGTCGCCGCCGAGAGCGCCGCGCCCGCGACGAGGGCGGCCCCCACGCGCCACGGCGCGCGCCCCAGCACCGCCGCGGCGACGGCGCACGCGAAGATCACCGCAGGGTAACGAAACCACACCGCCGCCCCGAGGCAGAAGCCCGCCCAGGCCGCGACCCGAGGCGCGAGCGGCCGACCCGCGAGGTACAGCGCGTAGGCGATGAAGGCGACCGAGAAGTTCTCTCCCATAGGGCGCGCGCCGAGGTCGAGCCAGGCCCACTGGGTCGCGATGAGCGCGACAAAGAGCCAGCCTTGCAGCGCGTGGCGTCGCCCCAAGCGCAGGGCCAGGAGCCCCACCGTGGCCAGCGAGGCGAGCACCCCCGGGAGCCGCGTCGCCCACCACAAGCCCTCAGCCGTGTCGCAGCGCAGCGCCGCCGCGAGGGCGTACACCTTCGCGAGGCACCACGGCGCCACGAGGTTGCGCATGCCGCGGTACCACTCGTGTGTGCGGGTGCCATACCCGAAGGCCAGACGGTGCGCGGGCTCAAGGTACTGATGGATCTCATCAGGGTGCAATCGCCCCCCAAGAAACCGAGATAGAAAGACTTCGATCAGCCCGAGCCCGGCGAGCGCGCCGTACAGTTTATGTCGGTTTTCTGGGCACGCGTTCACGGTGTTTTGTACCGCGTGATGAGATAGCCGAGGTGCACGAAACTGTGCCACACTGGCGCTGCGGTGGGCATGAGGAAGATTGGCGCAGCTGGCTCGGCGCGTAGCGGGATCGCCGCGCGAATTCAGACTGCACGCGCGAAGACCACGGTGGGCTTGCCGTGGTGGCGTAAGCACCTGCGCCCGCTGAGCGCGGCCTCGATCGGGGTCGTGATCAGCTTCGTGGCCGCGGCCTACACCCGGCGCGACTACGACGAGCGCGAGGGGGTCAACTTCGCGCAGCGCGCGGGCCCGTTGGCGATGGCGATGCGCTCGACCCTCGAAGCGCCCATCGCGACGGCGGAGTCGATCCCGCCGTTCTTCGATGCGAGCACGAGCGTCGATCGGCCCGATTTTACCGCGTTTGTGACGCCGTTCATGCGGCGCACCCAGGGCATCGCGGTGATCGAGTGGTTCCCCTATGTGCGGGGCGAAGAGCGGGCGGCGTATGAGGCGCGGGCGCGCCGTGAAGGGGTGGCCAATTTCGAGTTTCGCGAGCCTAACTCGCTCGGCCGCATGGTGCGCTCGCCCGAGCGCAGCGACTACATTCCGCTCTTTTACATGGAGCCCTTCAACCCTGAAGTCATCGGGCTTGAAATGGGCTATGACCCCTGGCGCCGCGACATGCTCCTCCTCGCGGCGCGACGCGGCAAATCGGTCGTCACCGATCGCTTTCGCCTAGTCGAAGACCCCGAGGGCGTCTGGGCCGTGGGCGTGTGCAGCCCCATCTACGCGCACGATCTCCCGCGCAACACCGAAGCCGAACGGCTCACCGCATGGCGCGGCGCCGCGGTGGTGCTCTTTCGCCCGCACGAGCTCCTCGGCCCGAGCCTCATCGCCCTCAAGGGGCCCGACCGCGACGTGATCTTGCTCGACGAAGACGCGTCGGGGCCCAACCAGGTGCTCTACGAATCGACCCGCGGCGCCCACGCAGGCCTCGCGACGGCCGCTCTCCGGTGGAGCATCCCGTATACCTTCTGCAATCACCGTTGGCGCTTTGTGGTGGCCAGCCATCACATGCCCTCGACGCCGCGGGTGGCCACCGCGGCGGTGCTCGCCATCGGGCTCTTGCTCACCACCGTGGTGACCCTCGCGATGGGCGCCTGGTCGGCCATTGCGCGGCTCCGGAGCGCCGTCAACGAGGCGCAACAGCTCGGGGCGTACACCCTCGAAGAGAAGCTCGGCGAGGGCGGCATGGGCGTCGTCTACCGCGCCCGTCACGCCCTCTTGCGCCGCCCTACCGCGGTGAAGGTGCTCAACCCCGAGCGCGCCACCGACGAGTTCGTGGCGCGGTTCGAGCGCGAGGTCCGCGCCACGAGCGAGCTCTCGCACCCCAACACCATCGCCGTGTACGACTTCGGCCACGCCCCCGATGGCACCTTCTACTACGCCATGGAGTACCTCGACGGGATCTCCCTCGAAGACCTCGTCGCGCGCTTCGGCCCAGTGCCCTCTGCCCGGGCCATCTATCTCATCAAGCAGGTGTGCGGCGCCCTCGCCGAGGCGCACGCCCGCAACATGGTGCACCGCGACATCAAGCCCGCCAACATCATGGTCTGCAACCGCGGCGGTCTCCGCGATTTTGTGAAGGTGCTCGATTTCGGTCTCGTGAAGCAGATCGACTCGAAGTCGACGACGCTCTCGAGCACCGACAGCTTTATCGGCACGCCGCTCTACATGGCGCCCGAGGCCATGAACGCCTCGGCCTCGGTGGGCCCCGCGTCAGACCTCTACGCCCTCGGCGGGGTGCTGTACTTCCTCTTGACGGGGCACCCTCCGTTCGAGCGCGGCAACCTGATCGACCTCTGCGCGGCGCACCTCTCGGCGCCGCCGCCGGTGCCTTCTGAGCGGGCCCCCATGCCCGTGCCCCCTGCCCTCGACCGCCTCGTCACCCGGTGTCTCGCGAAGCGCCCCGAAGAGCGCCCTGTGAGCGCCCAGAGCCTCTGCGATCTCTTGGCCGCCATCGAGAACAGCGGCACGCGCTGGCTCGAAGCCGACGCCAACGCCTGGTGGGAGGCGCACCGCGCCCTCGTGAAATCGGTGCCGCCGCGCGAACAGAAGAGCCTATGAGCGCAAGATCTTGTCGAGGGGGCGCCCCTTGGCGAGCTCATCGACGAGCTTGTCGAGGTAGCGAATCTTCTGCATCAGCGGGTCGCTCACGGTCTCGACCCGCACCCCGCAGACGACCCCGGTGATGCGCGCCGCGTTGGGGTGCATCGCGGGCGCCTCGGCGAAGAAGGCCTCGAAGCTCGTGTTCGCGCGGCACTGCGCCGCGAGCCCCGCGGGGTCATAGCCGGTCAGCCAGCAAATCACCTGATCGACCTCGGCCTGGGTGCGCTGCTTGCGCGCGGCCTTCGCGACATACAGCGGGTACACCTTCGCGAAAGGTGTCGCAAAAATACGATGGGCGCTCATCGGGCTCACACCTGCGTCGAAGGTGCCGTACACGCGGTCACTGCGTAATCTCGGGTTCGACCAGCGTCGCGAGTTGGGCCAGCGACTCTTGCCACCCCAACATGCACATCTCAACGGGGATGATGTCAGGGATGTTCTCTTGAACGATGTCGAGCTCGGTGCCGCAGAGCACCGCGCGGAGCCGCACCGTGACCTTGAGCTCACCCGGCAGATTCGGGTCGTCGAAGCGGTCGATGTAGCAGAGGCGCGTGTTGGGCACGAGCTCGAGGTACTCGCCGCCGAACGAGTGACTCTGCTCGTTGGTGAAGTTGGTGAATGACATCTGAAAGGTGCCGCCGACCCGCGGCTCGAGGTGGTGCACCGTGCAAGTGAAGCCGTACGGCGGGAGCCATTTGGCCAACGCCCCGGCGCTCAAGAAAGCGCGGTAGACCCGCTCGGCGGGCGCCTTGACGACGCGGAGGAGATGCACGGTACCAGGCATATTCGGAGGCCCTTTCGATGGCTTGAAGACGGCGCAGAGGCCGCACGGTCTTAGCGGAGGGCTGAACATCAGATCAAGTCTTTGACAGCGATGCGCGGGCCCGGGGCCCAAACGCAACACCCCCGACGGCGACCTCTGAGAGGGCGCTGCCGAGGGCGCTGACGCGGGCGACTGCGGCTCAGGCCGCGACGACGCTGACCTTGAAGGTCGCGGTCACGTCGTGGGCGAGCTTCGCCGTCACTTCGTAGGTGCCGAGGGCGCGGATGGTGTCAACCGAGAGCTTCTTGCGCTCGACGCTGAAGCCCTTGTCTTTGAGACCCGCTTCGATGTCTTTCGAGGTCACCGACCCGTAGAGACGGCCCTCTGAACCCACCGAGCGCGCGAGGCGCAGCTCAAGGGTCGAGAGCTTCGCGGCGAGATCGACCGCCGAGGCGCGGAGCTTCGCAGCCCGCTCGGCCGCGACCTTCTTCTCGTGCTCGAAGCGGGCCACGTTGCCCTCGCTGGCCGGCAGCGCAAAGCCCTGCGGCAGGAGGAAGTTGCGCGCGAAGCCTGCGGCAACCTTCACGACATCGCCGCCCTTGCCGAGCTTCTGGATGTCGCGCTGAAGAATCACATGAACGGTACGGCTCATCGCACTCTACTCCGCTCAGGTGGCCGTGGTGAACGGCAACAGCGCCAGCATACGCGAGCGCTTGATGGCAGCAATCAGCATGCGCTGGTGGCGCGCGCAGTTGCCAGAAATACGACGCGGCACAACCTTGCCGCGCTCGGTGAGAAAGTAACGCAGCGTGTTCGAGTCTTTGTAATCAACAAACTCGGTGTGCTCTGCGCAGAACTTGCAGATCTTCTTGCGACCGCCGCGGCGGCGCTGAAGCATGTTCTCGTTGGCGATCTCGGCGGCACCGCCGTCGATGCTGCGATCGTCAAAGTCGTTGGTCTGAAAACGTGCCATGACTCCGTGCCTTCTCTCTCACGCCTCAGCGGCGGGCTTGGCTTCGGCCTCAGCGGCCTCGACCGGGGCGGCCTCGGCTTCAACAGCCTGGGCTTCGCGGTCGCGGTCACGGTCGCGGCGATCGTGGTTGTCGGCGAGCCCGAGCGAAGCCTCGAAGCTGTCTTCACGGTCGTCTTCTTCGGCCGTGATCTCGATGCGGCGAACTTTGACCTCTTCGGGGTCGATCACCACCGCGGTCATGTCAACGTTCTTCGCGATCACCACCGTGAGGTGACGCAGCACGGTGTCGAGCATGCGCAGGTTGCGCTCGAGCTCGTACACGGTGCCCTTCATCCCGAGGTAGCGAAGGTAGACGTAGAAGCCCTTGCGCTGCTTGCCCACCGGGAAGGCGAGCCGACGCTTGCCCCAGCTCTCAACGCGGGTCAGCTTGCCGTTGCTCGACTCAATGGCCGCAACCGCGCGAGAGATCACCTTCTCGCTGGTTTCGGCGTCGATGTCCGGGCGCAGAATGAACACGGTTTCATAATCCGTGGCGCGCCGCGGGTCGGGGCGAAAATCGATCGTCATGAGAATCGTCCTCCTGGACAGGAATCGGCCCCACGCGAGCAACATAACCCCGTCAACCGAGGTCAGAGCGCGTGGAGCGAGGACACCCGCAGACCATCTGCGAGGGGCGCGCCTCGTACCACACCCCCATCACCCCGCAAAGGGGGGTCTACGCTTTTTTCGCCCCGCCACGCCCCGGCGCCGCCTCTGGCAGCCCGCGGGCCACCACCTCGGCGATCTTGGCCACCGCGTCGTCGAGCACCGCGTCGAGGCGCCGCTGCTCGTCGGGCCCAAACGACGACAGCACCCACGACTCGACGGTGCCCTGCGTCGGGCGCCCGATGCCCATGCGCAACCGCGCGAAATCAGCGCCGATCACGGTGTTCAGGCTGCGCAGGCCGTTGTGCCCCGCGAGGCCCCCGCCGAGCTTGCCGCGGAGCTCGCCGAAGGGCAGCTCAAGGTCGTCGTGCACCACCAAGACCTCGGGCGCCTTGATGCCAAGCTGTTGCGTCGCGCGCACCACGGCGCTCCCCGAGACGTTCATGAAGGTCATGGGCTTGAGCAGCCACACCGGGTTGCCGGCGATCACGGCCTGAGAGACCACGCCTTGAAACTTCTCGCGCCACTCTGAGCCCATCTCGCGCTGGGCCAGCCGGTCGAGCACAAGAAAGCCGATGTTGTGTCGGGTGTTGCGATACTGCGGCCCAGGATTGCCAAGCCCCACGATGAGCTTCATCGCCGTCGACCTCTCGCGTGTCGTGCCCCCCCGCGCCGCGGCGCAAGGAGCCGAGCGCCTGGGCGCACATCGGGTGTGCTGAAACATCAAATGACACTGCCCAGAGCGCCGTCGACGGCACCCTGGGCAGCGAGACCGAAGGTCAGTCGACGATCACTTCTTCTTGGCAGGCGCAGCGGCGGCCTTCGCAGCCGGAGCGGCCTTGGCGGCACCCTTGGCCGGAGCGGCCTCAGGCGTCGCGGCCTTGGTGTCGTCTTTCTCGGGCGCCACGACGTTGGCGAGGGTCTGGCTGTTGTCGAGCTTCACGCGAACACCTTCGGCGAGCTTCAGCTCGCGGACGTGAACGCCTTCGCCCAAACCGAGGTGGGTCACGTCGGCTTCGATCTTCGCGGGGATCTTGTCGGGCGTCGCGAGCACCGGCAACGTACGGAAGATCTGGCGGAGCGTGCCACCATCCATCGCGACGCCCTTGGCGCGACCGGTGAGCACGAAGGGCACCTGCACGAGCACCGGGCGGTCGAGCTTCACGGTGTAGAAGTCAGCGTGCTCGATCTGCCGCGTGAGGGGGTGGTAGTCGTAGCTCTTGAGGAGCGCGAGCTGCTCGCGCCCGTCAACCGTGAGCTTCACCACGGTGTTGCGCCCCTGCGGCGAGGTCAGAATCGACTGAACCGCACCGGCCTCGACGGCGATCGGGAGCCCCGTCTCGCCCGGACCGTAAACCACCGCCGGCACCTTGCCGGCCGAGCGAGTGCGGCGGGCTTCGCTCTTGCCGCCGACGGTGCGTGAAGAAGCAACAACCGTGATGTTTGTAAGGCTGCTCATCGAATCGTTCTCGTCTTTCTCCCCCATCCGTGGGTGTCGCGGGCGCAAACCATCTGCACACGCGATGACGGCCGTGGGTCTCTCGGCGCTCGCCGGAGGGTCGCGGCTCATACACCTCCTCGCCGCCCGCGTCTAGCCCCCCCTCGCCCGCCACCCCGCGCCCCCGCCAACGCCGCGAACGTGGCCAACAACGCGCCCCCCGAGGCGCCCCCCCTCGCGACGCCCCTCGGACCGCAGCACGCCACGCCCCGCTCCCGGAGCGATGACAGAGAATGTCACCGAGGCCCCATCCTCGGAGTTGCCGAGATGCATGGGTGCGCGCACGGTCTACGGTCAAAGGTCAGAAGAATCGTCGCCCGTGGCTTGACGGAGGGGGCGCCATTCCGTAGCACCGCCCCCGTAGTAACAAGGGCTCTTCGCGCGCTGCGTGGGCCGAACACTTCAACACAGTCTTGTGGTGTCGCCTGCTTACGGTGACATCACGCAATCAGCAGGGCAGACCGATCCATGGCGCTCCAGCGTGGTCTCTTGATTTCACTTTGTCTCACGGCCTTGGCGGCCTGTGGGCCCAACACCCCCAACCGGCCTCCGCCGACCGACACCGGGCCCGGCGCTGACGGCGCCAGCCTCGACGCGAGCGACGCCGCCGTCGAAGACGCCGACCCTGCGCGCGACACGGGCTCCGTCGAAGACGCCGTCACCGCGGTCGACGCCACGCCCGTCGTCGATGCGGGGCCTGTCGACGCGGGGCCCGCCGAAGACGCGCCGCCTCCCACCGACGGCGGCGGTTTCAGCTGTCGCACCGACAGCGAGTGCCCGATGGGCCTCCGCTGCGCACGCGCGCAGCAGCGCTGTGTCGAGTGCGTGCTCCAGGCCGACTGCGGCAACGACCGTATCTGCGCCCAAAACCGCTGCGTGGCCCCGACCGCGTGTCAGTCTTCGCGCATGTGCCCGGGGCAGGTTTGCAACACCGCCGCGGGGCGCTGCAACGACTGCGTGGGCAACAACGATTGCCCGATGGGCGAGCTCTGCCGCGACAACGTCTGCGTCTCGGCGCGGGCGTGCCGCTCGTCGCGCGAGTGCAACGACCGCGGCCAGGTCTGCGACACCGCGCGCTCGGTCTGCGTCGACTGCGTGGGCGACGAAGACTGCGAGACGGGCACCTTCTGCGCGGCGGGCAACGTCTGCCGGCCGCAGGTGTGCGTGCCCAACGTGCGGCGATGCCTCGATCTGACGCGCATCCAAGCGTGTGACAGCCGCGGCTCGACGCAAACCGAGCAGACCTGCGCGAGCAACCAGTCGTGCTCAGAGGGCAACTGCCGCAACCGGGTCTGCACCCCCGGGGCGCTGTCGTGCGCCAACCTCCAGACCCGGGCCACCTGCAACGCAGACGGTCTCGGCACGAGCACCGAAGCCTGCCCGTCGGGGCAGATTTGTAACAACGGCGCGTGCCTGAGCCAGGTGTGCGTGCCCGGTACGGCGTCGTGCTCTGACGCCAGCACCGCGCGCATCTGCAACGGCGACGGGCTCGGGTACTCGCTGCGCGGTTGCATCGTCGGCCAGAGCTGCCGCGACGGCATGTGCCTCTCGCGGATCTGCACCCCCGGCGCTGCCGACTGCACCACCGACGGGCAACGGCGGGTCTGCAACAGCGACGGGCTGGGGTACACCACCACGGCCTGCGAGGCGATGCGGAGCTGCCAAGCGGGGGTCTGCCGGAGCTGGGTCTGCACGCCGAACCAAGGCAGCTGCCTCGACCCGCGTACGGTGCGCGCCTGCGCGTCTGACGGCCTCTCTGAGACCACGCGGAGCTGCGGCACCAACGCGAGCTGCGTCAACGGCGCGTGCACGGGCTGGATCTGCGTCCCCGGTGAAGCGACTTGCACGAGCGCGACCGAGCGTCGGGTGTGCAACAGCGACGGCTTGGGGTTCAGCACCGGCACCTGCGCGTCGCGGCAGACTTGCACCCGCGGCGCCTGTCAGGCGTGGGTTTGCACGCCGGGTGAGCGCACCTGCGTCGACAACGGCAACGTCAGGGTGTGCAACAGCGACGGCCTCGGCTTCAGCACCCAGGCCTGCGCGACGCGGCAATCGTGCGCCATGGGCCAGTGCACGCCGTGGGTCTGCACTCCGGGCGACACCTCGTGCGTCGACGCGAGCTCGGTGCGCATCTGCAACCCCGACGGCCTGACCTACACGGCGAGCGCGTGTCAGCGACCGACCAACGCCACGAGCGTTCAGTGCAGCAGCAACCGTTGCAGCTTCACCTGCGCGTCGGGGTATGTGCCCTCGGGCAGCGCGTGCATCCCGCTCGATCCGCCGCGGCCGATCGCGCCCGCCTCGGGGGCCTCGGTGCGCCGTCGTCCGACCTTCCGGTGGAGCCTCCCGACGGGGGCCTTGGGCGCGCGGCTTCAGCTCTGCCCTGACCGCGCGTGCAACACGGTGACGCTCACGCAAGAGATCATCGGCACGAGCTTCCAGCCGATGACCGACCTGCCCACGGGTCGCTTCTATTGGCGCTTGTTCAGCCTCGCCGACATGAACGGCGTCAGCCCGACGGCGTCGAGCCCCTGGCTCATCTCGATCTCAGACCGCGGCGGCACCTCGATCACCGCCGACCTGAACCTCGACGGCAACGCCGACATGGTCATCGGCGGCAGCGGTGCGAACCGCGTGGCGATCTTCCGCGGGGCCGACACCACGGTCGACTTCGGCCTCTCGGCCCCCACCTCGGGCTACTACTTCGGCACCTCGTCGGCCTTCTTGGGAGACGTCAACGGCGACGGGTACCCTGACCTCGCCATCGGCGCGTACTACGGCAACCGTGTGTACGTATACTTCGGCACGGCCAACGGCATCGGTACGACGCCCACGGTCATCAGCGGCTCGGCGACCTACTTCGGATACGCGCTCGCGGGCCTCGGCGACGTCAACGGTGACGGCTTCGCCGACATGGCCGTGGGCGCCGCCTCGACGAGCACCTCGTCGAGCCGCGTCTTTGTGTACTACGGCTCGGCCAGCGGCTTCCCGAGCCTGCCGTCTCTGTCGCTGAACCGCAGCGCCGAGTCATACTTCGGCTACATCGTCGCGGCCGCGGGCGACCTCAACGGCGACGGCTTCGCCGACATGCTCACCACGGGCTACAACAACAGCACCGCGCACGTCTGGTATGGCAGCTCGACGGGCCTCTCAAGCACTCCCGTGGTCATCACCCAGAGCACCACGGGCTGCGGCTACTCGGCCTCGGGCCTCGGTGACGTGAACGGCGACGGGTACGCCGACATCGCCGTCGGGTGCAGCAGCTCCAGCACGTCGAGCACCCGCGTGTTCGTGTACGGCGGCCGCGCCGGCAACGCCGCCCCCGCGACGCTCTCGTCGCTCGTCGACAACACCACCTCGGCCTTCGGGCGCCTCGTGCGCGGCGCCGGCGACATCAACGGCGACGGCTTCAACGACATGCTCGTCAGCGACGGCGGCACCTCGTCGCTGGTCTGGCTCTACATCAGCAACGGCGCAGGCTTCACCAGCTCGGGCCGCGCCACCGTGCCGCGTCCTTCGGGCGCGAGCCTCACCTACTTTGGGCGCAGCCTCGCGGGCGTCGGCGACATCGACGGCGACGGCTTCGGCGACCTCATCGTCGGTGACTACAGCGCGTCGCGGGCCCACGTCTTTCGCGGCCAAGGCGGCGGCACCTCGCCCATCGTCACCACGCCGATCTCGCTGGCCGACAGCGGCACCACCTACTTCGGCTACAACATCACGAGCATCTACTGACCGTCGCCCCCTCGCAGGTCGGGGCGTCGCCGACGGCTCCGACCCGCTCCCACCCTCCGGGCTGCTGCGGCTACGCCTCGCGCCGAAAGCGATCGCGGAGCCGCCAGGCCACCCGGGTCGCCGTGGTCATGATCGCGAGCTGCGGGTTCACCCCAAGGCTCGTCGGGAGGATGCTGCCATCGGCCACATAGAGCCCTGGCACGTCCCACACGCGGCCCTCACCGTCGACCACCGAGTTCTCGCGCGAACACCCCATTCGGGCTGAACCCAGCGGGTGCTGCGAGGCGCTCTCCCAACGGCTCCCGGGCACCGCGCTGAGGTCGAAGCGACGAAAGGCGTCGGCGTCCATCCCGCGGGTGCCGAGCACGGGCAGAAACACCTCGCGCGCACCTGCCGCGAAGAAGGCCTCGGCCATCAAGGTCAGCAAGCGCGGGATGCGCGCCTTGTCTTCCGCGTCCATACGATACAGCGCGAGCGGCTCGCGCCCGGGGATGCGATGCAAGCTGCCGCCTCCCTTGTCGTGGACGATGCCCCCGAACATCGCGAGATGCCCGATCTTTGCGGCATTTTCGAGGTGCTCGCGGCCCACCCCGGGCATCGTCGCGCCGAGCACGCCGGTCGGCACGAAGAGCCCCATGAGGGTGATCCCCTCGTCTTCGAACGCATCGGTGTACGCGCTCTGGAGCGCCCCTTGCCACCCCCGCACCGGCGCATCAAACCTGCCCAACACCCGAAACCCCGGATGCAAGGTCATGCCCCGCCCGACCCAGCGCGGGTGCCCCAAGCGGCTCCGCATCAACACCCCGGGCGAGTGCCACGCGCCCGCCGCCAAGACCACACGCCCGGCGCGCACCCTGAGCCTCCCGCGCGGCTCGCCGCGAGGCCCCTGCAAGAGCCGACCGGTGACCCCCGTGACGCGCCCCCCCGCGGTGGTCACCCGATCGACCCAGGTGTGCGAGTACACCGTCGCGCCCGCCGCCACGGCCCTCGGGAGGTACGACACATCGACCGACAGCTTGGCCACCTCGGGGCACCCGAAGTTGCAGCGACCGCACCCGTTGCAGCCCTTGGTATTACGCCGAATGGGCTTGAGCTCGACCCCCCGCTTCAACATCCCCTCGGCGAAGAGCTGCGTCGACCGGGAGCGCATCGCCGCGGGCACCTCCTCGACGTGAATGGCCTTCTCGACGTGCTCGAAGAGCGGCTCCATCACCCGCGGGTGATACTCGGCGAGCCCCAACTCGCTGGCCCAATGTTGGCCCACGCTCTCGGGGATGCGAAAGCACACCCCGCCGGTCACCATGCTCGACCCGCCGACGACCTTGGCCATGGTCACGTTGATGCTCGGCGAGTCGCCCACCCCCAACGCCACCGTGAGCGCGCCATCGCGCCACACATGCCGCAACGACTCGCTCGGCCGCATCTGGCCGTGCAACGCCGCGTCGACCCGCGCGCCCTCTTCGAGCACCACCACCCTGAGCCCGCTCAGTGCGAGCTCGGTGGCCACGGTGCTGCCCCCCGCCCCTGAACCGATCACACACACGTCTGCGTCGAGGTCGAGATCGCCCGCGACGCCGCGCGCCGAGATGTACCCGCCGCTCATCGCGAGGCCCCCTTTCGCACGAGACAGAGGCCGTCGTAGCCCGTGAGCGCGGCCGCGTCAGGGTGCTCGTAGTACACAATGCAGAGCATCGCCTTCGCCGCGTAGAGCGCCAACGCCAGCGGGCCCGACTCGAAGCGCGAGAGCGCGCGGCTCCGGGTGTTCAGGTCGAGCGCGGCCAGCGGCCCCAAGCGCCACACCATCCACGGAGCGCCCCACGAGATCGCAAAGAGACACAGCGCAAAGAGCCCCCGCGCCCGAACCCCCGCGTGCGCCATGAAGTGCGAGAGGTCGTCGCAGAGCCATGCGAGACGCTCGGCCGGCGGAGGGCCCTGCTCGTCGGCGAAGAGCGCCTCGGCCAAGGCCAAGGTGGCCCGTCGGAGCCCCGGCCCCATCGGACGCCCCGTGGCCACCGCGTCTGGCGGTGTGTGCCCCCCAACCCGCGAAGCACCCTCAGACTGTTCAACGTCGGCGAGCATGGCCAAAGGGGTACCGCGAAACACCCCCCGCTGGCACCGACGATGTTCACGCCGCCACGCCACCCGCGATGCCCAACGCGGCCCCGTGCCGGGCCCGTCTGAGCCCGAAGGGGCGCCCCAGCACCTACTGGCGCGTCGAGGGCCTAGAACGCCACCCGTGGGGCCGCAGGGGCGGTGTTCACCGGGGGCGCAGGGGCCGGGAGCGGCGCCGTGCGATCCCACACGCTGAGCTGGGTGTGCCCGCCCTCATCGCGCACGCCGACATCAAAGACGCCGCGCCCTTCACCCTCGCGGAGCCGCGCGCCGCGCAAGAACGACCCCAGCGCCCCGACCTCGGCCGAGCGCACGGTCAGGCGACGTTCGAGAAAGCGCAGCACCCGCGGCGCCGAGGCGGGCACGTCGTAGAGCTTCATCGCAGGGCTCTCGTGTCGCAGCGAGGCGCCCAAGGGCACCGGCAAGCCGAAGGCCTGATCGGGCCCGACCATGAGCTCGTCGGGGTCGCGCGGGGCCTCGTCTTCGACGGGCTCGGCCTCTGCCACGGGCGCGGCGGGCGCCGCCACGGGCGCGGGCGCGGGGCGCGGCCTGCGCGGGCGACGACACGCAGCGCCGAACGCGCTGGTTAGAACCAGGGCAGCCATCAGGCGACCCCGAGGCCGCAGAGACTGAGAGATCATCACTCGAAGACGGTCGCCCACGAATCGACGCGCGCCGGGAGGATCGGCGCCCGCACACTCCGGGTGAAGCTCCGGGTCACCGTGCCGCCCATGCCCGTGCTGGTCTGGGCGGTCTGGAGCACGATGCGATACTCGGTGCTGTTGGTGCCGCTCACGAAGCTCCGCGGGATGCCCGTCAACGGGTCGGTCGAGCTCGTCACCACGCTGCACGACGCCGGGCGTTGCAGGGTCACGCCGAAGAGCAGGGTGTTCTCACCATCGGCGGTGCACCCGAGGTCGCCGTCGAAGTTCTCGGTGACGCGGTCATAGGTGCTGCCCATGGGGCCCGCGCAGCCGGTCGGGCGATCGATCGCGCCGCGGGGCGTGAAGCTCCCGTTGGGGTCTTGCGCGGCGATGTCGACCCCCCAGAGCCTCGCGCGGCCGATCTGGCACGCGTCGGTCGAGGTGCGGGGGATGAACGTGCCGAAGTAGAGCGAGCCGTTGAAGAGCGTGAGCGCGCCGGTCACACGCTCGCCCGAGAAGAAGTCGCGCTCGGCGGTGTTGGTGCCCGTGCGAATCTCCCAGTTTGACTCGATGTTGACGCCCGTCGCCTGACCCGAGGTGCTGGTCGTGACGCGCTCGGTGAACGACACCACGCGGTTGTCTTCGAGGGTCTCAAGGGTCTCAGAGTCGCCCGTCCCGAACGCGACCACCACGTTGTTCTGCGCGTCGGTGGTGGTCACCGGGCGCTCGAGCACCGGCCGCCCCTCGTTGTAGGGGCGATCCCAGAAGGCGTCATAGGCCTCGCCGAGCCACCAGAAGCGGGGCTCGCTCGCCGTGAGATCGGCGCGCCACACCATGCCGTCGGCGTCGCCCACGTACGCCCGGGTGCTCACCACACCCGCTTGCCCATTGAACAACGCCGGAGAGCCCACCAGCGGCGAGCCCGTGGGGTCGTTGCCCGTGGTGCCCGCACCGAGCCGCCGGATGGTGTCACCGGTCTGGAGGTCAACGATGTGCAACCACTGGCCCGTGGCGACGGGCGAGTTGTTCCAACAACGGACGGAGTTACGGCGCGCGCCTCGACCCGAAGTCCACCCGTTGAGCAGGGTGTTGGCGCGCAAGGGCCGCGGGTTGGCCCCTGCCGAACAGCTCGACGCGAGGGTGCCCGGGCCGCCGGGCAGAATCGCCACGGCCCGCTCGACCGGCTGAGCGCCCATGGTGCGCGAGAAATACAGGGTGCCGATGGCCGCCTGCCCCGCCGCCTGGTTGATGGTGGCGTCGGTGTACTGCCACAGAAACTTCGGGTTGTACGGGTCGGTCACGTCGAGGGCCTCGTAGGCCCCGCCGCCCGAGCGCAGCCCCACCACCATCACCGTGCGCCACGCCGAGTCGTCTGCGAGCGTGCTCTGCGAACGCTCATAATAAATCTCTTTGACCACCGGGGTGCCGTCGACGCCCATGCTGCGCACGTTCGGATACGCCGAGCGCAGCGTGGCCATCAGGTACGGCGGCACGAAGCCCCAGATCTCTTCGCCCGTGTCAGCGTTGAAGGCATGCAAAATGCCGTCGTTTGTGCCGACATACATCACCGGCTCGCGGGTGCCCACGGTGATGGGGCCGCCCCGCGCACGGCCGTACGCCACCGCCTGCGGCAACGCGCGCTGGCGATACGCCGTAAAGGTCTGATCGGCGAGGTTCACCCGCGGCGCCGGCACAAAGGTAGGCGTCGAGCGGTAGATGTCACCGAGCGGCTGCGTCTCGCGGTTGGTGCCTGGGTCACCGCGGAGCCACGACACCAGCGTGTCGCGCTCTGACGTCGACCCGGCATTGTAGTAAACGGGCGCGACGTTGGTGAGCTCGACCGCGGTGCCCATGCCGGGGCCTTGGGCGTTGCGAATGGGCTGCCGAAGGTCGTTGGCGTTCACCGCGGTGGTCGGGATGTACGTCCAAAGGTAGCGCTGCGGGCGGAGGCCCTGCGATGAGCGCACCGTCGCACGAAGATTGTAGGCGAAATCGTCGTTCGCGTTCTGCGCGGGGGTCACCTCGGTGGGCACCGGCGCCTGGCCCATGCCCGGGGCCACACAGGCGGTGCGCGTACGCACCAAGCTGCCACCCCAGGGGTAGCCCGGGCGCACCTGAAAGCTCGCGTTGAAGCGATACTGCGTCGTGCCCTCTTGCGCCGTGGTGCCCGCCTCGCCCAACACCGGCGGCGTTCGGGTCGAGCTCACCGACGACACCGTGTCGATCACCGACGACAGCGCCGAGGCGAGCGACGGGCGATCGTTGGCGTAATAAACCCGATCGGTCGCACCCGCGAGGGCGATGGGCTCAAGCTCTTGCCGGGTGATCGCGTCGTTGGCGTTGAAGGCCACCACGTAGGTGCGCGCGCCGGGGTTGCTGCCGCCCGACATGGCCATGCGCATCGCGGTGGCCGAAGGCAGGTCGTAAGGGCACACCGCGCCCTCACAAGTGATGGTGCTGCTCGGCGTGTCGGCGTGACGGCGGTAATCCTCATTCGGGTGACCGTCGGTGATCAGAATGTTGGCGCGGGTGCGGCACCGAAAGAAGGGGTCGCCCGAGCCGCCGCCTGAGCCGTCGATCACGTCGCCGTGAGTCGTCCAATACGTGAAGGCGTCTTCGAGCATGCCCGCGATGGGGGTGCCGCCGAAGGGCCGCAAGCCTGCGATCTCAGGCGTGCTCATGTTGGCCCGACGACCCACGAGGCTCTCTTGGATTTGCTGATTCAAGAGCGCGAGGGTGGCCGTGTCGGCCGCGGGCGAGCCCACCGAGCGGAGCCCGCCCGGCACGATGTCTGCGGTGTTGTTGTCTGCGCTCGGGCGGCGCGCGCCGTTGTTGATCGGCCGCGAGGGGCAGCCCACATAGTTCAACGTGTACGTGCTGTTGCGGGCGTACGAGTACATGCCATCGTAGGCGCTCGTGCCGAGACCTTCGTTGTTGTCAAAGGTCATCAACCCGAAGCGAACGCGGTCGGCGTACACATCGAGAATACCGTCATTAAACTGCTGCGCGCCGCTGCGAAACAGCGGCACCCCGTTCGAGAGCGGCAAATGATGCGGGATGGGGTAAAGCAGGTCGGCCGCGGTGGTGTCATTGCGCGCCTGCTCGACACACGAATAGTTCTGGATCGAACCCGTGAGCACTTCGAGGGCGGTGCTCCAACGGGTGCGGTTGTCGGTACACCCCGGCGCACAGATCGAGACCGCAGGGTTCGACGGGCAACGGTTGCAGGCGGCGCCGTCGGGCGCGTTGCTGCACGCGTTGGTGCTGTCTTGAGTGGTCGCGTTCCACTCCATGCTGCCCGAGGTGTCGAGCAGCACCATGATGTTCGGGCGAATGAGGCGAACATCGACCTGTGCATGGCTCTCAGACGCGGCCCCAAGCACGCCGAAGGCGGCGGCGAGGGCTGCTGAGACAAAAGCGGGTCGGTGACTTCGCTGCGGCCGCATGGATGTTCTCCGTCGGTCTGACATGGCCTCAGTTGCAACGCATCACGGCAATGGCACGAAGCTGCTCAGAGCCCCGCGCCGAGTTGGAGTTATCAGCACCATACCCAGACGACTCTTGCTGAGTGGTGCCCGTCGATTCGAACAAGAACCGCATCGGGAGGGCCTGAAGACTCGGGTCGCTCATGTCCATCCCTCGCTGCGGTGAAGTGTCGGCCCCCACCTCGGTGACCCGCACAAACACATGCGGTTGGATCCCCGAGATGCCAAATGAGCCTTCGGTGCGTGCGGTGCCAACCCCCGTCGCGCTGGCGAACACCCGGTTCGGTGAGGCCGCGAGGTCGAGGTCATTCAAGAGAAAGTTATAACAGGGCGGCGTCACGTTGCCGCGCGAGGTCACCACCGGCGGGCACTCTTGTGCGGGCACGAGGTTCTGCAAAGCCCGCAGCCGCAGGTAAGCGGTAAAGTATGCCGGGCAGTTCATGCGCATCCGAGAGAGCGTCGCCGAGGCGCCGCCTTCATTGATGTAATGGGTCTGCACCGCCTGACGGAGATACCCCGCCGAGCGAATCTCAAGCGAAGACGAGCGCGACACGAAGACCCCCGCGGCGGTCACCATGATCACCATGGCCATCACCACGAACATCGCGACGCCGCGCTCGCCCCGACGCGAACGCAGACGCTGACCCGAATGTCGAAGGGCGCGACGGGTCATCGGAGGTTCCTCGTGGCAAGGTTGGGGAGCACGACGTCGGTGGCCACGGTGCGAACCCGCGCCGCGCCGATGCGGTTGTCGAAGACCCGATACCGGGTGAGGGCCTCAGCGCCCGAAGCGCGGGCCACCCAGCCGAAGCCCGGGTCTTGGTCGCGCTCACGAATCGACAGACGGAAGCTCACCGAGCGCACCCGCTGCGGGCGCGCCGTGCCGAGCCCCGCGGTCTGCACATTGGCCATCAACGTGGTGATGTCGGTGTCGCCGTAGTTGAAGCTCCGCAGCGTCACCGGGCCCGTCGCGCTCCCAATGGGGAAGCCGTCATCGACGGTCACCGTCGCGTCGAAATCGACCGCGAACTCGCCCACCACACGCATCGAGCCCGGCACCAGCACGGGCTGCGGCTGAAGGTCGTACTCGACCCGAACCAGGTCAGTCTTTCGCGCCGCGGCCACAGGGTCGGTGGGGCTCAGGTCTGCCAACACCGGGTTCGACGAGAGGTTCATCAAGCGGTACTCGACCATGGTGATCGGCGCCACCGTGGCCCCGACCCCGAGCCCCGAGATGCCACACCCGGCACCCGCGGTTGAGCTCGACGCCCCAGCGCCCACCACCGTCGGCGGCGCCTGCAAGCGCAGCACCGGCAACACCGTCGAGTTGGCAGATTGAAAGCTGCCGCCCACCACCAGCGCGAACTGCATCTCGCCCGTGGGGCTCGTGATCCGCACCATGCGCCCCGAGTTGTTGGCCGACGCGAGGAAGATCCGCGTGAACTCCTCGGCGGTCATCCGCGCCCACTGCGGGGTCTGGTTCTGCAACCGAATCTCGCCCGACGAGGGGTCGACCCCGGCCACCATGTACTCATCGACCGAGAGGTAGTTGCCCGTCATCCGGAGCACCACCGGCGAGATAAACTGGTTGTCGGTGGCGAGCGGCACGATCGACGGCGCGTCACGCTCGATCGACAAGGCTTGCAGCACCTGCGTCGGGCGCGGGCACACCTTCGGGTCGGTGGCCGAGTTGGGCGTCGCCATGTAGCCCGCCCGGGCGATGTCAGCCCGCAGCTGCTCGGCCGCAAAGCGCAGCCGCAGCTGCGTCTCAGCGATGCGCTGCTGCTGGTTGAAGGTCTCGCTCGCCGAGCGCGACGTGCGGTAGAGCGCGCCCACCACCAGCGACGTGAGCAACACCGCGATCATGAGCTCAGAGAGGGTGTAGCCCTGCTCGACGCGACGCCGCAGGAGCCGATCACGAGGGCTCATAGCTCATGCCTCGCGATGGTCTGCGTGAGGTACACCCACCGGAGGTTGGTGGTGTCTTGGCCCATGGTGCCGAGCGCCGAGGTCGTGCCGCAGTTGTCGTAGGCCGGCAGCCGAGTGCCGCCGCGGCGGTACCACCACACCCGCACCTCGGCGCGCACGAGCTCGTTCGGCACAAGCTGAACAAGGCGCACGTGGGTGCAGTAGTACCGGTCGTTGCTCGCCACAGGCACATCGTTGCCGAAATAATCAGCGGCGGCGAATTCTGGGGCGGCGGTCAAGCCCATCGGCTGCGCGGGGATCACCCAGCCGGTGTTCACCTGGGTCTGCAAGGGGCGCAAATACCAGGTGTTTTGAATGTTCGAGACGGCGTTCGACTGTGACGGCGCCGTCCATTGGAGGCCGTCGCGGCGGAGGCGCTCTTGCCAGCGACGCGCCACGTTGGTGGCCATCGTGATCTCTTGCGCCCGCTGGTTGGTCGCCGTGGTCGAGCCCTGGAGCGCCAGAATGCCCATCAGCCCCGTGGCGAGCACCGCCATCGAGGCCAACACTTCAATGAGGGTGTACCCCCCTTGGGCGCGGTGACGGCGGCTCATTGGCGCATCCTCGGGGTACCCCCCAGCGGGAGGAGGATTCGACGGGCAACACCGCCCACCCCCGCCACGGCGCCTTGAAACAGCCTGATCTCAAACGCCGGCGCCACGTTCGGGTCGGCCATGTTGTTCGACCAGGTGTCGGTCACCCCCGTGTACGCCGAGGTGCCGAAAAACGCGTTGCCCATCGGGGTGTAACAGACCCGCAGCCGGTTGGTCGACCCAGGGGTCACTGTGGCGTTGATGCCGTCGCGTGCGTAGTAGGTCGTGGCCAGGTCGAGGGTCTCGATCACCGTGGTGAGGTTCGGCGAGTCGCCCGTGGCGGCCCCAAACTGGCCGTCTCGGCAACGGCTGTTGGCGCTCTCGAAAACATCAAAACGGAGGGCTGACCCAGAGGGCCTGACCAGCACCATCTGCGCGCGGCCACGGTACATCGCACGGCCCCGCGCGTTGCGGAAGATGTCAACCACCGAGGTCGAGGCCTCTTGCACCCTGCGCTCGCGCCCAGCCTGCAACATCGACGGAATGGCCAACGCTGACAGGATGGCGATCAACACCACCACCACCATCAACTCAACGAGGGAGAACCCCGCTGCGGCCAGAGCTGGTCGACCCATACGACGCACGTCGCGAGCGCGGTGCAAAGGCTGTGCCTTCACCTCTCGACGTACAATCTGCTTGTGTACAAGGCCCGCTTGAGG
Organism: Myxococcales bacterium; assembly: GCA_016792845.1. Lineage (GTDB taxonomy): Bacteria > Myxococcota_A > Polyangia > Polyangiales > JAEUKH01. The sequence goes on along the minus strand of JAEUKH010000021.1, from coordinate 125,002 downwards.
ATGCGGTCTCGAAACGCCTTGCGAAACCGTGCAACGATTGCGGGGCACTCGACCCCGGATCGCGGCGAAGCGGTCGTTGGCGCACGCGCACGCTTGCGATTGCATCGAGACGACCGTATCACCGCCGCCCATGAAAGTGTCGAGTCTTCGGGCCATCTTGTTCGCCACCGTGGTGGACTTTGGGTGTCGTCGTTCGTCGCCTCCGACGCCGTCGCAGCGCCCTGCGCAGCCCGTCGCGACGCCGTCGGTGGGGGCTCCGAGCGGGAGCTCTCAGGGCGCGGCGCCGACACCTTCGGCGAGCGTCGACCCGCCCGCCGAGGCGAGCGCGTTTCGCGACACGGCGCGCTTTCTCCCGCAGGGGGCGACGGTGACGGGTTGGGCGCAATCGGGCTCGGTGCGGCTCTTTACAGGGCAAGAGCTGTTTCAGGCCATCGACGGCGCGGGCGAGAAATACGTCGGCTACGGCTTTCGGCAGATGGCCCGCACCGACTACCGCCGCCCGGGCAGCGAGGTGGTGGTCACCGCCGAGGTCTATGACATGGCCACGCCCCTCGGCGCCTTCGGGCAATACTCGATGATCTTGTCAGATGGGCGCGACCCGTCAACCCTACAACCGCAAGCTCGACCCATCGGCGGAGGCGGCTACCTCGGCACGAGCCAGCTCGTATTTTGGAAGGGCTCTCACCTCGTTCAGATCAACCTCGCCGACGACGCGGGCAACCTTGATGAAGAGGGCCTTCGGGCCCTCGCACGCGAGACCCTCCCGGCCTTTGCGGAGCGCATCGCGGCGGCCTTGCCGGGCGACACCGCGGCCCCCGCGGCGCCGGCGGGCTTCCCCCAAGATGAGCTCGTTTGGGGCGGCACCACCTACCTCTATGACCGGGTTCTGGGCGTCGACAACACCGGCCCCGGATGGATCGCCCACTGCCGAAACGCTTCAAACAAGCGATACCGCGTGGCGTTCTTCCGCAAGAGCAACACCAACGACGCGCACGCGGTGGTGAACGGCCTGCGGGGCGGGGTCGGCCAGGCGGTCGCGGGCCTCGGCGACGAGGCGTTCTGGTTGACGCACCCGAGCGCGGGCGAGCTCCTCATCGCGCGGCGGGGCGCGGTGACCTTGGCGCTGGCCGGCCCTGCGGGGGATGCTCCCACCGACGGCCTCGACCGCGAGGGTCGCACGGCGCGGATGCGGGCCCTCCTCGCGGCCTTGCCTGCGCAGTAGCAGTGTGTTTGCCGGGGGGTTGGCGTTGCGGGCCCGGGGTGGCCTATAACACCCTCGGAGTCAACCCCACGGGTGCCCATGCGTGATCCGAAGACGGCTGATCGCCGTGAATTTCTCGAACGAACTGGCAAGGCCGCGGCGGTGCTCGGGGCCTCGGGGCTCATCGCCTGGCGTCGGTATGACCGCGGCGGCTGGAGCGTGGGCGACCAGGGCGGCCCCCGCGAGGTGCGCGATTACCGCGTAGCCGACCACGGCGGCCCCAGTGATTTTGCAGTGATTCGGGGCACTTCGGCCTCGCGTCCGGCCGAGATGGTGCGGCACGCGGTGGAGGCTTTGGGCGGGATGCGCCGCTTTGTCTCGCGCGGCGACGTGGTGGCGATCAAGCCCAACATCGGTTGGGATCGCACCCCCATTCAGGCTGCCAACACCAACCCCGAGGTCGTGGCCGCTGTGGTTCAGCTCGTCTTCGAGGCGGGGGCTCGGCGCGTGGTGGTGACCGACGCGAGCTGCAACGACCCCGGGCGTTGCTTTCAGCGCAGCGGCATCTGGTCGCGCGCCCACGCTGCGGGGGCCGAGGTGTTGTTGCCCGCCGAGCACCGCTTTCGCACCATGCGGCTCCGCGGCGAGGTGCTCGATGAGTGGCCGGTGTATCGCACCTTGATCGAGGCCGACAAGGTCATCAACCTGCCCGTGGCGAAGCACCATAACCTCGCGAAATACACCGCCGCGATGAAGAACTGGTATGGCACCCTCGGGGGCCGTCGTAACCGGCTTCATCAGTCGATTGACATGAGCGTGGCCGACCTCGCCACCTTCATGCGACCCACCCTGACGGTGCTCGACGCTGTTCGCGTGTTGCTCCGCAACGGGCCCCAAGGCGGCAACGTCGACGACACCCAGCGCATGAACGCCATCGTGGCCAGCACCGACCAGGTGGCGGTCGACGCGTATGGTTGCACCCTCATCGGGCAACGGCCTGAGAATCTGGCCTATCTTCGTATCGGCGAGGAGCGACGTCTCGGCACCCGCGATTGGCACACGCTGCGCCCGCGCGAGGTCGCCCTGCGCGACGATGGCGCGACCGAGCGCTACGGCCTCATCGTGCCTGCGGGGGTGTCACCGAGCGATGTGGCCTTTGACCTTCATCATCCGGCTCCGAGAATTATCACATGAGTGACCTTCCGCGCCCGCTCCCTTGGCTCGGGGTGATTGGGCAGGTGCCTGCGCTCGACGTTTCGGCTCCGTCGGGCGGGCCCGTTTCGGCGGTGTTGCCCGCGCCTTTGCCGGTTGAAGCGGCGGCCCCCGAGGTGACCATGGCGACCGCCGCGGCGGCCCCCGAGGTGCGCGCCGAGCCCCCTTGGTGGGCGTCGGTTGTTTCTAAAGTACGGTCGAAGTTCAAGACCCCGAAGCGCCCCGGGAGCGGCCTCCCCGCGCGGAAGATCATTGTGTGGCTCCGCAACGCGCGGCGGGTCTCACAGACGGGCTTTCTGCTTCTGTTCTTGTTTCTTTTGGTGCGCACTGAGTTTCGAGGCGGCTTCGCCGGGGGCGCCACGGTGCGGATGCCGTACCCGGTTGAGGGCTTCCTCCTGGCAGACCCTTTTGTCGCGTTGATGACGTTTCTTTCAACGCACACCATTTACCGCGCGCTCTGGTGGAGCGTGGGCATGGTGGCCCTGACGTTGATCTTCGGTCGCGTCTTCTGCGGCTGGATCTGCCCCTTCGGCACCCTCCATCATTTCTTCGCGTGGTTGATCCCCAACCCGCAGGGCGCGACCACCGGGGGCCGACGGGTCAAGGCGAACATGACCCACGGGTATCAGAACGCCAAATACTACCTTCTTGGCGCCTTTCTGGTGGCCGCGGTGTGCGGCAGCGCCATCGGCGGCCTCTTTGACCCGATCTGTATTTGTGTGCGCGCCATCGGTCTCGCGGTCTTGCCCGCGGCGAACTACATCTCTGGGCGCGGGCTCGATGGCCTGTCTCAGACCAACATCCACGCGTTGCAGCTCGGCAGCGACGCGACCCGCGACGCGCTGGTCGCGACGGTGATGCAGCCGCGGCAGTACTTCTTTCACCAGACCTGGGTGATCGGCGCGTTGCTCTTTGTGGTGCTTTTGGCCAACCGGTGGATCCCGCGCTTCTGGTGCAGGGTGCTCTGCCCGCTCGGCGCGACGCTCGGTGTGATCGCGCGGTACGCCCTCGTCGGGATGGAGAAGGATCACTCGAAGTGCACAGACTGCAACCTCTGCCTGGTCGATTGTCAGGGCGCTGACTCACCGCAGGGCGGCGTGAAGCACCGGCACGACGAGTGTCATGTGTGTCTCAACTGTGAAGTGGCCTGCCCTGAAGACGTGATCAAGTTTACCTTCTTGCCCAAGCGCACCTCGCTGGCGAAGGCGCAAGACACCCTCGACCGGCGCAAGGTGCTCACCACGGCGCTCACCGGGGCGGCGGTGCTGCCCCTCGCCCGCACCAGCGACACGATCGATTCAAACTACTATGACCGCCTGATCCGGCCGCCGGGGTCGGTGCCCGAGCGCGACTTCATGGAGCGCTGCATCCGCTGCGCGGAGTGCATGAAGGTGTGCCCCAACAACGCCCTCCACCCAGCCTTCCTAGAGAGCGGCATCGAAGGGTTTTGGACGCCCATTCTCATCCCTCGCATCGGGTACTGCGAGCCGACCTGCGTGCTCTGCGGTCAGGTTTGCCCGACCGGGGCGATCCAGAAGATTAACGAGACGCAGAAGCTCGGCGACCCGGTTCGGCATATCGAACCGATCAAGATCGGCACGGCGTTCTACGATCACGGCCGCTGCCTCCCATGGTCGATGGCGACGCCTTGCATTGTGTGCGAAGAGTTTTGCCCGACCTCACCGAAGGCGATCTGGGTCGAAGAGGTCGACACGCCCGACCGCAACGGTCACCCGGTTCATGTGCAGCGCCCTCACGTCGACCCGACCTTGTGTATTGGTTGCGGGGCCTGCGAGAAGGTGTGCCCCGTGCAAGACCGGCCCGCGGTGTATGTCACCTCGGTGGGCGAGTCGCGCAGCAAGACCAACGTGATCTTGCTTGAGACCAGCAACTACAACCGCAGCTGAGCGGCGATCGCGGCGCGGTTCACTTAAAACAGAAGTTGTGATTGCCGAAATCGCGGCGCTTCTGGCTGACCCAACGGTCGACGTCAGCGGCGGTCACCTCGCGCGCCTCGCGGTCGACGGTGTACGCGGTGTAACCGTTCGCCCAGAAGCGCTCGAAGACCTCGCGGTAGTGGGGGTTGACGCCCCCGTCGGGCTGGTGCTCGGTGAGGCAGATTTCGACCATCCAGATGGGGCGCGGGTCGCGCTTGAGGGTCGCGGTGGCGCCGGCGAGGGCGATGTGCTCTGCGCCTTCGATGTCCATCTTGAAGAAGAGACGTTGACCTTCGAAGCGGTGCCCGAGCACCTGGTCGAGGGTGTTGACCGCGATGGTGTTGGTGATCTGCGACGAGGCGCCGGCCCATCCGCGCAGGAGTGACGCGCCGGTGTGGGCCCCGTAGAGCGTCAGAATCGCGGCTTCATTCGACAAGCCGAGCGGGAAGATCTCACTCTTGTCGAGACCGTTGGCTTGCAGGTTGGCGCAGAGCAAGCTGAGGTTCTTCGGCGATGGCTCGAACGACACCGTCTTTTTGCCGCGGCTGCCGGTGAGACACGAGAAAAAGCCCCAATGGGCGCCGATGTCGACAAAGACCTCAAACTGCTCAAGGTGGTCGATGACCAGGCGGGTCTCGTCGGGCTCGAAGCGCCCATCGAGCATCGAGGGGTCGCCCATGAAGACGAAGCCGTGCGGCGTCTGGGCCGGGCGGAGCTGCTGCGTGGCCCAAGCGTCGCGGAGCTGCCGGTACGCGTTGGCCGCAAAGGGAAACTGCTCAACCAATGGTTTGAGATGGTGCAACATACCTGTTTTTGCCTCGAAGCCTGGGGTTGGTTGCAGCACACCACGGCAACCTTCATCGGGCCCGGCGGGTCATGTGGTGACCCGAGACCCGACGAAGGTAGCGACCTTCAGTGTGTGAGGTGAGAGAAAAGTGCCGACGGCTCAGTGACGATGGCCGCGATGCCGGGCGACCGGTGCCGCAGCGGCGGGGGCCGGGCTGGGCACCACGGTGCGGGTGCCTTGAACCGAACCGTCGGCCGAGACGCAGCGCCCGGCGGGGGTGTCGCTCGACACGATGATGAACTGAACGCGGCGGTTGGCGCGACGCGCGGCACGGCTCGTGCCCGCTTGGATGGGGCAGTCGGGGCCGAAGCCGTGGGCCTCAAGACGGGCCGCGTCGACGCCGTGCTCGGTGAGGTAGTGAACCACCGAGGTGGCGCGACGCTGCGAGAGGTCGCGGTTGTGATCGGCCGCGCCGCGGTCGTCGGTGTGACCCTGAACGTCGATGCGGATCTCGGCCCCGAGGCTCCGGAAGACCGAGAGCACCGCGTTGAGCACCTCGAAGCTGCGAGCCCCGGTGATCTCATCGCTGTCGGTGCGGAAGTTCACCTGTTCGATGATGCGAATCTGCGTCCCGACTTGTTCGGCGAGGGCCGTACCATCGGGGCATCCGTCTTCGTCGGTGATGCCGTTGAAGGTCTCAGGCCGGTCGGGGCACTGGTCGGGCCCCTCGGGCTGATCGATGATGTTGTCGTGGTCAGCGTCGGGCGCCGGGCAGCCCGCGCGCACCGTGCTCGGCCGCGGGCCCGCGGGCACGTCGACACACTGATCGGCCGAGTCGAGGACGCCGTCGCTGTCGCGGTCGCCCTCGGGGCAGCCGCGCCGCGCGGGGTCGGGGTGCTCGCCCTGGGCCGTGTCGGGGCACTGGTCTTCGCCGTCGACTACGCCGTCGTGGTCGCGGTCTTCGAGCGGGCAGCCGCGACGGTTGGGGTCGGGGGTCTCTCCCTGGGCAACGTCAACGCACTGGTCTTCGTCGTCGAAGACGCCGTCGCTGTCGCGGTCACCGCGCGGACACCCGGCCCGGTTCGGGTCGGGGTTGGGGCCCTGCGGCACGTCGACGCACGCGTCGTTCGGGTCGAGCACCCCGTCGCCGTCGGTGTCAGGCGGCGGAGGCACCACCCGCGTGATGGGCGCATAGGCCACCGACAAGAGCACGCGGTTTGACGGCACGCCGTACCCGGTTTGGATGCCTCCGGTGCCGGCCACGCCGACCTGCACCGCGTCGGCGATGAGGTAGCGGGCCCCGAGCCCCACCTCGCCGCCCCACTGGCGCTCGGCGAAGAGCGCGCTGCCGCCGCTGTTCGGCACGTCACCGAGGGGGGTATAGAGGTAGGCCTCAGGCCCGATGTGGAGCCGCTCGTCGGCGAGCACCACCGCGACACCGCCCGAGAACCGAAGCTCGTTGCCGAGGGCGATGTTGAGCGCGCTTCGCTCGCCGCGCACGGTGAACCCGCCCGAGAACGACCAGCGGATCATCGACGCGCGACCGGCCAAGACGAGCCGCGGCTCGACCCGCACGCGATCGTCACCCGTGTTGTTCGCCGCGCTGCCCGTGGGCAGCCACGCGTTGACGCCGAGGTGCAACGAGAAGGCGTCGCGGTCGGCGTGGCCCAAGATGCGAAGGCGCGCCCCGACCCTGAGATCACCCAACGCGGGCGAGCTCGCCGCGGCCAGCGCGATGCCGCGGTCGGCGACGTTGTTGCCGCTCTGCGAGAGCGACACCGGCAACGAGAGGTGCAACCCGATGCGGTCGGTGATCGCCACCGCCGCGCCGAGGTGGGCGCTGAACATCGACGACACCACAGGCACCGTCTCGGTAGCCTGACCGTCGCGCTCGACACGCAACACAAGCGGGTTGAGCGCGAGGTCGCCCTGGAGCCCCACCGAGAAACGCCGCGTCTCGCTGTACCAAGGGTGCTCGGCCAGGAAGAACGCATCGCCCGTCGGCGCGGGCTCGTAGCGATTGAGCGACCAACCCGTCTGCGCCGCGGCCGAGGCGCCGACGGCCATCACCCCAAGCGCCGCCAAGACGCTCGCCATTCGAATTGTAGACCGACGCTTCACAGGGACTCCTCTGATGCCATCGTCAGGCATCGTCATTTCGTTGATGAAAACGGCTTCGTTTACGCTGTGTCGTGAGCCCCACGGCCACGCCGAGGATACCCCAGAGGCGCCCCGCCGCGTGCGGTTTTCTTGCCACCGAGCACGCACACGCGTGCCGCGCTTGCGGTGCCGTGCCTTGCGGTGTCGCGCCCTCGGCTGCGACGTCTCGGTACGCATCGCGCGTGTCGAGGGTCGCGAGGTCGGCCGTCGGGTCGTTGGGGGTGTCGATGCGTGCGCCAGCATCGCGGGTCTCGCCGTCGCGACCTAGGTCTGCGGCGGGGTTGTCGCCGGCGGGGGCTTCGACGTCGTCGGGGGTTGCGATTTCGGCTTCAAACACCGCGTCGAGGTGCCCTCGCGGCGGGGGCACATCGCGGGGGTCGGCCAGGCCCAAGGTGCTTCGGGTGAGCGCCCATCGGGGCGTACACTGCTGCGCCACGCCGCTGTCGGCGTCGCAGCGTAGGGGCCCGCTCAGGTCGGCGAAGCGCATCAGGGCTTCGACGCTCTGGCCCTGATCGCGTGAACAACCGACGGCGTATCCGTCGGTCGCGTTGTCGGTGCAGAGGTAGAGGACGCCCTCGCTCTGGCGCAGGCACCGCGGCGCGACGCGCACCGGGAGCGGCGCGAAGGCCCCTCCCCGCACGGCGCGGAGGAGGGGCGCTTGGGTGTTCTCGGAGGCGATCCAGAGGGTGTCACCGTCGTCGCTGACGGCGAAGCCCAGCATCGCTGTGCGGGTCGAGGCGATCTCGCGGAAGGTGTCGCCTCGGTCGGTGCTCTCCCACAGGTGCGTGGCGGCGCCGCGGGTCGCGCGCACCCAGAGTCTCCCGGCGCGGGCCGGATCGACGCCGCTCACGTAGAGGTCTTGGGCGTCGCCGAGGGTGACGTTCAACCGTTCGAAGTGAAGCCCGCCGTCGGTCGAGCGCCAGAGCGCGGGCGCGTCACGGTTGTTGTTGTTGGTTGAGACCCACAAGAGCCGCGGGTCGAGCGCCGACATTTCGACCGTGTCGATGGTGAGGCCCGGCGAGAGGGTCGCGCCGGGGCGCCATCGCTGGCCTGCGTCGTCGGAGAGGTACACCTGCGGGGGGCGCGAAGCTTGACGCGTAGGCCACCACGAGGTGTTCGAGCGAGGCGTCCCAGGCGATGTCGCTGACGGGCAGCGCGGGGCCTTCGCGATGCCACGAGCAGCCGTCAGACGAGTTGCGCAGCCCGTCGGGCATGCCGAGGAGCAGCGCGCCCGAGGCGGTGACCGCGATGGGGGGGTCCCAGCCGCTCGGCTCGCTGTAGGCTTCTTCGCAGATCCACTGCCAAGAGGCGCCGCGGTCGCGGCTGACGATCACTCCGAAGGTTGCTTGCAGCATCACCGTGTTGGCGCTCGCCCCGCGGCCCCTGACGACCATCCCCGCATTGGGGAAGCGACCGTTGGCCAGGGCCTCTTGACCGAGCATCAGCCCCGCAAGGGCGAGCACCACACGAGAGAGCATCGCGTGCTCAGGCAGCCTTACGGCGGCGACGCGCGAGCATCGCACCGGCCAGCATCACCAGGGTGCCGAGGGCGCCCGAGCGCGGCGTCGCGCCCGTCGGAGCGCTCCCGACGCGGCACGCGCACCCGCTGCCGCCGACGGTGAGCCGCGACGTCGTCGACCCGGCATCGAGCCCGGGGTTGCCCGCGTCGACCCCGGCGTCGTTGTTGGTCATCGGCCGCGGCACGCAGCGGTTGGCCTGGGTGTCGCACCGCAGCGTCGCCGCGCAGTCTGAGTCTGCGAGGCAGCCGCAGAGGCCGTTCGAGAGGCAGGCCACGCCGTCGCGCTCGCGGCTACAGTTGTCGGTTCGCCCGGGCGAGCAAGCCGCGCAGCTGTTGTTCTCGCGAGCGCAGAGCACGCGACCGTCGGTGCGGTTGGCGCACTGCGTGTCGGTCACGCACTCGACGCAGAGGCGGCTGTTGTCGACGCCGCCGTCGCCCACGCTGGCGTCGCCGACCCCGGCGTCGCCGCCCGCGTTCAGGCAGTATGGCCGCGGCATCATGCAGTCGGCGTCGCGGTTGCACGAGGTCGTGCAGACGCCCGGCGTCTCGGGGTCAGAGCTGGTGCAGCTCTGGCCCGTCGGGCAGCCGTTGCGCCCCGTCGCCGGAGAGCAACCCGCCACGCAGGTGCGGGTCATGGCGTTGCAGATGCGGCCCGAGCTGGCGCCGCCGCAATCGCTGTCGGCGGTGCAACCGCAGAGGCCCATCACACACGCCGCGCCGCTCATGTTGCCTTCGCAAGCGCTGCGGTTCTCTTCCGAGCACTGCGCGCAGGTGTTGTTCGGCCCGATGCAGCGGGTGCGCCCGTCAGAGCGGCCCGTGCACTCGGTGTCGGTGAGACACTCGACGCACGCGTTCATCGCGCCCGCGACCACACGGCAGACCGGGGTGGGCGCGGCGCAGTCGGCGTTGCGGTTGCAGTTCATGGTGCACATGCCGGTGGTGCCGGCCTCGCTGGCGGTGCAGCTCTGGCCCATGGGGCAACCGTTGCGCCCCTCGCCCACCGCACAACCCGCTTCGCAGCGCTGGGTCATGGCGTTGCAGATGCGGCCCGAGCTGGCGCCGCCGCAGTCGCTGTCGCTCGCGCAGCCGCAGCGCTCTTGCATGTTGCTCATGTCGCGGACGCAGAGCTGGCCGTCGGCGTTCATCGCACAACGCGTCGCGTCACCCATGGGCCCGACGGTGCAGACCTTACAGGTGAAGCTCGTCGGGTCGCACACCGAGGTGTCACCGGTGCAGGCCCGGGTGTTCATCGGAGTACATTGAACGCACGCGCCGTTGATCGAGCACGCGCTGGTGCCGTCGCGCATGGCGCACTCGCTGTCGTCGCGGCAGCCGCGGCACATCGCGTTGTCGCACACCGGGGCGTTGCCCGAGCAGTTGCTGTTCGAGGTGCACTGCACGCAACGGTTGTTGGTGTCATTGCAGACCGAGGTCGGCGACACGCAGGCCATCGCGTTCGAGGTGGTGCACTGCACGCAGGCCCCGGCGTTGTCGCCCGAGGCGGCGCAGGCGGTGGCGCCTTCGCGGGCCGAGCACTCCATGTCGCCCGCGCAGGCGCGACAGGCGTTGTTCTGACAGACCGGGGTGCGGCCGCTGCATTGCGTGTTGGTGAGACACTCGACGCAACGATTGGCCGTGGCGTTGCACACCGGCGTCGCGCCAGCGCAGGCCATCGCGCTCATCTCGGTGCACTGCACGCAGCGACCGTCGGTGGCGCACGCGGGGGTCGACCCCGAGCAATCGTTGTTGCTTGAGCAGCCGCGGCACACGTTGCGATCGCAGATCGGCGTGGCGCCGCTACATTGCGTGTTGCTCAGACACTGAACGCAGCGGTTTTGATCGAGGTTGCACACCGGCGTCATGCCGCTGCACGCGGTGCTGTTCATCTCGGTGCAGGGCACGCAGGCGCCCGCGTTGGTGCCTGAGCGCTTGCACGCAGGCGAGGTGGGCACGCGGCACTCGTTGTCGGCCATGCAGGCGCGGCAGGTGCGGCTGCTCAGCTCGCACACCGGGGTGGTGCCGCTGCAATCGTTGTCGCTGTTGCAGCTCACGCAGCGGTTCGTCTCGGGGTTGCAAACCGTCGACATGCCCGTGCACTGCATACGGTTGTCGGGGGTGCACTGCACGCAGCGCCCGATGTTTGAGCCCGAGAGCGCGCACGCGGGGGTCGAGCCCGAGCAATCGTTGTCGGCGCGGCACGCGCGACAGGTGTTGTTGCTGAGATCGCAAATGGGCGTCGCGCCGCCGCAGTCGGTGTTGCTCAGACACTGAACGCAGCGGTTCGAGGTCGTGTTGCAGACCGAGGTCGAGCCCGTACACGCCGTGCGGTTGGTGCCCGTGCACTGGACGCAGCCGCGCGCCGTCGCGCAGGCCGGGGTCGAACCGCCGCACTCCATGTCGACGTTGCAGAGCCGACAGACGCGGGTGCTGACATCGCAGACCGGCGCGCTGGGCGTACAGTCAGTGCCCGTGCGGCAGGCCACGCAGCGCCGCAGACCCGAGTCGCAGAAGGGCGTGCCGCCGCTGCAAAGGCTCCCGTTGTCGACGGTGCCGTCGCAGTTGTCGTCGACGCCGTTGCATGTTTCGGTGCCAGGCGTGCCCGCGGTGACGTTGCATGCGCTCTGGCCCGGGCTCGTGCAGACGCGTTGCCCGGTGCGGGCGCACGCGCCGACGCCGACGGTGCAGCTCTGACCGAAGTCGTTGCAGCTCGGCACCTGGATGGTCAAAAAGCAGGTCGCCGTGAGGCCCGCTGTATTCCGATAGTTTACAAGCACGATCTGCGTGGTGCCGAAGAACTGCATCGTCGGCGTCCACGCGAAGGTGGTCTGAAAGGGCGAGACGCGGGTGCCCGCGGGGGGCGTAAACGTGCTGCCCGCGGGCTGGTTGGTGACCGACATCTCGAGGTTGCCGCCGCCCGGGTTGGTGCCCGTCACGGTGGCCGAGAAGGGCTGCCCCACAGGCGCCGTGAAGGTGCCCGTGCCCGCGCAGGCGGGCGGCGCGGAGCCCGAGATTTCGATGATGACCTGCAAGGCCGCGATCGAGGCGACCCCCGCGTGGGTGCTCTCGCCGACGAAGGGCAAGACGTAGCGCTCGCCGTTCATGGCCATTGAGAGATCCCAGGTCATGACGCAGCCGCCAGGCACGGGCATCAGCGTCGGGCGCGCGCCGCCAGAGGGCACCGTCGGGATGGGCTGCGTGATCGATGACTCGTTGGCCGTCGCGAAACGGCACGTCGCCGGGTCGAGGTCAGGGTCAAAGATCGGAATGAAGTACGTGCGCGTCGCCCCTGACGAGAGCGTGATGATGGCGGGCGATGTGGTCACCGGGCCGCCGGTGTTGCCCCCGCCCAACGCGACCCGCGACTCGACACGGAAGCTGCTCGGGCTGCCTTGGAGGCCGCTGATCCAACAACAGCTTGAGAAGAAGACCGTAAAGGGCCCGTCGCTCGTGTAGGTCTTGTCGACGGTGAATTGGTACACCGAGTATCGGGTGTTGGCGACGTCGCCGCCCGACCCGATCAGCGTGCCGAGGGTGGCCGCCGATGTGGTGTTGTCACCAAAGTTGAGCGAAATCGAGTTCTGAGCGCCCTCGCGCCACGCGTGGGTCACCGTAAAGCGAACCGTGCGCGGGGCCCTCACCGGGTCGGGCACCACCCAGGTGATCGTACCAAAGCGAAAGTGCGACGCCTCTGCGGTACTGCCAGCGAGCAGTAACGTCAGCGCGAAGACTCCCGCAAGAAACATGCGGATCGTCGCTACCATGCTGCCTCCATTCGAGACCGCGACAACACCTCACACCTTGGTGGGCGTCAAGGCCATGCGACCTGCCCCCCTCAGTTTTCGTCAATGAGAACGTTGTGCGCGCCGTACTGTGCGATGGCCGCGTCAATCTGCCTCAGCAGCGCTGTTCTCCTGAAATTGTATGCGCGCCCCCCGCTACGGGCCAACCTTCGGAGGAGCGGGGCCGACATCGGATCGCGGCGAATTTCGGCCCTGAGGCGTTCGAGGGTGGCGCCTTCGATGGCGGCTCTGAGGGCCCGCGGGATGCGACGGATGCCCGCCAGGCCGCCCCGGGTGATCAGCCTCAGGTTCTCTGGATACCATGCGCGGTTGTTGTCTCTGAATACAAGATCGTCACCCTCGTCGGCGCGGATGTTGGCGCTGTTCCACCGATCGAAATTGGCTTGGAGGTAATCGAAGACGATCAGCGTGGCGAGCTGCATGGCCCGGCGTCGATGTTCTTGTGCGATGGGCTGGGTGGGGTCGAGCCATTGATTCCACACCGCGCGCGCGGCCTCACTTTGCAGGTCTGTGCGCGCGAGGGTCGGCATCCAGTAGATGGCCGCCCCGGCCACGTTGCCTTGCGCGTCGACTTCGAGGTTCGCGTCTCTCAGATACCCTTCGAGCACCCTGAGCGGCACCGTACGACTGACCGCCGGGGGCACCCGCGCCGTGATTTGCAAGGCTCTCGCGAGTCGATACCCGAGGATCTCATGACGCCACCACTGCCCCTCACCGCGCCTCGCGGGTTTAAAAGCGATCTCGTACCCGTCACCGAGGTCGAGATGAAACACCAGGGTGCTGCTGTTGAACCGCTCAATCACCCGCCGCACCTCGCGGGTGGCCATCTGTCCAATGAGCGCGTCTTCATCGTGGCCGCGAAAGCGCAACGCGCCTGACGCGAGCTCGCCCGCGGGAGGCGCCTCGGCGGGCGGCGCAGGGGTCTCAACGGGCGCCGCGACGGGGGCCGCAACGGGCAACGTCGGGGTCGGCGGAGGCTCCGAAGCAGCGACCGCCGGAGGCCGCGCGAGCGCCGCGGCGGGGCGGGGCGAAACCACGGTCACGGGCCCCGCGCTCGCGCAGGCCACCAGGCTGAGACAGAGCGCGATGAGCGAGACGCTGCGCAGCGCGCGGTACAACTGTGGGTCGTCGTTTGTCGGCATTGCTGGTAGCATCGCCTTTATGATTCTTGGGTCGTTGCGGGCGCCGCTTCGTGGCCTTGCGGTGATTGGCTTGCTGGTGACGGTCGCCACCACGGCCGCGTTTCGTTGCGCCGGCGCGCAGTGTGCGCGCAACACCGACTGCGGGAGCCGCGCTTATTGTACCACCGAGGGTCTTTGCGCCTCAGATTGTGCCGAGAATCGCGACTGCGCAGAAGGATATTGTGACCTGAACGGGCGCTGTCAGATGGGCCCCGAGCCCGACGCGGGCGCACCCGACGCAGAGACCCCCGACGCGGGCTTTGACACGGGGCCCAAAGGCGTTGACGCCGGGCCTCTGCCCTTCGATCAGGGGCCGCCGCCGGTTGACATGCCGCCCCCCGTCGATGTGCCCGCGCCCCCCGTCGACATGCCGCTTCCGGTCGACCGGGGGCAGGTGGTCGAAGACCGCGGCGTGACGCCGACTGACACGGGCCCCGTGACGGGCTCGGGCGCATACTTTGACCCTTGCACCGCGGGCGCCCAATGCGCCTCGGGCGACTGCATCGTGTTGCCGGGCGCCGCCGAGGGCTTCTGCACGCGGAGCTGCGTCGCCACCACTGGCACGGGCTGCGGGCCGGGGATGCTCTGCGCCTTCGGAGCAGGCGGCTCGACCACCGGGCGCTGCGTGCCCGAAGACACCGGGGCGCCCTGTCGGGTGAGCGCCAACTCGTGTTACCGCTTCTGTTATTCAGGCAACAACGCTGGCACCGGGCATTGCACTCGAGAGTGCGGCACCGCCCGCGATTGCCCCGCTGGCTTCGCCTGCCAGCCCGTGAACGGCCCCAATGGCCCGACGCGCATTTGCACCGAGGTCGAGCGCCCTTGCGCCGCAAGCACCGAATGCGCCTCGGGTCTCTGTCAGGGGTACGGCGGCTGCACGGCGCTCTGCAACACAGCGAGCGATTGCCCCTCTCGCATGATCATTGACCTCAATGGTCAGCTCGTGCGCTTGCCGCCCTATCAGTGTCTCACCTCAGGCGGCATTCGTCGGTGCGTGCCGCCGCTTCAACAGCTCGACGGTGACATCCTCGGCACAGACCCGCAGGGCGCCACCTGTCGCACCACCGCGAACGGGCCGCTCTGTCATTCGGGCGTGTGCGACAGCGATGAGAACGTCTGCGTTCAAGGCTGCACGCCGAACGGCGGCTGCCCGGCGGGGTTCGCGTGTCGAACGTGGCTCCCCGACGGCCCGACCGGGCAGGTGTATCTGGTGTGCCGGCCCAACGGCAATCAGCCTCCCGGGGCGCGCTGCAACGCGGGCTCGCAGTGCGTCTCGGGGCTCTGTCTCGGCGAGGGCGTCGACGGGTATTGCACGCGCTTTTGTGACAACAACGACTGCCCGAGCGCGATGCGATGCACCGCCGCGGGGAGCGCCATCGACGGCACGCCCTTGCGGCTCTGCCAGCGCTGAGCGTTCGCCCCCAAACGCCAGGGGCGCACCTCGCAGACCGCGAGATACGCCCCTCTCGTGAGCCGCGCGGGTTCGCTCAGCTCGCCGCCGACTGGAAGTTGATGCCCAGCGCGTCGCGCAGCGAGAAGTACTGCTCGCTGACCGAGAAGTTGACCACGTCTTTGAGCTTCTCGTTGGCCGCGAGGTCACCCGGGAGCCCAGGCTCGAGGGCGATCATCTTCTTCACCACGTCGAGGTCGCCCACCATCAAGAAGCCCGCGCGCGCCGCGGTCAGTTCGACGCTCTGGTACCACTTCTTGATGTTCGAAGCGCCGCCCTGATCGAGAAACACCCGCACCACCTTGCGGAGCCCCTCGGTGGCCACAGGGTCTTGGGCCAACAAGGGCATCAGCTGCGTGGTCACGGCCTCGGCCTCGGGCGGCACCTGCTGATCGGGCTTCACCACCTTGATGGCCCCGAGCAAGATCGCCGTCAGCTCTTGAACCGTCGGGAAGAGCACCCGAACATAGTGCTCGTTGCGGTAATAGCTCAGGTGCTTCGCGGCCGCGAAGGTGAGCTCGTGCTGGGTAAAGCCCGAGAGCAAACCCTGCCCCGAGAACGACGCGATGGGGTCGCTCGGCACATACGCGAGACCCCCCGGCTGGCCCTGCCGCAAGAACATCAGCGGCGTCGGGAGCGAGAGGTAGTTGGCCGTGTTGCCCAACACCTTCACCAGCGTCAACGTGCTGGTGCGCGGGTCGTGCTGATCGGCCTGGGTGAAGCCGAAGCGCGCGATGGGCTGAACCTTGGCGCGACGGAGCGCGCCCAGGATCGACGCGAAGATCTTGCCCAACACAGGATCTTCATTCGGGTGAAAGAGCTCTTTCACCCACTGCTCTTCGGTCATGCGGTTGCTGGGCTTGTACGGGTTGCGGGGCTTGTACTGCTCGTAGAAGGCCCGCAGGTCGTCGCGCGCGCGCTCGCGGAGGAGGAAGGTCGCCGTCGCGGCGACGCACCACGCGCGGTCGTACTGCCGTTGACCGTAGTAAAGGTCGTAGATCGCGTGCAGGGCGTCGGCGTTGCCGAAGTCTTTGTCGAGAATCAACCGCCAACGAGAGACCGCCGCGTCGGGCTGGTTCGAGGCCGTGTGAAGCTCGGCCAGGATGCGCTGCTCTTGGATGTCGTCGGGCTTGCGCTCGGCGGCCATCTCGAAGCTCTTGATCGCAGCATCGGCCTGCCCCAAGCGATCGCGGTAGATGATGCCGAGGTTGTGCAAGAGGTTGAACTCGAGGTCAGTCTTGCCCTTGTTCGCGACGCGGTGAAGCATCTTGCGGAAGTTGCGCTCAAGGTTCTTGAAGTCGCGACGACTCGTCAGAATCTCATTGATCTTCGCGAACGGCTTGAGCTCATCAGGGTTGTTGTCGAGGGCCTTGTTGTAGTGAACGAGGGCCTCGTCGACGTTCTTGATCTCTGAGTTATAGAGCGTCGCGATGGTGTACTCGAAGCGCGCCTTGGTCGCCGCGTTGGTCTCAAGCTCGATGAGCCGCTCGACCACCTCGATGAGCTTCGACCACTGACGCGTCTCTTGATAGAGCTGCGTCAACCGAGTGAGGAGCGGGCGCTCGTTCGGGTGGATCTCGACCGCCGCGGCGAGCGCCTGGATGGCCTTGTGGGGGTTCTTCACCCGCTCTTGCCAGAGGTTCGCGATCTCGACGAACATCGCGTAGCGCTTCTCGTCGTCGAACTCGTTGTCGAGCACCTGGGTCTTGTAGGCGATCACCTGCTCCCACTCGCCCGAGCCCTCGTAGGTCTCGATGAGCGCGTGCAGCGCCGGCGCATAGCCCGGCACCTCTTCGAGCGACTTCTCAAGGAAGTTCACCGCGCGCTTGCGATCGCCCTGCTCGCGCTTGACCACGCCGAGCCGCTGATACAGCTCTGCACGCTCTTCGGCGGGGAGGTCGTCTTTGTGGTGCACCAACAAGACCTGGTAGTTCTTGAAGGCGTTCTCCCAGTCTTTCTTTTCAAAGTACGCGTTCGCGAGGCTGCGAATCGACTCGACATTCGAGCGATCGAGGGCCTGCGCGGCGGTGAAGGCCTTGATGGCCTTGTCGGTCTTGGCGAGGCTCTGCGCGACGCGCCCCGCGGTCAGCTGAATCTCAAGCTGCTCGGCCGGGTCGCGGCGCGAGGCCCGACGCACCAACACATCAAGGAGCGGCTCGGCCTCGGCCCAATGCGAGTCTGCGACGTAGACCCGCGCGAGCGGCCACGCGGCCTCTTCATTGTCGGCGTCGTTCTTCAGGGCCTCTTGCCAGCACGAGGTGGCCATGCCGAGGTCGTCGAGGTACTCGGCGTTGATGCGCCCGAGCTCGGCCAGGAGCCTGGCCCGCTGGCGCGGCTGCTCGGTGACCTGCTGCTCGCGGTCGAGGTAACGCGAGACGAGGTGCCAATCGGCCTGGCGCTCGGCGAGGCGGCGCAACGACTGCAAGGCCGGCACGTACCCGTCGTCGAGGTCGAGGCAGCTCTGGTAGAGGTCGCTCGCGCGCCCCTCGTCTTGCAACTGCTCTTCGGCGATGCGGCCGACCCGGTGACGCAGCTCGACGGCGCGGGCCCGGTCGCTGGCCAAGAGCTGCGAGAGCTGTTCGAGCATGTCGAGGGCGCGATGCCAGTCTTCACGCTGCTCGTAGAGCCGCGCGAGGAGCTCGAGCGCCTGCACGTTGTGCTCGTCGATCTGGAGCACATTGAGGAAGGCGTCCTCTGCGTGATCGTTGTCGCGCAGCTCCTCGGCGTAGACCCTGCCCATCGCGAGGTAGAGCGGCACGCGCTCGTTGCGCTCGACCGTCGCCGTGAGGTGACGCTCGTAGGTGCCGATGAGGTCATTCCACCGGGCGGTCTGGCGGTAGAGGCGTTCGAGGCCCCGCAGCGCGCCGTCATGGTTCGGGTCGATCTCGAGCACCTGCTCGTCGCGGGCGATGGCGAGCTCGGGCTTGAGAAACTCGACCTCTTGCATCTCGGCGATGCGCGAGAGGAGCTTGATGCGCTCGCGCTCGGTCTCGGCCACATCGAGCTGGCGCTCGAGCACCCGCAGGAGGTTCTGGCTCTGCCCGAGGGCGGCGTACACCCGCTCGAGCCCGCGCAGCGCAGGCAAGTGCGCGTCGTCGGTCGCGAGGATGGCGTTGTACTCTTCGGCCGCCGCGGCTTGATCGCCGACGCGGTCTTCGAGGGTCTCACCGATCTGCAACCGAAGCGCGATGCGCTGGCCGTCTTCGGTCGCGGCGTCGACGGCGCGGCGCTGGGTGTCGACCAGGCGGCCCCACTCTTCTTGGGTGCGAAACACCCGCGCGAGGGCTTCGAGCGCGCCGAGGTCGCGCGGGTCGAGCGCCAGCGCGGCGTCGTACTGCTCGATGGCCTGCGGCAGCGCGTTCAGCTGCTTCTCGTACACCTCGCCGAGGTCGAGGTGCGAGCGGCGCCGCTCGTCGGGCGTGCGCGAGATCTCAGACGCGCGCTGGAGCCGCTTGGCGACCTGCTGCCACTGCCCGAGCTTGCGATGGAGGTTCGCGTACTCGCGCTGGGCCTTGAGGTTGTTCGGCTCGCTCTTGGTGATCTGCTCGTAGATGGGCGCGGCGTACTCGTGGCGCCCGAGCTCGGCGTACCACCGGGCCACGTGAAGCCCGAGCGAGGTCTTGCGGGCCCCCGCGGGCTCGCTCTGGTAGCTCTCGACGGCGCCCTTGAGGAGCTCGTTCCATTTGCCGGCGCTGGCCGCGAGCCCTTCGAGGACTTTGACCGCGTCGTCGTTGTCGACGTCTTCTTCGAAGGCGATCTGCGCGGCCGCGAAGGCCTGCTCGCTGTCGCCGAGGCGCTCGCCGTAGACCCGCGCGGCGGCGACCATCCACGGCACCGCTTCACGGGTCGCTTCGCGCTCCGCGAGGGCGTCGTGACGGGCGATGTAGAGCGTGCCGAGGTCGTCCCACCGTTCGGCCGCGGTGTGCAGCTCTTCGAGGGCCTTGAAGGCCTCTTCGTGCAAGGGGTCGATCTCGACGATCTTCTCGTACGCGCTGCGGCCCCCGTCGCGGTCTTCGAGCCGCTCGGCCCAGACGCCCGCGATCTGCAGGTACAGCGCGATCTTCTCTTCGGGCGCCTCGACGAGCCCGGCCTTGCGCTCGAGCACCTCGACCACATCGCGCCACTCGTCTTGCGCGGCGTGAATGACCAGGAGCGCCTCGATCGCGGTCATGTCGCCCGCGTCGAGTTCGAGCACATGGCGCCAGGCGTCGACGGCCTCCCAGCCCTGCTGGAGCGTGCCCCAGAAGACCTGCCCGAGCTCGGTGTAGGCGCCCTTCAGCTCTTCATCGGGCAAGGTCGCCGACCCGAGCTGAATGAGCGTCTGGAGCGTCGAGACGAGCTCCTCCCAGCGCTGACCGTTGCGGTAGATGGTCGCGAGGGCGCGGAGGGCGTCGAAGCACGCCGGGTCGAGGTCGAGGGCGCGGCGGTAGCCCTCGATGGCGCGCTCGGTGTCGTTCAAGCGATGGAGGTAGACCTCGGCGATGCGCAACGCGACGGCCGTGCGCTGGTCGGGATCGTTCTCGCTCGCGAGCTGACGCTCAAGAATGTCGATGAGCTCGGCCCAGCGCCCCGCAGACTCATGGAGCGCCGCGAGGGCCCCGAGGGTGTCGGTCTCTTCGCCGCGGATGACAAGCACCCGCTCGTAGAGCTTCACGGCCTCATCGGGCTGCGCGAGGTAGCGCTCAGCGATCACCGCGAGCCGCGTGTAGAGCTCGGCCTGCTCATCATCGCTCTCGGCGACTTCGAGCCGACGCTGCTCGATGGCCGAGAGCTCGGGCCACTTCTCAAGCGACTCATAGAGCGCCGCGAGGGCGTCGAGGCTCGGGCGATGCCGCGGGTCGATCTCGTCGACGATGGCGCGGTACCAACGGATCGAGGCCTCGGGCTGCTCAAGCTCGTTTTGCGTGAGTTGGGCCAGACGAAAGGTGAACTCGGTCTTCGTCTCGGGATCTTCGGCGATCTGCGCGCGGCGCTCGACGATGGGCGCGAGCCGCGCGGCGTCGGCCGAGGCCGAGTAGATGCGATCGAGCGCTTCGAGGGCGTCGGCGTCGAGCGGCGCGACGTCGAGCACGAAGGCGTAGGCCCCCTCAGCGGCTTCGACGTTGCCGAGCTCTTCTTCGTGCACCCGCGCGAGGCGCTTGCCGATCACGCGACGCACGTCTTCGGGCGCGGTCTCGGCCTCGACCACGTCGGCGTAGACGTTGGTCAGGTCGGCCCACGCGTCGGTCACCGCGGCGAGGCGCTCGACCTCGGCGAGCGAACGCTCATCAAGCGGAAGCTCACGCACCGCGCGCCCGAGCCAATCAAACGCGCCCGGCGCGTCGCCGAGACGCTCTTCTGAGATCTCTGCGATCTCGCGCATGCGCTCGACCCGCGCGGGGGCCTCGGTGATGAGGTCAAGGGTGCGCGCCTTGAGGTCAACCAGGCGATCCCACGATTCGCCCATCTGGTAGATCGGCTCAAGGATCGCCGAGATCTCAGCGCGGCGCACGTCGCGGGTGAAGAGGTCATCGAGGGCCGCCACGGTGGCCTCGTGGTCACCCTGAGCATCAAGGATCTCACGGTAAACACCGAGCGCGCCGTCGACGTCGCCCAAGCGATGCTGGAGCACCTGAGCGAGCCTGAAGCGCACCTCGAGCGCCTCGTCGGGCGTCATGTCGGTGAGGTTGACCTCGCGGCGCAGCACCGCGGCCATGTCGCCCCAACGCTCGAGCGCTTCATAGAGCCGATCGAGCGCGCGGAGCGAGACGCCATTCTCAGGGTCGAGCTCGAGCGCCTGGGTGTACCGCGCGACGGCGTTGTCGCCGTCACCGAGCTGCGACTCGAAGATCTGCCCGGCCCGCTGCAAAAGGTCGATCTTGCGCGAGACGTCTTCGCCGAGCGCGGGCACCGCCGCGTCGAGGCTCTCGGTGACCGCCCCCCAGCGCTCGAGCCCTTCGGCCAGGCGTTCAAGGTGACCCAGCACCTCGTCGTTGTTGGGGTCGAGCGCGAAGGCCCGACGGTACGCGTCGAAGGCCCCCGCGGCGTTGTCGAGCATCGACTCTTGAATCGCCGCGATGCGGGTCAAGAGCTCGATCTTGCGGAGCGCATCTTCGCTGTGCGCCACGGTGATTTCGAGCACCTCGACGACCCGGTCGTAGGCCCCCGCGGCCTCGAAGACCGGCTCAAGCACCGCCGCCGCGGCGAGGGCCTCGACGTCACCGCGCACGATCGCCGACAGCGCGTCGATCGAAGGCTGATGATCGGGGATCGACTCAAGGATCTCTTTGTAGATCTCGACCGCGCGGCCCACCTGGCCGAGGCGCTTCTCGTGAAGCTCTGCGACCCTGAAGCGATACGCCGCGACCTCGTTTGGGTCGGCGGCGAGCTCGGCCTCGCGCTCAAGGATGCCGAGCAGCTCTTGCCAGCGCCCTTGGGCCGAGTAGAGCTGGTCGAGACGCTGGATCGCGATGAGATCGGTGGGGTCGAGCTCGAGCGCGCGGTTGTACGCGTCGACGGCCTTGGTGCCGTCGTTCAGCTCGCTCTCGTGCACCGCGGCGATCTCGAAATAGAGGCGCTTCTTCTCATCGGGGTCAGAGAGGAGGTCGGCCTTCTTCTCGTACACCCCGAGCAACTCGGGCCACTTCTGACCCGCGATAAACAAGCGGATCAACGCGTCGAGCGGGGCGACATCGGTGTCGTCGACCGCCGCGAGCCGGGCGTAGGTGCTCACCGCCGAGTCGGCGTTGTTGAGCACCGTCTCGTCGATCTCGGCGGCGCGCCAGAGGAGCTGCTTCCGCTCGTCGACGTCGTCGACGGCTTCAGATTTGCGAACCAACACCGACGACAGGTCAGCGGCGCGGTCGGCGAGCTGGTAGAGCCGTTCGAGGGCGTTGATGGCCTCGATGTCGTGGGGCTGCCGCCCAAGGATCGCGGCGTGATACGCGATCGCGCGCTCGACATCGCTCAGCTGCTCTTCGGCGACCTGGGCGGCGCGGCGGTTGAGGAGGATCCACACCTCGGGGTCTTCTACCGCGGCGATGCGGGCGTCGAGCACCGCGACGAAATCACCCGGCTTCTCAAGGGTGCGCGCGAGCCGGTCGAGCCCTTCGAGGGTCTCTTCCTTCGACGGGTCGTCGATCAACGCGCGGGCGAGGGTCGCGAACGCGTCGGCGGGGTTGTCGAGGGCGACCTCTTGAACCTCTGCCACGCGGTGGAGCAGCTCGACCCGCGCGGCGGCGTCTTGGGTCACCCCGACGAGCACCTCGTACGCGCGCACCAGGGCCTCGTAGGCGCCCCGTTCGCGGTAGACGGGTTCGAGCACGTCGACCACCGCGGCGGTGTGCTCAGGCGCGGCGAGCATGGCCTCAAGGGCCGCCACCGCCTCGTCGTTGGTGACGTCGCGCGACAAGACCGCGCGGTAGAGCTCAATGGCGGCGCCGCGGTCGCCGAGGTGCTCGGCGTAGACGCGCGCCAAGCGGAGCCGAAGCTGATCTTCTTCTTCGGGCGACTCTGCGAGGCCGAGCCGCACGTTGAGGTTCTCAGCGAGGTCTTGCCAACGGCCCAGACGACCGAAGATGCGATCGAGCGAGGCGAGGGCCTCTTGGTCGGTCGGGTCGCGCCCGAGCATCTCGCGCCAGGTCGCGATGGCCGACTCGGGGTCTTGCAAGCGCGCGTCGTGGGTCTCAGCGATCTGCGCGAGCACCCCACGCTGCGCGTCGGGGTCGGTCAGCTGCTCGAAGCGACGGCGCATCACCGAGAGGGCGTCTTGCCAACGGCCCGCCGCGACGAAAGAATTCTCAAGCGCCGCGAGGGCGTCGAGGTCAGACGGGTCTTGCGCGAGGAGGTGCTCGAGCGCCGCCACCGCGGCTTCGAGGTTGTTGCGACGGGTGCCCTCGACCTCGGCCACGCGCAGCCACAGCGAACGCCCAAGCTCGGTGCCCTCGTGCTTCAGCGCCCCCGCGCGGAAGAGCACCGACACCTCGGGCCAGCCCCCCACCGCCTCGGCCGCCCCGAGCAAGGTCTCGGTCAGCGCGCCATTCGACGGGTCATCACGGAAGGCCCGACCGTACGCGTTCAGCGCGCGCTCGGGCTGATTCAACAGCGTCGCGTGCACCGACCCGATGCGCTCAAGCAGCTCAACCCGCGCGGCGGTGTCTTTCTCAGCCGCCGCCAGGATTTCGAGCGCCCGCACGACGCTCTCCCAGTCTTCGCGGAGCTCGTACACGGGCAGGAGGATCGAGGCCGCCTCACCCCGCCAGGTCTCGTCTTGCAAGAGCCCTTCGAGCGACGCGCGCGCCGCGGCGTGCTCGACATCCGTCGCGAGGATGTCTCGGTAGAGCCCCAACGCGGCGTCGACGCGCCCGAGCTTGCCCGCGAGCACCTCGGCCAGCCGAAACTTGAACGTCAGCGCCGCCTCGGCCTCGCCATTGAGGTCGGCGAGGTCGAGCTCACGCTGAAGAATCTCTGCCAGCGACTCCCACGCCTCGCCCGCGGCGTACAGCCGGTCGAGGGCCGCGAGGGCCGCCGCGTCGTCGCCGAACTCGGTCAAGATCAGGTTCGCCGCTTCGACCGCGCGCACGCCGTCTTTGAGGTCTTCTTCGGCCACCC
This sequence comes from Myxococcales bacterium, assembly GCA_016792845.1. GTDB lineage: Bacteria > Myxococcota_A > Polyangia > Polyangiales > JAEUKH01. Next base: position 101,166 of record JAEUKH010000021.1, on the reverse strand, counting down.
GAACGATCTCAAAGAGCACGGCGCGGCGCTCTTCGCCCGCCTCGGCGTTGGCCAGGCGCGCGTCGAGCACTTCGAGCAGCTCAGGCCACCGCGCGTTGCTCCGCAGCAAGCCTTCGAGCGCCATGAGCGCGTCGGGTTGACGCGGGTCGCGCTCGAGGATCGCACGGTACTGCGCCGCCGCCGGGTCGACGGCGTTGAGGTGCCCTGCGAGCACGTCGCCGAGGCGGAGGCGCAACATCGCGATGGCCTCATCCGAGGCCGTGTTCTCTTCGATGATCTGCGCGAGGGCGGCTTCGAGCGAGGCCACCACCTCTGGCCAGCTCGCGGTGGCGTTCGCCGAGCGAATAAGGTCGGCCGCCGAGCCATCACCGAGCGGGTCGAGGGCGAAGGCCTGGCGGTAACACGCGAAGGCCCGCGCGGCGTCGCTGAGCTGGGTCTCGTAGAGCCCGCCGAGGCGGCGCAAGGTCTCAAGCGACTCGGCCCCTGCGGCGTCGCCCTGGAGCTTGACCTCGAGCACCGACGCGAGCTTCTTCGCGTCGCGGGCGCCCTCGTACATCGGCGCGAGCCTCAGCGCCGCGTTGCGGTTCTGCGGGTCGAGCTCGAGCACCTTCTCAAGGTTGCGCGCGGCCCGATCGACCTTCTCTTTGCGCACCTCCCAAAGCTCGGCGATCTTGCTGAGCAGCGACACCTTCGCGGGAGTGTCGAGGGCGGTCGCCTCGGCCTCACGCTCGAGGATCCTGATGAGCTCGTCCCACTTGCCCGAGTCGGCGTAGAAGGTCTCGAGGTCATCCCACGCGTGCATCGCGAGGTAGCGCTTCTTCAGCGCCTCTTGCGCGCGCCGGTCGTTCGGGTCGAGGGCCAAGACCCCACGCCACGCCTCCACCGCGAGGCCGTCGTCGTTGAGCTTGTCGCTCGCGATGAGCCCGAGCTTCACGAGCAACGCGATCTTCGCCGCGGTGTCGCTGGTCTGCGCGGCCTGCGCGCGCAACACCGGACCGAGCTTCTCAAACTCCTTCGACTTCTCGTAGAGGCTCGAGAGCTGCGTCAGCGCCTCGGGGTGCTCGCTGTCACGACGAAACACCTCCTCCCACGCCTCGATCGAGAGCTCGGGCTTCTTCACCTTCTCGGCGACAAAGCGCGCGATCGAGAGGTACTGCTCGAACTGCGCGCTCGCCGGGGCGGCCGCGGCCTCGCGACGCAAGATCGTGAGGAGCTTCTCCCACTCGCGGCGCTTCTCGTACATCGCCTTGACGAACTCGAGGCTCCGCGCGTTGCCGCCGTCGACCTCAAGAATCGCCTCGTGCGCCTTGAGGGCCTCGGCCTGGTTCGAGAAGCGCTCGATGTAGATCGAAGCCACGCGCTCAAGAATCGCGACGCGCGCTTCGCCATCGACCACGAGGTCGCCCTTGGCCTGGAGCGTGCGAATGAGATCTTGCCAGCGCTTCTGGCCCTCGAATTTCGCGGCGGCCTCGTCGAGCTCACGGAGCTTCTCGGGGTCTGGCGAGGGCCGCGACGGAGCACTCTCCGTCACGAGGTTGTCGGTGCTTGCGTCTTCGATCCCGGTCAGATTCTCTGAGTTGCTCATCGTGTCACCATGGAGGCTCTACCTTCGAGCGCTCCATCGCAGGCGGTCAGTGGTCTTTTTACCGAGGATCGTGCTCGGCGATGAATCTGGTCTTCGTGTCTGCGCAGCCGCTCAATGAGCGCCCGTCGCCTGAAGCTCAGCGAGCTTGTTCTGCGCGATGTCGAGGTACTCTCGCGGCGCGCTACCGCCGCGGGCTTCGACGAAGCGCTGGAGATACAAGATCGCCTGCTGCCGCCGCTCGGGGATCTCTGAGCAGGTGTACCCCGCAGAGAAGAGCGCCTCGGCCAGCTCAGGGTCTTCACGGTTCGCCGCAAGAAACTCGTCGATGGCCTGCGGGCGTTGGTTCTGCTCAAGCAAGACGTTGCCAAGAATGTTGTGCATCGCGCCGCGCTCGATGGCCCCCTCGGGGGTGATGCGCAGCCCCTCGCGGAGCACCGTCGTGGCGCGCTCGTAATCGTGCACGCGGTAGTACGCCCGGCCGAGCCGCACGTACGCCCGATAGGCGCGCGGGGCCTTGGTGATCGCCGCGGTGTACGCCGTCAGCGCGGCCTGCGGCTCATCGAGCTTCTCGGCCACTTCGCCGAGGCGAACATAGGCCATGTAGAAGTTCGGGTTGACCTGCGTCGCTTGGGTGAAGGCGCGCCGCGCGTCCTCCCAGTGCTCTTGGGCGAACTGGGCGTTGCCGAGCTGAAAGTGATACTCGGCGTTTCGCGGGTTGCGCGCGATGGCGCGGGTGAGCGCCTCGGCCGCGGGCGCCCACTGATCTTGCCGCATGTGCACCAACGCGAGGTTGTAGAGCGGCTGATCAAATTTCGGGTCTTCATCCGCGGCGCGCTGGAAGCGATCGCGAGCGTCGGCCATGCGACCTGCGCGGAGCATCCCCATGCCCTGATTGTTGTCTTCAACCGCTTCGCGATTGTACTCGCTACACCCTGAGTTTGTGGCCATCGCCAGGGCCACCAGACTCATGAAAACCGCCCGTTTCATCAACGCCCTCGTGCTGCCCCGCACCGCAGGGCGCCGCGATGATAGGCGACCGCGCACACTTCGCTCAACCACGAAAACACGCGCACCGCTCACTTCGCCGCGTGTTCGGCGGGGCACGCGGGGTCACGCGACACGGGCCCAGCCAGGCGCCGTCTTCGCAGCAAGGCCTCGGCCCAAACACAACGACCCACGGGCACCGCGCGGGCACCTGTGGGTCGTCGAGAGCGCGCGCCCGAGGCGCGGCCGCTCACTGATCGGCGGGCTGGAGGTTGAACGGGTAGTTCACCGTCACGACGCCGCCGCCTTCGGGGGCCGGAAACTGCCAGCGACGCACGGCGTTGGCGATGCACTCGCCCACGCTCGGCACCGGGATCGAGCTCTCGTTGACGTTCGAACCCATCACCGAGCCCGTGCCGCCGATGACGAAGCGAACCACCACGCGGCCCGCGATGTTCGGGCTCGTCGCGAGGCCCTGCTCGTAGCAGTGGTTGACCTGCCCGAGGTTACGCAGCACCACGCGCCGGATCGCCTCAGGCGAGAGGAGCCCCGTCACCGTCGGAGGCGCCGCGCGCACCGTCGGGCCCGTGTTGCCACGATTGCGCAGCCCGCGCCCAGCGCCCGAACCAAAGCCCTGCCCCGAGCCCGTGCCCGAGCCGTGGCCCATGGTGCCGATGCCGCCCATGCCGATGGTGCCTTCACCCGTGCCGCCGCCGCCCCAGCCCGTACCGGCTGCGCCGAGGCCGCCGTACCCGAAGGCGTCGCCCACGGCGTCGCCGGTCATGTTGCCGTTGGCGTTACGGTCATCGACGCCCGACTCGGTCATCGCGCCGAACGGAGACACGATGCCCGACGAGCCCGCGGCCATGCCGCCGGCGGCACCGAGCGCCGCGAAGACGCCGCGGTTCTGCACCTGCGAGCGTGCGGTCTCGCGCGAGAGGTGCGGCGGCTCGCCGTTGTTCTTGATCGCGTAGCGGGCGCTGCGGGTCGGGGCGTCGCGACGCCCCATCTTGCCCTCGTCACCCGCGTGACGTGTGCCCGTGCCGCCCTGCTGCTGGTTGTCTTGCGGCTGCTCGGGCTGCTGCTCGGGCTGCCGCTCTTGCTGGCGCTGGATGAACGCACGGAGCTCATTGAGCCGGTCTTCGTCGTTGGCCGACGAGAGGAAGCCCGAGTCATCGCTCACGGCGAAGTTGAGCGCGAGCACCGCGGCGCCCACCGCGATGAACGACCCCACCACCGCGCCCACGAGCGGCGTATCGCGGGTGATGTGCCCGGCCACCACGCGGCCCGGCGCGACCACCTTGGCGACGATCGAAATGCCACCGAGCTCTTGGCGATACCGGCCCTCAGGCTGGATGTTCACCTCGAAGCCGCCCGGCACCGCGCTCGACGCCCGCGCATGGCCCTGGGCCTTGAGATCTTCGAGGGTGCGCTTGACGCCCTGAAGCTCAACCTCGCCCGTCGCCCCAGGGAGGAACACAAACCGTGACCCGCCCGAGTTCAACACCGCCGGGAGGTCGCCCGCGCCGCCGAGCACCTCTTCGCCGACCACGAAGCGCGACACATCGCTGAGGGCGTCTTCGTTCTTCCGCGCGAGCTGAATGCCCACCCCAGAGCCCACCAGGGCTGTGGCCGCGCCGATGCCGCCCACGAGGAGCCCCGTGCTCCGCTCAAGGTGCTGCGGGTCGCTCATCGCGGCCCCAGCCATCATGAGGGCGCCGCCCACACCCCAGAGCCCGCCGGTCACCTGTGCGGTGGGCGCGAGCTTGGCGTCTTTGGCCGAGAGCACAAAGCTCTTGCCGTCTTTCAGGTGCGCGACATGAAGCACGCTGGTCTTCCACAAGACCTGGACTTCGATGGCGTGGCTCCCGACCTCTTCGACCTCGTGGGGGTTGATCTCGCCGCGCTTTCGCAACTGATAGATCTCTTCACCGTCGGCGGCGGCCTCAACCGGCGCGCCCTGGCGGTATCCGCCCGTCGCGGGCGAAGCCGACGAGAAACCCGCGCTCGCCACCGGCGCGACCGCGGGTGCCGTTACACCAGCCTCACGCGGCACACCGATCTCGACCGCGATCTCCGTCGCGCCGATCTGGATCACGTCACCCGTGCGCAGGGCGGCCTTGGCCACCACCTGCCCATTGATCTTCGTGCCCGAGCCAAGGTCAATGATCTGAACATCGTCGGGCTTGGCCTCGATCACGGCGTGCATACGCGCAACGCCTTCGTCTTCGATGCGCAGATGCGACTTCTGATCACGCCCGACCTTGATGACCTCTTGCGCCACCGACTCGGTGCGCACAACCTGTCCACCCTGGCGGATCTGAAACGTGATGGGTACGACCAACTTTGCCATTGAAGCCCCGTTGCAGGCGGCAATCTGTGCACGCCTGCGCTCCTTTCCGGTCACCGTCAGGCTCTCAACAAGGAGCCCGGCGCACCGGAGACACTGACAACAACTGGACGGTGAAGGTTCCGTCGGCGGCGGCGAATCTAACGGAAGGTGTTTTCACTGGTCAACGCCGCGTCGCCCCCCGAGAAACACTTTTTCTTTGGGAGCTCCCTGAGCGGCAACACACCCGGCACAACGCACCCGCGCTGCTGCAACGCCCCGCGTCATGGCCGAGCGACTTTTTGGGGATTCAGGGGTGTGGAGTGGGCGTTTGAGGTCGCCCCGACGGCGCCGAAGGGGGCCCAGCGCCGCGGGGTGACACCTGACGACGCGCGCCGCGGCCCGCGCCCTTCAGGCTCAGAGGTTCTCGACCGACTTGAGCATCTCGGGCACGAAATGCTCACGGATCCGAATGAGCGAGATCCCTGCGCTGCGGCGACGCACACGCGAGGTCTCGCCGTCGGGGCGCACGAGCTGCCCCTGCACGAGCTCGTCGGTGAAGTTGAACTCTTGCGTCCGCGCGCCGTTGGCATCGGTCTGCGCGCCGCGGTTGTTCTGGGCAAACGCCGCCGAGGTCATGAGCGTCAACGCCGCGGCCACCATCACCATGCTGAGCTTCTTCATCGTCACTGCTCCTTCGAACATCGGTGCCATAGCACGGTTTCGGGTCACTGTGCAGCCGGGGCTGCCGGGGTCGCCGGGGTCGCCGGGGCCGCCGGAGGGGTCGCGCCCGCCGCCGGAGGGGTCGCCGGTGCGGCGCCGCCCGTGGCCTGAGGGCCGACGGCTTCGAGGGCCGTGATGGTGTCACGGATGTTGCGCTCGTTCTGCTGCGTTTGGGTCACGTTGCGCGCCCAGCGCGGGGCCGTGGCCCGTTGCCGAAAGGCCGCAAAGTGCTCGAGCGCTTGGCGCAGCGCCGGAATCTGCCCGCCCATGTAGCTCATGTGCAGGAGCCCGAGGTTGTAGTGCGCGTCGGGCCGCGCTTCGTCGAGGGTGCGCGCCCGGGTGTACTCTTCGTTCGCCCGGGTGATGAGCGCGTCGTGCTCGGCTTCGTTGGTCTGCGCGAGGCCGCGGAGCGCCACCCCGAGCCCGATGTGGGCGTCGTAGCTGTCGGCCCGCAGCGCGAGCGCCGCCTCGAAGGCCGTACGCGCGTCGGCGTACCCGCGGAATGACAGGTTGATCGTGCCGTAGTTCATCAACGCTTCGAACATGGTCGGGTTGAGCGTGTAGGCTCGCCGAAAGTGTTCGAGCGCCTTGATGATTTCGCCGCGGCGGATGTCAACGAGGCCCCAGGTGTTGAAGAGGTCGGCCAAGAAGCCGCGCACATCGGGCGTCAGCTCTTGGCGGCTCTGCTGCCCGACCTGCACGGCTTGGGTGCACACGAGGCCCGCGAGAAAGACCCGCTGCGAGTTCGGGTCATCACCCGCTTGTTGCAGGTACGACAGCGCCAGCTCGTTACGGGCCGGGAGGTAGCGGTCGTCGAGGGCGAGCGCCGCGCGGATGTTGCGCACGACGTTCTGCCACTCGGCGTCGGTGGTGGGGTTCTGACGGCGCAGGAGCATCGCGAGGTTGGTGTACCCCTCGACGCAGTGGCTGCGGTCGGCCGCGATGGCCTCTTCGAAGGCCGTGCGCGCCGCGGGGATGTCATTGGCCTGGTAGGCCATCACACCGAGCTGCACCTTGGCGCGGCAGAAGTTGCCGTTCGCGGCCTGGAGGGCGCGCTGAAACGACTGCCTCGCCTGGTCGGCCTGGTTGCACCGCGAGAACACGAGCCCGCGGTTGAACCACGCTTCCGCGAAGTTGCCGTTTGCTTGTGCGTTCGCGGCGGCCTCGAACTGGCGCGCCACCGCGGTGCAGGTGTCAGCCGTCCAGTCGCCGCGGCCTTCGTTGGCTTCGTCGTGGGTGCGCATCGCCGTGGCGGCGTCACCGAAGACGTTGTTGGCGCGCTCGTTCACCGCCGTGCCGGTGCTGGTGGTGACGGGCGTCCCCGCGGGCGTGGTGGCCGGCGTGGTGGTGCTGCCGCGAGGCGTGCTCGAACACGCTGCGAGCGCAGCGGCGAAGAGCGAAGAGAGAATCCAACGGTTGTTCATCGGAGTCATGGCCTCAGTTCAGCGTTGCGCCGGGGCGCTTGAAGCAGCCGGGGTCGCAGAGTCAGAAGTGTCAGGGCTGCTCTGGCCTTCTTCTTCTTCGCCCGAGCCCGCAAGCGAGTAGAACGGACGCGCGTTCGACGGGCGCGAGAACACCAGCGTCGGCTCGATACGAATCTCGTCGGCGAGCGGGAAGCGCTGCCGGTCGATGGTGTTCAGCGAGCGCTCGCAGAGCTGCGACCACTCGTTGAACCAGTGCACCTGCGTCGCACGCACGATGCAGGCCGTGAAGCCCGTCACCGCGGTGTTGATGAACGGCTGGGTGGTCTCGTCGAGCAACAGTCGGTACGCGTCGAGGAGGTCTGCGTTCCGCTGAACGTCAGGCGGAATCGGCGCGTTACGGATGGTGATCGCGAACTGGTTGTTCATGTCAGAGATACGCGAGGCGCCTGCGATCTCCCAGTTGGGCACGCGCATCGCCATCACCTCGGTGTACTTCGCGGTGGCCTCCTCCATGAGGCGGCGACGCGAGACGATGTACGGGGTCAGGCGCTGCTGCGTCCAGGTGTCAAAGGCCCGGCGGTTGGTGCCGCTGAAGGCGGGCAAGCGCGCGGCCATGAAGCGCTGGTAGGCCACCTCGGCGAGGTAGAACCGCGCCTCGGCGACGGCGTCTTTCGAGGCCTCGACGGCCCCTTCGGCTTGGTCACCGAGCTGCTCGCGGATCTGACGCTCACCCTGGGGCTGCTCGCCCTGCGCGGCCGTCCCCCAGAGCGTCACCGCTTGCTGGAAGTAGGTCGTCGCCTGGCGGTAGTCTTGAATGTTCCAATACCCGCGGGCGAGGGCCACGGCGCCTTGGATCTTCTGATCGGTGGTGCCCTGCTCAGCGTAGCGCCGCATAAAGTCCGCGTAGTGGCGGATCAGGTCGTTCCACGCCTGGCGGATCTGCTGATCGCGCTCGTGGCGTTCTTCGCTGTGGGTGCTGTTCTGCGCGCGGAGGCGCGCCACGCGGTCACGGTAGATCTGACCGATCGAGTACACCACGCCCGCGGCCACACGGCGCCGCTGCGGGTCGTTGCCGAAGTACCGCGCGAACTTCTGCGCGTTGGCGAGGGCGCGATCTTCTTGCCCAAGACCGATGCGGAAGATGGTCGCCTGACGGAGCGCGTCTGCGGCCTGATCGAGCGGGTTGTCACGCGCCACCGCCGAGCCCGTGCGGCGCGCCTGCTCTTCAGCCGTACGCGCTGCGGCCTCGACCTCTGCGCGGTGGGTCGCCACGTAGTCGGCGTACTGCTCGTACATGTCGGCCGCGCGGCCGAACACCTGGATCGCGTGGTAGTTGCCCGCGAGGCGGTAGAGCGCGCGCACGGCCCAGGGGCTGTTGCGCTGGAGGTACGCCTGCACGAGGCGCTCGCGCACCAGCATCGCGCGCCCCAAGAGCAGCGCCGCGTCGTAGTAGATCGCTGCGTTGTAGAGCATCTCGTCGAGGCGGCCGCACTCGCGGTGGTTGCGAACGATCGAGATGGTCTCACGAGCGGCTTCGGCGAAGCGGCGGGTGCCCGCCAGCGACTCGGCCTTCTTGCGAAGCACTTGGCACTGGAGGTCTTCGACGCGGTGACAGAAGTCTTCACGCTGCGCGCGGGCGCCGGCGCCGCAGAAGGCCGTCATGAGGCGCGGGAGCGACTCGGCCATCTGGTCGTAGCAAGCGGGGCGCTGCGGATTCCACATGTCGCCCATGACGTTGAGTGAGTCGAGGAGGAGGTCGGCCGAGATCTCGCGGAGGTTCTCGGGGTCGGGCACCGCCTGATCGCTCTCAGCGACCTCACGGAAGAGCGTGGCAGCCTCTTCGAACTTGTTCGCCGTGTAGTACGCGTACGCGCGGCGATACCGAATCGTCAGGAGGATGGTGCGAACGTCGTTGCCGTCAGGGTCGCGCTGCCCCTGCGACGGCTGCACGAAGCAGACGTAGCGGGTGAAGGCGCGCACCATGCCGTTCTCCATCGCGTTGAAGTCACGCGGCACCAGACGCGCGCGCTCGGCAGCGCGGGCCTGCTCGGGGCTCTGGTTGCGGCTGTTACCCTGCCGCGCGGCCTCGCGCCGTGCGCCTTGGTTACGCTGGGTCGCCTGCGTGTTACGCGAGCCGAACCAGTCGTTGTAACAAAGCACGGCCTTGTAGGCGGCGTCTTCGGTGTACTCGCCCTCGGGGTTCATCTCGACGACGCGGTCGTAGGCCGGGCCGCACGCTTCGAAGTTGCCCTGATCGCGGAGGATGTCGGCGCGGTAGTACTGAATACGGTACAGCGTCGGCCAGTCGCGGCGATCATACTCGGGAAACTCGACCTGATCGAAGTCGGGAAACTCCTCGACGATCTTCTGGTAGAGCTCGGCCACCATGCGCATCGTGTCGGCGTTGCGCGTGCCGCGGGTCTGAGCCTGGCCTTCGGCGCTGCGGCCGATGGCCTCAAGGTGCCAGTGCGAGGCCACGTCGTAGGTCACGCGGGCGGCCTGGTTACGGCACTCCATGCGCACCGTCTCAGGGCGCTGCGACCGCTTGAACGTATTGAACACGTCGATGAGGCGGTTGACCTCGACCATCTGATCGGGCTTCGGCCGCGAGGCGATCACGCCGCGCGCGACCTGGGCCTGCCAGAAGCAGAAGCGATCTGAGTTGGCCCGCGCCTCCATCATCGCGTGATAGCTGGCGATGGCGTTCGGCCACTGACCGCTGTCTTGATAGAGCTCGCCGAGACGCTCGAACATCTGGAACGAGTTGTCTTCGTCAGAGGCGTAGCGCCGGAACGCCGCCATCGCGCTGGTGGTGTTGAGCGGGTGTTGGGCCGTGCCGTACACCGCGCCGTAGACCGTCACGAGCTCCATGCGGGCGTTGCGCAAGAGCGCCGTCACGCTGGTCGCCTGCGGGTGCGAGTTGCCGTACTCGATCACCTCGTAGAACTTGTTGAGCGCGCCCTCAAACTCCTGAAGGTTGTAGAGCACCCAGGCCATCTTGTAGAGGGCGTAGCCGTAGACTTGGTTGCCCTCGTCTTGCACCGCCAGGACGCGCTCATAAAACTGGCGCGCGGCGGCCATGTCGCCCTGCTCGAAGTAGAACTCGCCGAAGCTCAGATACGCGTTCGGCACGAAAGGCGAGTTCGGGAAGCGCTGCACCAGCGTGCGGTAGACCGTGAGCGCCTCGTCGTTGCGGTTCGCCTCTTGGAGCGCGAAGCCGAGATAGAACAGGGCGCGATCCATGTTCTGGTAGTTCGGCGCCGTGCGGACGAGATTCTGGAAGGTCGCGATCAGCTGATCGCGCCACTCTCGCGAGTGGGTACGATGCTCGGTCTGCTGACGCTGGAGGGTCTGCACCTGCGCGTCGTTGTGCGCCTGACGAGCCTGAAAGATGTCGTCTTCGAGGTCTTCGGCCTGGCCGTTATCAATGCTCGAAAGCTCTTGATAGTCTTCGGCGAGGCGCATCAACGTGTTGGGCCGGTTGGGGTCGTCGGGCCGCATGCGGTTGACGAGGGTGCCGGTGAGCCGAGCCTCGGCGATCAAGATGTCGCGGCTGCGCGCCTGGCGGTCGCGGTTGCGAAGCAAGGTGCTACGGTCGAGGGTGCCCGACGGGCGCTGCGCTTCACGCTGCGGCCGCGCCTGGTTCTCGTTCACCGCACGCGCCGAGGTCGGCGGCGAGGTGCCCCGCGAGGCGCCGTACCGCTGCGAGCCCGCCGGGCACTCAAGCGCGCGCGCTCGGGCCTCGGGGGCGATGCAGACGTCGGCCGCCACCGTCGGTACCGTGGGGATCTCCGTCGTCGCAGCAGGCGCCGCGGCCTCAGATCGGTTGCCACCCTGCCCGCGCCTTGGCTGAGCATCGGCAGCTTGACCGACCATGAGGCACGCCAGCGCGACAAATGCCGCGATCCTGGGGTGCTTTACCCGAATCATTGCTGGTCTCCGTATTGGCTCACCGGGGCTCCACGCCCGCGGTCGGTATGGTGTTGATGCGCTCTCGACCGTTGACCCAACAAGCCCGCCTCAGACCTAACAAGAAGACGCCGCACACCCGTGACGGGCGCGAGACACGAACTCGACGTGGGCTCCGCAGCCATCTCGTGCAGCATCGTCTTCAATGAAGGAGGGTCGTGAAACGGGCTCTAAGAAGTAATCAACGCGGCCCGATCAGCGGCCGCACCGTGAAGTAATCTGCTGACGGTAATAACCGAGCTCATCGCGCCAGTACTCGCCGTTGAAGGGCCACAGATAGTGCTCTTCGTCGACCTGGACGCGCATGGCCCGCGACTCTTGCAACGTCACCTGCTGCTCTTGCATCTCTTGCGAGAGCTGACCGCGGCGGGCGTTGAGGATCTCGATCAAGATGGCCGTCGCCTGGTTTTCGAGGTCGCTCAGCTCTTCGACGGCGCGGGTGTAGCGGCCGCGGGCGAGGGTGCCGGCGCTCTCGATGGCGAAGCTCTTGGCCACCGAAATGTCTTGAAGGATGCGCGCGCCCACCGAGCTGTTCTTGAAGCTCGCGGGGCTCGACGCGTGGAGCCGCTCTTCGCCTTCAAGCTGGTTGACGTACTCGATGTTACGCAAGAGCGTACGGTCTGAGAACGCGCTCTCGACCACCGGCTGGAGCCGACGCGGCAGCGACGCGCGACCCGAGCGCACCTGCTTGAGGAAGTTGAAGAAGCTCGGGTCGTCTTGGTACTGCTGGAGCAGCCGCTCGAGCTCGGGCCGCAACGAGGCGTACTGCTCGTTGAAGCGGGCCACCACCTCTTCTGCCTCGTCGTAGCGGCAGTTTGAGAAGTAGATCACCGACTTCAAGACCATCGACTCGGGGTACCAGGCGCTCTGGAAGAAGGGCGAGTGCAGCGTGTGGATGTTGCCCATCGCGCGCGGGTAGTCTTGCTGGAGGAAGTACGCCCAGCTCTCTTCGAAGAGCGCGTCGAGCCAGTACTCGGAGTCGACGTCGACGTGATTCCACGATTCGATGGCCGAGTCGTAGTGGCGGGTCGAGTAGTAGATACGCGCGAGCTCAAGCCACGCGAGGTCGGCCATGCGGTCTTCGTCGTCGACGCCCTCGACGCCCTCTTCGAGGGCATGATGCACCTCGCGGAAGGCCTCGACGGCCGGCTGCGAGCGGCGCGCCGAGACGTGCGAGATGCCCATGAAGAAGCGGGCCTGCACGTAGTACGGCGAGCTCCGCTGCACCCGGGTGAAGAGCGCGATGGCCTCGTCGTAGTTGCCGTCTCGGTACTTGCTCCGCCCCATCAAGTAGAGGAGCTGATTGTACAGATTGCGGTTGTCGGCGTTGTTAAACTGCTCAAGCGCCGAGACGTCGTAGCGACCCACGCGGCGCACGATGTCAGCGGGCTCGGGGAGCTGCGACGCGAGCTGCGCGAGCCACTGGAGCGTCGGGCGGAAGTACAGGTGCGCCTGCCCCTGCTCGACGATCTCGTCGAAGACCGCCAGGGCCGACTGGTAGAAGCCCAGGCGAAACAGGCTCTTGCCGAGGTGAAACTGCGCCTTCTGCTGGTTCGCCGGCGCGTCTTGGGTCTCGCCCTCGACCACCCGCTGAAACTGCACCGCAGCCTCGCGGAAGCGGTCTTGGTTGTAGAGCCGCAGGGCGTTCGCGAGCGCCTCCGACGGGGGCCCATCGGCGGGGCCAGCCTCATTCGTAGCGGGCGTGGGCTGCGCTGCCGCCGGTGCAGAGTAACCCAGTGACAACGCCAGCACCCCAGCGCCCAACAACGTCTTCGACAACCAGCTCCGCACCATCGCTCTACTCGCCTCAGTGTTGTGTCGTTCGTCGCGCGCAGCGCTACTTGCACGGCGCGTCTCGATGCATCATCCACGGCCTCACTGGCGACTCATTGCGTGGCCAAAACCACGCCTTCGACCGCACAGCCGACCCGTATCGGGCGCGACTCTACGCCAACCCTCGCTGCGAGAGAAGTACTTCTCACGGCCCCCGCCCCAACCTTTTTTCACTGGGGCTCTGGTGACCACCCGCGAGGCGCACCGGCGGGGCGATCGGGGCGACGGGCGGGGTGGCGATGAATGGGCTTGACGCGTTGTTGCGGGCGACGCTAGCGTCGGCTCGTTTCGCGTCGGTTCGCGGTGATACGACCGCGCACGCAAAGCGAAGCATTGGTCTTGCGAGGAGAAGCGGTTTCGTGAAGCGGCTGTACTCGGTCTTCTTGGCTCTTGGGGTGGTCTTCTCGCTCGGGTGCGGTGATGAGGGCGTCGGCGACCCGTGTGCGCCGCAGCGCCCTGGCAATCGCCCCTGCGACCCGGCCTCGACGAACACCGCGACCAACGGTTGCTTCGTCGGCACCGAAATCTACATCGAGACGCAGTCGTTGCAGTGCCGCTCGCGCATCTGTGTGGTGTACCAGTACAGCGAGGCCACCGACACGGCGGGCCGCGAGCGCCCCAAGCGCGTGTACTGCACCTGCCGCTGCGGCGTGCCGCCGAGCCTTCAGGCGTCGACCGACTCGAACGTGCTCTGCCAGTGCCCCGAGAATTTCTCGTGCGTCTCGATCGCGGGTGACCAGTATCCGCCGGGCGTTCAGGGCTCGTACTGCATCCGCTCGACCACCGTCTCGCGCTGATCTTCTGTCAGCGTCGTCTCGCCCCTCAAACACCGCCCTCGGTCGCGCCGCTGAAGCCCTCGTGGCGGCACATCTTGCTGCGCTCGGTTGGGTCATCGTCGGCACCAACGTGAGGCTCTCGCGCCACGAGGTCGACGTGCTCGCCCGCGACGGCGACACCTTGGTGCTGGTCGAGGTGAAGGCCCGACGGCGCGGCGCCATGGTCGACCCGCTCTCGAGCATCACCCCGCGTAAACAAGACCAATTGCGGCGCGCGGCGCTGCACCTCGCGGCCCGCGACGGCCGCGACGACCTGCGCATCGACGTGGTGTGCGTCGTCGACGGCGCGATCGTCGAGCACCTCGTCGGCGCGGTCGATTTCAGCCTTGAAGCACGCTGACGGCGTCTGCGAGGGGGCGCTTCACCAGCGGAAAGCCCAGCGCCTCACGCTGCGCGAGCCACGTCTCGGCGCAGCGGTTGGCCAAGGCCCTGACCCGCTTGATGTAGTCTTGCCGGGCGGTCACCGAGATCGCGCCGCGGGCGTCGAGCACGTTGAAATGGTGCGAGGCTTTGACGCAGAAATCGTAGGCCGGCAGCGCGAGCCGTTCGAGCGGCGCCGCGGTGTAGCCCCACTCGGTGCGCGGGCCCTTCTTCGTCTCGATCTTCTGCTCGCTCAGCGAGAGCGCGCGGCGGCACTCGCGCTCGCAGTGATCGAACTGGGCGCGGTGAAAATCAGCGTCGGCGTGGGTGAAGTTGTAGGTCGACCACTCCCACTCGGCGCGCTTCGCGATCTCGCCGTACTTCACCCCGGGCGCCCACATCACGTCGTAGATGTTGTCGACGTCTTGGAGGTACATCGAGATGCGCTCGAGGCCGTAGGTGAGCTCGCCCGACACCGGGCGGCAGTCGAAGCCGCCGACCTGCTGGAAGTAGGTAAACTGCGAGATTTCGAGCCCGTCGAGCCAGACCTGCCAGCCGAGGCCCCAGGCCCCGAGGGTGGGCGACTCCCAGTCGTCTTCGACGAAGCGCACGTCGTGCTTGAGGGGGTCGGTGCCGAGCGCGCGCAGCGAGGCGAGGTAGAGGTCTTGGATGTCGCGCGGCGACGGCTTCAAGATCACCTGGTACTGGTGAAACTGTTGCAGCCGGTTGGGGTTGTCGCCGTAGCGCCCGTCGGCGGGGCGACGCGAGGGCTCGACGAAGGCCACATTCCACGGTTCGGGGCCGAGGGCCCTGAGGAAGGTGGCGGGGTTGAAGGTGCCCGCGCCGACCTCAGAGTTGTAGGGCTGAACGATGAGGCAGCCCCGCTGGGCCCAGAAATTTTGCAGCGTGAGAATGAGCTCTTGAAAGTACATCGCGGCTCCCTTTCGGCTACCGCGACTCGGGGCAGAGGGTCAATCGTCGCCCGCAGGGGTGGCCTCAGAAACCGCCTCGCCCTCGGCCCCGATTGGCGCCGCCTTGGGCCCCGGGGCGTCGATCACCCCGGCGGCCTCGGCGGCCTCGGCGAGCTTCGCCGTGAGCGTGGCCTGGCTCTCGTCGCTCAGCTCGGTGTACTCTCGCAACATCGGGAGATCACGAAGGTTTCTCAGACCGAAGAACTCTAGAAAGTGCCCCGTCGTGCCGTACAAGAGCGGGCGCCCGGGCTCTTCGCGGCGACCGATCATGCGCACGAGGTTGCGTTCGAGGAGCACCTTGAGCGCGCTGCCCGAATCGACCCCGCGCACGTCGTCGATCTCGGGGCGCGTGACCGGCTGGCGGTACGCCACGAGGGCGAGGGTCTCGACCTGGGCGCGCGAGAGCTTCACGGGCTTGGCCTGGAGCAATTCTCGCACGAAGGGCGCGTTCGCCGCGCTCGAACGAAACTGCCACGCCCCCGCGATCTCTTCGAGCACCACGCCGCGCCCTTGTGACTCGCGCCGCAGCTCGCCGAGGAGCCGTCGCACCTCGCGCGCCTCGGCCCGCGCGACCCGGGCCAGGTCGACCACGGCGATGGGCTTGTCGCTCACGAACACCAGGCTCTCAAGGATGTTCTTGAGGTGCAGCTCGGAGACCGAGCGCGGGCCTGAGCGCGCGAGGCCCGGGCCCGCGCCGGCGTCGTCTGCCGGCTCGTCGGGGTCGAAAGGAGGCTCGTCGGGGTCGCCGCCGTGGGTCATCGCCAGTCGTCTCGCACGAGGCCGTCGCCGGGCTCAACGTCGACCAGCACCAGGGTGATGTGCAAGGGCTCGAAGGCGTCGGTTTGATAGAGACGGGTCATCCGCAGTCGGGTCATTTCAAGCAGCGCGAGGAAGGTCACCACCACGTCGAGGGTGCTGTGGACGCCCTCGAAGAGCTCGTCGAAGCGCGCGCTGCGGCGCTCGCGGAGCGAGCCCACGATCTCGTTGATGCGCTCGGCGATGCTCACCCGCTCGGTGGTCACCTCGTGGGCGATGTTGAGCTTGCGGCGCTCAAGGAGCTTCTTGAACGCGTCGAGGAGCGAGAACACCGGCAGCTCTGCGAGGGGCGCCACCGCGTCGGTCTCGACCGCGACGGGCATCCCCCGGGGGAAGACGTCGCGCCCCGCCACCCCGCGCGCCGCCAGGTCTTCTGCCGCGGCCCTGAACTTCTGGTACTCAAGCAGCCGCCGCACGAGCTCGGCCCGCGGGTCTTCGACCTCGCCGTCGGCCTCACCGTCAGCGCTCGCGTCGTCGGCGGGCTCGTTCGGCAAGAGCATCTTCGACTTGATGTGCGCGAGGGTGGCCGCCATGAGCAGGTACTCGGCCGCGATGTCGAGGTCGAGGGCCTGCATCATCGCGATGTATTCGAGGTATCGCTCGGTGACGAAGGCCACGGGGATGTCAAAAATGTCGAGCTCGTGCTTCTGAATGAGGTGAAGCAAGAGGTCGAGAGGGCCCTCGAATTCAGGGAGTTCGAGCTGAAGAAAGGCCCCGAAATCGTCGCCCACGGCCGCTCACCCTCGCGGATGGTGCCGCGCGTGCATGCGCTTCATGTGCTCGGCGGTGACGTGGGTGTACACCTGCGTCGTGGCGATGTCGGCGTGCCCGAGCATGGTCTGCACCGCGCGGAGGTCGGCGCCGCGCTCCAAGAGATGGGTCGCGAACGAGTGACGGAGCTTGTGCGGCGAGATGGGCTTGTCGATGCCCGCGGCGCGGGCGTAGCGACCGAGGAGCTTCCAGAAGCCTTGCCGGGTCATGCCGCCGGCGCGCTCGGTGAGAAAGAGATGGGGGCTGTTACCCTTGCCGGCCCAGCGGGGCCTCACCTCGGTGAGGTACTTCCGCAGGGCGTCACCGGCCACCTCGCCGAAGGGCACCATGCGCCGCTTTGAGCCCTTGCCGAAGGCGATCACGAGGCCCTGATCGAGGTCGACGTCTTGCAGGGTGAGCCCGACGAGCTCGCTCACGCGCAGACCCGAGGCGTAAAGGAGCTGCAACATCGCGCGGTCGCGCAGGCCCCGGGGGCTGCCCGGGTCGGGCGTCGCGAGCAAGGCCTCGACCTCGGGGAAGGTCAGAACGTGCGGCAATTTGCGAGGCAACCGCGGGCCCGTCACCAGCGCCGTAGGGTCGGCGCTCACGTACCGCTCTGACAAGAGGAACTTGTAGAACCCCCGAAGGGCCGAGAGCTTCCGCGCCTGCGCCCGGGCCGAGATGCCCTCGCGCGAGAGCGACACGAGCCACGCGGCGACGTCGCCGCCGTCGATGGCGTCGAAGGGCTTGGCGAGGTCTTGGCGCACGAACACCGCGAAGCGCACGAGGTCACCGGCGTAGGCCTCGACGCTCCGGCTCGCGAGGCCCTTCTCGACGCGGAGATGCGCCAAATACCCATCAAGCAGAACGTCATCGTCTCGCACAACGACGGTCGGTATAGTCGGCCTTCTGGGCAGGTGCCCAATTTCTGTCGAAGCGTCGCCGGGGGGCGAGGCGGTCGTTGCGTGGCGGCCGTGTCGGGCGGTAGAGTCGCGCCCGCGGCGATCACGGGCCCATAGCTCAACGGGTTGGAGCACCTGACTTATAATCGGGAGGTTTCGGGTTCAAGCCCCGATGGGCCTACTCTCCGCGGTGAAAACCTCAAATCAGTTGGGGCGCTCACAGCCATGCACCACGACTCTCGGTGTACGTTGAAAGGACCATCGCCCGGTGCGAGAACAGCTTTTGGCTCTTGATGAACTTGCGAAGGCCGATCTGGCACAACGACAGATCGACGTCGAGCTGGCCGAGATCGAATCGGGTCTCAGCGCGCTCCGCGAGGCGGTGAATCGAATCGGCTCCATCCTTGCGCAAGAGCGCCGTGACATCGAGGCTGCCGAGAGGCTCCGGGCCTCGCACCTCGCAGACCTTGAAGGCATCGCTGAGAAGTCGCAGCGGTCGAGCAAACTTCGCGACGGGGCCCGCAACGCCCGCGAGCTCGAAGCCACGCAGCGCGCCCTCGAAGAGCTGAAGCGGCAGAAAGAAGAGCGCACCGCCGAGGCGGCGCGGCTCGAAGCGCAGATCACCGACACGCGCACGCAGATCGCGCGGCACGAGACAGAGTTCGCGGCCCTCAACGACGAGCTCAAGGCCGAGACCGCGCAGTCGGCCGAGCGCAGCGCCGCGCTGCAAGAGAGCCGCAAGGAGTCGCAGGCCGCGCGCAACAAGCTCAGCCTCGCGGTGGCGGCCGATCTTCGCGGCAAGTACGAGATGGTCTTCAGGCGCCGCGGCTCGGCCGTGGCCGAAGTGCAGCAAGGCATCTGCCGCGCGTGCAACATGGGCATCCCCCCGCAGCTCTACAACCAGGTGCTCGGCGCCGAGCGGGTCTACCAGTGCCCGAGCTGTCAGCGGTTCTTGCTGCCTCCGTCGATCACCCAGCCCTCACGATAATCGCGTAGCCTGAGACCCCGTCATGCTCAATGCCTGCCCGCAATGCCACCGGCTCTATCCCGCAGACGCGGGTGCTTTCTGTCAGGCTGACGGCACGCGCCTTGTGCCTTCGTCAGAGTTGCCTCCCAAGGCCAACCCCGACGACCCGGTGATCGGTCACTCGATCGCGGGCAAGTACGAGGTGCGCCGGGTGGTGGCCGACGGGGGCATGGGCCGCGTCTACGAGGCGCGGGCGGTGGGCGACGAGCGCCGCGTCGCGGTGAAGCTCCTGCACGCCGACATCGCCGACGACGAGGTGAACATCGAGCGCTTTCGCCGCGAGGCCAACACCTCGCGCGAGCTCGGCCACGCCAACGTGGTCGAGGTGATCGATTTCGCCGAGACCGCGGGCATCCCCGGGCGTCGCGTCGCGGCGTGGTACCTCGCGATGGAGTACCTCGACGGCGAAGAGCTTCGCGCGGTGCTCAAGCGCGACATCTACCTCCCCTTGCCGCGGGTGATCAGGGTGGTGTCGCAGCTCGCCGAGGCCCTCGACTCGGCCCACGCGCGGGGCTTCGTGCACCGCGACATCAAGCCCGACAACGTCTTCCTCGTGCGCAGCGGCGAGGGCGACGTCGTGAAGCTCCTCGACTTCGGCTCGGTGAAGTTTACCCGCGGTCAAGACCGGGGCAACAAGCTCACGGTGATGGGCACCACCATCGGCTCGCCCTTCTACATGTCGCCCGAGCAGGCCCACGGCTCGGCCGACCTCGACCACCGCGCCGACGTCTGGGCGGTGGGCGTGATCGTCTACGAGGCGATGGTGGGCAAGGTGCCCTTCACCGCCCCCAACGGGCCGCAGATCCTCTTCAAGATTGTGGGCGACAACCCCGAGCCGCCCTCCTTCGCGAACGACAAGTGCCCCCCCGAGCTCGACGCGTTCATGTTCAAGGCGCTGCAAAAGAAGCCCGCCGAGCGGTATCAGTCGGTGGGCGAGCTGGCCGACGCGTTGGGGCACACCTTCGGCCTCTCAGGCGACCACCACGCCTGGGCCCGCGCCGCCGAGAGCGCCTTGCAGACCCAGCTCGACGACGCCCGTAAGGCCCCGTCGGTGCCGGCCCCTCCGCCCGCGCCCGAAGCGCCACTGGCGCAGGCCGAGCTCGCCCCTCCGCCCCCCGCGCCCGGAGCGCCGCTGACGCCTCCTGTCGCGGTGGCCGCTCCGGCGAAGACCTCGCTGCCCTCGGTGATGGTCGTGCCGACGACGAAGACCCCGGCCTGGGTGTATCCTGCCGCCGCGGTGGGTGTCGCCGCGCTGGCGGGCCTCGTTTACGCGCTTTCTCGCTGACCGAGGGGTCGATGCCTCGTCACGCTCACTCTGCGACGCCTCACACGGTGGCGGTGTTTGGCGCGGGCCCTGCGGGTCTGTCGACGGCGCTCTGGTGCCAGAGCCTCGGGCTCGAGGTCACCGTCTTCGAGGCCGCGCCGCGACCGGGAGGCCAGCTCTCGCAGATCCCGTACGCCCTCGAGAACGTGCCCGGGCAGCCGCACCTAGAGCCTTCTAAGCTGCTTGAATCGCTTGAGAATCAGCTGAGCAACGCGGGCGTCTCGCTGGTGCTCGGCGAGGCGGCGCGGCTCGCAGCAGACGCGTGCTTCGTCACCAGCGCCTCGCGCGCCGCGGCCTTCGACGCGGTGGTGCTCGCGTGCGGGGTGCGCCGTCGGCGGCTCGATGTCGAAGGCGAAGCGGCCTTCTTGGGGCGCGGTCTGGCCTTCAACATGGGCCCCGAGCTCAGTCACTCTGCGGGGCGCGATGTGCTCATCGTCGGGGGCGGCGACGACGCGTACGAGCACGCCCACAGCCTCGTCGCGGTGGCCCGCTCGGTGTGCATCGTGCACCGCGGCGCCCTCGCCAGCGCGCGCCCTTCGCTCCGCGCGCCGGTCGAGGCAGACCCGCGGGTCGAGCGCCTCTTTCACACGCAGGTTCGCGCCTTTCGCGGCGACACCCGGCTCGGGAGCGCGGTCATCGAGGGCCCCGACGGGGTCGAGACCCGCGCCGTCGACCAGGGCTTCCTGTGCATCGGCCCGGCCCCCAACAGCGAGGGCTTCGGTGTGCCCTGCGACCCGCGGGGGTATGTCTTGGTCGACCGCCTCCAGCGCACCCGTCGCGCGGGGGTGTACGCCGTGGGCGACCTGGCGTGCCCCGAAGCGCCGACCCTCGCCACCGCGATGGGGCAAGGCGCCGTGGTGGCCAAGACCATCGTGGCCGACCTTGTGCGGCGACGCACAGGCGTTGTGCGCGAGGGGGTCGACCGGCTGCGCATCGAGGGCGTCTCACTGCCGGCCCGCATCGGCGTCTACCCCCGCGAGCGAAACCGTCGGCAGACACTCTCGTTTTCGTACGAGTTCGAGATCGACGCCGCCCACGCGCACCGCACCGACCATGTGCGCGACACCATCGACTACGCCGCCGCCCTCGAGGTCATCACCGAGGTGGTCGGCGAGCAACATTTTCATCTCATCGAGACCGTCGCCGAGCGCGTCGCCCAACGGCTCTTGGCCCGCTTCGATGCCCGCGCGGTGAAGGTCTGCGTGCACAAGCCCGGGGTGCCCCAACGAGGCGCCTCAGCGTCGGTTGAGGTCACCCGACGTCAGCGCTGAGCGCCACCCCGCCCGCGCCGACGGCGAGCGCTTAGAACGTGCCCGAGAGCGAGAGCCCGCCCAGCGTGGGGGCGACCCTGAGGGCCTGGACCGGCCCCGAGCGGCGCGGCGTCGAGCGCCCGAAGGCCACTGGCGCGATCGCGGTGAAGATCAGCGCCACGCCGCCGATGCCGCCGAGGATCATCGCGACCTGTCGGTTGCTCTCGACCGCGTCGGCGTAGGCGAGCGCGTTCTCGCGGAGGTACGCCCGCTGGGTGGGGTCGGTGGTGGCGTCACGCTGCCGCACGAGGTCGTTGTACTCTTGGGCCAAGGTCTCGGCGTAGATCACAAAGCCGACCGCGGTGCCGCCCGCGGCGAGGGTCAACGTGAGCCCCGCCCAGAAGGCGCCGGGCATCCCGCGGCGCTCGGGCACATCGCTCGGAGCCTCGGTCTGTCGGGGGATCTCAACCGCGACGGTCTGCGGCTGCGGCGGCCTCACAGGCGGCGGTGCAACAACCACCGGCTGCGGAGGCGGCGGAGCAACAACCACCGGCTGCGGAGGCGGCGGAGGTGCCACCACGACGGGCTGTGGAGGAGGCGGCGCGACAACCGCGACGGCCGAGACCGCCGGGGCCCCGAGGTAGCTTCGCGCCGCGTTGAGGTCGAGGGTGACCGTCAGCTGCCCACCCGGCGCGAGGCGAGCCTGGTGCTGCTGCGAGGCCGTGCCCGAGAGACGCGCTTCGATGACGTGAGGCCCAGGCCCCGTGGCGATCGCGCGCCGCAGCGGCGCCACACCGATCAGGTCGCCGTCGAGGAAGACCTCAGCGCCCGCGGGCACGACGTGCACGGTGACCTGCGCGAGCTGTCGTTGGGCCTCTTCGAGGCCGTGCTGAATCTCTAGCCTTTGCTCGGTCGAGAGGGTGTTGCTCGGGTCGCTGAGGTACCGCTCGAAGAGGGTGACCGCCTGCTGCGGCTGGTTCAACGCCATGTGGCAATTGGCGATGTTGACCAGCACGCTCGGGTGCGGGCGCACGCGGTACGCGCGACGAAACGACTCGAGCGCCTCGGCGTAGTGGTGCTCGGCGTACTGGCGCACGCCGTCTTGAAAGGCCGCCCGCGCTTCGTTCACAGGCTGCGGTTGAGCATGCCCGGGCGAAGGCAGAGCGGCCAGCGACAGCGAGGCAATCATCGCCGCCGTGAGGCGACGCTTGGTGTGCCGAGATAGATTCATGGTGTGACTTCGGGTGAGTGTGCAGTCAGTAGGGCGATTCGGTCACAAAACCGACACCCCGAGGCGCCTGCCCAGCCGGTGCAGCCGGTCGCGCCGGACGTACTGGACGCTCGACACGCGCCGGACGTTCACGATGCGGTCGCGGCGCCGCCTGAGCCGCCGGAGCGGCGGGTTCAGGAGCGGCTGGCGTCGGCGGAGGCGCAGCAACCGCGGGCGCGGGCGGCGGCTCAGGCGCGGCCGCAGGGGCAGGCTCGGGCGCCGGCGGGGGCTCAGGCGCCGGAGGCGGCGTCGGCGCGGCCTGCACGGGCTCAGGGGCCGGTGCGGGCTCAGCCGCGGGAGGTGGCGTAGGCGGCTCTGGCGCCGGAGGCGGGGTCGGCGCGGCCTGGATCGGCGCGGGCGCGACCTCGGCAGCGGGCGCCGTCGCGGGCTCGGCTTGGGGGCTCGGCGCGGGCGTCGACGTGCCCCCCGTGACCGCCATCACCCCGGCCCCGATCACCACGAGCGCGCCGAGGACGAGGGCGATCCATTTGCCGCCGCCTGACTGCTTCGGCAGCTCGGGCGGAGGTTCGATAAACTTCGGCGGCGCGACCTTCGGCGCGGCCTTCGGCGCGGGCTTCTCGGCCTTGGCTTCGGCCTTCGCTTCGACCTTCGGCGCGGGCTTCTCGGCCTTGGTCTCGGCCTTCGCTTCGACCTTCGGCGCGGGCGCCTCGGGCTTGGCTTCGGGCTTTGTCTCAGCCTTCGCGGCGCTGTCGGCGGCCGCAGCGAGGGCCGCGAGCACCCCCGCGCTGGGCGCTGAAAAACCCGTCGCGTCACCCTTCGACTCTGGCGGCGGCGCGAGCGCGGCGTCGTCACGGCTCACACCGCTCGCGACATCGAACCCAAGCTCCCAACTCGGACGAATCAAGAGCGCGGCGCGCTCAAACTCTTCGTCGCTCAGGGTGCCGTGTCGCCACAGACCTTCAGTGCTTGGGCGGGCGGCTTCATCAAGCATTCTCAACGCTCCTTGTTAGCGCTTCGGAGGGTACTCTGCCGCCCACGAGACACGCAACGGATCGACTCGATTCGGCTCTGAAATTTCATCGTGCGACAAGCTCCAAAGGGCGTGGTATGCGCGCCGCATTGCGCGGTGCCCTCTTCGATGTCACCGCCATGCCCGAAGCTTTGGGTCTCTTGTACTTTTTGACCTCGGCTTTGAGTCAGGCCCCAGATGTCGACGCAGGTTGAGCCACTGTCATTTCGCGCCATCGAGCGCACGGCCATGGCCCGCGCGGTGGCCCTCGCTTCGCGGGTGCGCCCTTCGCCCAACCCTCCGGTCGGGGCGGTGATCGTGCGAGACGATGAGATCGTGGGCGAGGGCTTTCACCCCCGCGCGGGCGGCCCCCACGCAGAGATCGTCGCCCTCGACGCCGCCGGCGAGGCAGCCCGCGGCGCCACGGTGTTTGTCACCCTTGAGCCTTGCAACCATCACGGGCGCACGCCCCCCTGCACCGAGGCCCTCGTCGCCGCAGGGGTCTCCCGAGTGGTCTACGCCGTCAGCGACCCGAACCCCTCGGTGGCCGGCCGCGGCGGGCCCTGGCTCGAAGCGCACGGCGTCGCCGCCTCGCGCGGCTTCGACCCGTCGAATCAGACCGACGCCGAGCGATGCATCGCCCCCTGGAGCACCTTCATCCGTGAGCGCCGCAGCCACGTCGTGGTGAAGGTCGCCCAGAGCCTCGACGGTCGCATCGCCACCCGCACCGGCGAGTCAAAATGGATCACCAGCCCTGA
Source organism: Myxococcales bacterium (assembly GCA_016792845.1). GTDB lineage: Bacteria > Myxococcota_A > Polyangia > Polyangiales > JAEUKH01. The sequence continues at coordinate 77,085 of JAEUKH010000021.1, read as the reverse complement.
GGCCCGCGCCGACGGGCACCGCCTCAGGGCCTCGGTCGACGCCATCTTGGTCGGCTCGCGCACCGTGGCCGCCGACGACCCCGCCCTCACCGTGCGCGGGGTGCCCTTCGAGCGTCCGCCGGTCAGGGTCGTGATCGACAGCGGGCTCTCGCTCGGGCACACCCGGCAGCTGGCCGCCACGGCCCGCACCCTCGCCACTTGGGTGGTGACCACCGAGGCCCACGACGCCGCGCGCCGACGCGCCCTCGAAGCCCTCGGGGTCAGGGTGCTCTCCTGCGGCCCTGGCCCCCGCGTCGACCTGCGCGCGGCCCTCGCCAGGCTCGCCCAGGAGGGCGTCGTCTCGTGCTTGAGCGAAGGCGGCGGCGGCTTGCACGGGGCCCTCATCGATGCCGACCTCGTCGACCGCGTGGTGATCTACACCGCGCCGCTCTTTCTCGGCGCAGAGGGCGCTCCGGCCTTCGGCGCGCGGGGCCCCGAGCGCCTCGGCGATGCAGTACGGCTGCACAACTGGCGCACAAGCATGGTAGGCCCCGACCTCCGCATCGAGGCAGAGAGGGCGCCATGTTCACCGGGATGATTCAAGCCATCGGAGCGCTGCGTCGGGTCTCTCGGCGGAGCGCCTCGGCGAGCTACGAGATTGCGTGTCCGTTCACGGCCCTTGAGCTCGGCGAGAGCATCGCCGTCGAGGGGGTGTGCCTCACGGTGACTCAGCGCCTCGACGGGGGCTTCGCCGCCGACGCGAGCCTTGAGACCCTCACCCGCAGCACCTTGGGCGCGCTCGCGGTCGGCGACCGGGTCAACCTTGAGCGGGCCTTGCGGCTCGGCGACCGTCTCGGCGGTCACATCGTCGCCGGTCACGTCGACGCCGTCGGCGCCCTCGCGGCCCGGGTCGCCGTCGACGGCGCCGAGCGTGTGACGGTGCGCGCGCCGCCCGAGGTGATGCGCTTCATCGCCGAGAAGGGCAGCATCGCCCTCGACGGCGTGAGCTTGACCGTCAACCGCGTCGGCACTACCGACTTCGACGTGATGGTGGTGCCCTTCACCCAAGGGGCCACCACGCTCAGCGAGAAGCGCCCCGGGCAGCCGGTCAACCTCGAAGTCGACGTGCTCGCCCGTTACGTCGCGCGGGCCCTCGGGCGCTCCGGCGAGGCTGCCCAAGAGACCCGCGACGCGAGCCTCCTCGGGGCCCTCAAGGGCGCCGGGTTTCTCTGAAATTTCAGCACGTTACACACTCTCTCGCAAAGACACGGCCAGAGCCCCAATGCCCCTCCAAGGTACCGCTGAAGAACGAGTTCGCCGCGCGGTTGAAGCCATCGCCGCCGGTCAGATGGTGATCCTCACCGACGACGAAGACCGTGAGAACGAGGGTGACATCGTGCTCGCGGCCGAGAAGGTGACACCCGAGGCGATCAACTTCATGGCCAAGCACGCCCGCGGGCTCATCTGTCTCACGCTCACCGAAGAGCAGATCGAGCGGCTGCGGCTGCCCATGATGGTGGCGCGCAACACGGCCTCGCTCGGCACGGCCTTCACGGTGAGCATCGAGGCCCGAGAGGGGGTCAGCACGGGCATCAGCGCGTCAGATCGGGCGCACACCATCCGGGTGGCGGCCTCGCCCGCGGCGAAGCCCGACGATGTGGTGGCGCCGGGGCATGTGTTTCCGCTCAAGGCGCGGCCGGGCGGAGTGCTTCAACGCACCGGTCAGACCGAGGGCTCGGTCGACCTCGCGCGCATGGCAGGGCTCACCCCCGCCGGCGTCATCTGCGAGATCATGAACGACGACGGCAGCATGTCACGGATGCCCGAGCTGATTCAGTTCGCCGCCGAGCACGCCCTGCCCATCGTGACCATCGAAGACCTCATCCAAGTGCGGCTCCAGACCGACCGCATCGTGCAGCGTGTGGCCTCGTACAGCTTCGAGCCCTCGGGCTTCGGCGCCACCTGGCAGGCCATCGTCTACGAGGCCACCGTCGAGTCGAACCGGCAGTTTCTCGCCCTCGTTCACGGCGACGTCGCCCGCGCCGACGCGACCCTCGTGCGCATGCACCCCGGCGCGGTCTTCTCAGACCTCTTCGCGCCGCAAAAGACCCACGACGGCAAGGCCCCCGTCGGGGGCGGCCGGTACCTCTTCGAGGCCATGCACCGGATGGAGGCCGAGGGCGCCGGCGTGGTGGTCTATGTACCGCAAAACAGTATTGATTTCGCCGACGAGCTGAGGGCCCTCGCGGGGGCCTCGGCGCTGCGCAGGCACGACCTCTCGAGCAACGGCTCGCCCGCCCAGCGCGAGCACGGGCTCGGGGCTCAGGTGCTGCGCGACCTCGGGCTTCAGAAGATTCGTCTGATGACGAACAACCCGCGGCGGCTCGTGGGTTTGGCCGGATACGGCCTCGAAGTGGTCGAACAGGTGGCGCTCGGGCACCGCGAGGCCTCGGCGGCAGAGCATTTCAAGCCCCGCTCGTGATGGGCGGTGGTTGTGTTTCGGCAACGAAGAGAATATGAGCCCGCGCCATGAGCGACGAGTTTCGTACGTCGAGCGTTGAAGGCAACCTGATCGCCCAGAATCTCAAGGTTGCTGTGCTGGCGAGCCGCTTCAATCACTTCATCGTCGACCGCCTCGTTGAGGGCGCGCTTGATGCCTTGCGGCGTCACGGCGCGGCCGAGGCGACGGTGGTGCGGGCGCCGGGTGCGTGGGAGCTTCCGCTGGTGTGCAAGCGCCTGGTTGAGAGCAAGAAGTACGACGCGGTGATCGCCCTCGGGGCGGTGATTCGCGGGTCGACGCCGCACTTTGACTACGTCGCCGCAGAGGTCTCGAAGGGCCTCGCGCACGTGAGCCTCGACGCGGGCGTGCCCGTGGCCTTCGGGGTGCTCACCACCGACACCATCGAGCAGGCCGTCGAGCGCGCGGGCACCAAGGCGGGCAACAAGGGCTGGGAGGCCGCGGTGAGCGTGATCGAGATGGCCAACCTCCTGCGGGCGCTGTGACGGTCATGGCGGGTCCATCGCGTCCTTCACGTCTTCCGCCGCGTCGTCGGCCAGCGCCTGAACCTGAGCCGGGCCCGCGGCACCAGGCCCGTGAGGCGGCGCTGCAGGTGCTCTACGCCCTCGATTGTGCCAACACCCTTGAGGTGTCGAGCGCCGACGAGGCCCTGCGCAACTACTGGTCGTACCTCGACGGCCCGGCCCCCGGGCGCCCCTACGGCGAGGCGCTCGTGTTCGGTGTGCTGAAAGAGCGCGAGGCCCTCGACGACGCGATCCGCGCGGCGAACCCGAAATGGCGTCTTGAGCGCATGTCCCGGGTCGACCGCAACATCCTCAGGGTGGCCGCGTGGGAGCTGCTCTACAACCCCGAGGTGGCCCCCGCGGTGGCGCTCAACGAGGCCGTCGAGCTCGCCAAGGGCTTCGGCGCCGAAGACGCCTCGGCCTTCGTGAATGGCACCCTCGATCAGCTCGCGCGACAACAGAAGAAGCTCTAGCCTCGCGCCGCGGCGCGCACCCTTCTGATGGATTTTCGCTTCATCCCGCTCGATCTCGCGCGCATCGACACGCTCCGGGCCGAGGTGGCGGTGCTGCCCTTCTTCGTCGACGAGCGCCCGCTCCGCGGCGCCGCGGGGCTCTGCGACTGGCGCCTCTGCGGTCGGCTCTCGCGGGTGCTCCAGCGGGGTCGCGTCGAGGGCGCGCTCGGCGAAGTGACGCTGGTGCCGGGTCGCCCGCGGCTCCCTTTTGACAAGCTCCTGCTGGTGGGCTGCGGCGCCCGCGAAGACTTCGACGAGGCGGCCCACGAGCGTGTGGTGTTGCAGCTCTTGCGCGCCCTTGAGGGCTTGCGGCTCCGCTCCTTTGCGGTGTCGCTGCCGGGCCGCGGCGCGGGGGTCCTCGGGCCCGCCGAGGCGGTGCGTTGGTTTCTGCGCGTGCTCGGCGACGCCCCGCGCTTCGACGAGGTGATGGTGCTCGACGAGGCCGAGTCGCAGCGGGTGATGATGCCCGTGGTCGAGAGCGAGCGTCAGCGCATCGTGCGCGCGCGGGAGGCCCTCGACGATGAGGGCGAGCAGTATTGACCTCGGCGGCAAGGGCGCATAGGCAGAAGGCATGAGCCGTAGAGAAGCCTCACGCAAGGTGGTCAACCAGTCGGCGCTGGTGGGCGCGGGTTTGGGCTTGTTGCCCTTTCGCTTCGCGGCTCCCGCGATCGCCGCGGTGGGCATGAAGATGCTCAAAGATGTGCGCGAGCAGTGGCAGCACGAGGTGTCGCCGGTCGAGCAGGCGGCCTCGGCGGCGGTGCTCGGGGCCAGCGAGTTTGCGTTGGGCCAGGCGGTGCGCGCGACGCGGCTCATCCCGTGGGTGGGGCCGCTCGTGTCGGCGGCGCTCACCGGCGCGGCGCTGAAGGGTTTGGGCGAAGGGGCCATCGCGTACTACCAGCACCTCCACCCCACCGCCGAGGCCGACGCGCGCACCACCGACGGGGCCCCCGACGAGGGCACCCGGGTGAGCTTCTGACCCTTCACGGCCGATGGGTGTCTGGCCTCCGTCGTCGCAGTGGCGTGACGATTTCATCGCAGGGTCGCCGCTCCATCGGGTGCTGGCCGGGGCCTTCGGGGCCCTGCGCAGCGAGACCGGGTGGCCGAGCCCCGAGGGCCTCTCGCGCGACCTCGCAGAGCGCACCCAAGGCATTGTCTTTGTTGAAGATCTAGCCACCCAGTCGCGGCGCCCGCGCGCGCGCTCGGTGGCCGACCTCTACGACGTGCGCATCGCCGAGCGGGGCGAGGTGCCGACCCGTCGAGAGAGCTGGCACGACCTGCTCAACGCGCTGGTGTGGGCGAGCTTCCCCCGGGCCAAGCGCGCCCTCTCGGCGCGGCAAGCGCGGCTGCATCGGGCCCGGCTCGGCGAGACCTTCGTGCGGTTGCCGTCGGCGCGGCTCCCCGAGCAAGACTGTCTCAGCCTCCTCGACGAGGGCGGCGTGATCCTCTCGGTCGAGTCCGCGCTCGAGGCCGAGGTCGCCGAGGCCCTCGCAGCGGCCGACACGGCGCGTCTCGAAGCGCGCTGCCGCGAAGGCCGGGTCGCGCCCTGGCTGTTCGGCCACGCCCTCCATGAGCACCTCGTGGCCGACCTCCGCGACGCGCGGGCCGGCGTCCATGTGGTGTGCTGCGCCCATCGCCTCGACGCCGTCGACGCCGCGATGGCCGCGCGGCTCGCTGACCCCACACAGTTTCTGACACGACCGACCCTTCAGGGCGTGCGCCTCGCCACCCTTGAGGCCTGGGCGCGCCCCGAGGCCGCGGGGCCGTGACCCTTGCAGGCCGGCACGGTCTTCGTAAACATGGGCTCTTCGCGGGCCCATTGCACCACCGCGTCGACGAAGGCCCGCAGCACGGGTGAGACATACTCGCGCTCGGCGAAGACCACCGCGACCTGCGCCTCGGCCGCCACCTGGTCGAGCAGGAGCGGCTCAAGGCGGCCCTCTTGCAGCGCCTCGTAAACAAGCAAGAGTGGCAGCATGGCGAGGCCACGACCCGCCACCGCGGCCGCGCTGAGCACCGCCAGGTCGTTGCTCGCGAGCACCGACTCGACGCGCACCGGAGGGCCCTTCACCCGCGGCCAATGCGTCTCGGGGTGCTCGCCTTGCGCGAAGCCGACCAGACACGCATGCTGCATCAGCTCTCGGGCCCGGGTCGGGCGCCCGTGCTTCGCCAGATACGACGGCGCCCCCACCACCACGCGCATCGAGCGCCCCAAGGTGCGGGCCACCAGGCCCGGCGCGAGCTGATCGCTCGCACGAATCGCGACATCGAAGGCGCCCCGCACCAGGTCGACGTGCCGCGACGAGGCCTCAAGCTCGACCCTCACCTCGGGGTGCTTCATCAGAAAGTCGGCCACCATGGCGCCGAGCCCCGAGCCCGCCATCGGCGGCACCGACACCCGTAAGAGCCCGCGCACCCCCTCGCTGCGCGCCTTCACCGAGGCCTCGGCGTCACGCACCGCCGCGAGCACCGCCCGGGCCTGGGCGTAGAAGCTCTCGCCCGCGTCGGTGAGCAGCATCACCCGGGTCGTGCGCTTGAGCAGGCGCACCCCGAGGTGAGCCTCAAGCCGCTGAAGCCGGCGCCCCACCGTGGCCCGCGGGAGCCCCAACGCCAGCGCGGCCTTCGAGATCGACCCCGCCTCGACGGTGCGCACGAAGGTCAGAAGCTCTGCGGTCTCGATCGGCTCGTCGGCCTGCATCATGGTTGCGCGAATGTAACGCATTCGCTCAAAGTGAGCACATCTGACCGCCGCCGTTGTGGGGCGCGACCGCGGGCTGTTAGAGAGCGCGGGTGATCACCGTTCACCATCTCAACAATTCGCGGTCTCAGCGGGTCTTGTGGCTCCTCGAAGAGCTCGGGGTCGCCTACGAGATCAAGCACTACCAGCGCGACCCGAAGACGATGCTGGCCCCGGCCGAGCTCAAGGCGGTTCACCCGTTGGGCAAATCGCCGGTGATCACCGACGGCGACCGGGTGGTGGCCGAGTCAGGGGCCATTGTGGAGTACCTCCTCGACACCTACGACCCCGAGCAGCGGTTGCGCCCGGCGCCGGGCACCGAGGCGCGGCATCGCTTCACGTATTGGCTCCATTACGCTGAGGGTTCGGCCATGCCGCCGCTGCTCCTCAGCTTGATCTTCTCGAAGGTCGCGAGCGCGCCGGCTCCGTTCTTTGTAAAGCCTGTGCTGAGAGAGGTCTCGCGTCAGGTGCGCAAGGCCTTCGTCGACCAGCAGGTCTTGACCCACGTCAACTTCATCGCCGACGCGCTCGGTCGCGCGCCGTGGCTCTGCGGCGAGCACTTCAGCGCGGCCGATGTTCAGATGAGCTTCCCGATCGAGGCCGCGGTTCAACGCAGCCCCGAGGGCGCCGAGCTCGCGCCCCTTCGGGCCTTCTGCGCGGCCATCTCAGCGCGCCCCGCCTACCAGCGCGCCCTCGCCCGCGGCGGCCCCTACGACCTCGGCTGACCGTCTCGCGGCGCCGCGGCCCGCGCCACGTCTCGCCCTTGCATCACGCCTTCGACCGCGCGGCCGCGACGCCAACGGCGCGCGCGCTCGGCCTTCACGATCGACACAAGCTCAGCGGCGGCCTCATCGAGGTCGTCATTGATGACCACATACTCGAAGGCGCCGTAGTGCTGCATCTCACCGAGCGCGTTGCTCATGCGCTTGAAGATCGTTGCGTCGGAGTCGGTGCCCCGCCCCCGCAAGCGGCGCTCTAGCTCGTGCAACGACGGCGGAAGGATGAACACCCCCACCGCCTCGTGAATGCGCGCCTTGATCTGTCGCGCGCCCTGGACATCGATCACAAAGATCATCCCGCGGTGCGTCTCGCGGGCCTCTTCGATCTTCGCCACCGAGGTGCCATAGCGGTGACCGTGCACCTCAGCCCACTCGGCGAAGGCGTCTTGCGACAACATCTCGGCGAAGCGCGCCTCGCTGATGAAGTGATAGTCGCGACCGTCGACCTCGTTGCCGCGCGGGAGCCGCGTCGTATACGAGACGCTCACGGTCATGTCGGCGAGGGCCTCGACGAGGCGCCGCACCAGGGTTGTTTTGCCGGCCCCCGACGGCGAGGTCACGATGAGGGGCAGAAAATCGTTCGTCCAAAGCTGGGCTTGACGCATCGCCGTGTCACTCAATGTTCTGTACCTGCTCGCGCATCCGCTCGATCTCTGCGCGCAGCTCGATGACCGCATGAGACACCTCGGTCTCGGTGGTCTTGGCCCCCAGCGTGTTGGCCTCGCGGGTCAGCTCTTGTAACAAAAAATCGAGCTTGCGCCCAATGGCGCCGCCCTCTTCAAAGAGCGACGCCATCAGCTTCAAGTGCGCCCCGAGCCGCGTCAGCTCTTCGCTGACATCCGAGCGCTCTGCGACGAGCGCGATCTCTTGCTCAAGTCGATGCGCGTCGACCCCGGGGTGCCCTTGACCCAAGGCGGCCCGCACCCGCTGGCGCAGCCGCTCGGCCAGGCGCGCGACGCTGCTCTCTGAGCGCGACGCCATGCCCCTCACCCGGGCGTCACACGCCGCGAGGCGCGCGACGAGGTCGCGGCCCAACTGAGCCCCTTCTCGCTCGCGGTGCGCCGTCAACGCGGAGAGGGCCTCGTCGAGGGCGGCCTCGATGGCCTGCCGCGGCACCTCGGCCCGCGCCTCGACCACAAACAGCTCAGGCACCGCGCTCAGCGCCGCCCACGGGAAGCTCGCCTCGCCCATCGCCCGCCCCAAGGCCGACAAGGCCGAGAGCGCCTCCTCGGCCCGCGCCGTGTCGAGACGCGCCCGCGCCGGGCCCTGGCCCTCGGCACGCAGCGTCACCTCGACCCGGCCCCGGCTCAACCGCGAACGCACCCGTTGCTCAATGAACAACCCAGGGTCGCCGAGCTCCCGCGGCGCCTTCACCCGAAGCTCCAACTGCCGATGATTGACCGAGCGGACTTCGACCCACACCCTGCCCTCGGCGAGCGCCGCAGCGCCCTCGCCGAAGCCCGTCATGCTGCGCAGCGGCGCTGCGCTCACGAGACCAGTGATTGATAGTAGGCGACGGTCTTGGCCAGCCCCGCCCGGAGGTCGTACTTCGGCTCGTACCCGATCAGCGCTCGGGCCGCACGGATGTCAGCCTGCGAGTGCTTCACGTCGCCCGCCCGCGAAGGCCCGTACTCGGGCGTCACCGCGGTGCCGAGGAGGCCGTTCACCATGGCGATCAGCTGGTTGAGCGTGCATCGGTCGCCCACCGCGATGTTGACCACCTCGCCGCGGGTGCGGGCCCGGGCGCCCAACAGGTTGGCGTGCACCACGTTCTCGATAAAGCAGAAGTCACGGCTCTGCTCGCCGTCGCCGAAGATCATGGGCCGCTCGCCCGCGAGGATCTTCGTAATAAACCGCGGGATCACCGCGGCATACTCGCTCTTGGGGTCTTGCCGCGGGCCGAACACATTGAAGTACCGAAGCGACAGCGTCTCGATGCCGTATAGGCGACCGAACACCGTCATGCTCTGCTCGCCGGTCAGCTTCGCCACCGCGTAGGGCGAGAGCGGCATCGGCGTCATGGTCTCGACCTTGGGCAGCACCTCGGTGTCGCCGTACGCGCTCGAGCTCGCCGCGTAGACCACCTTGCGCACCGTGCCCGCCTTGCGGGCCGCGTCGAGGAGCTGCACCGTGCCGAGCACGTTGGCCCGATACGAGGCCACAGGGTCGGCCACGCTCCGCGCCACGCTGGGGATGGCCGCCTCGTGAAAGATCAGCTCGACCCCGTGCACGGCGCGCCCCACCGCGTCAGGGTCGACGAGGTCGCCCTCAACGAGGTCGATCTTCTCAAGGTTGTGCGCGAGGTTCTCGCGTCGACCCGTTGAGAAATTGTCGATCACCCGCACCGTCGCGCCCTCTGCGAGCAGCGCGTCGACCAGATGCCCACCAATAAAACCCGCGCCGCCGGTGACAAGTACCTTCACGACTGTCTTGACCTCTTCGAAGAATCTGAACCCACCGACGGTGCACCGCACCGCCTCGGCCTGGCACACGATGCACCCGACCGGTGACCGCATTCACGCCGACGGCGCCATCGCGCCCCGAAGGCGCGAAGTCGCTACTTCTTGGGGCCAAAGAGCGAGGCGAGCTTCGCCTTGGCCTTCAGCTCGGCCTCGTTGCTCCCCGGCTCGCCGTTGCGAAACGTGAAGAAGGTGCAGAAGTTGGCCTGCTCGCGGTCAGGGATGAACTCTGTAATCTTCTCACGACACTGGTTGTGCGCGCTGGCGTCCCAGTATTCGCAGTTTTTGCAAACGTGAAGGTCTGCGCCGCAGTGCGGGCAGGTGTCACGGCGGCCGAGCTTCACCTCGAACACAAGCTCATTTTTGCACTTGTGACAGGCGTACTTCTTCTCTTCAACCTTCGGGATCCACATACAGCTCTCTCTCGCGCCGGGCCGACACTCAGCTCACACCGCGCCGACGCTTCACCTGCTCCATCACCCGGGCGTATTCAACATCCCAGGTCTTGGTGCCCTCTTGCAGGTTCTTGATCTTGTCGCGCACTTCTTTGTCGATCTCGTCGTCGGCGGCCATGTGCTTCTCAAGCACCTTCTTGATCTTGCGCCGCATGATGTCGTCTTCTGAGAAGACCTCGTCGACGTTGGTCGAGCGCATCAGCATCGCCATGATCTGGTTGGCCATGTACGACAGGCCTTCGCCGCCGAAGCCCATGTTGGCCTGCTCGGCCAGCTGGCGCTTGAAGCGCGTCACCTCGTCGCGGCCCCCGCCCACCGCCTCGACGCGGTCTTTGGCCCGCTCGGTCAGCGCGCGCTCTTGACGAAGATACTCTTTCAACACCGCCTCGACGTCGGCCTCGACCTCTTTCGGGTTCTCGGCGTCGATGTCATTTTCTGAGGTCAGAAGGCGCACGATGTCGAGCGCAATGACCGGGATCTTGCTGGCATAGAGTTTCATCGGCGTGGCTCGCAGCAGGCACCGTAGGCCCGCCGCGCACCCACTGTCAATCAACGAAACGCCCCTGCGACGGCCGATTCTTTGCGAGCGAGAGGCCCCGCCGAGGGCCCTCACGCGACGGCGAACTCGACCCGACCGGCCCCCACGTCGACGGAGGCCACGCGCACCCGCAGGGCGTCGCCGATGGCCCACACCGCCCCCTCGGCCCGGGCCACGCCGTGCGCCTCGTCGGCCTCCCAGGGGCCCCCCGCGAGGCCCTCCCACGCGATCGACCCCTCGACGAGGGTGGTGTCAAGCTGCACCCACAGACCGAAGCTGCGCACCCGGGTCACCCGGGCCTCGAAGACCTCGCCCGTGCGCGTGGCCATGTAGGCCGCGGTGAGGCTCCGGCGGCGGTCGGTCTCGGCCCGGGCCGCGGCGCGCGCGCGCTCATTGATGTGGACGCAGAGCGCTTCGATCGACGCGTCGCCCGGCGTCATCGCGCGCTCGCCGTGCAGGTACCGGCGCACGATCCGGTGCACCACCAGGTCGGCGTACCGTCGAATGGGCGAGGTGAAATGCAGATACAGCGGCGCCGCGAGGCCGTAGTGCTGCGAAGGGTTCACGGTGTACCGCGCGGGCCCGAGGGTGCGAAGAAACACCGAGCGCAGCGCCGGCTCGCTCGGGAGCCCCGTGATCTGTTGATCGAAGGCCGCGAGGGCGAGCGGCGAGAGCCGCGCAGAGAAGCCGGGTTCGATGCCAAAATTACGTGCAAATTCACCGAGCTCTGCCACACGCTCGGGGCTCGGCGCGTCGTGCACCCTGAACACCCCTGGCACGCCGCGGGCGACGAGCCATTGGGCGATGGCCTCGTTGGCCACCACCATGCATCGCTCGATGAGCACATGGGCGCTGGTGGGCTTGTCGGCCTCGATGGCGCTCGCGGTGCCGGTGCTGGGGTCGAACACCACCCGGGTCTCGTCGCGCGAGACCTCGACACCGCCGCGGCGGGCCCGGGCGAGCTTGAGCCGCGCAGAGACGGTGCGAAACCAGGGCAGCACGGCGCGCACGGGCTCCATCGCGGCAGAGACCTCGCCGCGGTCGAGGTAGGCCGCGGTCTCGACGTAGGTGAGCCGCGCCCACGAGCGAATGAGCGACTCGTACACGTCGATCGAGGTCACCTGGCCTTCGGGGTCGATGCGAAGCTCGCAGGTGAGGCACGCCCGCTCCGCGTCGGGCAAAAGCGACAACCACGACGACGACAGCGCCTCGGGGAACATCGGGATCACCCGCCCCGCCAGGTACACGCTGGTCGCCCGCGCCCGCGCCTCGTCATCGAGGGCTGAGCCCTCAGGCACGAACGCGCTCACATCGGCGATGCTCACCAACAAGCGCAACGCGCCCTCTTTGTCGGCGGCGATCACCGAGATGGCGTCGTCGATGTCGCGGGTGCTCGCCGCGTCGATGGTCACCGTCGGGATGGCCCTCAGATCGCGCCGCGCCCCGAGCGCGTGCGGGGTCGCGAGGGCGCGCGCCACGTCGTCGACGGCGGCCTGAGCGAACTGCGACGCGATCGCGTACCGCGCCAAGACCCGCGCCACGGCCTGGGCGTCGGCCCCCTGCAAGACCTCGTCGACCACCAGCGAATCACCGTGAAAAGCGGCCAGCACGGCGTCGCCCACCTTGGCCTCGACGGGCCCCGGGTCGAGCGCCCAATCGGTGTTCGAGACCTCGCGATCGACCTTGAGGAAGAGCCCCTGCCGATGCGACACCACCACGCCGTAAAGCACCCGACGGCTCCGACCGACGAGGGTGAGCCCGGCGGCCGTAAAGCGACCGTCGTCGCTCTCTTGAAAGAAGCAGCGAACGCGGTCGCCCGCGAGAAAACGGTTGAGCTCAGGGGGCGCCACAAAGGCCGAGCGCCCCGGGTCGGCCAGCTCGGTGACGAAGCCAAAGCCGCGCAGGTGAACGCTCACCAGACCTTCGATCTCGATCGCAGCCATCACGCTCCGCCCTTCGAGAGTGTGTCGCCGAGGGCCACGATGAGCGCCTCAAGCGAGCCGTTGGTCATCACAAGCACCGTGTCGCCCGGTCTTAGCGCCGCGCGCAGCGTCGCAACGGCCGCGGGCAACGCGTCGCCGCCCACGGGCAGCACCGAGGCGCGCGCCCCGCCGTCGCCCCGGGCGTTGATGTCGGCCACCACCCGATCGACGTCGAGCCGCTCGGCCTCGGCGATGTTGCTGCGCCCCAACGGCGTCACGTACACGCGGTCGGCCGCGTCGAAGGCCGCCGGGTAGTCGTGCTGATGGAGGTTGCGGCAGGCCGTCGCGCTGCGAGGCTCGAAGACCGCGATGAGCCGCCCGCCGCCGTGGTGATGCCGCACCGCCTTGAGGGTCTCGCTCACCGCCGTAGGGTGGTGCGCGAAGTCTTCATACAAGAACACCCCGCCGCCCTCGGCGCGAAGCTCTTGACGGCGGCGAACGCCCTTGAAATCAAGCAGCGCCCGCGTAAGACCCGCCACCGGGAGCGAGGCCCCTTCGGCCAGGAGCGCCATCGCCGCGAGGGCGTTACGAAGGTTGTGCTCGCCCATCAACGGTGAAAAGTAGCGCCCCGCCAACGAGCCGCCGATGAAGAGCTCGAAGGGCTGCCGACCCGCGCTCGGCGCGATGGGCGCCGCTTGCCACGACGGCACCACGCCCTCGGGCGCCCGGTCGGTGGTCAACCCGTAATAGACAACTTTACACGGCGCCTTGCGGGCGATTTCGACCACCGCAGGGTCGCAGTGCGCGACCAGGAGCCCGTCGGGCGGGAGCCGCGAGACGAAGCCCCGAAACGCGTCGAGGTACGACGCGGGGTCGGGGTAGATGTCGATGTGATCGTGCTCGACGCTGGTCAAGATCGCGCACTGCGCGCGATACGACCAGAACTTCGGGATCTTTTCAAAGAACGCCGAATCATACTCGTCGCCTTCGACCACAAAAGCCCCGCCCTTGCCGAGCCTGAAGCTCGAATCAAAGTTGCGGGTCACCCCCCCAACGAGGAACGACGGGTCCATCCCGAGGGCAGAGAGGAGCCACGAGACCAGCGCCGTGGTGGTGGTCTTGCCGTGTGTGCCCGCCACCACGAACGAGCGGCGCGTCGCAAGAAACAGCTCGCCCAACGCCTTGGGGAATGAGCGATACGCCAGCCCCCCGTCGATGGCCGCCCTGGCCTCGGGGTTGTCGCGGCGACACACGTTGCCCACCACCACGCAGTCTGGGCCCGACGCCAGATGCGCAGCGTCGTAGCCTTCGAGGGTCTCGACCCCCCAGGCCTTGAGCATGTCGCCCATCGGCGGATAGAACGCCACGTCGCTCCCGGTGACCCTGTATCCGGCGGCCTTGAGGAGCCCCGCGAAGGCCCCCATCCCGGTGCCTGCCACGCCGATCAAATGAATGTGCTTCACTGCCGCGTGGGTGTCTCACAACACCCCTGACAGCACAACCGCACAGCACGCCGCGCCGCAGCACCTTCAACACAAATTTCAGCTCTGCGCGGAGAGTGTGCGAAGACGCCGCAGACCATGAGTGAAGGGCTCTTTGTGGTGCTCGAAGGCATCGACGGCGCGGGCACCACCACCCAGACCAACCGACTCGTTCAAGCGCTGCGCGCGCGCAACGTCGCCGCACGCTCGACCCGCGAACCGAGCGACGGCCCCATCGGGACGACGATCCGTCAGGTGCTCACGGGCCGCCTCGTGCTCCCCGGATCGAGCGCAGGCGGCCCCGCCCAGCCCCTCTCTTGGGGCACCCTCGCGCTGCTCTTCGCCGCCGACCGGCTCGATCACCTCGAAGCCGAAATCGAGCCCTTGTTGCGCGAGGGCGTCACCGTGGTGAGCGACCGCTACGACATTTCGAGCGTCGCCTACCAGGGCATCTCATCGGGCCAGCCCGACGTCGCCGACTGGATCCGCGCCATCAACGGCCGGGCCCGGCGCCCCGACCTCACCCTCGTGCTCGACGTCTCGGCGCAGACCGCCAACCGACGGCGCAAGCACCGCGGCGCGCGGCCCGAGCTCTACGAGCACGACGACCTCCAGGCGCGGCTCGCGACCTTCTATCTCGAAATCGAAAAGTACTTTCAACACGACAAGGTCGTTCACCTCAATGGTGAGGCCAGCGAAGATGACATCCACGCGGCGGTGTTGCGCACCGTCGAGGCGGCCCATGCGTCGCGCTGAAGAGGTGTTGGTGTTGGCCCTCGGCCTCGCCCTCGGCTGCGCGGGGCGCCCGGGGCCCTCGGCGGTCGACCCCTCGCTCGTGCCCTCGGGGCCGGGCACAGGGCCGACCCCCATCGCGGCCGTCGCGTCACCGCGCAGGCCCGCGCCGCGCGCCCTCGCGCCCTTGGGGCAAGGCCCCATCCCGCGGCGCGCCCTCACCGACGCCCTCCAAAGCGGAATGGGCCATTTCCTCACCCAGATCGAGGTCGCCCCGGCCCTCTCGCAGGGCCGCTTTGTGGGCTTTCGGCTGCTCACCGCCGAGCACCTCGACGACTGGCGCCGCCACGGCCTCGACCTGCGCCTCGGCGACGTCATCACGGCCGTCAACGGCCACCCCATCGAGCGACCCGAGGGCGCCGTCGAGGCCCTGCGCGCGTGCGCCACGGCCAGCGCCCTGCGCGTCGATCTCCGCCGCGAGGGCGCCGCAGAGAGCCTCTCGGTGCCCATCTCAGAGCCCTAGCCGAGCCACGCGGCACTTGTCGAAGCGGTGAGGTGTGCGCTAGGCTCCCCGCCCCTCACCATGTCAACAACGGCAGCTGTTTCGCAGCCCACGAAGACCATCCGCGTGGTCGCTGCGGTGATCGAGCGCGACGGTCAGTACCTTATCACCCAACGTCGCCCGAGCGCGGTGCTGCCGCTGTTGTGGGAGTTTCCGGGCGGCAAGGTCGAGGGGGGCGAGACCGACGCCGAGGCGCTCCGCCGCGAGGTGCGTCACCGCCTCGACGCCGAGATCGAAGTGGGCACCCTCATCTCGTTCGTGTCGCACGCGTATGAGGCCTACTCGGTCGACCTGCATCTCTACGATTGTCGCCTCGTGAGCGAGGCTCCGCGGGCCGCCAACGTGCACGAGTTTCGCTGGGTCCGCAGCGACGAGTTTGAGAAGTACCCGTTTACGCCGGCCGACGAAGCGTCGATGAGCAAATTGCTCGGCGAAGGGTGACTTTCTCGCGAACGGGCCGTTTCGCCGAGGGCTTCGACGACCTACGGTACCCGCGATGAAGCAATGCACCGTCTGCGGCTCGGCGATGGCCCCGGGCGATCGCCTCTGCACCCACTGCGGTCGCGCTGACTACGGCTCAACCTGCAACACCTGCCACCAGCCGGCGCCCACCCTGATCCGCGGCGGCGCGGTGGTCTGCGCGGGCTGCGGGGCGGTGCGCGGGCCCCTCGCGGGCGTACCCCTCGACATGGTCGGCTCAGCCCACCGCGTCGGCTCGTGGATCACCGGCGCCCTCGGTTGGGCCATGATCGCCGGCGGGCTCCTGGTGGGCGGCCTCGTCGGGCTGATCGTGAGCCTCTTCGCGGCCTCGCTCGTGACACCGCTGGTCACGGGCGTGGTGATCGGCGCCCTCGGCGCGGCGGCCGGCGCGGCCACGCTCAGCGCATCGAAATCGCTCGACAAGCGGGCCAAAGAGAAGCGCGACGACGCGATGGAGCAGGGCATCCTCGCGATGGCCCAGCTCCGCAAAGGCAGCGTCACCACCGTCGAGGTCGCGCAGAACCTCGCGATCACCCTGGCCGAGGCCGACAGGCTCCTCTCGTCGATGAGTCAGAAGGGCCGCGCCAGCGTCGAGATCAACCGCGAGGGCATTCTTCAGTACACCTTCCGCGACATCCAAGGGGCCCTCGACCCGGGCGCGCGGGTGCGCATCGACCCCGCGTCTTCGCCCCAAGAGACGGCCCGCATCGAGGTCGACCGCGAGTGGGAGCGAATGGCCGAGCGCCGCAAGAACGGTCTTCAATAGTCACCCGAGCCGCACCTCATGGATCTCCGCCTCTCGACCCCGCTCTTCTCCGCCGTGCTCGCCTTCGCCATCGCGGGCAAGGTGGTGCTGCGCGCCCGCAAGCGCCGCATGCACTGGCTCTTCATCGGCTTCGCGAGCAACGTGGCGGTCTGGTACCTGGCGACCTTTCTCGAATCGCGAGGCTCGGGCCCGGGCTCGATCCTGGCGCGCTTTACGGCCCTGATGGCGGTGCTCCTGCCGCAGACCGCGGTGCGCTTCCTTCGCGCGTTTCGGCTCGACGCGCCGGCCCATCGCACGGCCCTCGATCGGTGGGCGACGTGGCTTCTCTTCCCGATGTTGGCCTTGGTGCTCTCACCCTGGTTCGGCATGATGCCGTACGGCGCCATCATCCGCGGCGCCATCTCGGCCTACGTCTTGGGGCTCATCATCGCCGCCGTGAGCGCGCTCTACACCCGCTCGCGCGAGACGCCCTCGCGCCAAGAGCGCCGCCGCGCGATGTACCTCGTGGGCGTCGGGGTCTTGACGGCGCTGGTGACCACCGCCGACCTCGTGCCCTTCATCGTCAACCGCGTCGTCACCTCGGCCCTGCCGAACCTCGGCTCGATCTTGGTCTTGGGCGTTCTCTACATGCTCTCCGAGGTGATGGAGCGGCGCCGCATCGTCGACCTCTACGAGCTCGCGGGGCGCTTCCTCGTGCTCACCGCCACGGCCCTGGTGCTCGCGGGGATCTACTACCGCCTGGTCGACTGGCAGGTGGTGGCGGCGGGGGTCCACCGCGATGAGGGCCCGTACTTTCTCAACGCCATCGTCGCCTCGTTGGCCATCTTGATCGTGTTCGACCCGCTTCGAGACAAGGTCGAGGCCGAGATCGGGCGGCTCTTCTTCGGCGAGCGCATCGACTTCGATCGCGCCGTCTCGGTGCTGCGACACCGCCTCGCCCACACCCTTGAGCTCGAAGCCCTGGGGCGCGTCTTGATCGAAGGGTTGCTCGAATCGCGGCGCGTCACCTCGGCCTCGCTGTACCTCGTCGACGCCGAACGCAAAGGCCTCGAGCGCGTCACCTCGGTGGGCCCCAACGCCGTGACCCACCTCGAAGTGGCCTCGCTGCGCACCCTCGTCGAGCTCGCGCACCCCTCCGGGGCCGTCGCGAGAGACACCCTGCTCCGCGAGGCCGAAGACCGCAATGAGCTCGGCGAGACCCGCGAAGCCGAGCGGCTCGCAGAGTGCGCGCGGCTCCTCCATGAGCTGCACGCCGGGGTCGGGCTCCCCATCGAATCAGACAGCGGCGACCTCCTCGGGCTCCTCACGATGGACGATGACCGCGTGCGCGACGCCTTCAGCCAAGACGAAATCGCGACGCTCCGCGCCCTCGGCACCCAATGCGCGATCGTGATCGAGAACAGCCGCCTCCACGCGCGCATCAAAGAGCGCGACCGGCTCGCGGCCCTCGGCGAAATGGCCGCCGGGCTCGCGCACGAGATCCGTAACCCCCTCGGCGGCATCAAGGGCGCCGCACAGTTCATTCAAGGTAACGCCCCCGCAGACATGCCCCAACGCGAGTTCCTCGACATTATTGTCGAAGAGGTGGGGCGCCTCGACCGGGTGGTGCGCTCATTCCTCGACTATGCGAGGCCCTATCAGGGTAACCCCGCCCCCCTCGACGTCAACGACAGCGTCGAGCGCGCCCTCAAGCTGGTGGCCACCGACCTGCCCGAAAATATCGAGCTTTATCGAGATCTTGCGACCGACCTCCCGCAAGTCAAGATGGACGCCGAGCACCTCAGGCAGGTCTTGCTCAACCTGATCCGCAACGCCCTCGACGCGATGCAAGGCCGGGGCACCCTCACGGTGCGCACCCTCGTTCGCCCCCTCGGCACCTTTGTGACCAAAGAGTCAGAGCGCGGCCCCGAGCTGGTCGAGATTCACGTCAAAGACACCGGGCCGGGCATCGACGCGTCGATCCGCGCGAACCTCTTCATCCCATTCTTTACCACCAAACAACAAGGCACCGGGCTCGGGCTGCCCATCTGCCAACGGCTGGTCGAGAGCGTCGGCGGGCGCATCGACGTCAGGGCCTCAGACAAGCACGGCACAACCTTCGCGGTGGTGCTGCCGACCCCCGCCGCCATCGCCAACACCAGCGCCCCGAGCGGCGCCGAAGAGCTCAGCACCGGCGAGCACATGAGCGTGCTCCACACCCGCAGCCTTCGGCCCTGACCCCTCACTCAGGGTCGTAACGCTGAACCGGCCCCCCGGGGCTCTCTTCAATCAACTGAAGCGCGCGAAACCTGTAAAGCGTGAGCTCAGGCCGGAGGTACCCCGGCGCAGGCACGCCCCGGTCGCGGGTGAGCTCCGCCAAGGTGCGCACCGGGTCGCGGGCCGATTGCCACGGCGCGAGCGGCAGCGCGTACTCCCACCCCGTCGTGCGCTCGTACCCGAGCGACCAGACCCGCGACGCGGCGACGCTGCGCAGAAAGGCCTCGTCTCGGGCCCCCAAGACGCCCTTCTCGTAGAAGACCGCGAGGGTCAAACTGCGGGTGTTTAACGCGTCTCGGAGCCGCCCGAGGTTGTCTTGCTGCCGCGTCGCCCATCGGTCGAGCACGGCCAGGCTGACGTCGATGAGCGCGCGCGCCAACGAGCCCGCGCGGGCGCTGCGCCAGATCACAGGCTCGTGCCCCTCACGCAACACCAAGGCCAGCTCGACCGGCCGCGAACGGCGCAAACTCTCGGGAAACAACCGCTCAGGCGGCGCCACCGCGCCCGACATGATCAGCCGCGCCACCGAGACCATCCGGGCCGCGTCGTCGGCGCTCACCTCAACCCGCTCGGCCGGCGCATACACCGTCGCGACAGGGTCGACGTAGCCCGCGCTCAGCCCCGCCACCGCCCCCCGCGCGGTCAGGGTCGCCCCCACCGAGCCCGGCACCGCGGGAGCCCCCGGGCGCACCATCAACGCGTCAAAATGCTCGGCCCTGAGCGCCGCGACCAGCCCCTCGGGCGCACGCCCCGCCAAGGCCGCCGACACGCCCGGCGCGCGCGCCACGGGCACCAGCGGGCCCCCCTCGACGCGCAAGCCCAACGGCGTCGCCCCCACCACCGCCACGGGCCCGTGGTCGCGCAATTGGGCCTCAAGCTCGACGTACCGCGACGCCCACGGCACCCGCACCCAACCCTCGTAGAAGGCCGCGCCGAGCGCCCCCGCGAGCATGAAGACCAGTACCGCGACAATCCAGAGAGCCTTGGGCACGCCGATCCTGTGGGGTGAGAGAGCCGCGAGCCCGCATCGCGGCCTCGCAGAGGCCCTTTAGCCACACCCTCGGGCCCTTGTCACCTCGGCACGTCGCGTCGAAACGAATGCTGCGTTGTGTCGTGCAGGGAGGCCCTTCCCTTCTGTGCGAAGTAGTGCTCAAAGGCGGGCCAGAGCCCTGGTGATGGGGCTTGCAGACCACATGGGTTGGCAAGAGGTGAGACCGTGATTGTTGGCGTTCCGAAAGAGATCAAGACTCGTGAGTATCGCGTAGGGATGACCCCGGCCGGTGTTCGTCAGCTTGTGGCGCGAGGGCACACGGTGCTCGTCGAGACCACCGCGGGCGAAGGCTCGGGCCTCTCGGACGCCCAGTACATCGCCGCCGGGGCGACCCTCGCCGCCAGCGCCGCCGAGGTGTGGCACCGCGCCGACATGATCATGAAGGTGAAAGAGCCGCTCGCCGCAGAGTTTGAGTACTTTCGCCCGGGCCTGGTGATCTACACCTACCTCCACCTCGCGGCCGAGCCCGTGCTCACCCGCAAACTCATGGAGAAAAAAGTCCGCGCGGTGGCCTATGAGACCATCCAGCTCGCCAACGGCGCCCTGCCGCTCTTGCACCCGATGAGCGAGGTCGCGGGGCGAATGGCCGTCCAGGCCGGGGCGACGTCGCTTGAGAAATGGCGCGGCGGCAAGGGCGTGCTCCTCGGGGGCGTACCCGGCACCCGCCGCGGTCGCGTGGTCATCCTCGGGGGCGGCGTGGTCGGCCGCAACGCCGCGCGCATCGCCGTCGGCATGGGCGCCCAGGTCACCGTGCTCGACGTCAAAGCCGAGACGATGGATTACCTCGAAGACATCTTCGGCGGCGCCATCGAGACGCTCTATTCAAACCCCGCCAACATCGAAGAAGTGGTCACCCGCGCTGACCTGGTGATCGGCGCCGTGCTCGTCACCGGCGCCAAGGCGCCCACCCTCGTCGACCGCACCCTCGTCGGCAAGATGGAGAAGGGCTCGGTCATCGTCGACGTGGCCGTCGATCAAGGCGGCTGCATCGAGACCGTGCGCCCCACCAGCCACGACCACCCCACCTACGAGATCGACGGGGTGATTCACTATTGCGTGCCCAACATGCCCGGCGCGGTGTCGCACACCTCGACCTTCGCGCTCACCAACACCACGATGAAGTACGCCATCGCCATCGCCGACAAGGGCGTCGCCCGCGCGGCCCACGACGATGCGGCCTTCGCCCTCGGCATCAACTGTTACGACGGCGCGTGCACCTACGAGGCCGTCGCACAAGCCCACGGGCTCGAGTACACCCCCCTCGCGAGCGTCCTCGGCTGAGCCTTCAGGGGGCGTCGCTGAGCACCCCGACGTCCCAAGCCTCGTCGTCTTCGCGGAGGGTCTCGGCGGCCTCGCGGACCCGCGCCACCACCGAACTGGTCGAGCCCGAGGGCGAGAGCCGAACCCCCACCTCGACGCGCCCGGGGAGCTGCCAGACCTGCACCCCCACCACCCCCTCAACCTCAAGGATGGCCTCTTCAATACGCCGTTTGCGACGGGCCGACGCGCCGTGACCTTCGGTAGACACGGCCCGCGCCTAACACCCTCGCAGCCCGCGATGCAAGAACACACCCCATCGATCACCCGAACGATGGTTGTCAGCGACGCCCGTTCTGGGGAATATCCCGCCCCGCGCGGGCCGTTGCCCCGCCATCGGTCGGCGCCCGTGCCCCGACCGCGCCCTCACGGAGAAGTGTCTCAAGTCATGCGAATCACAAGCGTTTTGAAGGTATTCGGGTGGGCCTCGCTCATGGGCTGTGCCACCGGCCGCATCCCCAACACCGACGTACCCGACACCTCTGTGAACCGCGCGGTGGTCTCGTTCTGCGAGCGCTACCGCCACGCCGTCGAAGGCCGCGACGCCCGCACCCTGCTGTCAATCACCTCTCCGAACTACTACGAAGACAGCGGCACCCCCCGCGGCGACGACGACTACGGCTACGACGGCCTCCAGCGCCTCGTCACCGCCTGGGCCGACGACCTCCTCGAGGTGCGGTACGAAATGCGCTACCGCCGCGTCACCGTCGACCCCGATCGCCCAGAGCGCATCTTCATCGATTACACCTACTCGGGCTCGTACACCCTCCGACGCCCCCGCGCCCTCGAGACCAACCGCCGCGGCACCTCGATGCTCACCATCGACCCCGTGCGCGATGCCAACACCTCCAGCAACCAAGATGAAGTCTGGTCGCGACGCGTGGGCGACAACCGACTCGAAATCGAACGCGTTGGCGACGACTTCCGCATTCTCTCTGGCATGTGATGGGTCGCTTCGGTGATTGAAGCCGAAGTCGCAACGATGGTAGGCTCCGGCGAGCTCACCTCCTCCGGCGACACCTCTGGGTTTGTGTCGCCGCGTGCAGGGTGTGCAATGTTTGAAGCCCCCAATGCCGCTTCGCGACGACACCCAAAACCCCGGCACCCCCGCCGCTGGCCGTAACGACACGTCGGGCGAATTTGCGCTGTCGCCCGAGGCCACCCACGCCCTCTCGGGCCTGGTGCCCCTGTCAGAGCGGCATCAAGTCCCGGGTGTCGACCCCGACAGCCTGCGGATCCAGCTCTCAGACCTCGACCTCGTACCTTCAGAGATGGCCCGGCAGCACGGGGTGTTGCCTGTTCTTCAGACGCCCGAGAGCTTGTTTCTCGCGATGGTGGCGCCGGGCGACAAGAAGACTATCGACGACGTCGAGTTCGTCTCGGGCCGCAAGGTGGTGCCCTTCGTCGCCGAGGCCGACCGCCTGCGGGCCCTCATCGACCGCGCGTACGCTGCGCGGGCCGAGGGCGAGAGCGTCTTGGTGGGGCCGCGGGCCCTCAGCGGCGCGACGCCCTCGTTGGCCCCCAAGGCGAGCCCGCAGGTGATGGTGCCGCCGCCGCCGGCGACCCCGCCGACGGGCGTCCCAGGGGCGGTGTTGGGCCGTATTTCGTTGACGCCCGGGCGCTCCAAGGCGGGCCCGCCGGCGCTGCCTTCGCCCACCGCCTCGGTGCGCCCCCAGACGCCGGGCGGCACCCCCGCGTACGGCATGCCCGCGTTGCGTTCTCCCTTGCCGCCTTCGGTGTCGGTGCCGCCGCCGCCGCCGATGCCGCCGAGCGCCCGGGGCCCGGTGGGGCAGGGCTTGTTCGCGCCGATGCGCAGCCCCTCGGTGCCCCCCGAGCGGGGCCAGTCGACGATGTCGAAGCTCCCCTCGGTGGCGCCGACGGGCAAGCTGGTGTGGGTCGTCGACGCCGACGGGGCGAGCCGCGAGGCGCTCCGCGAGGCGTTGAGCGAGCTCGGTCACTCGGTGGTCGCGCTCGACGGCGTGGCCGCGCTGATGGCCCGCCAGGGCGACGGGCGGCGCCCCGACATGGTGGTGCTCGACCCCACCGACGCCACCGACCCCGACGACGGGCTCGGGCGCTCGTTCGGGCAGCTCGCGGCCTTGCGCGAAGACCCTGCGTGGCAACTGGTGCGCTGGGTGATGCTGAGCAGCCGCTGGGCGGGCTGGCGCGCGGGCGACGACCTCGCCGAGAGCCTCGGGGTGCAGGCGCTCTTGCCCAAGCCCTTGTCGCTGGTTGACACCGTGCCGCGGGTCGAGGCCCTGCTCGACGGGCAGCACCCGGGGCGACCGCCTGAGGTGTTGCCGCCCGCGGTCGATCAGGCCTTGGTGGCGAGCACCGAGGCGTACCAACGGGGCGACGCGGGGCTGGCGGTGTCGGTGGTCGAGCAGGCCCTCGCGGTGCCGTCGAATGTCGATGGCTTTCCGCGGCTTCGATACCATCTTGGTTTGCTTCTCGGGCGGCGGGGCGAGGTCTTTCGCGCCATCACGATGCTCGAAGCGGCGGTCGAGGGTGACGAGACCTTCTTCCCTGCGCTGAAGAACCTCGGCGTGCTCTATGAGCGGGTCGGGTTTCGACGAAAGGCCCTTGAGGCGTGGGAGAGGGCATTTTTTGTAGCCCCCGACGCGCCGACGCAACAACAGATCCAAGAACGGATCGTGGCGTTGCTCAAACCCGAGTGACACGACGACGCCGGGTCGCCGTACCTATTCTCGCTGGAGAGACCGATGAACTTCCTCTGCGACAACTGTAAGCAGAAGTACCACGTCGACGATGAGAAGCTCCGCGGTCGGCCGGTGACCCGCTTCAAGTGTAAGAAATGCTCGCACGTCATCGAGATTCAAGCGAGCAGCGTGCCCGCCGAGGGTTCGTCTGACAACTCTGGCATGAGCGCGGCGCCGATGCCGTCTGAGCCGCCCGCCCCCGCGCCCCGCCCCCCCGCCCGGGCCCGGCCCGCGACCCTCGCAGGCGCACAGGTCGCCCCCATCAGCGCCGCCGCGGCCGGTGCGAGCCCTGCGGGTGCCGCCCGCCCCGCCCCCCGGGTGCGCTCGGCCACCACCACCGGGCCCGCCTTCGGCGCCGGTGCCGCCCCGCGCACGCCGAGCACCGCCGCCCCGCGCGGCCCGCTCGCGCCCTCGGCCGCGCGCAACGCAGCGTCGGGCCCGAGCGCCGCGGCGATCTTGAACGCCAGCGAGACGGGCTGGTACGCCGGCATCCGCGACCTCCCGGTGGGCCCCCTCGCGCGCAAAGACCTCATCGCCAAGGTGCAGAGCGGCGACGTCACCGCCGACACCCTGGTCTGGCGTGAGGGCCTCGACGACTGGCGCCCGCTGCGCAACGTCGCCGAGTTGGGCGACCTGCTCCGCATCGCGTCGCAGCGTATGTCGGGCAACCTGCTCGACGAGATGGGCAAGAAGGCGCCCGCCGAGAAGCCCGCGGGGCCGAGCAAGCCCGCCGCACCGGCGGCCCCTGGCGCGAAGGTTGTGCCCATCGGCGCGGGGCACAAGCACCCGCTCTCGACCGCGCGTCCGATGCTCCACGACGACGACGAAGAGGCGACCCGCATCACCGGCGTCGACCCTGCCATCGCCCTCGCGCTGATGGCCAGCATGAAGCCGTTGGCGCCTGTCGAGAGCGCGCACAACGAGCTCCTTGAGGAGGCTCCGGGCGAGCGCACCATGGTCGAGTCGACGGCCACGCCGCCCCCCGCGCCGGTGACGGCCCGGGCGCCCTCTGAGCGGCCGCCGCCGCCTGCTCCGCCCGCGAAGGCGCTCTCCGAGCGGCCGCCGCCGCCGAAGCCCGAGGCGAAGGTCGAAGCGAAGCCCGAGCCGCCCGCGCCGCCCGCCCCAGCGACCGAAGACGAGCTGCCCGAAGACCTCTTCGCAAGCGCCAAGGCGGCCCCGGTGCTCGCTGCGCCGATGGCGCCCTCGGGCTTGGGCCCGTTGATGACCCCCTCGCTGGCGCCTGGCGCCCCTTCGATGGCGCCGCCCCCGGCGACGCCGGTGATGACCGCTCCGCTCGCGCCGATGGCCCCAGCGGCCCCGGCGGTGGCGCCGGTCGCCGTGCAGCCGCCCCGTGAAGAGAAGAAGGGCCTCCCGGTCGCGGTGATGATGCTCTTCGGCGGCGGCATGCTCGTCGCTGGGGTCGCAGGCGGCATCGTGCTCTCGCGGCAAAACCAGCAGCCCCCTGCGCCTGCGCCGGTGGTGGCCGCACCCGTGGTCGCGCCGACCCCCGCCCCCGCGCCGACGCCTCCGCCCGCGCCCCCGCCCGCGCCGACGGTGGCCGAGGCCGCCCCCACCCCGCAAGAGCCCGAGGCCGCGCCGGCGCCCAACATGGCGGGTGACCCTGCGCACACCGCGGCAGCGAGGCCGCACCATCCCAATGCACCGCGCGCGGCTGCGCCGTCGGCACAGCTGACGCCTGAGCAGCAGCGGTTGATGCGAGAGTTGGGCGCCCAGGCTGGGGGCCCTGCGAACTCTGGGGGCCCGGTGGGGAGCGCAGCGACGCGGGTGGTGCCCAATGGGAGCAACGGCGGCAATGGCGCCCCCCAAGACGACGCGGCCCGAGGCCGAGCGATGATGCGCGGGTTCGAGGGCAGCCGTATCACGCAGACGTGCTGGCAGCAGCTCTTGCGGCTGAACCCGTCGATGCAGTCGCGCACGGTGACGATCACGGTGTCGGTGAACGGGCAGGGGCGGTTTACCGGCGCCTCGGTGTCGAACAGCCCTGACCCGCGGCTCGACAGCTGTTTGCGGAGCCGGGTGACCACCATCGCGCCCATCGGCCCGGGCTCCGCGATGGACGCGCAGACCAGCGTGAACCTCACGGTCAATCAGTAAGTCGTTTGATTCACCCGGGTTTTTCTCGCCCCGGGGGCCCGTTCTGACAGGCAGTGGTTGTGACCCGGGGGCTGTGTTAGAGCCCCTCGGCGATGGACAACCTTGTGGTCGAGGGCGGCGTTCCGCTTCATGGTGCGATTCGAGTGTCGGGTGCGAAGAACGCGGCCTTGCCGATTCTGGCGGCGTCGCTTCTGACCGAGGGCACCTGTACGTTTCGCAATGTTCCGCGATTGCGCGATGTTGAGACCATGGGCGCCTTGCTCCGGATCATGGGCGCCGAGACCGAGATCGCCCCGCCGGTGGTGACCCTCCGCGGGGGCGGCGTGCGGCGCCCCGAGGCCCCGTACGAGCTGGTGAAGCAAATGCGGGCCTCGGTGTTGGTGCTCGGGCCGCTCCTGGCGCGGTTTGGCCACGCCAAGGTGTCGCTCCCCGGGGGTTGCGCCATCGGGGCCAGGCCCATCGACCAGCACCTCAAGGGCCTTGAGGCCATGGGGGCCGAGATCAAGCTCGAGCACGGCTACGTCGTGGCCTCGTGCCCCCGTCTTCGGGGCGCCACCATCCACTTCGACATGGCCACGGTCACCGGCACCGAAAACCTGATGATGGCCGCGGCCTTGGCCAAGGGGCGCACCCAACTGGTCGGCGCCGCCCGCGAGCCCGAGGTCGAAGAGCTCGCGCGGGTGCTCAACAAGATGGGCGCACGCATCGATGGCGCGGGCACCGACGTGATTCACATCGAAGGCGTCGAGACCCTGCACCCGGTCGACCACGCGATCATCGCCGACCGCATCGAAGCGGGCACCTTCATGTGCGCGGTCGCGGCGACGGGCGGCGACGTGCTGGTCGAGGGCACCATCTCTGAGCATGTCGAACCCCTGGCCGAGCGGCTTCGCACCGCTGGGGTCGAGATCGTGCGCGAAGAGACGGGCCTGCGGGTGCGCTCGCCCGGGGCGCGGGGGCTGCGCGCGGTCGACATCGAGACGGCGCCTCACCCGGGCTTTCCGACCGACATGCAGGCGCAGTTCATGGCGCTGATGACCTTGGCCCGCGGCACAAGCCACGTCATCGAGTCGGTGTTCGAGAACCGCTTCATGCACGTGCCCGAGCTCAGCCGTATGGGCGCCAACATCCAGGTGCGCGGGCAGAGCGCGACGCTCACCGGCGTCGACCGGCTCTCGGGCGCGAGCGTGATGGCCACAGACCTCCGCGCGAGCGCGTGCCTCGTGATCGCGGGGCTCTTGGCCGAGGGCGAGACCGAGGTGCTCAGGGTCTACCACCTCGACCGCGGATACGAGGCCATCGAGAAGAAGCTCAGCCCGCTCGGGGCGCGCATCCGTCGGGTGCGGGGCAACCTTTGAACCAACGCCCCCTCACCCTCGCCCTGCCCAAAGGGCGTCTTTTGAAGCAGCTCGCGCCCCGCCTCAGCGCCGCGGGCGTGAGCGCCGCGACCCTCGACATGGCCGACCGTCGGCTCGTGCGCGAGAGCCCTTGGCGTGACGACCCCGCGGGCCTGCGGATCTTGCTCCTCAAGCCCGACGACGTGCCGACCTATGTCGAACACGGCGCCGCCGACGTGGGCGTGGTGGGCCGCGACGTGCTCCTCGAGCGCGGGGCCGACCTGGCCTTGCCCTATGAGACGGGCCTCGGTCGTTGCCGCATGGTGGTCGCCGCGCCGGCCGAGCGCGCGTCGACGTCGCACGACCCAGTGCTCCGCGTGGCCTCGAAATACCCTCGAATCGCCGCGCGTCATTTCGCACAACGGGGCATCGAGGTTGAGATCATCTACGTTCAAGGTTCGGTCGAGACCGCGCCCTTGACCGGCCTCTCGCATGTCATCGTCGACCTCGTCGAGACCGGCGAGACGCTCCGGCAGAACGGCCTCGTCGAGCTTGAGACGGTGTGCGAGGTCAGCGCCGTGATGGTCGCCAACCGCACCCGCCTCAAGCTCCGACGCGCGCGCATCGACGCCCTCGGCGCGCAGCTCGCGGGCCCCTTACAGTCCTGAGCGGAGCGCCTCGCGCGAGGGCCTCGCTTCGAGCGTTGTGGGCCCTTCGAGGCTCACAAACGGGCGCAGCCGGCGCATGCTCGCGCGACCGATGCCGCGCACCCGGACGAGGTCTTCGACGTGCCCGAAGCGACGCACCCGCTCGCGCAACCGTACGATCGCCTCGGCCCGCGCGGGGCCAATGCCGGGCAGCCGTTCGAGCTCGTCTTGGGTGGCCGCGTTGATGTTCACGACCCCCTCTGACGAAGCCGTCGGGCCGCTCGGGCGGGCCGCCGCGGCGGGCGGGTCGGCCCACGCCGAGGCCCCCATGAGGCTGAGCGAGAGCGTGAGGAACATCGCGAAAACAATCGACTTCACGGCGCACCGCCGTTCGCCCGCGGCTCGGGGTCGCGCACCTGGAGGGTGCCGTTGACGGGCAGGGCGTCGAGCTTGAGGGTCATCGAGCCGTCGCGGTTGATCCACCCGGCGCCGATGCGCGTCCAGACGCTGCGCTGGTTGTCGCGTTCGATCACGGTGTAGACCCATTTCGCAGGGCTGCGGCCGTTGCCTTGTGCTGCTGAATCGCCATTCATGAGAGAGCCTCCTTCGGGCTTTGTGGGGTTGTGGGGGTCACCCAGCCTGAGGGGGCTACTGCGAGCGCGATGCCAGAATAAAATGCCCTATTTCAAAGCCATCTTTTTCAATCAACGTGGAGCCTCCAGGGTGTCCACCGGGTGGACGGGCTCCACCCCCTTTGGCGCCGCCGCGCGGCTCAGCCGAGCTCGTCGTTCTGCGTGTCGAGCCCCACCGCCGCGGGCCCCTGAAACGGAAGCTCCAACACGAAGCGCGCCCCCTCTGGGCTCGAATGGGCCGTGAGCGCGCCGCCGTGATCGACGGCGATGCGGTACGCGATGGCGAGCCCGAGCCCGGTGCCCCCGGGGCGTCGGGTGACATAGGGTTCAAAGAGCCGCAGCATCACATCGGGGTCGATGCCCGCGCCGTTGTCTTCGACGCTCACCCTGACCCGGGTGCTCTCGGGTTGGGTCACCACCAGCCGCACCCGCCCCGGGCCGCGCCCCGGGTCTTGGCCCGCGCGGCTCTCTGCCGCCCAAGTCGCGTTCGAGACCAGGTTGACCAACACCTGTGTGAGCTGGTCGCGGTCGGCCCTCAAGGGCGGCATCGTCGCCACCGCGCAGCCCTCTTCGACCCATGCGAGCGAGACGCTCTCGTTCGCGTGAAGGTCAACCACATGCGCGAGGAGCTCGTGCAGCCGCACGGCCCCGAGCTTTGGGCGTGGCATCCGCGCGAAGCGTGAGAAGTCTTCGACGAGCCGCCGCAGCCGCTCGACCTCTTCGAGGATCACGTCAGTCTCTTCAACAAAGCGCGCAGCGAAGTCTTCGACGTTGCGCCCGTGGAGCTTCCGTAGACGTTCGATCCCCATGCGAATCGGGGTGAGCGGGTTCTTGATCTCGTGCGCCATCTGCCGCGCGATGTCGCGCCACGCGGCGAGGCGCTCGGCCCTGCGTACGCGCTTCTCGGCGCTGTTGAGCGAGCGAACCATGGCGTTGAACGCCGCCACCATGCGCCCCACCTCGGCCGAGGCCTGAACATCGAGCTCGACCATGCGATCGCCCGCCGCGATCTTGTCGGCCGCCTCGGCCACCCGGCGAATGGGCCGCGCCAGACGCGTCGCGAAGGCCGCCGCCACCGCCGCAGCCACCACCGCCGCGGCCAACGCCGCCACCGCCAGCAAGGCATCGACCGTCGACAAGAGGCGCCGCAAGGGCTTGTCGTCGCGCTCGATCAGCACCGACGCCACAGGCCGCCCGTCAGCCCCGCGGAGGCTCACCACCCGCTGCGACGACGAGCCCGGCATCTCGCTCGGGGCCAGCACCAGCCGCACCCGCACGCCCTCGTCTTGGGCCGCCTCGTCGAAGCGCTGCGCGTCGAGGGCCACCCCCCCAGAGACCGCCACCGCCACCGGGCCCCGCGACCGAACACACGCGCTCTCTAACACCAGGCGGTCGTGCGGCGCTTGCCCCTCACGCACCCGAACGGCCCGAACCCACGCGCTCGCCCGCGCCCGCGACGCCACCTCGAAGGTCGCAAGATCGAGGCTCCCAACACGGCCAGGGTAGTGCGCCGAGGCCAACACCCGGCCCTCTTGAGAGACCATTGACAGTGTGTCAAACCCGAGCGCCGTCTGCACCTCGGGCCACACGAGGGTGAGGGCGTCTTGGCTCCCTTCGGCGGGGGCGCCGCTGCCGAGCTGAACGAGGGCCCTGTCGACGAGGTAGTCGTGCGCGCAGAAGCGCCGGAGCGAGCGCGCTTGGGCGTTGGCGCGACCTTCGAGGCTGCGCTCGACCCGCGCCACGGCGGCCTCGCGGCGACGCTGGTCTTCTTCTTCGAAGCGCCGCACCACCGCGCGGCGTGCGCCCCACCCGGCGCCCGCGAGGGGCACCACGGCGCTCACCATCATCGCCACCCACAAGCGCGTTCGCAGTCCCACGGCGCGGCGACTCTACCCCGGCGCGCGGGCGAAGGCTGCGTCATCGAGCACGAGCCTCCCGAGCCCGTCGAAGCGCGCGCCTTCGACCCTGGGGTCGAGGGCCAGCGAGGGCACCCAGAGGCCCAAGACCGCCGCCGCGCTGCGCGACCACACGGCAGCCGCGAGGGCGCCCTGTTGCGGCACCTCGGCGCCCACCATCGCCGCCGGGCCAGACTCGTCGCCGACCTCAGACGCGGCCACCGCGAAGAACGACGCCAAGGCCCACACCTCGCCGCGCCCCACCGGAGCCACCGCCCGAAGCGTCAGCGCCGCCCCCTCGTCGGGGCCCACCAAGGTGGCCCGCATCCCCGCGGCGTCGAAGAGCGCCACGAGCCGCTCGCCCACCGCGTCGAGCATGCCGTCACGCAGCGGACGCGCGATCTGAAGCACCTCGCGCCCCACCGCGCTCCGCAAAGCCTCGACCGTCGAGGGGGCCGCAGCGCCGCGCCCCAAGGTCAGCGCCGAGAGCAACCCTTGACGCCCCGTCAACGCTTCTGCGATCTGCTCGATGCGCCGCGCGTGGCCGGGGTTGGCCAGCCGCGAGCCCCGCCCGGGGATCAACCCCACCACCGCGCCCGCACGGCTCTGAACCGTGTTCACCGCGCGCTCACCCCCGTAGAGCGACGGCCCCCACCACGAGGCGTCGACCCCCCGCGTCGCGAACGCGCGGAGCGCCTCAGCGCGGGTCTCGTGTTGAACGATTGACACACTGTCAAGAAACGCCCCCCCTGCGGGGCAGCTCGGGTTGCGCACCCACCGCGTGTCGCGCTGCGGGTCGACCGAGAAGGCGCCGAGCCCTCGGAGCTGTCGCCCCGCGACGGAGGTCGGCGCGAGGGGCGGCGCGAGCCCGAGGTCGTCGAGCGCCCCGCGGCGCACCAGGGTGACGCGCAGCGTGCTCGGGTCGAGGGCCTCAGGCTGCGCGCCGGGCGCGACGAGCGAGAGCGCGAGACGACCGAGGGGAGCAGCCCGAACGCGGCGCCACGCGGCGAGCACGGCGTGGGCGTCGACCCCGCGACCGGGCGCCCACTGCATGCCCCCGCGGAGCACCATCACCGCGCGGGTGTCATCGACCGTCGGCGGCTCACGCAAGAGGGGCCAGTCGACGCCCTCGTCGGCGCGCATTCGGGCCAAGGTCGCGTGTTCGAGGGCAACCTGAAAGGCGCCCTCGGGTGTGCTCACCCACCCCGGGTCGCGCACCGCCTCGACCCCAAGGGCCGGCAACCGCACGACGCCGCCGTAGCGCGTTCGCAGCACCGCCCCTGCGACCCCCGGGGCGAGCGCCATCGCAGACAAGAGCGCGCGCCGCGAGAGCCGCGTCACGGCAGCACCGAGAGCGTCACGGTGCGCCGCGCCCGGTCGCGCCAGGCCACCACCACGCTGTTCTCGGCGGTCAACACCCGCCCCACCGTGAGGCCGAGCATCGGCCCCGCGATGGGCAAGGCAGGGTGCGCCGTGACGCTCGCGCCGCGAACCCGCATCACCCTCAGCGCCTCGCCCGCCTCGGGCCCCACGGGGCTCGCGCCCAACACCTCGACGACCCCGTCCTCGTCGACATCGCCGACCCAAACGGGCGGCACAATTTGACGCAGCGTCAATACTTCATCGGCCCCGCGGTACACCCCGCACTGCCCCTCGCCGTCACACCCGACGAGCCCCTCGGCGGTGGCCAACGGGAGCGCCCCGCGTGCCCGCTCAGGCAAGCCCGCGAGGGCCCCATCGAGCCCCACCACACGGTCAACGCGGAGCGAGTACCCAGGCCCTGTAGGGTCTGCGGTGAGGGGCCAGGCCGCGCCGAGCGCGCGCACCTCGAAGCGCCCCGCGACCACCCTGAGCTGCACCGTGGCGGCCATCGCGCTGGTGCGCAAGACGATCGAATTTGACGTACTGTCAAACAATGCGACCCCGAGCGGCTCGCGGAGCGGCTCAGGGCTCCCTCCGACGGCGCTGAGGTCGACGCCCTGGG
This sequence comes from Myxococcales bacterium, assembly GCA_016792845.1. Classification (GTDB taxonomy): domain Bacteria; phylum Myxococcota_A; class Polyangia; order Polyangiales; genus JAEUKH01. Next base: position 44,711 of record JAEUKH010000021.1, on the reverse strand, counting down.
GAGGCGTCAGAAAGCGCAAGCTCCCGGCTTCGAAGCGGGCGAGGTGCACCCGGGTCGGCGCGAGGAGCACCAGGGTCTCAGGGCCTTCGGGGTCGAGCCGCGCGACGCCGAGGGCCACCAGCTCACGAAAGGGCATCATCACCGTGCGCAGCCGCGGCGCGGGGGCTTCGGGCCAGCGCGGCGGGCGCGAGAGCCCGAGCGCGCGCTCAAGATGCGGGCTCAGGGCCCCGAGGGAGCGTTCGCGGGTCTCTCCGTCGGCGGTGTGTTGTGTCACCGAAACCCCGGCCCCCGCCTCGACCCTGAGCACCCAAGAGGCGCTCGGGGCGAGCCCCCAACACGCCGCGGCGTTGTGCGAGACCCGGCGCTCGGGGGTCGCGAGGGCGCCTTCGAGTTGGGCCACGGTCGCTGCGTGCGAGGCCAGGCAGAGCGCCACGGGCTCGGTCGGCGAGAGCGGCGCGGAGAGCGCGCGAGAGAGGTCGTCGAGGGTGTCGAGGGGCAACGGCCAGGCGTCGCTACGCCCCGCCGCGAGCAGCGCGAGGAGCCCCACAGCGCGGCCCCTCGCCCGCTTCACTTCTTGTACGTCACTTCAAGAATGGCCACGCGGCGCGAGGCATTCTCAGAGAAGGTGACCACCTCGTCGTTGGCGAGCGACTGGTGCCCGTGGGCCCGCGCATAGATGTAATCGCACCCGGTGTTGGGCCGAGGTTTGTTAAAACAAGCCTGCAACGCGAGCTCTGGCACCCCGAGCGCCAGCTCTTCGAGGAACATGTACCCGAAGTTGGCCGTGTTACCGTGATGGTAATACGCCCCGCGGAGCGACGAGTAATTCAAGCTCTTGAGCGCGCCGTTGTGCCGGGTAAACTTCTTGCCGTTCTCGTCGACGGCGGTGTTGTCGCCCGAGTCGAGCCAGCACGGCGTGTGATAGATGCCGAGGCCGAAGGCGCGACCGGTGATGTGAACGCCCTTGGGCAGGTTCTCTGGCATCAACAACCCGGTCTTGCAGATGCCCATCAGGTTCTCAGTGCGGGTGCCGTGCCAGCCCGGAACGACCCCGGTGGCGCCGGCCTTCTTCGCGATAACGCCCGCGTACTCTTCAAACCCGGCCTTGCGGCCTTGCTGCTCACACTTCCACACGCGGCCGAGCTTCAGCAGGTTGTAGAAGTTCGAGTTCTTCGGCGACTGCCCCTTCTCGAACAAGTTCTTGACGTACTTGTAATAGTCAGACTTCGCGTCGACGTGCTCGATGTCGCACTTCAGACCGTCGTACCAGACCTCGGTCGGGTCATCGACCTCGGCGGCCTTGGCGAAGACCTCCTTCTGCAAGAAGGCGTCGCGCAAGAGGCCGATGAAGGTGCGCTGCTCTTCGATGCGCTTGGCGTCGTTGAGCAAGATCGCGTCGAGGTTCAACCGACCGCCCTTGCGCGCGTGATCGATGTTGCGCGGGATGTTGCTAAAGAAGTCATTCGTGAGGTCGACGAAGTCGTTCTTCGAGCCCTTCTTCTGAATGAGCTTCTCGGCGTCGTCGAGGATGTCTGCGCCCTTGTCGAGCTGCTTGTCGCTGAGGTTGCCGAGCGGAGCGTCTTTGGTCGCCCCCGCCGTCGACGACAGGCCCGCGGCCACGGCGGCCCCGGTGCTGCCGTAGAGGATCTTCAAGAGCGCCTCGACCTCGGGGTGAAACTCGCGGGTCCGCACGGCCTTGGTCTTGGGCTTGTCGAGCTCGACGCCCTTCGATTTCGCCTTGTCGAGCTCGTCTTTTTCGCTGCGCATCTCGATGCGGGTGTAGCCCTTGGCCACCTTCTCATCGATCTTCTTGTTCAGCGCCTTGCGGGCGGCGTCGAGGGTCGCCGCGCTCACCTCTTGGGTCTGCCCGGCCTGCCCCACGCGACCGTAGTTGAACACCACCTTGAAGGTGTTACCGTTCTGAAAAATCGAGCCCTTGTAGAACTTGTTTGACCCCAGGGCCGTCGCGCCGGTCTTCTTACCGGTCAGGTCGGTCCAGTTGAGGATGATCTCTTCGATGGGGCCGTCGGTGTTTGTGCTCATGGCGCGGCTGTGTCTCTCTTCAGAATGTGGGGCGTACGATCAATGGGCGGGCACAAGCTCGACTTGCTCGTGGCTGACCCGGGCGACAACCTTGAGGCCGGGCGCGAACACACTCATCAACCGCCGCGGGATGTGCAAGAGCGACGGGTGCTCGTACTCGATCGTCGCCCCCATCTCGTCTTCGTCTTCGAGCCCCGTCGGCGCCGTGAGGGTCACCCGCGCGGGCCCCGTGTACGACAGCGCGTAGAGGGCGTCGTCGACGAGCCCCGCGTTCAACAAGAGCTGCCGCGGCACCCGCCCGCGCCCGTCGCGCCCGATCACCACCGGCGCCTCGGCCGCCGCAGACCCCAGCGCGTTCTCATCAATCGCCATCGACGTGCTCACCGGCGGAATGGCAAGCTGCGACCGATGCGCGTCGTCGTAGAGAGACGCCGGATGCTCGGGCAGATGGTAGAGGTAGGCCTGGGTGGGCTTGTGCCCCTCGGCCAACACATCAATGAGCGTCTGGGTGTAGTCGCCCATCGCGCCGCGCTCAAAGAGCTCGCGAATCACCGGCGCGCACTGCCGGTGCCGCACATCGGTCAAGGTGTTCTTCACCACGTTTGAGACGTCGAGCCCTGTAAACAAGGCCCCCTGCGCGGTAAAAGAGTCGACCACCCGCTGCGTCACCGCGCGCACCACCGCATCACTCGAGTTCGTCATGGGGCGCAAGTGGGCCACTGCCCCCCGGGGTCGTCAAGGTCGTTGTTGACATTCTTCGTCAACCTCCCGGCCCTCGCACCCTGCGGGTGTTTCACCAGAGCCTGGCGTGCTAGCACGACGGCCTCTTCGTTGTTGTGTGGTGCATTGTGATGTCTTCTGTGCGGTCGGCGCTCTCGCGATTGCGCCCCGAGCTGACACCGACCCTAAGCCTCGCGTGGCCGGTCATCTTGGGTCACCTCGGCGTGATGCTCATGTCGCTCGTCGACACCCTCGCGGTGGGCCAGCTCGGCCGCGCCGCGATCGGCGCCGTGAGCGTCGGCTCGGCGGTCTACTACGTCGCCTTCGCGGCCGGGCTCGGCATGCTCTTGGGCGTCGACCACGTCGCCGCGGTGGCCTACGGCGCGGGCGATCGCCGCGAGATCGCGCACACCTACGTTCAGGGGCTCTACGTCGCCGCGGGCGCGAGCCTGCCGCTGATGGCGGCGCTCTTCTGGGCCGCCTCGCGGCTCCCGGGGCTCGGCATCGACCCCGCCCTGGTGCCGGGCGCCCAAGCCTTTCTGCGCGTGGTGGCCCTCAGCATCGGCCCGGTGCTGCTCTTCAACGCGGCCCGGCAGACCCTCCAGGCCTTGGGCGACACCCGCGCCGCGATGGTGATCCTCCTCGCCGCCAACGGGGTGAATTTCGCGGTCAACCAGCTCCTCGTCACGGGGCGTTGGGGCGCCCCGGCCTTGGGCGTGGCGGGCTCGGCCTGGGCGACGGTCTTGTCGCGGGTCTTCATGATGCTCGCCCTGCTCGGATACGCCGCCCGCAAGGGCCTGCGGCTCCGCGATGCGGGCCTCGGGCCTGACCCGGCGCGCTTGCAGAGGCTCTTGAAGCTGGGGCTCCCGGCGAGCGTTCAGCTGGTGCTCGAAGGCGGCGTGTTCTCGGTCTCGTCGCTGCTCATGGCCCGCATCGGCGCCGGGCCCGCGGCGGCGCACCAGGTGGTGCTCCAGATCGCGAGTTTCACGTTCATGGTACCCTTGGGGCTCTCGGCCGCGGGCACCGTGCGGGTGGGGCAGAGCCTCGGGCGCGGCGCCCTCGTCGAGAGCCGACGCGCGGGCTGGGCGGCGGTGCTCCTCGGGGCCACGTTCATGCTCGCCTCGGGGCTCACCCTCTTGCTCGCGTGGCGCCCGCTCCTCGGGCTCTTCTCGCTCGACCCCGAGGTGCTCACGCTGGCCCACGCGCTCTTGTTTTGTGCCGCGCTCTTTCAGCTCTTCGACGGCCTCCAGGTGACGCTCTCGGGCGCCCTCCGCGGGCTCGGCGACACCCTCTCGCCGATGGTGGCCAACCTCATCGGCCACTGGCTCATCGGCCTCCCGGTAGGCTGTCTCTTCGCGTTCGTGCTCCGCCGCGGCGCCGTCGGCATGTGGATCGGCCTCGCCACCGGCCTCGCCGCGGTGGCCCTCGGCCTCATCGGGTTCTGGCACCGCCGCAGCCGCACCCTGAGCCTCGAAAGAATTTTTGACACCTCGTCAGCACACGGCCACTCCGCGACACATCCTACCGACCTACACTGAGGCACTCTCTTGACACAGCGTCAACCGACGGGCACCGCGCCCGAGCTTCGTCTCCTCACCCAGCTCGACGCGGCGTGGCTGAGCGCATCGACCGCCGAGCGTCACGCGCGGGTGCTCGACGCGGGCGCGGGCTTGGGCGAGACCTTTCGCGCGGGGCCGACGGTTCAGGCCGTGGCGACCTTGCCGCTCACCACGCTGGTGTACCCGAGCCGCTTCGCGTTTCAGGGCGCGGCGCTCTCGCCGGCGCCCTTTGTCACCCTCACGCACCGCGCGTTGTTGATTGAGTTTCAACAGCACGGGTCGTTGAAGCGTTTGCTGTTCAACCCGACCGACATCGAGGCCTCGCGGGCCACGCCCTTCTTCGCGAAGCTCATCGCCCAGGTCGGAGAGCGCGGCGCGCGGCTCCTGGCCACGCGCTTTGACCCGATCGAGGTTCAGCTGAGGCAGTTGGGCCTGGGCGTCGAGCACATTGACTACCTGGCCTTTGATCACCTCCACACCCAAGACCTGCGGGGCCTCCTCGGCACGGTGTCGGGCGCGCAGCGGGCGCGCTTTCCGAAGGCGAAATGGCTGTGCCCGAGGGCCGAGTGGGAGGGCGCCTCGCGGCTCCACCCGATGCAGCGGGCGTGGTTCGTGTCGGGCGCGCTGAGCGACCTGCCGCCCGACCGGGTGGTGCTCACCGAGGGCGACGTGATGCTCGGCGACGGCGTGATGCTGCTCCGCACCCCGGGTCACACGGTGGGCAATCAGACCTTGTTCTTCAAGACCGATCGCGGCGTCTGGGGGTGCAGCGAGAACGGCACCGCGGCCGACAACTGGAGCCCCAAGGCGTCGGGCATTCTGGGCGTGGCGGGGGCGGCGCGGGCGGGCGATCTCGACGTGGTGCTCAACGCCAACACGCCCGAGTTTGCGGCCGACCAGTACACGTCGATGTGTCTCGAAAGGGTGCTCGTCGATCGGGTGCCCCACAACGGCGATTTTGTGCAGATGTTTCCGTCGAGCGAAGTCACCCCGAGCGTGCTGAGCCCGGGGCTCGCGCCGACCTTGCAGCATCTCAGGGTGCAGTCGGGCACCCCAAGGTCGGAGCTCCGGGGCTAGCCTCGGGGCGCCACGGGCTTTGCACAACTGCCCAGATTCTGGGCAAATCTGTACGCTCTGGCGAAGTCTTTGCCTGAGAATGTCTCTCGGCCGCCGCGCGCCCGCCGAGGGGCGTGCTAGCGTGCATCCGTGCGCAAGCAGAGGCCCATGACGGCCGATGATTACCTCCGGGTCGCGGTGAACAGTCGAGCGCCGACTGTGGCCGGGAGCATTGCGCAGCGGGGGCTCGGGGCGAGCGACGGGCCCATCGACCCAGACGCCCAGTTGCTGCTCTTGCGTGAGATCTACCGCGCTCACCTCTACGCCCACCGCGTTCGGAGCGCCCACGCCGTGGCGCGCAAGATGGTGCGGCTCGGGGTGATGCAAGAGCTCGCGTGGGCCGACCTCGGCCGGGCCTGTGCGGCGCTCGGGTGGTGGGCCTCGGCCGCGCGTGCGCACCGGCTCGCGGCCCGCAACGCACCGGCCTCGCGGCGCGCGTTGCATTGGGCGCAGGCGGGTTCGGCGCTGCACCACGGGGCCTTCTTCAACGAGGCCGTTTCGGCCTTTGACCGGGCCGTGCGCTGGTCGTTGACGATGAAGCCTTTGCATCGCGGTCAGCGGCTCTTGTCGCGCATCGACCGCGGCGACGAGCTCGGCGACGCCGACGAGCTGAATGACATCCTCGACGACCTCGGGGCCTCGCGCTCGGGCGAAGGGTACGGGCGATACATCCGGGGTTTGTTGCACTTTGCCCGCGGCGACCATGAAGACGCGGCCGAGAACCTTCGGGTGTTTTTGAAGCGCAACGCCCAAGAGCCCATGCGCTCGGTGACCCTCGCGGCTGAGATCGTGCGGGCCCGAGAGACCCTGCGCGCGCTCCGCGTTGCGCGCCGTGTCGGTTGACACCACCCTCGGGGTTATGGTGCGACCCCACCGACCTCACTGATGGACGCCACCGACCTGCCGCTCTGGTACCTCCGCGCCTTCGCCCTGATCTGGGGTTCGCTCTGGGGCAGCTTCGCCAACGTGATGATCTACCGTTGGCCCCGCGAGCTCTCGGTGGTCTCGCCGCCCTCGCACTGCCCTCACTGCGACAAGCCCGTGCGCTGGTACGACAACGTACCGGTGCTCGGGTGGATGTGGCTGCGGGGGCGCTGCCGAGACTGCAAGGCGCCGATTTCACCGCGATACCCCTTTGTCGAAGCGCTCTACGGGGTGGCCGCCTTCGCCGTGCTCGAGCGGCTCCTGCGGCACGAGGTCGACCTGAGCCTCGGGCACGTCTCGGCGCTCTTCTTTCTGCGCTTCGCGTTCGTGTGGGGCTTGCTCACGGCCTCGTTCATCGACCTTGAGACCTTTCTCTTGCCCGACGTGATCACCCTCGGGGGCACCCTCGTCGGGCTCATCGCCGCGCTTGTGCTGCCGGGCCTCGACTGGCGCAACGCCGCGAGCGGCGCCGCCCTCGGGTTCGCCATCCCCTTCTCGCTGTATTTCATCTGGAGTCGCTTCCTCAAACGCGAGGGCATGGGCCTCGGAGACGCCAAGCTCCTGGCGATGGTGGGGGCCTTCCTGGGGCCGCCGGCTGTCCTCTTCGCGCTCTCTGCGGGCGCCCTCCAGGGCCTCGTCGCGACGGGCGTCTCGCGGGTCACCGGGTGGCGCATCGGCCCAGACCCTGCGCTCCTTGAAGACGACGAAGACGAGGCCTCACAAGCCGAGACCTCAAGCGAACGAGACGAGGGCGACGAGGCGAACACCGAGAAGGGCGCTGACCCAGGCGCTGACCCGGGGCTCTTGCGTACGGTGATCCCCTTCGGCCCCTTCCTCGCGCTCGGCGCCATCGAGTACATGTTCGGCGGAGACACCCTCGTGCGACTCTGGGTCGCCTGGATGCGCGGCGACGAACTTTGACACCCTGTCAAAGATTGTTCGCGTTGTCTCAGCGGAGATAGAGCTGCACGTAGCGGGTCTTGGTCTCGGGGCCGCTCGGCCTGATCGAGCTCGACCACCAGAGGCCGAGGTCGTTGCAGGGCCAGGCGTCCATCGAGCAGCGCACCATGTTGAAGGCGCTGAGCGCGAGCATGCCGTTGTCGTAGCTTGACCACGAGGGGCCGCAGTTTCGACAGTTGCCCACGCCGAAGACCCACCACTCGGGGCCCGCGGCGAAGTTGATCACGCCGCTCTCGGTGCTCGCCCCGCTGCGGCACCCGTCGCTGCCCTCGCCCTGGAGGTCGCGCCCGAGCACCGCGAAGCCGAGCCCGCGCCGGGTCATCGTGGTGAGATTGTCTGACGCGACGTCAACACCCGAGCGCACCCACCGCTCGCTGCACCCCTCGGGCATCTGAGCGCTCACAAACGCCGCCAGGCTCTGCGCCGGAACGAGGTTATGAAACCCGAAGTGATACTCGTCGGTGACCACCAAGAGGTCGCGCCCCGGCACGCTCGCCCACGCGGGGCTCTTGAAGTCACCGCTCGTCCGCGCGCTGAGGGCGCCGAAGGTCGTCGCGCCGGTGAACACTGCGGGCTCGGCCCAGCTCCGGGTGTCGCCTCCGGGCGTGTTGTAGATCGTACCGACGAGGGTGTACCCCCCGCGGTCGAGGCTCATCTCGCAGTAGACGTCGAAGGCGTCAGCGCCCCCTTCGCCGTCGGGGTCGATGCGATAGACCCCGCTCGGGGTCGAAGGGCGCGAGGCGCGCAGCTCGGCGCAGCTGCCCGGGCCGCGGCACACCCCGGCGACACAGACCTGCTCGCTCGCGCACCCGACCCCGCAGGCGCCGCAGTGGGTCACGCTGGTCTGAAGGTTGGCCTCACAGCCGTTCGAAGGGTCAGCGTCGCAGTCGAAGAAGTCGGGCTCGCAGGCGTACTGACAGGTGCCCCCGACGCAGGCGACCTGGGTGCCGAGGCGCGTGGCGCAGGGCATGTTGCAGCCGCCGCAGTGCGCCGCGCTGGTGACGAGGTTGACCTCGCAGCCGTTCTGCCCGCTGCCGTCGCAGTCTGCGAAGGGCGCGTTGCAGCGGCTCACCGTGCATTGGCCGCTGACGCACGCGTAGACCCCTTGGCCCCCTGAGCAGGTGTTGTCGCAGGCGCCGCAATGGGTCACATCTGACAGTGTGTCAAGACACGCGCCCTGGCAGCAGACGAGCCCCTCGGGGCACCGCTGGTTGGGGTTGCACCCAGGCGCGCAGCGGTTGCCCATGCAGAGGTTGCCGGGCGGGCACTGCGTGTCGCTGAGGCAGGCCACACAGCGCCCCGAGACGGGCTCACAGTACGGCGTCGACCCGGGCGCCAGCGAGGCGTCGCCCGCATCGACCGCGGCGTCGGTCGGGCTCTCGCAGGCGGCGTTCGAGGTGCATCGGGTCGAGATTGACCCAGCGTCAACACGATCGATGAGGGTGAGGTCGGGCGCGACGTCGAGGCCCTCGTCGACGGCGTCGAGGGAGGCGCGGTCGAGGGTGGCGTCGCGAGGCGGCTCGGTGATGGTGTCATCACAGCCCGCGAGCGAGACGCCGAGGGTGAGCGAGAGGGTCAGCGCGAGGGCCTGCGAGGGAGCGCAGGATGCACAGCGGCGTCGCAGGGTCATAAGCGCGGCACGACGATAGCACCGGGCCACGCCGCGTCGCATGCGGAGAGAGTGCCCCAGCGCGCTCAGCGCACGAGGAGCTGGATGTACTGAGTCTTGGTGTCGGCGTTTGAGGGGTACACGCTGCTCGACCACCAGAGGGCGTTGGCGTTGCAGGGCCACGAGCCCGCGGTGCAGGCCCCAAACTGAAGCGACGCGTAGTTGAGCATGCCGTTGTCGTAGCTCGTCCACCCGCCGGCACAGTTGACGCAGTTGCCGACGCCGAAGACCCACCATGAGGGCCCTGAGGCGAAGTTGATGAAGCTGTTCTCGTTTGACCCTGCGGTGGCACATCCCACCGAGCCGGTGGGCCCCCCGCCGTTGACATCGCGGCCGCGCACGGTGAAGCCGAGGCCGCCCCGATGGGTCGTGTTGAGATTGCTTGACGCGAAGTCAACACCCGAGCGCACCCACCGCTCGGCGCAGGTGTTGGTCACCTGCGTCGCGATGTACGGACCGAAGGCCAGGTTGGGCATGAGCGCCCTGAAGCCGAAGTGGTACTGCTCGCTCATCACCAACAGATCGCGGCCCGCGAGCTGGGTGTAGACGGGGCTCTTGTAGTCGTCGCTCGTGCGGTTTGCGACGGTGCCGAAGGTGCTCGCGTCGACGAAGACGGCGTCGGTGTTCCACCGGCGGGTGTCAGTGGGGGTGCTGTTGTAAACGGTGGCGACGAGGGTCCAACCGCCGCCGTCGGTGACCATGTCACAGTACACGTCAGAGGGCGCGAGGCTGCCGACGCCGTCAGGGTCGATCGAGTACACCCCGCTCGGCAAACTCGGAAAGGCCGTGTGAATCGCCGCGCAGCTCGCGAGCCGCGTGCACGCCCCCGCGGTGCAGCTCTGCCCTGCCGTGCAGGCCACCCCGCACGCGCCACAGTGTGCCGCGCTCGTCTGCGTGTTGGTCTCGCACCCGTTGGCGGGGTTGCCGTCGCAGTTGCCAAAGCCCGTCGTGCAGACCCCAAGGCCGCAGGTGCCCGCCGTACAGACCGCGGCCGCGTTGGAGAAGCTACACACCACCCCGCAGGCGCCGCAGTGGGTCGCGCTACTCAGCAGGTTGGTCTCACACCCGTTGCTCGCGTTCATGTCGCAGTCGCCGAAGCCAGCGTTGCAGGCTCCGAGGCCGCAGGTGCCCCCGGTGCAGGTCGCGGCCGCGTTGGCGCGCGCGCAGGCCGTGCCGCAAGCGCCGCAGTGCGCCGTGCTCGTCTGCGTGTTGACCTCGCACCCGTTGGCCGCGTTGTTGTCGCAGTTGGCGAAGCCCGCGTTGCAGGCACCCACCGTGCACTGCGAGGCCGCGCACACGGCGGTGCCGTTGCTCACCGCGCACGCACGCCCGCACCCGCCGCAGTTGCCCGCGCTGCTTCGCGTGTCGACCTCGCAGCCATTGCTCGCGTCGCCATCACAATCTGCAAAGCCCGCCGTGCAAGTCAGCGCGCAGCGGCCCGAGGCGCACGCCGGCACTGCGTTGTCGCCGCCCATGCACATCGTACCGCACGCGCCACAGTGGGCCACGCTCGACCTCAGGTCGGCCTCACACCCGTTGCTCGCGTTCATGTCGCAGTTGCCGAAGCCTTCGGCGCAGCGCCCGATGGTGCATTGGCTGTCGACACACGCCGCGGTGCCGTTCGGCGGGTCGCACACGCGGCCGCACGCACCGCAGTGCCCCGTGCTCGTGCGGAGGTCGACCTCGCAGCCGTTGCTCGGATCCATGTCGCAGTCTGCGAAGCCGACCGAGCAGGTGTAGACGCAGGCGCCGGCCGCACAGGCCGCGCTGCTGTTGGCCCGGGCCGCGCACCCGCGACCGCAAGCGCCACAGTGGTCGCTGCTGGTCTGCGTGTTCGCCTCGCACCCGTTGGCGCTCATGCCGTCGCAGTCTGCGAAGGGCGCCGTGCAGGCCCCGACGGTGCACACGCCATTCGAACACGACGCCATCGCGTTCTCGACCATGCAGCGGTTGCCACACGCGCCGCAGGCCGCAATGTTTGACGTTGTGTCAACACATGCCCCGGAGCAGCACGTTTGCCCGCCCGCGCAGGGCCGGGTCGAGCTGCACCCGAGCACGCAGGTGTTGCCCACGCAGAGGTTGCCCGAGGGGCAGTGCTCGTCGGTGACACACTCGACACACTGACGGCTGGTGGTGTCACAGCGGCCGCCGCGAGCGGTGCCGGCGTCGCTTGCCGAGCCAGCGCAGGCGTTGTCGTCTCGGCAGCCCGCCGCGCAAGCGTTGTCGCGGGTGCAGTACTGACCGACGGGGCACCGGTCGTTGCTGGACGTGCAGCGTACGCACTGCCCTGTGGCGGTGTCGCAGACGGGGCCGAGGCTGCTCGACGCGCAGTCGTTGTCGCCGGTACAGCGCGCAGGGCCGGTGTCGTTGCCGGTGTCGTTGCCGGTGTCGTTGCCGCTGTCGTTGCCGCTGTCGTTGCCGCTGTCGTTGCCGCTGTCGAGGCCGACGTCGAGCCCCGTGTCGCCGCCGAGGTCGGTGCCCGCATCGACGGGGCCCCCGACCACAGAGTTGCCTGAGCACGCCGCCAGGCTGAGCCCCACGCACAGGGTGAACCAGCCGCGCAGGCTTCTTTCTTCACGCATAAGAACCTCCAATCAGGCCTCGACCCTAGCGCATCCCTTGGGCACGAGAACACACGCATTCAGCCTGACGAGTGATGGTACAGCCACCCTGCGGCGCCGACGCCCAGGAGCGTAAGCGCCGAGGCCGCCGTCGCCGCGGCGATCAAGAGCGCGCACCACGCCACGAGTCGCCCGCGGAAGCTCTCGCGGGTGCCTGCGTGAACCACCACGGGGCCCTCGCGGCCGAGCTCTGCCCTGCGGCCGATGGCGCGGTAATCGCTCTGCCCGCCGAGGTCTTCGACCACCGTCGCCTGGCCGATGACATAGAGCGCCTCGCCCCGATCGAGGTACGAGACTTCGACCTCGTAGGGCACTCCCTTCGGCGCCGCCACCTGCGCCACGCTCGCGCGCAAGGCGCTCATGAAGCCCTCTCCGCCGCCGCTCACGAAGCGCCAGACCTTGGCCCTGAGGTCGAGCGACGCGCGGGCGAGGGTGAGCACGCCGTTGCCGTACCCGTCGCTCACCGGCAGCCACGAGGCGCTCAGAAAAGCGCCGTATCGCACCCGTCGCACCGAGCGATGCTGCGCGACAAAGACGTCGATCTCGACCCCCAAGAGAGGCTTCGAGGGCCCGAGCGCGCCCCCATCGACCACCGGCGCGTCAGGCGCCACCCGCAGCGAGACGCCCGCGACGCCCGGCTCGGGGCGGTCGAAGCGAATCGCTGACACACTGTCAACAAATGCGATCAGCCCCCGCATGAACCGCAGCTGATGGAGCGCCAACGCGAGCGCCACCGCCGACAGCGCCCCGCCCCCCGTCACCATCACCAGCCCCGCCCACGGAACCCCCTGAAGCGACTCCCGCACAAAGGTTTCAAGCACCGTCAGGGCCACCGTCGCGAGCAGCACAACGAGCCCCGCCAGCATCAACCGGCGACGCGCAGGGGCTGGGTCGGGCGAGCCAGAAAGCGTTGACAGCGTGTCAAACCAAGCCCCCGGTCGCAACGCCCGTGCGAGCCAGAACGCCAACCCCGCGAGGGCCACAAAGAGGCACGCGAGCTGATACCCGATCTCGCTCGCCTGCCGGGCCCGGCGCGGCTGCGAGGTGGGCGCCAGGGTGATCGTTGACACTCTGTCAGCACATTGCGACAGGGTCGTCGGGTCGCGGAGGCACGCTTCGACAAAGACCCGCTCGCCCTGGTAGGCGCACTGCGAGCGCACCCTGCCGCCCGGGGGCATCGCGGGGAAGAGCGCACGAAACGAGGGGTCGAGGCGCCAGCGCGTCGGCTCGAAGGCCCATCGCGCGCCCACAAAGTCGACGCTGAGCCGTTGCGGGTCGGCGTCGAGGGTCACCCCGTCGGCCGCGTAGGCGCTCGTAAAGTCGCGCCGCCAGCCGCCATTTTTGCCCGACACGTAGTGCTCGTGGGTGACCTCACAGAGCGCCGGCGCGAGCGATCGGGTGTCGCTCGGGTACGCGCCGCCTCGCCCTTGGGCGGTGAAGGCACCGCGCCGCACGCCGCGCCGGGCCTCGGCCTCGCTGACCGGGCGCCCGAGGCGATACACGACCTCGTCGGGGTCGAACAGCCGCCCGAGGCCGAGCGCGCCGAAGAGCAACATCAGCAGGAGACACGAGAAGACCAGCGCCCGCAGGCCGAAATTGAGGCCCGCCCCGAGGCAGCCCCCCGACCCCGTGTCGAGCCATGCGTGTTGGTGTCGTGATCCGGTTCGCATGGCGCGCGTCGCTCCGCTCAGGGGTGTGAGATTGACACAGTGTCAAGACACGTCGCGGGCCCTGCGCATCGACCCCCAGACGCGGGGCAGAGCTTAGAGCCCCAAGGCCACGAGGGCCAGCGTCGCGAGGGCGAGCGCGAGGGTGCCCGCGCCCCAGGCGAGCATGAAGGCCACGCTTCGAGCCCGGGCGCGGCGCAAGGCCGCCAGGAGGCTCTCGCGGGTGCCCGCGTGGAGAAAGCTGAAGCCCAACTCGGGGAGCGCGATCACTGGCACGTCGCCTTCGCGGTACGCGCCGCCGCCGCGCCGCCGATGAACGGGCCCGAGAACGAAGAGCGACTCGCCGCGATCGACGTACGAGAGCTCGAGCTCGAAGCGGCCCTTGAGGGGCAGCGCGAAGGCCTGGGTCAGCGCGCCAAACTGGGCCCACACGCCGGCCTCTTCGTCTGCGCGGTGCTGTGCGACCACGCAGCGCAGGTCACACCCGCAGCGGCTCACGTCGAGCCGACCCGCCATGCCCGCCGCGTCGACCACGTCGATCTGCTGCGGAAAGCCGAACACGCCCGCCGACACCCGAGGCCCCATCCAGTGCCGCGGGTCGAAGACCTCGACGGCGCCCATCACCATCGCGCGCGCCGCGCCGCTCGCGCCCCCCGGCACCAGCGCCGCCCCGTCAGCGACCCGCAGCTCGACCGCGCAGACCCCCATCGGTGCGGTGGCCAGCGCGGTATTTGACAGACCGTCAACATAGCGCAACGCGGCCCCGACCTTCTGGGCTTGGGCCCAGGCGTTGTAGGCCTCGAAGGCTCCGTAGACGGCGAAACGCAGGAGCCGGAGCCCCGTCACGGCGACGGCCCAGGCGCGCGAGACGCCCTCACCCGCGGGCACGGCGTGGAGGAGGCCGCTTCTACGGAGCAGTTCGACCCAGCGCGGGCTCACCGCGCGGGGCGCGTCGAGGTCGCCGAGGCTCACGAGCAGCTCGACCCACCCGGGCTGTCCGAAGCGGCGGGCGAGCGGCGTGAGGATCAGAAAGAAGATCAACGCGGCCTCGAAGACCCGGGCCAGGGCGGCCACGACGAGGCGCTGGACCCGAGGCCTGGCGACGGCCCCTTCGGTCAGAACCAGCGAGCGCACGCCGCGGCAGGCCCCGAGGGTGTCGCCCGCGCGGCACCCGTCGACGAAGACCGCGGCCCCTTCGTTCACGCACGCCTCGAACACACGCCCGCCCGACGGAACGTCTGGCAACAGCGCCCGCCCGCGCTCTGACGCCACCCACCGCGGCGGCGAGAAGAACACCGCCTCGGGCGCCACCGCGAGCCCCCACGCGCCCCCGTCGCCGTGCACCCGAAGGCCCGGGCTGGCCCAGCGCCCGCGGTAGTCGGTCTCCCAGCGAGGCCCCAGACGCCCGGGCACCTCGCGCTGATGCTCGACCACACAGAACACCGGAGCCGACGCCGCCGCGGCGCTGTCACGCCATCGCGTAGGCCCCCACACAAGCCCTCGCGCGCCCTCTGCCTCGGTGGGCCGACGCCGCAAGCGGTACACCGGGTGCTCAGACGACATCATCGCCCCTGCGGTGCTCAGCACGCTCGGCATGAGCAGCCCCAAAAGCGCCATCACCGCCGCGGCCCACACGAGGTCGATCGCCCACCGCACCCGCGTGTCGCCGAAGCGCCCCGGGTACCGCAACCGCCACCCGTCACCCGTGCGCACGTTGACCTCGGCGCGGCGCGGCCAGAGTGTTTTGACTGACCGTCAACATAAGAAGTGCGCAGTGCATGGTTTGCTCGCTTCACGCATGACACAGAGTGCCCCGCTTCGACAATGTCACCCGCAGGGGGCCGTGGGCCCGAGGGCCGAAGGCGTATAAGAGAGCCCGATGACTCACCCGGAAGAAGACGCCGACCGCTTCGCCGCGCGGGTGATGGCTCCGTCGCGCGCGGGCCTCGCCGCGGCGCTCGAACAGCTCACCGGGGCGCCGCCGCGGGTGGTGGCCGAGTGTGTGACGCGGCCTGCTCCCTTCTCGGCCTTGCTCTCGCGTCTTGCGGGTTCGAACATGGCGTGGCGCGGGCATGTGTCGCCGCGCGAGGCCTTCGAGGCCATGGCGCCCGAGGCGTGGCTCAGCGACCGTCACCGTCGCTTCGTCGACGACCTCGGGCGCGCCGTCGATACCCCTCCCACGCTCTCGGCGCTCGTGGCCCTGGGCGCCGACTGGCAGGGCGTCGTCACCGCCGAGGCCGTCGCCGACGCGCTCCGACGCTCGCTCTGCGAGCGCTTTGACACACTGTCAAATAGATCGGGCGAGGTGACCCTCTGCTGGCGCGTGGTCGACCCGCGGCGGTGGCGGGCGCGCTGTCAGGGCCGCGGCGTCACGCCAGGGCTCGGGCCCGCGCACTGGTCGTCGCTGGTCGCCGCGATCGGGCCGCCCGCTGAGGCCATCGCGGCCGCCGAGGCCCGGCGCGAGCGGGTGCTCTCGCAATGTGTCGCGACGCGCTCGGGGGTCTCGTACGACGCCGCCGAGGTGGCGTTCTGGGCGAGCCTCGCCCGCGCCGAACGGGGGGCGCACCCCTTCGTCGAGCTCGAATCGCTCTGGAGCCTCGGGTACGCCCTCGATCGCTTCGAAGACGGGGTCATGACCCTGGCGGCGCCCGCGCTTTGACACACCGTCAACTCAGGCGATGACGACCTTCGGGTAGCGCGCGCGGAGCGCGGCGATGAGGGCCTCGTTTCGGCTGACCCGGCCGCGCACCTTGAGCCGCGTGAGGCCGCCGAGGGTGTCGCTCTGGATGAGCGCCGTGACCCCCGCGGGGTCGAGCTTGGTGTTGGCCACTTCGAGCATCTTGAGCCCGCGGCTTTGGGGGCTCTGGGCCAGCGCGGCGACCCCCGCCGAGGTGATCATCGTGCGGTTGAGGCAGACGATCTCGAGGCCCTCGTAGACCGGGTGCCTGATGAGCTGTTCGAGCCCCGCGTCGGTGATCGAGGCGCCCGAGAGGTAGAGGTTCTTCCACCGGGCGGCGGGGTGCGCGGCGAGGAGGGTGTTCAGACCGCTGTCGTTGAAGGCCCGCGACGAGTTGATCATCAGGGTGTCGAGGGCGCTCACCCAGGGCAGCTGCGCGAGGGCCTCGGGCACCGTGGCGGCCATGCTCGAGACCCCTAGAAACCGAAGCGCCTCGACGGGCACCGACGCCAGATCGAGGAGCCGCCCGGCCCCCGAGATCCGCAGCTGTTCGAGCCGCGGCACGAGCGACGCTGCGAGCAGCGCCTCCCACGCGGCGGCGTCGCGCTGGTACCCGATCGCGACCTTCGTCACCGGCGCCAGGCGCGCCACGTCGAGCCAACCCGCGCGCGGCCGGTACGACGCTGACACTCCGTCAATAAAGCCTCGCGACCAGCTCACCGCGGCGCTGACCTTCAGCGCGCTCTCCCACCGCGCCAGGTTCGAGCGCGACAGCCCGCGCAACACCTCGCGGTACCCGCGCCGCTCGCTCGCCGTGCTGCCCGGCTGCGCCAGCGCCACCGCGAGACGGATGTACTCCGCCCGCGCGGGGTCAACTGTTGACACAGCGTCAGCATAGACCAGCCGCGGCACGTCATCGCGAGGGTCGGCGATCACCGCGGCGAGCTCGGCGTCAAACATGGGCGGCTCCTTCGCGGGCCGCGAGGGCCTTGACCTCGGCGAGGAGGCGCGCCCCGAGGGCGGGCTCGACGGCGTTCACCCAGGCGGCGTGTCCGAGGAGGGTGTTGTAGAAATCGGCGCGGCCTCGCGCGGCGACCTCGACGCCCTTGACCCGGGCCTCGTGCAGCATCGCGCGGAGGGTTCGCTTGAGGGCGCGCGGCACATGGAGCCCCGCGTTGACCACCACCCCGGTGACGAGCTGCTGCTGGTGCGGCCGCAAGACGCGGGTCTTACGCTCGTTGAGGGCGAAGCCTTCTTCGCGGGCGATCTGCGACACCCACCAGAGCACCCGCGCGAGGGCCTGTCGCGTGGGCGGGGCCTCGTGCCACGAGAAGGTGAGGTCGTCGGCGTAACGGGTGTAACGGAGCCCGACCTTCTTCGCGAGGCCGTCGAGGCGCTCATCGAGGCGGCGGCTGACCAGGTTGGCGAGGGCCGGCGAGGTGGGCGCCCCTTGCGGCATCACCCCGGGGCGGGTGACATACCCGTCGGCCAGGCGGTCGCGGTGGGTGGTGAGGCCCGCGATGAGCGTCGCGACCTTGGCGTTGGCCTTCAGCACCCGCGCGAAATACCCCTGAACGCGGCGATAATGCAGCGTCGGAAAGTAGTCTGCGAGGTCGACCTTCAAGATGGTCACGGCCCCTTGGTGCGGCCTCGCGTTGGTGACCACCGAGCGCCCGGGCACAAACCCGTGCGCCGCGTCGTGGGTCGCCAGCTTCGAGAGCACCTTCTCGTAGAGGGCCCGCTGAACCCCCTTCAGGGCCTTGCGCGGGGCCAGGATCGCGCGCACCCCGCCGCCGCGCTTGGCGATCTCGAAGCGCACATACGGCGCCCCAGGGCCGTCGCCCGCGCGGTACAAGGGCTGAAGTGCTGACACACTGTCAACCTCGATCGCTTTGAGGAAGGTCTCTTCGGATTTCAGCACCGCCGAGACGGCGCGGGGCACCGGCGCGAGCTTGGCTTTTTTGCGCGCCGGGGGGTTGCGCAGGAGGCGCCCGAAGCGCCAGCCCGTGGGGCCCCAGGCGTCGACGAGCTCGGCCTCGGGGGTGCTTCGACGCGCGCGGAGGGGGGCCTCTTGGCGTTCGAGCTGCGCGAGGAGCCGGTCGGCGCGGTCGCGGGTGGAAGTGTCGGGGTCGACCAGGGCGCGACGCAGCACCGCGGCGGCGTCGTTCGGCGGCAAGAGGAAGCGCGCGCACTCGACCCCGATGCGACGCTCGCGGGGGTCGCGACTCGCGAGGTATTTGTGCACCCGCGGGGCAGCCTCGGCGGCCACGAAATAGCGCGCCACTTCGAACTCGCTCAGCCCCTGGTGCGTCTTGAGGAGCGTGAGGATCTTTTGTCGGTTGGCCTCAAAATCAACCAGGGCGTCACGCAAGGTGACCAGGAGGTTGACCAGATTCATCGGGACTCCAGGGCGATGCCGCGAGGCTGACTACTTTCGAGGCACCTGATCCGCGAGTAGGGACCGCACGCAGCGCGGACTCGCGGAATCAGCTTCTTCAGTGAAAGACGGACACGGCCGCGACGGAACATCGCAGACTGAACGCTAGGCACTCGCCTCGGGCACCGCCCTGTAAGACCCGCCTCGGAGTCTTGACGAAATCGCGCCGCCTCGCAAGGCCCATCACACCCGCTCTTCGCCATCACCCCACCTCGGCCAAGGCGTCGTCGTCGGTCTCACCCAGGGCCGCGAGGGCCAGGTCGACCCCCGGGCCCAACTCGGCGCTGATCGGCGCACGGACGAGCGCGTTGAACGCACGCCCGCGCCCGCGCACCGCGGCCCCGTGCGCCCGGAGCGCCGCCTCGCGGGCCGGGTCGAGCCCGACGCCGTCGAGCGCCCGCAAGGCCACCCCGAGCTCGTCGGCGGTGCGCGGCGCCGCGATGTTGGCCGCCACCGCGGCGGGCTGCATCGCAAAGCGATAACACTCGTCGGCGCGCGGGAGGGCCGTGTTGAGCGGGCTCCCGGGCGCGGCCTTGAGCAAGCGCCCGTAGCTCATGGCGCTGAAGGTCAGCGCCGTCGCGCCTGTTTTTGACACCGTGTCAAAGAGCTCGTCTTCGCAGCCCGGGTGGGCCGCCGAGTGGCGCACCATCACCACGTCCCACGGGTGCGCTTCGAGGGCCTCGCGGGCCAGGGTGCGGTGGTGCGTCGAGAAGCCCACCGCGGCCACCTTGCCCTCGCGCTTCAAGGCCTCGACGAGCTCGAAGCTCTCGGCATCGAGCCGCGCCGCCGAGCGCGCCCAGAACAGCAGAAACGCGTCGAGCTGCTCGCGCCCCGTCGCCCGCAGCGCCCGCTCGACGTCGCGGCGAATCGCCCGCTCCGAGGCCTCGTAGCTCCCGCTCACCACCATGGCCTCGGGGTCACGCCGCGCGTTGCGCCGGAGCCAGTGCCCCAAGCGATGGTACCCGGGCTCCCAGAAGAACAGATTCACCCCCGCCTCGCGGGCCTGATCGAGCGCGGCGGCCCCGAGCTCGTAGACCCCCGAGAGCGCCAGCGGCGCCACCGCGCGACCCGCGCGACCGAAGCGCCGACGCGCCACTGTTGACACACTGTCAATCTTCTCGCGGGTGTACCGCACGGGCTCCGCCCCGAGGGCGACGATGTCGGCCGCCCGTAGCGTCAGGGCGAGGGCCTTGAGGTGCTCTCTCTGGGCTGCCGAGAGGTCGTCGCGGGCCCAGCACTGGCGCCACCTCGCCTCGGCGTGCGGCCCTTGAATGTAGCGTGACAGCGCCGCGACGCCGACCCGCGGGTGGTCGCGGTGCGCCCAAAGCAGCGTCGGCAGGTCGGGCTGGGCGTCGAGCCATCGCCGCGCGGCGTGCCGGACCCCCGCGTCGCGTGCGCCGAGGCCCTCAAGGGCGTCGACCAGGTGGGCCGGGTCGGGCCCGAGCGAGGCCAAGGCCGAAGCCCGCAGCCAAGGGTCGCGCGACGCCAGACACTCCGCCGTCTGGGCGGGCGTGAGCGCCCCGAGCCGCACCCGCGCCGCGCGACGCAGCACCGGGTCGGGGTCGTGGGCGAGCACCTCGGCCGCCGTGCTCGGGGTCACCGCGAGGGCGCGGAGCCAAGGGTCGTGCGCCTCACGGAGCCCCCCGAGGGTCGCCTCGTCGAGGGCGGCGCGCCCCGCGAGGGCCCCGAGGGCGATCACCTTTGACACCATGTCAACATCACCGGCGAGGCCCCTGAGGGCGTCGAGGTCGCCGTGCGCGCGGGCGTGCTCGGCGAGCCAACGGCGCCCCCGCGGAGAGAGCTGTTCGGGGCGCACCGGCCCTGGGTCACAGCCTTGGGCGACGAGGGCCTCGACGGCGGCGTCGCGCACGGCCTCGCTGGGGTCGAGGGTGGCCGCGCGGAGCCGTTGGTACGCGGCCGGGTCGGCCTCGGCGTCGGCCACGAGGCTCACGCTCAGGGCGCGCAGCGCGGGCGCGTCGTGCGCCCAGTCGGTGGGCAGCGCGGCGTCGCGGTGCCTGGGGTGACGCTTGAGAAATTGCAGCGCAAACAGCCGAAGCGCGGGGGTCTTGAGGGCCTCTTCGAGGAGCCCCCGGGCCGCCGCGGGCGCGAGGCCGGTGATCACCCGCTCGACCGAGGCGCGGGCGTAGGGCACCCGCGGGTCGACGGCCCACCGCAAGGCCGCCCGCAGCGCCGTGGGCGTGCCTTCGCGACGCAGGCGGCGCACCGCGAGGCGGCGCAGGCTCTCGTGGGGGTCAGCGAGATAGGCCGCCCACACCTCAGGGGGGACGCCCTCGGCCGAAGCGAGCCGCGCGGCGATCACCGCGGGGTCGGGGTCGAACCACGGGTCGGCCACCCGCGCGGGCGTGACGGCCTCGTGCGCGGCGTGCTCGCGCCCCTCGCGCCGCGCCGCGAGCCAGGTGAGCGCGGCGGCCCCCGCGGCGCTCTCAGGGCGATGCCCCGCGATGGCGTTTGACACGCTGTCAAGGTTGGCGACGGCGAGCCGCTCAAGGCACTGGAGGGCCGCATGGCGCACGCGCCAGAAGGGGTCATCGAGGCTCTCAAGGAGCGGCGCCACGGCGGCGGGCCCGCTGAGGGCGAGGAGGCTCCAGAGGGCGGTGCGTCGCACCCACCAGGTGTCGTCTTCGCGGGCGAGGTGTCGCAGGGCGGGCGCGAGGTGTCGCGCGCGGTGCGCCTGGGTCGCACGAACGGCGGCGTCGCGCTCCCTCGGCGCGGCCGCATCGAGCGCCGCCTCGACGCTCGCGAGGCTCTCGTGGGCGGGGTGTCTCGCCAGCCAGCGCAGCAGGGCGACCCTCAATTCGATGGCCCGCTCGACCCGCAGGCGCTCGTGAACGACCCCTCGGGTGATCGGCGACGCCGGGAGCTTCGAGAGCGCCGCGGCCCGCGCGCTCAGGCTGCCCTCGCGGAGCGTCAAGAGCATGTCTGACACGCTGTCAGCACTCATTCGTCGTCTCCGTCTTCGTCGTCGTAGTCTTCGTCGTCTTCATTTTGCGCGCCATAGCGTGCCGCGAGGTCGGCATCGACGCGGGCGACGATCTCATCTTGACGCCCTGTCAAACTTGTCGGAAGCCAGAACCACAGCACCTTCTCGCAGGCTGCGCCGAAGCGCCGTTCGAAGCGCATCCCTTGGTGTTCGAGGGCGCCGACCTCGGGCTTGAGGCAAGCCCCGCAGAGGCACCCCGGGGTGCGATCGTCGTGGGCGCTGAGGTTTCGCCAGAGCGGGTGCAAGGCGGCCCAGGCGGCCCCGTGCTCGCCGCGGGCGATGTGTTCGCGGGCGCGCGCTCTGCGTGCCGCCTCGTCGTCGCGGCCGCCCCCCGCCGTGTCTTGCTCGCTCATGAGGGGGCCGAGTGTATCGGCCGCGGCGCGCCCGGCACAACGCCGAGAGCGCCCGAAAATCTGGCGCGTGCGAGTGCCACTTTTGTACGCTTGTGATACGAGCGCCGCCGTCATGACGACGATGCGACGACGTGCAGTGGGGCTCCTCGCGGCGGGGGTGTTGAGTGTGGCGCGGGTCGCTTCGGCAGACCCCAACCCGCTCCCAGACTCGGCCCAACCTGCGACGCGTCGCACGGTGCGGGCCAATGTCAACGTGAACACCGGGGCCCCGCCGCCGGTGACTGACAACTACGGCGCGCCGCCGCCGGTGTCGGGGACGGGGCAAGAGTTCAACGCGCCGCCGCCGGTGTCGGGGACGGGGCAAGAGTTCAACGCGCCGCCGCCGGTCACGGGTTCGGTACGAACCGGGCGAAGCTATGTTCAGCCTCCCATTGGGGTGAGCCAGCCGGTGTATCCGATGGTGCGTGTGCCGCCTGCGCCGACGGAGTCAGAGCTGATGCGCCCTGGCTTGTTTGTGATGGGCGGTGCGGGCGCGGCCGTTCCGATGGGGAGCGCCCTCTCCGACACCTACGGTTCGGGCTTCAGCGTGCTCGGCGAGGCTGGGGTGATGCTCCGCGGCGGTCTGGCGTTGCGCGCCGAGGTGGGTCTTCGCGCGTTGAGCCCTACCGACGCGAGCGCCGAACCGCTCTCGGTGCTCTCTTACGGCATCGGGGTGCGGTATCACCTCGTGCGCACGGGGAGCTTTCACCCCTTCGTCGACCTCACCGTCGACGCGTTCTCGCCGCTCGTGTCGACCACGTCGGGCTCGACCACCCGCGCGAGCGGCGCGGGTACCGGCGTCTCGGCCTCGGCGGGTCTCGGCGCGCTGCTTGAACTCTCGGGCAATTTCGGGCTCCTCGTGGGGCTTCGCTACGACCTCACGCTGAGCGAGGCCAACACCGAGCTCGAGGTGGGCGACGTGCTCCTCTGTCACGGCGGGCTCCTCTGGCACTTCTGAGACCGCTGTTGTTTCAACCGTTTCAGCGAGGCTCACGCACGCGGGCGCGGCGCCGCTGAGGCCGCACCGTCGTGTTCGGCGCGTCGATCTTGACGCTCTGTCAATGGTATCGGCGCCACAGCATCGAAGCGCCTGCTCGCAGACGGCGTCGGCGTACGGTGCGCTGCCTTTGAGCTTCGAGGCCTACCCGTAGAGCGATCTTCGAGGTGCGCGGTGTGTCGCCTCGCGACGCGTCGAGCGCTTGAGCGGGTCGGTCGCAGCGCGCAAATCGTTCAAAAATGATCTGCTCGCTGGGGTTGTCGCGTGAGGCCCGTGATACGCTGCCCACGATGAAAACGATGTAACGGAGTGCTGCATGGTTCACTCTTGCGGGGGTGCTGGCCATGGGGCGGGTGGCCATGGCAGACCCCTCGCGAGCCCCTCCCCCGGTTCGGCCGACGACTTCAGGCGTGGCGCAGGCGAGCGTCGAGGCGAGGGTGACCGCGACGCCGCCTGCGAGCGGTTCGGCGTCGACGGAGCAGAGTTCGCCTCGGCCGGCAGCCTACCGCGGCCCGTTCACCAGAGTGAGGGCGTGGCTGCGGCCCGAAGACCATCCGTTCGACGACGCCTGGTTCGAGGAAGAGAGCCCCATGTCGTTCGGCCCCTTCGCCACGATGGGGGTGCGCGGCGCGGCCTCGTTCGGGCCCCTCCCTGACTCCTACGGGCCGTCGGTGACCCTCTATGGCGAGTTGGGCTTCGTGCTGACCCCTCGCTTGACGCTGCTGATCGAAGGAGGGATGACCGAATGGTCAAACCACGAACCTGACACCGAACCGCTCAGAATGTATGGGTTCGGCTTTGGGGCGCGGTACTACCTCGCCCGCTGGTGGCTCTTTTACCCGTTCGCGGAGTTCACCGTCGATGGGTTCGTGCCGAACCGCTCAACCCGTCTGGCGTCGGCCCTCCCGTTGCTGAACCCTCCGAGCGGTACGGGCGCGGGCGTGTCGGTCTCGGCGGGCCTCGGGCTGTTGTTTGCGATCCCGTGGCGGAAGGCCATCTTCGCCGGGGCGCGCTATGACATCGCGCTGTTGGAGGCCTACAACGACCGCCGCATCGGCAGCCTGCTCTCGTGGAATTTCGGGATACTCTTCCACATCTGAGACCGCTTTTGTTTCAAGCGTTTCAGTACGGGTCACCGGTGCCGATCATGTCATTGATCGCGCGGGGTCGGTGCCCTTGCGGATGCGGCGCCGGGTGAACCCTCGCCCGAGGGGTCATCACCCTCGCCACCGGCGGCGCGGGCGGCAACAACGGCGCGGGCGCGACGGGTTGGGCCAAGGGCTCGCCGCGGTACTGCAACGTCACGTCGGTGCGAGGGCGCGCGATGACGGTGAGCCACGGGCGGTACCCCGGCGCGTCGACCCTCACCCGGTGGTCGCCGTCTTCACGGATCACCGTCGGGAGCATCACCGCGCGGTCATCAAGGAGCACATGCGCCTCAGGCGGAAGCTCTGCAATTTCAAGACGATGGGCTTGCACCGAGGCGCCCATCGCGGCCTGCGCCTCGCGCTCGATGCCCGCCGCATTGGGGCTCGCCCTCAGCGCGATGCCTGCCGCAATGGCGACGAGCGCCGCCGAGACGCCCACCAAGGGCCAGCGGCGGCGCCACCCGGTCGGCGTCTTGGGGTTTGTGCGGGCGCTGTCGACGAGGGTCGGCATGCCTTCGATGTCGAGCGACGGTCGTGGCCCTGCGCCGCCTGAGGGCGCCCGCGGCGGCGCCGACACCTGCGGGTCATCGCCGCGGAGCCAGCGCTCAAGCGCCTGCCGAAAGGCCCTGACCGATGCGAAGCGCTCTCGGCGGCTGCGGGCCATGGCCCTCGCGATGACCGCGACGAGCTTGGGGTCGACGCCCTCGGTGATGCTCTCAAGCGGCACCGCTTCGCCCGTGGCGATGCGCACCAACATGGCGTTGTAGTTGGCCCCCTCGTAGGGCAGCGCCCCCGAGATGAGCTCGTACAAGATCACCCCGAGCGCCCAGACGTCGCTGCGCAGGTCGACGGTGCTGTCGCCGAGGCTCTGCTCGGGGCTCATGTACGCCGGGGTGCCGATGAGGGCGCCCGTGCGGGTCATTTTCACCCGCTCTGCGTCGTCGCCGAGAAACTTCGACACGCCGAAATCGAGCACCTTCGGGTGCGTATGTTCGCCCATTCGCGCGAGAAAGATGTTCTCGGGCTTGAGGTCGCGGTGCAAGATGTCGTGCTCGTGGGCGGCTTCGAGGGCCTTGAGCACCGGGAGCATCACCTCGACGGCCTCGCGCGGCGCGAGGGCGCCTTCGCGTTCGAGGCGGGCGGCGAGCGATTCGCCCTTGAGGCGCTCCATCACGAGGTAGGGGGTTTTGTCGTCGTCGAAGCCAAAATCGATGACGTTGACGATGTTCGGGTGGCCGATTTTTACTGCGGCTTCAGCCTCTTGGCGGAAGCGCCGCACGGCGTCGGCGTCGCCCATGAAGTTGCCGTGGAGCACCTTGATGGCCACCTCGGCGCCCTTGATGGCGAGGTTCTCAGCGACCCAAACCGAGCCCATGCCCCCTTCGCCGAGGCGCTCGACGAGGCGGTATTTGTTGCCGAGGGTACTGCCCGCTTGCACCATCGCTGCGCCTCAAAGCACGGTCTAGGCCAGCATCGGCGCGAGCACCACGCCGCGCGGCGGCGCCACCGATTGCCCCATCGCGAGGATCATCACCAGCACGGATTTGTACACAGCGTCGACGGCGTCGGGGTCGGCCTCGGCGGGCTCGCCGTCTTCGTCGGGTTCGAGCGCGGCCTCGATCTGATCGCGGAGAAAGCCGACGAGATGGGGCTGCCCGATGGCCACGACGTCGTCGCTCTCGAGCACGGCGTGGGGGTCGCCGCGGCGCAGCTCTTCGTCGTACTCGAACATGGCCCGCGCGGCGGCAAGCGACGAGGCCTCGACGGCGTTCAGTCGCGCGCCGAAGGCTTCGACAAACGAGCGCCAGGCGATCACCGAGAGAAACTGCGCGAGGGCCTCGGCGGTCTCGTCGGTGGTGACATCGAGCACGGCGTCGAGTTGGGCCGAGAGGGCGGGCTGCGCAGACTCCATGGCGTCGAGGGCGCGCTCGACCCCAGACTCGAGGTCAGAGCGCGCCGACAGGGCCTCTTCGGCGGCGTCGACCGCGTCGCGAGACACCATCGCGTGGGCCGGAATGGTCGGAATCGCAGAACGCGCAGGCCACATCGCTCACCCCTCTTCTTCTTCGTGAAACCAGCGATCGAGGGCCGTCATGCTGATGGCCAGGGCGCACCGCTCACACAACGGCGGCTCTTCGTAGACGACCTCGTCGCCGCGGACGAACACCAACAACCCGGCCCCCGCAGGCTCGCCCTCGATGGGCTCGTTGCAGGCGTGGCAGAATTCGAGGTCGGCCTCGTCGCGGGTCATCGCCGCGAGCATACACCCGCCCTCGCGCCGCGCACGTTCTTCTCTGCAATCGGGCTTAGAGAGCGCGCTTGCTTTCGAGGGCCCTCAGCACGGTTTCGGCCAGCGCCGGGCGGGCCACGAGGAAGCCGTCGTCGACCCCGAGGGCTGCGGTCTGGTACGACAGGGCCTGCCCGTCGGCGCGGGTCACCGAGAGCCCCGCGGCGCGGGCGAGGGCCTCGGGCGCGCAGGTGTCCCACAGTTTGGGGCCGCGACCGAGATGGAGGTACACCTCGGCCTCGCCCGAGAGGACGCGCTCGACTTTGAGCCCCACGCTCCCGCAAGGGCGCAGGGTGTCGACCCCGGCCTCTTTCAGCACATCGAGCACCGCGGGGTTGGGGTGTGAGCGCGACACCACGGCGCGCAAGGGCGCGTGCGCGGCGGGCACAGGCGCGGCGAGCGGATGCCAGTCGCCGTCGCCGTCGCGCACCCTGAGGCCTCGGGAGGGGTCGCCCAACACGAAGCGCCCCGTCTCAGGGATCGCGATGGCGCCGAAGGTCGCGACGCCGTCGACGGCGAGGCCCAGCATGATGCAGAACTCGCCGTTGCGATCGACGAATTCGCGGGTGCCGTCGAGGGGGTCGACGAACCAGCAGCGCCCCCCGCGGGTGGCCGCCTCACGGTTGTCGCCCTCTTCTCCCTCTTCGGCGCAGATGACATCGTGCGGGAAGGCCGCTTTGAGGGCCGCGACGATGACGGCGTTGGCCTCGCGATCGGCTTGGGTGACGGGGTCGCCGACCCCCTTCCAATCGACGGCGAAGCGCGATGCGTAAATGCGGCGCACGAGGGCTTGGGCGGCTTCGAGGGCCGCGACGGCGACTTCTGCCTCTTGGGTGAAAGACATGGGCTGGGTCGAACGTACCACGCCCCGCGCAGGCGTCTGCACGAAGGGCCGCTCACCGTTGTGGGTGAGCCTCTGAACAAGAGGGTGTCACAACATGGCCGGTTGGTGCTTGAAGGGACGCTCAAAGCGTCGCACCCTTCTCGCACTGACAGCGTCGGGGACGCGCAGAAGGAGCATAGGGTAGTGATGACAATGTACAAACGGCTGACCGCGGGGCTTGTGGTGCTCGGCACGTTCCAGGCCTTGAGCGCGTGTGTGGTGCGCGGCAACGGGCAGCTCTATGGCACGACGACCACGGTGGTGACGCCGCGTCCGACGGTGGCCACCAGCTCGACGCTGACGGCGAGCGTGGCGGTGCCGACGGGGGTGGTGGCGCTCCAGGCGGCGTGCAACCCCGGGGCGCCCGAGCAGTGTAACGGCCTCGACGACAACTGCAACGGCGTCATCGACGAGGGTTGCGGCTACCAGACCGGCAACATCCAAGTCACCGCCGCGTGGAACTCCTCGTCAGACATCGACCTTCACGTGGTCGACCCCTTCAACGAAGAGATTTACTACGGTCGTCGCAACAGCCGTTCGGGCGGCGTGCTCGACCGCGACGCCAACGCGGCCTGTTCGGTGGCGCCTCCGACGGTCGAGAACGTGTACTGGTCTGCGGCTCCGCCGAGCGGCACCTACCGCATCCGCGTGGTGGCGTACGACATGTGCTCGTCGAGCAACACGCCGGTGACCCTCTCGGTGGCGGTCGGCGGCCGCATCGTGGGCGCCTACCAGCTCAACTTCACCTACGACCGGCAAGAGTTTCAGATCCCGTTTACGATCCCCTGAGGGGCGCACGCGGCGGGCGCGAGGCCTGCGCGCGTTGCGCCTGCCTGAAGACCTCACCGACGGTGAGGAGCGAGAGGCGCCATCGTTCGACGGTGAACGCCATTCATCAACGGCAAACGCCGTCAATTCACAGCAAAGATAAGCGGGCTGCGGTCAGTGACCCGCGTGCTCCATCGCGGCGGCGGCGGGGGCGGTCGCGGGCGGCGGAGGCGGTGCGGTGCGGCTCACGGTGATGCGACGCTCGGCGCGGTTGAACGGGCCCGCCAGGAGCTGGCCGTCGCGCCCCAGGAGCTCGAGCACGATGGTGTGCTCGCCCTCGGCGAGATGCTCGATGTAGTGCGGTTGCCACGCGGTCAGGGCCGCGAAGGCCGTGCCGTCGATGGTCGGCCGTACGCGCACGCCCTCAGCGCCGAGATCGCCCGGAGGCACGTTCGAGAGATAGAAATCGAGCAAGATGTGGTCGCTCGCGGGGCCGTTGTTGGCGCCCTTGGGGCGCGAGTAGGTCAGCATCGGCGCGCGGGGGTTGAAGGCAAAATTCGGCGTCGCGCGGCCGACGTGAAAGACCAACACCGCGAGGGCGCCGTCGGTCTTCACCGACTCGTGGGTCTCCCACCCCGGGAAGGCGCGCACCACATGGGTGCCTTCGCTGAGGTTTTCGAGCACCACCGGGCGCCGCGGGTCGTCGACCCGGATGTAGTCGTTGTTGTCGACCACCACATGGATGTGCCGATGATCATTGGCGTCGTCGGCGTTGCGCCAGTTGCGGACGTCGAGCCTCAGCTCGACCCGGTTCTCGCGCACCGTTGTGTTGGCGCGGGGTGCGGTGATGCGCACCGTGGGGCTCGGGGTCGGCACCTCGCGGCGGGCGCCCACGGTGATCGCCACCGGGGCCGGCGCTGGGGCCGGCGCGACCGCGGTCGCATCGGGCTCGTTGCTCAGCGTCGAGACCGCGGCGTCGACCAAGGTCTCGGTGACGTGGGCCGCGCTGCTTGGGGTCGGAGTCTGCGGGCTCGTCGACGCGCATCCGAGCGCGAGCACCGTCACGAGGGTCAAAACTGCTGGGCGTGTCATCTTCACGGGCGACGCTTCTAAGCCCTCGCCCCGCCCTTGTCGATGCGCAGCCCCCTCGTCAGGGGAAGTCTTCGCCCCCGCCGCCCTCGCCCCCGTCATCGGACGCGTCGAGCCCGCCCACATGGGCGTCTGCGTAATTGCCGTCTTCGAGCGCGAGGTTTTCAAACTTCGTCAGCTCGCGCACGAAGCGCAGCCGCACCACGTCGGTCGGGCCGTTACGCTGCTTGGCGATGATGATCTCAGCGATGCCCTTGTCTTCAGTGTCGCGGTTGTAGACCTCATCGCGGTAGATAAACATGATGACGTCGGCGTCTTGCTCGATGGCGCCCGACTCGCGGAGGTCGCTCACGAGGGGTCGCTTGTCTTTGCCCGGGCGGGTCTCGCAGGCGCGGTTGAGCTGAGAGAGGGCCACGATGGGCACCTCGAGCTCTTTGGCCAAGGCCTTGAGACCACGCGAAATCTCAGAGATCTCACGCTCTCGCGACTCGACCTTGTCGCGGCTCGACTTCATCAGCTGGAGGTAGTCGATGACGATCAGCGAGAGGCCGCGCTCGTTGCGAATACGGCGTGATTTTGAGCGCAGTTCGAGCAGGGTGAGGTCGCCCGAGTCGTCGATGTAGATCGGCAGCGAGTGGAGCTTGTTGGCCGAGGCCGTCAGCGAGGTGACGTCGTCTTGGGTGAGGAGGTTCGTGCGGAGTCGCCCCTGGTCGACCCGCGCCTCGGCGCACATGAGGCGGTTGGCGAGCTCGACCCTGGGCATTTCGAGCGAGAAGAAGAGCACCGGCTTGTTGGTGCTCACCGCGGCGTTGAGGGTGATGTTGAGCACGAAGCTCGTCTTGCCCATGGCGGGGCGCGCCGCGATGATGATGAGCTGCCCGGGGTGCATGCCCGCGGTGAGGGTGTCGAGGTCGCGGAAGCCCGTCTCGGTGCCTGAGATGCGCAGCCCGTTTTCGAGCACGTTCTCGATGCGGGCGAAGGCCTCGATGATGGCCGTCTCAAGGGGCACGAGGGTGCTCTTCGAGCGCTTCTGCGCGACCTCGAACACCTTGGCCGCCGCGAAATCGAGGAAGGCCTCAGGGGCCCCGCGCTCGCCGTATCCGCGGGCCACGATCTCGTGGGCGACCTCGATCATGCGGCGCACGGCGGCCAGCTCGGCCACGATGCGGGCGTGCGACTCGACGTGGGCGATGGTCGGGATGGTGTCGGTCAGCTCGCCGAGGTACTGCGCCCCGCCGACGGTGTTGAGGCGCTCGCGGGCCCGGAGCTCCGAGGCGAGGGTGACCACGTCGATGGGCGTTCGGCGGCTCGACAGCGAGAGGATCGACTCGAAGATCACCCCGTGGGCCGGGTGGTAGAAATCACCCGGCACCACGATCGCTTCGGCGAGCCCGACGGCCGAATTGTCGAGCAAGATGGCTCCCAACACGGCGCGCTCGGCTTCGAGGTCGTGCGGGGGCACGCGGCCGTGCACCGAGGCCGCAGCCGACAGCGACGAGGCCGCGTTCAGCAGCGCCTCTTTGGCATCTCGATGGTCACGGTGTTCGCGTTCAGCACGAGGCATAGGCTGAACGTATGGCACGGAGCCGATGTAGGTGTGTAGTTCCTTACAACGAGAGCGGGCGGGGTTTGACGGGGGGCCTTGGGCGTGTCAGGGCCGCGCGGGGGGCGCTACTTTTCGAGGATGGCGCCCTTGGGGATGACGATGATCCCCGTGTCAGAGATGTGAAATCGTTTGCGGTCTTCGTCGACGTCGAAGCCGATTTGCATCCCCGGCGGGATGTTGACGCCCTTGTCGACGATGGCGCGACGGATGCGCGCGTAGCGCCCGACCTGCACCCCTTCGAGGAGCACGCACTCTTCGAGTTGGGCGAACGAGTTGACCCGCACCCGGTTGGCGAGCACCGACCGGTGAATCTGCCCCCCTGAGATGATGCACCCGTCGGTGACCAGCGAGTCGGTGGCGAGCCCGACCCTCGCCTGGCTCTGATCGCTGAAGACGAACTTCGCCGGCGGGTCAAAGCTGATGCCCGTACGGATCGGCCAGCGGCGATTGTAGAGGTTGAATTCAGGCTTGATCGAGACGAGATCCATCTGGGCGTCGAAGTAGCTCTCGATGGTGCCGATGTCGCGCCAATAGCTCGGGTTCTCTTCGTCTTGGATGACGTTGGTGGCGAAGTCGAAGATCACCACGTTGCGACCGCGGGCCACCATCGAGGGCAGGATGCTCTTGCCGAAATCGTGGGCCGAGGTCTCATCGGCGATGTCGCGGCGCAGCTCTTCTTCGAGCACATCGACGCCGAAGATGTAGTTGCCCATCGAAACAAGGCACCACCCCGGCCGCTCGGGCATCTCGGGCGGGTCGGCGGGCTTCTCAAGGAACGACAGCACCCGCCCCTGCGCGTCGATTTGCAGCACACCGAAGGCGCTGGCTTCGGCCTTCGGCACCGGGATGGCGGCCACCGTCAGGTCGGCCTCGGTGTCAAAGTGCCGGTCGATCATGAGCCGCACGTCCATCTTGTAGACGTGGTCGCCGCCGAAGATGGCGACGTAGTCGGGGTCGGCGTCTTTGACGACGTTGAAGCACTGCCACACCGCGTCGGCGCTGCCTCGAAACCAGGTGAGCCCCGTGCGCTGCTGCGCCGGGATGGTCTCAATAAAGTTGTCGAGGATGGGCGACAGACGCCAGGCCCTCGCCACATGCTCTTCGAGCGACGCCGACTTGTATTGCGTCAACACCTTGATACGCGTCAAACCCGAGTTCACCAGGTTTGAGAGCACCAGGTCGATGATGCGATACCGCCCCGCGAAGGGCACCGCGGGCTTGGCCCGCTCTGCGGTCAACGGTAAGAGCCGCTTGCCCTCACCGCCGGCCAAGACCATCGACAGAAACTGCGGCACTTTTCGGCGCCCACGAAAGGGTCGTGCGTCGCTCATGGTGGCTCCCGACCGACACCTATACCCCCGCGGCCGATTCTTCGCACCGACCATCGCGCGCATCACACTTTGCACAGCGCGGGGCGACGGCGTGGGCGGGCCTTTGCCCCGGGGGCTCGCGCTGAGATTGCGACCCCCGCCATGCGCGCACGGTGTATAGCGAGAGGCGCTGTGGTCGATGCGCTATGGCTGAAGCCCTGGGTCGGCGGTGTGCGGCGGGTCGTGACGCCGCTCACGCGGTACACCTTGAGCCCCGGGGGCCGATGGATGGCCCTTTGGGGCCGCGCCTTTGAAGCCCAGACGCCGCGCCCCGCGACCACCGTCGAGTGTGTGGCCCTCGGCTCCGGGGTGTCACATTGTCAATTGAGTGGCGAGCGCGACATTGTAGACCTCGCCTTTGTCAGCGACGACGAGCTCTGGGTGTTAAGGCAGAGCGAGACCCCCGGGGTGGCCACGCTCAGCGTGTACGCCGTGCCCGATGGGGGCCTGGTCGAGTCGTGGCGCTTGCTCGGAGTGTCTCACGAGGCGCGGCTTCAGCTCGCGACGGGCCCTGGGCAGCTCTTGGTGGCCGACGCCCTCGACGCGTGGCGCAACGCCGACGCCCGTGACGCGGTCGCGTGGTACCTCTTCGACACCCGCGCCCGCAGCCTGCGGAGCAAGCTCGACCCGCACACCGTCTGGGCTTGGAGCCACGCGCTCGGTGACCAGGTCGACCTCGCCCCGTGGAGCGCGCTGCGCCCCTCGCTTTGCCCCGACGGCGAGCACGTCGCCATTCAGGTGAGCCCGTGGGCGCGCGGGGGCGACGGCCATCTGGTGTTGCTCGACGGGCTGCACCGCCGCGGGGTGACCTTCCCCGGGGGGCGGGTCGGTGAGGGGCGCGCGCTTCAGTGGTTGGGGCCGACGCAGGTTGCCGAGCTCCGGCAGCACGCGCAAGACGGTCTGAGCTTGTATTTCGGCGACGGCGGCGACGCGCACGAGCATCGCAGCGTCGCGCTGGTCACCGTCGACGACCGCGCCCGTTGGTCGCCCGAGCGTGTGAGCGTGGCCCTCTCGCCCGACGGGCAGCGGCTCCTCGTGACGGCGCTGAGGTTCGCCCAGGGCCCCGCCCGTTACGCTGTGATTTCGTGCACTTCGCGGGTCTCAGAGCAAGCCCTGGTGAGCCTCGCCGGGTCGCACCCTCGCACGTTTGGCGCGACCTGGTACGACGACGAGACCCTCGCGGTGCTTCTGGGCGAGGGCACCGCGCGCACGCGTCTTGTGCGGTATCACCCGGGGCTCCGCGAGGTGCTCGGGTCGCGCAGCGTCAGTGTGAGCGAGGGCTCAGACCTCTTTCGGCTGCAACGGAGCCCCGACGGGCAGAGCTTCGTGCTCGATTGGTACAACGCCGGTCTCGGGGGCTGGCAGCTCGCGGTGGTGCCCGCGGGCGCGCTCAAATAGCTTCGATCACGGAGCGATCCGCGCGACCTCTCGACCGCCGAGGGCGGCCTCGGGGCTCACCGTCACGGTGCCCCACGGAGCGCCATCGAGGGTCAGCGTGTACGCGGGCCCGGTCTCGATGTTGAGCCCGCGCCACCCTGACGGGAGCGGCAAGGTCAGCGCGTCGGTGTCTGCGCCGAGCTCGACCCAGGCTTCGTACTGAACAGCTCGCGCTGTGACCGAGGTCGCGAGGCGCGCGACGAGGCGACCGCGGGTGCCCGGCGCGAGGCGAAGCTGGGCCCCGGCGACGCGGCGGTAGAGCCACAGCCCGGGCAGCGGGCGGCGGGTGTCGGCGTAGCGCCATGACGAGGCCGCGACGGGCCAAAAGTGATGCAAATGCGGTACGTTGCACGATGAGAAGCCGCTGCCGCCGAGGGCCCAGACCGACGAGGCGACCTGCGCGACGTAGCGGGCGTCGAGGGCCGGGCGCCCCGCGGGGTTGGTGCCGACGAGGGCTTCGTTGTGAGGGCCCGGGTGTTCGGCGCGGTCGAGGGCTCCGGTGAGCACCCAGCCGGCGTCGCGGGCGGCGAGCATGGCGTCGATGGCGCGCTCGGCGCCGAAGCGTGTGGCTTCGAGGGCCTCGAAGCGTGGGCGGTCGAGGTAGGGGCCGAAGCCGCTGGTGAGCACGGGGTGTTGACCGATGACGAGGGCGGTGAAGCCGTCGTCCCATGGCGTCCAGATGGCGGGTTGGTGGTTTGGTTGGGGGTTGGGGTCGCGCTGGGCGAGGTGCAGCGAGAGCTCGACCGCGGGGGTCATGGTGCGCGACTGCACGGGGCGAAGGTAGACCCAGAGTCGCGGGTCGCCGAGGCAGAGCGCGAGCCACGCGCCCACGGCCCAGCGCCACCGCGTCGCGCGGAGATGCTGGTACGCCGAGACCCAGGCCAGGGCCGTGATCACCGCCACGAGGCCCACCATGGGTCGCACAAAGCGCAGTTGCAGCAAGGCGAGCGCGGTCAAGAGCGAGACCATCACCTTGAGGGGCGCGGCGAGCTCGCGTCGCCCCCAAATCACCGTCAAACTCAGCGGAAAGACGCACCCCACCCACCCGAGGAGGCCGTAAAGCGGGCGCCACGCCGCGACGCTGAAGGGCGGCTCCCGAAAGAGCGGACGGCACTCGTCGATGGTGGCCATCCAGGGGTCGCGGGTGCCGAGCCAGCCGACGAGCCCCGCGAAGAAGCCGTCGCGCGCCCCGGGCAGCGCCGCGAGGCCCAAACACGCGAGGGTCGCCACGCCGCACGCCGCGAGGCCGCGACGCCATGCGGGGCCCTGCGCCCAGCCCAAAGGTGCGAGGGCCGCCGCCGCGAGGGCCACCAGCGAGGGCTGCAACCAGGAGAGATGCAGCGGGTGCCACGGGGCGTGATGGGCGTTGATCCACCGGGCGTCGGCGAGGGCCACGAGGAGGGCGCCGAGGCCGAGCCCGAGCGCGCCAGGGGTCGGCCCGCGGGCGGGGGGCGACGCGAGGGCCCGCGCGGCCTGCGCAGCGGCGAAGACGCCGACGTACATGACGTGCCCTGAGAACAAGTGGATTCCGCAAGCGACCCAGAGCGCGACGAGGCCCTCGGTCTTGCGCGCGGGGGCCGCGGAGAGGGTCAACAGGAGGTGCCCGCCCATGACACAGAAGAGCGCTTCGATGATGTGATGGTCGGTTCGGCCGAGGGTCGAGATGGCCACGCTGTTGGGCAAGAGTGCGGCCAAGAGGCCCGCGAGGCCGAGGCCCGAGAGGCGCTCTGAGGCGCGCGCGGTCGAGAGCGCACGCGAGGCCAGCGCGGCGCTCGCGAGCACCAGGGCGAGGCCCAAGGTCACCGGCACGAGGGTCATCGCCCGCATCGCAGAGGCGCCGCGGAGGCCCGCCAGCCACGGGCCGAGCGCGAGGAGCTGGTCGAAGCCCGGAGACCATGTCGCGGCCCCTCCGACGGGCCAATCGAGCCAGGGGTCTCGCAGCGGCACCCGCGGAAAGTGCTCGAGCGTCAGCGTCGCGCGGCGAAGATGGTAGAACGCGTCGGGCTCGGGCGCGATCACCGCATCGCCCACCCACACCGTCGCGTGGCGCGAGAGCCGCGCGAACACCGCGAGGGCGCTCAACGAGACGTACAAGAGCGTCTCGATCGAGCGTTCGGCGAAGGGGGCACGCGGGGGCGTCATCGGGCTCGTGGCGGCGATGGTTTCAGATGCAGAAGCGTTGCCGCAACGACAACCGCACCCGCGGCACGGGCGTCGTCGTGAGGGCATGACATTTCTTCGCGCTTGGCTCACACTAGGCGCGGCTCTCGCGATGGCATTTCAACTTCCAGTGGTGGCTTCGACGGTTCGTGCGGGGCGCGTGGCGATCGAGCGCGCCTCGGCGCGGCTCGTGCGGGTGTCACTGACCGATCGCTGCGACATGGCGTGCGTGTACTGCCGCCCGTCGCGGGCTGAGGGTTACCTCGCGGCCGAAGATCGCCTCGACGTCGACGCTTGGGAGGCCGTGCTGCGCGGTCTTTACGCGCGCGGTGTTCGACGCGTCCGCCTCACCGGCGGCGAGCCGTTGCTGTTCAAAGACGTCGTGTCGATGGTGCGCCGCATCGCCGCCTTGGGCTTCGACGACCTCGCGATGACCACCCACGGCGCGCACCTCGCGCCCCTCGCCAAGACGCTGCGCGAGGCGGGCCTGCGACGCCTCACCATCTCGCTCGACACCCTCGACCCGGCGCGCTTCTCGGCCATCACCCGCGGCGGCGATTTCGACGCCGTCATCGCGGGCGTCGAGGCCGCGCGGGCCGCGGGCTTTGACGAGCTCAAGACCAACACCGTGGTGCTCAGGGGCGAGAACGACGAGAGCCTTGAGGCCATGGTGCGCTGGGCCTGGGCCCGACAAATTACACCGCGCTTCATCGAGGTGATGGGCGTCGGCGAGGGCGGCAAGATCTGGCGCGACAAGCTCGTGTCGATGGCCGAGCAGCGGCGCCGCCTTGGGCACCTTCTGGTCGATCGCGAGGCGACCCGTGACCCCGATCGAGGCCCTGCGAAATACCTCTTCGCCCGCGACGGGAGCGGCGCGCGGGTGGGCTTCATCTCGGGCTCGACCGACACGTACTGTGGAGGTTGCGACCGCCTCAGGGCGAGCAGCGACGGCACCCTGCGGCCTTGCCTCGCGACCGCCGATGCGGTGGGCTTCGCGGCCCCGTTGCGCGAGGCCATGCGCGAGGGCGACGACACCGACGCCGTCATCGCCGAGGCCCTCGACGCCGCGTGGGCCATGAAGCCCGACGCGCAGTGGCAAGGGTGCACCGAGGTGAGCGCGCGCGGGGTCTCGATGCGGGCCATCGGAGGCTGACCGCCGTTGGTCGAGTGTGACGACGATGAGAGCCTCCCGAAGCCGCGCGCGGCCGAGGTTCATGAGGTGCTGGCCCTCGCCGCGGAGGCCAGCGCCGCAGGGGCCGCGTCGGTGCTCGCGACGGTGCTCGCGCGGAGGGGGAGCGCCCCGGCGACGCCTGGGCAGAAGCTCCTCTTGGTCGCCGACGGCGCGTGCGCGGGCACCCTCGGGGGCGGCGCGTTAGAGCAGCGGGCCCTGCGGGCGATGGTGCAACAGCTCGACGCCGCACGGCGCGGCGAGGCCACTCCCGAGACCCTCGAGCTCGCCCTCGGCGCGTCGTTGGGCATGTGCTGCGGGGGCTCGGTGACGGTGCTGCTTGAGCCCCTCGCGGCGGCGATGCCCGTGGCCGTGGTGGGGGGCGGCCATGTGGCCGGCGCCTTGGTGCCGCTCTTGGTGTCGTTGGGCTTTGCGGTGACGGTGTGCGACCCCCGCGAGGGGTGGAGCGAGGCGTCGCGCTTTCCGGGGGCGACGGTGCTTCGGGGTGACCCGACGGTGCTCGGCGGGCGGGTTCCGACGCGGGGGGCCGTGTTGGTGATGACGCACGACCACCGCCTCGATCAAGACGCCATCTTGTGGGCCCTCGAGCGCAATTACAGCTTCGTCGGCGGCGTCGGCAGCCGCGCGAAGGCGCAGCGCACCCGCGCCCGGCTCGAAGCCCGCGGCCTCTCGGCCGAAGCGTGCGACCGCGTCCGCATGCCCTTGGGTTTGAGCATCGGGGCCCGCGCACCGCTCGAAATTGCGGTCTCCATCGCGGCCGAGCTGGTCGCATTTCGCCGCGGGTTTGCCTTGTCTCCGTCGCAGACGGCGCCACGTTCTACGCGGGTCGCGCGCCCCGATGCCCCCGCGCAGGGCGCCTGAGGGTCTGTGTGCACGCTCGTCGCGTACAGCAGGGTTCACCCCCAAGCGGGGCTCATCATCGCGGCCAACCGTGACGAATTCGTGCACCGCCCGTCGGCCCCTCCTGCGGTGCTTGAGGCGGGCGCCGAGGTGCTCTTAGGGGGCCGCGACCTCGAAGCGGGCGGCACCTGGCTCGGCGTCACCCGCCGAGGATTCTTCGTAGGGCTCACCAACCAGCGCACGCCCTTGGGTCGCGCGGGCCCCTGGCGCTCGCGGGGCGAGGTGGTCTTGGCTGTTCTTCGGCAAGGCTCGACGGCGGCCGCGGCGGCGTATCTCCGCGCACTCGACCCGCGGCATTACCGCCCGTTCAATCTCTTCTTCGGTGACGCCGAGGCGCTCTCGGTGGCCTACCTTCGGCCTGAGCCCGCGCGGTGCACCCTTCACGCGCTCGGCCCGGGGCAGCATGTGCTCGCCAACGATGTGATGGGCTCGGCGGCCTTTCCCAAGACCGAGCTGCCGGTCGAATGGATGCCCCCCTCGCGGCTCGCCGCCCTCACCTTGCCCGAAGCGTCTGCGGCGCTCGCGCAGATGATGGGCCGTCACGATCACCCTCGCCCCGAGCGCCTCCCGCCGCGGGAGCCGTGGGTTGACCCCTCGCTGGCCGACAACCTCCAGTCGCTCTGCGTGCACGTTGGGGCCTTCGCGACGGTGTCTTCGACGCTCCTGGCGCTCGCGCCCGGGCGGGTGCTGCACTACGCCTATGCGGCAGGGCCGCCCTGCGTCACGCCCTTCGCGCCGTACGACGCGCTGGTGTGAGCGAGGCTGTCATTTGGGGGATCCCGCGGCTTGAAGGGCGGGGCTTGAGTGGGTAGTGTTTTCGAACGCGCTGTGATGAATGACGACGACAGCGAGGGGCTCGCGACGTCAGAGGGTGACATCCTCGCGCCGGGCAGTGCGTTCGGCCGCTACACCATCGTGCGGCAGATGGGTCGAGGCGGCATGGGCGAGGTGTACGAGGCCCTCCACACCTCGCTGAAGAAGCGCGTGGCGTTGAAGGTGTTACGCCCCGAGGTCGCGCGCAACAAGAAGGTGCTCGCGCGCTTCGAGCGCGAGGGCGTGGCGGTGGCAAAGATCGATCACCCGCACGTCGTCGATGTCTTCGACGTCGGCGTGGTCGAGCAGATGCCCTACCTCGTGATGGAGTTTCTCGACGGCGACGACCTCGGTTCGCGGCTCAAGCGTCAGCCGTTGTGTTCGGTCGAGCGTACGGTCGAGATCATGCTGCCGGTCTTGTCGGCGGTGCAGGCGGCGCACGACGAGGGCATCGTTCACCGCGATTTGAAGCCAGCGAACGTCTTTCTCTCGCGCACCCGTCAGGGCGTCGAGGTGGTGAAGGTGCTCGACTTCGGCATCTCGAAGATCAGCGACGGGCCGTCGTTGCAGACCCTCACGGGGGGCAGCACGCTGCTCGGCACGCCGTATTACATCCCGCCCGAGCTCGCCCGCGGCGCGCGCAACGCCGACGCCCGCAGCGACCAGTACAGCCTCGGGGTGATCTTGTACCAGTGCGTCACGGGCCGGCGCCCCTTCGCGGGGCCGACCTTGTACGAGACCTTGCACGCGATCGTGCAGGGGCGCTTCGAGCCGCCGAGCCGTCTCCGCGAGGGGCTCGCTCCGGGCTTCGAGGCGGTGATCTTGCGGGCGCTCTCGCGCGACCCGGCCGCGCGCTTCGCCGATCTGTTGAGCATGGGTCGGGCGCTCTTGCCCTTCGCCGCGCCCAAGGTCGCCGCGACGTGGGAGCCTCTGTTTCAAAGCCACCCGGTGTTGAACACTGAAGACCGCACGGCGCCCGACGCCATCGACGCTTCGGGCATCGAGGCCATCGACCCGATGCCTTCGCTCTCGGGCGCTCACGAGGGCGCCTCGCTCTCGGTGAGCCTGCACCGTCACGACACCTCGCCCTCGCTCTCGCGCTCGCTCTCGTTGGCCCAGGTGTCGGCCTTGCAGGCGCCGCCGTCGGTCTCGTCGGGCTCGCTCGAAGTGGGGCCGAGCATTCAGTCGATCTCGCACGAGAGCCCGCTGGTCGAGGCTGAGCCTCCGAGTCGCCGGGTGGCGCTGTGGGCCAGCGCGGCGTTGGCGGTGCTGAGCCTCGGGGTCAGCGCGGGGCTGATCGTGCGCGCCCGCGGCCCCTCTCGCAGCGCCGCGGCGACCCCGGTGAGGGAGGCCCCGGTGGTGTCTCCGGTGCGCGCGCCCGTTGCGGCGGCCCCGGTGGTGTCTCCGGTGCGCGCGCCCGTTGCGGCGGCGCCCGTTGCGGCGGCGCCCGTTGCGGCGGCGCCCGTGCCCCCATCGGCTGACACGACGGTGACGAACACGGAGCGGGTCGCACCCGCCGCGAGCCCTGCCCGGCGTGTGCGTCCGCGACGGAACGCGGTCTCGGTCAACGGCGCGCCGATCTTGCGCTGAGCCTTCACAGACGGGCCTCCCCCCTCAGGGTCGATGACGCTCACGATCGGGCGTGACCTCTGAGCGTGCGAGGCGGCGACGCAGGTCTCCCTCGGGTCGTGCGCGACGTCGCGAACTGACAAAATGGCCCCGAGGCATCGACTACGCCGGGGCGCGTTGGGGAGTATTGATGCGTGTTGAGAGGCGATTCGTCGCGTCTGAGCCGGGCCTCGACGCGCCTGACAGCGCAGCGCGCAGGTGCACACGGCGCCTTCGAAGTGGTTGACAGCACAACGTAATTTCGCACCCAATGCCAGCTGAGACAGAAAAACGAAGGCGGCTGTTGACAGAATCGTGTGGGGGGGGGGCTAATGCTGATCGCCAGAAAGACGTGTCACGCTCTGGGGGTCGTGGTGACTCGAAGGGCGTGACGGTCGCGTCATCCGCTCGGGTGTGATGGGCGGGTACGGGGGCGGTCTCATGGCACGCGTATTCAATCTTGTGGTGTTCGATCAGGTGATCTCGGGCGACGCGAGCGCGCCGCCGGTGTTCTACACCTCGCAAGAGCACGCTGCGCTTCTGGGGAGCGTCGAGCGATTGCAGGTGCAGCTCATCATGCGCGGGGCGTCTGGGTTTACGGCGAGCGCAACGGTTGAATATCAGTTCACCAATGCGCCGGAGTACGACACCTGGGCGACCTCGAGCGTGGGCAAGACCGTCTCTGCCGGGTCGGCCAACAACCTGCCTGCGGTGACCTTCATGCAGATCACCTCACCGTCTGATCAAGGGGCATACGGGCGCTTTCGCATCACGAGCCCGAACAACGTGTCGCTCCAGTTGCAGGTCGTCGTGGCTGGCTATTCAGACTGAGGCCATCAAACCTTGGCGTTCTCGTTCTTTCTCGCGGCGTTCGATCGCGTGATGCGCGCGACCTGTGTTGGCGGCGAGCCGTGATCGCTCACAAGAACACACCGCGCGTTCTGGCCCTGCCAGCGGCTACCGGAGAGGCAATGCTTGAAAGGAGTCAGCGATGAAGTCGTTTGAGATTGCTCCGAAGACTGGGTTTGGCGCGATGGCTCAGGCTGTTGGTGGGTGCGGCGGCTCTGCAACACGCACATCGGGCGG
This sequence comes from Myxococcales bacterium, assembly GCA_016792845.1. Classification (GTDB taxonomy): domain Bacteria; phylum Myxococcota_A; class Polyangia; order Polyangiales; genus JAEUKH01. Next base: position 3,584 of record JAEUKH010000021.1, on the reverse strand, counting down.
GTGCGGGTGCAAGGCTGGTGACTCCGGCGCGGGTGACAGCGCCACCGTTCAGCGCGACGTCATGGGGCGGCCGCTCAAGGCGTGGGAGTTGTTGCCCATCGACAGTTCTAAACACTGGAGTCGGTCAGCCTCTCGAAGTGGCTCGGCCATCGGGTTTGACGCCGCTCACAGGCAATTTCCTCGGTTTCAGCCCCCCCGACTCCCCCCGACCGGCGCGTGGTGCCCTGTAGAGGTACAAGAACACTGCTGGGTACTACAACGCCGAGCCGAGAGTATTCAGGTTGAAATCGATAGCTGGGAAAGAGAAATTGGGCGAATCTTCGAGTTGATTCGCGCCTGCCAACAAGGCAATGTGGCTAATCCTTGCGATCTTATTTTATGGATGATGAACCTCAATCTCATCGAACAATACTCACTCCACCGACTCCGAGACCTATACAACTGGCCCGACATCGACCAACAACTGAGACCTCTGCAATCCCAGTGGGCCATCTTAAATGGCCTCTATCAAGAATGCGCCTCTATGGGAGCCGACCACTCCAGCATTCGACAGCGAATCTGTGCGTTGGCGGAATCTGAGCTAACAAATGCGCTCGCCCAAGCAATTGACAGAGAGTCTATTTTGGCAACCGCATATGCTGACGTCGTTGCGACGACTCGTCGTACAGTTGGCAGTCATCGCGGCTGCGACTGCGAGATTCCTGCCGTGGTTAGAAATGTCTACAGGTACTAGATGAGATGACAATGCTCTCTGTGATCGCATTCTACTTCACTCTACTGACTCAGCAGAACTGCTTTAGCATCTGCCATCGGCGGTGTATGATCAACACGCCAGCTGCTCATCGAGCGATGAGAGAATACGTCTTCGGGCCACCACCGCGACCTGAGGAGTCAATCGCCATCTGCAACCAAAGTTGCCTTCGATATTGCGCGATCACCTGGCAACCACGACACAGAAGACGCTAGGCCGGGTGCGTTTACCCATCGCATCATGCCACATCTTCGGTTAACCGACCAAGCATGAGGCCAACCAATCCGATCGCGAACCGGGGTCTGAAAGGAGGCAATTGAGCGATCATACTTATTTGACAGTCACTTCCAGCTGTTGTGCCGTGCGATCGAGCGCTCGACCGCCCGCTGTGCGAGTTGAACTTGGATGCCAACGCGCTCTGCGGTCTGGATGAGCCACAGATTGACTGTCGGTCACCACATGCGTGGGATCTTCAGTGCGGCCCGCGGCCAATCGAACCCGGCCTGCAACTTCGATCGCCAAGGCGGAAGGTCGTTGGGCAGAAGTCGCCACTGGCAACCGGTATGCAACTTGTAGAGAATGCCGTCGATCACGTTTCGCCGGTCATACTTCGTCTCTGTAAAGAGCGGTTACCGGAGGGGGACAAAGGGCTCGATCAGCGACCACTCTGCGTCGCTCAGGTCGGTGGGGTAGCCGTTGCGAATGGGGTTGGAGGGGGTCATGCCAAAGACCATACGCACCGATGTCCACGAGCAAACACCCTCTGAGGCGACACGCTCTCGACGGTACCTTCTCTTCTCGCGGCGTTCGATCGCGTGATGCGCGCGCCCTGTGTTCGCGGCGAGCCGTGATCGATCACAAGAACACGCCGCGCGTTCTGGCCCTGCCAGCGGCTACCGGAGAGGCAATGCTTGAAAGGAGTCAGCGATGAAGTCGTTTGAGATTGCTCCGAAGACTGGGTTTGGCGAGAGGGCGGCGAACGGCGTTGGCAGTGCGGGCAGAGGGATGGGCACGATTGCGCATGGGTTTGGGGGTAGCGGGGGCGCCGCGTCGAGCGCGGTGGGCGGGTGTGGGGGGAAGAGCGGCTGCGGGTGCAAGGGTGGGGATTGTGGCGGGGGGGGCGGGGCGACAGTACGGCACGATGTGATGGGGAGGGTGTTGAAGGCGTGGGAATTGTTACCCCTTGCCATTTCCTCCAACGTTCCCGTGAGCGTGAGAAGCGCCGGTCACGGTCCGCCTGCTCCGGGGGCGCGGCTTTGTGATGCGTTGAGCCGAGAGGTGCAGGCTATTCGGGACGAACTACAAAGACGAGGCGCGAGGTACGGAGGTGGTTGGGACGAGGTAGCCAATGCCTGGGAGGATGCTCGAAGGACTTGCACTGCGCGAGATCCAATGCACCTCTGCGCGGCATTAGGTCAGGCCTACACTCGCTCCCCACTCGAAGGTGCTGGTGTCGCTACGCGCAACGCCATCTGGCATATGTGGAATGCGTGCAGTGTGGCTTTTAGCGTGGGCACTCTGAATCAGGGGACTCTGGAAGGGTACCGGAGGCTGGCATGCCTTGCGGCATTGCACCGGGCGCGTGATACGGAGAGCCGAGTTCGTAGCAGGCTCGGCAATCCCGACCTCTCCTATGAGCGTGACATTGCTCCATTGGTGGCCAGGCTCGCGAGTGCCGAACGCGCGCTGCGCGGGTGTTTCAATCCTACGTCCGGCTCCCTGGACTGGCCCTTTCCTCGGCCACCCAATTATGAGAACTGCCGCAATGTTGGCTGGCTACGTTGCCCGGGTTGCTGTACCGACGAGTGTGGCGCGAATCAAGGGTGTTACGACGACTGCACCAAGGTGTGTTGAAAATGTCGAGAAGCGCGGTCGAACTCTCGCCTTGCCTCTACACTGACTTATGTCGCCCTCATTCGCGTCTGGTCTTGGATGCGAGCCGACAGAGGGAGGTGCTCGATGAGTTATCTGCACTCTCAGCGGCACTCGGGGAGTTTTCATTTGGCAGTATTCTACCTCGCTCGAAAGTGCCATCAAACTGTCTACAGCTCTGGGATCAAGTGAACGAGTTCTCGGGTACTTTTCTTGAATCAAGGGCGCTAGAAGTGATGATTGTTGAGGTCGGCACCGAGAGACAGGCATCAAGGGGCATTTTACGTGCGATCGTGACACTGCTGAACTTTCGAACTCAATTCGTCTACCCTGGGTCATCAGAATTTTCACTGGCTCAGTCAAATGCAACCGGTGGAATTTCAGCGTGCGTCGAAATGCAGATCGCGCTCGGCAAAGATCCGGCATCCGCTCGCAGTGTGATGTGCAACTGGCTCGACGCATACTTCGGCACGCCATATCATCGTTAACCCCGTGTGCAGGTTTCGGCCTCCAGCCGGAATGCCGAGAAGACTGGGGGGGGGAAATGTCGGAATGGCGGGCGTGTAGGTGGTCGCAGCCCCAGAGTTCGTGGCTCTGCCCCCTGCTCTGCCAGGAGCCGCGACCGAGCCCCGACAGCGGCTACCGGGGAGACGATGCTCGAAAGGAGTCAGCGATGAAGTCGTTTGAGATTGCTCCGAAGGCTGAGTTTGGCGCGAGGGCTCAGGCTGTTGGTGGCGGGTGCGGGTGCAAGGCTGCCGACTCCGGCGCGGGTGACAGCGCCACCGTTCAGCGCGACGTCATGGGGCGGCCGCTCAGTGCTTGGGAGATCATCCCGCAAAGCAACATGCGTGTTTGGCGTGCCTCCGTTCGCGTGAGGAGCGCTGACCCAGGACCTTCGCCGGGAGCCAACCTTTGCGATGCCCTGGCGAGAGAGGTACAACGTCTTCGAGAGGAGATCGAA
>JAEUKH010000030.1 GCA_016792845.1 Myxococcales bacterium | reverse complement strand
CTCACTCTCTTTTCGGCGTCAACTTCTTTTTCGTTGCCGCTTACTTTTTTCTCGCCGCCGTCGCCGCCGTTTCGGGCGCCGTCGTCGTCGGGGAGGCGGCTTGTACGCCCGGGCCCCTCGCCCGTCAAACAATTCGTTGCGACCTCCGTACGTTTTTCTCAGAATGGCTTGTTTGAGAGTGTTTTCAGCGGCGTTCGACGCGGAGCGTGAGCTGGTCGAGGGTGCCCTCTCGGTTCACCCCGGCGGTGATGACGGCGCGGGCGAGGTCGGCGAGGCCGAAGACGCGCTCGGGCATCTCGTACGAGGTCTCGGCGCTCTCGCGGGCGAACCACTGGGCGTTGAAGCCGGTGGGGTCGACGGTCCACCGGGCGGTGATGCCCATTGTGTAGGCGAAGGTGCCGGCGGGGAGCACGGTGCAGTCGATGCCGGTGTGGGCCACGAAGGGCTCGGGCACTGGGCGGAGCGCCTCGCGGGGCACCAAGAGCTCGCCCGCGTTGCCTTGCGGCGGGCGCGCGAGGAGGCGCCAGCCGAGGGCGATGTGCGCGAAGGGCGGCGGCGGCAAGGCTCCGTTGCGGAGCACGCCGTCGAGCCGAATGCGGGCCTTGCCTTCGATGTCGCAGCGGGCCGTGACGTCGAGCGCAGCGGGACTCCGTTGGGGCCTCGCCACGAGCACATGGTCGTTGGCGCCACCGCTCGCGGCGCGGCTGGCGTTGAGCAGCTGCGCGCTCATGCCCTCGAAGGGCGACCACTCGCTGAAGACCACGTCGTCGGCGATGCCCCGGCGGGTGATGCGCTCGACGCGGAGGCGCCGCTCCATTTCGGCCACGAGGCCGCGGCCGCGGGCGATGTCGCGCGAGAGGACGAAGACCAGCAGGGGCCGGGCCCCGGTGAAACGAAACGCGCCCGAGGCGCCGGTCATGTTGGGCGCGCTGGCGCTGAAACGGACACCATTCCACTCAGGGGCGACGTTGAGGGCGTTGATGTGGGCGGTGATGCGTTGCCACATCGTGGGGTCGAGGCGCCGCTCGGCGAAGTATCGCCCATCGAAGCCCATGACGAGCCTGCCGACCCAGAGCCCGTATCCCTCGTCGACGCGCTGTCTCAGCAGCGCCGCGAGGCAGCTCGGGTCGGCGCCCGACGTGCACGCCACATCGCTCGACGCCCCGGGCTGAAACATGTTGCCCGTGCTCTGAAACCCGTCGGTGACCATCACCGTCACCGCGTAGGGGTCGAGCGGGTCGGGCTGCTGGAGATCAGGGCGGGGCGCCCGCGGGGGGCGACGCAGCGCTAGGTGCAGCGCCGCGTTGGCGCCGCGGTAGGTCGCGGGCAGGCGCAGCTGTTGGGCCGTCACCGCGGCGCCGCAGCGCACCTGGTCGTCGACGGTGCACCGCTGGAAGGGGTTGTTCACCTGGAGCGCCGAGAGCGACGACTCGATCACCTGCGCGTGGAGCGTCTCAAGGGCGGTGCTCTGAGCGCTTGTAAACCCTCGAATCGACTCAGAAATGTCGACAATGACCTGGGCCCCTCGCCCGGGCGCGACGGCGGGCGCCGCGGGCCTCGCGGTCTGGTTCGTGGGGCCCGCGGGGGTCTGCGCGGGTGCGCTGCGTCGGGTCTCTTTGCAGCCCATCGCGCACAGCGCGGCGAGCACCAGGGCGCGGCGCTCAGGCCGAGGCGAGCGGTACGACATCGATGAACTCACGTTGCTCGAGGGCTGCTTCGACGAGGCTCCCGGCCTCTAGGGCGAAGCGCGCGTCGCGCGGCCCGCGCACGAGATAGTAGGCCCGACCGCCCTCGACGGTCTCTCGGAGGGCGGGGTCGTCTTGGAGCTCGACGGGGATCACCGCGCCGCCTTGTCGCACCACCGCGACCCAGGTCGAAGCGCCGCGTGCCTTGCCGCCTGAGGCGACCGACCAGACCACCTGGCCGCCTTGCACCGAGACGGCGCCGACGGGCTCGCGGTGTTGGTCGGCGTAGCAGACGCAGTAGCGCACCCCGGGCGGGAGCTGGCACGGGTCGTCGGTCTTGGCATGAGGGCACCGCACGGTGCGAAGGACTCGCGGCATCGGTCACTCCAGCGTCGAGAGCTTTTTGGCCAGCACCTGTTCGAGGAAGACCTCAAACGGTGAGAAGCGAAACCAGCGGGTTGCGTCGGGCGGGGCGTACATCAGCGGCGCCACGCCGTTGCGGGCGACCTGGTTCTCGAGCGCGATGCGGGTGGCCTCGAAGCCCGGGTCGATCTTCGACGGCGAGGGCAGCTCGGGGGCCACCTTGGGGCTCTCGAGGAAGGTCACCTGGGCCTTTGCGGCAACAGGCTCTTCGCCGAAGCGGTAGGCCTCGTGGGGGCCGAGATGCGGCGGTGCGGTGGGGTCTTTTGACATCGCGCGGCTGCCTTTCTAGCGGGCGTTCGGGTCAAACGGAAAGGGCATCATCGGCGCCATGGGCGCGGGCTGGAGCATCGCGAGGAGCCCCTCCCACCGCTGCTGCGCGAGGAAGGTCTCGGCGCTCTGCCCGCGCTGCGTCGCGGCCGCGGTGACCGCCTGCATCTGTTGATGCTGCGCGAGCTGCATCTGCTCTGGGCCGAGCCCCGGGGTCATCATCAACGGCTGCACGAGGCGCTGCCATTGCTGCTGCGCGAGCATGCGCTCGACGGTGAGCCCTTGCTGTTGCGCGAGCACCGAGAGCTGCTGCCAGAGCTGCGGCTTCGCGTAATCAAGAGGCGTCGAGCCTGACTGCGCGGCGAGCATCGAGAGCTGCATCCATTGCTGTTGGAGCTGCATCACCAACATCTCGGGGCTCATCGCGAAGCCCATCATCGGCATCGCGCCGGGCATCATCGCGCCGGGCATCATCGCGGGAGCGCCGTACATCGCACCCGGCATCATCGGCATCGCGCCCGGCATCGTGGGCATCGCGCCCGGCATCGCACCCGGCATCATGGGCATCGCGCCCGGCATCGCGGCGGGTTGCACGGGGGCTGCGTAGGGAGCCGAACCGGGTTGCGCGATCGGAAACCCTCCCCCCCCTTGAGGGGCTTTCGGTTGCGGCTGCGGAAACCCCTGCGGCGGCGCCGCGCCCGCCCCTGCTTGCACCTCTTGGATGCGGTCGTACTGGCTCGGGTCGTCTTCTGCCGGGGGGCCGAAGGGGCGATACCACGGGATTTTTCGGCTCCCGTCGTTGAGCCAGAGGTCGAAACCCATGACGCCGTGGCGCTCGACCGAGCGCTTCTTGAAGAAGCGGGCGGCGTCTTCGGTGGCGTGGTGGGTGCCGAGGAGCCCGAGGGCCACGGCGGCCTTTCGGTGGGTGCCCTCGGGGGGCAACACGAAGCTCACGTCGAGGGTGAGCCGCGGGTCGAGGAGGTGCATGTCGCCGTCGCTGATCTGCTGGCAGAGGGCCTCGTTCTCTCGCAAGAGTTCAGAGAGCCGCGCGTACACCCGCTGGGCCATCATCTGCTCGACGTTCTTCATGCCGTCGCGCACGATGTCTCCGAATCCCCATCCGTTGCCGAGGAGCACGAGCGAGAACTCGACCACGCGCTTCTGGCCGGGGCCCTTGTTGGCGCCGAGGATCCATCGCCGCGCGGCCCCGCTGCCCGCGAGGGTGAAGAGCCGGTTGCGCGAGAGGTCGAGTCGCCCGTCGACGGTGCGCCCGTGTTCGAGGCAGACCCCCGCGAGCATCCGCGCGACCCACTCGACGATGTACCCGATGTAGACCCGCGCGCGGCGCTCTGCGGTGGCCTTGCGGGTCTCGGCGATGACGTGGGGCGATTCGAGCAGGGCCTTGCCCGAGGGGCTCTGGCGTACGGCGCTCGCGAGGCGCGTGTACGAGCTCATCGCGGGCATGAGGCACGAGCCCTTTCGGTCGTGCTCGCCGGCCCCGAGGAGCGAGCGGAGGTACACGCTGCCGCCGAAGAAGATCGACGAGCTGAACACATGCGGGTGCATGCCGCTGTGCCCCTGCTGCGAGTTGCGCGCGAGGGTGTCGTCGACGAGCACTTCGAGCGAGCCGCCGCCGAGGTCGCAGTACACCCGAAACATCTTGTCGCTCGGGGTGTGACCGGCCGCGGCCTGGGCCTCATCGACGAGCGGCGGGGCGAAGAGGAAGTCGGCGCCGGTGAGAGCCTTGAGGCGCTCGCCCGCGGCCTGGGCGGCGCCCTTGAGGGTGTCGAGGTCGCCCTCGTCGAAGGCCAGGGGGAAGCTGTACGACACGTTGACCGAGCGCGGCGCGGCCTCCTCTTCGGCGAGCTGCGAGGCCGCGGTCATCAGCATCGCGCCTTCGAGGAAGCGCGCCTGAAGCTCTTGCACGACGTTGCGCTGGGCCAGCGCCGTCTTGTCTTTCTCGACCGCGCGGAGCCACTTGAACTCGCTCACCACATGGTCGCTGCCGACCGCGCCCACCCCGCCGCGCAAGGGCACGCCGAAGTCTTTGCCGAAGGCGAGGTTGCCGATCACCGTGTCGCTGGCGAGGTCGATCCAGCGTTTGTGGCACGCGAGCTCGCTCGGCAAGAGATCGCGGAAGGGGCCCGACCACTCGCCGCCGGGCCACAGATCGAGGCCGCGTTGGAGGGTCTGGGGCCCGCCGTCAATGAGGCTGAGGGTGGTGCTCGCGCGCTCGCGGCCGCGCTCCGGCGCGACGCACTGGATGGTGCCGTCTTTGCGCTTCACGGCGATGACCGTGTTGCTGGTGCCGAAGTCGATGCCGAGGTTCCACGTGTCGTTGCTGGTGGCGTCGATGGCGGGGCGGAGGGGCAAGAGGCCGCCGCCGAGGGCCTCGGCTTTGCCGCCTTGCACGGGCTGGTAGAACTCGACGCTCACCCACGCGGGGCGACCTCTGCGTGACGCGCCGACGTAACCCGTGGGGTTGCTCTCTCCTTCGCGGCCCACCTCCTGGTCGAGGGCGATGCGTTCGAGCAAGGTCTCGCTCGCGGGCCGCCCGTCGGCGTCGCTCGGCGCCACAAGCATTTGCGCGCGGAAGTGCCGCCCCTGCGCGAAGAGGTTCATGCCCTCTTCAGAGTTGGCCCCGGCTTGCACGAGGTAGTACCGCCACGCGTGGGTGGGGCGCCGGAGGTTCGGCCACACCTTCACCGAGACCCCGCGAAACGCCATCGCCTCAGCGTCGCCCGCGTTCACCGCGAAGGGGTTGGCCGGGAGGATCTCGCACTCGTAGGTCGGCCACTCGGTGCTCTTGAGCCCGCGCAGCGGGAGCACGCACTGGTACCGCGATTTGCCGCGCTCTTGGATGACCCTTCCGAAGAGCTCGGGCTTCTCTCGCGCGAGGCGCACCTGCGCGGGGTCGAGGCAGTCGAGGTACTCGGGCATCACGGGCAGCGCGGGCCAGGTGAGCCTCCCTTCGCTCACGAAGACCGGCACCATGCGAAAGCAAATCTGCTCTTTCGAGAGCGGCTCGATCTCGCCCTCGACCCTGAGCTTGAGGCGCCCGAGGGTGATGGTGTTCGACGCGCCGCCCGCGCCGCCGCCCTCGCGCCAGCGCACCCAGCGCCCCGAGGCCGCGCGCGAGAAGACCCGCTCGAGGGCCGCGATCTTCACCCGGTCTGAGCGACAGATCGGGCAGTGCAGCTTGCGCGCCTCGCCGCCCTTGCGCGCGTAGAGGATGGTCTGCTCAAGCTTCGAGAGGTCGAAGCCACAGTTTTCGCAGTGATGCTCAAGCGCCATGAGGTGCCCCGTTGATGCCGTGCGGTGCGCGAGGTGCCTGCGACGCGAGGCGCCCTGAGGGCCGCCGGAGCGCCGTAGAAGACATGCAAATTCGCAGTGTTACAAACATGCCAGGCTCGCCCTCAGTCGCGCGCGAAGACGTCGAGGTAGAGCGGGAGCCGCGCGTTGAGGCCCAGCACGTAGTGCTCGGCGGGGGCCGCGGCCTTGAGGCCGAACTGGCCGATCACGAAGCCGCCGGGGGCGCCGAGCACCCAGTGCAGGAAGTGCTCGACGGCGACGCGGCCGAGGCGCGCGGCCTGCACCTCGGGGCGCTCGGCGTCGCCCTCGCCCACGCTGCGCCAGGTGGCGGCGAAGCGCTGGAGGGTGGCGAGGCGGTCGCGGCAGCGGGCGCGCTCGGTCTCGCTCATCACGGCGTTCAGGCCGTCGCGGAGCACTTCGAGCGCACGCTCGGTCTGGTTGAAGACCACGCGGCCGCAGAGCTCTTTGCCGTCGTCGTGGGTCCACAAGATGCGCGCGCCGTCGCTGCGGAGCTCGGCCTCGCCCATGAAGTACAGAAAGAGCGCGAAGCCGAGGGCCCTGAGCTCGCCCACGTCGACGCGGCGCTCTGCGGGGCCGAAGGCTTCGACGAGGCCCACGGCGAGGTTGCCCGTGGCGCCCGGCACGGCCACGATGGCGGGGAGCGCGTCGCCGGGCTTCCAGTGGGTGAGGGCGGTGCCGTAGGCGGGCAGCGGAGTGCCCGTGGCGGCGCGGTTGGTGACCTCGCGCGAGAGCATGATGCGCGGCCCGTCGGCGGCCCCTGACGAGGGCGCGACCACCAGGCGGATCGTGTCAGGGTAGCCGATCGGGAAGCCCGTGACGTCTTCGTCGCTGAGCGTCGCGCGGCGGTGCGAGCGGGCCGCGGCGGCCATGAGCGGGTTCAGCACCAGCGCGCGGTAGCCCTGCGCGTTGGCGTGATCTTCGAGCCAGTGCGCCTGCCCGTGGCCGCGCCCGACGTTGGCGAGGGCCTCGAAGCGCCCCACCCCGGCCAGGAGCTCGAAGCCCGCGATGGGGGCCGCGTCGACCGCCGCGCTGGCCGCGCCGGGAGCGGCCTGGTGTGCGCCTTGTGCGAGGGTCCGCGGGGCCATGCGGATCGACACCACCGAGCGGCCGTTGGGGTCGACGAGCTCGACCGAGCCCGCGTCACGACGCACAGGCTGAAAGAACAACAGCTCGGCGAAGCGCGCGGCCCATTGGGGCTCCCGTACGGGGAGGTACGCGATCACGTCTTCGGCGTCGCCGCCGGCGCGGGGCACGACGTTCAGGCGCAGCGGGCCGACCATGCGGGCGTGATCGGCGAGGGCGTTGGCGGGGCGGGTGTTCTCGCCGAGGAGGGTGTGGAGGCCCTTCTGCCAGGCGGGGGCGCGCTCGTGGGAGGGGTTCCACAAAGAGGCGCGTTCGAAGTGGGTGCGCCAGTCGGCGAGGAGGCCGTACGCTTCTTGTCGGTAGGGGTTCGAGTCGATGCGGGTCTTGAGGTCAGACCAATAATTGAGCCTCGCGAGGCGCGGGGCGCACCAGAGAAGGCAGTGCGGATCGGCGGCGCCGACCATGAGCTTTCGGCCCTCCATGCCCTGGTGCCGCGCGTCGCGGAGGAGCCCGAGGAAGCGGCACTCGGGGCGCAAATCCGAGAGCATCCCGCCGAAGTTGTCGGCCTCGTTGCGTCGCAGATCGACCGGGTCGAGCACCACCTCGCCGAGCACGAGCCCGAGCAGCAAGAGGCGCCACCGCTCGAAGGTCTGTTGCAGCTTGTCGTTGACCGTCTCGGGCGCGCTCTGCGCGGCGCCCGGGTCGAGCGAGAGCTGCGTGAGCACATGGGTCATCATTTCGGCCTGCGCGAAGGGCGTCGGGAAGCTCTTGGTGCGCAGGTGCGAGGCCGCGGGCGTCCACGCGCCCTTCTTTTGATCGAGGGCGAAGCTGTCTGTGGGCGACGCGTCGTTCGAACCAGGAATGAGCTGAATCATCGCGTGGCCCCTCAGTTTCGCAGCGCCGCGAGCAGCGCCGCCTCGATCTTCTCTGCCAGCTCGACGTCGGGGTCGGGGGTGCGGTTCTTCTCTCGGGCCGCACCGGCGCTGGTCTCATACTGAAACGCGTCGACGAGGATCTTGAAGGCCACCGGCGCCTTCCACCCGCGGTCGCGGTGCACGGCGTAGAGCTGTCGCGCCCGGGGGTCACCGAAGAGCGAGAGGTCGACGTTGCCGAAGACCGTGTTGAACCACCACGTCACAAAGCGCAGCTGCGCCGAGCGGGCCTCAAGGCACCCGAGCACGCGCCGCGCGAAGGCCGCAGGCTTCTCGTTGTTGCGGCGGGCCACGTTCTCGATCAGCGAGCCCCAGGTGGCGCGACCCTTCTCGTAGTCGAAGTCAGCGAAATCACTGTCTTTTTCGCGAAACGATCGGTAGATCTCTTGGAGCACCACGGCCTCGACGAGGCGGGCCCCGAGCGAGGGGTCTTTCGAGCCGCGCGGGGTGTTCCACTTTCGGCGGAGCACCCAGAGGGGGTCGTGCTCGTCGTGCGAGAGGCCGTAGGTGCGGTGCATCGCGCGCGCTTGGGTGTCGGTCTTGTCGGGCAACATCAAGAGCGCCGACGCGGCCAGGAGCGGATAGATCGAGAGGGTCTCGTCGTTCTCGGCGGCGGCGGGCACGGCCTTGATCTGCTGCGTGGGGTTGTCGGGCACCCCGAGGAGCATCGACGCGTCGAGGAGGGCCTTGGTGTACCGATAGAAGTACTCGAGCCCGTGGCCCATGCTGGCCAGGAGCGTCGCGACGTCGACGGTCTGCCCGGTGGTCGGCGGCAGGTCGAACCACCGCAAGAGGAAGGCCCCGTACATGGGCTTGGCCGGGCCGACGGCCTCGCGCACGAGCTTGATCAGCTGGTGCATGATGCCCGCGCCGGTGCCGCCGAGGAAGCTCCCCACCACGAAGATGCGCGCGGCGGTGCGGGCCTTGCCGAAGAGGGGCTCCATCGCGCCGCCCTTGCTCGACGCGAAGACCGCGCTGCCCACCGAGGGGTTGGCGAACATGCCCTTGCCGATGTCGACCCCGGCCATGGGGCCCGAGCCGTTCTCAACGCCGCCCGACTCTTCGTCGTAGAAGAGCTCGAAGAGCTCGCGTTCGAGCGGGTCGGCCCGGTCGTCGAGGAAGATCTTGCGGAACGCCGTCTCTTTCATCGTGTCGCGCGCGAAGGGCGGCACCACCGTCTGGGCGCCGTCGAGCGGGTGCGGGCACTCGCGCGAGACCGTGTTGCCGAAGAGCTTGAGCTTGCCCGCGAGGCGCGAGTCTGAGTCGGCGTCGATGACGAAGGCTTCGATAGGGTCGGCGAGGGCCCCGATGCGCAGGAGCCGGGCGATAGAAAGGGCGATGTGCTGGCCACCGCCGCCGACGGCGATCACGAGGTCCATTCAGGGGCTCTCTTGTGAGGTGAAGGGGTACGTCGGGGCTCGTTCAGGTGCGGTTGGCGACAAAACAACCCAAGAAGGTCACCACAAAGGCCGGGATCAAGCCCAGCACCAAGGCCCGCGCGAAGAGCTGCCCCCCAAGAAAGACGTACTGATGAAAGTCGCTGCTCTGGATGCACTGCTGCAAGAGGTCGGCGCGCACCGGATCCCACCCTGCGAGCACCCCGGCCACGAGGCTCGCCGTGAGCACCGCCGTGAGATAGCGGCCGAACGACGAGAGCCAGAGCTTCTTGCGCATCACCAAGAAGATCACGATGCCGACGAAGCTCGCCCCGAAGGCGTAACCGCCCGCCGAGATGAACGCGTTGGTGTTGGCCTCCTGGCAGGCCTCTTGTGAGAGAAACCCGTTGCCCGCAGGCGCGTTGTTCACCACCACGGTGGTGTTGCCCGCGTTCTGCGCTGGCTCTACGGGAGGCGGCGCGGCCGCAGCCCCCGCGTCGTCAGCGGCCGGCGGAGGGTCGCCCGGCCAGCTCGGAGTGCCATTGCGAGGCTGATACAGCGCAATCTGGGTGAACATCGGCGGGCGCATCGGGCCACACCCCTCACCGGCCCGTCAAGCCCGCCGCGCCACGCTGTGCAGTTCGTCTCCGCCCCGATGGCGCCCGATGGCGCCCGATGGGCTACGCGGCCTCTGCCTCGGCGCCGACTTCACAGGGCGCGCCGCGGCGGTTACGCTCAGAGGATCGTGCACACACGGGGGCTTCAGGGGCGCTGGCAGATCGCGGTGTGGGTCGTGCTCTCGGGCTGCTCGCTCGACGCGACATGGTCGACCGCGGTGCGCGGGCCCGACGACGCAGCGGCAGAGCGCGACCGCGCCACGCAGCCTGGGCCCGACGGGGCCTCACCCGCCGATGCGGAGGGCGTCGACGCAGGCACCGGCGGAGACGTCGGCGGAGACGTCACGCTGACGCTCGACGGTGGTGACGACGCCGCGCGCGATGTTGCGACGATGCACGACAGCGGCGTTGACGTGTTGGGCGACGCGGGCTCAGACCTCGGGTCCGACAGCGGCCGCGACGCGAGCACCGACCGCGGCAGCGACGCGGGCTTTGATACGGGCTTCGACGCAGGAAGCGACCTGGGAAGCGACCTGGGAAGCGACCTGGGAAGCGATGCGGGCTTCGATGCGGGCTCTGACGTGCCGACAGATCGCGGGGCGGCTGATACGGGCTGCGTCCAGAACGGGTGCCGCGGGCGCGTACCGCGGAGCTGTCGCGAGATCCTGGAGTGCTACTGCGGCGAGCGGCCGACGAGCGGCGAGTACGAGATCACACCCTCGGGAGCGCCGTCGGGCTTCTCGGTGCGGGTGTATTGCGACATGCAGACCGAGGGCGGCGGATGGACGCGGCTCCTCAGGGTGGTTCCTGACCGCGACGGGCTCTGCCCCGACGGTACGCGGCGCTTCTCGGTGCGGACGGCCGATGCGCAAGACGGCCAGGTGTGCGCGCGCTTGCCCGGGCAGGCCATGGCCACCGTCGCCACGACGCCGGTGGGGCCCTTCCAAGAGTACCGCGCGAGCGCAGAGATCTGGGTCTACGGCAACACCGAGGGCTTCGCGTCGTCGTCGATGCTGCGGCCGCCGACGGTCACCGCGGCAGACAACTTCGCCGACGGCGTGGCGGTGCTCTTTCGCGACGCCAACTCTTCGAGCACCGAAGCGCTCTACACCTGGACGGTGGGCCTCACCGAACGCCTGGGCTCTGCGCCGCTCGCCTCGTGGGCGCTCAACTGCCCGTGCGAGGGCGGCACCGCCCCGCCGAGCTTTGTGGGCCTCCGGTACGGCTGTCGCCCGGGCGCGACGCGCAACCAATCGCTCACCCCGAACGCGTGGCGCGTGGCCTCCCAAACGTGGACCGACGGCGCCGCGGGGTGCACCGTCGCGATGAACTCGACCCCTGCCCTTCGCGGCACCTTCAGCGGCCTTCGCGCGGGCGGCCTGGTCGTCAGGCTCATGGTTGACGAGCCCGCGGGTGACAGCCAGCAGCTCACCGCCAACGAAGACCTCGGCCTTCACCGCTTCGAGCTCTGGGTGCGCTGAAGACTTCTGCCATGCTGCGAGAAGGCGTTGCAGCGGCGGCGGCGGGCGTGCACCCTTCGCCAGTCTCGTGGCTGATCCTGTCGAGAAGCATGGTGCCTTTCTAGAGCCGCTGGCCGCCCAAGGGCTCGCCCCGGAGGGCACCGCGACCGTTGAAACACCCCAAATCGCGTGGCTCGAAGCGGCCCCCGAGGCGAGCCCCGAGAGCCCGGCGCCCGCGCGAAAGAAGGTGCGGGCAGCCGACCGCGCGCACGCCGCCTCCGAGGCCCAGGAGCAAGCCACCGCGGCCCTGGTGAGCGCGCTCCAGAGCGACCGCCCGCTCCTCGCGGCGCTCTGGGCCGACGTGCCGCCGGGCGAGCTCTTGCGCACCCCGCCGCCCGAGGCCGCGTTTCAGGCGCGCTGCGATTGGGCGCGACGCAGCCTCGACCTCTACGCGCGACGCGACGCCGAGGCGCGCACCCGGGCCGAGCTCGCGCAGCGCCGGCTCGCGAGCGAGCTCCTCCGGCTTGAGGGGCAAAACCCGTCGCCGCTCGTGCCGGCCCTTGAGGCGCTCACGGTCTGGCAAGATCAGGCCTTTAGCAGCGACCTGCTCGTCGTCGCGGGCCCTGCCAAGACGCTCTTCGCGAGCGACCGCGCGCGCTGGGAGCCCCTCGCCCAACAGCACGGCATCGACCCGAACCGCGTGCGGGCCCTGGCCGAGCGGGCGGGCATCACCGTCTCGGGCGACGACACCCGCGCGTGGTCGCCGTTTGTGGCGCTCCCCGGGCAGCCCGCGTCGATCGACGCCGTGGCCGAGTCGTTGCTCGCGCACCCCGGGCAGGGGGCCGAGCTCGTACGGGCGGGTCAGGTGCTCGACTGGCTCCGGGCCAACGGTGCGAGCCCCGAGCTCATCGCGCGGGCCCGCGACGCGCGGATGACCGCCGAACGAGGCGGTGCGGGCACCCTCGCGGTGCACCTCCAGGCCTGGGCCCTCGGGCGACGCGAGCTCCGCTTGGGGGCGGTGTCGCTCGCCGCGCCGGGCGAGATCGCGCCGGCCATTCACAGCACCCGCTTGACCCTCGACGACCTCTCGCGGGCCGCGCGCGAGGGGCTCCTCGGGGCGTGGCTGCGGCTCCAGGGCTGGGTCGCCGCGGCCGGGGCGGCCGACCTCGTGGCGCGGGGCGAACCGACGGCCCTCAAACGCCTCGCGTGGTCGCTCGGTGAGCCCCTGGTGGTGGGCCCGCACGCCTTCACCGACTGCGACACCCTCGTGCGCACGGTGATGGCCCAAGCGTCGCTGCGTGAGCCGCTCATCGCCCTCTACGCCGCCGGAGATCTGCTCGCGTGGCTAGAGTCGCTCGCCCCGGCGCTCCGCGACGAGCACTGGATCGACCGGCTGCGGCGCAACAAAGACCCCGGCGACACCCGCGCGCTCTGGGCCGGGGTGTACCTGAGGGCCCGCTGCGCGACGCTCCAGCTCGCGCGCAGCGACGGCAGCGGCACCGTGCTCGGGGCCGTCAGCCAGCTCTGCATCACCGCCGACGTGGCCATGTTCTGGGACGCCCTCCGTCACGTCTACCGCTCGGGCGAGCTCCACGCCTGGCTCGCGGTGGTCGCCCCGGAGCTCGCGTCGGCCCTGCCCCCGCCGAACCTCGTCGACCTCGAAGAGGGCCTCAACGCGCTCCTTTGGGCCCTCGGTCACACGGGCCTGGTGCTCGAATGGGGCGGCCGCGACCTCGCCATTCGGACCCCGAGCGACCTCGTGCGCGCCTACCGCCTCGACTGGCAGCGCCTTGAGGGGCTCCTCGCCCGGGGTCACATCTTCGCGTGGCTTAAGCGCTTTCATGGCACAACATGGCTCATTTCGCCCATGCCCGAGGTGCGCGAGGGCGCCGGCGTCGCGATGGTCGAGGTGGTCGACGCGTTGGCCGCCGAGGTGGGCCGCCTGCCCGCGGGTCATGCGGCGTTGAAGCTGGCGTTGGTGTGCGGCCTCTCGGGCTTGCCGAGCGACCCGTGCGCGCCGGGCGACGACGCGACCTTTCGGGGCTTCACGGGGGCGACCTTGCGGCCGAACGGCGACCCCGCGCGGTGGATGCCGCTGCGCGCGATGTTTCAGCAGGGCACGGCCTTGGTGTGGCTGGGGATGCTGCCGGGGCTCCGGGGCGGGCTCGCGCGCTCGGTGCTGAAGAACGGCTTCGGGCCGCTCGACCCGCGGGTCGACGGGGCCGAGCATTTGCAGCGCGTGATGGTGGCGGTGGCGCGCGATTTTGGCGAGCCCGTGGCCTCGCCCTTGCTGGCCCAGGAGATGGGGGCCGGGGCGCCGTTGGTGAAGGGCGGCGCGACGACGCAAGGGCGTGGGGCGCGGCGACACTTCCCTTGGGGGGCGGTGGTCGGGCTGATGTTTCTGGGCGCGTTTCTGAGCTTGGGTGTGGCGTGGTTCAGCCACGAGTACAACCGCGACGCGATGCCTCAGGCGCCGGCGCCGGCGAACAGCGAGGTGTGGGTGCGGCTCACGGTGCGGCTCCGCGCAGACCGCACCCAGAACGGCGCCCCGTGGGATCTCGACAACAGCCTCCCGGAGTTGGGGGCGTGGGTTCAGACCCGCGACGAGCCGCAGCGGGTGGGCCCTTGCGAGGCGGCCCGCGAGTGCAGCGCGGTGTTCGAGAACGTGCGCCTCGTGCCCAACGTGGTCTTCAGGGTTCGGGTGAACGAGCACGACCCTTTGTGGACCGAGCGGCTCGGCGAGGTGCTCTTGCGCTGGCGCGGCGGCCGCGAAGAAGAGATCGAGACCCGGGTGGCGGGGGTTCAGCTTCGGGTGACGGTGCACAAGCAGAGCAACCCCCCGGCGCCGCTCGGCGCGCCCGCGGTGCCTGACGCGCCGATGCCGCCGGTGCCTGACCCGGCGCCGCCGACCACGCCCGCGACGCGCAGCCGGAGCCGTACTCGGAGCCGCGACGCCGGGGTCACCGCCCCGCGCTCGAGTCCGCGACGCGCGCCCACGGGCCCGGTGGTGCCCGGCGGTCGACTTGAGCCCCTGCCCGGCCCCTGGTCTGCCCCCGCCCCCGCGGGCGACGACGGCGCCGCAGAGCCTCTCGGGAGCTCGTTCTGACATGCAGTTTCGTGTGATGGTCTGGGCGCTTTGGGGCCTCACCCTCGGGGCCGCCGGCTGCACCCGCGCGGGGCAATCGAGCGACCGCGACGCCGGGGCCTCGGAGGCCGCGCGGTGGGTCGAGCCGGTGCGCCCTGAGGGGCTCCGCACGGTGGGCTTTGTGTTCGACCCCCGCGAGTCGATGGGCGCGCTCAACACGATGTTGCACACGCGGCTCTCGCCCGAGTTGGGGCTGACCTTGAGCCTCGGGGTGCCGCTGCCGATCACCGCGGCGGTCGACCTCGGGCGGCCGGTCACCGTCGCGGCGGTGCGCCACGGCGCGCACGAGGGGCTTGTGTTTTCGATGGTTCCGCAGCGGGCGGGGGCTGCACGGAGCGCGCTCCAGAGCCGCTACCGGTTGGTGCTGGTGCCCGGCCTCGGCGAGCGTATCGAAGCCCGCGACGTCGACGCGGGCGCCCGCGACGCGCTCGCGTGCGCCCTTGTGGTGACCCGCGATGCCGTGGGCGCGCGGGTGGTGTGCGCGTCGACCGAGGGCCTCCTCGCGCACGCGGGGCGTTGGCTCGCGTCGTCGCCGGTGCCCGATTCGGCGGGCGACGCGGTGCGCTTCTCGTTCGACCACGCCGCCTTGGGGGCCCTCGCGGTCGAGGGCCGACAGCAGCTCCGGGGTCTTCGCCGCGCGCTCGACGCGAGCCTCGCCCGTGCGCGTCGCGAGCACCTCGAAGCGCCCACCTACGGTGACCCTGAGTCGTTGCTCGATTTCGCCCACGCCCTCGGCACGGGCGCCCTCGACGGGCTCGCCGACGCCGAAGGCCTCGACCTCGCGTTTCGGCTCGATGGGCGCGGCGTGTCGCTCGACGCGCGGGCCCGCGACGGCGCCGCGCAGGCCGCGGTCGCAAGGCCCGACGGCGGCGTCAGCGAAACGGGCTTCGAAGCGCTGCGCCTTCGGTCGTTTCTGGGCGCCCAGGGACCGCACTCCCTCGCGCGCCTCGTGCCCGCCGATGCGGCGCTGACCCTCGCCACCCGCACCGACCCCGCCAGCGCCCGCACCCTTTGGAACACCCTCACCGCCCTCGCCGTCGACACCCTCGGGCGTCGTCTCAGCGCGGCGCCCGCGGCGACCCGAGACCTCACCGCGCTCGGCGCCCACACCGACGGCGCGCTGGTGGCGGCGGTGGTTCCGGGTCTGCGTCGCGAGGGGCCCACGGTGCTGGTGTTCTTCTCACAAGACGACGCCGGCCAGAGCGCTCGCGCGTGTGTACGGGCCCTCGCGGGTCGCCCGTGGCTCCGCGGCGCGCAGCTTGGTACGCCCCTCGACGTCGTGGCCCGCGGTGACGGCCTGCGGGTGACGGCGCGCGCGACCCCCGAGACCGCCGCGGCGCCCTCGACGGAGACCGCGCCCCGGAGCGAGCGCGGCGCGGCGCACAGCCTCGACCTCGCGGTGCTCGGAGGCGCCTTGGTGGTCGCTTGGGGCCCCGCTTCGGGGTCAGCGCTCGCGGGCCTCGCGGGCCCCGCCTCGCACGATCGGTTGGAGCGTGAGGGGGCAGCCTCGGGCTCGATGGTGGTCGAGGCCTTTCCGCGGGCGGCGCTGGGCCTCGGAGGCGCGGGGCGGAGCGAGACCGACGCGCTGCGGGTCGACGCCTGGCGCGACGGGGCCGCGACCCGGAGGCTCACGATTCGCCTTCCCGCAGAGGTCTTTTCGCTAGCGGGGGCCTTTCTGGGCGGGGGTCGACGAGAAGGTGTTGACAGCGATTAGGGCTTAGGGTAGATCACCGCTCCCTTCGCAAGGAGGGCCCAGATAGCTCAGTTGGTAGAGCAGGGGACTGAAAATCCCCGTGTCGGCGGTTCAACTCCGTCTCTGGGCACTACAAAGGCCGCTGATTCCAAGTGAATCGCGGCCTTTCTTACGTCCGCTTCGTTCGTGCCGTCGATGCGGCTACGACGCGGGCCCGCGCAGATTCGGCTACGCTCTTGCGATGCAGCTCGGCCCGTATCGCACCGCGACGCTTCGCGCGCCCCCCGCGGCGAAGGCCTGGTCGCCTTGGGTGAGCCTGCTGGCCCTCGCCTGCGCGGCCACCGTGGCGTGGCGCGTCGAGCTCTACCACCACGGTTGGCCCGGCCTCGCATGGACGGCCTATTTTCACCGCGCGATCGCCCTCGGGGTCGCGGGCTACCTCGTCTGGCTCGGCGTCGCGCTGCGGGCCCGCGTCGGCGTGATGCTCGCCGTGGTGGTCGGCCTCGGGCTCCTGGCCGCGCCGCTCTACGCGGTGATGCGCGGCGGGCTCGTGATGGCCTTCGGGCGCTTCCCCCTGGGGCTTCACCCGTGGGTGCTGGGGTGTTGGTTCTTACCCTGGGCGACGGTGCTCTGCGCGGCGCGTCTCGCGGGGCTCCGCCCTCACACCGCGCGGGTCGTCGGGTCGTGGCTCCTCTGGGCCGGGGCGCTGCCGCTCGGCACAGCATGGCTCATGTTGACCGCGCCCGCCTTCGCCGACGCGGTGCACGCAGTGAAGACCGGCGCGGCCATCCCGTTTCTGATCGTCTCGTTGGGGCTACCCTTCGCGGGCGGGCGGGCTCAATGAGTCATCATGCGCCATGATCGGCACATCATGGCTCACCGCCGGTAGCGATAATGCGACAGCTGCTCGGTGTCGCGGTTCTGCAAGATGGGCCCAAGTTGCGCGAGACCCGGGAGCGCCGGGCACCGCGCGATGACGGCCGCGGCGGCGGCGCAAGTGGCTTCGAGATGCTCGCTGGCCTGAGTGTCGATGTGGGTGGTGTCGCGGTTGCGCTCGATGGCGGCCTCTGCACGCGCTTGCGAGGCTTCGAGCCGCGCGCGGGGTCGAGCGTACTGCGCGATGGCCGCCGTCGCTGCGCCGGCGCAGTGGGCCTCGACCTCGCTCACGACGGCGTCGGAGATGGACAGCCAGGCGTTGCGCACGCAGTACTCGGCCATGGCGCCGCTGCACCCGTGTGGCGCGAGCGGGTCGTCGCTGCTTTCACCGCCGAGGTCTTGTCGAGCCTGGGCGAGGGCCGCGTTGAGGTCTGAAGCCGCCGGGGCGGCGGCCCCCGCGACGCGCACCGCGCGGGCCCCGGCGTCGGCCGCAGACGCGCCAGGCGTGCCCATGGCCCGCATTTCGCTGATCGAGACCTCTCGCCAACGCCGCTCGGTGCCGGCGACGAGCCCGATGGTCTCGACGCGCCACACCCCGCCGGTGCCCTGAACCGGCACGCGCTGCAGGGCCCGCGACTCAGGGTCGAGGTCAAACTCGCCGACCACCGCGTCGCCGTGCTTCACACGCACGCGACGCACCCGCACGTTCGACGTGAAGAGGTCGCGCCGCGCGTTTTCGCGCGTGTATCCGGCGGTCATCTCAAGGTGGTCGAGCCGCGCGTCGTCGGGCAGGCGAAGCTCGACCCAGGTGTGCTCCATCTCGCCGGTGCGGCTGCTCCACGTCGTGGTGAGGTCGCCGTCGACCATGCGCTCGGGGCGATCTGAAGCGTTGGCCACCACGCTCGACACCGTGATCGTCGTGCCCGAGAGTTGCAACAGATCGACCGCCGCCTGCGGCGCGGGCGTCGGAGTCGGCGCGGGCGTCGGAGTTGGCGCGACCGGCGGCGCGACCGGCGCGGGTGGCGGCGCGGTGACGGGCGCCGACGCGGGCGTGGGAGGCGACGCGGCCTCGCCCCGATCACGACGTTGACACCCCAACAAAGACCCAATGGCCAGCGCGATGCGCAGCGAAGAACCCCTCTTCATGCGATCACGTTCAGGCCAAAGCCAGATTTACGTCAAGCCGCAAAGCGCCCGCGGAGCACCGTGTACAGAGATCTGACATCGGGCAGGCGGTCTGCGAGCTGCGGCCCGAGCCAGCGCATCCACAAGGGGAGGCGCTCAGGGTGCGCATACAAAAGCGAATAAAACGACACCTCGGTGGCGAGCGTGAGCGTCGGCGCGAAGCCGCGCACCGCGGCCTCAGACCACTCAGACCACACGAATTTCGCTTCAAAGTGCCGCATCGCATCGTGGCCTCGCTGGCACCAGAGCACGGGCGGTCGCATGAGGTCGAAGATCACCTCGGCCCCCGCGAGCGCGTGGGCGAGCTGGTCGAACACCGCGCGCACCTCGGTCGGCGGGAGATAGACCAGCACGCCTTCGCTCAGCACGAGCCGCGGGCCGTGGGCAGAGAGCGCGGCGAGCTGCCGGTAGAGGGCGGGCTCGGTGATCGACATCGCCAGCGTCGTGCGGCGCGCGGTATCGGGGAAGAAGGCCCGGCGCAGCGCGATCACCTCGGGCAGGTCGACGTCGACCCAGCGCGCGCGCTGGTTGTCGAGCCGGGCGCTCCGGCTGTTGAGGCCGACGCCGAGCTCGATCACCGTGCCGTCGGGGTGTCGCCGCAAGAAGTCGCGCACCCAGCGGTCGATCTGAGCGGCCCGCACGCAGCACCCGAGCTGGCTCGCCTGGGCCTCGCGGAGCACGCCGAAATCGTAGTCAAACGCGGCGACCATGGCGCAGGCCCAGGGGTCGACGACGAGGGGCCGGGGCTGCCGTTGTTCTTCGGCGCGCGCCCAAAGCGGCACCAGCAGCGTGCGCGCGACGTCGCCCTCGGGCGCCGCGAAACGGAGGGGCGGCGCGGGCGGAGCTTCGGTGAGAGAGGTGATCACAGCGCTCGAGTCGATGACGCACCTTGGGCGTCGAATCAAGATGGTCGTGAGGCCTCAGCGCCCCTACGAATGGGCGCAGAAAGTGAGACAGTCTCCATGCGTGACCCCATCGCCCTCGTGGCCCGCGACGCCCCGCCGCGCGTTCGCCCTTCGGTCTACCCCGCGCCCTTTGCGGCCATGATGGAGGGTCGCACCAAGCACCCCCTCGGCGACCTCTTCGGGCTCACGCGCTACGGCGTCAACCTCGTGCGGCTCGCGCCCGGCGCGCGCTCGGCGCTGCGTCACCATCACAGCGCCCAGGACGAATTCGTGTTCGTGCTCGAAGGCACGGTCACGCTCATCACCGACGCGGGCCCGACGGCGCTCACGGCGGGCATGTGCGCGGGCTTCGCCCACGGCGACGGCGACGGTCACCAGCTCGTCAACCGCTCAGAACACGAGGCCGTGTACCTCGAAGTGGGCGACCGCACCGAGGGCGACCAGGTGGTCTACCCCGACGACGACCTGGCGGCCGAGCGGGTCGACGGGGCCTGGGTCTTCACGCACAAAGATCGCAGCCCGTATAAGCTCGATGGGCATGAGTGACGAGGCGATCGCGCGGGCGGCCGAGGCCATCGAGGCGGCCGAGCTCCTGGTGTTCACCGCCGGAGCGGGCATGGGGGTCGACTCGGGGCTGCCTGACTTTCGCGGCGACGAGGGCTTCTGGCGCGCGTACCCGCCGCTCAAGGCGCTCGGCCTGTCGTTCGCGGCGATGGCGAACCCGCGTTGGTTCCGCGACGACCCGACCCTCGCGTGGGGCTTTTACGGCCACCGGCTGAGCCTCTACCGCGCCACGCGCCCGCACGCCGGCTACGCGCATCTCTTGGCCTGGGGTCGCGAGAAGCCCCTCGGCTACGAGGTGTTCACGTCGAACGTCGACGGGGCCTTCGTGCGCGCGGGCTTCGACCCCGGGCGGCTCGTCGAGTGCCACGGCGCCATCGATTTTCTACAGTGCTTCGCGGGCTGCGGGCAGGGCATCTTCTCGGCCGACGGGGTCTCGGTCGCGGTCGACCCCGCGAGCTTCCGCGCCGTCGGGCCGCTGCCGACGTGCCCCCGCTGCGGCGGCCTCGCGCGGCCCAACATCGTGATGTTCGGCGACCCCCATTTCGATGACGCGCGGCTCGGCGATCAGCTCGACCCGCAGCGCGCGCGCTTCGAGGCCTACGAGGGCGCGAGGCTCGTGGTGATCGAGTGCGGGGCGGGCACGGCCATACCCTCGGTGCGGCACTTCGGCGAAGAGACCGTCGCGCGGCAGGGCGGGCTCTTGCTCCGCATCAACGTGCGCGAGCCGCAGGTGCCGCGCGGGCATGTGGGCCTCGCCATGGGCGCCCGGGCCGCCCTCGACGCCATCGACGGCGCGCTCCGAGCGCGTCAGGGCCGCGGCTAACCCGCGTCGGGGGTGGCCAGGCGAACCGCAAGGCTCGCGCTCGCGGTGAGCACCGCGAAGGCCACCACGCCGCGCCAGCCGTACCGCGCGAGGGCCGCCGTGGCCGCCGCGCCGCCGCTCGCCATGCCCAGAAACATCGCGCTCACGAGGAGGGCGTTCAAGCGACTCCGGGCCGCAGGGTCGAGGCTGTACACCAGGGTCTGGTGCGCCACGAGCGAGGCTTGGATGCCGAAGTCAAAGCCCACCGTCGAGACCCCGAGGAGCGCGAGACGCCCCCCGCGCGAGAGCCCGCCGTCGAAGAACAAGAGCGCGAAGCAGAGGGCCGCGAGGGCCGCCCCGAGACGGGTGACGAGGCCCGGCCCGCGGCGGTCAGCGAGACGGCCCGCGAGGGGCGCTGCGAGGGCGCCGGCCGCGCCCGCGAGACCGAAGGCCCCGGCCGTGGCGCTGCCGAGGCCGAAGTCGCGGTAGAGCATCACCGCGAGGGTGCTCCAGAACCCGCTAAAGGCCATCGAGAGGAGCGCCTGGGCCGTCGCCGCGCGGCGTAGCCCGGGATGCGCCCGCCAAAGCCCGAGGAGCGAGCCGACGAGCGCCCCGTACCCGAGTCTGCTGTCGGGCACGAAGCGCGGGAGCCGCTTCGCCGCCACCGCGCCCACCAGGGCCACGCACCCGGCCGCCCCGAGGTACACCGCGCGCCACCCGAGCAGCGACGCGACCCCGCCGCTCACCACCCGCGACAAGAGGATGCCCGTGAGGAGCCCCGTCATCACCGCCCCCACCGCGCGCCCCCGCGAGGCAGGAGGGGCCAGCGCCGCCGCCGCGGGCACGATGTCCTGGGCCATCGTCGCGGTGAGCCCCACCGCGAGGCTCGCCCCCCAGAAGACGCCCGGCGTCTGGCTGAGGCCGCACAAGAGCAGCGCCGCGGTGAGGAGCCCGGCCTTCAGCACGATCAGCCGACGACGGTCGACCCGGTCGCCGAGGGGCGCGAAGAAGAAGATGCCCAGCGCGTAGCCCACCTGGGTGAGCGTCGGCACGGCCCCGATGGCGGCGTCTGACACCCCGAAGCTCCGCGCAAGCTGGCTCAGCATCGGCTGCGCGACGTACAAGGTCGCCGCCGAGAGCCCCGCCCCCGCCGCGAGGAGCACCAGGAGCGGCCCCGAGAGCCCCCCGCCGACCTCGTCATGCGCGGCCTGAATGATCGTCTCTCGGGTCACAGCGCTCATCGATTCGAGAGTGTTGCCACATCTCGCGCGGCCGGGTAGACGCGCCGGGAGCAATACGGTCATACATGAAACGTATGAAACCCGCCGACGCGCCCTCGCTCGACCGATTGTCGCTCCTTCAGACCTTTGTGCGCATCGTCGAGGCGGGCACGCTCTCGGCCGCGGCGGCGCAGCTCAGCACCACCCAGCCCACGGTGAGCCGACGGCTCAAGGCCCTCGAAGCGGCCCTCGGGGTGAGCCTCTTGCGGCGCTCGACGCAGGGCAGCCGCCTCACCGAAGACGGCGCGCGGTGTTACGCCCACGCGCGCCAGCTCCTGGAGAAGTGGGCTGAGATCGAGGCCGACCTCGGGGGCGCCGATGAGACGCCGCGGGGCCATCTGCGGGTGTTCGCGCCGCACGCGTTCGGGCAGATGCAGCTGGTGGCGCCGCTCGTCGCGTTTCTGAAGACCTACCCCGAGGTGACGGTGTCGTGGCAGCTCAACGACCGCCTCCCGAACTTCGCGGCCGAGGGCGTCGACTGCGCGATCCACGTGGGGCCCCTCGACGACCCGGGGCTCGTCGTGCGCAAGCTCGCCGAGGTGCCGCGCATCGTGGTGGCGGCGCCCGCGCTCTTCGACCCGCGGGGCCCGCGGCCGAAGGTGAAGACGCTGGCCGAGCGCCCGTGGGTCGCGCTCGAGACCTTCTATCGCAACGACGTCACCCTCGTGCACGGGTCGAGCGGGCGGAGGGTCAAGCTCGCGCTGCGACCGCGCCTGGTCACCGACAGCCTCCCGGCGCTGCGCGAGGCGGTGCTCGGCGGGCTCGGGGTGGGCATCGCGTCGACCTGGGCGGTGCGCGACGACGTGAGCGCGGGGCGTCTCGTGCATCTGGTGCCGTCGTGGTCGGCGTCGCCGCTCCCGGTGTACCTGGTGCTTCCGCGGGTGCAGCACCGACCGTCGCGGGTGCGCGCGTTCGCGGCGGCGATGCGCGAGCACCTGCCGACCCTCGCGCGGTGAGGCTGACCGCCGCCGCGGGTCACCGTCGCTGGCCTGCGGCGGCCTTCTTCAGCGAGGCGATGGCGCGGCTCAGGCGCTTGTCGATGCAGTTCGAGGCCTTCTTCGCCTCAGCGGCATCGCGCGGCGCGCGCCCGAGCATCGCGCGTACGAGCGCCGCCGTCGAGACGCCTTCGAGGTACCTCGCCCTGACGAGCCGCGCGCTCTCGGCCGGGAGGGCGTGTCGGATGAGCGCGTCGAGGTCGAGGTCGGCGGGCGCGTCGTCTGGGGCGATCGCCATTGCGAGCAGGCGCTCGCCTTCCTCGCCGCCGACGCACCTTCGCGTGAAGCGGTCTCGACACTGAAGGTCGTGCCAGGCGTTCGACACCATGCGCTGGATGTAGTTCCGCAGCGGGCCTTGCACCGTGCGCACCTGTCGGTAGAGCTTCTCTAGGACAATTTGCTGAACGTCGTCGCGGTACGCCAGCGGTACGCGGCGCGCGCAGTCGGCGACCAGGGCGACGAGGTCTTTCGGCGAGAGCGCGGTGGGTGATTTGGGCTGGGTGGGCATCGTTCTTCTCCGAGGTGACGGAGGAGACCTTTGCAGCGCCCGTACCAGGCACCATTGCGCTTGAAATCAAGTGATTTTCGTGATCTTGCCGTCGGCAGACATCACGACGATGTGATGCGTGATCACCGACCCGTGATGTGCATCACGCTTTGGTGATCTTGAGCCAGGGCTTGTAGCGCTCAAGGCGGGCGCGAAAGGCCTGGCTGGCGTTCTGGCGCTTCGCGTCCCACCCGGGCACGGCGCGGGCTTCGACGAGCAGGCGCCACGCCTCTGCGAAGCTCGACGTGCGGCGCTGGGCGTCGAGGAGCAGCGCCAGCTCAAGGCGCTCGACCTGCGAGAGCGTGTCGCGCCCTTCGGCGGTGAGGGCCTCGTCGACGGGGGCGGCGTCAGGGCGGCGGTACGAGCCTCCGGGGCCCGCGGGCGACGCGTCGGGCCCGGGCGATGCGCCTTCGAGCTGACGCCAGCGCGCTTCGAGCCGCGTGCACTCGGCCTCGACCACCTCCTGCGAGATCTGAACGTCGAGGCGCTCGTTCGGTCTGCGCCGCGAGCCCGGGTCGAGGGCGCCCCACGCGGCGAGGGCGAGGCGCTCGGCGGCCTGGGCGGCGTCACGGTAGTTCCACCGCCACGCGGTGTGAGGGTCGAGGCAGAAGGCCAGCATGCGAGCCCGCGCCTGGGCTTGCCAGGTGAAGCGCACCGCGTACCCGGTCTGGAGCTTGTATGCCCCGGCCGCTCGCTCAAGGTTCAGCACCATGGCCGGAAAGATCCGCTGCCGCACCGCCCGCAACGGCGGCAGCTCGACCTCGTGGGTTGCGATTCGCCCGTAGAGGTCGTCGCGAAACTGCCCCTCGTCGACCCTGCGCATCAGCGCGCGGTGGGTGCCGAAGATCATCCGCAGGTCGACCGACTCTTCTTCGCCGCCGATCGGTCGAACGAGGCGCTTTCGCGGGTCAGGGCTGCGATCGAAGACCTTCAAGAGCCGCGACTGGAGGTCGAGCGAGAGGTCGCCGATTTCGTCGAGGAAGGCCGTCCCCATCTCCGCGCTGCGCAGGAGCCCCGGGCTCGCCTTCGCGGCCCCGGTGAAGGCGCCCGCCACATATCCGAACAGCTCGGCCTCGATCAGCTCGCGCGGAATGGCCGCCAGGTTGATCGCCTCGAAGCGCCCCCTGCGCTTGAAGTTTCGCGCCCACGCATGGTGGAGCCGCAGCGCCGCCTCGGTCTTGCCCACCCCGGTCTCGCCGGTCAAGAGCACCGTCCACGCGCCGGGGGCGGCCCCGAGGCCCTCAAGGCGCTGCTCGGAGTCTTCGGGCCCTCGCGAAGGTTGCCACCGTTCGAGGCTCTTGCCCCGCTCGTACACCACCTCGACGGGCTGCCCGCGACGATCGAGCGCGCCGAAGAGGGCCGCGAGCTGCTCGGCCGTCCCCGTGAGGGTCGAGACCGCCAGGGTGAGCCGCCTCGCGTCGCCCTGGAGACTCTTCTCGTTCGCCTCAAGCGCCTCGTAGACCCTCATTTCGAGCGTCTTGAGGTCGACCGCGCCGGGCTCGGCGTCGGGCACCTCGATCTTCAGGCACTTGGCCCGCGGAGGCCCCTCTTTCAAGCTCGCGACCAGCGCATCGGCGTCGGCCCGAGCCTCGGTTGAAGGGGCCGCCTGGCTCGTCAACACGATGTGCCCGCGCAGCCCTCCGAGGCCCGGCGTCGCGGCCGCCCGTAGCGTCGCCCGATCGGCCCCGAGCGCGCGGGCGTTTCGCCTCGTGCCGAGCCAAGAGATGCTCCATCGCGACGGCTGCTCGTTGTTCACCATTCCGTGACGGTATCACGGCGCCGTGATGCGCTCAGGGCGCGGCGTCGACCCGCTGGAGCCTCGCCCCGAGGCAGCGCCATCGCATCAACCGCGGCTGCTCAAGGCCGTGCGTCGCGTCGACGGCCACGAGGCCCTCGGGGCTCCATCGCATGGTGTGGGTCGGCAGCGGGCGCCCGACGAGGCGCTGCCCGAGGAGCGGCCCGAGGTCGAGCTGCCCCCGCGCGTCAGCGACGGAGGTCTGGCCCCAAGTGAGCTGCGTCTCAGAGCACCCGAGCGTCGCGCTGCGGTCGTCGCCCAAGGGGCGCGCGCGGCCTGCGACAAAGCCCACGCCGCCGTCAGGCCCCGCCCCGAGGGCGACGGCTTCGAGGGCCGTGCGGTCGCCGCCGTGGTGCGCAGCGTACACGATCCCGTCGCGGTACCCGATCACCGGCGACATGGGGCCGACCCGGGTGGCGCCGGGGGCGAGCGGGCTCAGAAGGTAGTTGCCGTCGTCGAGACCTTCGGCGACGAAGGTCGCCACGAGGCGTCCCGCGGGGGTGCTGACCCAGCGGGCGCTCCAGGGGAGCTCGGCCAACGAGACGCCCTCGCTGTAGAGCGCCAGCGAGACCTCAGAGCGCCACACAAAGCGCAGCGCCGGAGCCGCCCCTGCCCCGAGGTCAAACACCCGTGCGGTGACCGAAGGGTTCGCCGAAGGAGCCCCGCCGCTGCCCTCCCGAGCGGCCTCCTGCCGCGCAAGCTCTGCCGCTGAGACGTGGACGGGGCGGGTCGCCGCGAAGACCGAAGCGCCGCCGTCGTCGCGGGCTTCGATGGCCAACACGGGCGGCCCGTCGTCGGCCTCGCGATGTGCGCTCACGCGCAACGTAGGGCCCACCGCGCCGAGGTCGGCCCTCACGGCGCGGGCCTCGGTCTGCCGGGCGCTGTCGCGTTGGGTGGTGAACGCGACCCAGATTCGGTCACCCTGGGCGTCGGCCGCGAGCGAGAGCACGCTCGCGCGGGGCGCGGCCACCAGCACCGCGTCGCCCTCGGGGATGCCATCGAGGCGGTACCTTCGGGCCACCACCGCGTCGACGCCGTCGGCCTCTCGGGGCACCGCGCCCACCACGACGAAGGCGCCCTCGGCTGCCACGAGCTGCGTGCGCTGCGGCAACCCGCCGACGCCGTACGTCGGCGTCTCGGGCGGCCCCGCGTCGGCCACGAGGTCGAGACGAATGACCTCACGTTGACGCCACGCCACCGGCACGCGCATCGGCCCCGCATCCGCGACGACGCGCCCGGCGTCAGCGCGCCCGGCGTCAGCGCGCCCGGCGTCAGCGCGCGTCTCTGTCGGCGGCGTCGGCGCGGCGGCATCACGAGACGGTGATGTCGCCGACGGGCGACACCTGAGAGCGAGAAGAGCCGAGAGGGTCACAGCGCGTGCGCGGCGGTTCACAGCCGACGACAGTACCGCGCAGCGAGCGTTCGCGTCGCGGGCTCGATGCCGCGGCGCGTGACCTCGCGCGGGGGCGTGAGCGCGGCCTGACGGGGCGGCGCAGCGACTTGCTCGACCGAGGGGGTTGGGGGCAAGGTAGCGCGACCGCGAAGGGTCGCAGAGAGGGGTGTCGGGGTGTGGTGACACGAGACCGCGATGGCAACGGCGTCGATGACCAGATCGACCTGAATCGCTTGGCAGACCGTGCATTTGTGCAAAGGGGCTTCGTTCACACGTCGCCAGAGGCCGAGGCCGAGGCCCTCAGCGCCGCCCCCGACGATGACCCGCTCTTGCGCGACCTGCGGCATCTGCTCTGGTCGAGCATTGACAACGAGAGCTCGCGCGACCTCGACCAGGTTGAGTACTGCGAGGCCCTCGAAGACGGGGCGATCCGGCTCTATGTGGGCATCGCCGAGGTGAGCGCGTACCTGCGCGAGGGCGCCCGGGCGGCGGCGCTGGCCGAGGCCAACACGACCACGGTGTACACGGCGGCCGGGGTGTTTCCGATGTTGCCGCGGGCGCTGAGCGAAGACCGCACGTCGCTCTTGCCGGGGGTCGCGCGGCGCGCGATGGTGACGGTGCTGACCGTCGACGCCGAGGGCGCGGTGCAGAGCCGCGCGCACTTCCCCGCGGTGATTCAGAACCGCGCGAAGCTCGTGTACGAAGACGTCAGCGCGTGGCTCGACGGCGGGCCCCCGCCCCGCGACTGCGACGCGGCGCTCCTGGCGCAGCTGCTGCTCCAGATGAGCCTGGCCGAGCGCCTTGAGGCCCGCAAGAATGCGCGCGGCGCGCTGGGCTTCTCTTCCCGCGAGACCGAGCTCCTGCGCGACGACGCCGGGCATGTGGTCGACATCATCGACCGCGCCCCCACCCGGGCCGGTCGCATCGTCGAGAACTTCATGCTCGTGGTCAATCAAGCCGTGGCCGAGACCCTCGCCGACGCGGGGGTGTCGTGCATCCGACGGGTGGTCCGGCCGCCGCCGCGGTGGGCGCGGCTCCGCGAGCTCGCCGCGAGCGTCTCGTACACGCTGCCCGCCGAGCCCGAGCCCCAGAGCCTCGCGCGCTGGCTCGCCGCGGTCGAGGCCCACGACCCCGCCAACGCCGCGCAGCTCTCGCTCGCCGTGCGCAAGCTCATCGGCTCGGGCGAGTACCTCCGATGGCGCCCCGGCGACGCCCCGCTGCCCCACTTCGCCCTCGCCGTCGACGCCTACGCCCACTCGACGGCGCCGAACCGTCGGCTCCCCGACATCGTCGTGCAGCGGAGCCTCCACGCCGTACTTCGCGGCGCCCCGCCGCCCTTCAGCGACGACGCCCTCGACGCCATCGCGGCCCGCTGCACCGAGCGCAGCAGCAGCGCCCGCAAGGTCGAGCGACAGATCGACAAGAGCGCCGCCGCGCTGTTTCTCTCGAACCGCGTGGGCGATCGCTTCGACGCCGTGGTGAGCGGCTCGAACGGTCGCGGCGTCTGGGTGAAGCTCCCGCGCCCGGCGGTCGAGGGGCGCCTCGTGGCGGGCTTCGAGGGCGTCGACGTAGGCGAGACCGTGGCGGCCACCCTGGTGTCGGTCGACGTCCGCGCGGGGTACCTCGATTTTGCGCGCTTCAGGCGCGCCGGCGCGGCCTGAGCTCCGGCCAGGTTCACCTTTCAGAGCGTCAGGGCCCCTCCGTGACACCGCCGCCCCCCGGAGCGCGTGACGGCGCGCGCGGCGGGGGGGGAGGCCTCTGCTCAATTTCTGACGCAGAGGGGCGACGCGGGCCGCGGGGGTGTGGTACTCGCGGCGCCCGAAGCCATGCGTCACATCGTACTTCTCGCAGCCCTCGGGCTCGCAGCTTGTAAGCCCGCCACGCCCTCAACCCCTTCGACCGGCGCCGCGCCCGCGTCGACGGGGGCGCTCCGCACCGACGACGAGCGCACGCTCTACGCCCTCGGCCTCGTGATGGGGCAGCGCATGGGCGACTTCAACCTTACGCCGGCCGAACTCGCGGTGGTGCAGCGTGGCATCTCTGACCAGGTGACCGGCGCCCAGGCGCAGGTCGAGCTCTCGACCTGGGGCCCGCGCATCAACGACATGGCCCGCAGCCGCTCGCAGGGGCGCGCCGAGCAAGAGCACACCCGCGGCCGCGCCTTCGCCGAGCAGGCCGCGCGCGAAGAGGGCGCCGTGCGCTTGCCCTCGGGGCTCGTGTACCGCGAGCTCCAGGCCGGCACCGGGGCGCAGCCCGCGGCCAGCGACACCGTGCGGGTGCACTACCGCGGCACGCTCATCAACGGCACCGAGTTCGACAGCTCGCGGAGCCACGGCGGCGAGCCCGTCGAGTTTCCGCTCAACGGCGTGATCCCTTGCTGGACCGAGGGCGTCGCGCGGATGCACGTCGGCGGCCGCGCGAAGCTCGTGTGCCCGAGCGACATCGCCTACGGCGACCGCGGGCAGCGCAACATCCCCGCCGGGTCGACCCTGGTCTTCGAGGTCGAGCTCCTCGGCATCGTGGCCCCGCAAGGCGGCGGCGCGGCCCCTGCCCCCGGCGCGGCCCCTGCCCCCGGCGCGGCCCCTGCCCCCGGCGCGACGCCGCCTCCGAGCGCGGCCCCGGCGCACTGAGCCCGCGGCACATCACGAAGCGGTGATCGCCCTCACGCTTTGGTGAGGTGGTAGGTCATCGAGAGGTAGAGGCTCCCGAAGCACCACATGTCGTGGCGCGCGAGGAGCCTCACTTCGTTGGGGTTGACCCCCTCGGGGGGCGGCCGCGCGTCGCGCCACCCGGGCTCGGCGTCGACGCACCACACCGTGATGACCTCGTCGAGGGGCCAGCGCGCGTAGCGCCCGGCGAGGCTGCCGTACACCCCCTGGTCGCCCTCGTCGGTGGCGGTCTCGTCGGCGAAGGTCGAGAGGCTGATCGCCCCGTCGGGTGCGCCGTGGTCGAGCCGAAGCACGCTGGTCATCACGCCGAGCGGGAGGGCGAAGGCGATGTTCATGTACCGTCGCGCGTCGGCGACGTGCGAGGCGTAAGCGGCGATGTAGAGGGCCTCGCCCTCGGCGCCGTCGGGCCGCGCGTAGCTGCGCACCCAGCCTCGCGGGAGCGCGCGGCCGTCGCGGTCTTCTCGGAGCGCCACGAGGCGGCTCGTGACAGGGTGAACACGCCGCGCGCCCGCGGGGAGGTTGAGCTGCTCGAAGCGGGCCGCGAGGGCCTTCCAGAGGAGACCCGGGAGGCGCCAGCGGGGTTGCCACGTCGGGCTCACATAGAGCCGCCAGGCGTGCGTGTTCTCGTAGAAGTCTCTCACCTCGGGCGAGAGCCCCTTGGGGTCGAAATCGGCGCGGGCGTACTCCGAGAAATCGTCGATGAGGCCCCGCACCCGGCGCGCGTCGTCGACGAGGCCCTCGCGCTCGAAATAGCCCGCGCCCACCACCCCGCGGGCCCCAGGAAGCGCCGACAGCGGAAGCCCGCTGCGGTTCGTTCGATCGTGCGCCCGCAGGCCTCGAAGACCGGCCAGCCCGAGGAGCACAAAGCCGAGCGCGTTCAGCACCCCGTGGGCCCACACCATCACCGCGAGCGCGCGCGGCCCGAGGGCCGCAAAGCCCACCAGCGAGAACCACACCGCGAGGGCCGACGACGACACCGTCGAGAGCGCCGCGAGGGCTAGACAGAGCCGCGCGGGCCGCGCCCCAGGGCGAGCGCTCTGCCACCCGAGGAGGCCCCCTAACACCGCCAGCGAGGCCGCGACCTCCCACGCCGCGACGCGTTCGAGGGGCCGCCAGAGCGCGATACCCGCCGCGAGGAGCGCGACCCCTGACATCATCCCCACGGTGCCCGCGGCGTGGGCCCGACGCAGGCCCCGAGGGGCGCCCGCGAGGCTCCGACCGAGGAGCCCCGCGACGCTGTTCGCGCCGAAGCCCGCAGCGTAGAAATGGGCCGCCGTGAGCAGGGCTTCGAGCCCGCCGTAGCCCGCCACCCTGACGCCCGAGACGTACACGAGCGCCCACCCCGCGCCCACCGCGAGGTAGCCCGAGGCCAGGTCGAGGGCCGCGGTGCTAAGGCGATACCGGCTCCGCCCGACGAAGCGTCGCAGGGCCGAGAGCGCCGCCACGACCGCGAAGGCGAGCGAGAGCGCCGAGAGGGTCACCGCGAGGGGCCCGCTGCGACGCCAGAGCGCGAGCGCCTCAAAGGCCCCGAAGAGCCAGGCCCACCGGGCCACCTGGCCTTCGAGGGTGTCGACCGCTGCGCCCCGCCCGCGTCGCACCGCCGCCGAGAGGCCGAGCGGCACCGCCACCGCGGCCAACACCGACACGAGGCCCCGCACGACGGCTTCGAGCATCACAAGGTCTGCGCTCACCGAGACGACGGTACCCGATCTCTGTGCTTTTTTGCCCCGATCGAGACTTCGCCGCCCCGCGCGGCTGAGGTAGCGTCGAAGGGTGCATACCTTGAAGCGACTCGGGTGGTCTTGCGCGGTGGCCCTCCTCGCGGCGTGCAGCGCCGACGCGGGGGGCGAGGGCGCGGTGGCCGTCGATGCTGGTTCGCGGGTCGACACGGGTCGCCCACAGGCCGATGTTCCGCGGCTCGACGCGGCCCGTGACGTGCTGCTCGGGCCTGACGTGCGCCCGGTCGACACGGGGGTGCGGGTCGACACCGGGGCGAGCGACGCCGCGTCCGATGCGGCGCGCGACGCGGGGCCGCCTGACAGCGGGCCGCCGCGGTGCGGTGCGGGCATCGACAGCGACAACGACGGCCTCACCAACGACGAAGAGTGCCGGCTGATGACCGACCCCTTCGTGGCCGACAGCGACAGCGACGGCATCCGCGACGGCGACGAGGCGCGGTACCCGCGGGCCTGCGTGGCGAGCGATGTGATGCGGCAACGGCGGCCTCCGACGCGCTGCACGAGCACCACGATGTGCATGGCCGGCGAGGTGTGCAGCGGCCTCGACCCGACCCGCCGCGACTCCGACGGCGACGGGGTCGACGACGGGCTCGAAGACACCAACGGCGACGGCACCATCGACACGGCCCGCGGCGAGACCGACCCGCGGCTGCGCGACACCGACGGCGACGGGCGACCCGACAACATGGGCGGGCTCGAAATCTGCCGCCCCTCGGGGCTCGCGTCGGTGTCGCAGCTCGGGCTCCCTGGCGCGCCGACGCAGATCGGCTTCGACCCCGCGTGGGGCATGGGGCGGCGGGTGCCGGGCACGATGATGCGCGGCGGCGTGGTCTTCGAAGACGCGCGCAACCAGGTGGCCGGGGCGGTGTTCAACCAGCCGAGCATGGGTGACCTGCGCGCCGAGGCGATGCGGGTCGAGACGGCCATCGTCGCGGCGCTCGGTGCGGGCACCACCCCCGTCTTGATCGGCCGCGGGTTTACGACCCACGACAGCAACAGCGCCGTCACGTCGACGTACCGCGTGGCGCGCACGACCACGGCGTCGGCGCTCCGAGACGCGGTGGCCATGGCCCTCACGGGGATGGCCCCGCCGGCGGGCGCGGCGCTCGGGAGCACCGGGGAGTTCTTCGTCGACGTGACCACCGTGCGGCGCACCGTCGGTCGGTCGATGAACACCACCGATGTGGCCGTCGCGGTGGCTCCCCGCGCGGCCTACGAGACCACCACGGCGCTCACCGCGATTCGGAGCATCGACCTCGTGAACGCCACGGGGATCGCCGAGAACGACCAGGGCCTCGGCGCCGCGTGCCAGGTGTTTCGCGCCGACCGCGTGCCCATGGCCGACTTCTTGTGGACCGTCGACACCTCGGGCTCGATGAGCGACGACCAGGAGCGCCTCGGGCGCACCGCCGTTCAGTTCTTTCAGCGGCTGCGCGCCGCGGGCGTCGACTTCAGGGTCGGGGTGCTCAACGCGGGCTCGACCACGTTGAACCTCGACTCCCCCGGCTTCGCGTGGATCAACGGCGCCGACGCCAACGGCCCGCAGCGCCTCTGCCAGGAGGCGACCTACAACGCCTGCCCGACGGTGCCGGGCGACACCCTCCGCCCCTACGCCTTCGGCGGGTCGAGCGAGGAGCCCACCGCCGCCGCGGTGATCGCCACGAACGAGATGTTTACCCGCGCCGCGCGGGGCGAGACGAACCCCAACCGCCGCTTCCGACAGGGTGCGCGGGTGGTGACCTTTCATGTCACCGACGAGCCCGGCTCGAACGACTTCTCGCGGTACTTCGCGCGCACGAGCGACCCGCAGAACATGCGCGCCTGGGGTACGAGCTACAGCGCCGCGACGCGCAACAACATCGTCGACTACTTCCGTCGCAACATGATCTTGACCTTCGGCCTGGTGCCTTACGACCGCATGGCCGCCAGCGGCGCAGCCACCATGGTCGACTGCAACAACGCCACCACGGGGCTCCAGTACCTCCCGCGGTGCGTGATCGAAGGCAACAACGGCGCGGTGATCCCCATCGTGACCGCCACCGACGCCGAGATCACCGCGGCGATGACCCGCATCGTCGAGGCCATCGCGGGCGCCACGAGCCCCTTCGTGCTTGAGCGCACGCCCATCACCAGCACCCTCAAGGTGCGCGTTCGCGGCGTCGACGTGCCCCGCTCGCGGGCCAACGGCTTCGACTACGACGCCACCTCGCGGGCGGTGCTCTTCTACGGCGACACCTACCGCCCCCGCATCGGCGACGAGGTGGTGGTCTCGTACCGCCTCTGGCGCCCCTGCACCCAGACCAGCGCCACCTGCCGCAGCGACGCCGATTGTTGCGCGCCGCAGACCTGCCAGAACGGCGCCTGCCAGGCTCCGTGCCGCGCCACCGGGGCGATGTGCACGAGCGACCGCGACTGCTGCTCGCCCAACAGCTGCCAGAACGGCGTCTGCACCCCAGCGCCGATGTGCATCGCGCGCGGTCAGACCTGCGTGCCGAGCGAGCTCCGCAACGACTGCTGCACGCCCTATGTGTGCGTGAACGGCCGCTGCGATCAGTGCCTCGCGCAGAACAACACCTGCGCCCGCAACAACGAGTGCTGCTCGGGCGTCTGCACCGCGGGCCGCTGCTCGTGCGTGCCCACCACCGGCCGCTGCACCACCCCCGCCGACTGCTGCTCGAACTACTGCGTCGACGGCTTCTGCGGCCCGGGCTGAGCGCCGAGCCCCCCCTCGCGCGTCTCTTCGAAGGCGCGCCGTCACCCGCATCGGCCCCCACGTTCAGCCTCGCAAGCGCCTCGCCGCGGGTCTTAGACCGCGGCGTAGAGACGCGATCGAGGCACCCGACCGCACCAAGCAGCGGGGCGAAGAGAGGTTACTTCCACGCGATTCTAGGTCTACCTTCTCGCCCTTCATGGCCCAGCGCACTTGGGAGTGGGAGACGCCCGAAGGGCACAGCATCACCGTGACCCTGTCGCCCACCGGCGCCGTGGTGTCGCTCTGCGAGGTCGACGGCCGCCGCGAAGGTCACGTCGTTGACCTCGACGAGTTCAGCGCGCAGTGGCGGCCCTGGCTCGAAGGCCTCGACCTCAGCCTCGATGGGCTCGACGAGGCCCTCGAACGCTGCGCCGCCGAGGCCGCCCTCGCCGACGACGAGATCGCCTAGCCGGGCGCCTCAATTGCATGTATTTTCGACATGTTGCGCAAATCGCGCAGCCGTCTACGGCTTGAAGGTTTCATAAGCCGCGGCGGCTTGCGCGGGGGCCTCGGGCCTCGCGACTGTGGGGCATGGGTGCAAGCGATGAGGCCGCGAGGCCGAGGCGATGGCTACGTCTTTTGGGGCGAGGCCTGGGGGTCTTTCTGGGCGTGCTGCTGGTGCTCGGGGTCGCGGTGTACGCGGCCTCTGCGCGGCGCCTGGGGCGGCGCTTCGAGGTGCAGGGCGAGGCGCTCGAAATCGCCACCGGGGCCGAGGCGATCGCGCGCGGCGGGCGGCTCGCGCGCACCCGCGGGTGCACCGATTGTCACGGGCAGACCGCGGCAGGACAGACCTTCTTGCGGGCCATGCCCGTGATGGAACTCCGCCCCTCGAACCTCACCCCGGGCGGCCGCACGGCGCGCTGGGCGGGGCGCGATTGGACGCGGGCGGTGCGGCACTGCGTGCGCCCTGACGGGTCTGGCATTCCGTTCATGCCGTGCCTTGATTACCGCGGCCTCGACGACCGCGATCTCGGCGAGATCGTGGCGTGGTTGCGGTCGCTCCCTCCGAGCGCCAACGACCCTGGCGCGTCGGTCTTGGGCCCATTGGGTCGGGTGCTCTTTCTCAAGGGCGATCTGCCCTACCTCGTGGCCGAGCAGATCGACCACAGCGCCCCGGTGGCGCCGGCGCCGCCCGTTGGGCCCACGGTGGCCTACGGCCGTTACGTCGCCGCGGGCTGTACGGGCTGCCACGGCCAGGGCTTCTCGGGAGGCCACATCCCAGGCACGCCTCCTGACTGGCCCAACGCCGCGAACCTCACCCCCGACCCCGCGACGGGCATCGCGGCGATGACCGAGGCGCAGTTTGAAGCTGCGATCACCCAGGGGCGCAAGCGCGACGGCGGCGCCATCAACCCCGCGTACATGCCCTGGCAGCAGTTCGCGCTCCTCACGGCCGACGAACGGCGCGCGCTCTGGCTCTTTCTGCGTACGGTCGCACCCCGCCCCGCGGGTCAACGCTGAGCCTGCGCTCACCCGCGCAGCAGTAGGTGAGGTCAGACTCTGGGTAGCGCGTGAGCCGTGCGGTTGGCGTGACCTCACCCCCTGAAGGGCGCACGAGCCTCGCGCCCCCTCTCCCTGTCAGGAGAGGGGCAAAGCACGACAGATGCTAGTTGTTTTTTTCATTGATGCTGCCACAACACACCAGATTAACATTGTTACTGTTTACAATTCCTCGATCTTGTTCACATTTGCCCCTCTTCTGACAGGGAGAGGGGGCGCGAGGGCCGGGCATCCCCCAGGGGGTGAGGTCGGGCGCGGGGCCGTACGCCCCCGGGCTGAGCTCGGGCGCGAGGCTCGTACGCCCCCCAGGGGTGAGCTCACACCAGACGCGACGATCACGCCCCCACAGGGCGTGCGCTCACACCCGGCGTGAGACCCGGCGGCGGGTCAGCCACAGACCCCACAAGGCCATGGCCAGGAGCGCGCCGGGAGTCGACGCGGCGGGCCCGGTGTGGCACCCGCAGCCGCCCCCGGAGATGCCCGACGGAGGCGCTCCCGCGTCGGCACCCGCCATCGCACCCGCGTCGACGATGACCCCAGCATCGACAACCGGTTCGGGCAGCGGAACCGTGCCCGGCGGCGGCGTCTGCGCAGGCGGAAGGCCCGTGAGATCAAGGTTGAAGCCCGACCCCTCTTGCATCGCGACCACCGTCAGCGCAAAGAGCGCACCCTCCCAAAGATGCGGAATCGACACACGATTCTCGCGACGCAGCACCCGACCCTGGGCGTCGCGGATGGTGATAAACACCTCGCCCATGCTCTGGGTCTCGGGGTCGATCACGTCGCGGGCGAGGCGCACCATGGCCTCGTTGAGCAGCGGCCTGAGGCTCGGGTCGCCGCCTCCCGCGAGAAAGACCGCGGCCGCGAGGGTGGTCTTGGTGAGGTAGGCCCCGCCCTCGGTGCCGGGGTCTCCGCGCAAGATGGCCAACACCTGCTCGAGGTCGTAACGAACCTGACGGGCCATGCGCGGGTCGCTGAAGGGCAAGAGCCGCGCAGGCCAGACGAGCCACGAGGTCGCTCCGAGGGTCGACGAGCCCGGGTTGGCCGCCGCGGCGCCCGTGACGTCGTTGATGAAGCGCCCCCGGGCGGGGTCGTAAAAGGCTCGAATCGCGGCGTCGCGAAGCTCTGAGGCGCGCCGCTCCCACCGCGCGGCTTCGGTCGCGTGATCGGTCAGACGCGCGAGCCGGGCCGACGCTTCGAGGGCCGCGAAGACCGAGGTCGCGCCGTGCAGGGTGGCCGTAAACGCGGCGTTGTCGTCTTCGTTCGCGGGCGCCTGGAGCCCGGTGTTCGCGTCGCGCCAGGCCGCCAGGAGCTCGGCGCTTCGTGCCACCCGCGGCCAGTACCGAGCCGCCAGGGTCGCGCGCTCGCCCTCGGGAACGAACGCGACGTGCGCGGCGGCGCTCCAGATCATCCACGCGGTGTTGTCGATCTCGAAGCGGTAGAAGCCGCCCATTTCGCCGTTGTTGTAATAGTTCATCTCCCACGCGGCCTCGGGGTATTGCCGGGTGCCGGTGCGCGGGTCGAGGGGCGGCGGGGGGTCCGTGAGCGAGAACAAATCGCTCATGCGTAGCGGGTTTTCGCGCTGCAACGCGAGGGCCCAGTCGAGGCGCTGGGTGATCCGCGGCGCGAGCCCCACGGCGTCGAAGAGGTAGTCGAAGAAGGCCCCATCGCGCGGCCAATCGAGGCCGTAGGGCGCCTGTCGGCTGATCGACGCGACGATCATGCCGGTCTCGCGGTCGGTGCCTTCGAGCACATGCAGGATCGCGCGCTCGGCCGCGGCGTTGACCCGCGCGGCGTCGTCTCCCGAGAGGGCGCCGCCGACCCGGGGCATGCGCACCCCGCGCAGGCTCTCGGCCCAGGCGTCGCGGTCGCCGGCCTCGACCTCGTCGGCGGTCTGGGCGCTGGCCACCGAGACGGCGTTGCGGGCCGCCGCCGCGGTGGCGCCCATGCCCACAAACACCCGCGCCTCGAAGGTGTTGGCCTCGCGGGTCATCGGGGTCTCGAGCGCCGTGTCGGCCCGCCACGCCGCGAGGCGGCTGCCCGAGAGGGTGCCGTCTTGGGCGTCGCGCCACGCCGACGGGGGGCGCCGTTGCCAGCTCCGCGCTGCAAACACCGTGTCGACGCGCACCGAAGCGGTGCAGCGAAACACCGACGCGATGGCCGGAGGGATGGTGAGCGCGATGCCCGTTCGCCCGAGGGCCACCACGTTGTCGATGAGCCCGCCGAGGGCGTCGCAGAAGGTGTCGTCTTCGACCCCGGCGTGAAAGCCCGTGGCCGCCGGGCGGGTGCTGAAGGCCGCGTAGACCCCCTCGCCGAAGCGGGCGTCGAGGGCGGCCGCGAGGGCGTCGGTGTCGGGTGCGATGTCGTCGCTGCGGCGCATGAGCGCGTCGAGGGGGCCGTAGTACCCGTCGCCCATCGGCGCAGGCGAGACGAGGGCCGTGACGTCGCGGATGGGGTTCGCCGTGGCGGGCCTGAAGTGCACAAAGCCGCCGAGGCTGGGGTCGTAGATCGCCGCGAAATCGTTGCGGTTGTCGGCGAGCACGTCGCCGAGCGGCACCCGCGGCACGACGTCGCGGGTGGGGCCGAAGTTCATGTGCGACAAGAGCCGCACCGCGGTGACCGCCGAGCCCGTCGGCAAGGTCACCCGCACCCGCCGCTGGAGCACATCGGGCCGCGGCAGCACCGCGTCGGTGACCCGCACCCGCAGGCCCGTGGCGATGTGCTCGTACTCGCCAAAGGGCACGAGCGACGTAGCGTCAACGTAACCCGCTGAGACAACACGGAATTGCGCCGGGTTGTGGAGCCACGCGACCTCGGCGGCCGCGCCGGTGACGATGGCGAACCCGAGGGCGCCGCCGAAGCCCTCGCGCACCCCCGTGCGGGGCTGATCGCGTGCGTCGAGCGCGTTCGAGGCGAGGTGCGTGAGCTGGTCACAGCACGACGGAGAGGGCCAGGTGAGCACCGCGAGGTCGGCGTCGCGGGTGATGCCCACCGAGAGGCGTCCGTGCCCGGCGACCCGGTGAATCGGCGAGGCGCCCAAGGCGTGTTCGACCGCCGACAGCGCGATGGCGCGCGGTTGCCCCGACGCAGACGAAGCGAAGAGCCCGAGCCCCATCGCGGCGAGCGTTCCCCGTTGGCGAAGCTTCATGGGCGCCGAGGGTGCCACAGTCTGCACATCCGAGGGCTCGTTCAGTGGCCATCGCGCGCTCGCGCCCCTACGACCCGCCGCGACGCCCGAACCGCGGCCACGCGACCGCGGCGCCCCCCACGACGGAGCACCCCGCGATGCGACTTCAACGGCTCTACCTTGCCCTCAACCTGCCCGTGTATTTCGGCTTCTCACTGGGCTACCTGCTGTGGCCTCGCGCCCTCGCGACTCGGCTCGACATCGCCCTCGGGTCGCCCACGGCGCTGGCCGACCTCACGGCGACCTACGGCGGTCTCTCGGGTGCCATGGGCGCCTTCATGCTGCTCGGCATGCTCCGGCCGCAGCACACCCGCGGCGCGGTGCTCGTGGCCTGCCTCGGGAGCGCGGGGCTCCTGCTCGGTCGCACGCTCAGCCTCACGCGCGAAGGCCCCCCGAGCCCCTACCTCTACGCCACCGCGCTCAGCGAACTCCTCGGCGTCAGCGTCGGCCTGTGGTTGCTCTCGCGCAACGGCCTCCAAAAAGACGTCTCACAACCACACAGCTGACCGAAAAGCGAACCAGATCGAAAAATTCAGTCTGAATCTGCGTTTTCTAAAAACCAAGACAACGCGGCTCGACGAGACCTTCGGGCTTCGGAGAGAACTCGGCCTTTTCAACAGAGAACATCTTGCCTCAGGGTCTCCCTTGAAACGCGATCCCTCCCCTGGGCGCTTTCGTAGCCAAGCTGGATGTCTAGGTCACGCAACTGTCCGAGTGAATTACGCAACATGCGATTCAGAATCGGCGTTGCAAGGTCACTGAGGGCGCGATTCGAGAGCCTGAACAGAAGTACCTTCATCGCGTCACCACACACCCGCGACCGACACTTGCATCGGCATGCGTAGTCGCATCACCGGCGCGCGACGCCCTTGGAGCGTCTCAGAGACATCATACAATTCGAGTGTCCATTCATTTGGATCAGAAGGGCGCTCTACACCATCGACTGGATAGTTTGAAATGGAGATTTCCCGGCCGTCTGCCACCAGAAGCGGATAGCAAATGTGCGCTTGATCTCGGCGCGCGACCTCAAGGCGTGTCGATGCATCGAGTGGCAGCGTCCACCAGCCCGCACGACCCCAGAAGTATAGCGGTGAC
This sequence comes from Myxococcales bacterium, assembly GCA_016792845.1. GTDB lineage: Bacteria > Myxococcota_A > Polyangia > Polyangiales > JAEUKH01. The sequence goes on along the minus strand of JAEUKH010000030.1, from coordinate 1,332 downwards.
AGGCCCCGCGGGCCGAGGGGAGAACAACCTTGCGTGCGCGTAATGAAGGTCGCCTGCTCCGTGGTGCCGGGCGGAAACTCGAGCCAACGGACGGTTGGTTCGCCCGGCCCGCCCATCAACACAGCAGGTTGCCGCAAGGCTGAGGCCGTCACAGGGATGTCATCGAAACCATCGCCGTTGATGTCTGTAAACAACGAGTAGCTATAATCTTCCGTAACAAACACTTCGAGAATGTTTAGATTTCGCCCAGCGACGGGGGCCGCCAAACGGCGCACGCCCCATTGGCTGCTTCGCGCGGCCCGCGAGAGCACATACACGCTCGGCGCCCCGCTGGTGTCACCCGCTTGCAAGGCCAGGTCGATGGTGCCATTGCCGTCAAAGTCACCGGCCGAGAGATACCGGATGTCGTGTCGAAAGGGTGTCAACGGCCCAAGGTCGATCTGCGCCCGCGCCTCGGGCTGAAAGCCATCGGGCCCGCCGTAGAGCACAAAGGCCAGCATCGCCGGAGCGCCCTCAAGCTTCAGGTCGCCCTCAAGCTTCAGGTCGGAGTATGGTGCAAAGGACTCCAACTCGACCAGATCGCCATACCCGTCGTCATTGACATCGCCCGCCGCGAAGTTGATGACGCCCAGATCGGCGCCTGCACGAAACGCCCAGATGCGCTCAAAACGCCCTTGTCGGTACAAACCCGCATGCGCGTCGCCCGCACGCCCAAGTCCATGATACGGGTAGTTGATGAAGCTGGGATCACCTAGGCCATCACCATCGTAGTCACATTGAGCGTCCATAAACCTGGCCCAGTCAAAATTCCGAATATTGCCCATGTTCAAACGTGGAAAGCCGCTTGCGGTTTGAAGCAAGAGGGTGAACGCATGCGCCGGGTCACGAACCAGCCGAGCGGGTGCGATCGTGGCGATGTCGTCGAGGCCGTCGCCGTTGTAGTCAACGAAGTAGCTCGGCGCGGCGTCTGAGTTGTCGGCCCACGGGGGGATGCGAAAGCTCCACACGCGGCTCCACGTTCCTTCTTGAGCGGCGCCCACGCGCCAGAACCAGGTGCCCGGCGCGAGCGGGCTGTCAACACGGTACTCGCTGCCTCGAAGCAGCAGCTCGGTGACCCCTTGGTCGCAGCGCGGCGTCGCGCAGAGCTGAAGGCGCACAGGCTCGCCCTCGGGGGCGAACCAGCGCAACAGGGGGCGGCGCGTGCGAAGACGAGAGACCGACAGCGGCGCGCGGAGGCGGTACCGCGCGGGCGACACGCGAATCTGCGGCGTCGGCGGCAAGGGCATCGACCAACGGCGACGTTCGGCGCGCTCGTCGGCCGACAGCCACGAA
>JAEUKH010000054.1 GCA_016792845.1 Myxococcales bacterium | reverse complement strand
GACCTGAGCGACGCGGAATGGTCGCTGATCGAGCCCTTCGTACCCCTCCAGCAACCGCTGTTTACAGAGACGAAGTATGACCGGCGAAACGTGATCGACGGCATTCTCTACAAGTTGCATACCGGTTGTCAGTGGCGACTTTTGCCCAATGACTTTCCGCCTTGGCAGTCGGTGGCAAAGTACTTCTACCGATACCAGCGACTCGGTGTTTGGGAGAGCCTTCGCGCGCAATTGCACCGCCAGGTTCGATTGGCCGCGGGCCGCGCTGAAGAACCCACGCTTGCGGTGATCGACAGTCAATCTGTGAAGGTCGCCGGTCAAGGTGGTGAACGTGGTTTTGACGCTCACAAGCGGGTCAAAGGCCGCAAAAGAAACCTCGCCGTCGACATCCTCGGCCTCCTGTTGACGGTCTTCGTCTGTGCCGCCTCGGTACAAGACCGAGACACGATTCCCGAACTTCTCTCCGCGGCTCACAAACGATATCCGACCCTCAAAGCAGCTCTCGTTGATGGCGCCTACAATGGAGAGATCGTCAGTCGAACTGCGGAGCAAGTTGGCATTCAAGTTCAAATCGCGCAACGGGCTGTCGGCGAACGATGATTTCATGTCGTGCCCAAACGATGGGTGGTCGAACGCTCGATCGCATGGCTCAACAACTGGAGGCAACTCTCGAAGGAGTATGACCGCACAACTGCCTCCTCTCAGACCTGGATCACGATCGGATTCGTAGACCTTATGCTTGGTCGCTTAACCGTAGACGCAGCGTGATACGATGGGTAAACACCCTCTGATGGCACGACGGTCGACGGCATACAGTCCTGGCACCTCCCGCTTCAATGGAGACGCGCCCAGTTGGGCACGTGATGGACCGGGGCGTGTGCAAGGCCCGCGGGTCGCCTTCTGCTTCAATGGAGACGCGCCCAGTTGGGCACGTGATGGCGGCGTAGTCGACGACCCGGAGTAATCGCATGTCCCGCTTCAATGGAGACGCGCCCAGTTGGGCACGTGATGGTCGCGGCAGATCGGCAGCGCCAGCACGTCTACGTCGATGCTTCAATGGAGACGCGCCCAGTTGGGCACGTGATGATCCTGACTCCCGTTCGTCGCCTTCGCCCCTCTATTAGCTTCAATGGAGACGCGCCCAGTTGGGCACGTGATGGCCGCTCTGATCGACGCGAGCCTGGCCCTATTGACCGCTTCAATGGAGACGCGCCCAGTTGGGCACGTGATGGAGGTCTTGCCCTTGATGCGCCGCGGGCGTTCGAGGCGCGCTTCAATGGAGACGCGCCCAGTTGGGCACGTGATGGCTCTTGCGCAATGCCAGAAAAAGGCTTCGAGAAATCATGCTTCAATGGAGACGCGCCCAGTTGGGCACGTGATGCGCGCTTCGTCAATTTGCTCAGCAGTGCCGAGAAGAGCTTCAATGGAGACGCGCCCAGTTGGGCACGTGAGGCTGTGCCGTTCTCGCCTTCGCCCTCTGATTATAACGCTTCAATGGAGACGCGCCCAGTTGGGCACGTGATGGGGGGCAGACCTCACCGGGGCAGACCTCACCGGGGCAGCTTCAATGGAGACGCGCCCAGTTGGGCACGTGATGGCAGCGCGGCCGCTGACCCGAGGCGTCTGTCGATCGTGCTTCAATGGAGACGCGCCCAGTTGGGCACGTGATGGACTACGGCACCGCCACGGCGGGCGTCAACGGCACCGCGCTTCAATGGAGACGCGCCCAGTTGGGCACGTGATGGCCCCCCAGTGGCGCATCGGTCTCGACGGCTCCCGGGGCTCGCTTCAATGGAGACGCGCCCAGTTGGGCACGTGATGGCTCGGCGTCGACGATGAACCCGTCCGCAAGATCGTAGCTTCAATGGAGACGCGCCCAGTTGGGCACGTGATGGAGGCTTTATCGTCGACCTAGTGGCGTGCACATGCAAGCGCTTCAATGGAGACGCGCCCAGTTGGGCACGTGATGGCTCGCCCATCTAGAGACAAGACAGTCGGCCGGAGTGAAGCTTCAATGGAGACGCGCCCAGTTGGGCACGTGATGCGCGCCTCGCTAGAGGTGGTGATCTTTGAGTACCTGCTTCAATGGAGACGCGCCCAGTTGGGCACGTGATGGGGCCGCGGTAAGCCGGGGAGAGTCGATCAGCACGACACGCTTCAATGGAGACGCGCCCAGTTGGGCACGTGATGGAGGGTCGTGTTCAGTCAGTGGGTGCCCGCTCTGGATGCTTCAATGGAGACGCGCCCAGTTGGGCACGTGATGGCCCCGCGCGGGCCGCCGCAGCGCACGCGTGGTCGGTCAGCTTCAATGGAGACGCGCCCAGTTGGGCACGTGATGGCCGGCCCGTACCCGAGGGGCTTGCGGCGCGGTGACTCGCTTCAATGGAGACGCGCCCAGTTGGGCACGTGATGGGTTGGTCCCTTTCGCGTGACCACCGTGTGCCCCGTCGAGCTTCAATGGAGACGCGCCCAGTTGGGCACGTGATGCGCTCTGCCGGGGCCGTCGTCGTCGCAGCCTCGCGTCGCTTCAATGGAGACGCGCCCAGTTGGGCACGTGATGAGGGCGGTGCAGTCGATCTCGATGGCCTCCAGCGCGAGGCTTCAATGGAGACGCGCCCAGTTGGGCACGTGATGCAGCCTCGTGGGAGGCGCGGAGGTGCTCTGGCATCGCTTCAATGGAGACGCGCCCAGTTGGGCACGTGATGACGCGCACCTACGCCCTCTCGATCGCAGGCCTGCCCGCTTCAATGGAGACGCGCCCAGTTGGGCACGTGATGTCGGCGGCTCTTACAGGCTTTGGCCACCGGTAGACTACGCTTCAATGGAGACGCGCCCAGTTGGGCACGTGATGCGACATGATCGTGAGAGGGCCCGACGCCGGAAAGGCAGCTTCAATGGAGACGCGCCCAGTTGGGCACGTGATGGCCTTGCTTGGGATGGGGGACGCCAGGCCGACGGGGCTGTGCTTCAATGGAGACGCGCCCAGTTGGGCACGTGATGCTGCACCGACGCCCGCCACAGGGGCTCCGTCGCTGGGCTTCAATGGAGACGCGCCCAGTTGGGCACGTGATGGCGGGTTCTGGCAGGGGTCGACCTTCAGCGTCGTCCCGGCTTCAATGGAGACGCGCCCAATTGGGCACGTGATTCACGATCCAACGCTGGCCACTCTCGGGGTCTTTCACGGCGCTTCAATGGAGACGCGCCCAATTGGGCACGTGATTCGGCGGGTACCTCCCGCACACCGGCGCGCGCTTCTGGCTTCAATGGAGACGCGCCCAATTGGGCACGTGATTCAGACGGTCTGCGCCTGGTGGGGCGAGACCCACGCGAGGCTTCAATGGAGACGCGCCCAATTGGGCACGTGATTGCGCGCATCTTCGATCCGCGCCCACAAGTCGGGATATAGGCTTCAATGGAGACGCGCCCAATTGGGCACGTGATTCGCGCCCGCTGCCCGCGGACGGTGGCCAGCTCAACACGCTTCAATGGAGACGCGCCCAATTGGGCACGTGATTGCGGTGGGCGGTGCGGACCCGCCCCGCGTTGAGTTGCTTCAATGGAGACGCGCCCAATTGGGCACGTGATTGGGCCGTTTTGTCACGAATGCGGCAGACCAGTAACGGCTTCAATGGAGACGCGCCCAATTGGGCACGTGATTGTAGAGCGGCATCGCGTTGATGTACGGACGCTCGACGCTTCAATGGAGACGCGCCCAATTGGGCACGTGATTTTGGGGGCCTTGGGGAGCGACTCTTGACGATCGGCCGCGAGCTTCAATGGAGACGCGCCCAATTGGGCACGTGATTTTTCGCTTGCGCCTCGCAGCTCGCGCCCTACACTTCCAAGCTTCAATGGAGACGCGCCCAATTGGGCACGTGATTAAAACAAGGACCGCAACACGGTCTACGCTTACTGTGCTTCAATGGAGACGCGCCCAATTGGGCACGTGATTCCGCCACGCCCGCAGCCGTTTTCGTCGCTCTTGCGCAAGCTTCAATGGAGACGCGCCCAATTGGGCACGTGATTCCACGCCGGCCATGGTTGCGAGGCGCTCCAGGAACGGCTTCAATGGAGACGCGCCCAATTGGGCACGTGATTGGCCTCGTGGTCGGCGCTGATGCGACCGAATGGGAGCTTCAATGGAGACGCGCCCAATTGGGCACGTGATTAGAGACACCCCTTTAATAGCCTCTCGGCTTCGATGGCGCGCTTCAATGGAGACGCGCCCAATTGGGCACGTGATTAATGTTGGTATTGCTGGTAACCTCACTGAAATCCAGCTTCAATGGAGACGCGCCCAATTGGGCACGTGATTGGCCGCCCGACGTACTACCGTACTTTCGGGCACTTGTGGAGGCCATTTCGAGCACCCCTGCTTCGAGCGTCGTTGCCGCGCCGAGGGTGCACTCGTACAATGCATGTAACCTGTTGAATTTCATAGAACTCGAGCGGTGCCCGAAGATTCTGAGGCACCTGACCGCGCGAAAGGCGACGCACCTTCGCTACACGACGCGCGACCGCACCATCGCCGTGTAGGGGCGACCCAGGGCGTCGACCCGCGCGACACTCGTCCCCTCGGCGGGGCCGAGGTCGATGAAGAGTACTTGGTCTTCGGTGTGATGCACCAGAACGTGAAGCGTCGTTCGGAGGGCGACCAGCTCGCGAGGGTTAAGGTCGCACTGAAAGAGCGAGTATTGCAGCCAATCACCGTGGTTTTGCAACGCCCGATGCACCTTGCCTCGTCGCTTGTCGTTGGTCACATCGTAGCTGACCAGAAATCGCGTCCGTGCCATCGCCGTGCTCCAGTCTCAACGGGTCGTGATGGCAGGGTAGCGGTCGAGCTCGCCCCGAAAGACGCGCGCAAGCAGCTGAGCCTGAAGCGAGAGCACGCGCCGCCAAGAGACGCGGTAGCCGAAGAGCGGGTGGGTCACGAGTTGATCCATCCGGGCCTCGTAGGCGCTAATGAAGGCCTTTCGCCCGCGCGTGTTGAGCGCGCAGCCGCTCGCGCCCATCTCAAACGACGTAGCGTCTACCACCCCGGTGTTGATCGCCGACAAGACGGCCGAGTCGACGATGAGCGGCCGAAACTCTTCCATCATGTCGAGCGCCAGTGACGCCCGCCCATGTCGCGGTCGGTGATACACCCCCCAGTACGGATCGAGCCCCACGGTTAGAAGCGCCACGGTTGCCTCTTTTGCCAACAGCGCGTAGCCGAACGAGAGCATCGCATTCACCGGATCGCGGGGAGGGCGACGATTTCTCCCCTGAAAGTCGAAGGCGCTAAGGGCATCTTCGCCGTGGCGTGGTCTCAACATCGACGCGAAGTCTTGAAAGTACAGGGCTGCGACGCGCCCCTCCATGCCAAGCAACGCTTCTACCGAGTCGGCGCGCTCGATGTCATCGATGGCGCCTCGCAGCGCCTCCAACACTGGCGCTTCAGACGGGCCGTTACGACGCAGCAGGGTGCGTTGGTTGCGCCCCTTAGCCTGCACCATGGCACGGGCAATCTCGAGCGACCTGCTCGGGTCGGCGGCGGTGGCAAACTGCGCGGCACGGTCGAATGCGTTTCGCAGGCCCAGGCCGTGCGTCACCCCGTAAAACCAATGCCCCATTGACAGATGAACGATGGGGATACCCGCTTCACAGAGCAAAGCGATTGCGGGCGCCGTCACAGCGATGTTGCCACACAAGACGAGCTGGCTCACATCAAGGATCCGCACCTCTGCAAGCGGCTCACCCCGCTTCGAGACGGTGAGGCACTCGCCCTTCTTCCCGACCTGCGCGCCAGGCTCTTGGACGTAGAATGGCAACGCGTCATCTTTGGGGGCAACCAGTCGACGCGGTAGCGGGTCAGTGTTCGTCGATTCGTCGTGTTTGTCGCGGCGAAGTCGCAAAAGCTGGGTCTCATCAGGCAGGCAGATGCCGACCAGTGAGCACGAGGGGCACTTGGGGCTGTCGACGAGTGGCTCAGGTGCGTCTGGGGCCGACAACACCGTGCGCACCGCGTCGATGGCGGCCTCGACCTCGGCCACGAGCGAAGCGTCGATGGGCACCTCCACCCGACGGCGTGACGCCGCGTAATAGATAACTCCATGCTCGCACTGGTACCCATTGGCGCGGAGGAGCACGGCCTGCAACCCGAGCTGCTGTCGCTCGGGGGAGTACGGCTGCCCTGACGCGGGCAGGGCGCCACGCTTGATTTCGACAGGGATGCACAGAGCCGAGGCATCGCGATCTCGCTCAAGGAGATCGAGCTTCGCACGGACGCCGCGGGCCTCGCAGACGAGCTCGACTGAGCGGGCGACTCGGGGTGCATCGGGGTCGGCAGGGCTCGGCAGGACGTCCTCCCTTGATTCCGCGTGGCGGTGCACCCAACGGCCGTGGTCGGTGAACGCGTTGTCAGCCCAGCGGCCTTCTGCATACGCGAGGTAGAGACGACGCGGGCAGTAGGCGTGCTGTGACACCATGTCGCCGGTGACAACGTCCTCGGCGGCGGCGGCGCTGCTCCCGCGCCGAGACTCAGGGTTGAGCATCAAACGCCTCCAATCGAAGGGGAGTGAACGATCAGATGGCGCGGGCTGTGGAGAAGTAGTTGCGCTTCCCGGTAGGGTTGATGATGTCCGCGCGCATCACCTCGAAGACGCCGCGGGCCAGCCGTTCCTGACGTCTCCAAGTTGAGGGGCGGGCGTTGAAGAGGCTCGTCACCTCCGACAGGGTGAGTGCCCCATCCCAGAGGGGCCACTCGAGGGCGTTGCCCTGTGTGCGAGAAGCAAAGAAGCCCACCATCGAGAGCCCACGCTCGCCCGGGAAGCAGGGGAGCGCACCGAGCCCAAGATAGGCGAGCGCGTTGGCCACCGCATCGGCCTCGACGGCCTGTGATTTGGGGTCGCTCCACTGATAGGCCGCGCTGCGAAGGTCTCGCGGATCCCAGCTGAGGCTGGTCGCGTTGACGACCTTGACGCGATCGTCCAAGACCTCATGAAGTTTCGCCTCTGTGCACAGCTCCGCCAAGGCGCGGTAGTCCTTCAAGAGACACTTGCCGCTCCCGCCATTGCTGAAGCTGAGAGGCGTCGGATTGATCTTGTTGTCCTCGGTGCATCCGTCGCTGCCGAGGGCTGCGAGCTGGCGGACCGTGAGGGCGTCTTCCGGATACCGCTGAAGGGCCTCCGAGGCATGAAGGCGAAACACCGCCACATCGACGCCGATGATGTCACCGAGATGCGCGGGCCCCACGCCCAGCTGTTGCGCCTGCCTCCCCTCTGCGTCTCGGACGACGCCGCTCTGTTGATTGTAATCGTCGTTCAAGCGCTCGGTTTGCGAAGCAATCCACGCATCAGTCTCGGCCCTGTTGAGCCCCTTCGCCTTTGCCTCGGCCTTCGCCTTTTGCCTGGCCGTCTTGAGCTCCTCTGCGAGCTTCTTCAGTCGCGCCTTCGCGGCTTTGGTCTCAGAGGATGCCCCGCCAACGTCGGCACTTCCGAGCCTGGCAGAGCCCTGAATCGCGTCGGCGATCGACGCGACCCATGCGTCATGCGCGCAGGGTGTTGCAACGATGGGCGTGAATCGCCCCTCGGATCGCACCCATCGCAACGTCGCCGCGCGTGGTGTCTGGCCGTCAGACAAGCTCAGCGCTCCGAGTGACGCGAGCAGATGGAGAGGGTTGTCGCCCCGAAGCGCCCTCAACGCGATGTCGGTCATGGGTGACTCCCTGCTTTCTCGGCCGCTTCGCTCGCGCGATGGTCGGCCAGTCTCAAACACGCTTCGAGGTACGCGAGGCCCCACCCTCCGTAGCGCCGCAACAATCGAAAGAAACGCGCTGAGACCCCCGCATCGAGCCGCTCAAGCTGGGTCGCGCTCGAGGCCGAGAGGGCTTGCCCGTCGAGCTCAAATTGCACGGTGAGGGGCCTTGCGTCGTCAACGGCCGGAGCAAAGGGGCGGCAATGGCCGTGGTGGCTCGCAACGAGATGCAACACCAGATCGCGGTCGTGGGCTTGTGTCAGGAGCGCCTCGTTGGATTCTGCAAGTCTTAGCGAAAGGAGCTCGTGACGGCCTCCCTCGGGATACCCTGAGCGTTCGCGCGCCAACCTCATGGCAGCCGGGTTGGGTGGCAGCTTCGGTGATTTGGCGAGAATCTCTCCGATGCGTGCGGCTCGCCAGTCGCCGCCACGGAGCCACGCCTGAAAGCGTCGATCGGCTTTACCGAGGTCGTGCAACCACCCTGCGAGTGCGAGGTCGCTGACCAACTCGGCAGAGAGACCAAGAGACGCGCCGAAGGTCTTCGCAAGCTCGCAGACATCGCCAAGGTGCGCCCGCAGTGTCACCTCGCCCGGGGCCCGAGACGAGCTCTCATCTTCGTCTGAAAAGTCCTGTGCCTCCTCGGCCCAACCTGCGTGCCCCACGACCACCAAGCCGCGCCCCGAAGGGTGCAGCACGATGCGTGGCCGAGAGCCCTTTGCAGCCCAGGCAGCGTCGAGTTGTGCTGCGATCCTTCCGCTGGCGTCTTGCTCCATCGAGCGCGTCGCACAGAGTTCACGCACGCTGTCGAGTGTCTCGTCGACGACCTCGTTCACCGAGGTGAGATTGGGAGCATTGAGCAACGAGGCGTACACCCGCAACACGGGCGCCCGCCGTGCCGCGACGCGTGCGCGATCGGCGATGTCTTCGACCGGGGCGTCGCTGTCTGGGCTCCACCCAAACGCATCACAGCCTCCGTAGCCTGTCGGCAGCACGATGGTGTCACCCGGATAAACACCGCTTGCAGCCTCTTCGACTTCTGAGCGTTCGGGCCCACTCCAGCGAAGAAAGGGCCGCTTCGGCGGGTCTTGAGGCTCTGACCACTCGACCGCGGGGAGTCCTTCGAGATCACCGACGCTCTCTTCCTTCTTGCCAGCGAGCCACGCGCGCACCGCCCAGAATGGCATCGCGAGGGTCTCTCCGCTGACGGGTGGGCACAACGACACCGTGTCTGCCCAGGTCTCTGGATGCCCGGGATCGAGGTCAGCGCGCCAGACGATCTGCACATCGGCGGGGCCGCGCTCAGGCCCATGAAGAAAGGGCGCCGGCGTCGGGCTGGCATGCGGCTTAGGCCCAGTCTGCGCCCAGAGCTCGCAGTACACCGGGAAGAGGATCGGGGCCCCGATGACCGGCGTCGAGAGAGAAACGTCGCAACCTGAAGTGCGATCGGTCAAGGCCGCAGCCCCCCCATCGAGCGGAGCGTGTTTCTCGGCCTCGCTCAACCAATGCCAGGCCCTCGCGGTCGCCTCTTCGTAGATGGCATCGGTCGGCACGGGCCCCACACCACTCCACGCTTGCTCGGTGGGGCACACAACGACGCATGATGACGCCTCGCGCTCTCCCAGGCGATCGAGTCGCCCCAAGCGTTGCTTGAGTGCATCGAGAGGGCACGCTTCGGTCACCAATCCGTCAACGTCGAGGTCGGCTCCGACCTCTACACATTGCGTTGCGACCACCACCAACGCCTGTGCATCGCGCACGGCGTTGCGGTCGCGTCCGGCGAGGAGACGACTGCGGTGTTTCTCGATGAGCGCATCACGCTCAGCCGAACGCGAGCGGCCCGTCAGCAGAATTACATCGCTGCCTTTCTTGCGTGCGAGCGTTTCGTAAAGCCGACGCGCGGTGCGGACGCGATTGACCACAGCCAAGAGCGTCAGCCCCTTCGCAACGAGCCCTCCCACCGCTTCAGCGAGAGTTGCCACGAGCGCGTCGTCACCCTTCCGAGGAGCCGCCTGGAGTGTGATGGTCTTCCGGGCGTCGAGGCGACGACGCAGCACCGGATGCTCGCGATCTTCGTCATCAAGAACGAAGGGAGCCTCTGAAGCGTGAGGCGTCGCGGTCATCGACACGCAAGCCCACGGCATGACGATCGGGCGCTCGGCCTCCTGGCGCCAACGCCCGATGGCCGCGAGAGTCTCTTCGAAGGCACGACTACAGTGGGCTTCATCAAGAATGATGAGCGTGTCGTTTCCGAGCAGGCCCGCGTGAATGGGCCAAGTGCGCGGCGAAAGACCGTAGCCTCGATGGAGGAGTCGACTCCCGACCTGATCGACCGTCGAGCACAGAATGGTCGGCTGGTTGGGTTGGCGCGCCCATCGGTCTTCGCGATAGATGCCGCCCCTGAGGAGCGCTGCACACAACGGCACCTTGCCCCCTAGTCGCCGCAGCGCCTCGGCGACACGACGCACGACCCCTTCACCCGCCTCACGAAGGCTCTTCTCGATGCGCAGTGCGCGCTCGTACGCCCCATCGACGACGATGCGTCGATCGACCACGAGAGCGATGCGAAGCGGTACGGTGCGCGCAATCGTGCCTTGGGCTTGCAACGCGAGCGCGAAGACTGCCACGTCGAGCACTGTGGTCTTGCCCGTAGCTGTCGGTAGTTGAAGGGTCGATGGCCACCCTCGTCGCATCACTTCAGCCAAGAGCCGTCGCTGCCAGGGGAAGGGGCTTTGGCCATGCACCGCTTCGAGCCAGGCATCAAAATCGGTTTCTGTGAGAGGCTGGGTCATCGTCCGTCCCTCCGAGGTTGGCAGAGACCGTAACCGCGGTACCGCCCCGCACCGAGCGCGATGGGCCCCACAACCGGATCCTCAAAGCGCAATCGAACATGGACGTGGCGTCGCTGAAGGCCTCCCTTGCTCGGCATGGGCGCAAACGCCCGGGCGTGAGGCACGCCCTCCAGCCACGGCTCATTGCCAAAGTAGACCTCGGCCGGAGCGGGGAGTCCCACACGTTGACAGGCAAGCTCGATCTCGCGGCTGACGAAGGCGTCAGGATCAGCGTGGCGGCGTGGTGCTTGACGATCGAGCACGACAGGCGTCACGCTCGACCATTCTCGCGCGGGTCCTCTCCACGTCCGCGCCTGCATGCTCCACGGCGGAGACGCGCGATCGTCGACCACGAAACTGGTCGAGCGCCCATCCTCCCAAACAAAATCGAGCGTCCCTCGGTCGGGATGACAGGCACATGCCAGTGCGAGCCGAATCCCTTCTTCGGCCTCACTTGAGATGTCGGTTGGCAGCGCGAGTGCAACCCCCAGCAAGTGGCCGTCGGCGTGCGGCGCTCCGACAAACGCGAGCGGGAGGTAGGCAACGTGAGGTCGCTCCGACACCCGCCCGTCAGCGCTGTGCCCACTCAACAGCGCGAGCGCCTCGCCTTCGGCGTAGGGCAGCACCCTGTGCCGGATGGCTTGCATCAGCGACAAGCTCCTGTGCAACCCGGGGGCGACACCCTCTTGCTTCCGAAAGATGATCATGGGCCCTGCAAGGGCTCCGACTGTAGCGGCCTGTTTCTTCGCGGCATACGGCACCCAGCGCCCAGCCTCTGGCCGCTTCCATCTCGCGCCACCATCACCGAACGCCTGAATCAGCATGTCGAGTCGACCAGGCTCAAATACCCGAAGAAACTGCGAGTCTGAGTCGGGTGTGTGAACAGGCTGCAAAGAAGAAGAAGGCGGCTCGTCTTCAACCCACATCCTCACGAGTGAGCTTGAATGCCCGAGGTAGGTCACCTCGCGCGTGAGCTGCTCGAGCGCAGGGCGATGTTGGCCTGCATCGGCGTCTGGCCAACACAGTGCACAAACTTCGTCGCCGACCCACGCAGTCGGAAAGGTGCGCCCCTTCCGCGTACGGTCGCGCGGGAGAAGCCCCGGTAGATCGCCATCCTTTCCGCGCTTTTTGGGCCACATCACGTCATTGAGGGGTACAAAGACCTGCGCGGGCTTGGGGGTCGGCGCATCCAAGGGTGCAACGATCTCGGGCGCCCCGAGCCCTTCAAGCCATCGGAGCGCCTGCTCTTGAACTGGCGCTTTGTTGTGTGACGCCCACGCTGCGACCAGCGACTGAAACAAACGATCAGGGTGCGGAGGCCACTCTGGTGTGTCGCGATCTGACCACGAGGCCGCCACAGAGCGCCCCATGAGGTACTGCCAGGCGATGGCAAACATGGCTCACTCCTCGGCGGTGCCCTGTGCGACAGCGTTCTTGCGGCTTTTGTCCACGAGGGCGACGAGCTCGGCGCGGGGCTTGAGTTGGTAGCCCTGATCATGCCACGGCAGCCCGTTGCGTCGGGCCTCGGCGACGCTGTCGCTGAGCAACGCTTCGGCCTCCTCTCGGGTGAGCGTAAAGGTGCGAATCGAGCCGTCGCTCCCCACGATCTCGATCGAGGGCCGAGCCCCCTCTTCCACCACGAGCGCACATCGAGAACGGAGGTCGCTGTCTGCACACCCAAGGACCACCGCCGCGAGTGACAACGCCGCCAATGCCACATGCGCTGCCTGATCGCGGGTCGCGGTGCACGCTCCGGCGTCGTTTGGGAACCGTAGACGCCGCAACGCCGCAAGAGAAATCACGGCAGTCTGTCGGGCATATTGAAACGTCACGCCGCCATGGTTGGCGCCCCCCTTCTCGCTGGTCAGCGATGGCACGACGTTGCCGTGGTTGAGCTCAGACGGGGCGCCCTGCTTTCGCCAGAGCTTGGGCTTCGACTTTTCTTGTTTGGCCTTGCTTTCTTCGATCGTCCACCCTCCTTCTTTGGCCTCGTACACGGGCCCGGCATCCTTTCGAATGGCAAGGGGATCGATGCGACTTGAGGGGCGAACGCCTGTCTCGGCATCGACGGCCACAATCTCGCTGACCAGCGCGCGCGCAAACTTGGTACCGAGCCCCCCCTGAGGGCCTGCGGAATCCCACAGGCCAAAGATCAGCGCTGTAGGGCACACCCCGAAGAGGGCCGTGGCATTTTTCACAGACGCGGTGTCGAGAATCTTCCCAAGGTCAGAGTCTCGGAAGGCTACGTCGTTGTAATTGCTGTCGCGCAGAATCGCATCGGCGAAGCGGTGTGGCGCATCGAGGCTCGTCACCTCTCCCACGTCGGGCAACCCGGCGGCGCCAAAGTCGACGCTGACGACCGGGATCTTGATGCGATTTTGGCGGTGTGCGTCGAGCAGCGCGCCTTCCATCCGATTGGCCTGACTCTGCACGCTGTCGAGAAGCACGCAGGGCACCCGCGCGCCTTCCAGCACCCTCACCTCCTTGGCGTAGGCACCGCCTTGGTAGGTCGGCGGAAAGACCTTATCGCCCTTCCCGCCAGCGGGTTGCATGCGTGCCGTGCGCCGAATCGCGGCAGCATGTTGGCAAGCATCGCGGAGTACTTCAAAGGTGAGACGGGTGGTCATGGAATTCTCCTCCTGGGGTTACGGACCGCATTGAATGACGAAGGTTGAACGCGGTTTCTGACAGGAATTGTCCGCACCGGTTTTTTTTCGAAGCCTCCGCTTTTCAATTCGACACAGCTCGATTGTACGAACTTTCAATTCACCCCTACAAGAATAACTTGCTGTCGCGCAGCAGCTCCCAGCGCTTTGCAGCACTATTTCGGTATGTGCGACATGCCACGGGAAGCAGAACACACACACAACGCCTTCCCCACTCTAGCGCGCGGTCGACCTCGGGGTACGAGCCTACACATTGAGCCATCGCCCTTCGCAACCCTGCAAGTCCTCCAAACGAGCGTCTGACGCTGACTTCGGATTGCGGGTACGATGGATGATGACCGAGTCGGCCCAGGCGTCTTCTAGACAGTTCGATCGGGTCGAGGCCTTGGGCCGTCTGCTGGGGCGATTCATCGAGACGGAGACTGGCTCTGAGCAGCGCACGAGTGGGTGGTCAACCCTGCCGACAGTTGCCTGCGCTTGCGGTGCCTTCGTGACGGCGCCGTGCAGTGTGTGACGGCGCGGTGCGGCCCCGAGGGCGGCTTGCGCGACGGCCCTAAACACCTTGGCGCAGCGGGCAAGCGGGCGTAAACACGCAGCGTGGCCCTTCCCATGCTGAGCTCCCCCGCGATGCGGCGCCAACGCTCGGAGTGGCTCGCGATGCTCACGCTCACGGCGTGCTCGAACCTCACCGGGCGCAGCCCCAGCGACGGAGGTGCCGACGCGGCGGTCTCTCGCGACGTCACGCATCCGCCGAGCGACGCCCCGGCGTGCCCGCAAGGTCTCGGCGCGGCGATCGACCCGCGGCTCAACGTCACCCTGCGAGACGCCAGACCCGAGATCGGCCTCACGGACCCGTCGTTTTCGCATGTGTTCGGCGACGACGACGACAACATCTACGCCCTGGGCGTCTGCCGCGGCTGCGTCTCGGCGAGCGCCGCCGATGCCGCGGTGTGGCGCTTCACCGCCGATGGCCGACTCGATGCCCGCTTCGGGCGCGGCGGCCTCGCCCTTGAGGGAGACGCGTCGTCGTTAACCTGGTTCAACGGCGGGCTCGACGGCGAAGGCCGAGTGCTCGCAGTCGGATATCGCCGACCGCTCTTGCCCGCCCTCGCGCGCTTTACGCCCGACGGCCAACCCGACGCGGCCTTCAACGCCGCGTGGCTTCGCGCGCTGCCCCTGCGCGACGTCGGAGCGGGCAGCCAGGCCTTGTACGGTGTCATCGCCGACGCCGGCGGCGTGCTCGCCGTGGGGGGCGACGCCGTGAGCTCCGCCGCGCCCTCGACGCTGGGCTTCGCGGTGCGTGTACGCGCAGAGGGTGGGCTCGACACGGGCTTTGCGACGGGCGGTGTGTTCGTCCGAGACGATCTCCGCGGTTGTTTCGATGTCGCGCGCGATGGGGCAACCTGGGTGCTCGGGTGCATCTCGCGCGACGACCGTCCGGCCTTGCTCAGGCTCGACGCCGCGGGGCGCACGGTGCGCTGGGGCAACGGAGACGAGCTCGCCACGCACCCGCACGCGCCGCGCGGATTTCAGCTGCGTTCGCTGCGACGCGACAGCGCCGGGCGTTGGATCGCCGTGGGCGCCATCGCGCGGGTGTACAACGACCTGGCCTCGCCTCCCGCGGCGGTGCGCTTCGACGCGAGCGGAGCGCCCGACCGTGGCTACGGCGTCGAGGGTGTCGCCACCCTGGCTGGCGCACGGCAAACCTTCGCCTACACCTTCGCATCGGTGGCCTTCGTAGGCTGCGAAGACCGTCTCTGGATGGCCCTGTCATTGGGCACACTCACGGGTGTCGGGGTGTTCGACCGCGACGGGCGCTTGATGACCGACGTGGGCGACGAGGGCGTGCTGCTCACCAACTCACCGCGCGCCGCGTTGGCCGTGTTGGTCGGGCTCGCGCCTTCTCATCGGGGCGACACCCTGACGATGCTGTCGAGCTACGCGGGGCCGAACGCGGCGATGCTCCATCGCCTGCGGCTGTGAGCGCGACGTGACGCCGACGCCCGCGCGGCAGACGCTGTGCGGAGCGCGTCAGGCCCGCGGGCGCGTGCAGTCGTTGCAGCGCTGAATCTGCGGGCCGTTGTAGCTGTCGGGCGCGACGCAGAGCTCGGCCCGGGCCGCCAGGTTCACGCGCAACGACGCCACCCGCCGACGCCCGATCCACAGCGACACCGTGTGGCGCCCTGCGGGCACGCCGCGCAGCCGAGCGCGTCAAGTCTGGGCCCTGCGCAGGCCGAAGGCGCCCCAAAGACAAAACGTCACCCCCCCGGTGAAGGGAGGGTGACGTCGTGTGTTGGTTGCGGGGGCTCGCTCAGCACGCTGTATGACATCGTGCTCGACGAAGAAGTCGCGTTGGTGGCGTGAGCGCCTACGGCCGACCTACCGGCCCGCCTCGGCCTTGCGCCGCTGGGCAGCGAGGCGGCTCCGCACCTGCGGGAGCCGCACCGTGAGGAATCGGTCCCCGAGGCGAGGGTCAGCCAGGACCGCGTCGAACGGGTCGATGCCGGTCTGAGCGTGAACCACCCGCCCGTGCCGATCGCGAAGGCAGAGGTTGAAGATGCGCTCGTTGAGGTCGAGCGCGGCACGGACCGGGTCGAAGTCGTCGGAGGCCGGGGTGTCGAGGATGTCCTTCAGGGTCTCGCGGGCGCAGACCACCGCGGCGCGGAGCTGGCGCCGGCCGTGGGGCGTGTCGTAGGTGTCGGCGAGCCCCACCACGTTGTGGATGCGCTCTCCAGGCAGTCCACGGGGTGCATCACCCGAAACCGATGGCCGGTCGGGCGGCCCTGCCCGTCGAGCACGTCGAGTGGCACGCTCGAGTCGGTGATGGCCTTCGCCTCCATGCCGAAGGGGGCGCCGAGGAAGTCGATCTGCCGCTGCTGACCGGCCTCGTCGATGAACTGCACGAGGCCCACCTGGGGCGTCGCGTCGTCGAGGGTCGCCAACTTCGCCTTCCCTGTCGGCAGGCGCGCAGCGAAGACCTGCACGGTGGTGCGCGACGCGCAGAAGTCGATGTCCTTGCTGACGAAGGGCGCGTCGGGGATCAGTTCGTCGGCGCGTCCCTGGGCCACGTAGAACTCCGACCAGACGTTCACGGCCTGACCGCCCACGAGAACCACCTGCTCAGCGACGTCGCCGAGACGCGCGAGCAACGCGAGCACGTCACGCGCCGTCAGGGGCGGCGCCGCCATCAGCGCCGGGCGTGCGCCGCGGCGAAGTCAGGCCGGACCCGCAGCAGCGCGAAGGCCGCGTTCTCGCGGCGCAGCGCCTCGCGGCTCTTCGCACCGGAGGCGACCGCAGCCTCGTCCGCCTCGCGCGACGCCTGCTTCTCCGCAGCGCGGGCCTCGGGGTCGAAGTGGTCGTCGGCGTTCATGGCGACGGAAGTGTACGGGGATCGCAGCGCCGCGGCAATCCGAGCGTGGCGTCTCGATCCTCCACGCGCCGAACCCTCACCGCCACCCGAGGTTCAAGGTAACCCCGAGCGTCGAGCAGACCGCGCGGAACTCGCTCGTGCAGTCGTCCCGAACGCGCTCCAGCTCCCGAACCGCTTCGGGGTCCATGAAGAGGATTGGGCAGTCCACCTTCTGGCACCCGCATACCCGGAGCTTCCCAGAGCGAAACAGCGCGTCGTAGGTGGCACGCAGTCGCGCGAGTCCTCGCTCCACCTCGGTCATCCGCTCACGCAGTCGCTCATCGCGGAGATGGTGGCGGGTCGGGATGCGTTCAATGAGCTGCCCGTCCCGCGTCTGCCAGATGCCGGTGTTCAACGCCTGGATCGTGTCGGTGATCGCCTGCTTGAAGGCCGGCAGACAGCTCTCCTCGCCCATCGCCGTGTAGAACGCCGGTCGCTCGAACAGCCGCGCCATCTGGCGGACGGTCTCGCGGTCGCTGGCCGCGCCGATCCCGCCGACAAAACCAGCGAGGCGCTCGGGAGCGTCCGGGAACTCGACCCCCTCGATGAACCGCACCAGCAGCGACTCCGCGTCCCGTCGAAGGCGCTCCTCGAACTCGACCCCCGACCAGCACTCACACCGACCGATGCCAAGCTTCCGCGCTTCGACGCGAATCTGGTCGCGCATCTCGGCCGATACCGAGGCCCGGCAGACGAACAGGAACACGGCGGGCTTGCCGGTGGGACCCGCGACCGCCTTCGCGAGGTCGTCGCTGGCCTTCTTGAAGGTCAACTGCGCGCGGTTGACGCATTGGATGCAGACGGGCTCACCGCGGCCATCGTCCTCACGAACGCCCCAGATGTCGCGCCCGAGGTCGCTCCCCACCTGCCCGTACCATTCGAGCGAACGCCAGCGTCCGACGCGAAGGTGGTAGGCGAACACCAGTCGCTCGAACTGCTCGCCGCTGAAGTCCTCGAAATGGACGGGATGCACGGTCTTCGCCGGGCTGTAGGTGCTGGAACTCATCGACGACTCCCCGATGGTCTGACGAAGGGGAGCGTTCGTCGAGCGTTTCGTTCAGGCCGATCCCTTCACAGCGGGTTCGCGCGGCGGGTTCGCGTGCCACCCGAATCGGCGACCTACCCTGCTCCCGCGCCCCCTTCGACCGCGCAGGAGAACACCCCGTCATGCCGAACACCACCAACACCAACAGGCGCCTCCGGCAGTTCGCGAAGGCCCACATCCCCGGCCTCGCACGCATTCTCTCGTTCGCGCTCACGCCCGTCGTGAAGCTCAACGAGTTCGTCGGCCTCGTCCTCGGCGAGCACACGGTCAACGGCGTTCAGCGCGGCCTGATGGTCAGCATCCTGCCGCGGGCGGAGGTGATCCTCTACATCTCCCGCGACGACGCCCGCACCATCCCCGCGGGGCGCGCCGACGGGCTGCCGATCTTCGTGAAGGACCGCGGCCCGCACCACGCCTTTTTGCTCCCCATCACCGACGCCCGAGCGTGTCGAGCACGGCGAGCTATTCGTCGTCGGCAACGAGCCCGCCGTGCAGGGTCTGGAGGTCCAAGGCGGAGCGCGTCAGCCCCGCGGGCGCGTGCAGTCGTTGCAGCGCTGAATCTGCGGGCCGTTGTAGCTGTCGGGCGCGACGCAGAGCTCGGCCCGGGCCGCCAGGTTCACGCGCAACGACGCCACCCGCCGACGCCTGATCCACAGCGACACCGTGTGGCGCCCTGCGGGCACGCCGCGCAGCCGCGCCGTTCGGTCGCGTCGCACGACGAGCGCTTCGCCGTCATCGACGCGAAAGACGTACATGCCCTCAGGCAAGGCTGCGTGAGGCGGCGCATCGCCGGGGCCGAAGGGCGCGCGCCTGACCGGCGGCACACAGATCGTACCCGCCTCGGGTCGTGTTTGCCCTGACGCCGTGACCGTCGCCGCCGAGACAACGCCAGCGACGAGCAGCGCAACCGACACCGTGCGTTTCACCGGCGAACGGGTACGACCTCGCAGCCGAGCGCGTCAAGCCTGGGCCCTGCGCAGGCCGAAGGCGCCCCAAAGACAAAACGCCACCCCCCCGGTGAAGGGAGGGTGACGTTGTGTGTTGGTTGCGGGGGCAGGATTTGAACCTACGACCTTCGGGTTATGAGCCCGACGAGCTACCAGGCTGCTCCACCCCGCGTCGCTGAGGTGGGCGTGTTGTATCCGTACGCGCCCACCACGTCAAAGAAAATCGTCAGCCCCCGCGACCGCGACCGCCGGAGCCCCCACGCTGACCGCGCGAAGGCCCTGAACGGCCGCGAGAATCGCGCGCTCCGGCGTTGGCGTTGTCGCGCGCGCCGCCGCCCGAACGACCGCCGCCCGCGCCCCCCGAGCGACCGCCCGAACGACCGCCGCCCGTGCCTCCCGAACGGCCGCCCTCGCCGCCCGCGCGACCGCCTGCGCGGCCCCCTGCGCGGCCGCCACCCGGAGCCTCGCGACGCGGGCCCCCGCGCCCCTTCGGAGCCGCCCCAGGGCGCCCCAGCCCCCGCGCCTCGGGCATGGTGTGCGGCGCCGCCCCGCGGGTGAAGGCCGGGCTCGGGTCTTCTTCCTCTTCCATCACAATTTCGACGGCGCTCTTGCCCTTCTTCGGGCTCGCGATCACCGGCTCGGGCTCAAACTCGGGCGCACCTTGCTCGACCGGACGGAGGTACTGAACCCGCAGCGCCGTCACCTCTTTGTCGCTGAGCGGCCGCGACTCGCCCGGTCGCAGCCCGTCGGCGGTCACCCCCGCGAAGGCGATCCGCGCGAGGCGCATCACGAACATGCCGGTGGCCTCGGCCATGCGGTGAATCTGCCGGGTCCGCCCTTCGCGCAGGGTCACTTGCAGCCAGGTGCTGCCCGGGGTCGCGCGGGTGTACTCGGTCGCCTCGGTGGGCGGCGTCGTACGCAACACCCGCACGTCGGCGGGCAAGGTCGGCACGCGCTTCTCGTCAGGGTCGCCCTCGCTCGGCGGCAGCACCATGCCCGTGCGCCAAGGATCAAGCTGGAGGTCGGTCACGATGCCCCGAACCTTGGCCACGTAGGTCTTGGCCACGCTGCGCCGCGGGTGCAAGAGCGCCTGCGCGAGGTCGCCGTCGTTGGTGAGGAGCAGCACCCCGGAGGTGTGAAAATCGAGCCGCCCCACGGGGTAGACCCGCTCGGTGACGTCTTTCAAGAGCTCGCGAATCGTCGGACGCCCCTCGGGGTCTGAGAGCGTCGTGACCACCCCGCGGGGCTTGTGAAAGAGCAAATACACCGGAGACTCTGCGACGATGCGCTGCCCGTCGACCTCGACCTTGTCGCGGTGGGTCACCCGGGTGCCGAGCTCGGTCACGATGCGACCGTTCACGCGCACGCGCCCCGCGGTGATGAGTTCTTCAGCGTGGCGGCGCGAGGCGACCCCGGCCCGCGCAAGCGCCTTCTGGAGCCGGTCGCCCTTGGGAGTGTCAGTCATGTCGGTCACTTCTCGATCGCTCACGACTCCAACTCGGTCGTGACGGCGTCGCGCGGCTCTAGCACGGCTCTCGCAGCTTGTGCGCAGCCTCGCAGGAGATTTCTCAGGGAGTCAGGGCGTCGGGGCGGGCGGCGCAGCCGCGGCGGGCGCAGCAGCGGGGGTCGTCGGCGCAGCGGGGGTCGGCGCAGCGGGGGTCGGCGCAGCGGGCGCTGCGGGAGCGGGCTCGGGCGCGTCGACCCGTTGCGGGCTCACGCGGTCGACGCGATCCCAGCGGTCGGCGCGGCCGTCGTGGTCGTAGTCCCACCCGATGCGTACGACGTGGCCGTGGGCGTCGTAAAACTCCCAATAGTCAGCGCGAAACTCGGGGTTGTTGTCGTTCTGGGTCTCGCGCTCTGCGCGGAAGGGGCGCACCTCGCGGGCGCGCTCCTGGGGGCGATTCTCAGAGGTGCCCGCGTTCGAGCGCGACTCGCCCGCGCCCACGTCGCGGTAGAACACCCGCATGTCGACCATGCCGTCGGCGTTGGTGTCCATCTCGCGGCGCACGACGCTGCCGCCGTCGAAGTACGTGATGGTGTCGATGCGACCATCAAAATCGTGGTCTTCTTCTTCGCGCAGGGTGCGCCCTTCGTCGTTGTAGAAGCGAAAGACGTCTTTGCGACCGTCGTGGTTCAAGTCGGCCTCGCGGCACACCATCACCGCATGGATGGCGTTGCCCTCGCCCATGGTCTGAAACACCTTGCGCACATCGGGCGTGCCGTCACCGTTGGTGTCGTACTCGCTCGACGTGCGCCCCGGGCGGGTCGAATCGCAGCGCGAGTGATCTTCTTGCGACTGCGTGCTCTGCATCACCGCGGCCCGCCGGGCCACCATCCGTCGCTCGTTCGGCGCGCTCGACGCGCACCCCAAGGCCGCCACCATCGACAGGGCCCACAGCGTACGTCGCCTCTTCACGAAGCACCTCCGGTCGGCGCCGCCGGAGCGGGTGCGGGTGCGGGTGCGGGTGCGGGTGCGGGTGCGGGTGCGGGTGCGGGTGCAGAAGCCGGAGCGGGCGCCGCCGCGGGCGCAGCGGGGGCGGTCGGGCTCACGCTGTTGCCGCTCTGCCCTTGTCGGTTTTCGCCGTAGCCCGCTTGTTGGGCCGCGTCGGGCTCGCCGTCGCGGTTGGCGTCGATGGCGTCGTACACGAGGCGCCCGTTGTCATCGAAGCGCTCCCAGGTGTCGACGCGCCCGTCGCCGTCGCCGTCGCGGCGCAGCTCGACCACGCGGCTGTTGCGGTACTCGCGCCAGGTGTCGGTGCGACCGTCGAAGTTCGTATCGAGGATGTCGCGCACGGGCTGGTTGTTCTCAAACGTGGCCACCACGTCGACGCGGCCGTCGAAGTCGTAGTCGTCTTCGACCCGCACCACGTTGCCGCTCGCGTCGAACCACCGGTAGATGTCAACGCGACCGTCAAAGTTGGCGTCGGTCTCACGGCACCGCGGGCGCCCCGACTCCATCATCGTGCGGATGTCGACCTGACCGTCGCCGTTGGCGTCAATGGTCGCCACGTCGCCACCGGTCACACAGGCCTCATGAGGCATCGGCTCACCGCGCGGCTCGCGTCGCGCCGTCGCGGCGTCATCGCTGCTGCGACGCACCGCCGAAGACGCGCCCTCGCTCGACCCGCAACCCGCCACGCCCAGCATCAAGAGCAACCAAGCAAGACCCACCGGGCCCTTCATTCGTGCCTCACCTTCACGCAAACCCTGCGACAAGGCCCGTCTTACAACCTTCAGGTGTCTCACACACCCAAACAGCCTCATCACCGACCCGCGCAAGCTATCGCGCCGCACCCCACACGCGCAAGCAAGACCCCGGCACCGCACACCGCCGCGCACAATTCACACCACCGCCCCCCACACCCCACCACCTGCCCTTACCCCAAGACTTGGGCCAATTCGCCCAAATTCGACTCGTTCTGTCAACTTAGGCGGGGTGTGCGCCCAGGTCACGGAGACGATTGACAGTGCACGTACCGGCATCTAGGGTACGTTCACAGGGCGCAGAGGTGGATCATGGACAACAAGCACGACGACCTGCCCGATGCGGCCCCACCCGTAGACGCGACGATGTCTGTGGGTGTGTCACCGGGTCTGGCTGCCGAGGCAACCTTCGTCGAGGCCGCCATGTGGCGGTCAGCGGGGCGTAAGACGATGGCACGCAAGAAGGTCTCGACCACGATCTACATTGAGCCCGAGCAGCTCGACCTGCTCAAGATCCTCAATGAGCGCACGAAGGTGCCGATGGCTGAGTACATCCGAGAGGGCATCGACCTGGTGTTGAAGCGGCACCAAGACAAGCTCCCGGGTCAGCTCGCCCTTGAGCCCGCGGCGCGACCGCGGCCTGCGGGCGCCGTCGGTTCGACCGTTGGGGCCCCCCCGGGCGGCACCGCCGGCGGCGACCACTCGGGCGGCTGAACGCCGCCGCGGGTTTGGCGGGTGTCTTGTACGAATGCGCAGGGCGCGGTGTGCGAGCATTCGGCGCGGGCGCGAGAAATCTGCTAGGAGCGTCGCACTGCACGCATGGCGACCGACCCGGCTCATATTCGCAACTTTTCGATCATTGCCCACATCGACCACGGCAAGTCGACTCTCGCTGACCGCATCCTCGAGTTTACTGGCGCGCTCTCGCAGCGCGAGCGCGTCGACCAGTTTCTCGACAAGATGGACATTGAGCGTGAGCGCGGCATCACGATCAAGGCCCAGCACGTCAGGCTGAAGTACAAGGCCGACGACGGCAAGACCTACCAGATCAACCTCATCGACACGCCCGGCCACGTTGACTTCACCTACGAGGTGTCGCGCTCGCTCACGGCCTGTGAGGGCGCGCTCTTGGTGGTCGACGCGACCCAGGGGGTCGAGGCTCAGACCTTGGCCAACGTGTACCTCGCGGTCGAGGCCAACCTTGAGATCATCCCGGTGCTGAACAAGATCGATCTGCCCAGCGCCGACCCCGACCGCGCCAAGGCGCAGATCGAAGACGTGGTGGGGCTCGACACCTCGGGCGCGGTGCTCGCGAGCGCCAAGGCCGGCATCGGGATCAAAGACATCCTTGAGGCGGTTGTGCACCGGGTGGCCCCGCCGAAGGGTGAGACCGAGGGCCCCTTGCGGGCGTTGATCTTCGACTCCTGGTACGACTCGTACCGCGGGGCGATGATGGTGGTGCGGGTGGTCGATGGCACGCTCAAGAAGGGCGACAAGATCTATCTGATGGCCACCCAGCGCGAGTACGAGGTGGTCGAGATGGGGGTGTTCTCGCCCTTCCCGGTGGCCCTTGAGGAGCTCGGGGCGGGCGAGGTGGGCTTTGTGGCGGCGAACATCCGTTCGGTGCACGACACGAAGATCGGCGACACGCTGACGCACGCCAAGCGCCGGGCCGAGGTGCCCCTCGCGGGCTTCAAAGACGTCAAGCCGATGGTCTTCGCGGGGATCTTCCCCACCGACAGCGCTGACTACGGCGCGCTGCGCGACGCGCTCGAGAAGCTGCAGCTCAACGACGCGAGCTTTCGCTTCGAGCCCGACACCTCAGAGGCCCTGGGCTTCGGCTTCCGCTGCGGCTTCTTGGGCTTGCTCCACATGGAGATCATTCAAGAGCGGCTCGAGCGCGAGTACAACCTCGACCTCATCACCACGGCGCCGAGCGTGGTGTACAAGGTTCAGCTCAACACGGGCGAGAGCATCGACGTCGAGAACCCCGCGCGGCTCCCTGACATGGGCCGGGTGAAGCAGATCGACGAGCCCTTCCTCAAGATTACGATTCACACGCCGTCGGCCTCGGTGGGGCCCATCATGCAGCTCTGCCAAGACCGCCGCGGCGTGCAGACGGCGATGCAGTACGCCGGCTCCGACCGGGTGATCTTGAGCTACGAGATGCCGATGAACGAGGTGCTCTTCGACTTCTTCGACAAGCTGAAGAGCGTCTCGCGCGGGTACGCCTCGATGGACTACGACCTCATCGGGTACCGCGAGGGCGACCTCGTGCGGGTCGACATGCTGGTCAACGGCGAGGCCGTCGACGCGCTCTCGGTGATCCTCCATCGGGGGCACGCCCAGAAGCGAGGGCGCGAGCTCGCGCAGCGCTTGAAGGAGCTCATCCACCGGCAGCAATTCGAGGTGGCCATTCAGGCCGCGATCGGCGGCAAGATCATCGCCCGAGAGACCATCGGCGCGGTGCGCAAGAACGTGACGGCGAAGTGTTACGGTGGCGACATTTCGCGTAAGCGAAAGCTCCTCGAGAAGCAGAAAGAGGGCAAAAAGCGCATGAAGTCGGTGGGTTCGGTCGACATTCCGCAAGAGGCCTTTCTTGCCATCTTGAAGGTAGATGGATGAACACCTGGCAAGACCGTCTGTGGTACCTCGCGTGGTACTTTTTGATCCCCGCGGCGCTCGCGGTGGGGCTCGTCCAGGGCCTCGCGGCGGCGCGTGTGCTCGAAGAGGCCGCGCCGTGGCAGTACCTCCTGGCCTTCGCGGTGCTCGAGGTGGTGGTGCTCGGCGTCCGCGACCGCATGTACGGCTCAAGCCACGGCGGCGCCCGCGATTTTCGCACGGTGGTGCAAGAGGGCCGCGAGCTCCAGAAAGAGGCCGAGCGCATTCAGAAGCGGCACCCGCTGAGCGGCGACGCGGCCGCCGCGGTGCGTGAAGCCGGCGCGGCCCTCGACGAGGCCATCAAGAAGCGCGACCCCGAGGCCGCCGCCGCCGCGGTGCGCAAGTACGACGGGCTGCTCAACAAGCACCTCGCCGAGCACCGCAAGGGCACGGCCCGCGAGTACTTCGAGGCCATCGGCTTCGCGGTGCTCATGGCCCTCGGCATTCGGGCCTTCGTGGTCGAGGCCTTCAAGATCCCGTCGCCGTCGATGTATCCGACGCTCAACGTGGGCGACAACATCTTCGTCAACAAGTTCATCTACGGGCCGCTCATCCCGTTTACGACCCGGCGCTTGTTTCAGGGGCGCGCGCCCGAGCGGGGCGAGGTGGTGGTGTTCGTCTTCCCCAGTGACCCGAGCAAAGACTTCATCAAGCGCGTGATCGGCTTGCCCGGCGATCGGGTCTGGGTGCGCGACGACGGCAGCGTCGAGGTGAACGGTCGGGCCATCGAGCGCTGCGAGGTGGGCGCCTGGCGCGGCGACGACGGCGAGGGCCTCACCCGCGGCGAGCAGCCGCAGCGCAGGCTCTTCCTCGAATGGCACGGCAACCAGCGGTACCTCTCGCTCTACAACCGCGACAGCGCCGAGCGCGAGGCCACCCCGGCCGATCACTGCGTGCGCGAGCCTTGCACGGTGCCCGCGGGGCACGTCTTCGTGATGGGCGACAACCGCGACAACAGCTTCGACTCGCGCTTCTGGGGCTTTGTGCCGTTGCAGAACATCAAGGGCCGCTCGATGCGCATCTGGTGGTCAAACGTGCAGGGCGGCGGGGGCCTCCGGTGGGAGCGCTTCGGCCAAGAGATCATGGGCACGCCGCGGGTGCCGCCCGAACTCGACGCGGGCCTGCGGGCCTGCTTCGCGCGCCACTGAGCGCGGCGCCTACGCCTACATCCTGCGCCTCCGTAGGCAGTCCGATTCTCCACGAAATGCTTGAACTGCGGGCCTGTACGGTGAAGACTCCGGGCTGTGGTGCGGGTGACTCCGAACACGCCTTTGGGGCAACAAACCGACGCTCCGCTTGAAGCGCGAGACGGGCTCTCGGGTGCAGAGGGCCTGCCGCGTGAGGGCGAGCGCTTCGGCCCGTACCGCATCGTGCGCGAGCTCGGTCGCGGCGGCATGGGGGCGGTGTTCGAGGTCGAGCACACGGGGCTCCAGAAGCGCATGGCCCTCAAGGTGATGCTCGCCTCGGTGGGGCGCGACCATCACCTCCGTGAGCGCTTCGTGCGAGAGGGTCGCGCGGCGGCGCGGGTGCAGCACGCGCACATCGTAGACGTCACCGATGTGGGCGAGCTCGACGGGGTGCCGTACCTGGTGATGGAGTTCCTCGAAGGCGAGTCGCTCGCGTCGCGGCTCAACCGCGAGGGGCCGCTCTCGCCCGAGGCCATCGCGCAGGTGATGGTGCCGGTGTGTGCGGCGTTGAGCGCGGCCCACGACGCGGGGGTGGTGCACCGCGACCTGAAGCCCGAGAACATTTTTCTCGCCCGCGGGCGCCGCAACGAGGCCACGCCGAAGCTCGTCGATTTCGGCATCTCGCGGCTCGTGGCGAGCGAGGGCGAAGAACTCAAGCGGCTCACCGGCACCGAGATGATCCTCGGCACGCCGGCGTACCTCGCCCCCGAGCAGACCCGCGGGGCTCGCTACGTCGACGCCTTCAGCGATCAGTATTCGCTCGGGGTCGTGATGTTCGAGCTCGCGACGGGGCGGCTGCCCTTCGACGCCGAGACGATGCTGGGGATGTTGCAAGAGATCCTCACGGCTCCGACGCCGCACATCGCGGCGGTCTCGCCCGAAATCGACGCGCGCTTCGACGCGGTGGTGTTCAAGGCCATGCAGCGCGATCGATCGGCGCGGCACCGTGACATGCGGGCGCTCGGCAACGCGCTCTTGCCCTTCTTGAGTGAGGCGGGGCGGCAGCGGTGGGAGTCTGAGTTTCCGATGCCGATCGAGGCCGCGCCGACGTGGCGTCCGCCTGCTGCGGCGCCCATCCCGCGCGAGGCGCTTCACGAGACCGTCGAGGCCGCGGCGGTGGCGCCTCGCGTCGAGGTCGCGCGTGATGTGGCGCCCGCGCCGTCAGCCGCGCGGGGGCCCGAGCTCACCCGCCCGGCCCCGTGGTTGGTGCTGGTCTCAGCCGTCGCCACGGTGGCCCTGGTCGCCCTGGTGTGGCGTCTGGTGAGCCCCGCGCGGGCCGCGCCGACGGTCGCAGCGAGCCCGGTATCTCAGCGCACGGCGCCCCCCCCTCAGGTGCCGACTTTGCCCCCCGCCCCGGCGGTGTTGCGCCCTGTCGAGACGCCGCGGGAGGTGCCCGTCGCGCCCCCCGCAGAGACGCCCCTCGCGGCGCCCGCGCGCCGTTCGCAGCGCCCCGCCGAGGGCCGCGCGCATGGTCACACGGCGACGGGCCCGGCGACACCGCAACCGACGGTACCGCAACCGGCGACGACGACCGCTTCGACGGCGCCGACGGCGCCGCCCCCTTCAACCCCACCTCCTTCGGGTAGCCCTTCATGGCAGCAGGTTCGATCGACGTTCTAAGGGGTCGCAGGGTCGCGCGGTGCGTGGGGCTCATGCTTTGGGGGTTGTCGTCGCGGGTTGAGGCCCAGACGGCGCCGAGCCCAGCTGCGACCCAGGCGGTCGCGTTCGAGAGCCCCGAAGAGGCCCTCGACCGCGCGCGGCGCTTGTTCGAGGCCGGGGTCGCGCTCACGCAGCAGTCGCGTTGGGCCGAGGCTGCCTCGCTCTTCGAGCAGTCGCGGGCGGCGGCGCAGCGACCGCGAACCTCGTTCAACCTCGCGCTGTGTTTGCAGCACCTCGGGCGCCTCGTCGAGGCCGAGCGCACCCTCGTCGAGGCCCAAGGGGCGGCCTCGGATGCGGCGCTGAGCCGCGACCTCGACACCCTGCTCACGGCGGTGCGGGGGGCCCTCGCGACGCTCACGCTGACCGTCGAGCCCGTTGGGGTGGCGGTGCGGGTCGACGGCGCGCGACGTGAAGGTGTTGGCCCCACCCGCGAGCTTCGGCTCGACCCGGGGCGGCATGTGGTCGACGTGGCGGCCGAGGGCTTCGTGCCCGAACACTTTGAGCTCACGCTCGGCACCGGCGAGCGGCACGTGCGGCGCGTCGCGCTCAGCAACACCGTGGCGCAGATCACGGTGCGGCCCACCCCCAACACGGCGACGGTGAGCGTCGATGACCTCGTCGTAGGGCGCGGGCTCAGCCGATGGACGGGGGCGCCCGGCGCGCACCGGGTGCGGGTCGAGGCCCAAGGCTTTCGACCCCTGCGGCAGGCGGTGACCCTCACCGGGGGGCAGTCGCTCGAGGTGGTCGCGGCGCTCCAACGCGACGAGCGCGGTGGCCTCGCGCGCAACCCCATTTTTTGGACGGTGCTGGGCCTCGGGGTGGTCGCCGCGGTGGTGATCCCGCTGGTGGTGATCGAGCGGGTGGGCGAGCCCGACGGCGGCACCACGAACCAGATTTTTGAGGCCGCCACCGCGCGGTGGTGATCGCAGAGGTGCCCATGAAGTCTCGCGCCCTGACGGGTACGTTGTTGCTCCTCGCTTCGCTCCAGAGCGCGTGCCGCGAGCGCCCGGCGTCGCAGCTCCTCGTGGTGGTCGGCACCGACATCGCGGTCGGCTCGGGGCGCCTCGAAACCGTCGAGCTCTTGGTGCAAGACCGCGACGGGCGCGTCGACCGAGGCCGCTCGCGGGTGGTGGTGAGCAACACCCCGACGCCGCCCTTGACGGTGGCGATCCCGTTCTCGTTCGGGGTCGTGCCCGAGGGCGACGACGCGCGCCGCGGGGTGCGTGTCACCGTCTCGGCGTCGTTTCAGGGCACCGGCCGCCGCGACGCCGTGCAGCTCACCGCCATCACCGGCTTCATCGAAGGCAAGAAGCTCGTCTTGCCGATGTTTCTTCAGCAGCGCTGCATCAACGTCACCGACTGCGCCGACGGCCTCACCTGCATCGACGGTGTCTGCCAGAGCGCCCTGCGCCCGACCAACACCCTCGAAGAAGCGCCCCCCAACGCCGCCGTCGACCTCATGAGCGCCCTCGACGCGCGGGCCCCCAGCGACGCCAGCCAGGGCGGGCTCGATGTTCACGATGTCAACATGGTCGACACCGCCTCGGGGGATGCTGGCGTAGACGTCGGCGCCCCCGATCTGGGCGCCCCCGATGCGGGCTTTGACAGCGGCTTTGACGGCGGCTTTGACAGCGGTTTTGACGCGGGCGCGCCTGACGCCGCGATGCCCGACGCGGGCCCCGCAGACGTGCCGAACGACCGCATCGTGCTCGGGCCCGACCCCGGGGCCTACCTCACGGCGCCTGCCTCGTTCTCGCTTCTCAGCAGCCGGATGCCCCGCATTCGGGCCAAGGTCACCCTCCCGAACGTGCAGCGGGTCTACGTCGAGATGGCGCCCGCGGGGGGCCAGACCTTGCAGCGCGAGATGAGCCGCGCGCAGGGCAACAGCGTCGGGTGGGAGCTCAACAACTTCATCTTCGGCGCGGGCACCTGGTGGTACCGCCTGGTGGTCGAGCACGGCAACGTGCGCAGCGTCGGCAACAAGCGATGGTTTCTCGCGCCCGCAGCGGCCATGCAGGGCGACGGCGTGGGCTTTCGCACGTACCTCGATTACGACGCCGACGGCTTCGCCGACCTCGTGGCCGGGGCGCGCAACGTGGCGAGCCCCAACCCGAGCAACGAGACGCGGCTCCAGTGGGGCTTCCGTGCGGGCACGATGGCGCCGCCGATGCAGCCCTTCCCCGCGGGCAACCCGAACGACATGGCCGTGGGCCCGAGCGACATCGCCGCATTGGGCGACCTCAACGGCGACGGGTACGGCGATTTCGCCGCGAGCGCGGGCGACCGGAGCCGGGTGTCGGTGATCTACGGCAACACGCTGCGCAACGGACTGCTGAACACGTACGAGCTCATCCCGACCAACGGAGAGGCCCTCGGGCAGAGCCTCGGGGCCACCGATTTTGACGGCGACGGGTACGCCGACGCGCTGGTGTCGATGCGCGCGGCGAGCAACCCGAACAGCTACGGCGCGCTGCTCCACTTCGGCGCGATGCAGCCCGGAGTCGGCCAGATGACCGTGCCCACGGGCTGCATGGCCGACGCGGGGCAGCCCGTCGAGCAGGTCACGCTCACGGGCTTGGGCGACCTCGACGGCGACGGGTACGGCGACTTCGCGATGGGCGCGGTGCTGATGGCGCCGCTGCCCAACAACGCCCAACCCGTGACGGTGTATTTTGGCCAGCCGCGCCCGGCGCCCTTTCAGTGCCCGATGCCTGAGCGGCTGAACGCTCCGATGGCGTTGGGCCTGGGCTTCGGCAACGCGATCGCGGCGCTCGGAGACGTCAACGGCGACGGCCGCGCCGACCTCGGGGTGCTCTCGCACGAGGCCCTGTTCACTTACACGCAGGTCTCGACGGGTCGGCAGTTTGTCGCGCAGAGCACGCCCTTCGCGACGCAGACCTGGTGCGCCGGGGCCATCGGCTCGGGGGCGCTGAGCGCGCGGCTCGTCGGCACCGGCGACCTCGACGGCGACGGCTTCGGCGACGCCGCGGTGGCCTTTCGGAGCGGCTGCCTGGTGCTGTTTCGCGGCTCGTCTGGGGGCTTGCAGTTTGCGATGGCGCTGCGCGGCCCGGGCGGCGGCCCCGCGCCCTCGTTGGCCGAGGCCGTGAGCCCCGTCGGTGACTTCAACGGCGACGGCCGCACCGACCTCGGCACCACCGCGCTGCTCGACCTCATGGGCGAGCGTCAGGTCTTCGTGTACGACGGCGCCACGGTGTTTACGACCCCCGCCAGCGTGTGGGAGCAGCGCGAAATGAGCGCGCGCTTCGCCGAGTTCGGCGACGTGCTCAGCCACTGAGGCGCGGCTAGCGCTTGATGTCTGAGAAGCGCTCCTTCAAGAGCGCCACGGCCATGTCGCGGGCGCACGCGGGGCAGTACCCCGAGCGGTCGGTGAGCGCTTCGAGGGTGCGCGCGGCGCGCTTCTGGTCTTCGTCGTCGAGCCCGTCGCCCTTCTCGGCGATCAAGCGCACGAGCGCCTCGGTGTACCCGGCCACGAGCTTGCGCCGGGTGCCGTAGTACCGCTCCTTCAGCTTCTGCAAATGCTGCGGAAAGAGCGTCGCGTACGGCACCCCCTCGCCCGGGTGGTCGATGGCCCACGCCGCCACCTGCGAGATGAGGTTCTTGCGAAACTCATCGTGGGCGCCCGCGACCCCGAGGTTTTGCTCGGTCTCGCGCATCATCGTCTCGTCGGCGGGCTCGTCGCGGTTGGTGACGCGGTTGAAGATCTTCTCGCCCTTGAGCCAGGCCGAGACGTGCATCACATACCGCTCGAAAGACTCTTGGTATCGCGCCTCGTCGATGAGCCCCGTGGCGCTCCGCAGGGCCTCTTCGCCGTGGTCGAGCAGCCGCGCTCTGAGCAGCCGCAAGAACTGCTGCGGGTCGTGGTAGCCGCCCGTCTTCGACTCCTGCCTCAGCCACTCGAACTCGGCGCTGCGTTGCGACAGGTCGCTCAGCCGTTCGAGCACCGCGAAGGGTGAGAGGCACGCATACTCGGGGTGCTGCGCGGCGTCGCCCAAGACCCCGCGGATCTCGCGCGGCGAAGCCCCCGTGCGGCCCTCGTAGTGGGCGTCGTGGTCGTACTCGTGCCAGAGCCGCGCGATGTTGGCGCGAAGCTCTTTTGACTGCTCGTCTGAGAGCCGCGCGGGCACCCGCCCCTCGGCGAAGAGGTCGGCTTTTTCGAGCGGCGTGAGCTCGCTCGCAAGGTGCCCCAGGGGCCGCGGGTAGCGGTCTGAGACGGGCTTCTTCATCCGCGAGAGCACCGCGAAGAGGGCGGCCATCTCGGTCGCGTGGGGGGCCACGTGGCGCGCGATGCCGGGCACCACCTGGCGGTCGTAGATCAGCCGCTCGGCGTGCCAGTCGCGGAGGTAACCGGCCCGCGCGAGCTCAAGGCGCCCGCGGAAGCTCGGGTACTCGGGGTGCTCGCGGAAGGCGTCGAGGTGGCCCTCGTTCGAGCTGGCCATGAGCACGAGGTTCGGCGCGATGTTGCTCGCGTTGAGCGACACCTCGCCGGTCTCGATCATGATGAGGAGGTACTTCCACGCTTCGAGGGGGCGCTTGAGGAGATCGCTGTATTCGAGAAGGCCCCCCGCGGCGTCGACGAGCTCGCCGTAGGGCTCGAAGAGCGACACGTTCTGGAGCGAGGGCGGCAGCGATGAGAGCGAGCGCGGGGCCGTCACCTGGCGCTCCTTGGCGTCGGCGGCCATCTGCGGCCCCAGGGTGACCGCGCCCTGACGGTAGCGCCGCGAGATGTACCACCGCTCGACCTGGACGTGCCCGAGCACGCGCTCGAGGTCGCCCCGGTACGCGCTCAAGAGCGCGTCGAAGATCATCTGCGATTTGTGCGAGAGCCCGCCGCGGGTGAGGAGCTCGGGGGCCGACTCGCCGGTGCCCTCATAGACCCGCGCGAGGAGCTTCAACCGCAGCGCGCGCGGCAAGAGGAGCAGCGGGTGGTCGCGCAGCTCGCAGGGCAGCTTCGCCTCGATCGCGGCGTCTTCGAGGTGGGCGTAGCTCTCGCCGGGGCGCGGGCCCTCGAAGTCGCGCGCCGAAGGGCCAAACCCGATCCGCGCGTTGTCGGTGCCGCGCCCCCGGGGGAAGATCCAGTTGAAGCGGTAGAGCGCGCCCTCGTCTTGCCGGGCGTAGTGCTCCATCGCGCGCATGATGCTGGCGCAGAAGGTCGATTTGGCGCTCCCGTTGGGGCCGTGCAAGAGCACCATCCTGTGCACCTTGCCCTGCCGCGCGAAGGTGTGGAGGCACCGAAACACCTCAGCCTGGAGCCCCTCGTGATGCACCAGCGCGTCGGCCCGACCGGCCTCATCCTCCCACGGGAGGTCGAATAGCCGCCAGCGCGTGAAGTGCCCATAGGGCCGCTCGATGGGCGCGGTGCCGTAGTGCTCGAAGAGGTCTCTGAGGTACCGCGCCGCGTCGCGGGTGTAGCGCCGGGGCGCCCCCTCGACGAGCGCGAGATACTCATCAAAGCTCAAGACCCGACGGTCTTTTGAGAAGTGGCCCCGCTCTTCTTCGAGCCCCGCCCTGACGTCGTCGAACAGTGCACCCATCGTGGGTGAGACCATACCCCGAAGTCACCGCCGCGGCCCGATCGCGCGCACGGTTTGCCCTAAACCCTGACGGCTGCGCACCCCTGCCGGGCCGCCGGTGGCTCAAGGGTCGTCGCCGTCGTGCGAGTACACCCGCGGGTCGACCCCCTCTTCGCCCGCGCCGAGGGCCGACGCAAAGCGCGCCAAGACGGCCTCGTCGCCCGCGAAGCGCACCCCGCGGGTTTCGGGGCCCTCGACGGTGATGAAGACCCACAGCGCCCCCTCGGGGATGGCCCCCGCGCCGTGCTCGGGCCACTCGATCACCGCCACGCCGTCGACGCTCTGCTCAAAGAGCCCGATCTCGTGAAGCTCGTCGGCAGAGCCGAGGCGATAAAGGTCTGCGTGATGGAGCCCCAAGCGGCCCTCGTACGCCTGCACCACCGTGAAGGTCGGGCTCGTGACGCGGGTGTCGAAGCCGACGCCCAACCCGCGGGCCAAGGCTTGGGTGAGCAGGGTCTTGCCGGCCCCGAGGGGCCCCGAGAGGGCGATGACCTCGCCGGCGACGCAGCGGCCCCCGAGGTGCCACCCGAGGGTGCGCAGGGCCCGGGCCGAGAGCGCTGTTTTTTGCAGCAATTCGCGTTGCATCGCGGGCCTCGTAGCACACTCTCGGCGAGAGCGGCTTGACACCCCCGGGCGGGTGCCTACCATCGCGCGCCTTTTGAGCGGCCCTGCGCCCCCGTTGCCGCGGGCGCGTACAGGGTCGTGCGACGCTGCGAGAAGGTTCGACGCCCCGATGAATGTACTGATCTTGTCACGCCGGGCCTCGATCTATTCGACCCGCCGCCTCGTCGAGGCGGCCTATGCGCGGGGCCACGAGGTGCGGGTGGTCGACCCCCTCGACATCTCGCTGGTGGTGACCCGGGGCACGCCCTCGCTCTTCCTCAAGGGCGATGAGGTGCAGCGCTTCGACCTGGTGATCCCGCGGATCGGGGCCAGCATCACGAGCTACGGCCTCGCGGTGGTGCGGCAGTTCGACATGATGGGCACGGCGGTGCTCAACTCGGCGGTGGCCATCGCGCGCTCGCGCGACAAGCTCCGCGCGATGCAGCTCTTGACGAAGAAAGACCTCGACATTCCGACCACGGTTTGTACGAAGACCAGCGCCCATCTCGATGCCGCGCTGGCCTTGGTGGGGGGCCCTCCGGCGATCGTGAAGTTGCATCAAGGCACCCAAGGCATCGGGGTGATGCTGGCCGAGACCCGCCAGTCGATCGAGAGCACCCTCGAAGCGTTCTGGAGCATGGGGCAAGACATCATCCTCCAAGAGTTCGTGGCCGAATCGCGGGGCCGCGACATTCGGGCCATCGTGGCCGGTCGCAAGGTCGTCGCGGCGATGCGCCGCAAGGCCCAGAAGGGCGAGTTTCGCTCGAACCTCCACCGCGGCGGCGACGCCGAGCCCATCACCGAGCTCGACCCGCGGTATGCGCGCGCCGCGGTCGAGGCGTGCCGCGTGATGGGGCTCGAACTGGGCGGCGTCGACATGCTCGAGACCCGCAGCGGGCCGAAGATCCTTGAGATCAACAGCTCGCCCGGCCTCGAAGGCATCGAGGGCTCGACCCGCCTCGACGTGGCCACCGCGATCATCAAGCACGCCGAGCGCTTCGTGCAGCGGCGCCAGAAGCGCAAGAAGGCCGCCCGCAACGAAGACCCCGCCATGGCCGTCGAGCGCAGCGCCCGCCCGCGCAAGCGCGCCGTGGTGCTCGGCACCGGCTCGGTGGTGCCAGACCCCGAAGGGGGGTCGTCGCGGTGAGCCTCACCGTTCGCGCCGAGGGCCCCATCGCGGTGCTCACCGTCGACCGCCCCGCGCGTCGCAACGCCCTCGACCTCGACACCCTCGACGCCCTCGGTGACGCGGCCCGCGCGATGCAACGCGAAGGCGCCGTGAAGGCCGTGGTGCTCACGGGCTCGGCCGCCGGCGGCGGCTTCATCGCGGGGGGCGATCTGCAGGTCTTGCACGCGGTCAAATCGGCCCGGGGCGCCCGCGCGTTCGCGAAGCGGGCCCACGCCTCGGTCGACGCCCTCCGGCGCCTCGGGGTGCCCCTCATCGCCGCGGTGTGCGGCGACGCCCACGGCGGCGGATGCGAACTCGCGGCGGCCTGCGACCTCAGGGTCGTCGAGCGGCAGGCGCGCTTTGTGTGGGCCCAGCTCAACTTCGCGGTCACCACGGGTTGGGGCGGCGCCGCGCGCCTCGCGCAGACCGTCTCGCCCGGCACCGCCGTACGCTGGCTCCTCTCGGCCGACCCGGTGAGCGCCGACGAGGCCCACGCCGCGGGCTTCGCCGATGCGCTCGCGGCCCCTGGCGAGGGGCTCGCGGTCGCCCTCGCCCAGGCCGCGCGCTTTGTGCGACACGACCGTCACGCCCTGCGTCACATGCTGACGCTCTTGCGCGAGACACCGTCGCGCGGCCCGGCCGCCGCACGGGCCTTGGAGCTCGAGCACTTCGGGCGCAGTTGGGCCTCACCGGCCCACGCCGAGGCCGTGGCGTCGTTTCTGGCGCGTCGGCGGGGCTGAAGGTTCTCGCGCGGGATGTTGATTCGCGCTGCGGCGGCGCGCGGCGAATCGGGTACACTCGCGGCCGATGCGTCGCTTGCGTTGGTGGGTTGGTTCGTTGTGTGCGGTGGCGGGTGTAGGGTGCTCTGACCCGAGCCCCGCGGTGACCGATGCTGCTTCTGATGTCGCGGCCGATGCGGGCGAACGGCAGTGCGAGCTCGACCCCGAGCCGCGGCCGAGCTTCAACCCGGCGGCCTTGCACCTCGCGGTGGGGGCCCGCGCGACGGTCACGGTGCGGCTCCAGCGCGACCGCTGCGACCCGCTGATGTTGAGCGCCGAGACCAGCGCGGCGGCGGTCGCGGCGTTGCCCAACGCGGCGGTGCGGTACGCCTCGGGCGCGTCGACGGCGGAGCTCGAAATCCAAGGTGTCGCGGTCGGCGACGCGATGATCCGCGTGGGCGGCGCGACCCTCGCGGTGCGCGTCGTGACCGACGCCCTGCCCGCATGCGCGATGGGCACCGCGCCCGCGAGCGGGATGCTCGCCCCGGGGATGACCGTACGCGGCGCCGCGGGCTCTGCGCTCGCCGAGGCCAGCGTGGCCCTGCCCGCCTCAGCGGCCGAGGTCACCGGGCGCGCGGTCACGCTGCGCTGCGCCGCCGATCAGATCCCCGAGGGGTACCGCGCGGTGGGCCCCGCGGTGCAGTTCGGCCCGGGCGACCTCCGCCTCGCGCGCGAGCTCACCATGACCCTGCCGGTGAACGCGGCGCGGGTGCCCACGGGCTACGAGCTCCAGATCGAGCTGGCCTACACGGGGCCCTCGATCGCCGCGCCGAGGGTCGTGCCGGCCGCCGACGTGCACTTCACGAGCGACCGAAATGCTGTGCAATTTCGAGTGCCTAGGTTTGGCACATGGCAAGCTGTGGTGCGAGCCGACCTCGGCACCCGGCGGGTGCGGCGGCGCTTCACCTACCACTCGATCTTGGGGGTGAGCATGGGCGCCGCGGGGGCCGGCATGATCGGGATGCGCAACCCCGACCGCTTCGACGCCGTGATGCCCCTCGGCGGCCCCGTTGATTGGAACTACCTCGGGCACTACATCCACGACTACCACGTCGGTGGTTTCTGCACGGCGGCCGAGCGGGCCCGCGACCCCGAGGGCTGCGCGCGCGGTGCGAGCGCCGAGCGCACCCCGCCCTTGCGCGGCGACCTCTTTGAGTTTCGGCAACACTACGAAGAGTGGTTCTTCCCCGACGGGTGGGATGGTCAGGGCGGCACCTTCGATCGCCGCTCGTACCTCCAAATCTTTCGCGACCTGACCCGGATGTTCGGCAACGCGATCGTGCCCACGGGCATGACCGGGGTGTTGCCCCGCGGGCTGCCTGACAGCGAGCTCACCCGCAGCGACGCCGAGCGCTGCGCCAACCCGGTGACCCTCACGGGCTGGTACGACCGAGAGTACAACCCCGACGGGCGGCTCCCGGTGCGCACCTTCTGCGACGGCACCCACGCCGCCGGGCGCGCAGGCCGGTGGGACGGCACCACCGGCAACTTCCCCATGGATGTGAGCCTCTACGTCGACGTGAACGACAACCGTCGGCGCGACGCGGGCGAGCCCGTCTTGCGGCAGTTCTACGAGCCCTTCAGCGACGTGGGCCCCGACGGCGTCGCCTCGGCGATGGAGCCCGGATACGACCCCGCGACCAACCCCGACCCCGCGGGCGACGACTACGACCGGCAGTTTAACCCCGGCGGCACCGAGGGCAACTACGTCCACGACGCCAACGAGCCTTACGAAGACGTGGGCGTTGATGGTGTGCGATGCCCCACCGGCGTCACCTGTGCCTACGACGCCGGCGAGGGCAACGGCCGGTGGGACATCAACCCCGGCGGCCAGCGCTTCATCGACGTCAACCCCCGCACCCTCGCGGCCACCATGCCCATCGACCGGCTGCGTCGCGTCGACGTGTGGGCCGACGGCGGCACCAAAGACCTCTTCCTCTTCGGCACGGTGTCGAATCACTTCATGGGCGCCTTCGCGCAGCGCGGGCTGCCGGTGCACTACTTCAACAATTTCGCGCCCCTCTCGGGCGAGCGCGCCCCCGAGGCGAACTTCGCCCACGACACCGTCGACTGGGCTCGGGTGCCGGGTCACGTGATGCTCCGCTACGGCAACCCCGACGCCACCATGGCCGAGCTCGTGGGCGGCGACGGCGGCCACGTCGGCACCATCCCCCAGATCACCAACCGCTTCTACACCGCCCTCTACTGGATGCAGTCTCGGTGGCCCAACGCCGACCGCAGCATCGCGCGCTTCGAGTCGACCCCTGACAACGCCAACCGCTGCGCGCGCGGCAATTTCTGCACCTTTGACTACCGCTCTGAGCGCGCCAACCGCACGGGCCCGGTGAGCATCTACCTGCCGCCGGGGTACCACGACCCGGCCAACGCCAACGTGCGCTACCCGGTGGTGTTCTTCCTCCACGGGTACGGGCAGCAGCCCCAAGACCTCGTGGCCACGGGGCTCCTGGTGGCCAACTTCATGGTCAACCGGGCCATCCCCTCGTGGCGCCGGCCCGGCAAGTTCATCATGGTCTTCCCCGACGGGCGGTGCCGACCGCAAGACAACTGCTTCCGCGGCACCTTCTACGCCGATTCGCCCGTGCGAAACGCGCAGATGGAGACCTACTTCCTCGACCTGTACGACTACATTGACCAGACCTTCAGGGCCCGCCAACCCGAAGAAGTCGAGGTGACCGAATGACCCGCGCTGACTGGCTCTGCGCCCTCTCGCTCGCCGCCGCCGCGCAGCTCACGGCGTGCAGCAGCGACACCCCCGCCGTCACCGAGTTCGACAGCGGCGCGGCCTCAGACCTCGGCCAAGACAGCGGCGCGAAGACCGACGCGGGCCCGCCCGACAGCGGCGCGACCGCAGACCTCGGAGCCCCCCTCGATGTCGCCGCCGACGGCAATGTAAACGATGTCAACATTGCGACCGACGGCAATGTGGGCGATGTCAACATTGCCACCGACGGCGATGTGGGCGATGTCAACATTGCCACCGACGGGGGCGGCTGCACGGGCCCCGGGCGCGCGCTCTGCACCACGCCCACGGGAGAGAGCTGCGTCGACACCGCCCGCGACGCCGAGCACTGCGGCCGCTGCGGCGCGGCCTGTGCGCCGGGCCAGGTCTGCGACGGCAGCGTGTGCGCTTGCCCCCGCGGCACCGAGCTCTGCGACGGGCGTTGCGTCGCCTCGCAGGTCGACCCGCAGCACTGCGGCGCCTGCGCCAACCGTTGCGCCGCGGGGCAGTCGTGCGCCATGGGGCAGTGCGTGTGCCCCGACGACGGCATCGTGTGTTCGGGGGCCTGCGTCGACCCGCGCAGCAGCAACACCCACTGCGGTGTCTGCAACACCGCCTGCGGGGGCGGCGCGACCTGCGTCGCCGGGCAGTGCGCCTGCGGCACCGGGCAGAGCCTCTGCGGCGCCGGGAGCGAGGCCCGCTGTGTGACCCTCGCCAGCGATGACGCCCACTGCGGCGCCTGCGGCAACGTGTGCCGAGGTGGCCAGAGCTGCGTGATGGGGGCCTGCGCGTGCCCCACGGGTCAGACCCTCTGCAACGGCCAGTGCGTCACCCCCGACAGCGACCGAAACCACTGCGGGGCGTGCGGCAACGTGTGCCCGTCGAACCAGCTCTGCTCGCGCGGCGCCTGCACCCTGTCGTGCGACGGCGGCCGCACCTCGTGCGGCGCGGGCTCGGCCATGAGCTGCGTGAACCTCCAGAGCGACGCGGCCCACTGCGGCGCGTGCGGCGCGGCGTGCGGCGCGGGGCAGACCTGCGCGGGCGGGCAATGCCGCTGCGAGACCGGCGAGACCGCCTGCGGATCGGGCTCGGCGGCCTTCTGCATCGACCCCCAGAGCGACCTGCGCAACTGCGGCGCGTGCAACAACCGCTGCGTCAACCAGACCAACGCGTCGGGCGCCGTGTGCGCCGCGGGGGCGTGTCAGCCCACCTGCGCGACGGGCTTCGGCAACTGCGACGCGATGTACGCCAACGGCTGCGAGGTCAACCTCGGCGGCGCCGTCGAGCACTGCGGCGCGTGCGGCGCGGCGTGCCCGAGCGAGGGCGGCGTCAACCGCGTGTGCGTCGCGGGGCGCTGCAACCCCGTGTCGTGTGCGGCCATCAAGGCCGCGCAGCCCAATGCGCCCTCAGGGCTCTATCGCATCGACCCCGACGGCCCCGGCGGCAACGCGGCGCTCCTCGCGTATTGCGACATGGTCACCGCGGGCGGCGGGTGGACGTTGGTGGGGCGCTCACGCCCCGGCGGCAACCTCCTCGGGACCTGCGTGAGCACCGACGGCGGCGCCGACTTCGGGTGGCGCAACGCCCAGGGTTCGGTCACCAACGACAGCACCCCCTACTCGATGAACGTCGCCGCCGCGGGGCTGCGCTTCACCGAGGTGCTCTTCGGCAACTACGACATGGGCAAGACCTGGGGCGCGCGGCTCTACCGTCACACCGTGCCGGCTGATTTTCTCGACGGATACCGCACCCGCAACCTCCGCATCGGGGCCCCCGAAGAGCTCAGCCCCTCGCGCTGCGTCTTCCAGCCCCCCGCCAGCATGGACAACCCCGACGGCGGCACCGGGTCGATGTTCGTCTACATGGGCTTCACCGACACCAACGGGGCCTTCTACTTTCGCGACGTCGAGGGCCCCGGCTTCGGCCTCTCGGCCACCGGCTGGATGACCTGTTACCGCAACGACAACTGCTATGCCGGGGCCATCAACCGCCAGCAGGGCATGCTCATGGTGCGATGACCGACCCGCTCCCGCGACGCGGCCTCTTGGGTCTCACCTTCGACCCCGAGCGGCCCTTCACCGTCGCGCGGGTGCTCGACCAGGGCCCGGCCCACCGCGCCGCCCTCTGCCCCGGTGACACCCTCACCCGCCTCGGAGACACCCCCCTCGACAGCCTCGACGCCCGGCACCGCGCCCTGCAAAGCCTCTCGCCCGGAGCGCCCCTCGCCGTCGCCTTCCTGCGCGACGGGAGCCCGCACCAGCGCACCCTCACCCCCATCGAGCGACCGCGCGAGGCCCACACGCGGTACCACCACACCGCGGGCCCCTACGGCCGCCTGCGGGTGCTCGCCACGGGCCCTGAGGCCCCCGCGCGGGCGGTGATGCTCTACCTCCAGGGGGTCGGCACCCACAGCGTCGAGAGCCGCCCTGAGAGCCCCCTCGGCGCGCTCCTGAGCGCCCTCGGCGAAGCAGGCGTCACCGTGCTCAGGGTCGAGCGCACCGGCATCGGAGACAGCGAGGGCCCCCGCCCCCAGACCCTCGGCTTCTTCGACGCCCTCGCAGACTGCCAGCGCCTCGTCGACTGGGCCGCGGCGCACCCGGTCTACGGCGCCCGCCCCCTCACCCTCTTCGGGCACTCGCTCGGCGGCCTGTGGGCCTCGCTCGTGGCCGCCCACC
The DNA here is from genome assembly GCA_016792845.1 of Myxococcales bacterium. Taxonomy (GTDB): domain Bacteria; phylum Myxococcota_A; class Polyangia; order Polyangiales; genus JAEUKH01. The sequence continues at coordinate 235,634 of JAEUKH010000054.1, read as the reverse complement.
CCGCCGTACGCAGCCAGCTTCTGTACGGCGTCGGCAGCACCCCGTGGCCCGAGTACCTCGCCCGTCACGCCCGCACGATGCTCGACCTCGCCCCCCATCCCGAGGGCGAGGCCTGGCGCGAGGCGCGCGCGCTGCGCGACCATTGGCTGCTCGACAAACGTCGTAGCTTCGATGAGTTAGGAGCCATCTGCCCTGACTTCGCGGCGAACCCCTCGCGCTACGGCGTGGCCCCCGACGGCACCTTCGACGGGCACGGCCTGCGCTTCTGGCAGGAGCTCAGCGCCATCGACCCTGTGGGCCCGCTCTGCGAGGCCGCGAAGCCCAGCACCGTGGCTTGGGGAGACTGCGATTTTCAGTCCTATCGCGACGAGCACGAGGCCCTCGCGCGGGCCCTCGCGGCGGCCCACCCTGGCGCGGCCCGGTACGAGACCTGGCCCGACACCGACCACGGATTCGTGCACCGCCGCAGCATGGCCGAGAGCCACCATCGTTGGGGCCAGGGCCCGCTCTCCGGGGTCGTGCTCGGGCGCGTCATGGGGCACCTCGATTGGGCTGAAACCGCGCACGCGTCGAGGGCATCTCTCATCGAATCACGATGACCGCCCGCGCCCTGATTTGGTTTCGCCGCGACCTCCGGCTCGACGACAACCTCGCCCTGGTCGAGGCGGCCCGCGACTACGACGAGCTCGTCGGGGTCTTCGTGCTGTCGCCCCGCATGTGGCGCGCGCACGACGAGGCGCCCCGCAAGGTGCAGCTCTGGCTCGACGCCGCAGAGGGCCTCGGGGCCGCGCTCGAAGCCCGGGGCGTGGCCTTGAAGGTGCTCCGCGCAGACACCCCCGGCGAGGTCGCCGCCGCGCTGCGCGAGCTCTGCAAAGCGCTTGATTGCAAGGCGATCTATTTCAACAACGAGTACGAGATCAACGAGCAGCGGCGCGACCTCAAGGTGGCAGAGATGGCCGCCGACGAGGGCCTGCACCTCCGGCGCTTTGACACCCGATACTTGACGCTCCCGGGCTCGCTCAAGACCGCCGCGGGTGGGCCCTACACGGTCTTTACGCCCTTCCGTCGACGCTGGGCCGAGGCCCTGAGCGCGGTCGAGCACAGGCCCCTCTCGGCGCCGACGCCGCGTCAGCGGAGCGCCCTCGCCCGCGACCCCGTGCCGACGCAGCTCGAAGGCTTCGAGGGCGGCTTCGACCGCGCGCTCTGGCCCGCCACCGAGGCCGAGGCCGAGCGGCGTCTCAAGCGTTTTGTCAGCCACGGTCTCGCCGCCTACGCCGAAGGCCGCGACCGCCCCGCCGAGGCCGGCACGAGCGCGCTCTCGCCCTACCTCGCGGCGGGCCTGCTCTCGCCGCGCAGGGCCTTGGCGGCCGCCCTCAAGGCCAACAACGGGCGTCTCTCGGGAGGCCTCCCGGGGAGCCTCGCGGGGCCCTCGACCTGGCTCTCGGAGCTGGCGTGGCGCGACTTCTACGGCCACGTCTTGGTGAACTTTCCGCGGGTGAGCCGGCACCGCGCGTTCAAGGTCGAGACTGAGCGTCTGGCGTGGCGCGAGGCGCCCGACGAGCTGTCGCGATGGTGCGCGGGTCAGACGGGCTTCGCCCTCGTCGACGCGGGGATGCGTCAGCTGATGGCCACGGGCTGGATGCACAACCGCGTCCGCATGGTGGTGGCGAGCTTCCTCAGCAAAGACCTGATGCTCGACTGGCGCCTCGGAGAGCGGCATTTCATGCAGCATCTCATCGACGGCGACCTCGCGGCGAACAACGGCGGCTGGCAGTGGGCGGCCTCGACGGGCACCGACGCGCAGCCTTGGTTTCGCATCTTCAACCCCGACGCCCAGGCCGAGAAGTTTGACCCCGAGGCCCGGTACATCGGCCGTTGGGTGCCCGAGCTCAAGGGTCTGAGTCTGAAGCAGATCGCGCGGCTCACCCCCGCCGAGCGCCGGGCCCGCGGGTACGCGCAGCCGATGGTCGACCGCGGCGCGTCGCGGGCCCGGGTGATGGCGGCCTTTCGGGCGCTCGGACTCGGCGACGAGGCCCCCCACGACGCGGGGGCCGACCCGAACGCGTGATCGGGTTATTTCTGGCCGACGGCGAGCTGCAAGCCCTCAACCGCTTGGGGTGCCTGCTGCGCCTTGAGCAGTTTCATCGTGGTCGCGCGCCCTTCGAGCTTGTCAACGACGAGCGCCCCCACCACCGTCAGCGCCGCACGATCAACCGATCGCTCACCCCGCTCCCAACGCGAGACGGTTTCTGCGGCGACACCGAGGAGCCCTGCGAGGTCGGCCGCGCGCATCGCGAGTGCCTTGCGCATGAACTTGAACGCCTCGCCCGTTGCAGCGCCGCGAATGCCGAGCTCACGCGCCACCCGAAGATCAAAACGCATCGCGTCTTCGGCGGCGATATAGACCTCGCCGCACCCATCGCATCGACGCGCCCGCACCAGGCCCGCGAAGGTCGCGCCTGCGACCCTGACCTCCTCACGAACCTCAGTGGCGCTGAGCGCGCCGTTGCACTTCACGCATTGCTTCATGGTTCTCTCCATCGTGCGGTCAAAACACCGTCACAACGATCACCCCGTCTGCCACGACAACCGCACAGGTGAGGTCGTCGCCGTCGAGATCGGGCCCCGTGACACGTCAGTCGCCCGCCCGCCCGGAGTCGGCACGCTGGTCTGCGGACGAAGCCGCGTTGGCCAACGCGTAGACAGCATCGGCCGGGCCGCCCCCACGTTGTCGAAGCCGATGGCTCGCATGCAAGCTGAGCGTGACGCGGTTCGCACTGGCATAGCCGCGGATCTCGACGAGCGCCTTTCGCTCTTCGGCGTTCACCACCGAACCGTAGGCTCACCCCACAAAACGTCAAGTCTTCACCAGACAGATCGTGCGTGGAAGCCGCATCTCAGCCCCCGACCTGTCGCCTCGGCGGAGCCGCGGGCGCCCGACCCGGGGAGAGCGACGATGGCCTTGACCCAGACCGCCGCCCATTCCAACCATCGCCCGGGTGGACGAGGCTCCTTCTCTGCCGCCGCGTCGGCGCCTGACCTACGGGCTCTTTCTCTCGGCCGCGGCGCTGCGCCTCTGGCTCGTGCTGCGCCCGGTCGAGGCCCTCGACGCGCTGCTCGTGCCCGATGACACCTGGTTCACCCTCGCGGTGGCGCGCTCGCTCGCGCGGGGCCTCGGCCCCACCGTCGACGGCCACACCCTCACCAACGGCTTTCAGGCCCTCCAGGCCTTCGCGCTCGTGCCCTTCGCCCTCTTCGGCCTCGACGGCGACGCGCTCTTTCGCGCCAACTGCTTCGTCCTCTTGGGGGCCGACCTCGCCTCGCTCTGGCTCCTCGCGCGCCTCGCGCGGCGCCACGGCGGAGCGGTGGCCGGGTGCCTGGCCCTGGCCCTCGGCGTCGCCTCGCCCGTGCTCGTCAAGAACGCCTACAGCGGCCTTGAGACCCCCGTGGCCCTGGCCTTGGTGCTCGGCGCCTTCGACGCGCTGCCCGGCCTCCTGCGCGACCCCACACCCCGCCGCGCGTGGTGCTTCGGCCTCGTGAGCGGCGCCGCCCTCTTGGCCCGGGTCGACGCCGTGCTCGCCCTCGCGCCGCTCTGGATTGTCTACCTAAACCATCGAAACTACAGAGCAATCGCCCGCTCGATGGCGACCACCGCGCTCACCCTCGGGCCGTGGTGGGCGTACCAGCTTCACCGCTTCGGCACGGTGACGCCCGAGAGCGGAGCCGCGGTGCGGGCCTTGGTGCTCGACCACCGCTTGCACGGTCAGAGCCGCAGCGCCGAAGTGCTTTGGGCCCTCGGCCAGACCGCCGGACACCTCGTCTGCGACTGGCCCGCGCTCATGCACAGCCCGACCCTCGGGTTCTCGGGCGGCCGCGCCTTGGGCCTCGCGGTCGGGCTCGCGCTCGTGCTCGCGGCCCTCGCCGCCATGCGCCGCGCGGGCGCCGTGAGCCCCCATCGGAGCACCTTCCGGGCGCTTCAATGCGCCCTCGGGCTCTACCTCGCATTTTACGCGTTTTACCTTCCTGCGCCGTGGTTTCTGAGGCGCTACCTCAGCGTCGCCGAGGCCCTCGTGGCGCTCGCGGTGAGTGTGAGCCTGGGCCAACGTTGGGCCGCGCTCTCGCCGCGCCGCCTCGGTCTCGGGTTGGGAGCCTTGGTGCTCGTCACCGGCCTTCAGAGCCAGCATCTCTGGCTGAGCGCCCCGCGCGAGAGCCTCGACGGCGGGCTCGTCGGCGCCAAGGGGTACCGCGCGCCGGCCCACGGAATTTTGCGACATCTTCCGCCCAACGCGGTGGTCGCGTCGATGCAGTCGGGCGCCCTCGCGTATTGGGCGGGCGCCTTGCGCCGTGACGTGCAGGTGGTCAACCTCGACGGCGTGGTCGATGGGGCCGCGGCCCGCGCGTTTTCCTCGCAGACGCTCGGGGCGTATGCGCGTCAACGCGGCGTCACGCACCTGGTCGATTGGCCCTACAACCTCGACGTGATGCGCGCGCGTTGGGGCGCCCCGCTGCCGCCCTTGCGCTTTCTCGGCCGGGCGCGACGCCAGGGCGCCGAGCGCATGCAGCTCTACGCGCTCACCGGGCCGACGGAGTGAGCCGCAGCGCGCTCGGGCTCAGGCGAATCTCAGGCAGACACGCGCTCGACCAGAACAGGGCCGGCGTGCCTCCGGGGCGGCGCGCGGGGCAACGGGCCTGGCGCAAGAGCGCGTCGCGCATCGCAGCTGACGCGCTCGGCGCCAGCACCACCCACTGAACCGCGGCGTCGAGGGTCTCGGCCCGCGCCTCACCGATTTCGTACGGGACCTCCGACGGAAACGACCGCATCGACCACGGCGAAAACACCTGCCACTGTTCGAGCGAAGGCTTCACCACGGGGTGAAACCCGAGCCACGCCGCGGTCACCCCCGGGCACCGCAACGGGAGGTACCGCAACAAGCGCGTCTCCGGCGCGTCGGTGAGCACCAAAGCCGCACGCCCCCGCAACGGACGGCACACCGCCTCGACCAGCCTCTCGGCGCTCGCCTCGCGAGCCACAAGGGTCGCCCGGGTCGGGAGCCACACCTCACCCGCGGCCCCCAACGCGCGCTGCGCGGGCCCCGCCAGGAAGACTCCGATGCCGACGAGCGCGGCCGCCGCGACCCCGAGGCCCTCGCGCCGCCCCGCCGTCGACCACCCGAGCGGCGCCAGACACCCCAAGGCCGCAACCGCTGAGAAATACCCAGCTTCTGCGGTGTACACCGCGGCATAGAACGCCCACGAGAGCCCCGCGAGCGCGAGCCCCCGGCGCATCACCGGCGAAGCGAAGCGCCGCCCCGCGAGCAAGGGCAGCAGCGCCAACGCAAGCGCCAGCGTGGCCATCGTCACATTGCCCAAGACCCGCTCGGGCGCGCGAAAGAGATTCAACACGCTGTAGTTGGCGATGAAGATGTCTTGCACCAGGGCGCGGCTCACCCGCGCGTACAGCGCGAAGCCGCCCGCCCATCGCACCAGCGGCAGGTACCAGCCGAGGGTCGAGAGCGCACCGCCCGCGAGCGCCCAAGCCCGCGCGCGCCGCGTCGCAGGCCCCAACGCCCACGCCCCCAAGGGCGCCGCCACGAGCCACACCGTCGGACGCAGCGCGCCCGCGAGGCCCACCGCCACGCCCATCGCGAGGGCCCAACCCACACCCGACCGCCGACGAAGCTCGGCCGCGAGGCCCACCAGCGCGAACACCGCCAAGGCCTCGGCCGCGTGCGATTGCCCATCACAGCTCGAGTACCACAGCAACGGATGCGCCCCCGCGAGCAGCGCCGCCGAGACCCCAGCCCCAACCCGAAGCCCCACAGCGTCGCCGCGCAGCGCCGCCACGCGCCCCACCGCCCACCACGCCAGCGGCACGCACAACACCCCGCACAGGAGGCTCCCGAGCACGGCCACCTCGACCGGGCCCAGGCGCCCCAAGAGCGCGTGAAGGAGCTTCAAAAACAGAACATACCCGAGGTACCCAGGCGGGTGCGGCTGGTGCGACACGAGGTCAAAGCGGAAGGCCGAGAGCCCAAAGTTGACAGTGTCAACATCGACAGGGGCCTCGACCGCCGTGGCCCTCCGTGCGGCGAGCGCGAGGGCGGTCGCGAGGGCGGTGAGCCACCGTCCGCGCGAGAGGCTCAGGGTGTTCTCTGGGGCGCGTGGCGGCACGGAGCGAGAGTTGGCCACCGCGCGCGCCGGAGCGTCAACGCACATCGTGACGGGGTGATTGACGCCGCCCGGGCCTTGGAGGCAAGGCAGAAGGCGCGATGCTTGGGTCACTCCTCTGGGCGCTGGTGGCCTTTCTTCTGCGCGTCACACCGCTCTACGACCCCGACTGCTTCTGGCACCTTCACACCGGGCGGGTGATCGCCGAGACGGGGCGCATCCCCTGGCACGACGTGTTCTCGCACACGGCCCGCGGTCGCCCGTGGCTCTTCATCGACGTGCTGGCCGACCTGGGGCTCTACGGTCTTTGGCGCTTGGGCGGCACCCCTGCGGTGGTCGTCGGCACGGCCCTGATCGGCGCCCTCACGGTGGGCCTCTGCCTCGAAACGCTGCGTCGGGTCTTGGGCGCGACCGGGCGGTCGGGTTGGGCCCACGCGGCGCTCGGGCCTTTGCTCACCGCCGCGGTGGTCTTTCGGGTCACGCCCCGCCCGCAGACCCTGACCTTGTTGTGCTTCTCCGTGGGCCTTTGGGGCATCGCCAAGGCCCGCGCCGACGCGTCGAAGGGCTGGCGTCTCTCGGCGCTCACCGCCGCGTGGCAGAGCCTTCACCCCTCGGGGCTCGTGGCCCTCGCGATGACCCTCAGCGCCGCCCTCGGGAGCCTCTTCGACTCGCCCACAACGCGACGCGCGTCACTTCTACGCTGGGCGCCTTGGGTCGCCCTCTCGGCACTGGGCCTTGGGGTCTCTCTTCGCCCCATCGACCGGCTGCGGGCGGGCTTCGGTCACGTCACCGACCCCGCCATGGCCGCGCTGATCACCGAGTGGGTTCCGCTCTACCGTCAGCGCGCATGGAGCCCCGCCCTCATCGCCCTGGCCGCCCTTGAGCTCTTGGCCTTCGTGGGTCTCGGGCGCCTCCGACGGCGCGAGCTCCCCGCCGGCTGGTGGATCGTGTGGGTCTTCAGCGCCGCCATGGGTCTGAGCGCGGTGCGCTTTCTCAGCTTCGCGGCGATGGGGGCCCTCGGCCCCGCGGCCCTGGGTCTACGGAGCCTCGAAGCAAGGGTCACACATCGCTTCGCTCGCGCCTTCGGCGGGCTCGCCGCGGCGGTGTTGGGGCTCCCGTTGCTCTGGCAGAGTCAACACGGTTGGGGCGTGGGCGTACGGAGCGATCTCTTTCCGGTCGGAGCGGCCCGGTACCTTGAGCGGGCGCGGCCCCGGGGCCATCTCTTGAATGAGCTCGAGAGCGGCGGATACCTCTTGTGGGCCCTCGAAGGCCGCGTGCCCGTCTTCTTCGACGGCCGCAGTTGGGCGCTCTACCCCGCTGAATTTGCGCGTCGCGCGGTCGACCTTCGGGCCGAGCGTCTGGGCGCGTTGATTGAAGGGTACAACCTCGACATCGCGGTGCTCCGTACCGACCAGCGGGTGAAATACTTTCAAGACAACCCCGGCTGGAGGCTCGTCTACCTCGATGACCAGAGCTTCGTCGCGGTGCGCGGCGCCGAGAACGAAGCCCTGGCCCGGCGCGACGGCCTTGTGGCCCTGCGTCTCGGCGACTGGCGCCATGACATCGCCCGGTACCGCAGCGACCCCACGCTCGGCGCCCAGGCCCTCGGAGAGAGCGAGCGCCTCGTGGCCCAGAGCCCTCAATCGTCATACGCGTGGGTGCTCCGCTACGCGGCCCTCGCGGGCGCCCAGCGGCACGACGAAGCGGCCCTCGCGGCAGCCCGCGCGGTCACCCTCGGCCCGACGCTCCAGAGCGCCCACAGGGCCCTGTGGATGTCATGCGAGGCGCAAGGGCAGCACCCCTGCCGCTGCCGCGAAGCCCGCTGGCTCGTGGCCCGAAGCCCGGGCCTCGCCGCGCGCGAAGGGCTCCTCGTGGGTTGCCCCTGAGCGGCCCCAACACACCGGGCCCCCCATCGGATGACCGCCCGCCAGCGCATCGACACGCCCGGCCCTTGTACAGACGCGAAGCACCGCACCCGCTGCGGATCGCGCCCGGCCCTCGCGGCCACGCGACCCGCCACGCTGGGGGCGTTCAGTTGTTGGCCTGCACGGCCGGGTCGAAGAGCACGATGCCCTCGCTGGTCGAAAGCCACACGCGGCCCACGGCGTCGATGGCCATGTCGTTGAACTCAGCCGCCGGAAGCCCCTGAGCGCGCCCCATGTTGGTGAACGTCTGGCTGTCGTAGCGCCACACCCCGCGCGGGCCCGCGCCCCAGAGGTTGCCCGCCGTGTCGACCGCGAGGGCGCTCGCCCGGGCGAGGGTGCCCCCCCCGAGGAGCGCCGTCGAAGGCTCGCCATTCTCGACGTAGGTGAGCCCCTCGGAGCTGGCCACATAGACCTTCGCCCCGTGGGTGCGCGCGACGTCGCTGACCACATCGCCGCGCAGCCCTTGGGCCTCGCCGAAGGTCGTCACCGCGCTGGCCGAGATGCGCACCACGCCGCTCAGGCTCGCGAGCCACGCGTTGCCGCTGTTGTCGAAATCGATCGCGCTCATGTCGCTCGGCGCGCGCCGCGAGCCGCCCTCACCGCCGCCCTGCGGAACATTGGCGTTGTACTGCGCCGTGGTGGGGCTGTTGGGGTCGAGCACCGCCACCCCGAGGCTCCGCGGCTCACCCGCCTGCCCCGGCTGCGGGAGCGCCCGCAGGCCCACCCAGAAGCGCCCGGTACTGTCGGTGGCCACAAAGCTCGCCTCGGCCACGCCCGGGCCGTAGAGCTCGACGGGGCCCGACACCACGCGACGCCAGGTGTTGCCTTCGAGACGGTAGCCGCGAAGGATGTTGCCGTCGCCCACCCGCGCGATGGCGATGGCCTGGGCCCCGCGCCCCGCGAAGAGGAGCGGGTGGAGCTGCGCGTCGTCTTCGAGCGACACCCGCGAGAACGCGGTGCCGTTGTACATCACCGCGCCGCCGTCTTCGCCCACGAGCCAGACGTTGTTGCGCGAGTCGGTGGCCACCGAGAGCGCGCGGCGCTGCATCGCGAGGTCGTGGGTGCGGTACTCGACCGGCGCTTGGGTCGAGCGCGGCGACACCCGGCTCACCCCGAGACCGATGCGGGTGATGTAGGCGTCGCCCCGCGACCAGTCGACGCGGGTCACGTCTTGCGGCACCGCATCGACGGCGCCCCGCACGAGGCCAAAAGTCGGCGCATCGAGCGTCGGCCCGCCGCTCGGCGGGTCGATCGGGAAGCCCGCCGCAGGCACCTCGCGCACCCGCAACACCGGCAACGGAGGCGCCTCAGGCGCCGCAGGCGTGGCCGCCGCCGCAGGCACCTCAGGCGAAGCCGCAGGCCCCCCCGCACCGCCCACCTGCGCTGCAGGCGCGGCCGTCGTCGCAGGCGCAGCCGTTGTCGCAGGCGCAGCCGTCGTCGCAGGCGCAGCCGTTGTTGTCGCAGGCGTCGCAGGCGCAACCGTTGTCGCAGGCGTCGCGGGCGCTGCGGGGGTCTCGGGCGCTGCGGCACCGCCGACTTGCATCGACACCGGCACGAGGTGCTGCGCACGCCCCGCCGGACGCGCCGGAGCAGGCCGCGCAGGCCGTCGCCCGCGACGCGGCGGCGCAGGCGGCGCAGGCGGCGCGGGCGGCGGCGGCGGCTCAAGAACCGTCGGCTGGAGCGCGTACTGCTGCGTCCCCCCGGGGTCGGCCACGTTGGTCGGGGTGAGCCGGTCGCCGCGGTCGAGGGCGATGTCGTAGTACCCGCCCGTGGTCACCAAAGCGACCCCCGTGCCTGTGGGCACGAGCCCGAGCCAGGTCGCACGCGCGGTCTCGCCCGTGGTGTACGCGTACCAACGCTGACCGTTGTAGTACGCGAGCTGCGCCCCCGCGGGGCCTTGGGTGATCGCCCACATCTTGCCGTCTGAGAGCGCCACCACGTCGCGCACCAAAGGGTCGGGCATGACGTTGCCGCCGTGCTCGGTCACTTGAGAGAAATCGCTCGAAAAGACCAGCACGCCGTTCGACGCCGTGGCCGCCACCACGGTCTCGCCGCGGCGCGCGAGGGCCAACACCTGAAAGCGATCGGTGACCCGCACCCAATGCGCGCCGTCCCACCGGGCGAGGCCGTGGTCGCCCGCGAGCACCGCGCTGTCGCCGGTCACCAAGAGCGCCGAGACGCGCCCCACGTCGGGCTGAGCCCCTTCGGCCCCCACCCGCTCGAAGCGCCCGTCGCCCGCCTTGCGCGCCACCCCGGCGGCGGTCGCCACCCACAGGCTGGTGCCGTCTTCGCTCGCCGCCACCGCGAGCACGTCTTCGCTCGGGAGCCCCTCACTGCGGCCCATCCGCACCGCCTGGCCGCCCGCCAAGGGGTACTTCAACACGCCCCGCGCCGTGGCCACATAGACCTGCGCATCGGTGGCCGCCACGTCGGTCACAAGGTCAGTGTCGGTGTACGTACGCACGGGGCCCCCGGCGTTGCCCTGGGCCGCCTGAACGCGGTTCTGCGACGACGAACACCCCAACACGGCGGCCACCGAGGCAACCACCACAAGACGAGACCAGCGAGCACCCTGAGCCATAAATGTGCCTAGACCTCCAACACCGACACGCGGCGCCGGAGGTCTAAGCCTCACAGATGCAATGCTGTCAACGGAGAAACAACGCGCCCGGAGGCTCAGTGCCCGCCGCGCACCCGGTCGATGCCGGGGTGGCTCTCGTCGCCCGGCTCGTGCCGCGGATTCTCGCTCAAGAACGTGTTGTCTTGCGAGGGGAAGCTCATCAACATCGCCTTGTCGAAGATGAACGACGCGCGGTTGTCGAGCGCCGTCATGTGCAAGCCGGTGTCCATCCGGATGGCGTCACACGGGCACGCCTCGACACAGAAGCCGCAGAAGATGCAGCGCAGCTCGTCGATCACGAACTCTTCGGGGTAGCGCTCGTATCCGCGACGCGCGTCGTCGAGGGGGTACTCTGCGGGCTTGATGTAAATGCACTGGGCCGGGCACGCCGTCGAGCAGCACAGGCACGCCACGCAGCGCGGCGAGCCGTCTTCGCGGTGCGTGAGCCGGTGCACCCCGCGCCAGCGGCGCGCGTAGGGGCGCTTCTCATCGGGATACTCGATGGTGGCCACGCCCTCGGCGTAGGGCTCCTTCACAGGGTCGGGGCGGTTGCCCGAGACCAGCTGCGCGGTGCCCTTGAAGAAGTGCTTCAGCGTCACCCCGAGGCCCTTGACGACTTCGAGGAGGTACGACTGATCTGCGAGCGTACGCGCAGGTTTACGGATGATCTTGGTCGTTGCGGTCATCGAACTCACCCACCCGACGGGCCGTTGAAGAACAGAATCGCGGTGCCCGTGACGAGCACGTTCACCAGGGCCGCGGGCAAGAGCATCTGCCACCCCAGCTTCATGATCTGGTCGTAACGGAAGCGCGGCAACGTCCACCGAATTTGGAGCTGCATGAAGATCAAGAAGGCAGCCTTCAGCACGAAGTTGCCGAGCCCCACCACGACCACGGCCCAGTGCGGCCAGTGCCATACGAAGCTCCCGTTGACCGAGGCGAACGCGTTCGCACAGTGCTGGAGCAAGCTCGCCGTGGTCACCCCCTGCGAGGCGTCAAACCCGGGCGTCATGGTGTGCGAGGCCACAAACTGCGCCGCGACCTCAGGGCTCACCGCCGAGGCGCCCCTGAAGATGAACTCGAGCCCCCGGTCGGTAAAGAACGGCATGTGCCACCCCCCGAGGAAGATCGTCACCAAGATGGCGCTCGACGTACAAACCTCGACCAGCTCGCCCGAAGCGAACATGCCGAACTTCAAGCCCGCGTACTCGGTGAAGTAGCCCGCCACGAGCTCGCTCTCGCCCTCGGGCACGTCGAAGGGCACGCGCTTGGTCTCTGCGATGGCCGACACCGCGAAGAGCACGAACCCCAGCGGCTGCACGAAGATGCCCCAGGTGTGCTCTTGCTGCCAGGCCACCATCTCGTCGAGACGCACGGTCTGGTAGATCATGAACGCGCCCACCAACGAGAGGCCCATCGCCACTTCGTACGAGACCATCTGGCTCGCCGCGCGGAGGCCGCCCATCAATGAGAACTTGTTGTCGCTCGCCCACCCCGCCAGGGCCGAGCCGATGATGCCGGCGCCCGCCACCGCGAAGATGAAGAGCACCCCCACGTCGAGGTTGGTGATCTGCAACGGCACCGTGCGCGCCGTCGCCTCGGTGGCCCACGCCGGGCTGAACATCTCACGCGCGTGGTCGATGTAGAGCGTCGGCCCGAAGGGGATCACCGCGAAGAGACACAGCGGCGGCACGAGGGCCACGATGGGCGCCAGGCGGTAGAGAAGCTTGTCGCCGGTCTTGGGCTCCCAATCTTCCTTCCACACCATTTTGATGCCGTCGGCGATCGAGTGCACAAGCCCCGCCAGGCGGAAGCGCTTGCCAAACACCGCGATGGCCGCGCGGTTCGGCCCCACGCGGTCTTGCATCATGGCCGACTGCTTGCGCTCGACCCACAGAAGGATCGCGGCCATGTTGACCAACACGCCCACAATCAGGGCAATTTTGACGAAGGCTTGAATCCAGAACAACATCTCTCGCCTCAGAGCCCTGTCACGCGTGCGACTCGGTACCGGCACCCGCCGCCGACGCCGCCGGGGCGTCGGGGCTCGCCGTCGGCACCTTCACCGTCAGCGCCGCCCGAACCTCTTTGAACTTCTTGTAGGCCAGGTCGAGCCCCATCGCCCGACCGATCTCGGCCACTCGCTGCCACCCCGGAGCCCCCTCGGGCTGAAGCTGAAGCCCGCGCTTGAAGCCCTGGGCGAGCCCCTTCGCGTTGACGAAGCTCCCGTCGGCCTCGGCCACCGACGCCACCGGGATCACCAAGGTCGCCGAGCGCGTCAGCGGCCCCTCGTTGGCCGCGAGCACCACCACGTCGGCGATGCGCCCCATCGCGCTCAGCTCGGCGTCGCTCACATCGCTGTCGCTGCCGAGCACCAAGGCCGCCGCGAGCTTGCCCTCGCCCGCCGTGGCCATGAGGTCGCGCAGCGAGCCCACCGCGGCCCCCATCGCAGCCGCCGTCGCGCCCGCGCGGTTCGGGTTCTGATCGGCGTTGCGGAGGATCTTGTCTGCGCGCCACGGCGCCTTGGCCGAGAGGTAGAAGCTCGCGCCGAACTGCCGCCCGAGCTCGACCGCGACGAGGTTGTCTTCGGTCGACATCTGCGCCGAGAGCACCACCGCCACTTTGCCCTTGCCGGCCTTCTTGAAGAGCTCGGCCGCCCGGCTCACCGCCTCGTCGACGCCGAGCGCCTCTGACGAGCCCCGCCCGGTGCGCGCGCCCTTCACGCGATTCTCATGGACGTGCTGGTACGACATCATCCCGTCGTCGCACATCCAGAACTTGTTGACCTTCTCGTTGTCGCGCGGCCGCAGGCGGTACACCTTCTGCTCGCGCGGGTCGTAGTCGAGCCAGGTGTTGCACCCCGTGGCGCAGCCCGTACAAATCGACGGCACTTCTTTCAGCGTCCACACGCGGGCGCGGAAGCGAAAGTGGCTCGACGTGAGCGCGCCCACCGGGCAAACGTGCTCGGTCATGAGGGTGTAATCGCCCTCGAGCGCGCGGCCCGGCGCGAGCACCACCTCGTTCTTGTTGCCGCGCTCGCGGAGGTCGAGCATGTGATCGCCCGCGACCTCGTCGCAGAAACGGATGCACCGCGTGCAGGTGATGCACCGCTCGGCGTCGTACACGATCTTCTCACCGAAGGGCTGCGCCTTCGGCTTGTGCACGGGCTCGTCGCGCATGCGCTTGAAGGTGCGCTGCTGGGTCATCCAGTAGTCTTGCAGCTTGCACTCGCCGGCCTGATCGCAGATCGGGCAATCAACCGGGTGGTTGACCAAGAGAAACTCTTGGACGTGCGCCCGCGCCTGCTTGACGTTGGCCGAGCTCTCGCTGCGCACCACCATGCCGTCGCTCGCGGCGATCTGACACGCGGGCTGGAGCTTGGGCTTGCGATCGACGACGTAGTCGTTCTTCTCAGCGTCCCACTTGAGAATGTCGAGCATCATCGCGCGTTGCCCCGCGGCGGGCTCGATCTCAACGAGGCACATGCGACAGTTGGCGGCCACCGAGAGGCCCGGGTGCCAACAATAATGGGGGATCTCGACCCCTTGGCGGTACGCCGCCGCGATGATGGTCTCGCCCTTCTCGAAGGGGATCTCGCGGTCATCGAGCTTGAAGGTAGGCATGGTCGGTACTCAAAGCCTTCGCTGGCTCAGCGGTCGCACTCGCCGCCAATCATGTTGACGCTGCCAAAGGTTGGGATGATGTCAGCGAGCATGCCGCCCTTGATCATCTTCTCTGCGGTCTGAAGTGAGAAGAAACACGGCCCCCGCACCCGCACCCGCCACGGGTTGCCGCCGCCCCGCGACACGAGGAAGAAGCCGAGCTCGCCGTTGCCGCCCTCGGTGTACCCGTACACCTCACCCGCGGGCACATCGATGCCCTCCATGATGAGCTTGAAGTGGTTGATGGTGGCTTCGATGGTCGAATAGACCTCGCCCTTCGGCGGGAGCACGATCCGCGGGTCGCTCACGCTCACCGCGTCGTCGGGCGAGCCGGGCTTGATCTTCTCAAGCAGGGCCACGCTCTGTTCGATGATCCTACAGCTTTGGCGCATCTCTTCGAGGCGCACCATGAAGCGGTCGTAGGTGTCGCCGTCTTCGCCCACGGGCACGTCGAAGTCGACCTCGCCGTAGGTGAGATACGGCTTGTCTTTGCGCACGTCGTAGTCGACCCCGGTCGAGCGGAGCACCGGCCCCGAGGCCCCCATCGCGATGGCGTGGGCCCGCGGCAAGATGCCGACACCCTGGGTGCGATCGAGGAAGATGCGGTTCTTCAACAGAAGCGACTCGCTCTCGGCGATCACTTCGAGCACCCGCGGCACGAGCTCTTTGCAGTTGGCGATGAAGCGCTCGGTCGGCGGATGCGCCGCCCCGCCGATGCGGAAGAAGCTGTGCGTGAGCCGCGCGCCGGTCTGCTCTTCGCAGGCCTCCCAAACCCACTCACGGGCCTTGAGCATCCAGAGGAAGGGCGTGAACGCGCCGAGCTCCATCACCATGGCGCCGTTGCAGGTGAGGTGGTCGCTGAGGCGCGAGAGCTCACCCAAGATCACCCGGTAGAGCTGGCCCTTGCGCGGCACCGTCACCCCGAGCAGCTTCTCGACCGCGAGGGCGTAGCCCACGTTGTTGAGGAGCGGCGACACATAGTTGAGACGATCGGTATAGGGGAAGACCTGCTGCCAGGTGCCCCGCTCGCACATCTTCTCAAACCCGCGGTGGAGGTACCCGGGCTGCACGTCTACGTCGTGAACGGTCTCGCCATCGAGCTTGAGCACCATGCGAATGGTGCCGTGCATCGCCGGGTGCGACGGACCCATGTTGAGCGACATGGGCTCGCTCGGCAGGTCAAGGTCGGCATCTTCCAGCTCGAGATCAACGGGCTCCATGATCGGGCACCTTATTGTCGTTGAGGGTCATTGGGTCGGGTGACGTTCACGAGGGCTTGTGACTACGCTCGTCGAGGGTGACCGAGCGGTTGAGAGGCATGCCCTCATCTTGGAGGAAGGGCCCGAGCTTGTTGTGGGTGCCCTCGCGGTACTCAATCAAGGGCTGCGCCCGATTGGCCGGATAGTCTTTACGAAGCGGGTGCCCCTTGAACTCTTCGTACAAGAGAATGCGCCGCTGATCGGGGTGACCCTCGAAGTCGACGCCGTACATGTCCCAGGCCTCGCGCTCCATCCAGTTGGCGCCTGACCACACTGACACCAGCGTCGCGATCGAGGGCGACTCGCCGTCGAGCCGGGCCTTGACCCGCACCCGGTGCTTCTTCGTCACCGAATAAACGATGTAATAGACCTCGAAGCGCCCCGCGCGATCGACCTCTTCGGTCTGCGGGTCGAGGTTGTCGATCACCGAGAGGTCGACGAAATAGTCGCACAGACACTCGGCGTCGGTCTTGATGAACTCGGCGATCTCGCGCCACCGCTCGGCCTTCACGACGGCCACGTCGTCGCCGCGGAAGCTGCTCGTCTCGAGCACATCGCCAGCGAACTTCGCCTTCAACCGATCAAGAATGATCTTCGCCATGATCTTCAGCTCTCTCTTGACCTGCGCTCAGGGCTTCATCCGAATCTGATAGAGGCGCTCAAGCTGCGTCTCGGCCCCGTCGGGGAGCTGCGTGTTCTTCACCGACACCGGCGTGCGATCGCCCGTGCCGATCTTGTGCTGGAGCAGCATAAGCCCGTCGAGCACCGCCTCGGGCCGCGGCGGGCACCCGGGGATGAACACATCGACCGGCACGATCTTGTCGATGCCCGGCACCGAGGTGTAGTTGTCGTAGAACCCGCCGCACGACGCGCAGGTGCCGAAGGCGATGACCCACTTGGGCTCGGTCATCTGCTCGTAGATGCGCCGCAAGACCGGGGCCTGACGCTGCGAGATGGTGCCCACCACCCAGAGCACGTCGGCCTGGCGCGGCGAGAAGCGGGGGGCCTCGGCGCCGAAGCGCGCGAGGTCGTAGCGCGGCGACGCGGTCGAGAAGAACTCCATGCCGCAACACGCCGTCACGAAGGGGTACTGAAACAGTGAGTACTTGCGCGCCCAGTTGAGCAACGCGTCGAAGCGCGTCGGCACGATGGCCGACTCGGCCCCGCTGAGCACATGCGTTTCTAGCTCTGCCATTCGAGTGCACCCTTCTTCCAGCAGTAGACGAGACAGACCGTGAGCACCGAGAGGAAGACCAGCATCTCAGCGAGGCCCACCCACCCCAGGCGCTGAAAGAGCACGCCCCACGGGTAGAGAAAGATCGCCTCGATGTCGAAGACCACGAACAAGATCGCGGTGAGGTAGAACTTCACCGAGAGCTTGACGTGCTGGGCGCCGCTCGACGGCGAACCCGACTCGTAGGGCGTGTCTTTGAACTCGCCGCGGTCTTCGGGCTTGACCTTCGGCCCCATCAGGGTCGCAAGGGCGAACATCGCGCAAGCGACGAACAATGAGAAGCCCACGATCATAAAGACCGGGCCGTACGCGTGGGTGAGGCTCAAACTCGGATTCACATCGCCTCCAAACGGGCGGAACATCTAGTCGGGACCGAAATCACCGTCAATCATCCCGAGGCCCCCGATGCGAGGCCCCGCGGCTTCCTACTCCATTTGGCCGTCACTCGAAAAGAGTGCGCAACACCGACGGAGGCATCGACGTCAGTTTTGCCCCCTCGGGGCCCTCCGAGAGCCCCACCACCCCGACCGCCGGCAGCCCCTCGGCGCCGCCGTCGATGTGTTCGCTCAGGCAACGCCCCAAAGCCTGCGGCATGTTCGCCACACTCACCTGCGCCCGCCGCGCGAGGGCCAGGAGCCCCTCGGCCAGGAGGGCGGGCTCGCCGGGCAGGAGGGTCTCGTCGGCCAGGTCGAGGTACACCGCCGCCGGCGGCCGGGTCGAGCCCGTGATCGCCAGCCGCGCCAGGGCCCGCCGCAGCGGCGCTTCGAGCGCCCCGAGCGGCACCCGCGCGCCCCCTCGGAGCACCCACCCCTCAAGCTGGCTCGCCTCGTCGGCGCGGAACGCGAAGCCCTCGATGCCGGGATCGAGCCGCTGCGCCCGCCCCAAGAGGTACCCCGGGCCCGCGTCGACGTCGTGCTGATCGAAGAGCGTGTTGCAGAGGTTGGCCCCGCGCTCCATCAAGCGGGTGTGATGCCCGCCGTACACGGGCTCGTCGGCGAGGGTGAGCCCGGCGCGGTCGTAGAACGCCAGCCCCGCCAGCGAATCAATGGCCTCAGCGACCCTCGGGTCTTGGGTCACCGCATAGAACGACAGCGCCGAGGCGTCGCGCCCGAGCACAAACCGCTCGGCCTTGGGGGCCGCGCCCGACGGCCTGGAGCGGTTCGCCGCGGGCGTGTAGACGAGCCCCTGGCCCTCGCGGGTGAAGACCGTCTCGTCTCGAAAATCGTCGACCAGCTGGAGGTGCTCATAGGCCACGAGCCAGTCGCTCGTGACATGGTCGATGACCCCTTGGTACCGCAGCGCCTGGCCCTCGTCGGTGAAGGGCGCCGAGCGAAGCACCCACTCGACGATGCGCTCGTCGCCCCAGGGGTGCGCTTCGCGATGGCGGGTGACCGCGAGGCCGAGGGCGTCCCACCCGCGGGCTGCGCTGGTGATCAGCTTGAGGGCCTCAAAAATGCGCCCGGGGCGCTCGCCCACAAACAGGTTCAACGAGGCCGGCGACCATCGCAAGGTCGCGAACCCGGGGTAGCCATAGAGTTCGACTTGATCTAGCCGCATGGGAGCCTCCTTCGGCCCTATCCCTTCGTGCGCGGGCGCAGCGCCCTGCTCAGCACCAGCTCGGCGCGCCCCCGAGGTCGTCGGCGCAGCGCACGGTCACCACCGCCTCGGCCAGCGCGGGCGCCGCGGCCCAAGCGTCGAGCACCTGCCCCGAGAACGCCTCTGACCCCGCCGCGCGGTGCCACACCCGCCGCAGAAACCCGCCCCCGGTCGCCCGCCGCGGAGGCGCCAGCTCGACCCCCGCCCGCCCGTCGTCGGTGCTCACCCGCAGCGCCACCAGCCGCTCGGCCGCCAGCGCGCGCAGCGCCTCGCCCCAACGCCGCGGGCTCATGGGCCCAGCCTCGCCGCGGGTCTGGAGCCCGCTCCACGCCACGCCGAGGCCCCGCGCGGGCAGCACCGAGGCCACCAGCGGGTCTCGGGCGAGCCATTGAGCCACCTGGGCCCCCGCGGCGCACCCCGCGTCGTCGCGCACCCAGAAGCGCCCTGGCGCCTCGCGGGGCGCCACCTCGATGCGGTCGCGGGCCACCACGGCGCCGTCGCAGCGCAACGCCAGCCCGAGGTCGAGCGGGCCCGCGTCGGTCACGAGCCCCGCCACGCTGGCCACCACCGTGGCCCCGAGCCCCGCCGCGCAGGTCACCGCGACGGGGTGGGTCACCCAAGCCCCCGAGGGGCCGCGCCAGAGGGCCTCACCCTCCCAAAGCGGGTCGACCGGGCGCGCGCGCTGCGCGGCCAGCGTGAGCCGCGCGACGGTGGGCGCGAAGGCCCCGTCGCGCAGCGCCGGACCATCAATTTCGAGCGAGAGCGTGTGGGCCCCTTGGGGCAACACCACCCAGAAGCCCAAACGCGCGAGCTGTGCGGCCTCGCGCACGACCCGGAGTCGCCCGCACGGCATCAGAGGGCGTCGGGCGACACGATGTGCCCCGCGATGGCGCTGGCGGCCACCACCAAGGGCGACGCGAGGTAGACCTTGCCAGGCCCCGACCGCCCGGGGAAGTTGCGATTGATCGCGCTCACGGTCACCTCGTCGGCGCGCATGCTCACCCCCGGGCCCGCGCGGATGCACGCCCCGCACGACGGGTTGATCAGCTCGGCCCCGGCCCGCTCGAACACGTCAATGTAGCCCCGCGACTCGGCGTAGGCCCTGATGTCTTGGGAGCCAAACTGAATGAACAGCTTCACCCCGGGCGCCACCTTCTGGCCCGCATCGACGGCCCGCTTCAGCACGCTGGCGTACATGTCCATGTCGGCTTTTTTGCCGCCGGTGCAGCTGCCGCCGTAGGCCACGTCGATCTTCACCGTCTCGCCGAGGCTCGCGAGCGGGATGCCGTTTCGCGGGTCGCCCGGCGTCGCCACCATCGGCACCAGGGTCGACAGATCGATGTCAAAACGGTGATGGTACTTCGCCCCCGGGTCGGCCTCGACGCAGCGCGCCCGGAGCCCCTCGGCGTCGAGCCCGCGCTTCTCGACGAGGTACTGCACCACCACCTCATCGGCGGCCTGGATGCCCGTAAACCCGCCCGCCTCGACGCTCATGTTGGTGAGCGTGGCCCGCTCGTCGAGCGAGAGCGAGCGCGCCCCGGGGCCCGCAAATTCGAGCACCTTGCCGATGCCCCGGCCGTCTTTGAAGTACTCCTGCGAGAGGAGGTACAGCATCACGTCTTTGGCGCTCACCCCGGGCCTGAGCGCCCCCGTGAGCTCGACCCGCACGCTCTCGGGCACGCGCACCCGGATGTCGCGGGTGTACCACGCGTTGGCCATGTCGGTGCTGCCCACCCCGAAGGCGAAGCACCCGAGCGCGCCCGCCATGCAGGTGTGCGAGTCGGTGCCCGCCACCACCTGGCCCGGCAGCGCGAGGTCTTCGATCACGGCGTTGTGGCAGATCGCCTGCGAGCCGCGGCCCACCTTGTTCTGCACCTCGCCGTAGTGCCGAACGCCTTGGGCCTGCGCGAAATTCTCTTGCACCACCGCGAGCCGACGGGCCACGTCTTTGAGGCCCATCTTGACGTGCTGCTCGGGCATCACATCGTCGAGAAAGGTGAGGTGATCGCGGAAGGTGTACACGCTCGCCGCGTCGGTCACCTTCGCGTCGTCGCCGAAGGCGCCGCGGAAGAGCGCGTCGGCCATCGGGGTGACGTACTCGTGCGAGAAGCGCACGTCGGCGCGCACAAAGAGCGCGTCGCCCGGCGCCACCGCGGGCACCCCCACCTGGTCGGTCGCGAGGTCGGTCACCGCGTGCGCGGCGATGATCTTCTCGGCCAGGGTCATGGGCCCCGGCGCCGTGGCGATCGACGGCGGCGACACCTCGCCCGCCGCGCGCGCCTTGCTGTACTCGAAGAGACCGCCGTAGCGGACGATGTCAGCCGAGATCGGGTCGAGGCCGCGGGTGAACTCGTCGAGCGCGATCTCTTCGCCCCGGGCGATGCGCGGCAAGAGGCCGAAATCAGTGCTCGTGAGGAGCCCGATGTTCTGCGCGTTCTGGCCGTAGATCTTCTCGATGTTCTTCGCGATCACGAGGCCGACGCCAGACTTCAGCTCTGAGTAGGGCGCGGTCTCGCGCGACGAGCCGCAGCCCTTCGAGCGCCCCGACACGATCACCGAGAAGCCGCCGTTCTTCAGGTCGCCGCGACCCACCACGCCGCCCCGCAGCCCCACCATCGCGTACTCGGCCAGGGTCTCGTCGTAGTAGTAACAGACCCACCCCGGGGTGATCTCGTCGGTCGAGATGTTGTCGATCAGCGCCCGCGAAGGGTCATCGTCGAGCCGCACGCCGTCGTGCAGCTGGGCCTTCAAAAGTGCAGGGTCTTCGGTGAGATACAACACGCGCCCGGTAAACCGGACGCTCGCAGGACGTGGCATCAGCGTCTCCTCCGACGGGTTGTTGCAGGCGCCGCGTAAGCGCCAAGCGACAACCGGGCGACGGACCCTATGCCACCCATGCCCGCCCACGCAACCCGTGTTACCGCTCTCTCGATGAATCTCTCTGACGACGCGCTGCGACAGCAGCTCTGCGACGCGGGTCGGCAGCTCTACGCCCGCGGGCTCATCGGGCCCACCGACGGCAATTTCTCGGCCCTCGGCGCCGACGGCGCGGTGCTCTGTTCGCCCTCGGGATGCCACAAGGGCGCGCTCTCGCCCGCGCAGATCGTGCGGGTCGACCGTACCGGGGCGCCCCTCGGCCCGGGCCGGCCGTCGAGCGAGCTGAAGCTGCACCTGGCCCTCTACGCCGCGCGGCCTTGGGTGCGCTGCATCGTCCACGCGCACCCGCCGACGGCGGTGGGGCTCACGGTGGCGGGGGCCGGCCTCGACCCGCCGATGGTGCCTGAGATCTTGTTCGCCATGGGGCGCTGCCCCACCGTCGCGTACGCGTCTCCGACGACCCACGCGGTGGCCGAGGGGGTGCTCTCGGTGATCGGCGAGGCCGAGGCCTTTCTGCTCGCCCGGCACGGCAGCGTGGTGCTCGGCCTCTCGCTCGACGACGCGGTGATGAAGACCGAGGTGATCGAGCACACCGCGAAGATCACCCTCGCGGCCCTCCAAGCCGGCCCCGCGACCCCGCTCTCGGAGGCGGAATTGACGCGGATTTTGACGCTCCGCGCGGCGCTTGGGTCACGGTAGCGTTCGTCGGGGGCGGGGCCGTCTCGCCCGATGAAGGAGCCCACGGCGAGATGTTTTCACACACGATGATGGAGCTGCCGCTCACCCTGACGACCTTGCACCGTCGCATGGGCGAGGTCTTGGGGCACGTAGAGGTGGTCTCACGGCGCCCTGACAAGAGCTTTCACACGACGACTTTTGGGGCCATCGCGGCGCGGGCCGAGAAGCTCGCGCGGGGCCTCCTGGCCATGGGCATCGCGCGCGGCGACCGCGTCGCCACCCTGATGTGGAACCACGCCGAGCACCTCGAAGCCTACCTCGGCATCCCCCTCGCAGGCGCCGTGATCCACACGCTGAACCTCAGGCTCCACCCCGACGACATCGCGTACATCGCCAACGACGCGGCCGACCGGGTGCTCATCGTCGACGCGGTGCTCTTGCCCCTCTACGAGAAGTTCGCCGACAAGGTGCGCTTCGAGCGGGTCATCGTGGTAGGCCGCGACTACGAGGCCTTTCTCGACGCCGCGCCGCCCCTCGCGCTGCCCGCCCTGGCCGAGAGCGACCCGCTGGGCATGTGCTACACGAGCGGCACCACGGGGCGCCCCAAGGGGGTGGTGTACTCGCACCGCTCGACGCTCTTGCACTCGCTGGTGTCGGCCTTGCCCGATTCGCTGCGGCTGTCGCGGTCTGACACGCTCTTCCCCGTGGTGCCGATGTTTCACGTCAACGCGTGGGGCTTGCCGTACACGGCGGCGCTGGTGGGGGCGCGGCTGGCCTTCCCGGGGCCGCACCTTGACCCCGTGAGTCTCCTTGAAGTGATGGAGTCTCAACATGTTACCATCGCCGCGGGGGTGCCCACCCTCTGGCTCGGCATCCGCGAGGCGCTCGACAAGGAGCCCGCCCGCTGGAAGCTCCACCCCGGGCTCACCATGATCGTCGGCGGCGCGGCCGCGCCCGAGCGGCTCATTCGCGATTTCGACCGCCAGGGCCTCTCGCTCCTCCACGCTTGGGGCATGACCGAGACCTCGCCCATCGGCCTCGTGTCGCGGCTCCCGCCCGAGCTCGACGACGCCCCCGAGGCGCTGCGCTACCAGCTCAGGGCCAAGCAGGGCGTGCCCCCGCCGCTGGTCGAAATCGCCATCCGTAAAGACGGCGAGACGCCCCCCGCCGACGGGCGCAGCAGCGGCGAGCTGCTCGTGCGCGCCCCCTGGGTAGCCGCCCGCTACAGCTCGAACAACACCCCCGACCGGTGGAGCGACGACGGATACTTTCGCACCGGCGACGTGGCCCACCGCGACGCCCACGGGTTCGTGCAGCTCACCGACCGCACCGCCGACCTGATCAAATCGGGCGGCGAATGGATCGCATCCCAAGAGCTCGAGAACGCCCTCATGGGGCACCCCGCCGTGCGCGAAGCCGCCGTCATCGGCCTGGCGCACCCGAAGTGGAGCGAGCGCCCCCTCGCGGTGGTGGTGAAGAAGCCCGACGCCGAGGTCACCGAGGCAGAGCTGCGCGCCTACCTCGCTGAGAAGTTTATTAAGTTCTGGCTCCCCGACGTGTTCGTCTTTACAGACACCATCCCCCGGACGTCGACCGGCAAGTTCCAGAAGACGACCCTCCGGGCGCAGTTCGCGGGGTACCAGTGGCCCGGCACAACTGACTGAAATTACAGTGGTTTTACCGCGGCCGCGAGGAGCGTGGCCTCTTTGCCCGTCGCGGGGAAGTACACGCTCACCTTGGGCGGGTCGCCCGGCAGCACCGACTTCACCGTGCCCGGGCCGTACTTGTCATGCCTGACGCGCACCCCGCGCCGGAGCCACCGCGGCATCGCCCCTGCGGGGGCCGCGGCGTCGTCGTCGGGCACGAAGGTGAGCCCGTCTTCGCGCACGATTTCACGGGGCTTCGGAGCCGCCGCCGCCCGCGCCACGGCGCCCGTCGCGGCCACCCCGAGCTTCACCGTTTGGGCCCGATCGACCGCGCCGCGCACCACGGGCTGTGACAGACACGCCGGCGGGATCTCATACAAGAACCGACTCGGCGGGTGCACCTTGGTTTGACCGAAGATCTGCCGAAAGCGCACATACGAGAGCACGAGCTGCCAGCGCGCGCGGGTGATGGCCACATACGCGAGGCGCCGCTCTTCTTCGAGGTCATCCTGGTCGCTCCCGAGCTCAACCCCTTTGTAGGGGAACATCCCGTCTTCGAGCCCCGTGATGAACACGGCCTTGAATTCGAGCCCCTTCGCGCTGTGCACGGTCATCAACGAGACCCGCGCCGCGGCCTCGCCCTCGGGGCTCTCTTCGTTGAGCGTCACCCGCTCAAGAAACTCTTGCAGACTGGGCGCCTCGGTCTCGTCTTCGTACGACTTGAGGGTGCCCAAGAGCTCGGCCACGTTCTCGACCCGGGCCTCGCCCTCGGGGGTCGCGTCGGCCGCCAAGAGCGCGCGATACCCGCTCTGCTCGTACACCCACCGCGCGAAGTCAGCGGGCTGAAGAGCCATCGCGACCTGCTTCTGCTGCATCGCCGCGACCACCGCCTGAAAGCCCATGAGCGCGCGCCGCGCGGGCGCGCCGAGGTCGTCAGGGAGCCGCTGCGACACGAGCAGCTGCCACACCGAGACCCGCAGCGCCGCGGCCGCCGCGACGACCCGATCGAGGGTGGTCTTGCCGATCTTGCGCGACGGCACGTTGATCACCCGCAAGAGCTGGACGTCATCGTGCGGATTGAGCGTCAGCCGCAGATAGGCCAACAGGTCTTTCACCTCGGCCCGCTCGTAGAAGCGCACGCCGCCCACGATGGTGTACGCCACGTTGGCCGCCCGCAGCGCCTCTTCGAGGGGCCGCGACTGCGCGTGGATGCGGTAGAACACCGCCACCTCGTCGGGCGCGCACCCGCGGTCGATGAGCCCCCGCACCCGCTGCGCCACGGCCCGCGCTTCGAGCCGCTCGTCGTCGCAGGGCAACACCGCGATGGGCGGCCCCTCGTCGTTGCGCGTAAAGAGCTTCTTCTCTTCGCGGTCGCTGGCCCGGGCGATCACCGCGCTCGCGGCGGCCAAGACGCGCCCCGTGCAGCGGTAATTCTCTTCGAGCTTGATCACCGTCGCAGCCGGGTAATCTTTGCGAAAATCGAGGATGTTTCGCACGTCGGCCCCGCGCCACGCGTAGATCGCCTGGTCGTCGTCGCCCACCACGCAGAGGTTCTGCGAGGGCCCGGCGAGGGCCTTCAAGATGCGGCACTGCACGTTGTTGGTGTCTTGAAACTCATCGACCAAGAGGTACCGCCACTCTTGTTGGAGCAGCCCCCGCACCGCGTCGTCGCGCTCGATCAACAAGGCCGTGCGCGACAAGAGGTCGCCGAAATCGACGGCGTTGTTCTTCGCGAGCTGCGCCTCGTACGCGGCGTAGGCTTGGGCCGTCTGGAGCTCGATCGGCGCGCGGGCGCGGCTGAGCAGCGCGTCGGGCGAGAGGGCCTCTTGCTTCGCGCGGTCGATGGCCGAGAGCGCCGCCCGCACCGGCAGCCGCTTGTCGTCGATCTTGAGCGCGTCGAAGACCCGGTTCATCACCGCGCGCTGGTCGCCGTCGTCGTAGATGGTGAAGTCGCGCTGGAGCCCCGCCTCGGCCGCGAAGCGCCGCAGGAGCCGCGCCCCGGTGGCGTGAAAGGTCGACACCCAAAGCCCCCGCGCCCCGCCCTCGGGCACGAGCTTCGCGATGCGCCCCCGCATCTCGGCCGCGGCCTTGTTCGTGAAGGTCACCGCGAGCACGTTCGACGGTTGCACAGGCCGCGTCGCGAGGATGTGCGCGATGCGGTAGGTGATCACCCGGGTCTTGCCCGAGCCCGCCCCGGCGAAGACCAGGAGCGGCCCCTCGGTGTGCAGCACCGCCTTGAGCTGCGGGGGGTTCAGGCACTTCGCAAGGCTTGTCGCGTCGAGCACGGTGCGCGAAGGGCTACACCGCGCAAGCGTTCAGGTAAAGTGTCGCGGAGCGCCTTCACATTGCCTGGCCGAAACGCCGCGTCTCGGTGCTACCTTCGGCCCCGGCCTGACGGGCGAGCGCGCCGTTCTGCGTGCACCGTTCTGCACGGTCGACACCACCGCGATGGCATCGAACAACAACATGAATGCTTCGTCAGCGGCTGCGTTAAAGCAGACCGGTGAACGTGATGAAAAGGCCTACGATCGCGAGCTCATCGCCCGTGCGGCGCAAGGCGAGACCGTCGCCTTCCGAGAGCTCGTCGAGCGCCACCAGCGCAAGGCCCACGCGGTCGCCTACGGCATCGTGCGCAACGCCGACGACGCCCGCGAGGTCGCCCAAGATGCCTTCATGCGGGTGTACCGCCACCTCAACGATTTCGAAGGGCAAGCGAGCTTCTCGACCTGGCTCTATCGCATCGTCGTCAACCTCAGCATCGACGCCCTGCGCCGACGGCACCCGGGCCGCCACGTCGAGCTCGACGACCGCACCGACCTCGACGGCACCCCCGGCGGCGAGCTCTTGCCCTACCGCGGCGAGACCAACCCCTTCGCGCGGCTCGACCAGCGTCGGCTCGCCGAGGCCATGCAAAGCGCGCTCGATCAGTTGCCCGTGCACCACCGCACGGTCATCTTGCTGCGAGAGGTCGAAGGGCTCTCGTACGAAGAGATCGCCGAGGCCGTCGAGATCCCCAAAGGTACCGTCATGTCGCGCTTGTTTCACGCGCGACGCAAGATGCAAGAGCTTCTCCGCGCGAAGCTGGGCGATGAAGTCCCCGCGCCCGCGGAGGGAGAGGCCGGTGACCCATGAACGCTGGTGACCGTTCAGGCTTCGAGGCTGCCTTCGCCGCGTGGGAGGCCCACGCCGTGCCCACCCTCGCCGATGACTTTTCAGCCCGCGTGCTCGCCGAGACAGCGCTCACCCCGGCGGCCCTCGCATGGTCGCGCGAGGCCGCCCTCGCCCCCGCGCCGGGCTTCTCAGACCAGGTGATGGCCGAGCTCGCCCTCGCGCCCGCGGCCGAAGCTTGGGCCGCCCACGCGGTGCCCGCCCTCGGGGCCGATTTCGCCGCCCAACTCGAGGCCGAGGCGCAGCGCGCGAGCGTCTCTGCGGCCTGGGCGGCCCACGCCGTGCCCGCCCTCGGGGCTGACTTCACCGACGCCGTCATGGCCGCCGTCGCGGCGACCCAGCGCACCGCACACCCGGTCGCGGCGCCGCAGCCTCAGGCCGAGGTCGTCTCGCTGGCTTCGCGTCGTGGGCCCTCCCGTCGGGTGCTCTGGCCCGCCCTCGCGGCCGCCGCGGCCCTGCTGGTGGCCCTCGTCTCAGGGCGCGCGCCTCGGCCCGACCCGACGCCCAACGCCCCTCTGGCCGCGCGGCCCGCGCCGGGCCCCGCGCTCCCCTCGGCGACCCCTGAGCCCAGCGCCGAGCTCGGGCCCATTCTTGTGGCCGAGGCAGACGGTCTGGGCCCCGAGGTGACCCGCATGGAGGTCGTCGGCGCCCGCTCCTACGAGGTCATCTCGACGGCATCGAGCGCCGTCGTCTGGATTCACGACAAACCCGAGTCTGAAGGGCTCGAGACCCGGGTACAATGAGGCTCTTCATGGCAGCGCGGCGTGGGTGGGCGGTGGTAGGTCTGGGGCTGCTCTTGGTTCTCCCGTCTGGGGCTTGGGCGCACCCTCAGGCCGTGACGCGCCCGGCGTCGCGCAACGCGCAGCAGCCCGCCGCGACGGGCCGTGTCGAGGTGTTGGTGATCGAAGCCAGCAACGCGCCCGGCGAGATCGCGCCGGCCTTGGCGCCCTTGCGTCAGCTCCGCGAGCCGCCCTTCAGCGCCTTCACCTCGATGCGCCTCATGTCGCGGGTGACCCTCGCGCTCTCGGCCGAGCCGCACAGCACCCCGCTGCCCCAGGGGCGCGGCAACGTCACGGTGAGCCTCGCGGGGCGCTCCCCTGAGGGGCGCTACACCGTCGACGTGCGCTTCGCGGGCGCGGGCGCCACGAGCAACATTCAGTTCGTCGCCACCGAGGGCCAGCCCTTCTTCACCGTGCGCACGAGCCGCCCCGAGCAAGCCCTCATCGTCGGCTTCATCGTGCGCTGAGGGCGGCCCGTCGGGCGCGCCAGGCGAACACCGACGCGAGCCCGAGCGCCTGCACCGCCGCCAGGCCGTACCGCGCGGGCCACGGCAACGCCAGCGCGACCCCGCAGAGCGCCCAAGCCGCCGCCACCGCCCCCAAGTGCCACCGACGGCCGGGCACGCCCCCAGGGCGCGTACGCGTCGCGAGCCACCCCAACGCGTAAGCCAACATCAACGCCGTCGCGAGGCCCCCAGAGAGCACCCGGAGCCACCCGATGGCGCGCTCCCGGGGTGTGAGCCAGGCCCGCGGCCCTCGGGCGCTGGCGGCCATCGTGCGCAGCGCGGCGAGGCCCTCGTGACGCGCCGCCGCGGGCACCACCAGGGTCAAGAGCACCGCCTCGTCACGGGTGGGGAGCGCCACCGCGTAGCGCACCAACGCCTGCCCTTGCACGGTGGCCTCGCCGACCAGGAGCTCGACCTCGACGCCGAGGCTCTCGACCCGCGCGCTGCGATCGCGAAAGGGCACCGGGTCGCTCCGCCGGAGCGTCTCGCGCCCGGCGGGGTCGAGGCCCGCCTCGGGCAGCTCGGCGTCGAGCCTGACCATTTGTAAGACTGCGATTTGACCTAAGGTTTCGCGACGCAGGGTGGCCAACACGTCGGGCGCTCGGGCGTTCTCGGCGAGGCGCTGGTAGCCCGCCGGGGCTGTAATTTCGAGCGCGGGGTCGTCGAAGCGGAGCCGGGTCTGCGCGTGGGCGGGCCGGGCCGACATCGCGCCGACGAGCGCGGCCCCGAGGAGGCTACCGCGCAGGGTAGCGCGTGAGGTCGAAGGCAAAGCCCTGCCCCGGGTCGGTGCCCTCAGGCACGGTGAGATCGACCAGCCGCGTCGCATCGACCACGGCTTCGTACCTGACCCTGCCGCCCGGCGCAAAGAGCTTCACCCGCACCCGCGGCGCGACCTCGTTGACCGAGAACACCTGCACGCGGCGCGTGTCAGGGGCCGCGGTGAGGCCCGTCGGGTCGGTGCCCGTGGCGCTCCCCCGGCCGACGGCCTCGATGGCCACGCGGTCGACCGGACAGGGGTCGCGGTTGTCGTCAGGGTTGGTCGCGCGGCAGCTCGGGAGGAGCGCCCACACCCGACGCCCCGCCGGGAGGTTCGCCCCCCCGAAGGCCCCCGACCCGTTCGGGGCCAGAAAGAGATACACCCGCATTTGCCGAAGCATGCCGTCGACCGAGGCCACCGGCACGGGGATCACCTCGTCTGGGTTGAAGTTCGACCCCACCGGGATCACCGGCCCCGCGTCGGGCGCCTGGACCACCGGCGCGGCGCGGTGCCGCCCGCGATGCTGGGCCTGCACGAGCCCCGAGACCGTCGTCAACCCTACGGCCACAAGGGCCCACTTCAACGCGCGCATGGTGTCGCCTCTCGCTCAGTAAGTCGCGTCAGACGCACAACAACCCTACAGCCTTCACCCGCTGTGCGACATCTCGGTATACCTCGCGTGTGCACACACTGCACGTTTTGCGCAGCGTAGAAGTTTGAACAAAAACATGCTCCCGTGCGGCGGTCATGACCCCACCACCGCGCCTGACCAGTCTGGCCCAGGGGGCCGGCTGCGCCAGCAAGATCCGCTCGGCTGACCTCGGCGAATTGCTCAGTCGTTTCAGCTTCTTGGCCGACCCTTCGCTGCTGGTCGGGCTCAGCCCCGCCGACGACGCGGCGGTGTGGCGCCTCAGCGAGACGCTCGCGATCGTGTTCACCACCGACTTCTTCGCGCCCCTCGTCGACGACCCGCGCACCTACGGCCGGATCGCCGCCACCAACGCGATCAGCGATGTGTACGCGATGGGGGGCGAGCCCAAGATGGCGCTCAACATCGTGGCCTTCCCGACCCGGGCGTACGGGGTCGAGCTGCTGGCCGAGGTGCTCGCCGGAGGGGCCGACGCCGCCGCCGCGGCGGGCGTCTCGATCGCGGGCGGTCACTCGGTCGAAGACCCAGAGCCCAAGTATGGCCTGGCGGTGCTCGGCACCGTCGACCCGCGGGCCCTCTGGCACAAGGGCGGCGCGCGCGAGGGAGACCTCCTCGTGCTCACCAAGGCCCTCGGCACGGGGCTCATCGTCACCGCCGCCAAGCGCGACGGCATCGCCCAAGACCACCCCGCCCTCGCCGCCGCGGTCGCCTCGATGACCACCCTAAACGCGCGCCCCGCGGCCTTGGCGCGAGCTTTGGGGCTCGACGTTCACGCCGCCACCGACGTCACGGGCTACGGTCTCGTCGGGCACCTGCGAGAGATGCTCGCGGCCTCTCCCGCGCGTCGGGCCACCCTCTTCGCCGACGCCCTGCCGCGCCTGCCCGACGTCGAGGCCCTCGTCGCTGCGGGCTTTGTCTCGGGCGGGAGCCGCGCCAACCGACAGTCTGCGGGCGCCTTCCTCACCCTCGGCCCGGGCGCGCCCGAGTGGCTCGCGACCCTGGCGTGTGACGCTCAGACCTCGGGGGGGCTCCTCTTCGCCTTGCCCGAAGCGCAGGCGCAGACCTTCGCCCGGGCCCTCGTCGACGAGGGCTTCGCGGCCGCCGTGGTGGGGCGCGTCGACGCGGGTGACGCCGTGGCCGTGACCTTGCAATCCTCGTCGGCGTGAGCCCTCGCCCCTCGCACGCCCTCACGGCCCTCAGCCTCGGGGCGCTGCTCACGTTTCACCTCGCCAACCTGGTCGTACGGGCTGACTTCTCGCGCCCCGTGCCCTTCTCGGGCCGGGCCTCGTGGAGCATGTTCGCCGGGCCCCTCAGCGGTCACTGCACCCACCAGCTGCGCGTCACGGCCCCGGACGGCGTCGACACCGACGCGCCCCTCGCGCGGGCCCCCGAGCCCGCCGCCACGGTCTTGCGGAGCCGTACGCCCGAGCACTTCGCCCGGGTCGCGCCTTGGCTCCTGGCCTACGCCGACAGCGACGCGGCCCTCGCGGCCCGGCTCGACGCGCTCATCACCCGTTGGTGGCGGGTCCAGCCCGAGCATCGCACCCACACCCTCACCGACACGCTGCGCTGCGAGACGGCGCTCGCGCGGCCCTTCGCGCGCACCCTCGTGCTCACCCCGGTGCCATGAACGACGCCGATTTTGCAGCGCTCTTTCAACGTCGCCTGGGGCTCTTGGTCGGGCTCACGGTGGCCCACGCCCTCGTCACCGAGTGGCCGCGCTTCTTCGCCCTCGACGCCACGGGCCGGAGCCCTCTCGACGCGGCGGCGCCTTGGGTCTTGGCCTTCGCGGCGCTGCTCTCGGGGCTGGGCTTCGCCTGGCGACACCCGGGGTACGGGCTGGGGGCGGTGCTGGCCTTGGGCGCGCTCCACGCCCGAGTGCCGTCGGTGTATCACAACAATTACTACCTCCTGGGGTGCATGGTGGCGCTCACGGCGCTCACGCGCTTGGGCCGCGCCGAGGGGCTCCTGCGGCCGTTGCTGCGGGCGCAGCTCGCGGTGGTCTACCTCGTCTCGGTGGTCGTCAAGCTCTCACACCCTTGGTGGAACGGCTCCGGTCGCGTCCTTCAGCTCCTCGCGACCGAGTACGTGCCGGGGCGCGGGGGCGGCTTGCTTCAGTCGGCGCTGGGCCCGTGGCTGGCCGACCCAGGGCGGGCGCGCTTCACCGACCAGGCGGTGATGCTCGCCGAGGTGCTCTTGCCGGTGTGCTTCTACCTCGCGCGGTGGCGTCGGGCTGCGCTCTGGGCGGGCGTGGCGATGCACCTGGTGATGCACGAGTGGCTCTTCCCGCAGGTGTTCAGCGTGGTGATGCTGTTGGGTTACCTGGCCTGGCGCGACGACGACGTCACCGACGACGCGACCCGGCTCTTGATCGCCGCGGCCTTCACCCTGAGCCTCTCGGCGCTGCTCTCGACGGGCGCCCACGCCCGAGTCGAGAACCTCATCGTCGCCGCGGGCCTCATGGCCCTCGGTCTTCGCGCCGCGCTGCGTGCCCGTCGCGGTAAAACAGCGTGATCGACAGACAGTGAAACTCCTGGTCGGAGCTTTGGGTCACCACCTTGTCGACCACTTCGATGTCGCCCGCGTCACGGAGCCAGCGCGTGATCGCCTCGCCCAACTCTTCGCGGTCTTTGGCCCGGGTCGCGGTAAACACCTTGACGCCTGTGAATGCGGTCACACCCCCACCCAACACCCTCTCTCGGTCGCAGCCCCGCGGCGGCCGTGACGAGAGCCCTAACACACCGTCAGGCCGCGCTCCAGAGGGGCGTCGATCGCGCAGTCTGCCGCCCCGTCTCGCTCACGGAAAGGCCCCCGCGGTCTCGCACCCGGTCACCAGCACGCGGCTCTGCCGGGTGTCGTTGTCGATGAACACCTGGGTCGACGCCGACCGCGGCAACACCGCGCCGCTCTCGCACCGCGCGCTCTGCCCGACCCCCACCACGAGGCGCGTCCCCGCAGGGACTTCGCAGCGGTTCACCCGGTCAAGGGCGCTCCACTCGGGGCAGATGGCGTAGGCGGCCCGGTACGCCTCGCGGGTGCCCGACGGACGCGCGAAGGTCCACCAGCGGCCCAAGGCGGTGTAGCCCCGGTCGGCCTGCCAGACCCGGTACACCGTGAGCGGCGCCGTCACCTCGTAGACCGCCCCCGCGCAGAGCTTGCCCTCGTCGGCCCGACCCAAAGCCTGGGCCAGCAACGCTGGGTCTTCGACCCGCCGAAGCCCCTCGGCCGGAAGCTCCGCCTCGCCCACGCACGCGCCCGCCGCCGCCGCCGCCGCCCCTGCCCCCGCCGTCGCCCCCGCGGCGCGCCCCGCCGCAGGCGAGCACCCGAGCACCATCACCCCCAAGACCAGTCGCCATGCGCCCATCGGCCGATCATCGCAAATTCCATCGACGCTCCCAAAACCCCTGTGGACCCTGAGACACATTTCGCACCCCCTCGGCGCCCCCGGGCCCCCACTTTTGACATTCTTCGGCAGCCCTCCGGCCCCTGAGAGCCCTGCGCGAGGCCCCTCGTAGGGGCGCCCTCGGGTCAGCGCGGAGCCCTCAGGCGCTGCGGGTCGAGCTGGGCAATCATTTGTCAAAACAAGCAGTTATGCCTCAACGAGGCTTCGCCCCTCTCGCGGGCCGCGGGGCCACCGGGAGCCCCCATCGCGGGCGAGGGCCGTGCCCGAGGGGCGTGGTGATCTTCTCATGTCGGTACATTGACAAGCTGTGCGGGGTGAGTACGACCACGCCTTCGCACAACACGCGCTGCCTGGGTTGTGGGGTCTCGCACCTCGGGGCGGCTCACTCACGCTTCAGGTTTGATTCACCATGCAGTTCTCACGTTGGATTGTGGTTGCTTCGCTGGTATGCGCCTCGGCCTGCACGGCCCGCGGGGGCAGCAGCGGCGGCGGGGGCGGGGGCGGCAGCGACGCCGGGGGCGGCACCGACAGCGGCGCGATCCCCGGCGAAGACACGCCGCGGCCCACCAACGACAACGGGCCCGCGGTCGACACGGGCCTCGGCAGCGACGCGGGGCCGGGCAGCGACACGGGGCCGACCGCCGACGATGTGGGGTCGCCTGAGTTTGACGTTCCGCCGGCGCCGCGGTGCGGTGACGGCACTTGCAACGCGGGCGAGACCTGCAAGAGCTGTCGGGCCGATTGTGAGTCGCAGTGCCCCGTCGGGCCGCGCTGCGGCGACGGCACCTGCAACGGCGGCGAGACCTGCGAGAGCTGCAGGGCTGACTGCGCGGCCCAGTGTCCGGCTCCGGTCGATGTGCCCCCGGCGGCCCGCTGCGGCGACGGCACCTGCAACGGCAGCGAGACCTGCGAGAGCTGCCGGGCCGACTGCGCGGCGTTGTGCCCGCCTCCGGTCGATGTGCCCCCGGCGGCCCGCTGCGGCGACGGCACCTGCAACGGCAGCGAGACCTGTGAGAGCTGCGCCTCAGACTGCGGCACCTGCGCAGGCGGCGGCTTCATGACCGCCTGCGGCAGCACCGTCACCCAAGGCCCCAACCGCAACTGCGGGTGGACCTTCGGCATGACCTTCACCTGCCTCCCCAACCGCGCCACCATGGTCGGATGCAGCGGCTCGGCCGGGGTCGGCTCGCTCTGTCAGCCCTCGTACGGCGTCTGCACCGGCGACCCCGTCATGCGCGTCTGCCCCGGCACCGCGCCCTGCTCGGCCGCCTCGGCCCTCGCCGTGCTCTCGGGCAACGCCGACGACCAGTGCGGCACCTGCCCCTCGGCCTACGTCACCTGCCCCAGCTCTGGCCAGATCTACGTCATGACGGGTGACTACGACTCGAACCAGCCCAGCCAGCGCGGCACCTGCACCCCCGCCGTTCGCTGACGCCGCAAACCGCCCCCCTGCGCGGCCCGTTGCGGTGCACCTGACCCCCAAACACGGTCCATTTGCAGCCCACCACAGTGCACCTGACCCCCAGGTGCGCTCCATTTGCGGCCCATTGCACTGCACCTGACCCCCAGGTGCGCTCCATTTGCGGCCTATTGCACTGCACTTGACCCCCAGGTGCGCTCCATTTGCGGGCCACTACACTGCACTTGACCCCCAGGTGCGCTCCATTTGCGTCGCGGGCTGGGCCCTCTCGCCGCATTGACGCCATCACAGCGCCCCGCCCCCCGGAGCGGGCCATCGCGGAGACGCTACGGCGCTTCGGTGGTCGAGACGGGGCGAAACGCGGGCAGGCCGAGCTCGACCCGCCAGCGGCCCCCTTCGCGGAGCAAGGGAACCTCGGCCACGCCGCCGGTGGGGCCCCGTACAGTGACCCACGCGCGGTCGCCCTCGACCCGGGTGGTGCTGAGCGAGGGGTCGTAGCCGACCCTGAGGCGCATGCGCCCGGGAGCGAGCATCTCCCACGGTTGGAGGGTGAAGCCCGACACCTGCGAGGCGAGTTGGGCGCGGCTCTGGAGGGTCTCTTGGGTGCGGCCGCTCAGCAGGTGGTAGACCCGCTCGCGGGCGTTGGCGTCGTCTTGGGCGGCCGAGACCGCAGAGACGAAGGCCCGCACGGTGGCCTCCGGGGTGCGAGGCTCGCCGCGCCCGCACCCTAGGGCGCCCGCCAGCACGAGGGCTACGCTAGCGCGCACGCACCGCTCCGGCCCTGCGCATGGTGCGAAACACGAGGCCCGCGCCGAGGGTGAGGCCCGACTCGTCGCGGCCGGTGCCTTGGTTGTCCCACGCGGCGGCGGCCTGGTAGCGGGCCGAGAAGCGCAGCATCACGGCGTCGCCCTCAGACCACACCAGCGGCAGCTCGAAGCCTGCCCCGAGCACCATCGCGAAGCCCGAGCCCTCAGCCCCGAACGGACGGAGGTAGCCCACCCCGAGCTCGATCCCCAGCGAGTCGAGCGCGAGGTCGCGCCAACGGGGGCCGGTCTCAAGGTTCGACGACCAGCGCGCCAAGAGGGCGGGCCTGAGGTCGACCGCGGCCCAAAGGGTGTCGCTGCGGCCTGCGCCCGAGAGCCCGCGGTCGTACCCGAGGGCCACGCCGGTCATGTCGAGGGTGCGCACCCGCAAGGCGACCGAGCCCATGGCCCGGGCTTCGTCGCCGAGGCCCCGCACGCCGCCCATGAGCTCGGCGCTCAACACGAGATCGCGCGAGAGGCGACCGTAGAGCCCGTCGGGCGCGCCTTCGGCCCGCGCGGGGCGGGCGTGAAGGGCCAACAAAGCCGCCCAGCCCATGCACACTCGCCGTCTCGTCGCCATCACCGAAGGCCGCGACCATAGTCGCTTTCACCCCCTCGCGAAACCCCCACCCCGCCCGAGGGCCCTGAGGCGCCGCGCCCCGCGACTGTGCCACGCTCGCACATCACGGCAGGGGTGTCACAGACGCCCCAGACTGGGGCTTCGAAGACGCGTCGAAACGCCCGCAGGGCGCGGTTGGCACCCGACGTGCTGTGTCACGTCCTTCACCATGCGACCTTGGCTACGCTTTGTGATGCTTGCAGCGCTCCCGCTCGGGGCGTCTTGGTGGGTTGGGGGCTGCGGGTCTGACAGCTCGAACGAGGGCGGCGCGGGCGGCGGCACCTTCGACGCGGGCGCCGGGGGCGGGCGCTTCGACGCGGGCGCCACGCCCTCTGACACGGGCAACTCGGCGGTCGACGCGGGGCAGCCGCTGCCTCCCGAGATCGAAGAGGTGCGGAGCTTCGAGGCCCCGCAGGCCGGGGTGCGCGCGGTGTATGTGGCCAACCCCTCGCGCGACTCGGTGGCGGTGATCGACTCGCAGAGCCTGACGATCCAGACCGTCGAGGCGGGCGACGGGCCGACGTACCTGGCGACGCTCCCGGGGCGCGATGTGGCGCTGACGATCAACGTCAACGCCAACACGATGACGATTCTGCGCACCGAGGGCGGTGTGACGCGCACGCGGCAGCTGCCGGTGGTGCGCAACGCGAACGCGATCGCCGTGGCGCCCGACGGCCGTCACGCGGTGGTCTGGCTCGACACCTCGCGCCCAAACCGAGGCGTGCCCGCGGGGAGCTTCCAAGATGTCACCCTGGTGACCTTCGGCGACACGCCCGAGGCTGACCGCGCGGTGCAGCTCTCGGTGGGCTTTCGCCCGCTCGAAGTGATCTTCTCTCGTAACAGCGCGGCGGGCTTCGTGGTGACCGAAGACGGCGTCAGCCTCTTGCGCTTCGAGGCCATCACCGGGCCCACCATCGTGCCTTCGGTCTCGCTCGGCCTGAACGAGTTCGTGCCCGCTGCCGACGCGGGGGTGGTCGACGCGGCGGTGCCGAGCCTTGAGCGCGACGCCCGCCCGAGCGACGTGAGCGTGACCCCTGACGGGCGCTACGCGGTCGCGCGGGTCGAGGGCTCACGGTACCTCCGTCTCATCGACCTTGAGAGCCGTCAGGTGCGCATCCTTGACGCGGGGGCCACGGTGACCGACCTCGACCTCACGGCCGACGGACGCAGCGCCCTCGCGGTGTTGCGCGAGCAGTCGACTGTGCTCCGGGTGGCGGTGCCCTCGGGCTTCGACACGCCCGCCCAGGTCGAGCGGGTGGCGCTCACGGGCGAGCTCGTGGGCTCGGTGACGGCCAGCCCTGATGGGCGCCTCGCGGTGCTCTACACCACGGCGGCGCCGGTCGAGCGGGCGGTGCTCCTTGACCTGGCGGGGCGATCGCCCCCTGCGGTGATTCGGCTCCGCAAGACGGTGCGCTCGGTGACCTTCTCGCCCGACAGCCGCACGGTGATGGTGGTGCACAACCGCACCGACGGAGCGCCCGGGGCCCCAGAGACCGACCTTGAGGCGCAGATCGACCGCGCTTGGGGCTACACCCTCATCGACACGGCGACGCGCTTCGCGAAGCTCCAGCTGACCCCGGCGACGGTGGGGCCCTTCGCCCTCAACGCCGACGGGAGCTACGCGTTTGTGCTGCTCCGCGACGACAGCGCGCGGGTGGCGACGGTGCAGCGGGTGACCTTGGCCAACTTCGCGGTGCAAGACATCGTGTTGGGTTCGCCGCCGACCTCGGTGGGCACCATCGCGGGCACGATGCGGGCCTTTGTGGGGCAGCTGCACCCTGAGGGGCGCATCACGTTCATCGACCAGGCCACCGGGGCCCTCCAGTCGGTGACTGGGTTTGAACTCAACTCACGGATCGTCAACTGAGCTTATGAACCCGAAGAACCTTCTGTCTCTTGCGGTGCTCGCGGCGACGGGCTGCATCGACCGCCCGAGCGAGTTTGACGTGGTGCTGAACGCGAGCGCGCCGGTGGTGGTGGGCACCTCGCTGGTGTACCTCGACGCGCCGACGGCCCGGGCCCGGGTGGTGACCTTGAGCACCCCTGAGTCGCCCGGCGTGCGGGTGCTCGCGGTGGGCGCCAACCCGACGCTGATCGAGACCCGCGCG
The DNA here is from genome assembly GCA_016792845.1 of Myxococcales bacterium. Taxonomy (GTDB): domain Bacteria; phylum Myxococcota_A; class Polyangia; order Polyangiales; genus JAEUKH01. Next base: position 197,757 of record JAEUKH010000054.1, on the reverse strand, counting down.
GGCACCCCGGCCTCTGCGCCCGAGGCGCTCGTGCTGTCGCGGGGGCGCCGCGACGAGGTGGGGGTCTCTCCCGAGCCGGGCAGCCTCACGGCCCTGGCGGTGGGCGACGCCCCGACGGCCCGACGGTACGTCTTCTCGTCGCCCTACAACGCCATGGCGCAGTCGCCCGACGGGCGCTTCGTGTTGGCCCACTACCGCCCCTCGTCGAGCGCCGACCGGCTGCTGTTCAACCCGAACGAGATCAGCCTCATCGACCTCGCGGCGGCGCCCGGCGCGACCAACCCGAGCACGCGCACGGTGCGGTCGTTCGGAGGCATCCCCAACCGGGTGGTGTTCGCGCCGACCTTGAACATCGGCGGCGTCGCCCACCAGCTCGCCCTGGTCTTCAGCGACGCGTACGTCACCCTCATCGACCTCAACAACCCGCAGCGCAACGAGATCACCGTGCGGCTCACGCTGCCCGAAGACCCGCGGGCGATCTTGCCCCAACAGGCCGTCTTCGACCTCGAGGGCGCGACGATCTACCTCAGGGCGCAGTCGAGCAACGACATCTACGCGCTGCGGCTCGAACCCGTGACGCCGATGGCGGCGAGCGACAACGACTACCGGCCGAGCATCAACCAACTCGCGGCGGGGCAAAACCCGAGCGACATGGCCCTCATCGGCGAGCCCGCCAACCGGAGGCTCCTGGTGGTCTCTCCGGGCAGCGTCGATGCGCGGGTGATCGACGCCCGGGCGAACACCACGCTGCGGGTGCCGTTGAGCGCCCAGGCCGACAAGATTCTGCTCTTCGAGGGCGTCTCGCCGCGCGAGAACGCCGTGCGCCCGCGGGCCCTGCTCTACGCCACCAACGGCGTCACGGCGGTGAGCTTTCTTGAGCTGAACGACCTCGAAGCGCGTCAGAGCCAGAACGTCGAGCTCGTGCCCTTGCAGCGGAGCATCCGCACGGCCTTGCCGCTCCTCGACCGGGGCGTGGTGCTCTTCGGTCACCCGACGGAGGCGAGCGCGGCGGGGCGCGGGGCGGTGTCGCTGCTCGACTTGGGGCGTCGCACGGCGGCGCCGATTTTCTCGGAGGTCCCGCTCGGCAACGCGCGCTTTGACCACGACCGTACGATGCTTTGGGTCGCGCCGCAGTCGGGCGAGCGGCTCGGGTACATTGACCTTCGGAGCTTCCGGCCTGGGGAGCTTCGCCTCGACGGGGTGGTGCGCGACGTGATCCCGCTCGGTGGCGGCGCTGGGGCGCGGTCGCGGGTGGTGGCGCTCCACGAGGCCCGCGACGGGTGGGTCACGGTGCTCGACGCGAGCGACCCGCAGCGCAGCACGGCGCGCTCGGTGCGGGGCTTTCTCCTCTCGAACCTCCTCTCGATCGGGGCTGAGTGATGCGCGTACTTTCTCTCGTCGGCGCGGCCATTTCGCTCTTGTGGGCCGGTGCGCTCGGGGCGCAGCCCTTGCCAGCCTCGGTCGAAGCCGAGGCGCCGCAGCCGCAGCTCCGCCCTTCACCCTGGCGCGTCATGGGCGCCGCCACGGGTTACTGGCGTCTCGACCCGAACTACACGGCCTTTGACGACATCGCGGGCGGTCCCACGGGCGGCGTGGCGGTGCAGCGCGACCTCACCGACAGCTTCGGCACCTGGGCCCTCGCCGTCGAGGCCGGATACCAGTTCGGCCGGGTGCGCGGCAGCGTGCGCGAGGTGTGGGCCACCCAGATGAGCCAGCACATGTTCGAGCTCTCGGCGGTGCTGCGTTGGCAGCCGCTCCGGTGGCTCACCCCCTACGCGCGGCTCGGCGGCGGCGCGGGGTACTTCTCAGGCGCGGTGTCGCCCTACGACAACGCTAGCGATCTTGAGTTCGGCGATTGGCACCCTGCGGCCCAGGGCGGTCTCGGCGCGATGCTCTGGAGCCCGCGCCTCGCAGGCAACGCGCGTTGGCGCGCCTTGCAGCTGGTGTTCAGCGTCGAGGGCGGCTTCTTGTGGACGCCCAGTTGGTCGATCGCGCTCGCGCCGCCGGCCGCCGCGGGGGGCTCCGAGACGCGCGTGAGCACCCAGGGCACTGCGATGGGCGAGGTGTCGGCCACAGCGCCCTACCTGCGCTTCGGGTTTGGGGTCGCGTTTTAGGCAAGCGCAGGGCTTGTGGCTCCCCAAACGCGTGATTGCGACGATCGCGCAACGGCATGGCGGCGCGTGGCGATGCGGCGACGGCGGAAGATGCGGCAACCGCCGACAACGACACGACGCGCACGACGGTCGCGCATCCGGATCAGTAGGGGCAGGCCTTGTGCCTGCCCGAACATGTGATCCATCGTCGAAAGGCGGGCGACGGACGACGGGCGACACGCGGCGGGCGACGGACGACGGGCGACACGCGACGGGCAACGGGCGACGGGCGACACGCGACGGGCGACACGCGACGGGCGACACGCGGCGGGCGACACGCGACGGGCGATGGGCGACAGACGACGGGCGACAGACGACGGGCGACAGACGACGGGCGACACGCGACGGGCGACCACAAGGGTCGCCCCTACCGCGATGGGGACACGTATCGTGACCGGGTACGGGCAGGCCTTGTGCCTGCCCGACGACGCCGCACCGACAAACGTGAATGCGCCAACAAACACGCCCAACACGCAACGGGCGACGGGCGACGGGCGATGGGGATACGTATCGTGACCGGGCAGGCCTTGTGCCTGCCCGACAACGCCGCACCACCCGAACATGTGATCAATTGTCGAAACCGACGACAGGCGATCACAAAAATCGCCCCCACCGCGACCGAACCACGGCGCGACCGCGGGCCGCGGCAACAGGCGGGCGACGCGCTTCAGCGGCCGCGGAACCAGCTCGTGCGCTGGGCGGCGCCGTCGGTGTTCAGCTCGACGTGGATGTGGTCGTGGTGCGGGTGCGGGCCGGTGTACGGCTGGGTCTTGCGACCCGCAGGGCGCGAGGGATTCCAGCTTGAGCGATCCCACACGATGAACTGAACGCCCAGGGCGCTCGCGTTCTGGATGAGGTAGTTCACCACAGGGTCGCCGAGGGTGTTGTCTGCCGCGCCCCGCGACAACGGGATGAACACATCGAGCGCGCGCCCCGTGCCGTGCACCGAGAGCTGCGACCGGTTGGCCGTGTTGGGCCGACACGAGTACCCGCCGTACGAACTCACCCCGCGAAAGTTGGCGCGGAGATAGTTGCCCAACACCCGCGCGCCCCCCGTAATCGACCCGGTGCAGTACCGACCCCCGCTCCACGAAGGGGGGTTGTCGTACCGAACCGACTGACGGTCGCCCGAAGACGACACTGACGAGGGCGGGACGTAACGCCCCGGAATCGAGATCGCCTCGTCGCTCATGTCGTAGGGGTCAACATCCCAGTCGTCGTCGTCAAACTCAGTCGGAGCACAGCCCGTCAACGAAGCGATCAACGCCATCCCCGCCACCACGCCCCAACCTGCTTGACCACGCATCCGAGTGACCTCCGAGGCGAGATATGAGCAAGGCCCTTGCCATGACGCAGCACTGCGACGCCCCAAGACATTTTCAGTATTTTCAAGGGACATTGCGCCGCGTCACGCACCCTCGCCTACATGGACACAATGCTGTTCACCGGGCACGCCCCTGTTCTGTAGGTGTTGGAGCGACAGGTCGGCGGCATGTGCGCTGTTGCAGAACGGGGTCGACTGTGTTCACTCTCGGCGCCTCGTGATGGACATTGTGCATGTGAGCCCAGAGCTGGCGCCGTTCAGCAAGATCGGCGGCCTTGGTGACGTGGCGGCGGCGTTGCCGGTGGCGCAGAAGGCGGCGGGTCACAAGGTGACGGTGTTGAGCCCGCGGTACGGGGGTCTCGACACGACGGCGTTGGGCTTCGCGCGGCGTCTGGTGAAGGTGAAGTTCGCGATGGGGTCGGGGCCGGTGAGCGCAGACGTCCATGAGGGGCGCTTGCCCTCGGGGCTCGACGTGGTGCTCTTGGGCGTGCCCGGGGTGAGCGATCGGCCTGGGGTGTATGGCGAAGGGGCGAGCGGGTACCCTGACAACCACTTGCGGTTTGGGGCCTTCGCCCGGGCCGTGGTGGGGTGGCTGCGGCTCCAACCGAAGCTCCCCGAGGTGCTCCACCTCCATGATTGGACGGGGGGCATCGTGCCGGCGCTCTTGAAAGAGGCCGCCGCCGAAGACCCTCGCTTCGCCGCCGTGAAGACGGTGTTTACGCTCCACAACCTCGCGCACCAGGGGCGCTTCTCGCCCGCCACCCTGGCCGACCTCGGCCTCGGGGCGCAGTACGCCGCCCACGACGCGTGGGAGTTCTACGGCGACATCTCGTGGATGAAGGCCGCCGTCTTGGGTGCCGACGAGGTCGTGACGGTGTCGCCGACCTACGCCCGCGAGGTGCTGACTCCGGCGATGGGCCACGCGATGGATGGCATCCTCAAGGCGCAGCGCCCCAACCTCGAGGGCATCCTCAACGGCATCGACACCCGCACGTGGGACCCCGCCACCGACCCTCACCTCGCGGTGCATTTCGGCCCGAGCGTCCTGGTGGGCAAGCGCCGCAACAAGACCGCCCTGCAGGCCCGCTTGGGGCTCGCCCAGCGACCCGAGGCGGCGGTGCTCGGGCTCGTCGCGCGGCTCGACCCGCAGAAGGGCGTCGACCTGGTGGTCGAAGCGGCCGCGCAGCTCGTGCGGCAAGACCTTCAGCTCGTGGTCCAGGGGGCCGGCGACCCCGCCCTCTCGGCTGCGTTGCAGTCGCTGGCCCGCGCGCTGCCTGACCGGGTGTTCTACACCGACGCGCGCGACGAGGCCCTGGCCCACCAGATCTACGCCGCGAGCGATTTCTTCCTCGTGCCTTCGCGCTTCGAGCCTTGCGGGCTCACGCAGATGTACGCGATGCGCTACGGCGCGGTGCCGATCGTGCGCGCCACCGGCGGCCTCGTCGACACGGTGATCGACCTCGACCCGAGCCTCCAGACCGGCACGGGCTTCGTGTTCGAGGCGGCCAGCGCCGAGGCCCTCGCCGGCGCCGTCGGGCGCGCCCTGACGGCCTACCAGCACCCGGGCTTCTCGCAGGTGATCACCCGCGTGATGCGCCAAGACCACGGGTGGGAGCGCGCGGCCCGACACTACCTCACCCGCTACGAAGCCCTCTTGGCCCCCGCCTCGGCGTGAGCCTCACGGGCCCCCGGGTGCTGGTCATCTCGGGCGCGACGGCCTCGGGCAAGACCGCCCTCGGGGTGCGCCTCGCGCGCCGATTCGACGCCGAGATCGTCAGCGCCGATTCGATTCAGATCTACCACCGCCTGGCGATCGGGTCGGCGCGCCCCGACCTCGAAGAGCAGGGCGGCGTCGCGCACCACCTCCTCGATTTCTTGCCCCTTGAGGCCCCCTACGACGCCGCGCGCTTTCGCGACGACGCCGACCGGGTGATCGCCTCGCTCAACGCGCGAAAGAAGCGAGTGATCGTAGTGGGCGGCGCGGGGCTCTACCTCCGCGCGCTCATCGCGGGGCTCGCAGAGGGCATCCCCGCTGACCCGGCGGTGCGCGCGGCGCTCCACGCACGCATCGCGTCGGGAGGCCCGAGCGCCCTGGCCGAGATGCACCGCGAGCTCAGCCTCGTCGACCCGACCTACGCCGCGCGGATCGCGCCGAGCGACCCGATTCGCATCGTGCGCGCCCTCGAAGTGTACCAGCTCTCGGGCGAGGCCCTCTCGGCCCATCACGCCCGGCACCAGGCCATGCCCCGGCGCTACAACGCCCGCTGGATCTGCCTCGAAACCGAGCGCTCCACCCTCAAAGCCCGCATCGCCGCGCGGGCCCAGGCGATGCTCGACCGCGGCTGGCTCGACGAGGTGCGTGAGATCTTGCGAGACGGGCACCCGCCGACGCTCAAGCCGCTCCAGAGCGTGGGCTACGCCGAGGTGATCGCCCACCTCCAAGGGCGGCTCGCGTTGCGCGACCTCCACGAGGCCATCACCCTCGCGACGGCGGGCTTCGCGAAGCGCCAGCGCACCTGGTTTCGGGGCGAACCCGACGTCGTGTGGCAGCCCCTCGCCCGCTTCGACGACCCCCGCTTCGTCGACGCCCTCTTCGACGCGGTGTGAGCGCTACGCGCCGCGGGTCTTCAAGAAGGTGTGGAGGCCGCACTCGGTCTTGCCCGAGCCCGCCCAGCGCCCGCCGCGCTCGCCCTCGCCCTCAAGGGGCGGCCGGGTGCAGGGCACACACCCCACCGAGGTGTACCCTTGCTCGAAGAGCGGGTGCTCGGGCAAATCGTGGGCCTTTTGATACGCGTAGACGTCGCGCGGGCTCCAATCGACCAGCGGGTGCACCTTGGTGGGCCCCTCGGTGGCGACGAGCACGGGGGTCTCGCCCCGCGCGCCGCCCTGGCTCCGCCTGAGCCCTGAGACCCACCCGTCGAAGCCCGAGAGCGCCGCGTCGAGGGGCTCGACCTTGTTCTTCTCGCAACAGAGGTCAGGGTTGTCTTGATAGACGGTGAGACCATACTTTGAGAGAAACGCCCCTTTTTCAAGGGTCGGCGTGAGCACCTTGAGGGTCAGGCCCAGCCGCGCGACCATGGCGTCGCGGTAGCGCAGAGTCTCTTCAAAGATGAAGCCCGTGTCGAGAAAGTACACCGGGGCGCCGGGGTTGACCGTGGCCCATAGGTGCAAGAGCGCGCCGCCCCCCGGCCCGAAGGCCGAGGTCAGCAGCAAGCGATCGCCGTAGCGCGCGAGGGCCCACCCGAGGCGCCCCGCCGCATCGCGGGCTTCGAGCGCGCCGTTGAGCGCCGCGAGCGCACCGTCAGAGAAGACATCACGCGCCATGACCCCACCTTAGGCGGCGCACTCGCCCTCGCCAATGGCGATCTGAAAGCCCTGATCTTGCCCGAGGTCGAGAAAGACCTCGTCGGGGGTCGCGGCGTCGAGGGCGGCCAGGTCTTCGAGCAAGGCGCTCACGGTCTTCGACTCGACCCGGGCGTAGAAGGCATCGGGCGTCTCGTCGGCGTGTCGGGCGTCGACGTAGAGCCCCAAGAGGCGCCCAACGGCCTCGGGCACGCGCCGCGCGGGGATCTTGATCACCTGGCGCCCGAAGCGCGCGCCCCCCGCGTCGAAGCCGCCGCCGAGGTGGAGCTGGTACACCGGCGCGGTGCGGTCTCCGGCGCGACGGGCGGCGCCGTGCCAGCCGAGGTTGGCGATGTGGTGCTGACCGCACGAGTTGGGGCAGCCCGAGACCTTGATGGTGGTGCTCGCCGCGGCCTCGACCCACGGCGCGATCGCAGGGGTCGTGTCGAGGTACTCTGCAATGGCGCCGCCGACCTGGCGCGAGGCGGTCACCGCGAGGTTGCAGCTCTCGGCCCCGGGGCAGGTCGTGACGTCGCCCACCGAGCGCGCGTCGGGGCGCCCGAGGCCCATCGCTTCGAGGGCCGCGTGCACCGCGGGGAGCCGCGCCGTGGGCACCCAACGCAAGACCACCCCTTGCTCTTGCGAGAGCCGCGCGGTGCCGTCGCTGTGGGCCTCGGCGAGGTCCGCGAGGGCGTCAAACTGCGCCGCGGTGATCTTGCCGATGGCGAGCCGCACCAAGACGACGTGGTAGCCGGGCTGGTCTTGGTCGAGCACGTTCGAGCCGCGCCAGCGGAGGTACCCCTTCGAGCGCGTCGCGGGCGCTTCGGTGTCGGGCCCGAGCGACGGCGGCGACGGCGGCGCCGTGGCCACCCCGAGGTCGAGCGGCGTGCCGCCACGCGCCTTCACCGCGGCGTACTCTTCGTTGAGGGCCTCGACGAACTTCTCGGGCCCGAGGCGGCGCAGCACATACTTCAGCCGCGCGCGATGCTTGTTCTCGCGGTTGCCCGTGCGGTCGAAGACGCGCACCACCGCCTCGCAGGCGTCGAGGAGGTCGTCGGCGTCGAGAAACGTGTGCCACAAGAGCGCGTTCTGCGGCGAGGTCGAGAGCCCCCCGGCGACCCGCACGGCGAAGCCCCGGCGCCCGTCGCGCACCTGCGCCACGAGGCCGATGTCGTGAATCGCCGCGAGCGCCGTGTCGCCCGGCGCGTACCCGAGCGCGATCTTGAATTTGCGCGGCAAGCTGTTGGCCCACCCCTTGCGCAGGAAGAAGCGCGTGATGGCCTCTGCGTAGGGCGTCACATCAAAGGTGCCGTGGTCGCGGACCCCCGCGAGCGGGTCGGCGCACACGTTGCGCACGGTGTTGCCGCAGGCCTCGCGGGTCGTAAGCCCCGACGCGTCGAGCACCCGGAGCGCCGCCTCGATCTCGGCCATCGCGATGAAGTGGTACTGAATGTTCTGCCGGGTGGTGACATGGCCGTATCCGCGGCCCCATCGCCGCGCGACCTCGGCCAGACAGCGGAGCTGCGACGCCGCCACGACCCCCTGCGGGATCTTCACCCGCAACATCTGAACGCCCTCTTGCCGCTGGCCGTAGACCCCGCGCGCGAGACGGTACCGACGAAACTCCTCGGCGCCGATCTCGCCCCGCTCGAAGCGCCCCAAGGTCTCGACGAACTCGTCGATGTCTCGCACATCACTGAACCGAGGCAAGAACCGCCCGGCCTCTGACACGAAGTCGCTCATCTTCACCACCGTACCCGCGGCCCCCGTCGAGGGGCGTAGTCACTTCACTCTGATAGAGTGATCTCTGTTTCAGTAGAACACTTCTTCAAGGCAGATAGCCGAGGGCCACGAGGCGCTGCTCGACCAGATCGACCGCTTCGGCGACGCTGAGCCCCTCGGTCGCCAGCCGAAGCTCAGGGTCTTCGGGGGCCTCGTAGGGGTCGCTCACGCCCGTAAACTGCGCGATCTCGCCCGCCTCGGCGCGCTTGTAGAGGCCCTTGACGTCGCGGGCCGCGCACACCGCGAGGGGCGTGTCGACGAAGACCTCGACGAAATCACGGATGCTCTCGCGGCACCAGCGCCGGGCCTCGCGGTAGGGCGAGATCGCGGCGGTGATCACGAAGACCCCGTTGCGCGCCAGGAGCTGCGCGACATACCCGATGCGGCGCACGTTGATGTCGCGGTCTTCGCGCGAGAACCCGAGGCCCTTCGAGAGGTGCGTGCGCACCGCGTCGCCGTCGAGCACCTCGACCCGCTTGCCCCGCGCGCGGAGCCGCGGCGCCAAGGCCTCGGCCAGGGTGCTCTTGCCCGCGCCCGACAGTCCAGTGAACCAGATCGCGACGCCGCGCTCGACAGGGGGGTTGACGGTCATTCGAATGCTCGACCCATTCAGGCTCGCCAGAGGCTTGAGCCGCCGTGCGTTTCATTGTCGGCAGGGCGGCGACCGGTGGTGTAGCATCGGCTACCCGCGGCGCCGCACCGCTCTCTTGTATACTAGAAGGTGTCTCTACTATGGCGAAGACCGTCAAGAAGTCAAACGCTCCTCGACCCACCGTGAGCGCGGCCCGTGCGCCCTCGAAGGCGGCCCCCGAGCCCGCGGCGCTTGACGAGGGGGCGGGGCTCCCTGAGGCGCCCGCGGGCGAGCTCCTGGTCGAGGGCGACGAGGTCGGGGCCGCCGAGCTGACGCGCCGGGTGGCCGACAACCTGCGGGCCCTGCGCAAGCGCCGCGAGCTGTCGCTCGATGAGCTGGCGACCCGCTCGGGGGTGAGCCGGGCCACGCTGTCGCAGATCGAGACCTGCAAGACCAACCCCACCATCGCCATTTTGTGGAAGATCGCCGCAGGGCTTGGGGTGCCCTTCGCCTCGCTCCTCGGCAACGAAGAGGTCGAGCGGGTGCGGGTGCTGCGCCGTGGCGACTCGCAGGTGCTGCGCTCGGCCGACGGGCGCATGGAGTCGCGGCCCCTCACCCCCGCCGGGGCCTCGCCCATGGTCGAGTGCTACGAGCTGCGGCTCCAGGCCCGGGGCCTCGCGCGGAGCGAGCCGCACGCCCGGGGCACCTGCGAGAGCCTGGTGGTGCTCACCGGGGTGCTCAAGCTCCACGTGGCCGACCAGGTGTACGAGCTCGCCGCGGGCGACTCGGTGTTCTTCGAGGCCGACGTCGCACACGCGTACGAGAACCCCGGGCGCACCGAGGCGCGGTACCACAACGTGATCTTGTACGCGCGTTGACGGGGCGCCTGAAATCGTTCACGATAGTGAACGAGGTTCTTGTTTGACAGAAACTTCTAGTACTTCGGGGGCGTTGATCGCGCTCGCCGGGGTGGCCAAGCGGTGGCCCGGCGGGGGCGAGGCGGGGGCTGCGTCGGCGGGGCTGAGCGCGGTCGACCTGCGCGTCGGGGCGGGCGAGTTTGTGTGCCTCTGCGGGCCCTCGGGCTGCGGCAAGACGACGCTGTTGAACTTGATCGCGGGGCTTGAATTCCCGACCGAGGGTGAGGTCTTGGTGGGGGGGCAGCGGGTGCGGGGCCCGGGGCCAGACCGCACGGTGATGTTTCAAGAGAGCGCGCTCTTTCCGTGGCTGAGCGTGGCGGCGAACGTGGCCTTCCCGTTGGAGGTGGCGGGTGTGGGCGGGGGCGAGCGCGCGGCGCGGGTCGAGCGCTACCTTCGGATGGTGCACCTTTGGGGCTTCCGCGACCGGCAGCCGCACACCCTCTCCGGGGGGATGCGCCAGCGCGTGGCCCTCGCCCGCGCCCTCGTCGCCGAGCCGCAGATTCTCTTGATGGACGAGCCCTTCGCGGCCCTCGACGCGCAGACCCGCGACGTGCTCCACGCCGAGCTCGAGCGGGTGTGGCTTGAGACCAAGAAGACGGTGATCTTCGTGACCCACAACGTGCGCGAGGCGGCCCGCCTCGGCGACCGCGTGGTGATCATGGGCACCCGCCCCGGGCGCATCAAACGGGTGCTTGATTCGAAGCTCGCGCGGCCCCGCGCGATCAACCACCGAGACGTCACCGAGGTGGCCTCGGCCATCGAAGACGAGCTCAAGATCGAGATCGAGAAGGTGATCCGTGACGAAGGCGACTCGGCCTGGAGCCCTTCGGGGCGGCCTGTTTCTGCTGGCGCTGACGGCGGTCTGGGCGACGGCATCTAGGCTCGGCGATCGCTTCCTCTTCCCCGGGCCCGACGACGTCGTGCGGGCCCTCGCGGGGGCGCTGCGCTCGGGGCTCTTGCTCCGCGCGGTGGGCAAGAGCTTCGCGCGGCTCGCGGTGGGCTATTCGCTCTCGCTCGCGCTCGGGGTCGCCCTCGGGGTAGGCCTCGCCCGCGCGCGGTGGGTCAAAGACACCCTCGGGCCCGTGGTGCTCGGGCTCCAGGCCATCCCGTCGGTGTGCTGGCTCCCGCTGGCCTTGCTGTGGTTCGGCCTCGGCGAGGCGGCCATTCAGATGGTGATCGTGTTGGGGTCGCTTCTCTCCATCGCGCTGGCCACCGAGAGCGCGGTGAACACCATCCCGCCCTTGATGGTGCGCGCCGCCCGCACCATGGGCGCCCGAGGCGCGACCCTCTGGCTCCGGGTGATCCTCCCGGCGGCCTTCCCGGGCATCGTGTCGGGCGCGCGGCTCGGGTGGACCTTCGCCTGGCGCTCGCTCCTCGCGGGCGAGCTGCTCTTTCTCTCGGGCGGGCTCGGCCAGGTGCTCGAAATGGGCCGCGAGCTCCACGACATGGCCCTGGTGATCGGCGTCATGGTGGTCATCGTGGCCCTCGGGCTCGCCTCCGAGCGCCTCTTGTTCGCGCGTCTCGAAGCGCGGGTCCGCCAACAGTGGGGCCTCGACCGGGCATGAACCACCTCTCGCGCCGCGCCCTCCTCGCGGGCCTCGGGAGCCTCGCGGCCTACGGCCTCGCCGGGTGTCAGCACGCCACCGACCGCGGCGCCCTGCGGCTCGGATACTTCCCCAATGTGACCCACGCCCCGGGCCTCGTCGGGGTGAGCTCGGGCCGCTTTCGAGAAGCCCTCGCCGGGATCGGCTTCGAGACCCACGCCTTCAACGCCGGCCCCGAGGCCATGGGCGCGCTCCTCGCGGGCGCCCTCGACATGCTCTACGTGGGCCCCGTGCCCGCCGTCACGGGTTACCTCCGAACCCGCCGCCGCGGCCTCAAGATCGTCTCGGGCGTCGCCTCCGGTGGTGCCTCGCTCATCGTACGCCCCGCGGCCCGCATCACCGGCCCCCGCGACCTCGAAGGAAAGACCCTCGCGACCCCGCAGCTCGGCAACTCGCAAGACCTCTCGCTGCGAGCCTACCTCGCCGCGCACGGCCTCGGGGCCCAGGAGTGGGGCGGCAGCGTCGCCGTCACACCGATGCGCAACGCTTTGATTTTACAACAGTTTCGCAGGGGCCTCATCGACGGCGCCTGGGTGCCCGAGCCCTGGGCGAGCCGGCTCGAACGCGAGGCCGGGGGGCATCAGCTCCTCGACGAGCGGAGCCTCTGGCCGCGGGGTCAGTTCGCGGCCACGGTCTTGGTGGCCCGGGGGCGCTACCTCGGCGAGGCTCGCGAGAACGTCGCCCGGCTCGTGGCGGCCCATCGCCGCGAGGTGCTGGCCCTGCGACGCGACGCGGCCCGAGCCCCCGAGACCATCGCCCGCGCCCTCGCCGCGGCCGGTGCGCCCATCGCGATGCCCTTGCTGACCCAGGCCCTCTCGCGGGTGGCCTTTACGCTCGACCCCTTGATCGAGACCGTGGCGCCGGTGTGCGCGGCGGGGCAACGCTTGGGGCTCCTCCCCGAGGGCGAAATCGCCGGGCTCGCAGACCCCGAGATGGTGAACGTCGGCGGCACTGTGTGATAGCGTGCGCAGCGAGCGGTTTTACGGTGGATTTTTTCGAGCTTCTCGCCAAGCCCGGCGCCCGCGCCTCTGAGGTCGCGACGTGCCTTGATGCGATGACCCACGGCCAGCGGGTTGACCTCTTGCCGCGGCTCGACCGCGCGGTGCAAAAGCGGCTCTACACGTTGGCGTCGCTGAGCGCGCCGGTGGGGGTCGAGCACTTCGTGCCCGCCGAGGTCGAGGCCCGCTGCGAGGTGCGGCACCTCGGGCGCAACACCCTGCCTTTGCCCCGAGCGCACACGCGCTTCGAGAAGCGATTTTGCCGCGCGGGCGACGGCTCAGGGCGGCTCTTCGGCTACAACGAGGCCCCCTCGCGCGACCTGATCGGCCCGGGGTACTTCGTGGCCCGCCCGGTGGGCGACGACGCGGTGTGGGCGTCGCGCGGCGACGTGGTGATCGACTACTTCGAGGTGCCCGACGGGCCGGTGGCGCCGACCTGGCCCGCGGTGGTGTCGAACAAGCAAGGGCTTCAGCGCTTCGTCTACCACGGCACCCGCGACTTCATGCGGCGGGTCGCGCAGGCTGTCAGCATCGGGGCGGCGTACAAGGGTGAGCGCTCGTTGGGCTCGTATTTTGTGCTGGTGCGCGAAGACTGAGACATGCTCACTGCCGCGAGGGCGGTGGCGACGACGGCGCGGGGCGCCCGGGCGAGTGACGCAGCGATGAAACAGATCGACAAGCTGGTGGGGCATCTCGTGCGCTTTGCGGCCGACGCGCTGGTGGCGGCGAGCCAGGCGCCGGTGCTGGTGCGCACCACCGCGGGAGAGCGCGCGTCGAGCCAGGTGCTCGACCACGCGGCGATCGAGTCGATGGTGAGCGAGGTGGCCCCGGCGGCGCTCCTGCGCGACCTCGCCATGGGCCGCGACGTTCGGTTCTTGTATGAAGGTTCGCCCTCGGGGGTGGTGACCGTCGAGGTGTCGGTCACCGGGGCCCAAGCGTGGCGGGTGACCCTCTTGCCTGGGGCGGGCCAAGGGGCGGGCCAAGGGGCGCCGCGGGGTGAGCGGGGCGCGCCGAGCCCGGTGTCGGTGCCTCCCGCGGCGGGGGGCGGATACGTCGCCGGCGGGCCGCCGGTGCGGGTGAGCTCGAGCGCCATCCCCCGGGTGGCGGGCACCGAGACCATCGACAAGATGCTCAGGGTGATGGCCCAACGGGGCGCGAGCGACCTGCACCTGTCGTCGAACGTGCCCCCGATGATGCGCGTCCACGGCGAGATCGTGCGCTTTGATGAGAGCCTCGGCGCCCTCACGCCTGAGAACCTCAGGGCGCTCTTGTACCCGCTGATGCCCGCCCACAACCGGGCCGAGTTCGAGCGCAGGCACGACACCGATTTCGCCCACGAGGTGTCGGGGGTCTCGCGCTTTCGGGTGAACATGTTCGCCGACCGTTTGGGGCCCGGCGCGGTGTTTCGGCGCATCCCCTTCGAGATCGTGCCGGTCGAGCGGCTCGGGCTCCCGGCCGAGGTGCTCGAGCTCTGCGAGCTGAACCGCGGGCTCGTGCTCGTGACGGGCCCGACGGGCTCGGGCAAGAGCACCACCTTGGCCTCGCTCCTCGACCGCATCAACGCGAATCGCGACGACCACATCCTCACCATTGAAGACCCGATCGAGTTTGTGCACCACGACAAGAAGTGCCTCGTCAACCAGCGCGAGGTTCATGTGCACACCGACAGCTTTCGCAACGCCCTCAGGGCCGCGCTTCGCGAAGACCCCGACGTGGTCTTGGTGGGCGAGATGCGCGACCTCGAGACCGTCGAGATCGCCATCGAGACGGCCGAGACGGGGCACCTCGTGTTCGGCACCTTGCACACGAACACCGCGCCGAGCACCGTCGACCGCATGATCGACCAGTTTCCCCATGAGCGGCAGAGTCAGATCCGCGCGATGCTGGCCGAATCTCTGAAGGGCGTGATCGCGCAGACCCTCTGCAAGAAGATCGGCGGCGGGCGCGTGCCTGCCTTCGAGGTGCTGCTCGGCACCCCGGCGGTCTCGAACCTCATCCGCGAGGGCAAGACCTTTCAGCTCTACGGCACCATGCAATCATCGCGGGGCGCCGGCATGATCACCCTCGGCGAGTCGCTCACCGACCTGGTCATCCGGGGCGTCATCGAGCCCAAAGAGGCCTACCTCAAGGCCGTCAACAAGGCAGACCTTCGGCTCCTCTTCACCAACGCCGGGATCACCATCCCCGAGCTCTGAGCGCGGCGCAGCACCCCCCATGGCACAGCTCGACAAATACCTTCAGCACATGCTGCGCTTCGAGGCCACCACGCTCAGCCTCCAGAGCAACGGCCCCGTGGTGGCGAAGCTCGCCAACGGCACCGAGCGCGCGAGCACCCAGACCGTCGACCATGCCGTGCTGGTGGCCACCATCCAAGATGCCATGCCCCCTGAGGCGCTGAGCGACGTGCGCAGCTCTCGGCCCACCAAGTTTTCGTACCCAACTGTAGACCCGCAAGTCAACATCGACGTTACGCCTACGCCCGGGTTGTGGCGTGTGACCATCACCCCGTTGCCGCCGAGCGCCAAACCAGCGCGGAGCGTGAGCGAGCGCCCCCGCCGCCCCGAGCCCACCACGGGCATTCTGTCGTTGCCGCCCGACCCGCGGGCCGCGAGCGCGGTCATGGCGAGCACCCTCGGCCCGCCGACGCCTGCCGGGGGCTCGGCGCGGGCCTCGCAGCTGCCGTCGACGGCCTTGGGGCCGCCGCAGCGCCCCTCGTCGAGCTTCGCGCCGGTCGATGCGATGTTGGGTCGGTCGACGCCGATGGGCGGCTCGGTGGCCGGGGTGGCCGCGGGCGCCTCGCTTCGGCCCTCGTCGCCGGGCGCTCCGACACCGGGCGCGGGGGTCGAGCGCGCGAGCCTGCCGCCGCCGACGGCGCCCGAGCCGAGGGCGGCGCGTTCGTCAGACAGCATCCCGGCGCCTCCGGCGACCTTGCCGCCGCCGCCAGGGCTCGGGGGCAGCGGCGCGGGGGTCGAGGTGCCGACGGCGAGCTACGACAGCGCCCGCATCGACACGCTCTTGCGCACGCTCTCGAAGCTCGGCGGCAGCGACCTCCACCTGTGCGTGGGGCGGCCGCCGATGGCGCGGGTTCACGGCAGCATCAAGCCGCTCGAGGGCACCTGGCCGACGCTCACCCAGGAGCTGATCATGCAGCTCCTTTACGCCACGATGCCGGTGGCCAACCGGCGCGAGCTGGCCGAGCGTCGCGACACCGATTACGCGTATGAGCTGAAGGGCGTGGCGCGGTTTCGCTGCAACGCCTACGTCGACCGCAGCGGCAACGCGGCGGTGATGCGTCGCATCCCTGAAGAGATCGTGCCCTTCGAGCAGCTCGGGCTGCCCAAGTCGGTGACAGAGTTTTGCAACCTGTCGAAGGGTCTCGTGCTGGTGACGGGCCCGACGGGCTCGGGCAAGAGCACCACCCTGGCCACGCTCATCGATCGCATCAACGCAAGCCGTCGTGAGCACATCATCACGATGGAAGACCCGATCGAGTTTGTGCATCAGAACAAGAAGTGTCTCGTCAACCAGCGCGAGATCAGGGTGCACACCGATTCGTTCAAGAACGCGCTGCGGGCGGCCCTGCGCGAAGACCCCGACGTGGTGCTGGTGGGCGAGCTCCGCGACCTCGAGACCATCGCGATGGCCATCGAGACGGCCGAGACGGGGCACCTGGTGTTCGGCACCCTGCACACCCGTACGGCGCCGAGCACCGTCGACCGCATCATTGATCAGTTTCCGGGTGAGCGGCAGGGTCAGATTCGCACGATGCTCTCAGAGTCGTTGCGCGGCGTGATCGCGCAGACGCTCTGCAAGAAGGTCGGCGGCGGGCGGGTGGCCGCGTACGAGGTCTTGGTGGTGACCCCGGCGGTGGCGAACCTCATCCGCGAGGGCAAGGTCTTTCAAATCCCTGGGATTATGCAGACCAACCGCGCCATCGGCATGAGCACCCTGACCGACTCGCTCTGCGAGCTCGTCAAGTCGGGCAAGGTTGAAGTGAAAGAGGCCATGGCCAAGGCCGTGAGCCGCGCCGAGCTGCGCAAGGCCCTGACCGAAGCGGGCATCCGCGTGCCCGACCGATACGCGAACAAAGAGTGATGGCATGAAAGGCGCGCTACGCCCTGAAGATGTATCGCGGCACGCCGCGATGACGGCCAACCGAGCCGCGAAGAACCTCAAACACTGGCAGAAGCGCCTCGCGCGCGAGAAGACCACGGTCTTCCGTCTCTTCGATCAAGACATCCCCGAGGTGCGGGTGGTGATCGACTGGTACGACGGCGACCTGGTCTTCGCCGAGTACGAGCGCGAACAGACCAGCACCGTGCCGCAGTACCTTGAGAGCCTGGGCGCGGCGGTGGCCGAGGCCCTCGGCGTCGACGCTTCGCGGTGTCACTACAAGCGGCGTCACACCCGACACGAGGGCGACACCGCGGGGCGCTACGGGGCCTCGGGGCAGCGCGCCGAGAAGATCGTCCACGAGAGCGGGCATCGGTTCTCGGTCGACCTCGCGTCGCACATTGACACGGGGCTCTTCGCAGACCACCGACCGACGCGGCAGTGGGTGGCGCGCGAGGCCCGGGGCAAGCGCTTCCTCAACCTGTATGGTTATACCGGGAGCTTTACGGTGTACGCCGCCGCCGCGGGCGCCCGCGAGACCGTCACCGTCGACCGCTCAAGGCAGTACCTCGAGCGCGCCCATCACAACATGGCCCTCAACGCGCTGCTCGGCTCGCAGCACCGCTTCGAGGCCCGAGACTGCCTCGCGTTCCTCAATGAAGCGCGGCTCTCGGGGGCGCGCTACGACCTCATCGTGCTCGACCCGCCTTCGTTCTCGACCGCGGGCGAAGACCCCGAGCTTGAGGTCTTGCGCGATCACCGGCGCATGGTCGAAGCGGCCCTCGCGACCCTCGAAGTCGAAGGGCAGCTGTGGTTCAGCACCAACCATCAACGCTTCGAGCCAGACCTCGAACGCCTCGGGCTCCGCGAGGTCACCGACAAGACCGTCGCGCCCGAGTACCGCAACCGCAACGCCCACCGCGCCTGGTGGACGCGCCGCTGACCCGTCGCCCCGCCTTGCCCTTCACGCCTCAGAGCGAGGGGCACTCGCTGCCGAGCGGCGGGTCGGGGTTGCAGTACAGAAAGCCGCCCCCGCTCGACACCGTGAGCAGCACGATGGTGTCAGCCCGGAGCGACGCGCTCAGCGTCGGCCACACCCGCTCGACCACCCCCGCGGCGGCCTCGTCGACCGCCCAGACATGAAGAATCTGCTTCACCCAGGCCTGGGCCGGCAGCACCCGCTGCGTGCTGCGGTTGATGCCGTTGAGCTTCTCGGTCAAGAGGGTGCGCATCTGGTCTTCGGTGACCATCATGGGCCGCGGTCGGTAGGCCCGGGTCACGCTGACCCCCACCCGTTGGCCGTCGATCGAGAGCAGAATGTCGGTGATCGAGTTGGCCCCCGCGTCGTCGGGCGGGGTGTACATCACCTCGGTCTCGGTGGCGACCAGAGAGGCCCCCTCGCAGCGCCGCAAGAGCTCGAAGCTCAGCACCTCGGACTCGGTCGAGCTGCCCCCCGCGTTGGGCGTGTCGAAGATGCGCTGCGCCTCAGGAGAGAGCGCCCCGCGCACGTACATCTCGCCCGCGCGAAACTGCATCGCGTTGCGCACCAGCGAGGGAGCGGGCGAGCGCAACATCGTCCGCAGCGTGCCGCACATGCCCGAGAGCGCGCCGAGGCCCGCCCCTGCGTCGCTGACGGCCCCTCCGTCGGCCCCCGCGTCGCTCCCGAGGGGCCCCCCGTCGACGCCGCCGTCTCGAGCGCCGAGGTCACCCGTCGCAGCGTCGAGGGCGCCCGCGTCAACCGAGCCCGCATCCGCCGAGCCCGCGTCGAGGGAGCCCGCATCCGCCGAGCCCGCATCGAGCGAACCCGCGTCGAGGGCGACGTCACGCCCGCCCGCGTCGACGCTCTGGCCGCTGTCAACGCTGACCGGAGCGGGGTCAGAACAGGCTGAAATTACAAGAGAAACGCAGAACAGACCCGTGACGAGGGGGCGAAGAGGGCGCACCCGCGTCTTCTACACCACCGCGGCGCGCGCGGTACAGGGCGCGGGGCGCTTCAGTGCAACTCGATGGCTGCGAGTTGGGCGCGCTGACCGTCTTCTGAGACCATCGTGATGCCGTCGCCCGAGCGCACCCGCACGCTGTAGGTGTGGGTGCCCGGTTCGGGGCGGTCGACGTAGACGATGGCCACGGCCTCGTTCTCGCTGTCGCCGCGGCCCTCGGCGATCTGAAGGCCGACGTTGGCGTTGCCGAGGTTCATCTCGTCGCGAAAGATGGTGAAGTACCCGCGGGCGCCGTCTTCGCCGATCGCGTTGTGGTTCAAATTCGCCGTGATCATCACCGGCCCCCCCGAGGTCGTGATCGTCACCGACAAGGCCGAAATGACCACCCACGCCGTGCCGTACGCGGTGGTCCACTCGGTGCTCATCTCGGCCACCACCACGTTCGGCGCCGCGCGACCCGCCCGACGCGGGCTCACCATCGGATGCGGCATCACCGCCGCAGCCTCATGGAGCCCCACCGCCGCCTGCGCGGTCTCTGTATGCGCGGGAGGCGCGGTCACGGGGAGCGCCATTGCAGGGCCGAGGGCGCCTCGAAGCTCTTGGGCGAGCACCGTCGAGAGGCCGAGCGTCACCGCCGCAAAGGCCACAACTTTACGCGAGATTTTCATAGTGTGTGAGACCACCGCGGGCGCGCGCCTGGCACGCACTCCCGCCGCGGTGACGCCCGTTTGATCTGGCATCACCCCGACGGATCACCGGGGTGCACGGCGTGTACACCCCGTTTCAAGAGAACACCAGCTTATCGTGAGCCGCCCGTGTCGCGGCGCGGCCCCTCAGGGCGACGGGGCGCCCCTTGCGGCGGCGCACCGCCCGGACGCGGCCCACGGCCACCGCCCCCCGACCCGCCCGATCGACCGCCGTGCCCCCGCGACCCGCCGCCGCCCTGCGCGCCACGCCCGTGCCCCGCGCCCCGGTCGCTCTGCATCGGACGCGGCCCCGCGCCCGAACCCGCCGAAGGCCCACGCCGCGGGCTCAGGTCGGTCGGCGTCGGCACCCCGTGCTGCGACGGATACGGGTGCTCGCTCACCACCGGCACGTGCTGCTGCGTGAGCCGCTCGATGTCACGGAGGTAGGCCCGCTCTTCAAAGTCACAGAACGAGAGCGCGACCCCGCTCGCCCCGGCCCGCGCCGTGCGGCCGATGCGGTGCACATACTGCTCGGGCACATTGGGCAGCTCGTAATTGATCACATGCGAGATGTCTTCAATGTCGATGCCCCGCGCGGCGATGTCGGTGGCAACCAGCACGCGAATGGTGCCCGCTTTGAACTGGGCCAGGGCGCGCTCGCGCGCGTTTTGCGATTTGTTGCCGTGAATGGCCGCGGCGCCGATGGAGAGCTTCTCGAGCGCCTCGGCCACGCGGTTCGCGCCGTGCTTGGTGCGGGTAAACACGATCACCCGGGTGATGGTCTTGTCGCTCTGAAGGAGGTGCACCAGGAGCGAGCGCTTCTGGGCGAGCTCTACAAAGTAGATCTTCTGGTTGACCTTCTCGGCGGTCGACGAGACCGGCGTGACCGCGACCTTCACGGGGTCGGTCAAGATCTGCCCCGCGAGGGCCACGATGTCGGGCGGCATGGTGGCCGAAAAGAACAGCGATTGCCGCACCTTCGGCAGCGCCGCGAGCACCTTGCGGACGTCGTGAATGAAGCCCATGTCGAGCATGCGGTCGGCCTCGTCGAGCACGAAGAAGCTCAGCCGGTCGAGGCGCACAAAGCCCTGCCCCATGAGGTCGAGGAGCCGCCCCGGTGTTGCCACCAGCACGTCGACCCCGCGGCGGAGCACCTGCTCTTGCGCCGACTGCCCCACCCCGCCGAAGATCACCGCGTGGCTGAGCCCGAGGTGACGGCCGTAGGTCGCGAAGCTCTCGCCGATCTGGGCGGCGAGCTCGCGGGTGGGCGTCAACACAAGGGCCTTGATCGGCCGATACCCCGGGCCAGGGGCGCCCGACTGGTGAACGAGGCGATGCAAGAGCGGCAACGCGAAGGCCGCCGTCTTGCCGGTGCCCGTCTGCGCGACCCCGAGCAGATCGCGGCCCTCGAGCACATGCGGGATGGCCTCAGCCTGGATCGGCGTCGGCGCGACGTACCCCTCGGCCGCGACAGACTCAAGAATGCGCGGGTCGAGCTTCAATTCAGAGAACAACAATTTCGTACCTCAAGACCCGCGACGGCTTTACATCGTGGGCAAATTCGTTTCGTGGGTGACACCCCGGTGAGGGGCACCGCGCGCTCAAGATACGCCGTCAAAGCGCGTAGGGAGGTGGCCGAGCCCCAGCGTGGGGCGCCGCGCGGTGGGGCGGTGTAAAGCACAGCCCGGGCCGAAAGTCGTGCGATTTCAGCCGCCGCGAGCCCCAGACGGGCCCACGGGTCGGGCGCCGCTGGTGTTTTCTGTGCTGTCTTTTTCGGTCTGTGCGGCGGCGCGCACGGCGTACCATCGCGCGCTGTAAAAGGGTCATCGGGGCGCTGGCGTCGTCGCCGTCGCCGCGAAACCAGCGGGGCGCTGGCAGTGAGGCTGAGGTAGCGATGCAAGACGACGATGTTGACCAGGGGCCGGCGCGCCCCGACGGGTGGTCAGCGCCAGGGTTGACGGTGGCCCCCGGCCCCCACCCCGGGACGCCCAAATCCATCATGGACTCTAGCCCCATCGAGTACCGCGGGCTCAAGCTCAAGGTGCTCGCGGGGCAGCTCCCGGCCGACCTCAGGGGTCACATCTTCGTAAGCGGCCCGCGGGTTCATACGGGTACACCGGTGCTCTCAAGCAACGGCATCACGTACCGTATTGATCTCGATGAAGCGGGCGTCTCGATCACCTCGGCGGCGACCCGCACCGCGAGCTGGTATGTGCACCGCGCGGTCAATCAACTGAAGTATCTCAAGCGCCCGCTGGTCGATCACCGCGTTCATCAGTTTCGCACCGACGGCCTCGGGCAGATGTCGCTCACCCTTGGGGCCCAAGAGCTGCCCAACACGGCGCCGGTGTTCATCCCTGTTTCGGGTCGCATGATCGTCACCACCGACGCGGGGCGGCCGTGGCAGATCGACCCCTATTCGCTCAGGCCCATCACGCCCATCGGGTACCGCAGCGAGTACAAGCCCGCGCTCCCGGCCCCGTGGATGCTTCCGCTCCTACAGACCACGGCCCACGCCACCGTCGACGCCCACTCGGGCGATCTGTATTGCTCGAATCACAGCCCCAAGACGCTCCTGACGCGGCCGTTTACGCACCTCTGCCGTTGGCGCGAGCGCGACCCGCGGGTCCGCCACTGGCGGCTGATCGACCCGAAGACCCAGGGCGACGTCGCGATGCAGACGCTGCATCAGCTGGCCATCACCCGCGAGCACGTTGTGATGCTCGACAGCGACTTTCCGGTGAACCTCATTGAAGCCATCGCGGCGCTCTTTCACCCTTGGGTGCCGCTGCCGCCCTTGCTGGTTGAGCGCCTCGTGGCGCGGCAGACCAGCGCCGTCGCCACGGTCTGGGTGGTCAAAAAGAGCGACCTCGTCGACAGCGAGGCGAGCCTCAACCCTGAAGACCCGCCGCGCATCTACGCCCAGCGATTCACCCTCGGCCCGGGCGGGCTCCACATCGCCGTCGACGAAGACGACAGCGAGGGCAAGATCAAGCTGGTGATGACCCACACCCCGAGCGAAGACCTCACCCACGTCTTGCGCGAGGGCGAGCGGCTCGTCAACGGCGACCGCGTGCCCGCCTGGGCCGACGGGATGCTCACCCCGGTGCCGATCATCCGCGGCATGATGGGGGTGCACGAGCTCGAGCTCGGCAACAACGCCGTGCGCTCGCGCTTCTACGCTGACGACCGCTTCACCTGGGGCATCGCGGTGTACACCCACCCGGGCTTCCGTCAGGGCGAGATCACCCGCACCAAGAACATCTGGCTTAACGCGGGCGGCTTCACCGCAGACCAGCTCCCGGTGTCGTTTTACAATCTCTATAAAGACCGCGCCGGGCCGCTAGAGTCGTTGCCCATTGAGCAGGGCATCCCCGCGAGCGTGTTTCGATTCAACACCGAGACCGGCGCCTTCGATGGGCACAACGTGCCCGCGGGCTGGTACTGCTTCGCGCCGACCTACGTGCGGAGCGCCCGGCCCGAGGTCGACCGCGAAGACGGCTACGTCGTGGTGATGAACCTCTCAGACCCGTCGACGCAGCTGCCCGAAGGGTCGAGCGGCGACGAGCTCTGGGTGTACCTCGCGCAAGACATGGCCCGCGGCCCGATCTGTCGTCTGGGGCACCCCGAGCTCAAATTCGGCATGACCCTCCACTCGATGTGGACGCCCAGGCTGCCCCCGGCCCCGCTCAACAATCAGGTCAACATCAAAGAAGACCTGAACATCAACACCATCAAAGAACAATACAACCGCTTCTTCGGGGGCGAGTGCACGCCGCTCTGGCGGCTCTTGACGGCGCCGCTCCGCGCGGTGGTCAACTACGCGATGGATTTTGAAGACCTTGAGACCATGCTCATCGAGCAGGTGTACCCTTATTTCGACACACCCGGGTTGAGCAGGGCGTCGACGATCTCGGCCGAAGAGAGCACCGCGGGGATCCCTGGCCCCGGGTGGGTGCCCTCGCCCACGAGGTAGAGCCCCTTGATCGCATCGCTCTTGGGGTGCGGGCGAAAGAGCGCCGACTGAAACAAGGTCGGCGCGAGCCCGAACCCGGCGCCGTAGAGCGTCTGGAGGTCGGTGCGAAACAAGCGCGGCGTGGCCCACCAGTCGACCGCGATGTTGTCGCGGAGCCCCGGCAAGACGCCCCCGTCGAGGAGGTTCATCAAGATGCGGCGCTGGTCGTCGGCCTCGGTCTGCCAGTCGACGATGCCCGAGAGGTTGGGCACCGCGCGGAGCGCATAAAACGTGTCGCAGCCGGGCGGCGCGAGGCTCGGGTCGCTCGCCGTGGGGCGGTGCAGATAGGTGAAGGTGTCGAAGCGCACCGGCCCCTCACATTGCCAGCCGCCGGGCACGTCGTCGCCGAAGATCACCGAGTGGTGCGAGACCTCGGGGTACTGCGTCTTGGTGCCGAAGTACCAGACGAAGAGCCCGGTGCTGTACGACGCGTTGTCGAAATAGCGGCTCGTACAGAAGCGTTGGGCGTACTCGGGTACGAGCTTCTCATACGTGAAGGCCGCGTCGGCGTTCGAGATCACCACGTCGCTGCTGAGCATCTCGCCGTTGGCCAGCTCGACCCCGGTCACCTTGTGCCGATCGAGCTTGAGCTGCTTCACCTCACAGTTATAACGGAACTCGACCCCGTGCCGCGCGGCGAGGTCTTCGAGGGCCTTCACGAGGGCGTTCATCCCCCCGGCGGGGAAGCTCACCCCCTCCTCCCATTCGAGGCCCTGCATGGCCGAGTAGATGGCGCTGCCCGGAGCCCAACACGAGGCCCCCACGAAGGTCGGGTGAAAGCGCAAGGCCCGAATCAGGTACGGGTCTTCGAGGTAGCGCTCGACCAGGGCGTTCATGCTCAAAAAGCCGCCGCCGGCGACCATGCCCGGGGTGAAGCGCAAGAGGTCGCAGAGGTTCAACATCGGCGTCTTCATCACCGAACGGACCGTGCCCTCCCAAAACCCGATGACGTGTTGGCGGTAACGCTCCCACCCTTCAAGGTTGCTGGGCGCCACGCGCTCGACCTCTTTGCGCATGAACACAGGGTCGCGCGAGAGATAGAAATCGTGCCCATCGGGGAAGATGAAGTGGTAGCTCGGGTCAACGGGCAGGAGCTTCAAATCATCGCGGCGTCGCTCATTGAAGAGCGCCCAGATCGCGTCGAGCATCCACGGGCCCGTGAGCACGCTCGGGCCGCGGTCGAAGACGTACCCGTCGCGCACCTCGTATTGCGCGCGACCCCCGGGTTGACCGTTGCGCTCGCACACCGTCACCTGCCAGCCTCGCGCCACAAGCCGCGCCGCAATGGCCAGACCCCCGAGGCCCGCACCGATCACCACCGCCTTCTGCATTTGCGCCGCGCTCCCCTTTGCAAAAATCAGAAAATCTTGCAGAACAGCCTCGCGACGAGGCCGCTTCGATGCGAAGCGGTGAAACTAAACGAAGTCGCCGCAGGGTGGCAGAAAAGTCGTCGCGGTAGAGCTTTCTCCGCGCACGCAGACTTTGCGTCGGGTGAGGGTTCGTTGAAAGCGCGCTTGAAGTCGGGTCGCTGAGGCTTCTACGATGCCGGGTGGGCGGTTGAATGGTGCACATTGCGGGTTACGAGGGTGCTGAGGCGGTGGCAGAGAGCACCGCCTTTACGGTTTGGCGCGCACACCGGCGGGGCGACGGCGAGACCGTCGCGCTGAAGGCGGTGAGGGCGAGCGACCCTGAAGGCCGTTTGGGCGCCCAGCTCGAACACGAGCTCGCGATCACGCAGTCGCTCCCTGACGGGGCGGTGGCGCGCGGGGTCGGCCTCGCGCACGACGGGGGTCGGCCGGTGCTGGTGCGGCTCTGGCGCGGTCACGAGACCCTGGCCCAACGGCTCGCGCGGGGCGCCCTCACCGAGGCCGCGTTCTACCCGATGGCGCGGGCGGTGGTGGCCGCCTTGGGGGTGGTGCATCGGGCGGGTGTGTTGCACCGCGACATCAAGCCCTCGAACCTGCTCTTGAGCGAAGACGGCGCCGAGGCTTGGGTGAGCGATTTCGGCATCGCGCTGCGGCTGCACGGCGAGCAAGGGGTGGCGGCCCGCGACCGGGTCGAGGGCACCCTCGCGTACATCGCCCCCGAGCAGAGCGGGCGCACTCAACGAACGCTGTCTCCGGCGAGCGATTTGTACGCCCTCGGGGTGGTCTTCTACGAGGCCCTCGCGGGTCAGCTGCCGCTGCGGGCCGAGTCGACCTTGGGGTGGCTCCACGCGCACCTCGCCCAGGAGCCCGCGGCCCTCGCGTCGGTGGCCCCCGCGGTGAGCCCGAGCCTCTGCGGGGTGATCCATCGCTTGCTCGAAAAAGACCCGGCCCAGCGGTACCAGAGCGCGGCGGGGCTCGCGGCCGACCTCGCGCGCTGCGCGGCGCAGTTCGCCCGCGGTGAGACTGCGACCTTCGCCTTGGGCTGCGACGACGTGCCCGAGCGCTTTCGGCGCCCTGAGCAGCTCGTGGGCCGCGCCGGGGCGCTCTCGGTGCTCCGCGAGGCCCTCGGTCGAGCGCGGGCGGGGCGAGGCGAGACGGTGCGGCTTCGGGGCGAGACCGGGGCGGGCAAGTCGTCGCTCGTACGGGCGCTCCAGCGCGAGGTGGCGGCGCTCGGGGGCTTGCTCGTCGAGGGCAAACAAGACCCGCTCCAGGGCGCGGTGCCGTACGCGGGCATCGCGAGCGCGCTGCGCCAGGCGGTGGGCTCGCTCTTGGGCCTCGACGCCGAGGGCTTCGCGCTCTGGCGGTACCAGCTCCGCGAGGCGCTCAAGCCCAACGCGCGGTGCCTCGTCGAGGTGGTGCCCGAGCTCGGCACCCTTCTCGGTGAGACCGAGCCGCTGCCGGCCCTCGGCCCGGCCGAGAGCGACGT
This sequence comes from Myxococcales bacterium, assembly GCA_016792845.1. Taxonomy (GTDB): domain Bacteria; phylum Myxococcota_A; class Polyangia; order Polyangiales; genus JAEUKH01. Next base: position 171,459 of record JAEUKH010000054.1, on the reverse strand, counting down.
TCGGTTTCAACTGACATTTCGAGCACTTGTTAGCGCCCTCAGCACCGCCGAGCGGCCGCTGGTGCTCTTCCTCGACGACCTCCAGTGGGCCGACGAGGCCTCGCTGAAGCTGATCGAGAGCGTGGCGGCGCGGCGGCTCCCGCATTTGCTCTTGGTGACCGCCGAGCGCGACCCCTGGCCCGACCCCGAGGGGCGCCTCGGGGGCTTCTGGCAGCGCTTAAGCGGTGTCGACGGCACCGTCGACGAGGTGCACCTCGACGCCCTCGACCTCGACGATGTGGCGGCGCTGGTGGGGCGCGTCTTCCCGGCCGACGAGGCCCAGGTCGCGGCGCTGGCGGGGGTGGTTCGCGCCCGCACCGGCGGCAACCCTTACGCGACGGTGGAGTTTCTCGGGGCCCTCTCAGACGCGGGGGTGATTCACTTCGACCCGCAGCGCCGGCGCTGGGCCTGGTCGCTCGACGCGGTGAAGTCTGCGGGCGTGCCCGACACCGTCTCGGGCCTCGTGGCGGCGCGGCTCGCGGCGCTCGACCCGGCGGTGCGCCGTACGCTGACCCTCGCCTCGGCGGTCGGCAATCAGTTCGGTCTCGCCATGCTCGCGGCGCTCACCGGGCACGATCACGCGCAGCTCGAAGCCCAGCTCGGTGAGGCCCTCGGGCTCGGCCTGGTCGTGCCGAGCAACACCGATCAGCCTTGGCGCTTCGCCCACGACCGGGTGCGCGAGGCCGCCCATCAGCTCTTGCCCGAGACGGGGCTCCCGGCGCTCCACGCGCAGATCGCCGAGACCCTCGTGGCCCTCTACGGCGACGCGCTCCCGGGGCCCGAGCTCTTCGCCCTCGCGTACCACCTCTCGCGCGGCGAGGCCGCGATCGCCGAGCCTGACACGCGGACGGCCATGGCGTCACGGGTCTGGCAGGCCGCTCGCCTGGCCCGCGCGGCCACCGCGTACCGCGCCGCGCTGGGTCATCTTGACTTGGTGTCAACACTTTGGGGTTCGCGCGCGGTGGCGCTCGAATCGCGGCTCGATCGGCTCATCGAGCGGGCCGAGTGCGCGTACCTGGCGACCGACTTCGAGGCCGTCGAGGCGTCGGTGCGCGAGGCCCTGAGCGTCGCGCCTGACACCTTGTCGCGGGCGCGCATCGCCGAGGTGCGGGTGCGCGCGGCGAACCATCGCGGGCGCCACGTCGACGCCATCGCGCTCAGCCTTGAGGCGTTGGCGATGTTGGGGCTGAGCTTCCCCGCTGAGCCCGGGCAGGGGCATGTGCTGCGGGCCCTCGCGGCGACCCGGGTGAGCCTCGGGTTTCGCTCGATGGACGCCCTCGCCGAGCTCCCCGAGCTGCGCGACGCGTCGCTGAAGATCGCGTTCAAGATCATCGGCTCGGCGGCGGCGTCGGCGTTCTTCGCGTCGCCGAACCTCTTCCCGCTCCTCGCGTGTCGGGTGGTTCAGCTCACGGTGGCGCACGGCGCGACGGGGCTCTCGGCCTTCGGATACATCGCCTACGGGCTCATCGTGACGGCGCACTTCGGCCAGGTCGAGACGGGGCTCCGCTTCGGCGACCTCGCCCGGCGCACCATCGACCGCTTCGCAGACGAGCCCCTGCGCCCCCAGATCGAGTTCATTCTCCAGTATTTCATCCGCCACTGGACGGCGCCCCTCGCAGACTGCGTCGCCGACCACCAAATCGCCGCGCGGCGGGCCCTCGAGACCGGCAACCTTGAGTACTGGGCCTACAACCTCTCGGGCGCCGACCTCGTCGACCTCTTCCGCGGGGTCTCCCTCGCCGAGCTCGGGCCGCGCTTCGACAAGAGCTTTGACACACTGTCAGACCTTCGACAGACCAAGACCTCTGAGCTCATCGGCCTCGGTCGCTTGACCCTCCGCTCGCTCCAGGGAGAGGCCACCCTCGAAGCCACCGAGGCCGCCGACGAGGTCGTGGTGGCCCGGTACCGCGGCGCCGGCGACCTCAACGGCGTCACCAACGCCAACGTCGTGCGCATCATGCGCCGAGCCCTCTTCGCGATGGGCCCCGAGGCCTGCGAGAGCTACGACGAGGTCGAGGCCAACGCGGCGCTCATCGCCGGACAGGTGTACCTCCCCGCGGTGAGGTTCTATGGCCTCCTGGCGATGTTTGACACGCTGTCAACATGGCCCCTGGCGCGCCGCGCGCGGGCTCACGTTCAGCTCCGCCAGCGGGTCTCGGGGTACCGCGCCTGGGGCGCCCGCAACGCGCAGAGCTACGGCCTCCGCGCGACGCTCCTCGACGCCGAGCTGGCCCGGGTCGAGGGCCGCACGAACGACGCCCTCTCGCACTTTGAGCGCGCCGTCGCCGCGTCGCGGCAGGGCGCCACGCCGGGCGACGAGGCCATCGTGTTGACCCGCGCCGCGCGGTGGCACCGCAGCATGGGCCGTCAGGGCCTCGCCATCTCGCTGGCCCGCGAGGCCCGGGGCGCGCTCCAGCGCTACGGCGCGGGCGCCTTGGTGCGGCGCCTCGACGCAGAGTTCGCCCTCGGGCCCGAAGGCCCAGCGGCGGTGAGCGCGAGCGCCGGAGCCACCACCACCACCAACACCCGGGTCGAGGCGCTCGACCTGGAGTCGGCCCTCAAGGCCGCGCGGGCGCTCTCGGGCGAGATCGTGCTCGACCAGCTCCTCAACCGCGTGCTCGACGTCGTGATCGAGAACGCGGGGGCGCGGCGCGGGGCGCTCCTCAGGCTGCGCGACGGGGCCCTCTGGGTCGAGGCCGAGAGCCACGTCGGGGGGCGCTTCGTGCGCGAGACGCGCGATCTTGACACAGTGTCAAACCTCCCGAGCAGCGTGCTGCGGTATGTGGCGCGCACGGGCGAGACGGTGCTGCTGAGCGACGCGGCGACGCACGGCGCGTACGTGGGCGACGCGTATGTCAGGGCCCAGGGGGTGCGCTCGGTGCTCTGCACGGCCTTGTCGAATCAGGGCACGGTGACGGGGGTGCTCTACCTTGAGCACGACAGCGTGCCGGGGGCCTTTCCGCCGGCGCGGGTCGAGCTCGTGCGGGTGCTCGCGGCGCAGGCCGCGGTGTCGCTCGAGAACGCGCGGCTCTACGACGAGCTCCGCGACGCCCTCGGGCGCCAGATCGCGCTCACCGACGCCAACCGGCGCTTCGTGCCCGCGGAGTTCATCCGCTCGCTCGGGCACAAGAGCATCGACGAGGTGGCCCTCGGCGACAGCGTCCAGAAGACCATGACGGTGCTCTTCAGCGACATGCGAGGCTTCACCCGTCACGTCGAGGGCATGACCCCTGAAGAGAACATCGCCTTCATCAACGACTACCTCGCCGCGATGGAGCCCGCCATCCTCGACCAGGGCGGCTTCGTCGACAGTTACATCGGTGACGCCATCATGGCCCTCTTCGACGGCGCCCCCGAAGCCGCGGTGGTGGCCGGGGTCGGCATGCTCGCGCGGCTCGGCGCGCTCAACGCCCGTCGCGCGGCCGAGGGCCGACGACCCATCGCCATCGGCGTCGGCCTCAACACGGGCGAGCTGACCCTCGGCACCATCGGCGGCCCGCAGCGCATCAAGTGCGGCGTGATCGGCGACTGCGTCAACCTCGGGGCCCGCATCGAGTCGCTCACCAAGCACTACAACGTCGCGCTCTTGATCGGCGATCAGACCGCCGCGGCGCTGCCTCCGGGGCGCTTCGGTTTGCGCGAGGTCGACCGCGTCAGGGTCGTCGGCCGCATGGCCCCGGTGACGCTCTACGAGGTCTTCGACGCCGACCCCGAGGCGCTGCGGGCGGCCAAGGCAGACACCTTGGCGGCCTGGCACGCGGCCCTCGCCCTGCACGGCGCGGGGCGCTTCGCCGAGGCCCTCGCGGCCTTCGACGCGCTGGCCCCGCGGCTCGCCGATGACCCGGTGTTCGCGCTCCGTCGCGCCCGCACGGCTCGCTACCTCGACGCGCCGCCGAGCCCCTTCACCGGGGTCGAAGAGCTCGAGCACAAATAGCCCCGCGCCCCGCCGCCCGCGCCGCGATGGTAGGCTCTCGGGCCGCGATGATCGAAGACCCCATCTCTGACTGGCGGCGCCTCACCGGCGCTGATTTCGCGCGGCTCCGCGGGCAGCCCACGGTCGCGCTGGTGAGCTGCTCGCCGCTCGAAGTGCACGGCCCGCACCTGCCCGTGATCGCCGACATCGCCGAGGCTGAGATGCTCCTCGACGCGGCGGCGCGGCGGGTGGCCGAGGCGCGCCCCGGGCTTCGCTTCGTGAAGCTGCCCGCGATCTACGCCGCGGCCGATGTGCTGCCGCACCGCGGCTCGATCAGGTTTCGCACCTCGACCATCACCCGGATGCTCGAAGACCTCGGGGTGAGCCTCGCGACGCAAGGCTTTGACACCCTCTGGGTGAGCAATTTTCACGGCGGCCCGCGGCACATCGTGGCCATCGAGGAGGCCTGCGCGCGGGTCATGCGGCGCTGCCCGGGGGCGAAGATGGTGCCGGTGTTCTCGCTGCTCCTCGGGCGCCTGACGGGCGGTTCGAGCGACGCCAGTCACATCCTCGCCGAGCCCATGGGGCTCGACGTGCGCGCCTTGCTGGGTGACGTCCACGGCGGCGCCGTCGAGACCAGCTTGCTCTTGCACGGGCTCGGCGACTGGGTCTCTGCGCAGTACGCCACCTTGCCGCGGCGCTCGCTCGAAGATGAGCTCGCCCGAAACGGCCAGGCGCCGCTCAACCGCGGCCCGCGGCCGACCTTCTTCGAGATCGTGCGGAGCTTCCCCTTGCGGTACCGGTATTTCGAGCGCGAGACCTACGCGGGCGACCCGAGCCTCGCCAGCGCCGCGCGGGGGGCCAGGGTTCTTGACACACTGTCAACACTGACCGCAGAGGCGATGCTCGAGGTGCTCGACGGCAAGATCGCGCCCTCGGCGTGGCACTCGCCGCTCTGGCGTTTGCGGCATTTGCTCTTGAGCGAGCGCTTCGGTGCCTTGGCCGACTGGGTGCTATCGACCCGGGCGCCGGGGGTGTGATCTACGATTGCGGCGACGGCCCGATGCGGTGCACCCTCCGGGCGCGGTGAGCCAGTTCGCGAACGAGATTCGGGTCTGCCCGGTGTGCGGGGTCGCTGCGCCGGGGGCTGCGGGGCAGTGCGAGGTTTGCCAGAGCCCGTTGGGGGTGCGCGGTCACACGGTGCCGAACCTCCTGCCGGGGCGGCCCTGGGCGCGGCTTGAGCTGACGGTGCCGTGCCCGCGCTGCGCGACGGTGTTGGCCCCCTCGCCGAGCGCCATCGACGAGGGCCTGAGCTGTCACGCCTGCGGCGAGCGCACGCTCCTCGACGTCGCCTGGTGGGACGAGGTGGTGCACCTCGCGCACGCCGTGGTCGACCTCGGGCACCCTGACTATTTCGGCACCAACGCCGCGCTCGGGGCCTTCAACCCCTTCGCCGAGGTGGGGCAGTCGTTGGCGACGGCGCGGCTCCCGAGCGAGCGGGTGCCGTTGCAGTCGACGATGCAGATGCGCTGCGGTGCCGGGGCGCCGCTCTGCACGCGCTGCGCCTCGCCGGTGACCCTTCGGATGCTCTCTCAGGGGCGCTCGTCGGCGGAGTGTCAGCGCTGCGGCGAGCGCGAAGCGTTTGCGCTGCCGCAGAGCCTCGCGGCGCGGGTGGTGCCGCTGCGGGTCTTGCTCTATTTCGCGCAGGGGCAGCCGGTGCCGGGGCGCATCGAGCCGTGGTGGCTGCTGCTCGAGGGCACCTCGTCGATGCGGCCGATGGTGCAACAGCAGCGAGAGCAGTCTGAGCAAGAGGCCGCGAACCAGGCCGCCTGGGCCGCGTGGAATCTGCAAGAGAGAGAGCGCCAGGAGCGAGAGCTCCGGCTCCAAGAGGCGCAAGCCCAGCGCGGCGAGGCCGACCGACAGCGGCGCGAGCGAGAGGCCCGCGAGAAGGCCGAACACGAGCGCCTCACGCGCACACTGCGCGAGACCCAGCAGCGCCTCGACGAGACCGCGCAGGCCCTCGAGACCGCGCGCCGCGAGGCCGACGAGACGCGCCGCGGGCTCGAACAGAGCCTCCAAGAGTCGCGCGACGCGCACCAGGCCGATGTGCATCGCTTGCAGCAAGAGAGCTGGCAGCAAGGCCAGTATTTTCAGCAGCAAGCGCAGCAGCGTGAGGCGCAGTCTCAGACGCGCGATGCGCAGCTGCGGCAGGCCCACGCCGAGGCCCTCGCGGCGCTTCAAAAGAAGCACAAAACCCGCATCATCATCGCCGTCGTGATGTGGCTCGTGGTCTTCGCGCTCGTCGGCGTCGACGTGATGCTCTCGCTCAAGCCCTGAAATCAGGCCTCACAGACGCGGCCTACGCGCCACAGAGCGACACCATTTCGGGGTCAAATCGGGTGTTTTTGCGCACCGAGTTGCGCAACCACATTGGCGACTGTGGTGGGGCAATCACGGCGAAGAGATGAATTCAAGAAAGAATCGATACGACTCGAAGTTTTTCGACCCGATTTCGTCTGGTGTACGGCCAATTGTCCTGTATTCGTACACTCTACGAAGGGTCGAACAACATGTCGCGAACACGCAGCCCCCAACCCGTTGAAAGCTTGCTTGAAGCGTTCCTCGGGCTCACTGAAGACTCAAGCGAGGGTGATGCTGGCTGGGTCGCGACGCGTCCCGACGATGTGTGGGTGGCGCCCCGCCCGGCGCCTCCGCCCCCTCCCCAACCCCCGACGCCCCCGGCGTCACTGCCCCCGAGGTTTGAAGGCAACATGGCTGAGATCACCGAATCGCTGAAGAAGGCTCTTGAAATCCCCGGGGCCCTCGCCGTCGCGCTGGTCGACTACGAGACCGGGATGACCCTCGGCACCGCAGAGGCGATGTCCTTCCCGATCGAGCTCGCCGCGGCGGCCAACACCGAAGTGATGCGCGCTAAGATGAACGCCAAGAATGCCCTCAAGCTCCCCGACCGCATTGAAGACATTCTCATCACCCTGACCTCGCAGTATCACCTCATTCGCCCGCTCGGCCGGCACCCGAACCTCTTCATGTACCTCGCGCTGAACCGCGCTCAAGCCAACTTGGCCCTCGCGCGCATCAAGCTCGCTGACATCGAGAGCGGCCTCACCATCTGAACGCCTCGCGGTCACCGCGCTGAGCCACCAAAGGGCCCTTTCGCTTCACAGTGAAAGGGCCCTTGTGTTTTGACACGCTGTCAAACTTCTACCCCGGCACGCTGAGGCAGCCGAACTGCACCGTCACGGTGGTGTCGCCCGTTCGCACGAGCTCTTGGGCCGACTGGCACGAGGCGGGGCAGAGCACCACCCGGGTCGGAGACTGCTCGTTGTCGTAGTGCCAGCCCCCCGCGGGGCCGCAGGCGGTGGCGCCGAGCACGCGGCCGAGGCGGGTGTTGACGCTCCCGGAGAACGACACGTTGACCCGTCGTGGGTCGAGCACCGAGCCGTCTGGGGGCCTCGGGATGGCCAGGTCGCACTCGATGCGGCTGGCGCGGTCGACGGCGGTGGCGATGGCGTTGAAGAAGGGCCCCCAGGCCGTGGCGCCATCACAGATGCGGGCCCTGACGCCGTTCGAGCGGGCGATGAGCTGGGTGTAGACCGTGCCCGCCGCAGAGGGCTGCGTGGTCGTGCCGGTGTAGGTGCAGCGGGTGTCGGGGTTGGTCTCGCTGCCCCAGCCGTAGATGCCCGCGAAGGTGTAGTTGGCGAAGAGGCCGTTCCATGAAGGGTCGAGCACGCCGGGGGGCAGGCGCAGGGTGCTTGTGAAGGGGTTCTGGCCCCCGCGAAAGGTCTCGAACTGGGTCGCCGAGAAGCGCGAGTTGTCGTCGGTGACCACCACGAAGGTCTTGCTCGCCCCGGCCCGCAGAAAGTCTCGCCAGACTTCGCCCCCGCGGTCGTCGTCGGCGGTGTACCCCGTGGTCTGGGCGAGGCTCCCGAGCATCTGTTCGAGCGGCTGGGTGCTTCGGATGTCGATCGAGGCGTGGCGAAAGCGCGGGCCGTTGCCGCAGCGGGCGTCACCCGCCAGCGGTTGCGGGATGCACACGGCGTAGCGCCGCCCGCCGTTGACGGTAACGTTGCGGGTCATGTTGCGCAGCGAGAGCATCACGACCCGGTAATCGAGGCCGCGCTGACCGATCACCTGGGCGAAATTGTTGAGCCCCATGATGACCTGGTCGATGGCGGGCGCCATGCTGGTCGAGTTGTCGACCATCCAGATGATGTCGACGGGCTGACGCTCGATCTGCGCGTTGGCCGAGACGCTCGTGCAGGTGGCGTCTTCTGCAAAATTGATGTCGCGCGGCGCCGAGACGTCGCGGGTCACCGGCGGCACGTCGGCGGTGAAGACCGTGTCGGTCACCGCGACGAGGTCGTCGACCGGTGTGACCGCGTCGACCTCGCCCGAGGCGTCGTCGCCCGCCGCGGCGTCGAGCGGCTCTTCTGTGAAGGGTACAGGGTCACCCGCACAGCCGCACAACAAGAGCCCAAGCCAAGAGAGTCGATTGAAGCGTCGCACGACCCGTCTCTAGCACAGCCCTCGGTGACAAGTGGGTATCGCCCGGGCACTTCGCGGTGAACTCTCGGCGAGAGATTTGACAGAGTGTCAAGAACGGGTCGCGAGGCCCAAACGCGAGACCCCCGACGCCGTGGTGCGGCCGCTGGGGGTCGTGCGAGGGAGGGGGGGTCTCAGGGCGTCGCGGGCGCAGTCGCGGGCGCAGCGGCGGGCGCAGCGGCGGGCGCCTCACCGAAGGCTACGATGCGGAACTCGACCCGGCGGTTCTGCGCGCGCACCGCGGGGGTGGTGCCCTGCGCGAGGGGACGGGTCTCGCCGAAGCCGTCGCTCACGAGGCGCGCGGCGTCGATGCGGCCCGTGGTGGTGAGCCAGCGCACGACGCTCGCGGCGCGGCGGCGTGAGAGGTCGAGGTTGCGCGCGTCGTCGCCCACGTCGTCGGTGTGGCCTTCGACGCTCACCTGGCGAATCTCGGGCGTGGCGGCGAGCGCGTCGGCCACCGCGCGGAGCACCGGCGTGCTCGTGGGCAGCACCGCGTCGCTGTTGTTGCCGAAGAAGACCGGGCGGTTGATGCGCACCTGGCCGTCGGTCACGAGCACGAGGCCCGGGCAGCCGTTGCGGGCCGGGTTCGGCGACGGCGCGCCGGGGCGATCGGGGCAGTGGTCGGTCGCGTCGGGCACGTTGTCGTGGTCGCGGTCGGGCGCCGGGCAGCCCGCGCGGGCCGGGTCGGGGTGCAGGCCCACGGGCTCGGTGCGGCACTGGTCGGCGTGGTCGAAGACGCCGTCGTGGTCTTCGTCGCCGTCAGGGCACCCCGCGCGCTCGGGGTTCGGGTGGGCCCCCGCGGGCTCGGTGGGGCACTGGTCGTCGCTGCCGTAGACGCCGTCGTGGTCGTCGTCGGCGAGGGGGCAACCGGGGCGGGCGGCGTCGGGGTGCTCGCCGGCGGCCTCGTTCACGCATTGGTCGTCGGGGTCGAAGACGCCGTCGCTGTCGGTGTCGGCCGCAGGGCAGCCGCGGCGGGCCGGGTCGGGGTGCTGCCCCGCAGGCTCGCTCACGCACTGGTCGTCGGGGTCGTTGACGCCGTCGCTGTCGGTGTCACGCGGCGGAGGCGGCGGAGGCGGCGGAGGCGGCGCATCGGGGGGGCGCACGGTGACCGAGAGCCCCGCCGTCCAGTATGAAATGTCGCGGGGCGTGGGGGTGTCGCTCGCGGGGCTCGACGGCATCGACGGGTTGACCAGCGTCGGCGCGGTGTACCCGTTGAAGACGTACGCGAAGCGACCGAAGGGGCCGATCGACGTCGTGTCGTTGATGGCGAACTCGACCCCGAGGCCGCCGAGCACGCCCGGATGCATGGTGTTGTCGGTGATGAAGCCGCCGCCGTTTACGTCGATCCACGGGTGCACGGTGCCCGAGAAGCTGCCGAGGCGAAGACCCGCCACGGCGTCGAAGTAGGTGGTGTCGTCTTGGTCGGCGAAGAAGAACCGCCCCCAACCGCCGCCGCCCTGAATCGAGAGCCCTTCGGTGAGGTGCAACCCGAACAGAATGTGCCCCACCGCCATCGGCGTGTTGAGCCCCACATCGGCCGCGTAGTGGTCGTGCAGCGTGGTGCCGCCACCGAGGTCAGCGCGAAACTCGGTGCGCCCAAGACGCTGCGCCGAGGCCGCGCGGGAAGCCAGAGTCGACGCCGCCACAAGCCCGAGGGCCAGGGCCACCATGCGAGAACGATCACGACGCATCATGGGCAACACTCTGCCTGCCACGGGGTAAGTCTTCGATCCGCGGCCAGCGGCCGATGCACCTACCCCAGATGCCCCCATTCTACCAGCGCTTTACGCAGGCAAACGCTCCGTCAGAAAACGCCCCGGTCGCGTCGTGCGACATTCTTGACGCTGTGTCAAAATCGCAGCTCACCCATTGGGCGCACGAAACAGAGGCCCTCGCCGTTGAGGTGCGCGTTGGCCCGGCCCGAGAAGGCCACGAAGTCGCGGAGGTCGCGCACCGATGACACACCGCCGGTGTCAAAGCTGAGCGCGGCGGGGTTGCGAACGGTGTATCCGCGGGTCTGTCCGCCGCGGTCGCCGAGGGGGCGCATCATGCGGTCTTGGAGGTTCGAGGGCACCACACCTTGGAGGGCGTCGAGGGTGACCTCGCCTTGGGCGCCGGTCACCGCGGCCCGCGCCGCGAAGGGGTCAAAATGCAGCGGCGGGTCTTCGACCTGGAGCGCGCCCCAGAACCAATGTTCGAGGTGAAACGTGATCTGCGCGCGGTACGCGCCGTTGGCCGACGGCTGGACGCCCGGCGCCCCTTCGGCCCCGTTGTCGGGGTTGTTGCAGTTGAGGTACGCCGCGGGCGCACCGTACGCGACCTGCCAGCGCACCGTCGTGGGGAAGCTCGCGAAGGCGCTGGTGGCCTCGGGCGCCTGGCCTCGGTACGTGGCGGTTCCTTCGGCGTAGACGCTCCAGCCGCGGGTGATCATCGTGCGGTAGAGGGCGACGTCGTCGGCGTCGAGGTTGACGTTCTCTGCGGCCGCCGTGGCCGCGATGACATCGTACGAGAAGGCGTAGCGTTGGGCGGGGTCGAGGGTGAGCCCGTTCACGCCGTTGCGAAAGGCCACCAGGGGCCACGCGCTGCCCTCGCCGCCTGCGCCCTCGATGGGCCCCGGGCGCGTGAGGTTGACCGCGAAGCTGCGCGGGTCAGCGGCCACCGCGGCGCCGACCACCGAGGGGTCGCTGGGCATGTTGCCGAGGCGGTTCAGGCGCACGTTGCCGATCACGGTGAGCACCCGGGTCATGTTGACCTGCCAGCCGTCGACGAAGACCAGGTCGCCCTCGGCGGGGGTGGCCGAGTACGCGAAGCCCTCGGTGGCCGCGGCCTCGCCCGAGACCGTCACCAAGATCGCCCGGGGGTCGTTGGTCATGCTACCAAACGCGGGCGTCATCGGGGTGTTGAATCGCTCAGGGAGGGCGCCGTCAGCGGGCACCGTCGCGCCTCCGTCGCTCGCCCCCGCGTCGCCCGCCGAGGGTGACGTATCGCCGCAACCGACAAGGTAAAACGATGCCATGAGCCCCAGCGCCGTGGCGCCGAGCCGTGCGTGTCTCTGCATGGTGAATCCTGACTCTTTCGGGTTGTTCTGGTGACCTGGTAACGTAACCAGTCGATCAGTCTGTAAACTGCACCGCGAACACGTCGCGGGCTCGTCGCACGTTGTTGAGAAAGGCCCGGCCGACGTTGTCGCTGAGGCCGAAGGTGACCGGGTCGGCGCTGCCCTCGGAGCGCTGCGCGGCCAGCTCTGAGAAGTCGGCGCCGTCGAACCAGCGCTGGGTGCTGATGCGCACGGTGAGGGTGCCCCCGTCGCGCACCGTGAGGGCCGCGGGGATGCCCCTCACGCGCCGCGCCTGGTCGAGGGTGAGCTGCGGCCCGGTGATGCCCGCGTCGATGACCAGGGCGCCGCGGAAGGGCACCGTGACCCCCGCCCGGGTGGCCTCGCCGCGCACCCGAATGGCCGCGCCGTTCATGCCCTCGGCGGTGCTGTTGTAGTACCAGACCTCGGCGCTCTCGACGTCGAGGTTGATGCCGTCGCCGCCGCCCGGGATGCTCACGAGGGTGGGCGCCCGCGCGTCGATCACGACCTGGGCGGTGACCTGGGCGGCGATGCGCCCCGACGCGAGGTGGGTCTCGCCGTGGGCCCACGCGGGCGAAATGACGAAATCGCTCAGCCGCTCAAGTGGGCCGCGCCGGGCTTCGAGGGGCGTGATGGTGTTGAGGTAGAGCGGGCCGAAGGCGACCCGCGCCTCGGTGAGGGTCACGGCCCAGCCCTGGTCGTTGGTGACGGTGTTCGACCCGCCCTCTGCGATGCCGCCGACCTGGGCGTTGAAGTGCACCCGGGCGTTGCCCGTGCCCGCGTCGCCGCAGCCCGAGAGCCCCAAGGCCAAGAGCGCGATGCGCGCCCGATGCGAGAGTGAGGTGTGCATGTCAGCTCGGCTCGGGTTGGGGCGCGGCGGCGCCGTGAGGGCTCGGGGCGCCGTGCCTCCGCGCGGTCTCGCCGAGGTAGAGGGTCACGGTCAAGAGCAGGGTGCGCGGCGTGCCCGCGGTGAAGTGACGGGCCGCAACCAGGGTGGGGAAGTCGCGGCTCCCGAAGTCGCTCACGTAGTTGTATTGCGACCACTGGTAGCGCGCGTCGAAGACGTTCTGCGCGATGAGCCCGAGCGCGAGGTACGACCAGCGCAGCGAGGCGTTCGCGTCGACGGTGAAGACCGCGTCGCCGCGCTCGTTGAAGGGCAGCGGGCGGGGGCCGATGAACGACACCCCGAGGGCCCCTGAGGCGACCAGGCGCCGCCCCCGGATCGAGGCAGGCAAGGCGTGCTGAACGGCCCCGTCGAGCCGCGCCACGAGCTCGGGTACGTAGGGCACCCGCAGCCCCGTGTCGTCGTACACCGCCTGGGCCCAGGTGACGTGGGCCGAGACGTCGACCCAGGCCGTCGAGAGCCGCGCCGTGGCGAGGGCGCCGTACCGCGAGGTGCCCGTGGCGAGCGCGTTGCGCCCCTGCGTCTCGTCGAAGATGAGGTCTTGCCCGAGCTGGGTGTAAAAGCCCAGACCGCGAGCCTGGAGCTGCCACCCGGGCGTGCGCCGCTCAAAGAGCAGGCCGCCCTCGTAGGCCGTCACGGGGCTGTAGGGCAGGAGCTGATCGTTGCCGAGATACACCGGGTCGGCCGAGCGCGCCCCGCGCCCGATGGCGAGGGCCGCCGAGAGCCCGTGCCAGGGCCCGAGGGTCAGCGTGGCCCGCGGCTGAATCGCGAGCCCCCCCGAGGCGCGCCGCGTCGCGGGGTCGCGGTACCCGTAACGGTCGGCGCTGGGGCAGGCCGTGTCGAGGGCCACGCCCCGCACCGAGGTGCCCCCCGTGGCGCACGCGTCGAGCACGTTGTACTGGTAGAAATCAGCGCGGACCCCGCCGCGGAGGGTCACCCAGCGCAGCGGCCTTAGCTCGGCGTCGGCGTAGGCCCCGAGGTTGCTCAGGCGGCTGTCGAGGGCGTAATCGAGGGCGTAGGCGATGTCGCTCCGGCTGCGGAGCCGGGTCTGCGAGGCGTCGACGCTGGAGTGCCGCGCGTAGACCCCGAGTTCGAGCGATTGGGTGAGGCTTCTGAAGCTCGTGCGCATGCGCGTCGAGGCCCGGGCGCCCACGTCGACGGAGTCAGCGCTCTGGTCGATGCCGTCGCCGCGCTGGCCGTGCGGCGACTGCCAGGCGCGCTGCACGTCGAGGAGCTGCCCGGTGAAATTCTCGCGGAGTCGGTAGCTCCGCAGCGAGGCCCACGAGAGCAGCTTGAAGGTGCCCGTGTCGAGCTCGCCCGACACGAGGTGCCGCGTGACCTCGCCCCCTTGGGTGGGGTCGAGGGTGCCGTAGAAATCGACCGCGCCGCGGGTCACGTCGTCGAGCCGCAGCACCCCCGCCGAGCGGTACCGGGTGCCGTAGCTCACCACCAGCGCGCGCCACACCGCGCCGCCCGAGAGCCGCCCTTCGTACTGCGCGTTGAGGGCCATGCGCTCGCTCGCGCGGTTGACGCCGAAGCCGTCAGAGCCCCCGAGCTCGACCGCCGCGAAGGTGCCCGCAGACTGCCCCTCGGGCGCCCACGAGGCCATCGTGCGCCAGGTGTTGAACGAGCCGTACCGCTGCTGAACCGTCACGCCCCGCACGGGCGCGCGCAAGGTGTAGGCCGCCGAGCCGGCGACGGCAAAATCACCTTGCCGCGGGTCAAAGGGCCCCTCAATCACCCGCAGCGACTCGACCAGCTCGGGGATGATCGCGTGGGTGTCTGCGAAGCCGTGCCCGTGCGGGTGCCCAGGCTCGTTGAGCGGAACCCCGTTCACGGTGAACTCGAGGTCTTGCCCCGCCCGCGCGTCAAACCCGCGCAGAAACACCTGCTCGGCGTGGCCGTCGCCCAAGCCGTTGGCCAGAAAGACCCCCGGCGCGAGCTGGAGCATCCCCGCGGCGTTGGCCCGCGGCACCTCGCCCAAGCGCCCCACGGTGATCGCGACGTCGCCCGCCGCCCGGATCGGCTCTCGCCCGCGCACCACGACGCTCTGCACGGGCCCCTCGACGGCCTGAGCGGCCCCCGGTGCGGGCGCCACCCCCTCGACCCGCCGCGGGGCCTCTGCGCTCACCGTCGGGCCCACCGCCGACGCCGCCTCGGGGCTCACCGCCTGGCTCGCCGTCGGCGCCGCCTCAGGAGGCGTCTGCGCCCGCGCGACGCGCCCCACGAGGCCCCCAAGGAGCACCCATGTGCCTGAACGCCTCGCTCGCCGCCTCGCCGTCGCCATCGTACGGTTGGGCCGACTAGCCTATTTGCAATCGAGTTGCAACAGAATCAGAACCTCACTTTTTCTCGACCTGATCGCTTTGGAGCAGACGGCGCTAGAAGCGCAGCTCGGCCCTGAGGCCGACGTGGGTCATGCGGGCCTGGTCATCGTCGCGGAACATGCGCCCCACGAGGCCCACGGCGAAGCGCTCGGAGGGCACGACGTCGAGGCCGACGACCCCTGCGAGGCCGAGCCCGAGGTGGTCGTACGCGACGGTGGCGCCGGGGCCTGAGCCGACCCGCACGGTCATCGACGAGAGCCCGAGCTCGAGGCCGCCCCAGGGCTGCACGACCCATCGCGGATACCGCAGCGCCACCCTGCCCATCACGGGCACCCCCGCGAGGCGCTCGCCGTCGTTGCCGGTGGCCTGAAAGCGCCCGACCACCACCCCCACCGAGAGCCACCGCCGCGGCATCACCTGCACGGCCCCGAGGAAGCTCACCCCCACCTCGTGCGCGTACGGATTGCCCGAGCCCAAGACCCCTTCAACGCTCACCGCCACGGGCATGCGACCCTCAGCCCTCACCTCGGTCACCGCCGCCACCGTGGCCAGCGCGCTGGCCAGAGCCGCCATCGACTTCGTCTTCATGGGCCCGCACTGAGCACAGCGTGTGCCGCACTGTTGACCAGAGCGCCTCGCGGCGTTGATCATCGCGGCGATGTTGCGACGGGTGGTCGAGACGACGCTGCTGACTGCGGCCTGCGCGGGCTGTACGGAAGCGCCCGCAGCGCACGACGCGGGCACCTTGGGCGCCGACGCGGTGAGCGCCGACCGGGTCATCGTCGCCGACGACGCGGGCCCGCTGCCGAGCGCGCCGCTGTCGTGGTCGGTGCGCGCGCGGGGCCCCTTCAACGTCGGGTACACCAGCGTGAGTCACAGCTACACGCCCCCGGGCGCGAGCGCGCCGCGCACCCTGACCCTGCACCTCTGGTACCCCACCCGGGCCCTGTCGGGGCCGCGGCCAACCTACAGGCGGCTGTTCAGGGACCCCGAGTCGATTGTTGACGCTCCGTCAGAGGTGCCGGTCTACCCCGACGGCTACCCGGTGCATGTGTACTCGCACGGGCACCAGGGCTTCGGCCCCACGAGTCACTTCTTGATGCGGTATTTTGCGAGCCACGGCTGGGTCGCGGTGGCGCCCGATCACACCGGCAATACGATCTCTGACACTCCGTCAACATTGCCCGCGTCGATCTTTCACCTTCGGGCGCGCGATGTGAGCGCGAGCCTCGATGCGCTGCGCGACGGGCCCCTCGCGGCGACGCTGTCGGGGCGTGCCAACGTGAGCCGGGTGTTGCTCTCGGGCCACTCGGCGGGTGTTCACACGGTCTGGACGGCCGGGGGCGCGCGCTTCGACCCCGCGGCGGTCGAGGCCCGGTGCATGACCAACCCGTGTACGGCCCTCGATCGCGCACAGTTTGCGGCCGGAGTGGGCGACGAGCGGGTGGTGGCGGGGCTCGCGATGGCGGGCGCGCTGCGGCGCGAGTGGCTCGGCCCGACGGGTCACGGCGGGGTTCGCTTTGCGATGTTTGCGATGAGCGGTGGCGACGACCCAGTGGGGGCCGAGGCCCAGTTCGAGAGCACCGCGCCGATGCCCATGACATGGATCGATGTGCGAGGTGGCTGCCATCAGTACTTCGCCCTCGGCGGGTGTGAGAACATCGCTGACACCGAGCAGGCGCCCATCGTCGGCGCCTACGCGCTGGCCTATGCGCGGCGCATGGTTCTCAACGACACCGACCCGACGGTCGGCGCCATCCTCGAAGGGGCGAGCATGCTCTCAGACCGCGTAACGTTTCGACGAAGGGTGAGCCCGTGAGGCCGGTGCGCGCGGTCTTGGGTGCGCTCCTGGTGCTCGCGGGCTGCGACGAGGCGGCGCCGGTGACCGCCGACGCGGGCGCCGTCGACGCGGGCCTCGCGCCGCTGGTCGATCAGCCCTTTGTGGCGCCGGCCCCGGTGCTTCGGCGTCTCACCCGGGCGCAATACACCAACACGGTGCGCGATGTCTTGGGCGACGACGTGGTGGTGCCGCGGGGCCTCGAGCCCGACGTCGAGCGTCACGACCTGGTGGCCATCGGAGCGAGCGAGGCCAGCGTCTCACGCAACGGGGTCGAGCAGTATCAGAGCGCGGCCTACGACCTCGCGCAGCAGGTGTTTCGCACCCCCGCCCGGCGGGCCCGTTGGGTGACCTGCGCGCCCGCGGCGGTGCGCGACGACCGCTGCGCCGAGACGGTGCTCTCGAGCCTCGGCGAGCGACTCTGGCGGCGCCCGCTTGACGAGGCCGAGCGGGCGCGGCTCGTGGGCGTCGCGGGCCAGGCCGCGGCGGCGCTCAATGACTTCGACCGGGGGCTCGAATACGGGCTCGCGGCGCTTCTTCAGGCGCCTGACATGATCTTTCGGGTCGAGGTCGGCGACAGCGACCGCCTCGGGCCCTACGCCCTCGCCTCGAAGCTCTCGTACTTTTTGTGGAACGGCCCCCCCGACCCCGCCCTCTTGGGCGCCGCCGCCGAGGGTCGCTTGGGCACCCCCGAGGGGCTCAGCGCAGAGGTGACCCGCATGCTCGCGGCCCCCGCTGCGCGCCGCGGGGTTCGCGCGTTCGTGTCTGACTGGTTGCATCTTCAGCGCCTCGACGCGGTGAGCCGCGACGCGACGGCCTTCCCCGCGTATGGGGCCGATCTGCCGGGCGCGGCACGCGAAGAGACCTTGCGGCTCTTTGAGCGCTTGGCCTTTGAAGACGTCGATTTTCGTGACTTCTTGACCACCCGGCGGAGCTTCCTCAACCGTCGGTTGGCGTCGATTTATCGGGTCGCCTTCCCGGTGCCTGTGTCGATGGCGACGCCCGAGACCTTCGCCGAGGTGACCTTCGACGAGAGCGCGCCGCGGCGCGGCCTCCTCGGTCACGCGTCGATGATGCTGATGCACGCGCACCCGACGTCGAGCTCGCCCACGCTGCGGGGCCGCTTCATCCGCGAAGACCTGCTTTGCAGCCCGATGCCCATGCCGCCGGTGAACGTCAACACGGCCATCCCCGAGCCGTCGCCGAACCTCCGCACGCTGCGTCAGCGGCTCGCGGCGCACAGCACCGTCGACTCTTGCGCGAGCTGCCACCGCCTGATGGATCCGCTGGGTCTCTCGCTCGAATCGCTCGACGCGATCGGCCGCGCGCGGCTCACCGACAACGGCGCGCCGCTCGACACCCGCGGCGACCTCGACGGGCGCCCCTTTTCAGACCTCCGGGGTCTCGCCGAGGCCCTCCGCGACGCGCCGCTCTTGCCGCGGTGTGTGGTGTTCAAGCTGTACCGCTACGCCCACGGCCGCGAAGACGGCGACGGCGAGTTCGGCGAGATCGTCAGGCTTGAGCGTCAGTTTCTCTTGAGCGGATACCGCTTCCAGACCCTCGTCACCGCGCTCGTCACGGGCGACGCGTTCTCACGCATCGGGCTCACCCGCGAAGGGGCCACGCCATGAGTCTTCGTCTCTCTCGTCGCACCCTCCTGCGGGGCATGTTGGGCGGCGCCGCGGTCTCGGTGGGCCTGCCCCCGCTCGAGTGCTTGATGAACCAGAATGGCACCGCCTACGCGGGCGGCCAGGCCTTCCCCAAGAGGTTCGGGGTCTGGTTCTTCGGCAACGGGGTGTTGCCTGATTTCTGGCTCCCGCGCGAGGTGGGGCCCGACTACACCCTCTCGCCCTTGTTGATGCCCCTCGCCACGCACAAGCCCAAGCTGACCCTGGTGAGCGGCACGCGGGTGGCGACGATCAACACCGGGCCGCACCTCTCGGGCCCCGCGGGGCTCTTCTCGGGAGATGCGATTCAGAACAACGCCCTCGCCCACGCCACCGTCGACCAGCGCATCGCCGAGGTGGTCGGCGCCGAGACGCGGTTTCGCTCGATCGAGACGGGCATTCAGCCGAGCTCGAACAGCTACTCGTACAGCGCCCCGGGGCAGGTGAACCCGCCCGAGACCTCGCCCTTCGCGCTCTACCAGCGCCTCTTCGGCGAGGGCTTTCGCGCCCCCGGAGAGAGCACCGCGCCCGACCCGCGGCTCGCCCTGCGGCGCAGCGTCCTCGACGCCGTGGGCGCGCAGAGTCAGCGCCTCCGGGGTCGGCTCGGCAGCGGCGACCGGCAGCGCCTCGATCAGCACCTCGAAGGGGTCCGCGCGATCGAGCGTCAGCTCCAGCGCTTGCAAGAGAACCCGCCGAACCTCGCGGCGTGCCGTCGCCCCGAGATGCCCGCGAGCGATTACCCCGAGCAGGGCGGCCGACTGCCGGTGCTCGAGCGCTCACGGGTGATGAGCGACCTCATGGCGATGGCCATGGCCTGCGACCAGACCCGGGTGTTCTTTCACATGTACTCGCAGCCGGTGAACAACGTGCTCTTCCCCAATGCGAGCGCGGGGCACCACCAGCTCACCCACGACGAGCCCGGCGCGCAGCCCGAGGTGCAGGCCATCTTGCGGCTCATCATGGCCGATTTCGGGTACTTTCTCTCGGCCCTCGACCGCGTCGAAGAGGGCGACGCGACGCTGCTCGATCACGCGCTGATTCTCTGCACCACCGACTGCTCGTACGGGCGCACCCACTCGCTCGACGAGTACCCGATGCTCTTCGCGGGCTCCCTCGGCGGCGCGTTTCGTCAAGGTACGCACCTCCGCGCCATGGGCGAAAACGCGAGCAAGGTGATGCTCACGGTGCTTCAGCTCCTGGGCGTTCGGGCCAACGAGTATGGCGTCGGCCCGGGGCGCGTCACCGACGGTCTCGGAGGGCTCGTCGCATGAGACCTCACGCGCTCATTCTCATTGCGTCGCTGGCCCTCGGGTGCGGCGACGACGGCGGCGACGGCGCGGCCAACGAGGCTGCGCTCCGCGCGGCGCGGTGTCAGCCCTCGAACACCACCCGCAGCGCCGTGATCGCGCGCTTCGGCTTCGTGCGCCCTGCGATGAACAACGCCGCGGTGGCCGAAGGTCTGAACCTCGACAACCGCGTCAGCACCTCGGGCGACTCGCTCGGGTGCCGCCAGGCTGACTTCACCTCGCCGACCGGCGAAGCGGGCATCGACAACCAGCTCGCGCGGCTCTTGCCCGTGGTCGACGCCATGACCGGCGGGGCCTTCGACGGCGCCATCCAGGGCGCGGTGAACAACGGCCAGCTCCTGGTCGGCATCAGCCTTGAGGGCATCGACGACCCGCAGAACGACCCCTGCGTCACCCTCGCGTTTACGCGGGTCTCGGGCTCACCCTTCGTCGACAGCAACATGCTCCTCGACAAGGGCCAGACCTACGAGCTCCAGCGCGACCGGCCGGTGACCCGCGTGAGCGCCGCGCTGCGCAACGGCGTGGTCACCGCGGGGCCGTTCTTGTTGCCGCTCCCGATCACGGTGCTCGACGCGAATTTCGTGCTCAATCTGCACCAGGCCCAGATCCGCGCCACGCTCCGCGAAGACGGCTCGCTCGAAGGGGTCATCGGCGGCGGCATCAGCGTGAGCGAGTTCTCAGACCAGGTGCGCACCCTCACCATTTCGCAGACCGAGATGAACACCATCACCGGCGCGCTGCGCGTCTTCGCCGATCTTGCCCCAGAGAACGGCCGCTGCCAGCAGATCTCGGCGGGCATTCGCTTTCTCGCCCGAGAGGCGTTTCTTCAGCCTTGAAGGGCGCCCAGCGGGCTCTCACACTCGACGCACGATGAAGATGTTGTCGCTGGGCTTGGGGCTGAGCCTCGGTCTTGGTTGCGCGAGCACCGTCGACGGTCGCAACGCCGTCGGCGACGCCGCGACCCCTGTTGACCTCGGGCCGCGCGACGCGGGCGCTGATGTCACCGAGGCCGACACCGCCGCGCCTTCGCGCTGTGCCTGGTCGGTCGCGAGCCCCGCGGTGACCGTCGTCGATGTCGACACCGCGGGCAACCAGCTGAGCCTCGAAGACGCCGTCGAGACCGAGGCCGGGCCCGTGGCGGTGCTGCGCGGAGAGGCCCCCACCGGCGCCATCCGCGACACGGTGTACGCGTATCGGGTCGACCCCGCGCTGCGGCGCGACCCCGAGAGCCTCGCGCTGCCCTTCTTTCGCCTCACCTACCAGGCCCCCTCGCGCATCACCGCCCGGTGGGACGCGAGCGCCGCGCGGCTCTGGGTCGCCACCGAGGGCGGCGAAGAGTCAGACCGCGACTGCCAGATCGGCTTCGCCGACGCACGCCAGCGCGAGGTCTTCGCCTTCAACGCCGTCGAGCGTAACCCCGGCATCGCGCGGCCCCTCTGTCGCAGCCTCGACGCCCGCGGCGGCGATCTCAACTTCATCGCGGGCCTCTTTGCGGCGCCCGAGGGCGTGGCCTTCTTCGGCACCCAGACGCAGCTTCCGCGCTTTCAAGAGCGGCTCGCCCTTGAGGGCCTCGCGCTCAACGCTGACGTCGACCGGGCGCTCACCCCCACGGGGCAGATGCTCTTTCACTGGGCGGTGCCGCGCGACGGCGGCGAGGCGGTCTACACCCGGCTGATGAGCCTCGCGGGCCCCCTCGGGCCGCTGCGCCAGGTCTACGCAGGCCCCGGCGAAGGGGCGCTGCGCTCGCGCCAGCTCGTGCCCACCAGCACCGGGTGGAGCCTCGTCTGGCAGCAGGGCTTTGACACCCGGCCTCCCATTTCGGGCGTCGAGGTGTTGCCCCTCGCCCCCGACGGCGCGCCCCGCGGCGCCCCGATGCCGGTGCCTTCGCTCAGCTTCCTCGGCGGCGGGGTCGACGTCGCGCGACGCGGGGGCGACACCTTGGTTGCGACCGCCATCGGCTCGGGCGTGATTCGAGGCGTCTTCTTGACCCTCGACCCGACCGGGGCCGAACAGGGCGCGCCGCTCGCGTTGCCCTTCGAGAGCAGCGGCGGGCCTTTCGACGCGATGCAGGTGGTGCCCACCGCCGAGGGCGCGGTGGTCTTCGCGGGGCTGCGCACGGCGATGGGGCGGCGGCGCGTTCAGGCCGTGGCGCTGCGGTGTACGCTGTAATCAAAGAGTGCTACGCGCCCTCGGTGTGATTGAAGACTTCTATGCGCTCACGCCCGAGGTGGTGCTGCGCGCGGTCGAGGCCGCGGGGGTGCCCTGCACGGGGCTCTGTTATGCGCTCAACTCCCTTGAAAACAGGGTCTACGAGCTAGAGCGCGAAGACCGCTCGCGGGTGGTCGCGAAGTTCTACCGGCCGGGCCGCTGGCGGCGCGAGGCCATCGAAGACGAGCATCGCTTTCTCTTTGATCTCCGCGACGCCGAGGTGCCCGTCGCGGCGCCGCTCTCGTTCGGCGATGGCAGCACCCTCTACGAGGTGATCGAGGGCGCGATGTGGTGCGCGCTCTTCCCCAAGGTCGGCGGCCGGGCCCCCGAGGAGCTCACCCCCGAGCAGCTGCGTCGCCTCGGCATGCTCCTCGCGCGTGTTCACAACGTCGGCGCGGCCCGCGCGGCGCCCCACCGCCGCCGCTTCGACGCCGAGGCCTGGGGCCTTGAGAGCCTCTCGGTCTTGACCCGCTCGCCGCGCCTCGCGCCCACCCTCCGCGGGGCGCTCACTGCGGTCACCGAGCGGCTCCTCGCGCACACCGCGGGGTGGTTCGACGACGCCGCGATGCACCGGGTTCACGGCGACTGTCACCTCGGCAACCTCCTTTGGGGCGCCGAGGGCGCCTTCTTTCTCGATTTCGACGACATGATGGTGGGCCCCGCGGTGCAAGACGTCTGGCTCCTGACCCCGGGCCGCGACGCCGAAGCCGAGGCCCAACGCGCCGTGCTCGTCTCGGCCTATGAGGGCTTTCGTGCCTTCGACCGTGAGAGCCTGAAGACCGTCGAGGCCCTGCGCGCGTTGCGGTACCTGCACTACGCGGCGTGGGTCACGCGGCGCTACGACGACCCCGCGTTTCGAGCGGCCTTTCCGGCCTACGGCACCGACCCGTACTTTATTGAGTTGATCTCAGACCTTGAAGAGCAGCTCCTCAGGCTCGGGGGCACGATGCCCGCGCAGCACGCCGCGGCGGCGCCCCCCGAAGCGCCCGCGAAGGCCTCGATTTCAGTGAGAGAAGTGAGCGTCGAGGGCGACGCGTTTCTGCCCGTGATGATGGTGCGCGATGAGGTCTTCCTCGAAGAGCTTCAGTGCGGCGAAGACACCGTGAGCGATCGCCGAGACCGCGCGTGCCGGCACCTCCTCGCGCGGATGCCCAACGGCGAGGTGGCCGGCGTTCTGCGGGTCGAGCCCGGCCCCGCCCTGAGCCTCCTGGCGGTGCTGCCTCACCTCCGGCGTCGCGGGGTCGCACGCGCGCTCATCGCCGCCGCGTGCGCCCTCGATGACGCCCCCTCGGCCCGAGCCCCCGCGCCCTGAGCCCCGACGCGTCTGCCGATGGGCGAGAGAGAATTCTTGAAAGAGCCGCTGCCCCTCGGTCGCCGCGCTCTGGTAGCGTCGTCGCCATGGGAGACGTCATGACCCCTTGCGAGGGGTGTTCACGACACGTACGCGTTGAGGCCGCGCTGTGCCCTTTTTGTGCGATGCCGCGCGGCGCATCCCACGAGGCCGCGCGCAGCGAGGGGCCGCGACGGGCGCGGGCGGCCTTGCTGCTCGGGGCCACGGTGGCCTTGGGCGCGTGCCGCGAGCGCGTGGCAGCGGTGTACGGCGCCCCGCCGCCGCCGCAGGTGCAAGACGCGGGGGCGCGGCTCAACCCCAACGCGCCGCCGCGGCCGCCGCAAGACCAGGGCTCCATCGGTGAGATCTACGGCGCCCCGCCTCCGCCCGTTGACGCGGGCCCTCAGGGCGACGGCTCAGCGCGCTGAGGCCCTTCGATCGAGCTCGTTGAAGGCGACGGCGAGGGCGTCGTCGGCGTGCACGCTGAGGGGGCCGATCGAGACCTTCTTCGCGCCGCGGCCTTCGAGGATCGCGCGGGTGGCGTCGTCGAGCCCGTGATGGTCGCCGAGCACCAGGGTCACCGGGCCCGGGGCGAGCGATGCGGCCCGAAGGTCTTCGCCGGTCTCGTCGAGCCACAAGAGGTTCTCGGGGTGCCAGTCGGCTTCGAGGGTGGCGGTGCCGCCGCGCGACACGAAGCACCCCGGGCGCACCTCGTGCCAGCCCTCAGACCCGACCTCGGCGGTCAGAATCTTCTGCATCAGCACGGCCATGGCGCGCTCGTCAGGGCGCAAAAAACGGAGCGACGCGCCCACGAGGCGCACCACCCGCGGGGCCTCGCGGTCGCCCAAGAGTACGAGCTCGACGGTCACGTCGCGGCGCAGACCGTGCGAGAGCAAAAAGGCCGCCCGCAGGCACCGCAGGTGAACATCGAGACGACCGCTCGTGCTCGGAAGGTCGTCGAGACGAAAGCGCCCCGAGCCGCTCGCCCGCTGCGCCACCAGCACCACACGCCTGCCTCCGTCGTCACCCATCGCCGCTGGCGCCCATCGGTACACCCCCCGGGCCGCGTCGAACAGCCCGCACGGCCCGACCGCCCGCAGGGCGCCCTCGCGAATCGCGTGCTCTCTGCGTGACAACGCACCGTGTCGAACCCTATGGTCTCGGCCGAAAACCGGCGACCCCTTGTCGCGGGTTTCAGGCAATATGTCGATTCGCGCGAACGATCGTAGTTACGACTGTGACGTGGTCATCATCGGTGGCGGGGTGAACGGCACGGGCCTCGCGAGAGACCTGAGCCTCCGCGGGCTGCGCACCCTCCTGGTCGAGCGGAATGACCTCGCCTTCGGGGCGAGCGGCAACTCATCGGGGATGATCCACGGGGGCCCGCGCTACCTCACGACGCACCCTTCGGTGACCCGCTCGTCGTGTGAAGACTCGGGCAACATCCAGCGCATCGCGCCGCACATGATCTTTCGTGTTCCCTTTGTGTGGCCGATTTACGGGCAGAGCTTCTTCGACCGCCTGCGGTTCGAGGCGTACGACGCCTTCTTCGCGGTGTACGACCAGTACCAGCCGCTCAAGCGCGGCAAGCGTCACGCGCGGCTCACCCCCGACGAGGCCCTCAAGGTGGTGCCGGGGCTCGTGAGCGACAAGCTCCTCGGGGCCATGACCTTCGACGAGTGGGGCATCAACGGCGCGCGGCTCTGCAACGCCAACGCCCTCGACGCGCGCGAGCACGGCGGCTCGGTGCTCTTGCACACCTCGGTCGAGAAGGTGCTCATCGAAGACGGCGTCGCCACCGGCGTGCGGGTGCGCGACCGGCTCACCGGCGAGACCCGCGACATTTCAGCCCGCGCCGTGGTCAACGCCACCGGCGCGTGGTCGCCCATCACCGCGGGTTTCGCAGGGCTCGAAGGGCGCGTCAAGGTGCGCCCCGGCAAGGGCGTCCACCTCATGCTCGACCGGCCCATCACCGACGTGGCCGTGATGTGCGAGGCCATCGACGGGCGCAGCATCTTCATCGAACCGTGGGAGAACACCTCGCTCATCGGCACCACCGACGACGACACCTACGCCAACCTCGACGCGCTCCCGGTGACCAGCGACGAGGTGCGCTACCTCGTCCAAGGCATCGAGCGCGTGCTGCCGCGGGTGCGCGAGGCCCGCATCATCGGCACCACCGTCGGCGCGAGGCCCACCCTCTACGCCTGGGGCAAGCTCGAAGACGCCCTCTCGCGCGAGCACGAGGTGCTCGACCACGCCCGCGACGGGGTGAAAAACCTATGGTCCATGATCGGCGGTAAACTCGCGAGTTATCGCCAATTTGCAGAAGAAGCGGCCGACCTCGTGGCCCCCGCCCTCGGCGTCGGCGCGCGCTGCACCACCCACACGGCGCCGCTCCCGGGGGGCGACGCCATCGTCGACGTCGAGACCCTCGCGGCCCGCTTCGACATCTCACACTATGCGGCCCTGCGGCTCGTGGGGCGCCACGGCACCCGGGCCGAGCGCGTCCTCGCCGAGGGCGGCAAGGCGGGCCGTCTGGTGGCCTGCACCACCGAGCCCGTGCTCGCCGCCGAGGTGCGCTACGTCGTCACCCACGAGGGCGCGCGCACCCTGCAAGACGTCGCGCGGCGCACCAACCTCGCCTACGGGCCCTGCGGCGGCGCCGAGTGCGCCCTCACCGCGGCCCTCATCGCCGGCGAGCTCCTCGGGTGGAGCGCCGCCGAGGTGCGGGCCCAAGCCATCGACCTCATCATGGCGCGCAAGCGCTCGCGGCTCCCGGCCATCGGCACGGCCCAAGCGCGGTCTGAGCTCGTGATCGACGCGACCCTCCGCGGGCTCGGGGCGGTGGCGTGATGAGCACCCCACGACGCGACGCCGAGGTGGTGGTGATCGGCGGCGGGGCCGCGGGGCTCGCAGCCGCGCGGGCGGCCCACGAGGCGGGCGCCAGCGCGCTCATCGTGGCCGAGTCTCAGGGCGCCCTGGCCATGGCCTCGGGGGTGCTTTGGGGCGCGGCGCGAGAGCCCTTCGCCCGCTGGTCGGCCGAGGGCCCGTGGCAGCGCGGCGGGCGCTACGTGACCGCAGGGGCGCTCCAGGTGTCGGGGGTGGCGGGCGCCCTCTCGTCGCTCCTCAACCTTGACCGGGTGCGCGAGGGCGCGCCCTTGGGCGTGGTCGACCTCGGGGTGCACCCGGCCTGGCAGCCGCGGCTCTTGGCGCAGACCCTCGGGGGGCGAGTGGTGCCTTGCGGCTTCGACGCGGGCGAGGCGGGCTTCGGCGCGGCGGCGATGCGGCTCGACACCGAAGGCCTCGTGGCCACCCTCGCGGCCTCGCTGGCAGAGGCCGTCGACACCGTCGGGGGCTTTCTCTTTCCGCCCGTGTTGGGGCTCAAGCGGCACGATGTGGCGGCGCAGCTTGAGCGGCTTTTGGGGCGACCCGTGGGCGAGGTGGCGGGGGCCGCGGGCGAGCCTCCGGGGCTGCGCATGGCGGCCGCCCTTCAGGCCTGGGTGCCCCGCGACGTGGGCGTGCTCAGCGCGCGGGCGCGGGTCGAGCCGGGCCGCGTCGCCAAGGTGGTCTTGGCCAACGGCGAGAGCGTCAGGGCGCGGGCCGTGGTGCTCGCCACCGGCGGCCTCGTGGGCGGCGGGCTGCGCTTCGCCTCGGTCCTCGAAGAGTGCACCGCGGGCCTCCCCGTATGGACGGCGCGGCACGAGCGCATCCTCTCGGCCACCGGCGCGGCCCGGGGCGCCGACCCGGTCGAGTGGTTCGCGCCCCGTGAAGGGCGGGCCTTCGGCGCGGGGCTGCGGCTCGACGCCGCGGGTCGGGTGCTCGACGCCGACGGCCAGACCCGGGTCGCGCCTTGGCTCTTCGCGGCCGGCGAGGTCGCCCTCGCCCGAGACGGTGACGGCATCGCCGGCGCCCTCGCCAGCGGTCACCGCGCCGGCGCCGAGGCCGCGCGCTTCGCCCGCGGAAGCTGAGCATCGCCCCCGCCATGCGTCGCCGGGTCGCGGGTTTTCGAGTCAGACTCAGTATCTCCCTCGCCCTCGCCTCGGGCCTCGCCTTCGCCCAACAAGACCCGAGCCTCAGCGCGGGGCGTGACGCCCTTGAGGCCCGCCAGGTCGACCTCGCGCGGCAGCATTTTCGCGCGCTCCTCGGGCGCCCCGACCCGGCCCTGCGGCACCTCGGGGTGTACTTCCTCGCGGCCACCGACGACGAGGCCATGGCCTTCGGCGCGGCCCTCGACGGGTACCGTCGCTTCGTGGCCCTCGACCCGTCGAGCCGTTGGGCCTCGCGGGCCATCGCCCGGATCGAAGACCTCGAAGCCCACGCCGAGGGCGATTTCGCCCCGCTCAGGGCCCTCGAACGGGTGCGCCGCGACCCCGCCCTCGCCCGCGACCTCGACGCCATCCGGCGCCTCGACGCCGAGAGCGCGCGCTTCGCCCCCGGGCGCGTGCGCGCCGAAGCCCGCTACCTCGTCGCCGAGGCCTACCTCGAACGCCTCGCCCGCCCCGACGACGCCGTGCGGGTCTACCTCGCCCTCGCCCGTGACGGCGCCACGCCCCCGCACCTCCGCGACCTCGCCGCCGACCGCCTGGTCACCGCACGACAGCGGAGCGGCGACGAGACCCAGGCCGCGCGCGAGGTCGAGGGCCTCGACGTCGACGAGGCCGTGCGCGCCAACGCCAGGGTGCTGGCCCGACGACGCGCCCTCCTCAGGGCGAGCGTCGCCCTCCTCGTCGCCCTCGCGCTCAGCGCCGCGGCGGCCGGGGTGAAGATTTTTCGAGGCAGACTCAAGAAGTCGCTCGTCGCCCAGCTCGCCCGGGTCACGCCGCTGGCCCAACTGGGGCTCCTCACGGCGGGCGGCGGGCTCCTCGCGTGGCGCACCGACGACCACGACCCGTGGCCCTTTTTGACCCTCGGCCTCGGCACCATAGGGGTCTACCTCGCCGCGGTGACGCTCAAGACCGCGGGGCTCTTGCCGAGGGCCCTCCGCGCGGCCTTCTGCGCCCTCGCCGTGCTCGCGGTAGCCTACCTCGCGATGTTCCTCCACGACCCCCAGATGCTCGAAGGAGTCTCTCTGTGAGCGATGGCATCTTGCGCATCCGACGCGGCCCCGGCGCCAACTGCTCCTCGATCGGGAGCGCCGTCGAGATGCTCTTCCTCTCGGCCACCGCGGGCGCCGCGCTCCTGGTGGCCCTCAACGCCGCCCTCGACGAGGCCGCCCCTTCCCCCGACGCCCCTCTCCCCGAACCCGACCCTGCTGAGTCTGACTCAGAAACTCCCTCGCCCGGTGCCGACGATGCGGGCTGAGCTCCGCCTCCGCGCGGCCCCGTTCGGCGCTTGGGTGCGCTTGGGCGACGACACCCTCGTGGCCGTCGACCGCGACCGCGCCCGGCGCTTGGGCCTCGACGACGCCGGGGCTTGGCGCGACGACCCTCCCCCGCCCGAGGCGCCCCTCGAAGCCCACATCGCCGTCACCTCGCGCTGCCCCGCGGCCTGCACGGGCTGCTACCAGAGCGCCTCGCCCGAGGGGCGCCACGTCGACCGCGAGGCCCTCG
The DNA here is from genome assembly GCA_016792845.1 of Myxococcales bacterium. Taxonomy (GTDB): domain Bacteria; phylum Myxococcota_A; class Polyangia; order Polyangiales; genus JAEUKH01. Next base: position 142,736 of record JAEUKH010000054.1, on the reverse strand, counting down.
AAGCGACCCTGCGCGGGCTCCGCGACACGGGGGTCTTCACCGTGGCCTTCGGCGGCGGCGAGCCCATGCTCCGCGACGACCTCGGGAGCCTCGCCACCCTCGCCCGCGCCCTCGGCATGACCCCCGTGGTCACCACCAGCGGGTTGGGGCTCACCCCGCGCCGCGCCGCAGCGCTCCGAGATTTCGCGCAGGTCAACGTCAGCCACGACGGCAGCCCCGCAGACTACCTCGCCGTGCGCGGCTTCGAGGGCGCCCGACAAGCCGACGAGGCCATCGCCATGCTCGTCTCGGCGGGCATCACGGTGGGCGTCAACATGGTGCTCACCCGGCAGAACGTCGCCTCCGTTGCGCCCTTCTCGCACCGCCTCGCAGACCTCGGGGTGCGCGAGCTTCAGCTCCTTCGGTACAAGCCCGCCGGGCGCGCGGCCTCACCCGAGTACCTCGCCCGACGCCTCACCCCCTCGCAGGCCGAGGCCCTCGGCGCCGCGCTCAAGCCTCTGGCCGCGGCCCTTGAGGGTCGGCTCTCGCTCCGCATCGACTGCGCGCTGGTGCCCCTCGTGGCGGGCGCCCTCGGGTCTGCGGCGGGCCTCGAACGCTTCGGCGTCTTCGGCTGCGAGGCGGGGCGCTACCTCGCCGCGGTCGACCGCGAGGGCGCCCTCAAGGGGTGCAGCTTCGTGACTGAGTCAGACTCAAGAATGTCCATCGACGCCTTTCGGGCCTTCGCCGACGCGCCCCCCGAGCCCTGCGCGGGCTGCGAGTTTCAGCGCGTCTGCCGCGGGGGCTGCAAGGTCGTCGCGACCCATCTTCGCGGCGCCATGGGCCCCGACCCCGAGTGCCCGCGGGTGATGGCCTGGGAGCGTCGGGCGTGAGCCCTCGGGGCCGCCGCACCCTCGCCGTCGCGGGCGCGTCGTTCGCGTGGGCCCCGGCGGTCTTCGCGGCGACGCGGGTCTGGCTGCACCTGCGCGCCCCCGCGCCCGACGCCACGGCGGTGCTCTCGACCGAGGCCACGCCCTTCGTCGGCCGGGTGACGGTGACGCTCTACGCCACGGCCATTCTGGGCGCCTTGGCGATCGCGCGACTCCGCCGCGACCCCGAGCGCCTGGCCCGCTGCTTCGAGTGGGGCGTGGGCGTCTCGGCGCTCTCGACGCTCGCGGCGATGGCGTGGGTGCGATGAGCGCCGCGGGGCTCGCCCTGGTGGCGCTCTCGGTCTTGGGGCTCGTCTCGTGGCGCCGCGGGCCGTCGCTCACCCTCGCCGCGGTGATGGCCCTCGCGGCCCTCGGGCTCTTGGCCCACGCCGCGGTCACACGCCTCGATTGGGAGCTCGACCTCCGCCGCGCGGCCTACCTGACGAGCCTCGCGCGCGGTCGGTGGAGCGACGCCGCGGCCGAGGCGCGGGTGACCGCCGCGCTGCTGGTGCTCGCCGCGAGCGCGGGGTCGCTCACCGAGGCGCGGCGCGCGGCGGGGCTCGCGAGCGGTGTGGCGTTGGGGTTCGCCCTCCTCGGTGCGGCGCTGCGGTAGCCGCGCGGTCACATTCTTGAGTCAGACTCAGCCGGGGCGCCGGAGCGGCGGCGGCAGCCCCATGTCGGCCCTCAGCGCGAGGAAGTCTGGCGTCCACTGTTGGTGCGGGTCGCGCACGGTGAGGGTGTGTTCGGCGTGGGGCCCGCGGTGGCGGCGGTCGATGACCCAGACGCCCACCAACGGGGCCGCCCCGGCCTTGGGCACCACCCGCCAGAAGGCCCTGAGCTTCAGGCCCGCGCGGTCGCACCCGGCCAAGGCCCTCGGGTGCTCGCCCGCGGCGCCGCACACGACGAAGGTGCCCGTCTCGGCGAGGCAGCGCGCGGCGGCGTCGCAGTAGTCTTCGATGCCGCCCCGGTGCTCGAAGCGGCACGGGCTGCACTGGACCTTGCCCGACTCCACCCCGGTGCCCGGCGGAAAGTACGGCGGCGTGCCCGTCACCAGGTCAAAGCCAGGGTTTGGGTCGAGCCCCACAGGCCCGCGAAAATCGCCGTGAAGCACCCGCACCCTGTCATCGACGCCGTTGTATCGGACGCTCCGTGCGGCCATCGCGAAGCTCACGTCTTGGGCCTCGATGCCCACACACTGGGCCTCCGCGAAGCGCCACGCCGTCATGAGAAGCACCGAGCCGATGCCGCAGCCGAGGTCGAGGGTGCGCCTCACCGCGCCGGGGTCGACGCTCGCCTGGGCGATCCATGCGGTGACGAGGTCGTCCATCGACCAGCGGTGGCCGCGGAGCTTCTGAAAAATGCGCCACTCGCCCGTGAGCAGGCAGAGGTCTTCGTCGTCGGCGGGCGCGAGGCTCGGGTCGCCCATCGCACCCCGCGGCCGCGGCCCCGGCGCGACCCACCCCTCAGGGCGCCGCGGTGTTCGAACAATGCCCGCCATGACGCACGCTCCGTGAAGGCGCTCAGTGCGCGGCCCGCACCGCGGCGAGCACCTCGGCCGAGTGCCCCGTCACCTGCACCCCGGGGAAGACCCTCGCCACGCGCCCGCTGCGGCCGATCACAAAGGTCGTACGCGGGGTGAAGCCGCCCGGCTCGACCGCGAGACCGAAGGCCCGCGCGAGCCGCGCCTCGGGGTCGGCGATGAGCCCGAAGGGCAAGCGATGGTGCGACGCGAACTGTCGATGCGCCTCGGCCGAGTCGGTGCTCACCCCCACGAGGTCGGCCCCCGCGTCGGCATAGCCCGCGAAGGCGTCACGAAACGCGCAGGCCTCGGCGGTGCACCCCGGGGTCTCGTCGCGAGGGTAGAAATACACCACCAAGACGCGCTCGCGCGGGCCGCCGTTGGCCATCACCGTGACGCCCGTGTGGGTCACCCCCACGAAGCTCGGCGCCGGCGCGCCTTCGGGCAAGAGCGCGTCGCGGGCGGGGCTGTCGACGGTCAACGAGGGCGCCGCCGCGCCGGTGGTGGTCGGCAGCTGAGTCTGACTCGGGATCTCCGACCGCGGGGTCACCGGCGAGGGCGCCTCTGGCACGGCGCCGCCCCCAGAGGCCGCAGGCCCGGTGCCGCGAGAACAACCCAGAGTGACCAGAAGGAGTGAGGCGAGGGCGTAACGCATGGAGTCTCTTCGATGCACGATGACAGGGTCTCGGGTGCCCGCGATCGCCCTCACGCCGAGGGCGACGGGGCGGCGTCAGGGTCGAGGGCGCGGAGGGTCGCGGCGAGCCACAGGGCCAGCTCGCGCCGACGGCGGGCGTAGGTCTCAGGGCCCACCTCGCCGGTCTCGCGGAGCCCCACCAGCGCGCGCATCTCGGCCAGGATGCGGTCGCGCTCGGCTTCGAGCTCGGCCCGGTCTCGGCCCCCGCCCGGCGCCTTGCGACGCCGCACCGCGAGCCCGAGCGCCCCGAGCACCAGCGCCCCGGCGATCACCGCGGCCACCGTGCGCTCAGGCCCCGCCGCCGCAGGGATGCCCCGGAGGTGAATGCGAAACGAACGCACCGCGGGGTCGTTCGGCTGACGGTTCACCCCGGTGATGAGAATGTTCTCGCCCTGAGAGACCCGGCGCTCGGCGGCGGGCATGCCCTCGACCTCCATGCTGAGCCCGCGCGGCGCCTCGCTCGCGAGGGTGGCGTTCACCAGCGGGAGGGGCAGCGACATCTCAAGCGAGACGTCTCCGCCGCGGATGGGCACGTGGTACTGCCAGGTCACCTCGACGGGCTGATCGACGGTGGGCGCGACGCTGCCTTGCAGGATGGCCACGTCGCCCTCCGCGTTGAGGCGGAGGTCGTCCATCGAGGGGGCCGCTTGAAAGGCCGTGTACCCCGCGGGGAGGCCGAAGCGCAGGCCCGGCTGCGGCACATAGGCCGTCGGGTGCGGCGGGTCTCCGGGCAGCGCGAGCCCCGACAGGTTGGCGACGCGATACCGATGCACCACCACGATGCGATCGTCTTTGAAGCGAAGCTCAACCCGCGCATCCCAGAGGAGCACCGCGCGCCCCCCGTGCTCGACCTCGTGCCGCACGAGCTGAACCCGGTACCCTGACCGGGCCCCGAGCTGAAAGGGCATGGCCCCAAAGCGCGCGCCCTCTCGCTCGGTGCTGGCCCGGTACGCGATGCCCGAGCCCCGGTCGAGGCCCTCGAAGCGCGCCACGCCGTTGTTGTCGGTGCGCGCCTCGCGGGGCGTGTCACGGTCGCCGTCGCGCATCGCGCCGAGGCGCACCAGTGCCTCGGGTTGGGGGTCTCCGGCGGCGTTCACCACCCGCACGAGCACGACCCCGGGCGCGAGCCCCGGAGCCTCCTCGGCGAAGGTCTGAGGCACCGCCGCGCGCTGAATCTCAGCCCCGGCGTGCGGGTCTGCCGCGGTCGGCGGGTGCCCCGGCGGAAGCGCCGCGTGCGGGTCGACGGGCCCCGGGTGCGGGGCCTCGACGCTGGCATCTCCGAGAGCGCTCGCGGCGTCGTGTTGGGCCGCGGCGGTGCGACCCGCCCCGAGCCCCAAGAGCAACACCAAGACCGTGACCCGGTTACGCATCGGCCTGCGCCTCGGGCGCGAGTCGCGCCGCACACTTCTTACAGAACACCGCATCGTCGTCGTTGGCCGCAGCGCACTGCGGGCACGTCTGCTGCCCGACCGGGGCCGCCGCGGCGTTGACTGAGTCAGACTCAGTCGGAGGCGCGGCAGACTCGCCCGGGCGCGCGGCGACCTCGGCCCTGAGGGCGTCGAGGCCGTCACCTTCGGCCTGCTTCAGCATCGCCTCGGCGCGCACCCGCCAGGCGCCGAGGCTGAGGTCGAGGGCCTCCATCGCGGCCCGAGCCTCGGCGCGATACTTCGACGACAGGGCCTCGAAGTCTTCTTCGGTGATGCGCTCAAGGGAGCGCTCAAACTGGAGGTCTTTGATCGCCCTCAGGGCCGCGCGCTTGCGGGCTTCGAGGGCCGCGGTGCTGCGGGCCTCCTGGTCGTCGTCGCCGTCGTCGCCCGAGGCGCTGGGGTCGAGCACGAGGCGCAGGGCCTCCCAGAAGAGCATCACCGCCGCGGCGAGGGCGCCGAAGGCGACCCAGAGCACGCCCGACGGCGCGCCCCGGAGCAGGGCCAGAACGCTCGCCACGGCCAGCATCGCGAGGGCCCCCGAGAGCGCCGCGTGGCGGGCGATCCACTGACGGAGCGGGTCAATCGTCGAGGCCACGGAGTTCCTCCTCGATGCGGGCGTCGTAGCTGGTTTGTGCCGGGTCGACGGGATTCGCGCTCGCCGCCTTGGCGGCGTCTTGGGTGTCTGACTGCGCCCTGCGGCTCCATCGCTTGACCATCGCGAAGGCGCCCACCCCTGCGGCGATGAGGGCCGCCACGGGCACGATGTAGAGGGCCTTGTTGTGCCCCCGGTCGGGCGGCACCGTGAGCGCCGCGGGGCCGTACCGGGCCACATACGCGTCGATGATCGATTGGGCGGGCTCGCCGCGCCCGAGCCGCTCGCGCATGCGGTTGCGCTGCGCCGCCGCGAAATCGCACGAGCAGGTCGCGAGGGGGAGCCGATCGCAGTCGCCGCACATGCAGAGCAGGTGATCAAAGAGCCTGTGCTCTTCGGGCGAGAAGCGCTCGGCGACGCCCACCGTCATGGGCGACGAGCCGGTGTGTCTCGGCTGCGGCTGCGCGAGGGCCTCACCCGGCGCGGCCAGGAGCGCCGCGAGCGAGAGCGCGACCAGGGCCGCCGCCTCGGTCGCGCCGGGGCCCTTCTTTGCGGGCCTTGCGGGCTCGTCTCGGTCGCGCCCCGCGAAGGCCAGCGCGGCCTCGCGGCTGGCGTCGGGCCACATCGCCACGAGCACCCCTGCGACGAGCACGAGGCCCCCGAGCCAGAGCCACACCGTGAGCGGGTTGACGTACGCCTTGAGGTGCGCGACCCGGGTGTTGGCGTCGACCGTGGCCATTACGAGGTAGATGTCTTCGCGCAAGGTCGTGGTGATGCTCACCTCGGTGGTCGGCATCTCGGGGTGCGTGCTGTAAATGAAGCGGGCGGGGTGAGCCCGACCGATCTCGTCGGCGCCGCGAAACAGGGTGACATTGGCGAAGACCTCGCGCTTGTTCGGGTCGCGTCGGGTCTCGGTGCCGTCGTACCGCAGGGTGTAACGGCCCACGGTGAAGCGCTCGCCCGGCGCGATGGTGGCCTCGGCCTCTTGCCGAAACGCGGCCCCGAGGAAGCCCAGCATCATCATCGAGAAGCCGAGGTGAACGATGTACCCGCCGTACCGACGGCGGTTGCGCGAGACCAGCTGCGCGAGGGCCACCGGGGCGGGCTCTTGCTTCGAGCGCATCCGGGCGAGGGTGCCGCGCACGAACTCTTGCACGAGGGTGGCGATGTTGAAGGCCGTCACCGCGGTCACGAAGGGCGGCAAATGACCGTCGAACCAGGCCAGGCCCCGGCCCACGTTGAGGTGCCCGAGGGTGAGGCCGCCGAGCCTGATGGCGGTGGTCTGGTCGTAGATGGGTTCGAGGGTCACCACCGCGGGCATCGCGAAGCGATGGCCCACCAGCGCGTGCAAGACGCCCGCCGTGAGGCCCACCGCGAGGGGCCCGCGAAAGGCTTCGAGCAAGAGCTTCTTCGAGCCCTTGCGCCACGGGGTCAGGGTGCCCACGCCCATGAGCGCGAAGAGCAAGAGGCCGAGGGGCGCGAGCCAGGCGTTGTAAAAGCTCGCCCCAACGGTGAGCCGCTCATTCCACACGGCTTCGCTGACTTTGGGCCAGACCGTGGCCAGGGCGATGAAGACGCAGATGCCGAGCAGGAGCCAGTTGTTGGCCACGAACGCGGCCTCGCGCGAGAGCAAGCTGTCGAACTCGACCGGGCGGCGGAGCCTCGGCAGCCGCCAGAGCACCAGGGCCACCGAGAAGAGCAGCAAGAGGCCCATGAACCACACGAAGTAAATGCCGATGCCCGACTGGGCGAAGCTGTGCACGCTCGCGATGAGCCCAGAGCGGGTCAGAAAGGTGCCGAAGATCGTGAGAAAGAAGCTCCCGAGGAGGAGCGAGACGTTCCAGATCTTGAAGATGCCTCGGCGCTCTTGGGTCATCACCGAGTGGAGGTACGCGGTGAGGGTCCACCATGGGAGGCAGGCCGCGTTCTCGACGGGGTCCCAGGCCCAGAAGCCGCCCCAGCCGAGCTCCTCGTAGGCCCAGAGCATCCCGAGGATGTTGCCGATCGAGAGAAACATCCACGCGAAGAGCACCCAGCGCCGCACCGCGACGACCCACTCTTCGTCGAGCCTGCCGGTCACCAGCGCGGCCACGGCGAAGGCGAAGGGCACCGCGCAGCCCACAAAGCCCGTGTAGAGCGACGGCGGGTGGATGGCCATGTAGAAGTTTTGCAGCGACGGGTTCAGCCCGTCACCGTCGACCGGCGCGCCCCCAAACGTGGCCGCAAACGGGTTCGCCGCGAAGGCCATGAGGACGCCGAAGAACAGCATCACCCCCATGAGCGTCGCGATCACCCAGGGCGCCAGCTCGCGGTACCGCCCCTTGAGCCACAGCACACACACCGTCGTGTACGCAGAGAGGAGGAAGGTCCACCAAAGGAGCGAGCCGTCTTGGCCGCCCCAAAGCGCCGCCATCAGGTACGGCAGCGGCATCGACCGATCGGAGTAGTGGGCGACGTACCGAATGCGAAAATCGTGAGAGAGAAAGGCGTAAAGGAGCAGCAAGACGTCCATCGCGACGAGGGCCGAGGTGCCCAACGCCGCGAGCCGCGCCGCGCGAAGGTACCGTGACGCCGTGCCCGCCGTGGCCGTGCCCGCCAGCACCGAGAGCCCAAAAGTGACCGCCGCGGCGATCAAGAACGCATACAATACCCACGTACCAAAAGCGGGAATGCCAGCGTTAAACGTGGTGTCCATCGGGGTGTTTGGCTCAGTCGCACCCCACCCTGCGCAACAGGCCAGCGTGGCCTCGATGGGAGGCGCGACCGGGGCGACCGTAGGAGCCCGCACCACCCCCGGTCAAGCGCAGACCCGACGGCACGCAGCCTCCCGCCGCCTCACGCGCCCCCGTAGAGCGAGCCCGGCTCGGTCTCGTTGAACTTCTTGCGGGTGTACCAGGGCCGCCGCCAAAACCCGTGGTAGAGCATGCCCCCGAAGGCCACGAAGAAGGCAAAGTACGCCAGGAGGCTCCCGACGATGGTGCTCCCGAGCTCGCGGCGCCCGCCGATCTGGAGCGACTCCGGGTGCCGCCGATCGACCACCACGGGCACCGACGCGAGCGACTCCTGGAGCCGCACCCACGCGTCGGCGCTCACCTCCTCGCGGACCGTCTGTGACGGCGCGTAGGGCGACGCCACCACGGCGACGTAGTGGGTCACGTATCCGTTCTTGGTGCGCGTTTGATAGCGATCGGTGCTCAGCACCTGGGCCATCGCATCGACCCCGTGGCGCCGCAATTGGTGGTACTCGCGGAAGGCGACGCCGTGAATGAGCGCCCCGAGCGCGAGCCACCCGAGGGCCCACCCGAGGTAGAATTTCGCGTTGTCGTTGAAGCGCTTCGACACCGGCTCGCTCGACGCGAAGAGCCGCCGCCCGGGGCTCGGCTTGAGCACCCAATGCTGATGCGGCGCCTCGCGATACCCCGCAGGCCGCGCGGCCTGGGTGGCCAGGCCGAGCGGGTCGAGGCCGAGCGAGAGGTGGCCGCCGAGCCAGACCTTCTCGTCGGCGCCGAGCCGCGCGTGGCGGGTGCGGGTGGCGCTCAGCGCGTCGCGGGTCGGCAGCTCCAGCGCGTCGACGAGGTCGACCCGCTTGCCGGGCTCGACCCGCACCAAGGCCCCGTTTTCGAGCCTGAGGTAGAAGGGCCGGGTCTTGTACCAGCGGCCCGTCTCGGTCCAGAGCACGAACTGACCGTTCTTCGAGCGTCGCTGCTCGCCGTGCTGCTGCAACGTGAGGAGCACCGGCGCGTCGCGCTCGCCCGGCACGAGCTCGACCGCACCCGCAAAGAGCACACGCCCCGCGCGGAAGGCCTCGATCGGCGTGACCTGCGCGTCGGCCCCGCGGGCCTGCGCCCGTGACCACCACGCGAGCACACACAGCGCCGCCACGCCCAAGACCAGCACCACCCCGAACAAGCCAAACACAAGGTAGTACGAGTGGTCGTGGGTGAGCCGGTCGACGGGCGCGTAGAGCATGACGAGGCCGCAGTGTACGCCATTTTTACGAACACGAAGGCGAGGGCCGTTGGGCGCTTGCGAGGCGCCGCAAAACCTGCTTAGCGTGCGCCCCGTTGTGCCCCCCGCGTGATGGGCCGGGCCCTGTGTGTGATTGCTTCGCGTATGTCGCGTTCTGGAGGCACTGTGAGAAAGTTGCATCGTGCGTGGTTGTCGAGTCTGGCCCTGTGCGCGAGCCTCGGGGTGATGGGCGCGACGGCCCGAGACGCCCGCGCGCAGACGGCGCAAGGGTGGGCCCTCAACCGCTTCGACCCCGCGCCGGTGGGCGACCCCTTCTTCATCGCCGAACACCCGTGGACGACCTCGGTGCGCCGCGTCGCCGTCGGGTTTTATCTCGATTACGCGTCGAACCCGCTGGTGCAACAGTCGACCTTCTCTGACGGTCGCATCGAGCGCACGGCGGTGATCAGCGGCATGCTGAGCGGCCACGTCGGCCTCGCGTACAGCTTCGCCGACCGCGTGGGGCTCAACGTCTCGCTCCCGCTCTCGCTCTCGCAGCGCGGCACCGCCGAGACCGTGGGCTCGGCCACCGTCGCGCCGGCCGAGAGCGTGAGCCTCGGCGACATCCGGGTGGGCTTTCGCGTGCGGCTCTTCAACCACGCCGACCGCGACCCGGTGTCTTTGCACTTCGGCGCGAACGCGTACATCCCCAGTGGGAGCCGCGAGTCGAACACCGGCGACGGCAGCTTCAGGGTCGAGCCGCGGCTCACCGTCGCGGGCCGCGGCGGGCCGATTCGCTGGTCATTGGGCGCTGCGGCGATGCTGCGCGGGGCCCTCGACGTGTACAACCTCGGCGTCGGCCACGAGGCGCGGCTCACCGCGGCGGTGGGCGTGGTCGCCCTCAACGATCGCCTCACCGTCGGCCCCGAAGCCTACGTGATGACCTCGCTCTCAGACCGCCCGTTGCAGGGCGGCGGCGGCAGCGCGCTCTTCGAGACCGACCACTGGGGCGGCGAGGCCCTCTTGGGCGCCCACTACCTCATCGCTGACAAGGTGCTCGTCGGCGCGGGCGGCGGCGTCGGGTTTCAGCCCGGCTACGGCATCCCCGCGGCCCGCGGCATCTTCACCCTCGCGTGGGCTCCGGTGAACCGCAGCACCGCGCGCGACACCGACGGCGACGGCGTGCTCGACCCCGACGACCAGTGCGTCGACGTGCCGCAGGGCGACTACCCCGACCCCGAGCGCCGGGGCTGCCCCCTCAACGACCGCGACCACGACGGCGTGCTCGACCCCGACGACCAGTGCCCCGACGTGCCGCAGGGCGACCACCCCGACCCCGCGCGACGCGGTTGCCCCGCGGGCGATCGCGACGCCGACGGCGTGCTCGACCACGAAGACCAGTGCGTGGATGTTCCGCAAGGTGAGCACCCCGACCCCGCGCGACGCGGCTGCCCCGAGGGTGACCGCGACAGCGACGGCGTGCTCGACTCGGCCGACCAGTGTGTCGACGTGCCTGCGGGGCCGCGCCCGAGCCAGGTGCGCCGCGGGTGCCCGGCCCTCGACGCCGACCACGACAACATCCTCGACCCGCCCGACGGGCCCGACCAGTGCCCCGATCGGCCCGAGACCTTCAACGGCGTCAACGACGAAGACGGCTGCCCCGACGGTGTGGCCCTCGCCGAACAGAACGGCTCGCAGATTCGCATCCTTCAGCAGGTGAACTTTCGCACCGACAGCGACGTGATCACGGGGGGGCAGAGCTTCCACGTCCTCGACGCGGTGGTGTCGATTCTGCGCGCGATGCCGCAGGTCACCAGCGTCGACGTTCAGGGGCACACCGACGACCGCGGCTCCGCCGCCCACAACCGCGACCTCTCGAACCGCCGCGCCGCCTCGGTGGTGCGCTACCTCACCGAGCACGGCATCGACGCGGGTCGCTTGCAGTCGCACGGCTTCGGGCCCGACTGCCCCCTCCAGCGCGGCCGCAACGCCGCGGCCTGGGCCGCCAACCGCCGCGTTCAGTTCGTGATCGTGGGCCCCGAGAGCCCCGCGGGCCAGTGCTCGACCCAGCCCGTCACCACCGTCGTGCCGGGCCGCTGAGCCCTCCCCCACTTCCTGAGTCACACTCAGGAAGCGCCTCGCCGCCCGCGCCCTCCTCCGCCAGCCTCGCCCGCCTACGCCGTCAGACCTCGGGGTCTGTGCGGGCCCACGCGCTCACCAAGGCCCTCGCCGCATCGAGCCGACACCGGGCCCGCTCGAGCGCTTCGACGCTCGCCTCGCCGCCGCCGAGATAGCCCCTCAGGGCGCTCGCGGCGTCGCGCTCTTCCTGTGACGCGGGCGAGGTACGATACGGAGCCGCACCGAGCGAGGCGCGCGCGCGGCCGTCCCACCCGAGGGTGAGCGCGTCGAGGGTGAGCTCGCCCGAGGCCGAGAGCGACGCGGCGAGGGCCGCGACGAGGGCATCCACGCTCGCAGGGCTCCGATCGAGGGCCCCGAGGGTCTCGGCGTTGACCGCCAGCAAGACCGGGTGAGCCGCCACGTCGCCGCCGCTTGAGGCCCAACGGCGCGAAGCCGCCCCGAGCCAGAGCGCGCCATCACGGAGCGCCTCGATCGCAGCCTCGGGCGCCCACACCCCGAGCCCGGCGAGGGCCCGGAGGCGCAGCGCCGTGGCGGCGTCAGAGCCCTCGGACACAGCGAAATCCGAGGTCGACGCGGGCCTCGCCGCCTTCGACCACTTCACGGGTGTTGAGCTCGGCCTGGGCCGAACGCCATGAGCCGCCGCGGAGCACCCGGAGCGAGCCCGTGCTGCCCCCCGCGGGGTCAAACTCTACGCTGCCGAGGCCGTACCGTTCAGGGCGGCTCGTACCCGGGCGGTCGCGCACCCACTCGGCCACGTTGCCCACCAGGTTGAGCACACCGAAGGGCGACGCCCCGGCCGTCTGGGCGCCCACCGCCGAGGGCCCCTCCGCCCCCGCAAGGCGCGCCAGCCCCTCGCGCGGAAGCCCCGCCCCCCACGGGTAACGGCGCCCGTCGAGCCCCCGCCCCGCGAAGCTATACTCCGCGTCGGTCGGGAGCCTCGCGCCGCGCCAGCCGCAATACCGCGACGCCATCGCCCAGGTCACATTCACCACCGGACGCTCGCCCGCCCCCGGCCCCGAGAGCGCCCCCGTCGGATCGAGCGGCGCCTCGCACACCCCCGCCGCCTCGCACCCCCGCCACGCCGCGACGCTCACCTCGGTGCGGTCGATCGCGAAGGCCCCGAGCGACACCGTGCGCGCCCCCGCTCGGCCCACGCTCGCCCCGATCAACACCTCGCCCGGCCGCGCCCGAGCCCACGGCGCGGTCGCGAGCGGCGCGATCCTGAGTGCGACTCCAGAATCACCCGCGGGCTCACGCTGACGCGGCTCACAGCGGCTCCCGTCGGCGCTGTGGGTCTGCCCTGGCGCGCAGCTCGTCGGCGCCCCCTCGCAGCGCCCCGACGGCCCCCAGCGCTGCCCCGCGAGGCAACAATGCTGCGCCCGGTCGACCACCACGTTGTCGCCGACGCACCCCCCCGGGCCGCCGTCGTGCGACGCTGCCTCGACACGCCCCGCGTCGCCCTCGCGCCCCGCGTCGCCCTCGCGCCCCGCGTCGCCCTCGTCGTCATCGTCTCGGGTCGCCTCGGCGTCGACCGCCGCGTCGCGCCCTTCGACCCCGGCGTCGCGCCCCTGGGCCGCCCCCCATGCGCCGAGCGACAGCGCCGCCGCCAGACTCACCCCACCGCGCACAAACACCCGCTGCACCCCGCGACGCTACCGCGACTCACCGCACCCGAGGGCGCCAAAGCGCCTGCGCCCGCGCAGCCCGTTGCGGTGACCGTGCTGAATGCAACGCAGACCTGGGGCATCGTAGCCACAGCCGCGGGGGTGCCTCGCGGTACAACACAGGGTTTCACTTTCTTTAGGTCTTGGGTGCGCAGTGCTGGTTCATCGTCTTGGGTTGGCTTTGGCATTTCTGGCTGGGGTGAGCGGTTGCGCCGAGACCCTCGGGAGCGCCCCCGTCACAGGTCGCGACGCCGCGGCGGGTGACTCCGGCGTGACGTTGACCGATGGCGGCGACGCCGGGAGCGAGACACCGCGCGACGTGCCCGTGCTGACGCCCAGCGACGCGGGGCCGCAGCCCGATGCCGGGGTCGGGCCGCTCAGTCACGAGTGCGCCCGCGGGGTGTGGTGCTTCGAGCGTCCGACGCCCACGGGTGATGAGCTCGCCCAGGCGGTGGCCGTGGGGGCCGACGGTGCCGCGCTGGTGACCACCGCGGGGGTGCTCTCGGTGTACCGCGAGGGGCGCTGGCAGACCCGGGTGTTGTCGCTCCCGGGGCGCCCGACCGCGCTCCACGTCGACGCCGACGGGAGCCTCGTGCTGGCCGCGGTCGACCGGCAGAATGAGCGCAGGGCGTGGCTCGCGGTGGGCTCCCTCGACGCGCCGACGTTCAGCCTGTACGCGCTCCCTGAGGGAGACTCAGTGTCGCAGTTTCAGCGCGCGGGTTCGACGCTCTGGGCCCTCGCGACGCGGGGCCTCTACCGCCTCCGGGGCGGTCAGTGGGAGCGCCTCGGCAACCTCCCCAGCATGCCTGTCTTGTCGGGCTTCTGGGCCGAGGGTGACGACCGCGCGGTGGTGCTCGAGAGTTGGGGTTCGGGCTCCGGCGCGGGGGTCTTGCACCGCTGGCAAGACGGCGCGTGGCGCACGGTCTTCGACTTCCGCGGCAACGACTTCAGGGTCGAGGGCCCCGTGGTGCTGCGCGACGGCGCGATCTACCTCAGGGCCTGGTACACCCGCCTCTCGCGCGCGGGGCTCGTGCGCGTGGTGGGCGACCGCTTCGACGAGATCGACTATCCGACCCAAGGCGGCTACGACCGCATTCACGCCGTGGGCGACGCCCTGTGGCTCACCTCGGGGGGCCGCGCGTGGCGCCTCGACCGCGACGCCTTCGTGCCCGTCGACGCCTACCCTGCCGGCGATTTCGCGCAGCTCGTCGGCACCCCCGGGGCCGCCCCCTGGGTCTTCGGCCGCGGCGTCTACCGCTACCGCAACAACGCCTGGCAGACGCTCTCAGAGGGCGAGGTCGCCGCGGGGCGCTTCTGGTTCGACGGCCCGCGCCCCCGGCTCGCGAGCTACCGCCCCATCGGCTTTCTTGAGTCTGACTCAGAAACTCCGGCCCGCTGGTCGCTGCGCCCCGCCATGAGCGCCCAGGTGGCCTACGAAGACGTGCCCGCGGTGGGCGGCGTGGGCTACGTGCTCACCGAGGCGGGCTTCTTCGCCGTGCAAGGCGGGCAGTGGCAAAACATGGCGGCGTGGCCCCCGTCGGTGCGGCGCCCGAGCGTCGCCGGCGGCAGCAGCGCGGGGCTCTGGGTGTGGTCAGACGGGGTGCTCGTCCACGGCTGGCGCGCGGGCGCTTGGGAGCGCTTCGAGGCCCCACCCTTCCCCGACGCGCCGCGCGGTGATTTTCGCGTCGTGGCGCTGCACTACACCACCGACGGCGCCCTCTTCGCCGCGGCCTCGGTGCTCACCGGTGACAAGCAGGTCCGCAACCGGGTCTTTCTCCGCGAGGGCGACAATTGGCGCCAGCTGGTGGCCGAGCAGGGCGAGTTCGGGCGCAGCCCCGAGGCCCACTTCTACGGCGCCACCCGCGACGCGGTGTGGTTCTCGCTCGACGGCCTCTACCGCTTCGACGGCCAGCAAGCGCGCGAGGTCGCCCCGGGCCTCTTGCCCCACGGTCTCGGCGCCGCGACGGCCGGCGGGGTCGCCGTGGTCAACGACCGCACCGTGCGCGTCTACGAGCGCCAAGGGCGCGAACTGTTCAGCCTCGCCTTGCCGCCCGTGCGCGCGCTGTTTCAGTCGGCCTGGTACGCGCCCGAAGGCGACGAGCTGCGCATCGCCAACCGCCAAGGGTGGGTGCTCAGACTGCGACGGTGAAAGTTTTTCAGCCGCGCGCAAAGATTGCGTCATGGCGAGCGTTGCATCGCCGACACAAGTGTACTTGAATGGCTGCATCGCTCAGCGGGGAGCGTTGGGAGGGCAGCCATGGGCCGTGCTGTAACGGGGATCCAACATCGCGGGGTGGTGCACCACGAGGCCGAGCAGGCCGTCGAGTTGAGCTTTCGCGACCACACCACGGCGCCCATGTTGATGCAGCGTTTGCAGGTGTGCGACGAGATCCTGCGCGACGCCCGGCTGCCGGTGTTGACCGCGATTTGGGAGGCCACTGAGCACACGAGCCACGACCCGCGCACCCCGGCGATGGCGATCCGCTGGCTGACCGCGCACCGCGAGACCCTTCGCAATTCGATCTTGGTGACCACCAAGACCTCGGTGGCGCGCCTCGCGAGCATCACGCAGGTGATGGTGCCCGGGCTCCGGGTCGAGGTGGTGAGCACCCTCGACGAGGCCCTCACCTTGGCGGCCTCGTTCGCGCACTCGGGGGCGGCGCCGCAGCGTCGCGGGCCGCGTCGACAGGCGGGCTGAGCCCGGTGATTTTGTCGCGGGGGTGGTTGCGCTCGGGCGAGAGGTCGAAGACTCTCGCGCCCATGTCGCGGGTGGCGTGGTCGTTGTTGGGCGTGCTCTTGATCTCGGCGTGTGCCACCGAAGAGGCCACCGAGCCGGTGCGCGATGCGGGGCCTGCCGACACGGGGCTCCGGGTCACTGACACGGGCCCGCGCGATGCGGGCGTTGATGTGCCCCGCGACGTGGGCTTCGACGCCGGGCCCCGCGACGTGGGCTTCGACATCGGCTTCGACACCGGGCCGCGCGACACCGGCAACGACGTGGGCTTCGACACCGGGCCGCGCGACACCGGCAACGACGTGGGCTTTGACACGGGCCCCCGCGATGCCGGGCAGAGCGTGCCCCTGCCCCGAGACGTGCAGAGCGGGGCGCAGTGCAGGGCCCTCTTGACCCAGCTCGGCGTGACGTGGACGAGCGCGGGCGCCACCATGGGCATCGTCGACCCGATCTATGTGTCGTCGCCGGTGAATGGCGTCAACTTCCGCTATTCGAGCTACACCGCGAGCGCGGGCCGCATGCTGATGGATTGCCGCCTCGGCGTCGCCCTCTGGCACCTCACCAACGCCCTCCGCACCCGGTGGAACATCACCGACGTCGTGCACCTCGGGGTCTACAACTACCGCACCATCTCGGGCTCAACGATGCTGAGCCAGCACGCCTACGCGACGGCCATCGACCTCAACAACTTCCGCACCGCCGCGGGCCTGACCCACTCGGTCACCACCGAGTTCGTGGCCAACGGGCGCCCCACCTGCCCGCCCCGCGCGACCAACCCGAAAGACCAGCTCCTCAAAGAGATCGCCTGCTGGATGTACGACTCTGGGGTGTTTCACATCATTTTGACGCCCAACTACAACAGCGCGCACCGCGACCACTATCACGTCGATTTGACGCCGGGTTCGCAGTTCATCGGGGTCGAGATCCCGGGCGGCATCGACCCCGAGCCCTCGCCGTGGCTCGACTGGTACCTCGACGACCACTGAGCCCGCAGGGCGCCCGCGGCGCACCTTGTTGAGTCTGACTCAGTAATCAACCAGGGCGTCGACGCCGGCGCCCTCGGTCGAGAGCGAGATGCGCACGGGGCTCTCGCCGACCCGCGGGCCGTAGAGCGCCTGGTACCGCGCGAGGTTCTGAACCACGCGCCGCACATACGTTCGCGTCTCGTCGTAAGGGATGCGCTCGACGAACACGTCGAGGGGCTCAGCGCCGAACTCGCGCACCCAGCGCCCCATCGCGCCCGGCCCGGCGTTGTAGGCCCCGATCGCGCGCGGCAAGACCCCGTGGTACTGCGCGTAGAGTCGGCCGATGTACCAGCCGCCCACGCGGATGTTGTAGTCAGGTTCGAAGAGCATCTCTTCGCGAAACGCGATCGAGAGGCTCTGGGCCACGCGCCGCGTCGTCGGAGGGATCATCTGCAAGAGCCCCATGGCCCGGGCGCTCGACACGTCGCGGCGGTTGAAGCCAGACTCCTGGCGCATGATCGCGTAGAGGTAGTGCCGCGGGAGGCGGGCCTCGTCTTCGGCCGCTTCGACCCACGCCGCGTGCGGCCGCGGGAAGCCCATCTCCCACACCCAGCGCGTCTCGGCGGTGGGTACGCTGTCGAGGTCGTCGGCGTGCCGCGACGAGAGCAAGAACGCGCGCCGCGCGTCGCCGAGCGACAGCCACGCCCTCGCCATGGTCTCGTCTGCGCGGCCCGGGGGCAACGTCGCCCGCAGCCGCTCGTCGTCGGCGTCAAAGGCCGCCGCCGCGTCGTCGTCGAAGCCCAAGGCCGCGAACCAACGCACCCGCGGCGGGAGCACCACCGCCGGGCAGGGCCGCGCCTCAGGCAAGGGCGCCGCCGCCGTCACCGCCTCGCCCGTCTCGCGGAGCCGCGTCTCGGCCAGCATCGCGTACCAGGTCAGCGGGCGGTGCACGATCAAGGCGCGAAAGCCCGCGGCGGCCTCAGGGTGATGCCCCGAACGCTCGCGCGCGAGCGCCGCCCAGTAACGGCCCCGGCCGCGCTCCAGGTGGTGGGTGGCGAGCGCGCCCGACTGCTCAAGCGGCCCCACGGCTTCGTCGTAGCGACGCTCGGTGAAGAGCATCCAGCCGAGCTGCCAGCTCGCCTCGATCTTCAGCCGCGACGACGCGTCGGGGCGGTCGCGCAAGAACGCTCGCAAGCGCGCGATGGCGCTCGCCGGGTGGTGGTGATGCACCTCAAGCCACGCCGCACGGTAGGCCGCCTCGTCGCCCCAACGCCCGCGGTCGGTGCGCGCCACCTCGTCAAACGCCCGCACCGACTCATCATCGCGGTCAGCCCGGGCCAGCGAGCGCGCCGCGAGGAAGGCGTCTTCGGCCCGGTCGTCGTTGCTCGCATGGAGCGAAGCCTGCAAGAGCAGCCGATGCGCGTCGTTGTACCGGTTGCGGGCGCCGTAATAGGCCCGCCCGAGGAGGTGCAGCCGCCGCCCCTCGTAGCGCCCCGCGCCCGGGGCCATGGGCTCTAGAATGGCCAGCGCTTCGGTGTACCGCGCCCGCTCGATGAGCTCGGCCGCGCGGGCCTGGAGTTGCTCAGGCGAGAGGCTCACCCCCAAGCGCTGCAAGGCCGCGAGGGCCTCGGTGGCGTGCCCCGCGTCGGGCTCGCGCAACACCACCGCGCGCCACGCCGAGGCCGCGCCCCGCACGTCGTGGACAGCCTCAAGACAGAGCCCCGCGTAGCGCCACGCCGAGGCCGCGTCGAGCCCCGGGGGGGCGTGCTCGGGCCAGGCCCGCATCACCACCGCGGCGGCCGCGGCGTCGCCCGCTTCGAAGGCCTCGACGGCGGCGTGGGCCCGGTCGCGTTCGCCGCCCCCTTCACGCGCGAGTCGCTCATAGAGCGCCCGCGACGCGGCGTGCTGGCGCGTGCGCGCGAGGCACCGGGCTGCGAGCCGCAGCACATCGAGGCGGAGCGCCGGGAGCTCGGCGTCGAGGCCCTGTAACACCGTGAGAGCACCCGAGAAATCGCCGTTTTCGATCTTCACCCTCGCGGCGATGTAGCGCGCCTCGCGGGTCGTCTGCGCGTCGGGCGGCAGGCGCCCGAGGAGCCCCGCGGCCTCGGCCCAGGCGCGGCGGCGTACGGCGTCGACCACGGCGTCGAGCGAGCTCGGCACCGCGGGCACGTCGGCGGTCTGGGTCAGCACCTCGGCGGGCGCGTCGGGCGCCGAGGCGTCGGTGTCGGGGTGGTGGGCCAAGGCGTCGACCGGCGCGGTGCGCGGCCCCGGGCGAAAGCGCGAGCAGCCCAAGGCCAGCGCGAGCCCGCACCAAAGGGCCCGAGCCGGGCGCATCCGAGGGGCCGAGGCGGTCACGCCTTCGCGCCGTCGTTGGCTTTGAAGC
Organism: Myxococcales bacterium; assembly: GCA_016792845.1. Classification (GTDB taxonomy): domain Bacteria; phylum Myxococcota_A; class Polyangia; order Polyangiales; genus JAEUKH01. The sequence goes on along the minus strand of JAEUKH010000054.1, from coordinate 123,766 downwards.
GGGGCAGGAGGTCGAAGAAGTTGACGGGCTGCGCGGCGGCAGAATTCTTGCGGAGATACAGGTAGAACGGCACCGCGATGAGCGCCGTCACGATGCCGATGAACTGCGAGGTCGAGAGGTTGCCCACGGTGCCGCGCTCGGCATCATCTCGGATGATCTCAAGCAGCGAGCGCGCGACGCCGTAAAGGATCCAGAACGAGAGGAAGACCTGGCCTTCGAACTTGCGGCGGCTCCAGATGAACATCAGGGCGGCGAAGATGCTGAGCCCGGTGAGTGACTCGTAGAGCTGGGTCGGGTGCACGGGCACAGAGTGCTCGGCCGACGAGGGGATGTGGCAGAGGTTCTGCGCGCTATTCCACAACCCGTGGTAGGCGGCCTCGCAGGTCTCGCGGGTGGTGCGGAAGCCCATCGCCACATGCTGCTGCCAGGCCGGCGAGCCGTGGTTGTTGTGCCAATGCGGGAAGGTGCCGAGGTGCTGCAACCACCCGGGCGCGCCGGGCTTGAGCGGGGCGCCGAAATCGCAGCCGTACATGTAACACCCGAGGCGGGTGATCATCAGGCCCGTGCCGAGAGCGGGCACCGCGGCGTCGGCCCACTTCCACAAGCTGAAGCCGTTGCGGCGAAGGTAGACGATGCTGCCGAGGAGGCCGCCCAGGAAGCCGCCGTACGCGACGAGGCCGCCGCTCCGAAGCTGGAGCATCGACCAGAGGTCAGGAAACTCGCTGAGGTTCGTGAGGATGTAGAGCACCCTCGACCCGGCGACCGCCATGAAGGCCGTAAACACATAACAATCGGCCATCTTGTCGCGCGGCAGGCCCTGCTTCTCGGTGAGCCCGAGCACAAGGAACCACCCCACCACCAGCGAGAGGCCGAGCATCACGCCGTACGAATAGATCGGCAGCGACTGCCACTCGGCGCGCCAGTTGGCGCCCTGGATGAAGCCCTTGAGCACCGTCACGGCCTTGTCGATGGCCGAGCCGTTGATGACCAAGGGAGAGGCGTACGCGAAGACCCCAAAGCCAATCAGGATCGAAATCACTGCGTTGGTGGGGTTGTCTGCCGGGAGCTCGAACCCTTTCTTCTCAGGGGTGAGCTCACCCCCATCGGCGCCCTTCTTCTTGTCAGGCGGGGGCGGCGCTTTACGATGCGCCGACACGGCGAGAGAGTACATCCCCCACAGAATCATCAGCGGGACGAGGATCTTGAACCCCCACCCCGGAATCGTCACAAACACCGGATGCATGGCCTTCGCGGTGTAGGCGGCTGTGGCCCCGGGGTCAAGCTCCCAAACCCCCCGCGCGGCCACCTTTCACCCTCGACCCCCTTCCCCATCACCCCTCCCCCCCACCGTCGGGAATCGTATGGACCTCCCCTTTCGTTTCACCCGCGAGAGCACCCTCCGCGTCGACCGCGACGGTCAGCTCTGGCACGACGGCGCGCCCATCTTGAACCCGAACCTCGCCCAGGGGCTCGCGCGCTGGATCGTCTTCGACCCCGAGACCCAGCGCTACATGATGCGCAACGCCATCGACTGGTGCTTCATCACCGTCGACGCCACGCCCTTGATGATCACCGCGGTGACGCTCACCCCGGCGGGGCCCCGGGTGCAGCTGAGCGACGGCACCGCCGAGCCCTTGGTGATCGCGCGGGTGCGGCTCACCCCCGAAGGCCAGGTGTACGCCTGGGTGCACGAGGGCGCGCTCCTCGCGCGGATGACCCGCAGCGCGGCGTTTACCTTCCTCGACGCGGTATCGCTCGACCCTGAGACCGACGCGGTCACCCTCGACTTCGGCGGCCAGCGTCATACGATCGTGCAGATCGAAGCGTCGCAGCCCCTGCCCCCGACCTTCGACGGTGTGCTATCGGAGCCCTCTCTGTGATGCCCTCGTCGAGCCCTTCGGCCCCCGTGCCTGTGATTTTGTACACCCGCGTAGGGTGTCACCTCTGCGACGTGGTCAAAGAGACCCTTGAGGCCGCGCAGACCGAGCGCGCCTTCGCCCTCTCGGTGGTCGACATCGACACCGACCCCGCGCTGCGGGCCCTCTACACCGACGAGGTGCCGGTGGTGATGGTCGCGGGCCGCAAGGCCTTCAAATACCGCATGACCCGCGAGGCTTTTTTCGACAAGCTCGATCGTGCGGCGCCATGAGAGCGACCCCTGGCAAGAACACGGCGGTGGCGCTCTTCGTGGGCGCGGCTCTGGTGGCCGGCGTCGCCTTCGGCCGCGCGGCGCTCGACGGCGAGGCCCGCCGCGACGGCACCCTGGTCGGCATTCTCGCGCCAGACTATGTGGGCCGCGACCGCCTCGCGCCTGACTTCGACCTTCAAGACCGCAACGGGCGGCACTATCGGCTCAGCAGCTTTCGCGGCAAGACCGTGGTGTTGCACTTCTGGTCGAGCGACTGCCCGCCCTGCATCGCTGAGTTGAACGAGTCGATCCCCGAGTTTGAAGAGATCATTCGGGGTCGCGACGACGTGGTGTTCTTGATGGTCACCGTCGACCGCGATTGGGCCCGCATCGCGCCGCTGGTGCCTGCCAACCTCCGGGCGCCGGTGCTGTTCGACCCGACCCGCGCGGTGGTCGAGCGCCGCTTCGGGACGCGGCTCTTCCCCGAGACCTGGGTGATCGACCGCGGGGGGGTGATCCGCGCCCGCTTCGACCGCACCCTTGATTGGCGGTCTTCAGCCTTCGTGCAGTACATCACCCATCTGCGGTGATGCCCTCATGATTCGTCGCGCCCGAGCGCGATGTGACGGGTCTCACCGGGCACGGTCTTGAGCACCAGCTCACCCCCTCGCAGGTGAATGTCGCGCTGCGGGAAGGGCACCTCGATCTTGTGCTCTGTGAACGCCTCCCAGATGGCGAAGTTCAGCTCGCTCCGAAACGCCGACGGGCGCGCGATGGAGTCAGTCGTCCATACGCCGAGCTGAAATTCGAGGGCGTTGTCGCCGAAGCGGTCAAAGGTGACCGACGGCGGCGGGTCGGCGAGCACGCCCGGGTGCGCCCTGCCCACGGCGAGCAACACCTCGCGCACCTTCTTGGGGTCAACGTTGTAGCTCACCCCTACGGGGATGCGAAATCGCACCTTGCGGTCGGTGTGCGACCAGTTGATCACGGTGCTTGAGATAAACTGCGAGTTCGGCACGATGATGGCGATGTTGTCGTTTGTGCGCACCGTCGTCGCGCGGATCGAGATGTCGACCACGTCGCCGTCGATGCTGCCGATCTCGATGCGGTCGCCGATCTTGATTGGGCGTTCAAACAAGATGATGACGCCCGAGATAAGGTTGTTGGTAATGGTCTGGAGGCCGAAACCGATGCCCACCGAGAGCGCGCCGGCGATCACCGTGAGGGTCGAGAGGTCGATCCCCACGCTCTGAAACACCACCAAGAGCCCGACCGAGACGAAGATGTAGCGCCCGATGGCCCCGATCGACTCGCGCACCCCAGGGTCGAGGCTCGTGCGCGCGAGCACCCGATCGACCAGGGCCCGCTTGAAGTGCCCCGAGCTCACCAGCACCGCCGAGACCAGCAGGAGCAGCAAGAGCAGCATCTGCACGGTGACCTGTCGGGCCCCCAGCTTGAACAGCTCAAACTGCAAAACGGCGTGCAGCACTTCAATCATGGTGACCCCCGAAAGGGCATCAGTTGAAGCGTGACGTCAAGCCGCACAACCATGAACGGCCGCGCTTCACATGAACGCAAACTGCATCGCGGCCGCGGCGCCGACGCCCGTGCGACGCTGAAGGGCGCGCGGGTTCGCCTTCAAGACCAGCGCTTGGGGTCTTGCAGCGCCCGCTCGAGCTCGGCCACCGTGGCCTCATCGGGGGCCGCGTCGCGCGCCACCACGCGGTAGCTCTCGTTGAGCCACCGCCCGAGATCGACGCCCTTGCAGCGCCCCGAGCAGAAGGGCGCAGAAGGGTTCTCAGGCCAGCCCTGAGAGACCGCTCGCTGACACGTCGGACACTGCCTCGCCATGCCGCGAAGCATAGCAGATTTCACGCGCCCGACACCCTCACGGCGCGCACAGATTGGCCGCGCCCGGCGTGCCGAAATCGCCTGCGCCGTAGATGTTCTGCGCGCTGGTGCACCAGTTGGCGCCGTCGTCGTTGCGGGCCGCATCGTTGGGCAGCCGCAGCGCGCGCGAGTTGCCCGAACGCAGCGCAGGCCAGCCCCCGGAGGTGGTGTTGCGAAAGATCACCGTGTCGACCACCGTGCCGCCCGCCGTCTCGAGCGTGATCGCGTCGGGGTTGGTGGTGCTGTTTGAGAGATCCATCGCGGTGCCGAAGCCGTAGAGCATGCCCGTGATGCCGCCGTTCACGGCGGGGTCGGTGTTCTTGCCGATCACCGCGTAGCCCATCGCAGGCACCAAGAGCGCCGCGCCCGTGGCGGGCACCGTGAACGCATCGGTGCCGGTGTCGCGCACCCGCATGCCGCGAATGTCGACCGCGTGCGGGGCGGGGTTGAAGACCTCGAACCACTCGCCCGCGGTGTCACCCACCATCGCAGGATCATTCATGATTTCGGTAATCACCAGGGCCCCCGCGGCGACCCCCGCCACGCAAGCCCCCGCGGTGCAGCTCTCGCCCACCCTGCACCAGCCCATCGGCGCCGAGGGCGCACACGGACACGCGGCCCCCGTACACGAAGGCCCCGTGTCGGGCGGGCCGAGGTCGAAGCCCACGTCGTTGCCAGTGTCGCGCGGCCCCGTGTCGAAGCCCACGTCGTTGCCGGTGTCGCGCGGGCCGGTGTCGAAGCCCACGTCGAAGCCCACGTCGAAGCCCACGTCGTTGCCGGTGTCGCGCGGCCCCGTGTCGAAGCCCACGTCGAAGCCCACGTCGTTGCCGGTGTCGCGCGGCCCCGTGTCGAAGCCCGCATCGGCGCCCGCGTCGCGCGGCGCATCGACCGGCATCGGCCCGGCGTCGACGCCAGCGTCGAGCTCCATCGGCCCGGCGTCAACGGCCGTGTCGGGAGGAGGCACGTCGACCTCTTGAACGCCCCCGCTGTCGGGGCGCGCGCGGAGGCTGTCCCAGTCGTAGGCGCAGCCTTGCGCAGAGAGCGTCGCCAAGATGGCCGCGAGGGCCCACCGTCGGGTCTCAGAATGCACCGTGAACCCCCAACAATCCGCGGTTAAGGTCGACGTAGGGTTGCCAGCGCCGCGCGCTCGGCCCCGACGACTCGCGCAGCACCGTGCGCGGGCCCCCTGCCGCCACCATGATGATGCCGGTCACCGCGAGGGTGGCCCCCACCCCGAGGGCCACGTTGGCCATCAGCTCGTACTGCTCGCCCTCTTCGATCTCAGCGTTGCGCGAGCTCGGGCAGCGGCCGCGACACACCCCGAGGAGGTCGTTGTAACGGTTGCTCGCAAGGTTGCCGAGCACCCCGAAGGCCCCGAGGCCCGCCACCCCCAGGCCCAACACCACGAAGCCCGCCGTGCGGACCCCGCCGCCCACACGCACCGTCGACGGCGACGGCTCGGGCCCCTCGACCTGCACCCGCACCGGCTCAGCGCTCGGCGTCGGCCGCGCCACCTGCGAGGCCGAGAGCACCACGTTCACCCCGCTCTGAGCCCGGGCGCTCAGATGAACCGTCTGCGAAAACGATTGATACCCCGGAGCCTCGGCCCGAACCACCACATCGCCCGGCGTGTACGGCAGCTCAACCCCGTACGCCGCCGCCGGGAGCTCGCCCTCGCCCACCCGCACCGACAACCCCGGCACCGTACGCGCCACGGTCACCGTGAGCCGACCGATGCGCGGCGCCAGCCCGTCGAGCTCGCGACGCGCGAGCCCTCGGGTGTTCTCGTACCGCCGGTCGGTGCCCGCGAGGTCGCTCGCCTCGCGAAACGTGCGATCGAGCTCGGCGTAGGCCTCACCGAGCTGGTTCAGCCGCAAGAGGCAGAGCCCGATGTAGAGCCGGGTGTTGGGGCTCCGAAACAGCTCTAGGCTCGCCCGAAACTCGGGCAGCGCGGCGGCGAAGTCGTTCGCCTCGTAGAGCGTACGGCCGCGGTCAAAGCGCGCCTGCGCGGCGGTCGCGCTGGTCGTCGTCGGGGTCGCAGGTTGAGCGGTCTGCGCAGAAGCCCCAGGCCCCCACAGCACACCCGCCAGCACCCAGGCCGACACGCTCAGCCTTCGAAGCATCGGGCCCCGCAGGGCGCCCTGACTCTCTTGGCTCGACATCGCGGGCCCTCTACCACGGCTTCGCCCCAAACGGGTGCCCTCTCAGCCCCGAATTCGCGCCCACGTCGCACGTTTCACAGCCGTCACGGGCCCGAGGGCGGGCTCAAATCGAGGTCGGCAAGCTCGGCGCCGCGGGCGCCACCGTCGGCGCGATCACCGGCGCCGCCGGGGCCGTCGGCGCAGGGGTCGGCGTAGGCTGCGCGCGCGGTTGCACCACCGCCGCAGGGCGACGGGGCGAGGCGCTGGGCTCACGCCGGGCCGCCACGGCCTCACCCGGGGCCGCAACAGGCGTCGGGGCGGGTTGGGCCGTCGCGGGCGCCTCGGGCGCAGACGGGGCCGCAGGGGCCGTCGTCGGGGCCGTCGCCTCGGCGCTCGGAGGCGGGTTCGCGGTGGGCGCCGCCATCGGGGGCAGCTCGGGCTCGTTCGGCGTCGGCGCGGGCGTCACGGCGGGCACCTCGACGTTGGCCGGGGGCTGCATCGCCACGACCGTCGACGGGAGGTTGGTGGCGTACCAGACGCCGTACCCGAGCATCACCCCGAGCACGACCACGATGGCCACGAGGCGCCACCGGCCCCCGCGCTCGTCGACCTGGGGCGCCGCCGCGGGCCGCTTCGCCGGGGCGAGCGGGTCAGACTTGAACGCGGGCTCAGGCAGGGCAGCCTTCGCATCGACCGCGGGCGCCGGCGCGGGCCTTGAGACGGGCTTCGCCCCGGGCGGGGCCGTGATGGCCAAGAGCGTCGGCGCCGACTCGTCATCGAGCACCGCGAGGGCGGCGGGCGAAAGGGTCGCCGCGGGGGGCTCGACCTGGGCCATCGCCGCGGGGCCCGCAAGGTCGCGCTCGGTCTCGGCCACTTCGAGGGCCGCGGCCGCAGGCGGGGCGAGGTCTCGGGCCGTCGGCGCCGTGTCGTGGGCGGTCACCACCGTCGCGTCGGTGCTGCTGGTCTTGCTGACGCCCTCGAAGCCCGGCGGAGGCGGCGGCGCCTCAGCCTTGACCACCTCGGTGCTCGTCGGGGGCGGCGGCGGCACCGAGGCCATCACCGCGGTGCGATTCGCAGATTCGTTGGGGCCAGGCGGCGGCACCGAGGCCATCACCGTGGTCTTGTTGCCCTGCTCTGCGCTGTTGGGCGGCGGCGGCGGCACCGAGGCCATCACCGCGGTGCGGACGCCCATGGTGGGGAGCGGCGGCAGCGCCGGGCGCGGGCTCGACGGGGTCGCCCCGGGCAGCGGCGGCGGCGCGGTCTTCTCGCGCCCCGCGAAGGGCGGCGGCGCGACCGCGACGCGGTGTGTGCCCATAGTGGTCAGGGGCTCGCTCGGGGTGACCTCGCGGCTCCGCACGGCCTCAAGGCTCTGAAGCTGCGTCGGCGCCTCATCGGGGGCAGGTACAAGCGCAGGAAGGGTCTCGCCCGGGGGCGCGAGGAGCGCGGGGATCGTCGACGCGGGGAGCTCGGGCCCCTCAAGGGGCGGCGTCGACACCTTGGCGTCGCTCGGCGGCGGCGGCGCGGCCGGGCCCTTGAAGACCGGCAGGGCGGGGTTCGACGTGGCCTTGATGGGCGACGGGGGCTCGCTCGGAGCCGCGGCGCTCACGGCGCTCACGGCGGCCACGGCGGCGGCGGCTTCGGCCGAGACCGAGGACATCGACGGGCTCGACGTAGAGCCCACGGGCCGATCGGCGGGCGCCACCGGGCCTGGCGGGGGCACGCTCCCGCGGTCGAGGGCGCGCACCTGCGAGGGGGTGCCGCGAAACACGGGCAGGTCGCGGGTGGTCATGCGGCGCCGCTCGTGCTCGGCGGTGATCTTCGCGGCGGCGATTTCTTTGACGTATTGCGCGACGGTGCGGGCGTTGGCGACGCCGATGGGTTGGGCGGCGGCTTCGAGGGCGTCGGCGAAATCGGCCGCCGAGGCGTAGCGCCCGTCGGGGTCGCGCGAGAGCGCCTTGGCGAGCACCTCGTCGAGGGCCACGGGCAGCGTGGGGTCGACCTCGCGGGCGCGGGTGATGGGCTTGTGCAAGAGGGCCTGGAGCACCTCGCCGTCGGTCTTGCCGGGGAAGAGGCGTCGGCCCGTGAGGCACTCCCAGATCACCGTAGCGGCCGAGAACACGTCGACGCGGCGGTCGATGGGCTGGTCGTTCGGCTGCTCGGGGGCCATGTACGACAGCTTGCCTTTGACGATGCCGTCGCGGGTGCTTGAGATGCGCTCTTCGGCCTTGGCGATGCCAAAATCGAGGATGCGCGCGATGCCGTCAGAGCCCACGAGGATGTTGTGCGGTGACACGTCGCGGTGAATGAGCTTGAGCGGGTTGCCGAGGTCGTCGGCGAGCTCGTGCGCGGCGTGGAGGCCCGCGAGGGCGTCGAGGGCGATGCGGAAGGTCACCGGGAAGGGGATGCGCTTCTCTTGAGCGCGGGCGTTCTTGTAGAGCCCGAGGAGGATGTCGCCTTCGATGTATTCCGACACGATCCACACGCCGTGCTCGGTGTGTTCGAGGTCGAGGGTGCCCACCACGTTGGGGTGATGGATGCGCGCCGCGAGGCGGCCCTCATCGAGGAACATCTCGACGAACTGCGTGTCGCGGAGGAGGTGCGGGTGCAACACCTTGATCGCGACGAGGCGCTGGAAGCCCGCCACCGAGAGGGCGCGACCGAGGTACACCGTGGCCATGCCACCCGTGCCGAGCTCAGAGACGACCTCGTAGCGACCGAGGCGCGTGCCCGCAGGCAACCCCGGCGGAGGCGGAACATTCGAGGGGAGCGGTACCGGCGCCGTCATAGCCACGGACCGGGCCTATACCACGGGTTTCGACTTGTGGTGGCCTTCGGGCAACACCCGTGTGACAGCGTCGACCCGCTGTGTCGTCTTTGCGCTCGGCCGGGGGCTCGTGGCAACCTCGACGAGAGAGCATAGAGACGTATGAGTGACTCCCCCACGGTGCGCGCTGGCAGCTTTCGTGACAGCTCAGAAACACTAAACAATTTGTGGAACGGGGTGGCCGAGGTGGTCACCGGGTCGTTTCTCTTCCGCTCCCTCGACGAGGGGGCGCGGCGCGAGCTGGTCGAGCGCGGGGTGGTGATGGTCTTCGCGGCGGGCAAGGCCATTTTGCGCGAGGGCGCCCCGGGTCACGACTTCTTCCTCGTCGACCGCGGCGTGGTCGAGGTGCTGACCCGCGCGCCTGACGGGCAGAGCGTGCCCCTCGCCACCCTTCAACGCGGCGCTTTCTTCGGCGAGGTCGCGATGCTCACGGGCATGCCCCGCACCGCCTCGGTGATCGCCCTCACCGAGGTGAGCGCCGTGCGCTTCGACAAGCCCGACATCGACGCCGTGCTCGACAAGAACCCTCAGGCCCGACGGCTCCTCGAAGCGATGATCAAGGGCCGCGCCCGCGACACCGCCGAGAAGGTCGTCAAGGCCCTCTCGCAGGCCCCCGGCGCCCCCGACGACACGCCATGACGGCCGAAGCGCGAAGGCCCTACGCGGTCACCCTGCACCCCTTCGAAGAGCGGCAATACGTGACCCAGGTGATGGGGGTCGCCCTCGGCCAGGTGCCCCCCTCGGAGCTCGCCGCGCGGGTCGCCTGGGACCCCGTCGCCCTCGCCCTCGCGGTGCGCGCGGCCCCGAGAATGCGCGACGCGGTGAGCGCCCTGCGCGCGGGCGACAACCTCCCGTGGAGCCGCCAGATCAACTTCACCGCGGGGCTCCTCTCGGCGTGGGAGCACCCGGCCTGGTACCTCGGCGACGTGGGCCTGTCGTTCGGTCACGGCGGCGCCGCGCACCCGCTCCGCGGGTACTCTCGCTCGATGGCCATCTTGGCCGCGCGGAGCCCCGCCTTGGGCGCCGCCGCGGGCGACATCCGTGAAGGCTTCGCGGGCCCGCGGAGCGCGGGGTCGTGCATCCTCGCGGGCGACATTCTCTTGCTGCTGCGCGACCTCGAACGGCGCCCGTTGTGGTTTATCGAGGCACTCAAGCATGAGGGTTACGCGCCGCGCGAGGTGCTCGCGCCGCTCCTTGAGGCTTTGCATTACTGCCGCGAGCGTCGTCTGGCCTTGCTTGAGCTCACCGACGCGGTCGACCCCGAGCACGGGGCGGCGCTCATCCCTGAAGAGCACCTCCGGGGCGGGGTGTGGGGTCGACTCCACCCTGAGATTCTGCGGCGCACCGAAGAAATGCTTGCGGCCTGAAAGCTTGCGCGTTGCGCCTTTGGTGGCGTTAGCCTGACGGTCGAGATGGCGATCAGGCTAGATGGGTTGCAATCGTACCCTGTTGAGACGAACTCGGCCCGCGAGTGGTTGGTGACCAACGGCCTCGGCGGGTACGCGGCGGGCACGCTCTCGGGCATCGCGACGCGGCGGTATCACGGGCTCTTGGTGGTGGCGACGACGCCGCCTCGCGGGCGCATGGTGCTGCTCTCGCACCTCGACGAGACGGTGGTCGAGGCCGAGGGCTCGGCGGAGCTCTCGGCGCACGCCTTCCCCAAGGTGGTGCACCCTGACGGGTGGCGGCGCCTTCGGACCTTCACCCAGGCGCCCTTTCCGACTTGGGAGTATGCGGTCGACGGCGGGGTGTTGCGGCGCGAGCTGGTGATGCTCGACGCGACGCACACGGTGGTGCTTCGGTACACGCTTGAGGCGCCGCGCGCGAGGGGCCTGCTCTTGCGCCCCTTCGGGGTGTGGCGCGATTTTCACCACCACGCGAAGGTCAACGCCGAGGCGCGCATCGAGGCCCTCTTGCGAGAGGGCGTCTCGGGCGAAATCGTGATGGCGCCGTACCTCGAAGCGCCGTCGGTGACGCTCCGGGTGCCCGGCGTCTTTCAAAGCGCGCCCTCATGGTGGCGCGATTTTGAACACAGCGAGGAGCGCGGCCGAGGGCTCGACGCCCACGAAGACGCCTTCACGCCGGGCGTCTTTTTCTGCACGTTGCAGCCTTACGAGACCCTCGAAGTGGTGATCTCGGCCGATGAGACCGTGCCGCGCGAGATCGAGGCCCTCATCGAGGTGAGCCGCACGCGGCTCGAAGAGCTGCTCCCTGAGCGCGCGCTCCCGCCGGCGATCGCGCAGCTCTACCTGGCCGTCGACGCCTACCGTATCGACCACGCCTCGCCCCCTGCCTTGCTCGCCGGGTACCCTTGGTTTGAAGACTGGGGCCGCGACACGCTCATCGCCTTTACGGGGTGTTACCTCGTGCCTGGGCGTTACGAAGAGGCGCGACGGCTCTTGAGCGCTTTCGCCGCGTATGTCGATCAGGGCATGTTGCCCAATCGCTTCCCCGATGGGGGGGCGGGCCATGCCGATTACAACACCGTCGACGCGCCGCTCTGGTTCTTCTATGCGGTGCGGCGGTACCTTCAATACACCGGCGACGAGGCCTTCGTGTTGACGGCCCTCTTGCCCGCCCTTGAGGCCATCGCGAACGGCTTTCTCAACGGTACGCGGTACAACATTCACGTCAACGCCGAGGGCCTCGTCGAGGCCGGCGACCCGAGCACCCAGCTCACCTGGATGGACGCCCGGGTCGGCGACTGGGTCGTGACCTCGCGTCACGGCGCGCCGGTCGAGATCAACGCCCTCTGGCACTCGGGCCTGCTCACCCTCAGCGCCCTCTGCGCGCGGGCCCACGACGCCGTCGGCGCGGGGCGCTACGCCCACGAAGCGCAGCGCGCGGCGGCGGCCTTTCGCACGCGCTTCTGGCACGCCGAGCGCGGGTATCTCTACGACGTCGTGCGCGGCGCCGCGGGCGACCCGAGCGTTCGCCCCAATGCGCTGTACGCGGTGTCGCTCCCGGGCGAGCTGCTCTCGGTTCGGCAGTGTGAGTCGGTGTTGAAGGTGTGCCGCGACGAGCTCCTGGTGCCCTTGGCGCTGCGCACGCTCTCGCCCAGAGACGCGGGGTACCGAGGTTGGTATTCGGGTGACCCGTGGTCGCGCGACGGGGCTTACCATCAAGGCACCGCGTGGCCCTTTCTCTTTGGCGCCTATGTGAGCGCGGTGATGGCCACGGCGCGGCGCGTCTCAGAGGCCGAGGTGGCGCGCGCGCGGGCCGAGTTGAAGGCCCTCTATCGCCCGCTCGACGCGGCGCTCCGCGCGTACGGTCTGGGCCACCTCTCAGAGATCGTCGAGGGCGACGAGCCGCACCGCCCGGTGGGCTGCTTCGCCCAAGCGTGGAGCGACGCGGAGCTTCTCAGAGGGTGGGTCGAAGAGGTTGACGCAGACGGTCGCTTTGACCAGTTGCCGTCGTCACCGCGCTGAGCCGCTCAGGGGCTCGCGCCGAGCTCGAGCACGACCTGCAACGGGGCGATGCCGAAGCCCGTGGGGCGGGCCCCTGACATCAACAGAGGCGCCACCCTCACGGAGGCGCAGAGGGTGTCTTTCTCAACAAGGTTGAGCGCCCTTGCCCAATGACAGCGGTGGTCGATGCTGGGCACGAGCTGCGTGACGCGGTCGCCCAGGCGGAGCTCGGCGCCCTGGCCGCGCTGCACCCACCGCTCGACGAGCCAGCGCTCGTCTTGGGTCGAGAGGCGGCCTTGTTCATTGAGCAAGAGGGTGCGGCCCTCGATGCTGAGGTTGAGGCCGCTGGGGCACTGCGCGACCGAGCGCCAGACGCCGGCCCGCTCGCTGTCTTCGACCCGTCGATAGTTCGGCAGCGCGTACGACAAGATCAGCGTCGCCAGGGCGTCGAGGGAGGCGATCGCAGCGACGATGCCGAGGGGCACCGAGCCTTCGTCTTGGGTGGCGCCGTACCAGAGCAGCGTCGCGAGGCCGCCCTCGGCCACACCGATGAAGCCGTAGGCGAGGCGGCCGCCCATGTCGAAGCCCGCGGTCTCGTGGTGCACGCGCTCGCGGGCCGAGCGCTCAAAGAGGCGACACTCAAGACGGAAGGGCGAGAGCCCCGCGTTGACCTCGACGCGTCGGCTGCGCTCGCCGAGGGGCTCGAAGCGCTCATACGAGCTGGTGCTCGGCATCGAGCCGCCGAGGGCCAGGGCGCCGGTCAGCATGGCGCAGCCCGCGTTGAGAGAGAGAAGCCCTAAAGCGCCCGCGCCCGCCCATCGCAGCATCGCCGCGAGTATACCTGGAATCTCGGGGATTCGGTCATTGACGAAGGGGGCCCCGTGGGTTCGACTCGGCCCCACCATGGCGGAAGCACCTTCGGGTCTGGCAGACCAGATCGAACACCCTGACGGGCGTGTGGAATTGCGTGAGGGCGTCGACCTCTCAGGCAGCGCGCTCTACAACCACGACCTCGCCCCGACCACGGTGGCGCAACGCACCTGGAAGACCTACAATTTCGCGGCCCTCTGGGTCAGCATGGCCCACTGCATCCCGACGTACATGCTCGCGTCGGGCCTTATCACCGCGGGCCTCTCGTGGAAGCAAGCGCTCTTTACCATCTTGCTTGGTAACCTGATTGTCTTGATCCCGATCCTTCTGAACAGTCACCCGGGCACGCGGTACGGCATCCCCTTCCCGGTGTTTGCGCGGGCGGCGTACGGGGTGTTCGGGTCAAACTTCCCGTCGATTTTGCGGGCCATCGTGGCCTGCGGCTGGTTCGGCATTCAATGCTGGATCGGCGGCAAGGCCTTTCACACCTTCATGAACGCGATGTGGTCGGGTTGGGAGTCTGCCCTCGGCGCCCACGTCGGCGGGTACGCCCCCACCCAGTGGCTCTCGTTCATTCTGTTCTGGGCGTTGAACATCTTCATCATCTTTCGCGGCATGGAGCTCGTACGAAAGCTCGAAGACTGGGCCGCCCCGTACGTCTTGGTGATGACCGGCGCCCTTGTGTACTGGGCGATTCAGCGCGCCAACGGGCTCGGGCCCATTCTCGAACACAACAGCACCTTCCACGGGCGCGGGAGCTTCATGAGCGTGTTCATCCCGTCGCTGACCGCGATGATCGGCTTCTGGGCGACGCTCTCGCTCAACATGCCAGACTTCACCCGCTTCGGGCGCTCGCAGCGCGAACAGGCCGTCGGCCAGGTGGTCGCGTTGCCCACCACGATGACCCTCTTCGCCGCCATGGGCGTGCTCATCACCAGCGCCAGCGAGGTGATCTACGGCCACGCCATCTGGGACCCGATGGACCTCGCCGCCCGCTTCGACTCGCGGGTCATGGTGGCCGTCTCGACCTTCACCGTGGTGATCGCCACCCTCGCGGTCAACATCGCCGCCAACGTGGTCTCACCCGCCAATGATTTCGCCAACGCCTTCCCGAAGTATATCGACTTCAAGCGCGGCGGCCTCCTCACCGGCGTCATCGGCATCGCCATGTGCCCGTGGAAGCTCCTCGCAGACCCCTCGGGGTACATCTTCAAATGGCTCCTCGGATACTCGGGCGGCCTCGGCTCGATCGCGGGCGTGCTCATCGCCGACTACTGGCTCTTGCGCCGCAAGCAGCTCGTGCTGGCCGACCTCTACCGCCCCCGCGGCAGCTACGACTACGGCACCCCCCTCGGCACCAACTGGGTCGCCGTGGGCGCCACCGCCCTCGGGTGCGCCCTCGCCTGGGCCGGCGCCATCTTTGACAGCCTCAAGGTATTCTACGACTACGCCTGGTTCGTCGGCGCCTTCGTGTCGGCCGGGGCCTACTACCTCGGCATGAAGCTCAAGCCCGCAGCCGCCACCGCCTGAGCGCCCAAATAAGCAGCGGCGACACCCTTGGCGCTGGGGGGGGAGGTACGCCGGTGTCGCCGCTGTCTTTTCTATGAGCACGGGCCGTGCCAAGAGCGCCGAGGGCCACTTTTCAGACATTCAAGCGCGCTTGATGTCTTGAGATCGTTCACATTTGAAATGTGACCGTTGCATCCGCGCCATCATCTTGCACCCGGTGCACCCTGTGCAATCGCGTCAGGCGGGCGGCGGGGTGGCGAGGGCGAGGGTGACGTAGAAGGTCGAGCCGACGCCGACGGCGCTCTCGACCGAGACGGTGGCGCCCATGGCCTCGGCGAGGTGTTTGACGATGGCGAGTCCGAGGCCGGTGCCGCCTTGGTGGCGCGCGCGCCCCGGGTCGACGCGGTAGAAGCGCTCGAAGAGCCGCGGCAGGTGTCGGGCCTCGACGCCGGGGCCGTTGTCGGCCACGCCGAGCCGGAGGTAGGCGCCTTGCACCGCGGCCGAGACGGTCACGGCGCTGCCGTTGGGGGTGTACTTGATGGCGTTGTCGAGGAGGTTGCTCAAGACGTGTTCGAGGGCGCGACGGTCGGCCACCACCGGGGGCAGGGCCGCGGTGAGGGTGTTCTTCAGGGCGGTCTGTCGGGCGGCGGCCGAGACCGAGAGCAGGGCCATGGCGCGGTCGACCTCGGGGCCGAGGGCGATGGGTTCGAGGGTGAGCTGAAGCTCTTTGGCCTCGATCTTTGAGAGCTCAAGGAGGTCTTCGACGAGGCGGTGCAGGCGCTCGGCGTGGCGGTCGATGATTTCGACAAATTCTCCTGCCATTTCAGGCTTTTGCAGGGCACCCAAGAGAAGCGTCTCAGACGACGCGCGGATGGCCGCGACGGGGGTGCGCAGCTCGTGCGAGACGTTGGCGACGAAATCGCGGCGCACGGTCTCAAGGCGGCGCAGCTCGGTGACGTCGAAGAAGACCGCCACGGCGCCGCTGCCCGGGTCATCAATCGGAGCGACCCTGGCCACCACCCTTCGGGGGCGGATCGTACCGATGGGGAACTCTCTCGACTCGGGGCTCCCCGAGCGGCTGAGGGCTGCCAACATTTCGTGCAGCTCGGCGCTCCTCAGGGCCTCGATGGGGGGGCGCCCGAGGGCCTCGGCGCCGACGAAGAACATCTCGCGCAGCGCCCGGTTGGCCAGCACCACGTTGCCGCTGCGGTCGGTGACGAGCACCCCCTCGGTCATCGCTTCGAGGATGGCCCCGAGCCGATCGCGCTCTTTCTCAAGGCTCTGCATCGAGGCCGCGAGGTTGTCGGCGAGGGCGTCGAGGGCCGTGGCGAGGGCGCCCACCTCGTCGTCTTGCCGAACCCGCGTGCGCACCGAGAGGTCGCGGGTCATGGCCCGCGCAGCGTTGGTGAGGGTCTGCAAGGGGCGCGCGGCGACGGTGAAGGCCATCCATGCGGCGGCGGCGGCCATCACGAGCCCGAGGAGCCCCCCGAGGCCCAAGAGCCGCTGCGTCGCGGCGTGGGTCTCTTCGTTGAGGCTCGGGCTCACGGCGACGCGCAAGACCCATCGCCCGTTCGGGCCGGTGACCGCGGTGGCGGCGTACCGCTGCGGCCGACGCAGGGTGTCGCTCTCGCGCGACGACACGGCCGTACGCCCCGCCCGCGCGGCCCGCACCTCGGGTCGCTGGCCGTGGTTTTCGAGCCGTCCGAGACGGGCGACGGGCACGGCGCTGTCGGCCACCACGCGGCCTTCGGGGTCGATGAGCGTGACCCGCGCGTGGGCCTGCGCGGCGAGGGTGCGCACGAGCGGGTCAGCTTGGGGCGTCTGCCACGCCGAGGCGCTCGCGAGGGCCGTGGCGATGAGCGACGACTGGGTGACGAGCTCGTCGGTGACGTGCTGGTTGAGCGTGCGCTCGAGCCCCGAGGCGATGAAGGCCTGCGCGCCGAAGAGCGAGAGCCCGACCAGGGCGATGGCGATGAGCACCATCTTGAGCCTGAACGAGCTGCGCGGGTGCCCGGCGTCGCTGACCTGCCGCGAGGGCACAGCTCAGGTCGCGAGCTCGTCGGGGCTCGACGCGAAGCGGTACCCGACGCCCCGCACGGTGTGAATGTAATCGCCCGCGGCGCCGAGCTTCTCGCGCAAGCGCTTGATGTGCGTGTCGACGGTGCGGGTCTCGACGTGGAGCTGGAGGCCCCACACGTCAGAGAGCAAGGTGTCGCGCGATTGCACGCGATTTTTGCGATCGAGCAGGGTGGTCATGAGGCGAAACTCAAGGGCCGTGAGCACCACCTCGGCGCCGTCGACGAAGGCGCGGTGCGCGGTGCGGTCGACCTTGAGGCGGCCGAAGGAGACGACCTCTTCTTGCACCGTCTCGGTCTCAGAGCGACGCAAAATGGCGCGGATGCGCAGCACCAGCTCGCGCACGCTGAAGGGCTTGGTGACGTAGTCGTCGGCGCCGAGCTCGAAGCCCACCACGCGGTCGATCTCTTCGCCCCGCGCCGTCACCATGATCACCGGGATGGCCCGGGTCGCGGGGTTCGACTTCAGCGCCCGGCAGAGGTCGGTGCCTGAGCCGTCGGGCAGCATCAGGTCGAGCAGCACCAGATCGGGCGCGTCGCTCTGCACGGCGCGCAGCACGTCGCCCGCGCGCCCCACCGAGCGGGTCTCGAAACCGGCTTGTTGAAGGTTGAATTCCATCAGCCGTACGAGGTCGACCTCGTCATCGACGATCAACACTTTTGGGGTCGCGGTCACGGGGCTGTGACTATCCCACTCTTGGCAACAATCGGGCAACGCGCGCAGGGAGTTTGCGCAGCACGCCGCCCCGCGTCAGCGCCGACCTTCGGGTGTTACCGCGGCGTCACCGTTCGGGGCTTGTTTGTCTGGCAAGGTCTGTCAGGGTCGGTAGGTTGGCGTGGTGAGTCAGGCACATGATCCGAACGCGAGCTCGGGCCCTCAGCGCATCGCCGCAGAGGCCACGGGCCCGGCCTTGCCTGCGAAGTTCGAGGTCACGCAGCTGTCTTGTTTCATCGGCGCGCGGCGGGTGTTGCGCGACCTGAGCTTGAGCATCCCCGCGCGCCGCGTGACGGCCCTCATCGGCGCCTCGGGGGGCGGCAAGAGCACGTTTCTGCGGGTGCTCAACCGCACCCACGACGCCGCCGAGCCGCTGCGCCTCACGGGCACGGTGACCCTCGACGGCGAAGACATCCACCGCCCCGATGTCGACGTCCAGCGGCTGCGTCGCCGCGTCGCGATGGTGTTCTCGCAGCCTTACACCTTTGACACCACGGTGTTTGAGAACCTCGTGTACGGCCTTCGGGCGGCGGGGGTCCGCGACCGGGCCACGCTCGAAGACCGAGCCGAGACGGCGCTCCGTCGCTGCGACCTCGGGGCCCTCCTCGACGACAAGCTCGGCGCCGCGGCGCGCTCGCTCCCTTTGGGCTTACAACAGCGCCTCTCGATCGCCCGGGCCTTGGCGGTGGGGCCTGAGGTGCTGCTCCTCGACGACCCCACCGGGAGCCTCGACCCGGCCACCACGGGGGCCATCGAAGCGCTCATGAGCGCGCTGCGGGCGCAGCTCACGGTGGTGTTCGTGACCCACTCGCTGCAACAGGCCGCGCGGGTCTCGCAGCACCTCGCCTACTTCGACGAGGGGGCCTTGATCGAAGCGGGCGACACCCGGGTGCTCTTTACGCGCCCGAAAGAGCGGCAGACCCTGCTCTACCTCACGGGGCGCTCGGCATGACGCATTTTTCGCGCGATTTCGAGGCCGAGCTGCGCGAGCTTCGGGGCAACCTCCTCGCGATGGGCGCGCGCTGCGAGCGGGCCGTCTCAGAGGCCGTGACGGCCTTCGCCGAGCGCGACCAGGGGCGCGCCGACGACGTGAGCGCGCTCGACGAGCGCATCGACCGCGACGAGATCGAGATCGACGAGCTCGCGCTGCGCATCCTCGCGCTGCGCCAGCCGGTGGCCGACGACCTCAGGTTTATCACCACGGCGCTGAAGTTTGTCACCGACCTCGAGCGCATCGGCGACGAGGCGAAGAACATCGCCGAGCGGGTGGGCGAGGTCGCGATTTGCAAGCAGCTCCCGCCGCACCCCGAGATCGCGACGATGAGCGAGATGGCCCTGGCGATGTTGCGCGAGTCGCTCGACGCGTTCGTGGCCCGCGACGCCGACCGCGCCGAGGCCATGCTGGCCCGCGACGCCGAGGTCGACGCCCTCTACGGCCAGCTCTTGCGCCGCATGTTCGTGTGGATGCGCGAGCACCCCGAGGCCATCCCCGTGGCCCAATCGGTCGCCTCGGTGGGGCGCTACCTTGAGCGGGTGGGCGACCACGCCACCAACCTCGCCGAGCACGTGGTCTTCATGGTGCGCGGCGACAACGTGCGCCATCGCCGAGGCGCCGCGCGGTGAGCGGCGTCGACAGCGTGTGGCTCCGCGCCGTGGCCCGTGCGGGGGTCTTCACCGTGCTCGGGGCGGGGCTCTTGATCGTCGCGCCGATCTCGTGGGTTGGCGCGAGCGGCCTCGGGCGCGCCGAGACCGTGGGCGTCGCGCGCAGCCTGTCGGCGACCCTCACGAGCGCGCTCGGCGCGGTGACCTTGGCGTCGCTCCCAGCGCTCTTGACGGCGGTGTCGCTGAGCGAGCTCTTGGGCCCCTCGGGTCGCGAGCGCGGGCGTCGCTTCTTTGAGCTCGCGGCGGCCACCCCCGCGGCGGTGTACGGGCTCTGGGGCGCCACCTGGCTCGGCGGGGTCGCGCCGCGGGTGAGCGCCACGCTGGTGCTCGCGGCGATGGCCCTGCCCACCATCACCCTGCTCGCGATGCGCGCGTTTTCGAAGGTCCCCGAGGGCTTGCGCGAGACCAGCGCGGCGCTCGGGGCGAGCCCTTGGCACACGGCCTGGCGGGGGGTCGTGCCCGCGGCCTGGCGAGGCCTCGTGAGCGCGGCGGGACTCGGATTTTTGCGCGCCATCGGCGAGTCGCTCGCGGTCTCGATGGTCACCACCCGCGTCGACGAGCCCCTCGCCGCGCGCATCGTCAGGCTCTCAACGTTGACCCACACCGAACGCGAATGGCAGACCCTCTCAGCCCTGACCCTGGTGCTTCTGTTGCTTACGGCCTCCGTGGCGATGCTCTCGCGTCGCTCGACCCGCCCGGATCGCTCCGACGCGTCGGCCCCCGGCGCATCGCCCTAGGTCCTTTGAGTCTCGGGCTCGTCTCGGCGACGGTGATCGGGGCCCTCACGGCGCCGCTTCTGGGCTTGTCGCTTCGGGCGCTGCGGCTGCTCCGGGCCGACCCTTCGCGGGTCGCGGGTCTGGCCCCCGCCTTGGGGGTCACCCTGCGCATCACCGCCCTCACGGTCTGCTTCGCGTTGCCGCTCGGGGTCGCGGTCGCGATGTGGCGCACCCGGCTCTCTCGGAGCCGCCGGCTCGCCTCGACCCTGGGCTTCGCCATCGAGGCCTTGGCGACGCTCCCGGGGGTGGTCTACGGCGTCGCGGGGGCGCTGGTCTTGATGGCCATGGGGGTCTCAGCCCGGGGGTGGTTCTCGGGCGCCGTCGTGCTCGCCGCGATGAGCGTACCCGTGGCCACGGTGCAGGCCGAAGAGGCCCTCGGGCGCGTCTCGCGGGAGCTCGAAACGGCCTCGACGGCCTTGGGCGCCTCGACGGGTCACACCTTCTTGTCGGTGACGCTCCCCGAGGCCGCCCGGGGGCTCGCGGCGGCGGCCTTGGCGATCGCGTCGCGGGCCATGGCCGCGGGGGCGCCGCTGGTCTTCACGGCGGGCCTAGAGGGCCCCGCCCGCGCCCTCTCGGTGACCATCTGGCAGGGTTGGGTGCACCCGAGCCCGGGGAGCCGCGAGACGGCCACCCTGGCGGCGGTGCTGCTGCTCGCGATGACCTCGGTGACGCGCCTCGTGGCCGAGCGTCTGCGGCGGGTCTGAGGGCGCGTCGGGCGGCTCAGCCGGGGCCCATCGGCGCGTGACCGTAGGGCGGCGCGTGCCCCGTCTCGTCAGCGAAGCGCTCGCCGGTGGGCATCCCCAGGGGGCCCTTGCCGTGGTGCTTTGCGGCCCCGGGGTGGTACCAACGGCGGTAGTTGTGCCCCGTCATCACCACGCCCCACCCGAGGGCCGTCATGAGCCCGAGAAAGGCCGCCACGCCGACGTGCACCGAGGTGCCCTGACCGGGCGAGGTCAACGCGGGCGAGTCAGGCACGACACGCATCCATACCTCGGCGGGGCCTGAGAGCTGTTCGAGGCGCACGTAGTCGTCTTCGTCGAGCTCGTAGCGCTCGTTTGCCCAGCCCCCGCGCGGGCGCGTCACGTACATCCCGTAGTGGTGTGCGGTGCCGCCGCGGCGCGAGCGCGTCGTCCATGTTGCGGTGCGCTGGAGGTAGAGCGACTCATCGCTGCCCAGCACGAGCCGCGAGAAGAAGCCCACCGCGGGCGCGAGGCCCAGGATCATGGTCAGTGCGGCCCATTTCAAGCTCCGGCCGAGGCCCCTCGCCCTGAGCGCGTGGCGTCGCGCGGGGGGCTCGCAGCACACCTCCATCGAGCCGTCGGGGCGCGGCACCATCGACCACCCGAGGGCCCCGTCACGGTAGCCCCCTTGCGCGGCCGCATTCTCGGGGTCGTGCCCCGTGCTGAGGGTGCCCTCGACGAGCACGAACGAGCCGGGCGCGAGGGAGGCCCGCATCCGTCGCACGGCGGGCTCGACCCACGCGCGCTGCGACAATCGATCGATCAGCACCACCTGCTGGCCGGGCTCGACGCGCACCCGCGCGCCGCTCGGATGCCGAAGGTAAAAGGGCCGCGCCCGAACCTGCCGCGCCTTCTCGTTCCACTGATGGAAGGTGCCGTTCTTCGTGTGCGATTCTGTGCCATGTTGAGTCACCGTCACATCGAGCGCGAGGGTTTCACCGCGCGCGAGCTCGACCTGCCCGGCGACGAAGCCCATGCCTTGTTTTAGCGGCTGTTGGGCGTGCTGCATCTGTTCGGCCTCGGCCTCGGCGCGACGCGCGAGGCTCCGCTGTTGAAAGGCGAAGTACAGCGCCGCGAGGGCGAAGACCGTGAAGCCCAGCATGATCACGTACGACCAGGGCGGGTCGATGTGGTTGTTGGCGTAGACGAGGATTTGTTGCATGGCGCGCGGCGAGAGTTGACGTTCTTCGCAGAGGTGTCAAACCCGCCGCGGCGTTCTGTGCAGGGAATGGTGCGAGGGCCCGCGCCGCGCGCTCAGGGGGCGCGATAGCCCGCGCAGAGGTTGGGGTTGAAGGCGGTGGTGCCGGGCACGGTGCTGGGCACGGCGATGGGGTCGTTGCGGCCGTCGAGAGACTGCAAGAAGGCCGCGAGCTGGCGCACCACCGTGGCGCGGTCGGTGCCGCTCAGGAAGGTGCGCGCGTACGCCTGATGGTGCACCCGGAAGGTGTCGCTGAGGGCCTCTTCGAGGGTGCGCGCGTTGCCTCCGTGGAAGTAGGGCGCCGAGAGGTTCAGCCCCACCAGCGAGGGCGGGCTGAAGCCGTTCTGGCCTTGGGAGGCCGTGGTCATGTCGCTGCGCACCTCGGCGAGGAGCACCCCCATCGGGGTCACCCCGGCGCCAACAGCCCAGGTGCCCACGCTCCGCAACACACAGCTGATCTGGTCGTTGCGCGGATCGGTCGGGTTGAGCCGATAGGCGGCGCTCGCGGCGGTCACGATGTCAGCCGGAAAGCCCGCCGGGCGCGTCCAACTTTGGGCCACCAGGGCGCCGCCGACGGCCGCCGTGACCCGCGCGCCGGGGTCGTAGAAGCGCTCGGCGAGGGTCCACCGAGGGCCCCCGTGACACGCGGCGCATTGGCCTTCGACGAAGCGCATCCGGCCCGCGGTGACGTCGCTCGCGTTGAGGCCCACGGGCGGGCGCGGCGAGCGGATCGAGCGCACGTAGAGCGAGAGGAGACTCCAGTGGGTGTTGCTGGCGCGCACCGAACCCGTGCCCGTCGAGGTTGCGATCGCGTCGACGGCCCCGTGCAGGCCATCGTTGCGTTCGGCCGTGGCCCGTTGGGGCGCCACCGCCGCGGTGCCATCGTAGACGATGCGATCGGCCGCTGAGATCACCGGTGGGGTCGCGCCGTTGTCATTGCGATAGACGATCGCCCCTACGCCCCCGCCGAGCCCGCGCACCTCGCTCTCTTGATCGGCGAGCTCATCGTGGGTGGCCGTCCATCCGAGGAGCTTGGGGCGACCGCTGAGGTCGAGGGTCTCTTCGAGCGAGGGCGTCTGCCGCGGCCCGCGCGCCGTGTACCAGGTGACGTTGTCGCTCAGCCCGTCGGGGTGACAGCTCTCGCAGCTCAACCACCCCTGCCCGTTCAGCGACCAGCGGTTGAGGCCCGACACGAAGAGCCTGCGCCCGTCGAGCACCTGCTGCACGGCGATCCCGGGGGCCGCGTTGGCCACCTCGGTGCCCGCCACGACCACCTGGGTGTCGAGGCGTACCACATTGAGATTACGAGAGTTTTCGTACACCACCGCGGCGTTGTTGGCGCTCAACGACGAGAGCGCGAGGCCGTACGGCGTGCGCCCCGGGAGCACCCCCCCCGCGAGGTCGACATAGAGCGGCGCAGGCGCGGCGGCACCCACTTCGGCGAGGGTGCCGCTGGTGTTGAAGCGCACGCGAAAGAGGGCGTCGCTCCCGGCGCTGAGCACCCAGGCCACCAGCGAGGTCGCGGTCGACCCGTTGGCGATCGGCGAGAACGCGATGTCGACGGGGTTGAGCGGCATGCGCCGCGCGTCGGTGTCGGGCGTGCGCCGGGTGTCGTAGAGCGCCTGAAAGCGCGCGTTGAGCAGCACCCTTTGGGCCGGGAGCTCGACCGTCGGGCTCGCCGCGTGGTCGAGCACGAAGATGGCCGGGGTCTGCACCGTGCGAAGGTTCTGCCGCGCTTGGGGCAACGGGGGCAGCGCGGGCGGGCCGCTGTCGGGCACGTCGCCCACGTCGCCGCTCGCGTCGCGAGGCCCCGCGTCGGCGCCCGCGTCGACCCCGGCGTCGGCGCCGGTGCTTGTGGGCGCGTCACCGCTCGGCCCGCGCGGCGACACGCAGGTCGCGACGACGTAGACCCGGTTGCTCGCGATGGCGAGGGCGCTGAGGGCGTTGGGGTAACACCCCGCGACGACGTTGTTGGCGTCGCGAAAGCCCATGTCGGTGACCGGCGCGAGGGTGACCACCTCGGGCACGAGGGTGGCCAAGGGGATGCGATACACGACCCCTTGGTGAGAGAGGTCGAAGCGGTCGTTGCCGGTCTGGGTGACGGTGAGCCGACGCTGGGCGAAGTACTCGGTGACGTAGAGCGTCTCGTCGCGCTCGTCGGTGTCGCCGTCGTTGGTGACGAGCACCGCGCGCGGGTGCGAGAGGCCAGGCCGCGCGGTCGCCGAGGGGCCCAACATGCCGCTGGCGGCGAGCACCGCGTTGAGGTCGATGGTGCCGCTCACCCGCATGGTGCCGGTGTCGACCACCGAGACGGTGCCCTCCGCGAAATTCGCGGCGAACGCCGTGCGACCGAGGGGTGAGATGGCGAGCCCCGTAGGCTCTGCGCCGAGCGAGGCGCGGGCCATCGCGAGGGTCGCGCCGCCGCGGAGGTTGTCGATGCGCACCAGCTGCTGGTCGCGGCGCAAGACGGCGAAGGCGGTGTTGTTGTCGGGGTGAAGCGCCACCGACCAGGGCTCCGAGCCGCTGCCCGTCGAGACCTCTTCGATGCGCGCGACCTGCGCGAAGGAGCCCGGCACGAGGGCGTACACGCTCACCGAGTTGGCGCCGCGGTTGGCGCTCACCATCACCCGATCGTCGGTGCTGATCGCCACCGCGCTCGTGCGGCTCGCGCCCAACAACACCGCGTTCGTGTTCAGCGGAACGTCGACCGTCGGGATGTCGAAGCCCACGTCGCGCACGTCGACGCCCGCGTCGCCCACATCGCCCGCCGCGACGTCTTCGGCGCCCGTTTCGAAGCCGCCCGCGTCGAGGCCGCCCGCGTCGAGGCCGCCCGCGTCGACCGGAGCGACGTCTTGCCCCGCGTCGACGCCGAGGTCGGTGCCGCCGAGATCGGCGCCTACGTCAACGCCCAGATCGGCGCCGCCGAGGTCAGCGCCTACGTCAACGCCGAGGTCTGTCGACGCGCCGTCGACGCGCGCATCGGCGCCTTGAGAGATGTCTTCAAAACACCCCGAGAGACAAGGAGTGAGACCAAGAAGAGCCGCCCAGGCCAGCCGGAGAGACGCGCCACGCTTCACGCGAGGTACGGTATCGCCCCGGTGGCCTCGTGGGGAGAACTTTCCGCGGTTATTTCACCGCAGAAGATGTAGTTCAGAGTGGGTGCTCTGGGGGGTCAGAGCGAGGTCGGGCAGAGGTCGTGGTTGTACCCGAGGCTCGGCGCCGCGGCGGGCATCGTGCTGTCGTCGATCGAGAGGATGAAGGCCACGATCTGACGGATCTCGGTCGCGCGGGTCGAGCTGTTCGAGAGGAAGTTGGCCGACAACGTGCGGTGGTGCGCCACGAAGACGTCGTTGAAGGTCTCTTCGAGGGTGCGGGCGTTGCCTGCGTGGAAGTAGGGCGCACCCGCGCCCATGCCGATGAGGGCAGGCGGGTTGAAGCCCGACGCGCCCTGGGCCGCGGCGGTCATGTTCGCCCGCACTTCGCGCACCCGCACGCCGGTCGGGGCGACGCCGTTCTGCGTCGAGTCGAGGGTCGCCGGGAAGGTGCCCACCGCGCGCAAGACGCAGTTGATCTGGTCGTCACTTGCAGCAGTACTCCCGACAAAGCGCAAGGTCGCGCTGCGGCCGGTCGCGTTGCCCGCCACGGGGTTCAGCACCGCCGGAAACTGCGCCGGCAGCGTGTACGTGCGCATCCGCAGGAGCCCCGTCGTGGGGTGATTGTTCACCTCGTTGGGCACATAGAAGCGCCGCCCGACCGTCCACAGCGAGCCGCCGTGGCAGCCGTTGCAGTTGTTCTGCTCGAAGAGCGTGCGGCCCGCCATGACGTCTGCGGGGTTGAGGTTCGAGGGCGCCCGCGGCGCACGGATCGCGCGCACGTACGCGTTGATTTCATCCCAGTCGGCGAGCACCGAGCGGGGCACCGAGGTCGAGTTCGGCATCAGCGACCCGGCCGCGCCGCTCAACCCGGCTTGCGGCGTCGCGGTCGGCACTTGCGGCGCCGTGGGGGTCGCGCCGTCAAAGATGATGCGGTCGAGGTTGGTCACCGCAGGCGGCGTCGCGCCGTTGTTGGCGCGGTGCACGATGGCGCCGACGCCGCCCGAGTTGCCGCGGGTGTTCAGCTCGAAATCGTGCACCTCGTCGAAGATGCCCGTCCAGTTGAAGACGCGCTGGTTGCCTTGGCCGTCGAAGCTGCCGTCGAGGCTGGTGGTCTGCCGCGGGCCGCGGGCGAAGTACCAGGTCACGTTGTCGCTGAGACCGTCGGGGTGGCAGCTCTCGCAGCTGTTCCACCCTTGGCCGTTGAGCGACCAGCGGCCGAGGCCTGTGACGAAGAAGCGCCGCCCGGTGTTGCGCGCCACATCGTCGCCCGTGGGCGCATCGGCCGACGCCACCGCGCTCACCACGGCCTGGGTCGAGAAATTAATCACCGAGAGGTTTCGCGAGTTCTCGTTGATCACCAGGGCCTGACGGCCGCCGTTGGGTGCCACCGCGATGCCCACCGGCAAGCGCCCCGCGGCGATCTCACCGCCCGGCGCGAGGTTGATAAACCGGTTCGCCGTCGCGCCGACCTCTTGCACGGCCCCCGCGTCGTTGAAGGCCACACGGTAGACCGCGTCGGTGCCGTACGAGACCACGTACGCGATGTGGGTGCCCGGCACGAACGCGAGGTCGAGCGGCAGGAGCGGCATGCGACGGTCGGCGCTCGCGAGGTCGACCGCCGCGGTATCATAAAGCTGGTGGAAGCGCTGGGTCAGCATCACCCGCTGCGACGCGAGCTCGGTGCCCGCGGTCGCGTCGATCACATAGAGCGCCGTATGAATCTGCGTGCGGAAGTTGTTGTTCACCCCCGTCATCGCGGCGCTGTCGGGCCCTGTGGGGCCGCGCGGCGACTCGCACACCGCGCTGACGTACACCCGGTTGCCGTCGGTCGCGGCCGCGAACAGCTGATTCGGGAAGCAGCCCGTAATCTGCCCCGTCGTGGGCGAGGTCGCCCCCACCGCGTCGCGAAACCCCGTGTCGGTCACCGGCGCGAGGCGCACCGGCGCTGCGGCCACGCCCGTGCCCGCGTTGAAGCGGTACACAAGCCCCTGGCGGTTCAGGTCGAAGGCGCTGTCGTCGGTCGGCACCCCTTCGGTGCGCGCCTGGGCGAAGAACTCAGTCACGAACACCGTCTCGTCGCCGTCGTCGGCGTCGCCGTCGTTGGTGATGGTGATGCCGCGAGGGTGCGCGAGCGCCGGCCGCGCGGCCACACCGTCGCCCAACAACCCCGTGCTCGCGAGCGAGGCGTTGAGGTCAATGGTGCGCGTCACCGCGAGGGTCGCGGTATTGATCTCTGACACTGTGCCGTCGCCCCAATTCGACACGTAGAGCCGCGCCCCGGTGGGCGAAATGGCGACGTTGGTGGGCTCAGACCCGACGTTGATGCGCATACCCAACGAAGGCGCCGTGCGGAGGTTGTTCACCACCACCACCTGCTTCGCCTGCCGCAGCGCCACGTAGGCGGTGTTGCCGTCGTTGCTGAGCACCACCGCGAAGGGCTCGGCCCCCGCCACCGCCAGCTGCGCCGACCGCGCCCCCGACGGAGGGGTCGCCCCCAAGGTCAGGTTGAACACCGAAATGCTATGTGCAGTGCGGTTTACCGCGACGGCCACGGCGTTGTCTGAAGACACCGCCACCGCGCTGCCCTGGGTGGGCGTCGTGCGCGCCATCGGGGCCGGGCCCGCATCGGCCGGGCCGCTGTCAACCGGGCCCGCGTCAACCGGACCGCTGTCGGCAGGGCCCGCGTCAACTGGGCCGCTGTCAACCGGGCCGCTGTCAACCGGGCCGCTGTCAACCGGACCGCTGTCAACCGGGCCGCTGTCGCTCCCGAGGTCACTCACCACGTCGGCACCCGCGTCGGCGCCTGTCGCCGGAGAATCGTCGCTGCACCCCATCACCTGGAGCGCGCCTGCCACCGCAAGCAAAGACAACGTGCGAACTCGCATCATCGAAGAAAGCCCCCTTCGCGTCACGCCGACACCCCCGCGCTCTGGTGGGTCGCCCAATCGCCCCGACCGAACGCGCGTTGACCCGTGAACAGCCCACCCTCTCACAGTTGCCCCCCGTGGCAAAGCCCCCACAGGCATTTCGGCCTGCACCCCACGAAAAACACTCGATCTTTCAGCCCACACGCCTGCCGACGCGGGGCGGGGCGCCACGCACGCCGCAGGGCCGTCGGCGCACGCCGCACCACGCGAGCGCGCTCGCCCGGTCAGCGCCGCTGTGGCACGCTCTGGCCTTCGAGACCCCCCTGAGGCGCCCCCCCCCAATGCCCATTCGGAAGATTGCCCACGTCGGGCACCCCATTCTTCGTCAGACCGCCCGCACCCTCAGCCCCGAAGAGCTCGCCAGCCCCGAGACGCAGCGGCTGATCGATGACCTCATCGAGACCATGCGAGACGCCAACGGCGCCGGGCTCGCGGCCCCGCAGGTGTACGAGCCGGTGATGCTCTGCGCGATCGAGGTCAACAAGAACCCGCGGTACCCGTATAAACCCGCGATTCCACTGACGATTCTGGTCAATCCTGAGATCGAGTTTTTGACCGACGAGCGCTTCGACAACTACGAGGGCTGCCTCTCGGTGCCCAACTTGCGCGGGGTCGTCGCGCGGGCCACCCACATCCGCGTGCGCGCCCTCGACCGCTTCGGCGCCCCCCTCGACTACGAGGTCAAAGGCCTCACCGCGGGCACCTACCAGCACGAGGTCGATCACCTGTTTGGGAAGCTGTTCCTCGACCGCGTGACCGACTCAAGCACCCTCACCACATGGACGGAGTTCGAGCGCTACCACATGGCCGCCTTCGTCGAGCGCGCCCGCGCCCTCGTGGCCCGCGACGGGCAATAGCACCTTCACCCTGCGTTCAACACAAAGCGCACCGTCGCCCGCCCCGAGGGCTCTACGGTCACCGCCTGCGCCGCGCTCACCGGAGGCGCCACCGCGGGGTGCTCGATCCCCCGGCCGTCGGTGCGACGCCACCCCTCGTGCCACATCATCACCCGGTAGGTACCCGGCACAACGTCGCGCAACACGAAGCGCCCATCAGCCCCCGTCACCGCGAAATAGGGGTGCCGAAACGCCCAGACGTACGCCAACATCCACGGGTGCCCGGCGTCACACGCGATACGGTGGACCCCCGTGCGTGTCACCGCCCGCTCGATGGGCACCCCATAGGGCGACGCCGCGTTGAACCAGCTGTCGTCGTCGGTGTACCCGTAAAACCCGTGCACGTTGTGGAGCACGCCGGTGTCGCTGTTCGAGAAGCGCAAACGCCCCCCGAGCGCCATCGCCACCACATGCGGCGCGTACCGACAATGCTGCTGATCGATGGCCACCACCGTCGGCGCCGCCGCCGCCCCCTCAGACACCGCGTCGAGGTACACCACCGCGTTCGACACACCCCCTTCGGCGCTCACCTCAAGGGCAGGCCACACCTGCTCGGCGCCACAGTGATGCGGGCTCCCGCTCGGGCCGACCACCACCGGCGGCAGCACCTCACGCGGGCCCTCCCACCGCACCACGCCCGAAATCTCAGCGCCGTGAGCGACCTCGACCACGCGGTACGGCCGCCCGCTCGGGTCGCCCTGCGGCGCCTCGGCCGACGTCGCATCGACACGGGCCGCGGGCCGCGCGGGCTGCACCTCGGAGCGTTTTTGACACCCTGTCAAAAGTACTCCGAAGCCCCAGGCGACCCAGCCCCCGCGCTTCATGCGAGGCTCGCCACGGCCTTCGCGATGCGCTCGACGGCGCGGTCGATCTGCTCGACGCTCACCGCGTACGAGAGCCGCATGTGACCGGGCGCCCCGAAGGCCGAGCCCGGCACCACCGCGACGTGGGCCGCGTCGAGGAGCCACGCCGCGAGGGCCGCGTCGTCGCTGAGGGTCTGCCCCTCGGGGGTGCGCCGGCCCAAGAGCCCCTGCACATCGCAGAACGCGTAGAAGGCCCCCTCGGGCGTGCCGCACCGAATGCCCGCGATCGACCGAAGCCCCGCCAACAAGCGGTCGCGGCGGAGCTGAAAGATCGACCGCATCTGGTCGAGCTCGAGCGCGGGCGAGCGCAGCGCCTCAAGGGCCGCCCACTGAGACGGCGTCGCGGTGCTCGTCGCGCCTTGCGATTGCACCATCTCCATCGCCTTCGAGAGGGGCGTCGGCGCGATCGACCAGCCCACACGCCAGCCGGTCATGGCGTAGGTCTTTGACACTCCGTCAATGATCACCATCCGCGCCGCGAGGTCGGGCGCCACCCGCATCATCGACTGCTGCACAAAGCCGTCGTAGACCAGCGCGGCGTAGATCTCGTCGAGGATGACCCAACAGTCATGCGCGCGCAGCACCTCGGCGAGGGCGTGCAGCTCGTCGGCCGAGTACGCGGCGCCGGTGGGGTTGCTCGGCGTGCAGAGCACCACGGCCTTGGTCTTCGGCGTCAGCGCCCGGGCGAGGGCCTCCGGCCGCATCTTCCACCCGGTGTCGAGGCTGCTCTCGACGAAGACCGGCTCGGCCCCCGCGAGGCGCACCTGCTCGGGGTAGCTCACCCAGTACGGCGCTGGGATCACCACCTCGTCGCCCGGCTCAAAGAGCGAGAGCGCGAGGTTGAAGAGGGCCCCCTTGGCGCCCACCGTGACCACCACGTTCTCGGCCTTCATCGCCACGCCGCGGAGCGCCGTCGAGTGCGCCGCGATGGCGTTGCGGAGCTCGCTCACCCCCGCCACCGGCGTGTACCGCGTGCGCCCCTTTTCGATCGCCTCGACGCCCGCGTCGCGAATGTTTGACGGAGTGTCAAAATCGGGCTCCCCTGCCCCGAACGAGATCACATCGACGCCGCTGGCTTTGAGCGCCTGCGCCCGCGCGTTGATGGCCAGCGTGGCCGAAGGAACAATAACCGAGAGGCGATGAGCGAGGCGTGTCGGCATGGCGTGACCGGCGCGGAGTCTACGCACCCCACGGCCCCGAACACCAGCCTCGATCGCTCAGCCCCGCTCGCGCACCGCGTCGAGGCCCTGTCTCACCTCGGCGAGGGTGGGCCGAAACCGCGGCACCTTGGCGAACATCTTGGCGAGGAGGGCTTCGAGCGCGCGGGGCGCGCCTTCGAGGGCGAAGCGCAGCACCGGCGCGGGCGCCTCAAGGTGTTGCCGCACGATCTCATCGGGAGCGCCGTGAAAGGCCGGGCGCGACGAGAGAATTTCGTAGAAGAGCGCCGCCAGCGCGTAGACGTCGCTCGCGGCGGTGGCGGCCTCGCCCTTGAGGCGCTCAGGCGCGATGTACCCGGGGGCCGCCCACTGGGCGAAGCGCTCGCCCGGGCCGAGGCTCTCGGGGGCCGCCACAGGCCCCGGGCAGAGCGCGTCGAGGCTCAAGCGCACCACCACCTGCGGCCCGCTCACGCCCAGAAACACCGCACCGGCGCGGAGGTCGCGCGCCAGCACTGCGCGCGCGTGGAGGTGCTCGACCAGCGCGGCGAGCTGCATGATGGCTTCGAGCGCCGCGTCGAATTGCAAGGGCCCCGCCGCCAAGACGTGGGGCAGCGCGGGGGTGGTGACGAACTCGGTCGCCACGAGGCCGCGGCCCTCGAGCACATCGTCGAGCGAGTCGAGCACGGGCACCAGCGCCTTGTGCGGCGCGGCGGCGTGGAAGGCCCTCACCTGGTCGGCGAGACGGCGCTGTTGGGCGGGCTCTTGGGCCCCCTGTCGACGCTGCACCCGCGCCGCCACGATCGCCCCGGTGTGGGTGTCATGGGTGCGGTACACGTCGGCGCTTGGGCCCGTGCCGCAGCGCTCGATGAGACGATAGCGCCCAGCCACCACACGCCCCCCGAGAAGGTCAGGCCCCGCGTCTTGCAGGGCCGTACCATCGAGCGGACATCGCGGTGGCTTGCCAGGGTACCCAGCCTTGCAAGTCGGACAGAGCTTCACGACACCCTCGTTTGTCTTATTTCGCGGGCCCGAGCGCAAGGGTCGCGAGAAAACGACCTGCGCTTGAAAATAGTTTTTGACACCAGGTGAGAAGCTGGTAGAAGTCCGCCTCACCGCAGGGCGCCCGTAGCTCAATTGGATAGAGCATCAGACTACGGATCTGGAGGTTAGAGGTTCGAGTCCTCTCGGGCGCGCTAGTGTAGAAGGGGTTTCGTGAGAAACCCCTTTTTGCTTTGGGCCGTCGCTGGGTCTCAGCGCGCGTCTCCGCCACCGTCTCTGGGGCTTTGTAGAGGTGCTCGGGGCTGAGGTGGGCGACGCGAGGCCCGCAAGCGTCTCGCTCGCATGGTCGGCATTGTTCGCGCGAGCGCCGCATCGTGCGGTCACAGCCGAGGCCTTGCGCCCGCACCTCAGAACCCGTCTCACCCTCTGGGCGCGCGGCTGGGGCGAGATCACACCAGGCGACGTCGCGCCGCTCCCGGAAGGGCTGCGCAGAGAGACAGGGCCTGACACGCGCCAACGATGTCGTCGCGCGCGCACGGGGGTCACGCGATGCGCGAAAACCGCTCGCACCTCGCGTGGCGCGAGAGGGTCGAACAACCGCCGAGGCGATGGTCGCTCACCGCGCGGGCCTTCGCACAGAGGCGCAGAAACTCGGCCTTCGTCGCGCGACCTTCATCGTCAAGGCGCCGCTTCGCGTCGAAGCGGTCGCGGAGCCGCCCTGACACCTCCCGACGATGCATCGCAGAGCACCCCTCTGCCGAATCGCGGTGAGCTCGGCGCACGCCCCCAACACGCATCACCGCGAGGGGTCACCGCGACGCCGCGTAGAGGGCCATCACGAGCTCGCGCGAGGGCCAGGCCACCCGCTCGCCGCGCGCCGAGAGCGGACGCCACCACCACCCCAACGCCGGCAAGGTGTCGAGGGCACCGTCTTCGACCACTCCCGAAATCGAGCGGTGCGCGAACTGAACCTCGCCCGTCTCAGCCCAAAGCGTCACGACGCCGATCACGCCCTCGACGCTGCGGTATTGCCACAGCGACATCGCCACGTCGGCCTCGTGACCCGACGCGTACACCTGACCGTGCGCGCGCACCTCAAAGGCCGTCGGCACCCGAGGGCGCCACGACTGCATCTCTAAAAGCTGCGATCGCAACGCCATCGCATGCAACGTATCGGAAGCATCGAACCCCTCGTGCGACGTGTCTCGACGCTCTCCCCCCATAGATGCCCCCAAGCTGTACTCTATGAACATTTCTTGCGCAGCTGCAAACCCTGCCTCATAAAAACCTAACACTGGAGATTGATTCTCAGATGCGTCTGACATCACCGGGGGCTCACTGAGACCGCCATCGCGGGCAACCAACACGAAGCGCCCCGGAGTCGGCCCCGGGGCCCGAGGCTGCATGGCCTTGGCATCGCGGGCCCTTCAACGAAAACGAAGGAGTATGATTCAGCTCCGGCCCAGACCGCAGGGGCGCTTCTGCGCGGGGTCACCCTGTGCAGCGCGCGGGGCTGCGGCGGCGAGGCGCCCGCGTGGTGTCAGCCTTGAAGCACCTGAGAGGGCCGTCGCCCAGGCTCAGCGGAGGTCGCTGACCTCGATGCGGGTGATCACGTTGCCGAGCGGCCTGAGGAGGTAGAGCGCGCCGTCGGGGCTGAAGGCCATGCGCATGACGGCGTCGGCGGTGGTGACGGTGCGGAGGCCCGTCCCGTCGGTGTTGAACGACACGATGCGGCGGTCGCTGAGCGAGGCGAACACCCTGCCGGTGAAGACGTCGAGGCGCATCGACGCGACCCCCGCGCCGAGCGAGATCACCCGCACGGGCATCGCGCTCACCGCGGAGTCGACCGCGTAGACGTCGCCGTTCGCGACCGCCACGAGGAGCGTGCGCGGGTCGATGATCGTGCTCGCGTGCACCCGCTGCGGCAGGGTCGTCACCGCGACCGGGGTCGACATACGGCTGTCGAGACGGAAGAAGTCTCCGTTCGCGCGGAGATTGCCGAAGAACATGCGCCCTGCGGGGTCGACCACGAGGCCGAGGGGGCCTTCGGTGGCGTACTCCATTCCGGGCAGCGGGCTCGTGCCGTTGGTGGGCGTCGCCCCCGCGGCCATCGGCACGTTGTTGGCGACCCGATCGACGACGCCGATGCCTTGGATGGGCGAGCTCTGGCAGCCGCACGCCTGGCAGCACGAGTACCCCGCGGCGATGACGGGCTCAGAGACGGCCACCGCGCGCTGCACGGCGACCTCGCTCATGTTGAGGTTGGTGAGGCTCGCCCAGGTGGTGAGGGTGCCGGTCGGCGTCAAGCGTCGCACGTAGTCAGTGCCCGAAATGATCGTGCTGCCGTACATGGTGCAGGTGTCGTCCATGTCGATGCTGACAAGGCTCGACACGAAGTTGCTGGCGTTGAGCTGTTGCAGCGTGGGCGGCGTGCACGTCGGCGGTCGCACGCACGGGCAGTCGCGGCCGTAGCACCGACCGCTCGGGTCGCAGACGACGTTTTGGCACGCGCCGAAGGGCGTACACCGATCGCCGTCGGGGTTGCAGTACGTGCCCGGGCCGCAGCGGAGGTCGCCGCACGGGCGAAAGCTCCCGTTGAGCAGGCACGTCGCATCGACGGCCACGCAAGCCCCCGACGAGAAGTCGCAGATGCGGCCCGTCTCGCACGCCGCCGCGTTCGGGAGCCGACAATCGGGAACGCAGACCCCCGCGCCGCACACCGGCGTCGAGCCCGAGCAAGTGACGCCGCACCGGCCGCAGTGCCCGGTGTTGCGCGCGAGCTCGACCTCGCACCCGTTCGCCGGGTCGCCGTCACAATCCGCAAAGCCCGCCTCACAGAGCGGAACATTCACCGCGCAGACCACCGTACCCGTGAGCTCGCGCTCGGTGTGATTGTGCAACACCGTCGCGCCGGCGCCGAGGTTCGTGTACCCGTCGCGGTCGCTGAGCGGGATGGGGTCGAAGACCGAGGCGTTGTTGCAGTTCTCGGTGATGTTGAGCGGCGCGAGCGCGGTCGCCGTAATCTGCGCGTCGACCCAGGTGCTCGCGTTGCGGAGCCACCCCGCGCGGTTGGCGAGGGCGGGGCAGTTGGCGCCGGGGCCCGTGTAAAAGTTGGCGTAATAGATCGTGCCGTTGTTCGACCGCGTGCGGACGTAATCGCGCAAGGTGGTCGCCGCGACGAGGCTGTCGACCCTGAAGGCCTCGGTGCCCGCGGGGCACCCGCCGAGCATCCGCGTGGTGGTCGGCATCGTCGCAGGCAAGAGCGTGTACGCGGGCCCATCGGGCACAAACACGCAGGTGACGGCCAAGGGCCCCGCCGCACCGGGCGGCAACACCGTGTACGCCCCGTCGCGGCTCTGCGGGTCTCGCGCGCGAATCTCAACGCACGAGCGCGGCAGGTTCACGCACGCGCCGGCCTCGCAGCGCTGCGCCGAGGTGCAGCTCCGGCCGCAGGCCCCGCAGTGCGCCGCGGCGCCGCGCAGGTCGGTCTCGCAGCCCGTGCTGGCGTCGCTGTCGCAGTCACCGAAGCCCGCGTTGCAAGCCCCGAGGGCGCAGACTCCGGCCTCGCAGCGCGCCGTCGCGTTGGCGAAATTGCAGCTCCGACCGCAGGCCCCGCAGTGCGCGACTTGCGAGCTTGTGTTGGTCTCGCACCCGTTGCGCGGGTCGCCGTCGCAGTTGCCGAAGCCCGCGTTGCAGGTGCCGAGGCCGCAGGCTCCGTTGGCGCATACCGCCGAGGCGTTGGCGCTGGCGCACCGCTGCCCGCACGCCCCGCAATGCTCGAGGGCGGTGCTGAGGTCGGTCTCGCAGCCGTTGGCCCCGTTCATGTCGCAGTCGCCGCGGCTCGCGTCGCTGCACATCGAGAGCTGACAGTTGCCCCCCTGGCACACCGCGACGCCCCCGGCGCGGGCGCACACGGCCTCGCAACGGCCGCAGTGCGCGAGGCTGGTGTTGAGGTTGGTCTCGCAGCCGTTTCGCGCGTCACCGTCACAGTCTGCGAAGCCCTCGTTGCAGGCCCCGAGGGCGCAGACCCCGGCCTCGCAGCGCGCCGTCGCGTTGGCGAACTGACACGCGTTGCCGCACGCCCCGCAGTGGGCGACGCTGCTCTCGGTGCGCGTCTCGCAGCCGTTGCCGGAGTCGCCGTCGCAGTCACCCGCCCCGGCCTGACAGCGCGACACGGCGCACCGCCCGAGCACACACGCCGCGACCGCGTTCGACAAGGCGCACGCCTGCGCGCAGGCGCCGCAGTGGTCGGTGTTGTCTTGCGGGTTGACGCAGCCGCCGTTGCAGCACCGCCGCCCCTCGCCGCAGCGCGCGTCGCTCTCGCAGCCCGCGACGCACTGGTTGCCCATGCAGCGCTGGCCGAGGGCGCAGTGCTCGTCGCGCACGCACGCCACGCACTGGTGCGCGCGGGTGTCGCAGCGGAGCGCGCCGAGACCGCCGTCACCGCCCGCGCCGCGGCACCCCTCGTCGTCGCGACAGCCCGCGGCGCAGCGGAGCGTCTCGGCGTCGCAATATTGACCCGCGGCGCAGCGGTCGTTGCCCGGGAGGCAGCCTACGCAGCGCCCCGAGGCCGTGTCACACACCGGCGTCGCGTTCGCGCACTCGGCGTCTCGGGTGCAACGAAAACCCGTATCGACCGAAGGCCCGTCGTCGCGGTCAATGCCCAGATCGGTCGCGGCCTCGGCCCCGAGGTCGCTCGCGTCGAGGCCCCCGTCGGCGAGCGGCCCCCCGACCACCGAGCGCCCCGGCGCACACCCGCCGAGGGCGACCCCAACAAGGGCCAAGACCGTGAGGCCGACCCGCACCACCGCTCGTTCGCTTCGCATCAACCCTGCAATACCGCAGAAATCAGACGGCCCGCAAACCCCCATCCGACCCTCACCGACACGCCCCCCGGGCGACGCCGTCGTAGGGCGCACACCCCCGTTGGATGACGGTAAAATGGGCACCCCTGGGCAGAGAGAGGTGTTGCCGCGGGCGATGGGGGTCTGGTACTTCTTAGGGCCCTGTTGGCGCCCCGAAGCATCGTGCGGGCGCGGGAGATGGCGGGAGTGCGACGCCCATGAATGTGGTCATGTACGAAGACGAGCTCAATCAGATCCAGACCGTGGTTGATAAGCTCGTACGAGATGCCAATGCGCGGGTTGTGTGCATTGTCGACAAGAATGGCCAGTTGATTTCCGCGAGCGGCGAGACCGACAACCTCGATACCACTTCATTGGCGTCGCTCATCGCGGGCACCATTGCGGCCATGGGCGGCATGGCCAAGCTGTTGAAAGAGAATGAATTTCCCACCCAGTTTCATGAGGGTGTGAAGGCCAACATTCACATTCAGCTCGTCGGCAACCGGGTGATCCTCGCGGTGATCTTTGACTCTCGCGCGACGCTGGGCCTCGTGCGTCTGCGGGTCAAGCGCGCCTGCGACGAGCTCAACGCGATCTTCGAAGCGTTGATGAAGCGGGTGCCCGCCGGCGGCGGCAGCGCCCCCTTCGGCGAGATCACCGACGAAGACATCGACAATCTTTTCAATGACTGAGCCACGAGAGACGCCATGAGCTTCATCAACTATCTCTCGCGCGAGATCAACTGCAAGATCGTCTATTACGGGCCTGGTCTCTGCGGCAAGACCACCAACCTCCAGTGGATCTACCAGCGCACGGCGCCCGAGGCGAAGGGCAAGATGATCTCGCTGGCCACCGAGCAAGACCGCACGCTCTTCTTTGACTTTCTGCCGTTGTCGCTCGGTGAGATCCGCGGCTTCAAGACCCGCTTTCACTTGTACACGGTGCCGGGGCAGGTCTTCTATGACGCCTCGCGCAAGCTGATCTTGAAGGGCGTCGACGGTGTTGTCTTCGTCGCCGACAGCCAGATCGAGCGCATGGAGGCCAACCAGGAGTCGGTCGAGAACCTCCAGCAGAACCTGGCCGAGCAGGGGTATCAGCTCGAAAAGATCCCCTACGTGATTCAGTACAACAAGCGCGACCTGCCCAACATCGCCACGGTGGCTGAGCTTCGCAGCTTGATGAACCCCACCAACGCGCCTGATTTCGAGGCTGTGGCCAGCAAGGGCGTCGGGGTCTTCGACACGCTGAAGTCGGTCGCCAAATTGGTGCTCACCGAGCTCAAGCGGGGCAGCGGGGGCTGACCGCGGTCTTGTGTCGCGGCGCAAGGTTTGCGAAAGAGCCTCGTCGTGAGCAGACTCTCGGCCTCACCCTCTCAGGAGACTCCAGTCGATGGCCGACGTCAAAGTCTATGTGACCAGTTATTGCCCCTACTGCGTGCGCGCGAAGGCCTTGCTCAGCCGCAAGAAGGTGGCCTTTCAAGAGATCGACGTGACCGGCGACGACGCGCAGCGCGACTGGCTGGTCGAGACCACGGGGCGGCGCACGGTGCCGCAGATTTTCATCAACAACCAGCCTGTGGGCGGCTGCGACGATTTGTACGCCCTCGACCGGGCTGGCGAGCTCGACAAGTTGCTCTCGGCCTCGCCTGGCTGATCGTCGCGCTCTTCGCCGCAGGGGCGCAGGCGCAACCGCTCTCGTTCAACCGCTATCATGCTGAGGGGTGGCGCCAGGGCGGCCTCGGCGCGGTGCGCGGCGCCACGCTCGGCCCCATCGAAAACAGTCAGCACCCGGGTGTCGGGTATGGCACCGCGGCTAGCGAGGCCGCGCTCGACGAGCTGGTCGCCAACGGCTGCACCTGGGTGAGCCTCACGCCCTTCGGCCGACAGTGGTCGCTTGAGAGCGCCGAGATCGTGCTGTCGTTTGAGGCGCCCGTGGCCGACAACCGTGCGGCGGTGCTGCGGGTGATGGCGCAGGCCCACGCCCGGGGTCTCAAGGTGTTTTTGATCCCCCATTTGTGGGTCGAGCTCGGGGGGTGGCGCGGCGAGATCGCCCCGGCCGGGCCTGAGGGCTGGCGGCGGTGGTTTGCGAGCTATACGCGCTTCGTGCTCCATTGGGCCCAGGTGGCCGAAGAGGGCCGCGCAGAGATGTTCTCGATTGGGGTTGAGATGAAGAGCTCATCGGGCACCCGAGGCGAGTGGTTCTCTGTGATCGACGCGGTGCGGCGGCGGTATCACGGGCTGCTGACGTATTCAGCGAATTGGGGCGAAGAAGACGCGGTGCTCTTTTGGGATCGCCTCGACGTCGTGGGCATTCAAGCGTTTTACCCGTTGACCGATCAGAGCGACGCCACGCTCGAAATGTTGCGAGTGGGCGCCCGGCAGCGCGCGCGCGACGTCGGGGCGTGGG
This sequence comes from Myxococcales bacterium, assembly GCA_016792845.1. GTDB lineage: Bacteria > Myxococcota_A > Polyangia > Polyangiales > JAEUKH01. Next base: position 84,644 of record JAEUKH010000054.1, on the reverse strand, counting down.
CCCATCGTGTGGGTCGGCCGATCCTCTTTACCGAGTATGGCTACACGGCCCGTCGAGACCCGGCGCTGCGCCCTTGGGAGTGGCCCGATGGGATGACCCAGGTGCGCGTCGACGCCGAGGCCCAAGCGATCGCGTATCGGGCTTTGCTCGAAGCCTTTGTGAGAGAACCCTGGTTCGTGGGCGCCTTTGTCTGGCGCTACTACGCCAACCCGATGGACGCTTCACAAGAGGCCGACTGGGGGTTCTCTCCGCGTCTGCGCGCGGCCGAGACCGTGATGCGTCAGGTGTACGACCCCGCGCTTCGATGGGGCGGCGACGCGGCGCAAGACCCCTTCGGCTGGCATTGGGCGCCTTAGCGGCGACGGCGACGGGCGGCGGGCGGCGGGCGACGGGCGGCGACGGGCGGCGGGCGACGGGCGACGGCGACGGGCGGCGGGCGGCGGGCGGCGACGGGCGACCACAAGGGTCGCCCCTACCCCATCGGACGATGGGCGACGGACGGTGAACGACGGGCGGTGGACGGCGGACAACCGTAACGTCCCAATGACCACGGTGTTTTCGCGATGCGGTAGTAGGGGCAGGCCTTGTGCCTGCCCGAACGCGTCAACATTCGTCGAAAACGTCGACCCGCGTGCGGGCGACGGGCGGCGGGCGGCGGGCGACGGGCGACGGCGACGGGCGACGGCGACGGGCGACGGGCGACGGGCGACGGCGACGGGCGGCCCGCGTGTGGGCGGCGGGCGGCGGGCGACGGCGACGGGCGGCGGGCGACGGCGACGGGCGGCGGGCGACCACAAGGGACGCCCCCACCCCAACTTCCCAGCCAATCGACGCCCGCCCTTCGACGCCCCAAGTCGCCTTCGTCCGAAATTGCAGGAATTTTGATCCTCGGGGAGCGCTGCGGTACGGGCGACGACATGGCGCGCTCTCGCACGGCCCCGCAAGCCTTCAAGCCTCACTTCAGGCCCGAGGGTCATTTCGACCGCTCTGCAGCGCACAAACCCATTCTCGTCTTCGAGAATGTGATGAAGGTGTTCAGGCAGGGGCAGCCCGTCTTGCGCGGCGTCGACCTCACCATCGAGCGCGGCGAGTTCGTCTTCGTCACCGGGCCTTCGGGCGCCGGCAAGAGCACCCTGCTCAAGCTCGTCTACCGCGCAGACACCGTCGACGACGGGCGCATTCTGTTCTGCGGGCGCGACATCGCGCGGCTCTCAGACGACAGCATCCCGCACCTCCGGCGCAACATCGGCGTGGTCTTTCAAGACTTTCGCCTCGTGCCCTACTGGTCGGTCTTCGAGAACGTCGCGGTGGCCCTCGAAGTGCTGGGTCTGCCCAGCAAGATCGTGCGCTCACGGGTGGCCCTGGCCCTCGAACGGGTCGGCCTCGAAGGCCGCGGCGACGACCCCGTTCGCGTCCTCTCGGGCGGCGAGCAGCAACGGGTCGCCATCGCCCGGGCCATCGTCAATGAGCCCGCCATCGTGCTCGCCGACGAGCCCACGGGCAACCTCGACCCGGTGCTCGCGCTCGACATTCTCGGGCTCTTTGAAGAGATCCATGAGGGCGGCACCACGGTGATCTTCGCCACCCACGATCGCACCCTCCTCGAAGTCACGCCGCGCCGGTTGATCGTACTCGATGACGGGCGCGCGATCGAGGCCCGGGCGGGGCTGACCGAGCTCTCACACGCCCTCGCGCACGAAGGCTCGGCCAACGACCACGCCCGCGCCCACGACGACGTGAGCGGGCCGCTCCGCATCCCGGGCTACGACGACCTCGACGAAGAAGACGCCTTGGCCTTGTTTGGCCCCCACGCGGGCCGCTGAGACACCGGCACCCCTCATCGCCACGCAGGACCACCCCCAATGCTCTCACGCGCGCTTCGCGGACTCCGCCTCCAACTCGGCACCCAGCTCCTCTCGACGGCCACCGTGGCCCTCGCGCTCCTGTGTCTGGCTGGCGCCCTCCTCGCTCTCGAGAACGCCGGCGCATGGACCCGCCGTTGGGGCGCCCCTGTGCGGGTGACGGTGTTCCTCACCGAAGGGGCCGACCAGGCCGCCACCGAGTCGCTGCGCGGCGCCTTGGCGGCGCTCCCCGAGGTCGAAGAGGCGCGCTTTGTCTCGTCGGCTGAGGCCCGCGAGGCGCTCGGGCGTACGGGCACCGGTGATCGCACCATCGCCGAGGCTCCGGTCGAGCTCTTCCCTGCGAGCATCGAGCTTCGTCTGGTGCCTTCGGCGGTGAGCGCCGACCGGGTCGCCGCGGTGGCCGCGCGGGTGCGTCGGCTCCCGATGGTGGCCGAGGTCGAGACCTACCGCGGCTTCACCGAGCGGCTCTCTGGGATGCTCTCTGGCGGCAGAGCCGCGATGGGCGTGATCGCCTTCGGGGTCATGCTCTGCGTGCTCGCCGTGGTGAGCAACACCGTACGCATGTCGCTCCAGGCCCGGATGCGCGAGATCGAAGTGATGCGCCTCGTGGGCGCCTCGCCCTCGTACGTTCGCGGGCCCTTCCTGCTTGAGGGGGCGATGTTGGGCGCCCTCGGCGCGGCGGCCGCGATTGTTGTCTTGGGGGCGCTGTTTTTCACCCTTCGCGCGCACTTCGAGGCCTCCTTCGGCGCCCTCTTGGGCATGCACCCCGAGTTCCTCTCTTGGGGCGTCCTTGCGCTGTTGCTCTCGGGCGGCGCGGGCCTGGGCGCCCTCGGCAGCGGGGTCGCGCTTCGTCGCGGTCTCGCCCAGGCCTGATCACCCCGTCGACTGTTCGGAGCCAACGAGCCCATGAAGCCTTCGACACTGGCCGTCGCGATGATCCTCGGGTTGGGCGCGCTCTCGGGCGCCTCTCGGGCGCAGCCTCTCGCCGTCGCACCGTCGGCGCCTCCTCCGGCAGCCTCGAACGCTGCGGCGCTGAGCGAGGTCGAGCGGCTCAACGCCTCGCTCGATCAGGTCACGCAAGAGCTCGCGGCCCTGACCCCGCGGCGCGAGGGTCTGCGTGCCCGCGCGCGCACCGAGACCCGTTGGCTCTACCACATGGTGCAGGGTGACGCCCTCGCCGCCCGCGGCGGCCCGCAAGAGCTTCTCGAGCATGCGGCCCGCGCGCAGAGAATGCGTCGCGTGCTTGAGAACACGCTCAAGGCCCTCGGCGAGACGGGTCGCCGCGGCGAGACCTTGAGCCTCGAACGTCGTCGCCTTGAGGGGCTCGTCGAGGCCGCGCAGGCGCACCGGGCGCGGGTCAACGCCGAGCAGCTCGCCAGCGCGGGCGGCGACCCCAACGCGGCCCCGGTGGCCGACGGCCCGAGCGTCACGGTGTACGGCGGCGCGCCGGGCGCGGCGGGCGATTCGTTCGCGGCGAGCGCGGGGCGCTTGCTCTTCCCGATCGCGGGGCGGGCCGAGGTTCGGCGCGCGTGGCGCGAGGGCGCCGAGGGCCCCGGCGTCGAGGTGTCGTCACCCGTAGGCACGGCGGTGAGGGCCAGCTTCGCGGGCCGTGTGGCCTTCGCCGATCGGTACGGCGCGTACGGCCAGATCGTCATCGTCGACCACGGTGACCATTACTACACCGTGAGCGCCAACCTCGGGCGCATCGACGTGGGCGTCGGGCAAGAGCTCGCGCAGGGCGAGGCGCTCGGCACCGTCGGCGACGAGGGCCGCGGCGGGATGCTCTATTTCGAAGTCCGCCGCGGGAGCCAGACCATCGACCCGGTGCCCTGGCTCGGGCTCTGACCGCCGCCCGAATTTCGTTTAGATTCGCGAGCTTGCCCTGGGCTATCGCTGGCTCCGCGGCAGCCTGCCGACCAGCCGGTCGAGGGCGCGCTGCATGGCCTCGCGCACGCGCAGGTCGCCCGCGGCCACGGCCTCAGGGTCGCGAGGGTCGCCCGCCAAGGTGATAGGGTCGAGGAGCTCGATCAGCATCTTTCGCGGCAGCGGCAGGTGCGGCCAATACGGAAAGACCACCCCCGTCGGGAGCCCAAACGCGAGCGGCGCCGTCTCGAGACGGAGCCACCGACGCAGCGGCCACCGACGCCCGATCGCGTCGCCCCGAGAGACCACGTACCACCCGTCGTGAGCCCCCGCGGCCACCACGGGGACGATGGGCACGCCGCACCGCAGCGCGAGACGGACGTAGCCCCGATGGCCGCCGAAATCGATGCGGTCGCGGTCACGACTCGGCCGCAGCGCTTCGTGCTGCCCGCCCGGATAGACGAGCACCTTTCGCCCGCGCGAGAGGGCCTCCTCGGCGTACCCGTGCTTCGCCGGGACGATCGACAGCTGCGACGCGAGGCGGGCTCCGAGGGGCACACGAAACAACAGGTCGTGCCCCAGCGAGACGGGCACGGCGGCCTCGCCGAAGCGCGCGAGCCAGGCGTGCCCGAAGACGAAGCTGTCGGGGGTGGCGGTGCCTGCGTTGTGGTTGCCCACCAGGAGCGCGGCGCCCGCGGGGGCGCGCTCGAGGCCCGCGACTTCGGCGTCAAAGTACCGCGTGAGCAAGGCCCCCATGGGCCGCAACATCCGCGCGAGCGGCGAGAGCTCAGACGATGCGATCACGCCGTCGATGCGGGGCGCCACAGCTCAGAGCGCCGAGGGGAGCACGGTGAGGGTGTAATTGCCGCGCGCAGCCGCGCTGAACCCGCCGATGAAGACGTAGTAGCTGCCCGGTTCGAGCACGGTGTTGAGGCTCGACGCGGTGCCGAGCCCTGGGCCGTCGTCGTTGCACGCACCCGGCACGGCGCGCCCGGGGCAGGCGTCGGCGCTGGTGACCCACAAGACCGTGTCGAAGCTCGAACCCTCGGTCGAAAAGTTCACCCGCGCGCGGCTCGTCACGGTGAAGCGAAACACGGCGTCTTCGCTGGTCATCGCGGTCTGACAGGGCGCCTGGTAGTCGCGCCGCAGGGTCGCCGTCGAGCCCGTAAATACGCCCCCCCCAGCGGGGATCGCCGCCGCCTGGTCGCAGGTGTCGTTGCCCATCACGGCCATCGCCGGGAGCGGCGCGCGGGTGTCGAGGGTCAGCGTGTAGTCGGTGCCTTGCAGCACCTTCACCACCACGAAGTAGGTGCCCGGGTCGAGGCCTCGGGCGCTCAGCGTGGGGGCCGAGGCGCTGCGACAGACCTCGTTCATGGTCTGACCGCAGCTGCGCTGGAGCGCCATGTAGTAGTACGCGTTGCTCGCGCCGCGCAGCGTGAGGTTGATGTCGCGGGTCTCGGTGAGCGTGAAGCGATACACAACATCGCGCGAGTTTGAGCCCGCGCACGAGAGCGTGAGGTCGTCTTCGAAGTTGGCGAAGGTGCCCATGCTCGGGGTGCCCGCGATGAGCTCCAGCGGGCTCGCGCAGGTGTCGCCGGGCGGCGGTTGGGTGGGCGCGCCGGTGGTGACCTCGAGGGTGAAGTTCGACGCCGTACGAGGGCCCTCGACGGCGATGTAGTAGGTGCCCGCTTGCAGGCTCCGTGCGAGAAATTGCGAGGGCGAGCCGTTGGCGCAGCGCAGGGTGGTGGGGCTCCGCGCGCACTGGTTGAGGAGCGAGACCTGAAGGTACTCGTTGCGGTTGCCGACGACCCGCGCCGAGAGGTCGCGGGGCTCGGTGAGGGTGATCGCGTAGACGAGGTCGGGGTTGGTGCCGCCGCAGCGGGTGATGACGTCGTCAGAGACGCCGACGAGGTCGCCCATGAAGGTGCCGCCGCTCGGCGGGATCACCGTCGGTGACGCGCAGGTCTGGTTGGTCGGCGGCTGCGTCGCGGCGTTGAGCTCGACGGTGAGGTCGACCTCAGCGCTCTGGCTGCTCGACCCGCTCGCGGCGAGCACGATGAAGTACTCACCCGCGGGCAGCGCCCTGGCCCGATACACCGTCGGGAAGCCCAGCACGCACCCGCGCACGGCGTTGCCCATCACGGCCCCGCAAGAGTCTTGGATCTGAAGATAGATCGCAGGGCCCGTCGACGCCGCAGTGATGGCGAGGTCGCGCGGCTCGGTCAGTCGAAGGCGCGTCACGACGTCGCGCTGCAACATCGCGCCCCCCGCGCACTGGATCGGGAAATCACCCGCCGCCCCGGTGAGGGGCACGGTGAAGCGGCCCCCGCGAGAGATGTCGAGGGGCGCCTCGCAGGTGTCGCCCATGGGGCGTTGACAGCCGCCGGGCTCCATCGCGTCGATGAGGCCGTTGCAGTTGTTGTCGATGTTGTCGCCGCAGATCTCGGGCAGCCGCGCGTTGACCCTGGGGTTGCTGTCGTCGCAATCGCCGCCGCGCCAGCACGCCGTCTCGACGCCGCTGTCGGGCTCGGCCACCCCCGCGTCGCCGCAGGCGGGGCCGAAACAGCGAATGTCGGGGTCGCCGTCGCGGTCGAAGTCGCGCGGGGTGTGCACGCAGGTCTTGGTCTCTTCGTCGCAGCGGTCGATGGTGCAGGTGTAGTTGTCGTTGCACGCGACCGGGGTGCCGGCCACGCAGCCGCGGCGCACGTCGCAGAGCTCGAGACCGTTGCAGTAGATGTTGTCGTCGCAGGCCATGGGCGAGGGCACGTTGATGCAGCGCCCGTCGGCGGCGCAGATGTCTTGGGTGCACATCACGCCGTCGTCACACTGGCTGCTCCGGGTGCACACCCGGCCGCGCACGTCGGGCCCCCCCGTGTCAAAAATCACCCGCGGAATGTCAGGAACGTCAAACCCGCTGTCGATGCCGCCTGCATCGACGAAGGGCGCGTCGGTCTCGCCGCCGCATCCGGCGACAAAGGCCATGGTCAGGAGTGCCACCCAAGGGCCAAGGAGCCCTCGACCCATACGGTTTGCGCGATCGTAGTTCACAGACAGAGCGCCTCCGCGGGCGATCGCAAGGCGCGTCACACCGCGCCGCGCAACGACCCACCGTCGGGCGCAGTATAGGCCCTTCTCGCGCGTCGTGGGTGCGGTGTGTCACATCGTTCGCTTGAACCGCCCCCGAGCGAGAGCGTACGGTCAAGGTCACTCATGATTTCTCGTCGCGCCAAGATCGTCTGCACCGTAGGCCCCGCATCGAACTCGCCCGAGGGGATCGACGCCCTCATCGCCGCCGGGATGGACGTCGCCCGCCTCAATTTTTCGCACGGCACGCACGAAGATCATGCCCGCGCGATCGCGGCGATCCGCGAGGCGAGCACGCGGAGGCAGAAGCCCGTGGCCATCTTGGGCGACCTCTGCGGCCCGAAGATTCGCGCGGGGAAGTTGGGCTTCCCGGCGAGAGACCTCGTGCCCGGCGAGCGCCTCACGCTCATCGCGGGCGAGGTCGCCGAGGGTGACATCGTGCCCATTCGGTACAACACCCTCGCCGAAGACATGCGCATCGGCGACGCCATTCATATGGACGACGGGCGCATCAGGCTCCGCGTCACCGAGATCGAGGGCCGCCTCGTCAAGGTGATGGTCGAGGAGGGCGGTCACCTCCGCAACAACGTGGGCGTGCACCTGCCGTCGGGCAACCTCCAGCTTGAGACCCTCACCGAGAAAGACAAGAAAGACCTCCTCTTCGGCCTCTCGGCGGGCATCGACTACGTCGCGGTGAGCTTCGTCCGCAGCCCCGACGACGTGAAGCTCGTGCGCGAGATCTGCGAGGCGTGGGGGCGCGGGCTGCCGATTTGTTCGAAGATCGAGACCCCTCAGGCGATCGAGCGGCTCGACGCGATCGTCGAGGCCAGCGACGCGGTGATGGTGGCCCGCGGCGACCTCGGGGTTGAGTTTCCGCCGGAGCAGGTGCCGGTGCTTCAGCGCACGGTGTTGGCCTCTGCGGCCGAGCATCGGCGGCCCGCGATCGTGGCGACCGAGATGCTCCACTCGATGGTCACAAGCTCTCGCCCCACCCGGGCCGAGGCCAGCGACGTCGCCACGGCCATTTTCGACGGCGCCGACGCCACGATGCTCTCGGGCGAGACCGCGTCCGGGGCGCACCCCGCGCTGGCCGTCCGCATGATGGCCCGCATCGTCTCTGCGGCCGAGAGCTCGCCCTATTGGCAGCCCAAGGCCTCGGCCACGCGCACGCAGCCGGCCCCCTTCCCCGAGGCGGTGGCGCGCATGGCGGTGAGCGCGGCCCGCGACGTGGGCGCGCGGCTGATCGCGGTCTTCACCCAAAGCGGCGACACGGCGCGGCTCATCTCCAAAGAGCGCCCCACGGTGCCTGTGGTGGCCTTCTCTCCGAGCGAGGGCATCCGTCGGCGTTCGGGCCTCTACTGGGGCGTGACCCCGCGGGTCATGTCGCCGCTGCGCGACACCGACGAGATGGTCGAGGCGGTGCAAGCGCACCTCCAGGCGAGCGGCATGGTGTCGCCCGGCGACCGCATCGTCGTGGTGTTCGGCGCGCCCATCGCGGTGCGCGGCCGCACCAACACCGTGCGCATCCACCAGGTCAGTTGAGCCCGTTCAGTCGCCAGTCGTAGGGCCTCATTTCGCGGGCGTAGCCCTCGGCCTCGGCGCGGGCGAGGGCGGCCGCGAGCGGGGCCTCGGCGTAGCGCATGCACCACCGCAAGACCGAAGGCGCCTCGGCGAGGAAATCACCCTCGTACCACTGAAAGAGCTGCGAGAGCGTAACCCGCCGCGCGACGCGATCGACCGTGACGTGACGCGGGTCGTTCACAAAGCGGCGCGCGGCGGCGTCGAGCTGCGCCTCAAGGCGCGCGGCCTCGAAGGGCTCGGCCGAGAGCGACGGGCACCCCCGCGACGCGCAGTTGATCGCCGCGTGGATGCGCGCGTCGCCGAAGCCCCGCCGGAGGGTCTCGTGTTCGAGCCGGTAGAGGTTCGTGAGGCGCCCGTCGTAGCGAAACCAACGCCCCCAGAAGGCGCCGAAACCGGGTCGTGGTTCGACCGCGCCGCGGCGCTCTCGGATCGACGCCGCCGGGGGCCCGTCGAGCGCGGTGAAGAGCACCCACGCGTTGTAGGCGTTGAGCGCGCGGGCCTCGGCCGCCGCACGCGAGGGCGCCACCCGCGACACGCCGTGCCATCGGAGCCAGGCCTCGAGGGTCGCGCGACGCGTCGGCGTAAAGGCCCGGTACGCGACGCGATCGCCCACCACCACGGCGCTGAGCACCTCGGCCAAGACGGGCTCGCGGTCGGGCACGGGCGCGGCAGGGGTCGTCACCCGCACCCCCAGGAGCGCGGCCCCCGCTTCGAGGGCCAAGAGCAGCCACAGGGCCCAAAGCGAGGCGCGAAGGAGGGCGACGCTCACACTTCCCCCTGGTGGCGGCAAACGGTTAGACTTGTTGCGGTTTTCACTCTCGCACGAGGCCGATACGGTCATGCAGCACCCGATTGATTTTCAACAACTCCCCGAGGCGGCGCGCAAGGTTCTTGGGGGGGCTCCGCCGCTGAAGATGATGGCCGCGCGCGGCGTGGCGCCCATCCCCCCGGCGGTGCTCGTCGCGGCGCTCTACGGGCTCTCGTACGACGCCGATGAGAAGCTGAGAGAGAGCGCGCGGGCGACCCTCGGCAAGCTCGCCGAGCCGATCGTCCAGGCTGCCTTTTCGGGCGAGCTTCACGCGGCGGTGCTCGACGCGCTCGCGACCTACAACCGCGGCCAGGAGGCCCTTCTCGAACGGGTCGTTCAGCACCCCAACGTGGCCGGCGAGACCCTCGCGGGCATCGCCCGGACGGCCAGCGAGCGGCTCTGCGAGCGCATCGCCACCAACGAGGCCAGGCTCCTCGAACACCCCGAAATCATCAAGTCGCTCTACCTCAACGAACACTGTCGGATGAGCACCACCGACAGGCTCATGGAGCTCGCCGCGCGCAACAACGTGCGCGTCGATCTGCCGCAGTTTGAAGCCATCGTCTCGGCCCTGAGCGAGCAGCTCGTGATGGCCGAGCCCACCGACGAGCCCCTGCCCGGCGACGACGACTTCGCCGCCGCCCTCTCCGAGAGCGCCGACGGCACCGCCGACGACATCCTCGAAGACGACGAGGGCCAGATGACCCTCAACCAGCGCGCCGAGCGGGCCGCCAAGCGCCTCGACGAGATGACCGTCACCGAGCGCATCCGTACTGCGATGCTCGGCAACGGCACCCAACGGGCCATCCTGGTTCGCTCGTCGAACCGCCTCGTCTGCGCCGCCGTGCTCGACTCGCCCAAGATCACCGAAGACGAGGTGATCAAGTACGCCGCCAGCCGCCAGGTGGGCGAAGAGATCTTGCGGCGCATCGCGATGCGGCGAGAATGGTTTCGCATGTACGATGTGAAGCGAAACCTCGTCTTCAACCCCAAGACGCCGGTCGCAGAATCGCTGAAGATCCTGCAACATCTCATGCCTCAAGATGTGAAGAAGATCAAAGAGAGCAAGAACGTGCCTGCGGGCCTCCGCACGGCGGCGCAGGCCCTCTTGAACAAGCGCAAGGGCTGATCACAGCGACGCGGTGAAGACGCCCTCTTTGATGAGCTTGCGGGCGAGCACGAGCTTGCCCGCGTCATCGAGGCTGCCCTCGACCGCCGCGAGGGCGAAGGGGCCGGGCTGAGCGAGCATCCACAGGAGCGAGGCCCAAGCCACCGCGGGGAGCCGCACGACCTGGCCGTACACTTCGAGCACGGCGTGTTCGCCGTCGAGGTAGGCGCGGTGCACGACCTCGGGGCGCCGGGTGAGGGTCGCGCCGAGGTCGAGCGAGGCCACCCGGGCGAGCTGCTCGAACTGCCCCGCGAGCCGCGCGTGCCGCGTGCCGACGAAGTCTTCGGCGAAGAAATCGAGCGCCGCGTCGGCGTCGCCGAGCGCCGCGAGCTTGGTGGCGAGGTGCTTGAAGTATGCCCGGGCCTCGGCGCGGTCGAAGTCGGCGCGGGCGAAGCCGATGGGCAGGGCCCGGCGAAAGTCGACGTCGCGCAGGCCGAGCTGCGAGAGGGCCTCGGCGACGAGGTCGGTCCATGAGGTGTGCATGAGGCCGAGGGTGATGTGCAGCGACGTGTCTTCGAGGCTGCGCGCGTCGTGCATGAGCCCGCGGGGGATGTAGAGAACGTCGCCCGCTTCGAGCACGAACTCGGCGCTCACCTCACCCGCGGTGAAGTCTTTCGGGTGAAACTCTTGCCGACGGTACGGCAGCGCGATGGGCGTGTCGTAGAGCCGCCACGATTTGCGGCCCTCGACCTGGAGCACGATCACGTCGTGCGAGTCGTAGTGGGTGTTGAAGCCCTGAGCCCCGCCCGGGGTGCAATAGATGTTCGCCTGAAAGCGCGTCGAGGTCTCGGCTTCGAGGGCCCGCACGAGGCGGTGCAGCCGCGGCGTCTCGGTCTCGAGCGACTGCATGATCAGCGTCGCCCCGTCGGCGAAGTACCGATGCAGCTTCACCGTGTCGATGAGGCCGCTCGGGTGGGTGTAATCTTCGGCGTGGAGCTTTCGGGTGTGATCGACCAGCGAGACCGCAGGGTTGTGCATGTCGCGGTCTGCCAAGAGGTGCCCGAGCTCGTGCACCGAGAGCAGGTCGGCGAAGGCGCTGGGGCGGCCGCGGTGCAAGACCAGCGGCTTTTTCTCCCAGTATTCTTTGAAAAAGGTCTCAGTGCCGAGGGGGTCTAGAATTGTCGCCAGGCTGTGTGCAGTGACCATCGCGTGCTCGTAGAGGAGTGAAAAACAAGCGCCCCCTCTGGGGCTTTGCGCCGCCGAAACGCTTCGGGCTCAGCGCGCCACACCAGAGAGGGCGTTGTACGTTGCAAAGGCAGCGCCGTCTCAGCAAAGACTGTGAGCGTCTCTGCCTGACGCGCTCAGTAGCGGCGACCGCGGCCGTGGCCCGCCTGGTCTGCCCACTGGCCGCCGTCGCTGTCGGTGAGGCCCGTGTACCCGAGGCGCGAGGTGCCGCGACCGTTGCCCGCCGGGTCGGCGTAGCTGCCCGAGTCGCTGTCGGTGAGGCCCGTCGCGCCGCCACGGCCGTAGTGACCGCGGCCCTGGTTCGCCGGGTCTGACCACTGGCCCGAGTCGCTGTCGGTGAGGCCCGTGATCATGCCGCGGGGGCGACCGCGACCGCCGCCCGCCGGGTCGGCCCACTGCCCCGCGTCGCCGTCGGTCACGCCGCCCTGCTGCATGGGCTGCGCCGCCACCACGGTGGTCGTGGTCGCAGGCTGCGCCGTCACCACGGTGCCGCCGGGCTGCGGGTTGGCCACGATGCAGCCGCCGAGCACCTTCGAAGCCGCGCCGAGCACCGTCGCGCCCAAGGCGGCGATCATGCCACGACGCATGCCGCTCGGCTCGGTCGAAATCTCTTCTTCGGTCAGTGTGGCCTTCTTGTTGTTCTCATCAGACATGCGTGCGCGCTCCTTCTAGAAACATCCCTGAAATACCTTCAGACGTCGGCACAGAGCCGTTGGGATGATGCCCCGACCCTGCCCAGAGGCCGACCAGACGACGGGCCTCGGAGGCACCGTACGCTGCCCTGCACACGGCTTCTCCACCGAGACCCCGCAGCGTCGGTCTCAACGACCATCAACGTGAGGCACGATACCCGCGTTCGCGCTCTGATGAAAGTCTCTCGCGCAACCGCTGCACACGAAATACGCAGGCTTTTCGCGTAGTGAGAGCGATTCTCACCTTTGCCGCACGATGACGAGCGAGCTGCGCCGCCCGGGCTCGTGGAGGGCCTCATCGAGGCTGAGGCTGTGGCGTACGAGCCGCGCGAGGGCCCAGCTCGCGCCCCCGAGGATGAGCGGCAGCGCGACGAAGATGAGCCTTCGCCCGCCGAAGGCGTAGACGACCCAGTCGTAGGTGCCGTGCACGGCCACGGCCACGGCGAGGCCGAGGAGGCACCACGCGGCCTTTCGGGGGATCACCGCGGGCACGAGGTCGACCACGTCTTCGCTGGCGTCGACGGTGGGGCGCACGTCGGGATAGCGGGCGCGGCCGATGAAGTAGCCCATGAGGCCGCCCGAGACGGCGTGCATGGGCACGGCGGTGAGCGCGCGCACGAAGCCGAGCACGATGTGGTGGGTCTCGGTGGGGCCCATGGCGCTCGGGCCGCAGAGGAGGCGCACCGTGGGCAGCGAGCAGAACCACACGGCGAACCAGCCTGAGACGTAGAGGAGGTTCTCGAGCAGGCCGAACCCGAGGCTGGCGGCGCCGGTGTAGAGCACGCCGTCGGTGAACTCGTCGAAGGCCCTCCGCGGGAAGGCCACGGTCATCACGACGATGAGCTTCGCGCCCTCTTCGACCAGGGCCGCCACGAGGTACGCGTCGAGGAAGCGGCCGGCCACCAGCGCCGCGTCGCCGAGCCAATGCTTGAGCGCCAGCTCGGTGGCGAAGACCGGCACGGTCACCGCGATGCCCGCGGCCATGGTGCGGGCCACCTCGGTGAGGGGCTCGGGGCGAGCCTTGTCGGCGCGACGAAACGCAGCGAGCAGCGCCGCCACCGGGGCCACCGCCAACAAGAAGGCTGACACTTCGACGGTGATCCCAGAGCCCACGGTGCAGGTCGTGAAGGCCCTCTAGCACACCCCACCCTGCGCACCCCGGGTGAAGTCACTTCGTGCGCGCTTCGCGGGGGTTTTGAGAAAGCTCGGGCGGGGCGTTCAGAGGCGGTAGACAGAGCCCGCGAGGGTGGTATGAACCCCGCCCCCGTATGAGCGACACCCAGAAGCTTGATCCTGAGTCGATGCCCGCCGATGACAGCGAATTGCGCAAGGTCGTCGGCGAAGAGAAGAAGACCCTGCAACGGGTGGTCACCACGCTCAAGGCGGTGCGCGAGACCGTACGGCGCAACTACGATCAAGAGCTCGTCGAGCTGCGCGACGCCATCGGCGAAGCCCGGATGGAAGACGTGCCCGCGCTCATGGCCGAGATGGAGCGGCTCCGCAACGTCGCCGACCGCCGCGCCGAGGTGCCGACGGGCAAGGTCGACCTCGGTAACCCTTATTTCGGTCACATGAAGCTGAAAGAGGGCGACCGCACCCGCGACGTCCTCATCGGCAATAGTACGTACATTGACACCGACAACGCCCTCCGGATCGTCGACTGGCGCGACGCCCCGGTCTCGCGGATTTATTACCGGTACGCCGAGGGCGACGAGTACGAAGAAGACTTCGGCGGCCGCACCCTTGAGGGCCAGGTGGTGGTGCGCCGCGCGGTGGTGATCCGCGACACGATCTTGCGCCGGGTGGTGGGCTCCGAGGGCACGTTCTTTCGCACCCGCGAGGGGTGGCAGCGGGGGGTGGTGACGTCGAGCAAGCTCCAGGGCGGGCAGCTCTCGGCGGTGCGTCCGCCCACTGACGACGAGCGGCGCGACGCGCGCAAGGCCAAGGGGCGCCTCGGGGTGGGCGTTGACAGCAAAGAAGACAAGCACCTCCCTGAGATCCCGGCGCTGATCGACCCGCGGCAGTTTGAGCTGATCACCAAGCCGAGCTCGGGCCTCGTGGTGATTCAGGGCGGCGCGGGCTCGGGCAAGACCACCATCGGCTTGCACCGTATGGCTTATCTGGCCTTCAACAACCCCAAGCGCTTCTCGCCCGACCGCATGATGGTGGTGGTCTTCAACAAGGCCCTGGCCAACTACATCGTGCGGGTGCTGCCGAGCCTCGGCGTCGAGGGCGTGCCCGTGGTCACCTACGGCGACTGGGTGAGCAACCAACGCAAGCGTCACCTCTCGAAGGTGCCCTCGGCCTACCACGAAGACACTCCGGCCCTGGTGACCCGGCTCAAGAAGCACCCCGCGCTCCTTCGGTTGATCGACAAGAGGGTCGCGGCGGCCGAGGCCGAGACCTTCAAAGAGCTCGACCTCGTGGCCGCACGGAGCGACAGCGACGCGGTGATCGGCAAGGCCTGGCGGGCCCTCGAAGGCCAGGCCCTCACCCGGCGCATCACCGGGCTCTCACAGTGGATCCGCGGCGAGCGAGAGCTGCCGGGGCTCAAGCTCGACGCCCTGCCGCAGCGCGGTCGGCTTGAGCTTCAGCGCACCCTCGACCGGCTCCAGCGCCGCGCCAAAGACGTCGTGTGGGACTGGGCCGAGCTCATCACCGACGGGGCCGCCCTCTGGCGCGAGATCGAGCTGAGCGCCAAGGGCGCGTTCTCGCGCGCCGAGATCGACGCCGCCGTTCGGTGGAACACCGAGCACGTCACCCGTTGGGTCGTCGCCGACACCAGCGAAGAAGAAGACGAGGGCGGCGGCGGCGGCGAGAACAAGGCCGACCGAGAAGCGCGCCGCAGCGAGCGAAAGGCCAGGCGCAACGAGCGCCTCGAAGAGCGCGCCGCGCGACGCATCGGCGACGAAGACCTCGAGAGCGAAGAGATCGTCGCAGACGCGGGCCGCGACGCCGTGCGCGAAGACCGCGCCCAGGGCCGCTTCGACGACGACGACGAGGGCGGCGGGCGCGAGCACGACCCCTTCATGGGCGCCGACGGGGTGCGCGAAGAAGAGGCCGCCTCGGCGGTCGATTTCGAAGACGACGCGCTCCTTCTGCGGCTCTATCAGCGCAAGCGCGGGCCCCTCCGCGGTCAGGGCAAGCAGCCCTTGGCGTACGAGCACCTCTTCGTCGACGAGGCCCAAGATCTCTCGCCGGTCGAGCTCGCGGTGCTGCTCGGCGCGACGGGCGACGAGCGCTCAGTCACCCTCGCTGGTGACACCGCGCAGAAGCTCTTGATGGACAACGGCTTCCGCGATTGGGCCTCGGTGCTCGAAGACCTCGGGCTCGCGAGCGTCAACGTCGAACCCCTCAAGATCGGCTACCGCTCGACCATGGAGGTGCTGGCCTTCGCCCGCGCCATCCTCGGGCCCTTGGCCGACCCTGAGCCTCCGCTCGCGACCCGTCAGGGCGCCCCGGTCGAGTTTCACCAGTTCGGCGACGCGGGCGCCGCGGTGGCCTTTCTGGGCGAGAGCTTGCGCATGCTGGCCATCGACGAGCCCCGCGCCAACGTGGCGGTGATCACCCGCGACCCCGAGCGCGCAGACTTGTACTACCAGGGCCTCGTGAAGGCCGAAGTGCCGCGCCTCTCACGGGTGCGCGATCAAGACTTCAACTTCAAGCCCGGCGTCGAGGTGACCGACATCCGTCAGGTCAAGGGCCTAGAGTTCGACTACGTGATCTTGATGGACGTGACCTCGCATCAGTACCCCGTCGACAACGAGTCGCGGCACCTCTTGCACATCGGCGCCACCCGCGCCGCCCACCAGCTTTGGGTCGTCGCCGCGGGCACGCCGTCGGCGCTCCTGCCCGGCTGGATGTTCGACGACTGAGCCCCTCTGGGCCCCCCGTCACGCGACGGGGGCGCTCAGATGCCGAAGCAACCGCCCGAGAAGGTGAGCGGCTCGACGGGTCGTACGGCCCGGCAGCGCTGGCTCACGTTGTCGCCGAGGCGCTGCAACAGCACATCGTCGCCCTGCAGATCAGGGTCAGGGAAGCGCCGCAACCACGTATCGTTCGCGCGGGTCATCATGTTCACGAGGCCCGTCGCCCGCGCGCAATCGCCCACCTCGTAGAACTGCGTCACCCCGCGCAGCGCGAGGTACATGTTCAACATCACGAACACCTTGGCGCGGCTCATGTCGCTGAACACGGGCCACATGGTCTCGGGCACCTCGCCCGCCGCGAGGGGGTTGAGCACCTCGCCCGTGTCGCGCACGCGCTCGCCCGTGTCGCTCTCAAGGTAGCTGCTCAGCACGGTGAACGCCGGCGCGTTGCGACCGCGCGCGCGCCCCATCGCCGGGTCGGCCACGAGCTCGACGAAGAGCCCCCCGCCGCCGCCGCGACGCCCCCCCGCGACGTCGCGCGAGCCCATGCGCGAGCCCACAAAGAGGGCGGGCACTTCAAGCACCGCGGCGCCCCCTTCGACCTTCGCGCGACGCGCGCCGTAAATGCGCCCGACGGTGTACCCCGGCGCGGGGCGCACTTCGAGGCGGTATCCGGTGGCCAAGGGGGCCAGCGAGGTCTCAAACTCGGCGGTCAAAATGTCTCGCAAATCTGCGATGTTCTGCGCATACGCGTAGGTGCCCGCGCCCATCTCACCGAGGGCCCGCGGGAGCGCGTTGAGGTAGTCGCGCCCCACCCCCACCACCGAGAAGGCCACCCCGCGGCGCACCAGGGCCTCGCCCGTCGCGACGATCTGCGCGGGCGCAGTGATGCCCGCCGTGGCTTGCCCCGAGGTGATGAGCAACACCCGGGTCTGCCCCACAAAATCGCGCGTGTCGGCGATCAGCGCCGAGGCCGTCGCGAGGCCCTCGTAGAGGCCCACCGCGGGCGTCGCGCCGAGCCCCCGCGGCACCAGCGCAGCGGCGTCTTGGGGCCTCACGGCCTCGGCCACCACCTGGGCGTGCTCGGCCATCGCGATGAGGCTCACGCGGTCGCGCTCGCGCAGCCCCGAGAGCGCGGCGGCGAGGGTGTCGCCCACCTCGCGGGCTTGCACCGCGGTCGCGGCGCGCTGCTCGAGCACCACGACGAGGTGCGTGTCGGCGCGCGGCCGCGTCGTCGGGTCGACCGCCGTCGAGAGCGAGACGAAGGCCATCGTCCAGTTGGTGTTGTCGAAGCGCGGGGCCACCGCGAGGAGCGGGTTGGCGCAGACCGCGTGCCCGCACCGGGCGGGCGGCAGGTCGAGCGCATGCTCAGCAAAAAACCCTGTCGCGTCGATGACTTCTGGAGCCGGCACCTGCCCCCCGGCGACGAGGCTCCGAAACTCCGCGATGTCTTGCGCGCCCGACTGCAAGACGCCCCGGGTGCCGCTCTGCGGCGGCCCCGCGCCGAGGGTGGCGGCGTCTTCTCCGGCGCAGGCTGAGAGCGTGGCGAGGCATGCCGTGACGAGGCTCAAGCGCTTCATGTTAGCGGTCTCCTGAGACGACGAAGTCGAGGTAGTAGTCAGCCGCGCGGTAGTCGCCGCCGCAGCGGTTCGAGCCCACCACCACGCGGTCAAAGCGGGCGAGGTAGAGCGTGCGCGAGGCGCTCCCCCCGAGGGCCGCCTCGGCGCCCGGGAGCACGGGTGCCGCAGCCCCGAGCACGTCGAGCGCCGTCGGCAGCACCCACGCCCCGCAGGGCTCGCGGCGCCCCGCACACTGCGACGGCGCGAGGGCCCTCGGCACGATGTTGAGGCGCAGCGCGGTGTCGGTCTCGTTGCGGAGCTCGCTCAGGGTGCCGTTGAAGAAGCGCGTCACCCGGCGCGGCCCCACAAAGGCCGCCGAGGCCGGGCCGCTGCGCTGCACCGTGAAGGCTTCGCCCACCGTGACCGGAAGGCTCGCGCGGGGCGCACAGTAGAAGAGCGTGCCGGCGTCGCGCGCGCGCTGCCAGGCGAGGGCGAGACAACCGTCGTCGAGGTCGGTGACAGCCGTGAGGGTGGCCTCGCCGTCGGCGGGCGCCCCGGCCCATTGGTAGCGTCGCGAGGGCACCCCACACGAGAGCGCCAGGGGCTCGATCGGCAGCACCTCGGTGACCACGTCGTTGCGCGGCGCCGTGAGCGTGAGCGCTTCGGTGTCAGGGGCGCGCACTTCGACCCCACCGCGCAGCGCCGCCGCGGCCTCGGCGCTGGGCGTCGCGCTCACAGACTGTGAGGCCAGCTCGCGCCAGAAGAGCAGGGTGTCGGGCATCCCGTCGGCCGAGACGAGCACGGCGTCGCAGCCCACCGGGTCGGCCGCGACGTCGCCGCCGTCGGCCCCGTCGACCGGGCCGTCGAAGCCCTGAAGCGCCGCCCGCGCCGCCCCGCGTTCGAGCGGAATCGTGCGCCCCGGCGCGAGCGCGAAGGTCACCTGGAGCCCGTCAAAGCTGGCGCGGGTGAAGTACCGCGAGGGCTGCCCGTCGAGCGCCGCGCAGTCGAGCACCCCGTCGACGTACCGCAGCCGCAGGTCGACCGTGCGGTCGCTGCGATTGACCACAAAGGCCGTCGTTTGCCACACCCCAGGGCCCGGCGGCGGCGGGCTCGTGGCCACACACGCCAGGCCCCCGAGCACCACCCCGAGGCGCGCCACACGGGCGTGCGTCGGGCGGCCGCCGGGCCGCGTCGAGAGCCACCAGGTCAGCGGCAACACCGCCAGCGCCACGAGGTCGCTCGGGTCGGTGGTGATGCGCCACGCGACCCCCAAGAGCGCGAGACACGCTTCGACCCCGCGCGCCGCCTCGGGCCAGAGGTTGATCGCCGAGAACACCAACACCACCGGCGCAAAGGCCAACACCCGACGACGCGCCGACGAGGCCCCGAGCACCGCCGCAGCGAGCGCGGGGGCCATCAACAACCCTGCGAAATCAGATAGCTTTCCGGTGATCTCGGGCGGCACGAGGCCCGCCCCCTTGAGGAGGTGGTCGTTCACGGCCAGCACCGCCAGCGAGGCCCACCAGAGCGGGTGGGTGAGCGCGGCGCGGGCGTCTGAGTGGGTGCGTTGCGACGTCACAGCGCGACCCTCTAGCAGATGCGGTGCCAGCCGAGAGCCCGCTCAGTCGCTCAAGAGCGGCCCGAGGAGCAAGGCGCCGCCCCCGAGGGTGATGAGGTCGAAGATGGCCAAGAGACGCAGCCAGTCGGCGACCTCGGCGAGCGAAGCGCCCGCGAACAAATCACGGGTCGCCACCACCCCGCACAGCAAGGCCGGAGACACCAAGGGATAGAGCACCACCGCGAGGAGGAGGTCGCGCGCCCGGGTCTTCGCCGTGAGGGCTCCGAACAGCGTGCCTGCTGCCACAAAGCCCACCGTGCCGAGCAGACACACCAGCGCGAAACCGCCGAGGTGATCGAAGAGCGGCGCGTGCAGGAGCAGCGCCACCAAGGGCGCCACCACACACTCGGTGACGAGCACGAACACCAGCGCGCCGAGGGCCTTGCCGAAGAACAGGGCGCCCGACGAGATGGGCGACAAGAGCACAGCCCGCAGCGCGTCTTCTTCGCGCTCGCGGCCCCAGGTGCGGGCCAACCCGAGGGTGCCCGAGAAGGCGATGGCGATCCACAAGATGCCCGGCGCGGCCTTGCGGGCGCTCTCATCGTCGACGTAGAGCGCCATCGACGAGAGCACCGCCACGAGGGCCGCGAAGAGCGTCATCGTGGGCACGATTTCGCGCACCCTCAGCTCGATGGTGAGGTCTTTCCGCGCGATGGCCAGGGCGTGTCGCAGTGCGCTCATGAACGGCGACGGCGACGTCGCACGAGGCCCGCCGTGGCCGCAAGGGCCATGACCCAAGCGCCGCGGTCGGTGCGCGTCGCCGCCCCCGCGCGGCAGCCGCATCCGCCCGTCGCCTCGGCCGCGGGGGCCGCACCCGCGTCGCCGGTGACCGGGCCCGCGTCGGGCGTCTCGGGCAACGGGCAGCTCAACGGGGCGAGGTTCGGCACCCGGCGCACCCCGACGTCGAGGGGCGTTCGGTAGTTGCCCGTGTTGCGGTTGTCGTGGCGATGCCCGGCCCACTGAACGCTGGCCGTCTCGGCGTCGGCCTCGGTGCGCCAGGCCCAGAGGTAGCCGCTGCGCGAACCCGACACCACCGCGAGGCGGCGGTTGCCCTCGATGTCGCCCACGGTGGGGTTCGGGATGATCCACTGGCCGGTGAACTTGGGCCAGCCTTGCGGCTCGCGACCGCAGCCGTCGATGGCGTGGAGGTAGTACCCGCCGGTGCCGACGATGGTCTCGGCGTAGCCGTCGCCCGAGAGGTCGGCGATCGCGGGGTTCATAAAGAACGTGTAGTCTTCAATGACCCGCGGAAAGCCTGGGAAGACGCGCCCGTCACGGCCGCTCCAGGCCGAGGTCAGGTGCTCAAAGGGCCGCGCCCGGCCGCCCCCCGCGAGGTTGATGGCGAGGTTCAGCTCGGCCCCCGAGGCGACGTAGTCGGGGGTGCCGTCGTTGTCGAGGTCGCCGAAAGAGCCTAGCGAAAAGGCCGAGATAAACGACGAGTTTCGCATCACCGAGTTGGTGAGGTGGCCCCGCGACGAGGTGCGCAACAAGAGGTGCGCCGCGAGGCTCGACGGCTCAGGCCGCGCCGCGTGCGGAGGCTGAACCCCCCGCGCGAGCACGATGGCAGGGTTGGCCGTACCCGTGAGCGCGAGCTCGTCGCGGCCGTCTCCGTCGAGGTCGGCGATGGCCGGCGACGATGACAAGCCCTCGCCCACCAGGGGGAAGAAGTTGAACGACGTGAACGACACCGGCCAGTTCGGGTGAAAGGGCCCGCCCGCGTGGCGGTTGCCGTCGGCGTAGACGATGTACGCCGCGCCGGTGTTGTCGTCGCCCGCGAGGCGCTCGCTCGACACCACCACAATGTCAGGGCGACCATCGCCGTCGAATTCGCCCACCCCGACGCTGCCGAAAATACGGTTGTATTCGGTCTGCGGCTCGGGAAAGTGGATCACAACAGGGAAGCCGTCTTTCACCGCGCCGGTCATGGCGTCGAGCGCATAGAGCTTGCCGTCAAAGGCGCCGAACACGATGTCGAGGCGCTGATCGTTGTCGAGGTCGACGAGCACCGGGTCGCCGAAGATGCCCCGATCGAGGATGCGGTCAGGGTTGGTGTCGCGGCTCGGCACGTCGGGCAGCGCGAAGGGGAAGTTGTGCCCGTACGGCGTGCCGTCGGCGCGGTAGACGTGCACCGTGCCGTGGTAGGTCGCCACCACCACCTCGGGGCGGCTGTCGCCGTCGAGGTCGGCGATGGCGGGGGTCGCGATCACCGGGTCGCGGAGCGTGTCGGGGTCGATCGCCGGCGGGTTCGCGCCCTCGCGGCGGTAGGCCCGCGCGCTGCGGTAATTGGGCTGCAACATGGGGTCGAACCCGCGCATGAGGTTCGTGCGAACCGGCCACCCGGCGAGCTCGCGGCCGTCGCCCTGAAACGCGTGAATCACCCCGTCTGAGGTCGGATACACGATCTCGCGGCGGCCGTCGCCGTTGAGGTCTGCCAGGTGCGCGGAGCCCTCACCCGAGCCCCCCGTGTCGATCGGAAAGCCCGGCAAGACCGTCTCATCGCGGTGCACATAGAACACCCGCCGCACCTCGCCCGGCACGTCGCCCACCGCCCCGTCGTAGTGCGCCGTGGCCCGGATGCGCACCGTCAGCGTGTACTGATTCTCTCGCTCGCCGGGGTTCTGAATGGTGACATTGCGGAGGTCGATCTCGCCGAGCCGATCGCTCACCGGCGCGGTGACGTTGCGCTCGCTCCGCACGGTCTGCCAGGCGCTTTCGGCGGGCTCGATGCCCGGCGCCCACGCGACGGTGTAATCGAACCGCGGCGCCCGTCGGGCCGCGATGCGCCCCTCGATGCGAAGCACCTGCTCGGCGGCGCGGGTCGGGTTCAACACCGTAAACCACCGCGGCGACACGATGTCGACCTCAGGCGGGATGCGCCGATCGCGCACCCACTCGACCATCCGTCGCGCGTTGGTGCGCCCGTACCCGAAGCGCTGATCCCACCCGGGCAGCGACGGGTAGAAGCTCTCGTTGTAGTTGCTCGCGCCCGGCACGCTCTCAGGCACATTCACATCGTCGGTGGTCATCGTAAGGAGCTGCTTCACCTCCTCGGCCGAGAGCCCCGGTTCGAG
This sequence comes from Myxococcales bacterium, assembly GCA_016792845.1. GTDB lineage: Bacteria > Myxococcota_A > Polyangia > Polyangiales > JAEUKH01. Next base: position 62,284 of record JAEUKH010000054.1, on the reverse strand, counting down.
GCCGGTGCTGAGCGCTTCGGAGTAGATCAGCCCGGCCATGCCCGCGGCGTAGCCCACCGCCGCCGACGAGCAGTTGAGCGCGGCCACCGAGAGCACGAGCTGCCCGCCGTAGTTCGTGCAGTTGTTGAACGCGAGGTAGGTGGTGCTCCGTTGGGGCGACTCGCCGTTGTAGCGAATGGCGTGGGTGTACACCGTGTGGTTGGCGGTGCCCGGCATGTTGTGGTGCCGCGAATTCTCGTCGGCCGCCGAGCCCATCACCACCACGTCATGGCGGTAGGCGTAGTCGATGGCGGCCTGGGCGAAGCTGCTCATGTTGAGGGTGCCGAGGGCCTCTTGCACCACCCGCGCGCCGCGGTCGACGGCGTACACGGTGCCCTGCGCGAAGTCGTTCGAGTCGGTGATGAAGCTGTCGCCCACCCGCACCGGGATGAACTGGCAGCGCGGGCAGTTGCCGGCCATCCCGCGGCCGTTGTTGGCCTCGGCGGTCGAGTCGCGGGCCTCGCCGGTGCCGTGCCCGTAGCGGGTGTCGTCGTAGGGGTCGTTGTCGTCTTTGAAGAAGTCCCACCCGGCGATGTCGTCGACGTACCCGTTGTTGTCGGCGTCGGTGTCGTCGCTGAACGTGCGAATGAGATCGCCCGCGTCGAAGACCCCGTTGCGGTTCGGGTCGTTGGCCTCACCGTTGGCGTCGCGGCAGCGGTACTGGTCGCGCGGCTGCCCCTGCACGCCGCAGCTCACCCGCGGGTCGTTGAGGTAATCGCGCACCGTCACCACGCCGTCGCCGTCGGCGTCGTACCCGCTGGCGCCCATCGGCATCGGCAGCTCTGCGGTGTTCAGCGCGACCTTGTTGAGCAGGTCGTCGTTGTCCCACTGGATGCCTGAGTCGAGCACCGCGATGCGCACCCGCGGGTCGCCGATGGTCAGCCCCCAGGCCCGATCGACGTGGTTGCCCGCCCCGAGCGCCGCCTCTTCGCGACGGAAGTCAGGCAACGCGAGGGCCACCGAGGGCACCCACGACCAGTGATACCACTGCCCCCGACGCCCCTCGGTCGGCGCATAGTCAGGGTCATTCGGCATGTTCTCAACCCGCGACAGCTCTTCAGGGGTCGCGTTCGGAGCCGGCGGCCAGATGGCATACGCCGAACGCATCGGCAGCGTGGCCGCCACCAGGGCCAACGCGAGAAGAGAGCGCCTCATGCCCGGCACTCTACGCGCATCACCCCCGTTCGCGCACTACCGCTCAGGCGTCAAGACCACCGAGAATCGCACCTCGTACTCGCTCGTGTCGCTCTCGGGGTGGTCATGGTCGAACGCGGCCCGCACCGCGCTGTCGCACCCCGCAGCGAAGCCCGGGAGCCCCGAGACCCTCGCCCCATCGAGCCGCTGATCGCGCACCGTCACCACCACGGCGGCGCTCATCGGCGTCAGAAAGTCGACGCGACCGCGACCGCGTTGCTCGACGCAGCGTGCCAGCTCGCGCCCCGCCGAACCCGCCGAGCCCACAAAGCTGCTGCGCGAGAGCCCGCCGCTCACCGAAATCGCCCCGAGCGACCAGGCGACGCTCCGCAGCGGCGCCACCGTCGGCGCGGGAGGCGTCGGCGGCGGGCTCGGGGGCGTCACCGCCGCGGCGGGCGTGGGTGCAGGCGTGGGTGTAGGCGCGGGTGTAGGTGCAGGTGCGGGCACGGGAGCGCGCGTAGGTGCAGGCGCCACCTCCGCGATCATCGCCGAGGCGCTGCGACGCCGCGAACGGGCGCTCTGCGGGGCCGCCGTGGGCTCCTGCGGGGCCGTCTGAGGCGCTTCAGGCTGCGCGACGGCCGGAGGCACCACCGTCGGCGCCGCGGGCACAGACGGGGCCATCTCGGGGCGCGCAGCCGCAACCGCGGGCGTCACACGCGGGGCCGCCTGAGGGGTCTGCGTCGGGTCGGGGGTCGCGCGAGACTTGAAGGCCACCACGGCGACGAGCGAGGCCAGGGCCCCTGCCCCGACCAGCGCGGCGGTGATGGCCAGCGGTCGCTCGCCTTTGGCGCGCGCGGGAGTCACGACGGCGGCGGGCGGCGGCGCGGCCAACACGGCCACGGCTTGGGTCGCAGCCGGCGCGACCGACATCGCGGGCGCGCTCGGGCCCTGAGGCGTCTCGTGCACCGGGCGCGGCGGCAGCCCCAGCGAAGGCATCACCGAGGCCCTCGGCACCGCGGCGGCCTCGCCGACGGCCTCTTTCAACGCGGCCCTGAGGCTCCGTGCGTCTTGAAAGCGCGCGCTCGGGTCTTTCTGGAGGCACCGCATGATCACGGCGTCGAAGGCGGGCGTGATCTCGGGCGCCCACCGCGAGGGCGGCGGCGGCATCTCGGTGATGTGCTTCACCACCACCGCGAGGGCGCTGTCGGCGAGCAAGGGCAGGCGCCCCGTCACGAGCTCGTAGAGGATGATGCCGCACGCGTAGAGGTCGCTCCGCGCGTCGACGGTGAAGCCCTGCGCGTTCTCGGGAGACATGTACGCCGGCGTGCCCGCGACGAGCCCCGTGGTGGTGAGCTTCTCGCCGCCCTCTCCCTGAACGATCTTCGCGATGCCGAAATCGGCCACCTTGACGACCTCGCCGGGCTCGCCGTCGGGCCGCGGCACCAGCATGATGTTCTCGGGCTTGAGGTCGCGGTGCACGATGCCCGCGTCGTGCGCGGCGGCGAGGGCCGAGAGGCACTGGGCCATCACCTCGGCGGCCGCCCCCTCGGTCAGACGCCCCTCTTGCTGGAGCCGCTTGGCGAGGTCGCGCCCGCGCACGAACTCCATCACGATGTAGAGCGTGCCGTCGTCGAGGGTGCCGAAATCGAAGACCTGCACAGAGTTCGGGTGATCGATGCGACTGGCCGCCTTGGCCTCGCGCAGAAAGCGCCCGCGCGAGAGCGCGTCGGCCCCGAGCGCGGCGTGCATCACCTTCACCGCAACGACCTTGTCGAGGGGCCGCTGGAGCGCCCGATACACCCGCCCCATGGCGCCCTGCCCGACGGCAGCTTCGAGCACATATTTGTCGGCGAGGGTGCGCCCGACGAAAGGGTCGTTGTCTTCCACCACGTCGCAGCGATGCTATCGCGACTCGGCCCTCGCCGCGAAGCCGCGATGCGCTTCGTTACGCTTCGCGCACGCGCCGGTGCACCACGAAGCCGTCGGTGCCGTCGCGGTCGGCGCGCAGGATCACCCGCGCGGGCCCGTCGCCGCCCACGGCCTCGGCCCACGCGGTCTCAGCCGGCGCCGACACCCCAGCGAAGCGCATCGCCGCCCCCGCGAGCCCCGCGACGAGCGCGTCGTCGCCCTCTTCGCGGCTGAGCGTACAGACCGCGTACACGAGCCTGCCGCCGACCCGCACGAGCGGCGCCACCCGCGCCACGATCGCGCGCTGCGTCTCGACCAACGCGGCCCACGCCGCCGGGTCACGCAAGCGCCCGAGGAGGTCGGGCCGATGCGCGAGGGTGCCGAGCCCAGAGCACGGCGCGTCGACCATCACCACGTCGAAGCCGCCGGGCGGCGCCGTACGTTCGAGCGCCCCGAGCCCTTGGGTGAGATCGACCGCGTGGGTGTGAAGCGCGATGCCTTGATCGAGCCCGAGCCGCGAGAACTCCTCTCGCAGACGCATCAGCTTCTCGGGATAGAGGTCTACCGCGGTGAGGCTCCCCGCGCCCGCGAGCTGCGTCGCCATGAGGGCGCTCTTGCCGCCGCGCCCCGCGCACACATCGAGCACGGTCATCGCGGGCCGCACGGCCCCGAGCGCGGCCACCCGTTGGGCGCCCTCTTCTTGAATGCCAAAGAGCCCCTCGGCGTAGGCCGCGGTCTGCGTCACATCGCCGCCGTCGATCACCGACACCGCGGTGTCGAGCGCCGCCACCGCCTCGACCGCGGCCCCCGCGGCGAGCTCACCCCGGAGCCGCGCGATGAGCGCCTCGCGCGTGCTCCGCCGAAGGTTCACCCGCAGGGTCACCCGCCGCGACGCCGCGAACGACGCCCGGAGATGCAGCGCCGCGGCCTCGGCCCCCACGAGCCCCGCCACCCGCCGCGTCACCTCGACCGGGAGCGAGGCCATCGCCAGCCGCACCCGCGCGTCGTCGTCGAGCTGCGCCGGGCGCTCGGCCGCGAGCTTGCGCAGCACCGCGTTTGCGAAACCCGCAAGCCCTTGAGATCGCTTCTGTTTTAGGTGTTCAACGGCCTCGCTGACCGCGGCGAACGGCGGCACCCGCCCCAGACAAAGGATCTGATACGCGGCCACCCGGAGGGCCGCGCGGGTGAGGGCGTCGGCCTTCTCGATCGACTTGAGCCCGTCGCGGGTGAAGCGCGCCAAGGCTGCGTCGAGCGCGGGCGCGGTGCGCAGCACCCCGTACACCAGCTCGGTCGCGAGGGCGCGGTCGGGCGACGAGAGCGAGGGCGACGCCGAGAGCGCGGTGTCGAGCACAGCGGCCGCGAAGGCGCGGTCTGCGTCGACCCGGGCGAGGACTTCGGCGGCACGACGACGGGCCGAGACGGTCTTAGGGGCCATGACAGGGCCCTGCACCTAACACACCCCGATCGCCGTGCAGGTGGCCTTCGTGCGTGATAGCGTCGCGCGGCAAACGCCCCACGGTGGGACTTCGGCGCGACTTCCGGGTAACAGAATTGTAAGCTGCGCGTCCAACGGTCGCGTCACCCTTTCTCCCCCGCGCTGGGGCGTTTGTCTTTTGGGGTGATGGCCCAAACGCGAAGCCCCTCGCGACCCTCCAAACCGGAGGGGGCACGAGGGGCTCAGCGCCCGCTCAGACGCTCACTTGTTCTCTTCGAACTCCGCGTCGATCACGCCGTCTTTCGGCGGCGGCGGCGCGGCGTTGCCCTCGGCCCCGCCCTCACCGTCTTGCTGCTGGTAGAGCAGCGTCGCGATGCGGTGCGACTCGCTCTGGAGCTTCTCGGTGGCGGCCACCACCGCGGCGTCATCGTCGGCCTTGAGCGCGTCGCGGCCCACCGTGAGGGCGGCTTCGAGGGCCGTCTGATCGGCCGCGGCGATCTTCTCTTTGTTCTCGCGCAGGGTCTTTTCAACCTGGTAGACCATGGCGTCGAGCTTGTTGCGATTCTCGGCCTCGTCACGGCGCCGCTTGTCTTCGGCCTCGTGCGATTGGGCCTCACGCACCAGGCGCTCGACCTCATCTTTCGCGAGGCCCGAGCCCGCGGTGATGGTGATCTTCTGGTTGCGCTTGGTCACCTCGTCGAGGGCCGTCACCGAGAGGATGCCGTTCGAGTCGATGTCGAAGGTCACCTTGATCTTCGGCACGCCCTGCGGCGCCGACGGGATCCCATCAAGGATGAACTTGCCGAGGCTCTTGTTGTCGCGGGCCATCTGCCGCTCGCCCTGAATGACGTGCACCTCGACCTGGGTCTGGTTGTCGCTCGCGGTCGAGAACACCTCGCTGCGGCTCGTGGGGATGGTGGTATTCCGCGGGATGAGCACCGTCGAGATGCCGCCCTTGGTCTCAACACCCAGCGAGAGCGGGCTCACGTCGAGCAAGAGGAGGTCTTTCACCTCGCCCGTGAGGATCGCGCCCTGAACCGCCGCGCCGATGGCCACCACCTCGTCGGGGTTCACCGAGCGGTTCGGCTCCTTGCCGAAGAACTCTTTGACCCGCTTCTGCACGAGCGGAATGCGCGTCGAGCCGCCCACCAGCACCACCTCGTTGATGTCGGCCGGGCGCTTGCTGGCGTCTTGCAGCGCGCGACGGCACGCCTCGATCGACCGCGCCACGAGGGGCTCGATCATCGCCTCAAGCTTCGCCCGCGAGAGCCGCAGGTCGAGGTGCAACGGGTTCTGCCCCGCCGCGGCGATGTACGGGAGGTTGACCGTCGTCTCTTGCATCGACGACAGCTCGATCTTCGCCTTCTCGGCCGCGTCGCGCAGACGCTGGAGGGCCATCTTGTCTTTCGACAGATCGACGCCCTTCTCTTTACGGAACTCTGCGATGAGCCACTCCATGATGGCCTGATCAACGTCGTCGCCGCCGAGGTGGGTGTCGCCGTTGGTCGACTTCACCTCGACGAGGTTCTCGCTCACCTCGAGCACCGAGATGTCGAAGGTGCCGCCGCCGAAGTCGTACACCGCGATGAGCTCGTCTTTCTTCTTGTCGAGCCCGTACGCGAGCGCCGCCGCGGTGGGCTCGTTGATGATGCGCTTGACGTTGAGCCCAGCGATCTTGCCGGCGTCTTTGGTGGCCTGACGCTGGCTGTCGTTGAAGTACGCCGGCACGGTGATCACCGCGTCGGTGACGGTCTCGCCGAGGTAGTCTTCAGCGGCTTGCTTCATCTTGCGGAGCACGTGAGCGCTCACCTCTGGCGGCGCCATCACGCGGCCGCGAACCTCGATCGCCGCGTCGCCGTTGTTACCCCGGGTGACCTTGTAGGGCACCCGCGCGGCCTCTTCGCGCACTTCGCCCTCTTTGCGGCCGATGAAGCGCTTCGACGAGAAGATGGTGTTCTCGGGGTTGGTGATGGCCTGACGCTTGGCCACCTGCCCCACGAGGATCTCGCCCTTATCATCCCACGCGACCACCGACGGGGTGATGCGCGACCCCTCAGCGTTCACGATGACTTCGACATCTTTGCCCTGCATCACGGCCACGCAGCTGTTGGTCGTGCCCAGGTCGATCCCAATGACTTTGCCCATGATGAATTTCCTCCGAAGAAACTGTTAGTTAGTTTCTGACTGACGTCGTTCTAGGCACCGTCTTGGGGTCGTCAACCGAGCGGCCGACTTGGGCCGCCGATCGAGCCGTAGAGGCCCTGACCGCCTCGGTACCCGAAAAGCGCGCGCAAACTGACCACTCCCTCCGCCCGCGTCAATGCCCCTCAGGGCCTCGCGTGACGATCTCGCACGATTGGGCGATCAGCCTCTCGATCTGCCCATTTCGTACGACTTCGACCCAGCGCCCGGCCGGGTCTCGCGCGTGAATTCGCAAGGGCGCGCGGCCCGCTTGGGGCAAGACCTCGCGCCCGCGGCACATGACAGACTCTCCGAGCCGCCGGGCCCCGAGGCGCACCTCGCCGCGCGCGACCCCAGGCGCCAGGGTCTCGACGGGCACGAACACCGGCCGCGCGACCCGACGCAACCGCGCGAGCCCGAGGCTGAGAAACCCGATCGCGACGAGGGTCTCGAGCGCCGTCGAACGCAGCGCCCGAGCCCTCGACCGGTCACCGCTGGCCAAGCTCTGCGAGGCTCGACACGACCGCGTTGTAGCCCGGCGAGTTGGCCGGCACGAGGCGCAGATACTCGATGTACAGCCGCCGGGCCTCGGCCGCGTTGCGGGCGCGCTCGAGGTCGGCCAGGAGCCGCGTGGCCTGCACGAACCAGGTGGGCGCGGGGCTCATCCCGGCGCCGAGGGTGCGCGCCTGCACGAGGGCGCTGCGGGCGGCGTCTTCGCGACCGTCGTCGGCCCTGAGGCGCCCGAGGTTGAAGTACCAATCGCCGTGGCGGCTGTCGTGCTGGGTGGCGAACTCGTAGAGCCGAATGGCCGCGTCGCGGTTGCCGAGGGCGTCGTCGATCTCGGCCCAGGTGGCGTAGGCGTCCCAAAAGACGCGGTCGAGTTCGACGGCGCGGTTGATGTCGGTGAGCGCCTCGCGGGCGGCCCCTTGGTGCACCCGAATGCTGGCCCGCACCCAGTACCCCCGCGGAAAGCTCGGATCGAGCTCGATCGAGCGCTCGGCGAGCTGAAGGGCCCGCTGAAAGTTCCCGTTGCGCTGGTTGGTCTCGGCATCAAACGCGAGAAACTCGGCCCGCTGCGGGTTCAACTCGATGGCCCGGTCGAGGTAATGCTGCGCGTCGACGTAGTTGCCCGCCCCGAGCTTCGCGCGCCCCATCAGGTACTGGGTCTCGGCGTTGGTCGGGTGATCGACCACGGCGCTCCGCAACATCTGGTCGGCGTCGCCAAAATTGCCGAGCAGAATGAGCGTCGAGGCGACGCGGTTGATGAGGTCGATGTTGGTGCTGTCACGGGCCAGCGCCTCGCGAAAGGTCGAGAGCGCCTGCGGCAGCTGCCCCTGCGCTTCGGCCACCTGGCCACGCATCATCGACAGCCCGGGGTACGCCGGGTCGACCGCGGCCACCCGCGCGAGCGACTGCTCGGCTTCGACGAGACGGCTCTGCCGACGAAACACGTCGCCCAAGGCGAAATGCGTGCGAATGTCGTCGGGGTCGCGCTGCAAGGCCGTGCGGAGCTCGGTCTCGGCCCCGGCGAGGTCACCCCGGGCGAGCCGCCCGTGCGCCAGCGCGCGATGAATCGCGGCGTTGTCGGGCACATGGAGCCGCGCGTCGTTCAGCACCTGCTCGGCCGCGTCGTTGCGCCCGAGCTGGATCAGGAGCTCGGCGTGTGAGACGTAGGCTTCGAGGTTGTCGGGCTGAAGCTCGGTGGCCCGTCGAAAGGCCTGGAGCGCCAGCGAGCGCTGGTCGGTGCTCGCCGCGAGGGTGCGCCCGAGCCAGTACTGCAAGCGCCCGTCTTGGCTGTGATCGCGCACCGCCGACTCGATGGCGCCCCGCGCCTCAGAGACCTGGTTGAGCGCCAGCGACGATTGGACCACCCCCACCACGGCGTCGAGGTTGTTGCTGTCGGCGGTGAGCGCGTTTCGAAAGCGAGCCAGCGAGTCGGTGAAATTCCCCTGTCGATACAAGATGTTACCGATCCCCACGAGGGCCTGACTCGACCGCGGGTCGAGCTCAAGGGCGCGCGAGAACCGCGACTGCGCCACGCTCACGTGGTCGCGCAAGAACTCGATCTGCCCTGCCACCACCAGGGCCTCGGCGCGCTCGCCCGTCGACGCGGCTTGCGCCAGGGCGCGCTGGTTGGCCGAGGTCGGCGCGTTGCGGCGCGAGGGGCGCGCGCCGGCCCCTTGTTCGGCGGCTTGAACCACCGGCGAGAGGAGCTCGATGGCCCGCGCCCGGCCCTCGACCGTGGCCGTGAGGGTGCGGGCCAACAAGATCCGCGTCGCCGCGTGGCGGGGCTCTAGTTGGAGCACCTCCTCGGCGTTGCGCTGCGCGTCGGCCACCGCCCCCGCGGCGAGTTGGGCCCTGGCGAGCCGGTACCGCGAGCGCGGCGTCGCCCGCCGCTGCCTCGCCTGCGTCGCGAGGCGCACCCACTGCGGCGTGTCGTTGGCAAACTCAGCCGCCAGCGCCGCGAGGTCGCGGCCTTCGGGGTCGAGCCGGGCCAGTCGGAGGGCCTCGCGCACGTTGCCGCGGTTCATGGCGTCGGCGGCCTTCGCGAGGTTGAGGTACGCGATGACCTCGCCCTCTTCTTGCGCGGTCTGAAGCTGGCTGAGCAACACCCTGGCGCGCCCGACTCGGGTCGGGTCGGGGCCGAAGCGCAGGGCCACCCACCCGTTCACATAGGCCGCGTAGGCCCTGAGTTCGCGCTCATTGGGCACGCGCTCGATGGCCTCGTCGAGGCGTCGCACCATGGCCATGGCGCGGTCGTAGGTGTCTGCCTCAAGGGTGCGGTCGACGTACCGAATGACCTGGGTCGCCGCGGTGTGCCGCGCCGGGCCGTTGATCTGTTCGTCGATGAACTTGTGCCCGAAGGCGCCGTGCTCGGTGAGGGCGAGCGCCGCGCCGGCCACACCGATCAGCGCCACGGCGCCGAGCGAACCGTAGAGCCACAGGGTCTTTCGCGAGGGCGGCTTGACTTCGGTGTTGCGGGCCTTCGGGCGCGAGACGCGCTCGACCGGCGCCTCAGGCTGCGGCGGCTCGGGCACCAACGGGATCGCGTCAAACTCAGCGCCGAAGTCAGCGTCGGCGCCGCGAGGCGGCAAATCGCTGGTCTGCCCCATCGAGCGCAGACGCTCGTCTTCGAAGCTCAGCGCGTTGAGCGGGCTCGGGCCCTGGCGCGTCGGCTCATCGAGGTCGAGCTCGCCGAAGTGACCGCCCACGGCCTTGCGCGGGGTCGGCGTGTGCGGCGACGGCGGCCGCACCAACGGCGCCGGCACGATCACGTCAGCGGGCACCTCCCGGGCACCTCCTGGCCCTACGGTGAAGGCCTTTCGCTCAAGCCCGATGCGCCCGAGGGCCACCGGGCTCGGGGTCGACTCGCGCTCGCCCACCGGGCTCGGCGGCGCCACCATCGTCGGGCTCGGCAGCGCCCCTTGACTCGGCAACGGGTAACCGCCCGCGCTCGGAACGGGGTAACCGCCCGCGCTCGGAGCCGGGTAACCCGCGGCGCTTGGGGCGGGATACCCCGCAGCGCTCGGAGCCGGGTAACCCGCGGTGCTTGGGGCGGGATACCCCGCAGCGCTCGGAGCCGGGTAACCCGCGGTGCTTGGGGCCGGCAGGCCTGCGCTCGGGGCGGGCAAGCCGACGCCGCTCGGGGCGGGCAAGCCGACGCCGCTCGGGGCGGGCAAATCGGTCAATCCGCGTGCGGGGGCTGGCAGGTCGGCGCGCGCGGAGGGCGTCGGCAGGTCGGCCACACCCCGCGCCGGGGCAGGCAGATCGGCGCCGCCCGCGACGGCCGGGAGCGCGGGCTCGTCGATGAGCGGGATGTCAAACTCCTCAGCCTCGATGTCGTCGGCCATGGAAGGCGTCTGCGCGGGGCGGAGCGCCGAGGCGCCGACGTCTGGGGTCACCAAGAGGGTGTTCTTCGCGCCGCTGAGATGGCCCGCGCTGCCCCCCATCGAGACCCCCCTCGCGGCCGCGATGGGCTCGCGCGGGTCGGCCGGCGGGTTGGCCGAAGGCACCGGCGCGCGCCCCACAGGGACCGGCAGCTCAGGCCTCAAATCAGCGGGAATGGGCAGCGCGGCGTTGTCGTCGAAGCTGCCCCCGGGCACCAGCATCGGCCCGCCGACGGGCGGCGCAGGCGGCGGCACCGAGGCGCTCGGATCGAGGGCCATGGTCGACTCGGGGCGACGCACCAGGAAGGTCGTCTGACACTTCGGGCAGCGCATGGTCATCCCGTTGCGCGGCACCCGCCGCTCATCAACCGGGAAGGCGTGCCCGCAGCCCGTGCAACTCACATCAAACATCGCACCCACTCACTCGCCGTGCGCTCACCTGCACACCCGGTTTTTGCCACCCTGTTTGGCACGATACAGCGCCTCGTCGGCGACCTGAAACAAGCGCTCGGCGTCGCCTCCGCAGGTCGGAAAGACCCCCACCCCGATGCTGATCCCCGGGCGAAGCCTCACCCCTTCGCGCTCGTACTCAAACGCGGCCACCGCCGCACGAATTTCTTCAGCCACCGCCACCGCGGTCTCGACGTCGACGCCCGTCAGCGCCGCGCAAAACTCGTCGCCCCCGAAGCGCGAGGCGATGCCCCGAGCCCCCAAGACCCGGCCGATGAGCTTGCCCGTCTCGCCGATGGTGTACGCCCCAAACAAATGCCCGTGACGGTCGTTGATGGCCTTGATGCCGTCCATGTCCATCACGAGGAGCGCCACGGTGCCCGACTGCGCGCGCGCCGTCTCGACCATCAGCGCCAGCTCGCGGTCGAAGCGACGACGCACGAAAAGCCCTGAAAGATCATCGACGTGCAACAACCGCTGGAGCTGCTCATCGTAGTCCTCGTCGAGCCGGTCTTGGAGCTCGAAGCGCAGCACCGTACGGCCGAGCACGATGCGATCGCCATGCCCGAGAGACTTCTCGGCGCAGCGGGCGCCGTTCACCACGGTGCCGTTGGTGCTGCCGAGGTCGACCACCACCCACGCGTCGCCGCGGTCTTCGATCCGCGCGTGGCGCCACGAGACCCCCTGGTCGGTGAGCACCACATCGTTGGTCGAGTCGCGGCCGAGCACGGCGTTCTGGCTGAGCCGTCGGCGTAGGCCGACCTCGTTGCCCGAGATCACCACCACCGCGGGGCGGCGGCTGTCTTTGATCGCCGCTTGCAGCTCCTCGCGGAGCTTCTGGCCATCTTCCAACGGCAGCGTTCTTAGGGGTTCGGGCACTGTGGCCCGTGGCGAAGATGGCCGCGTCGAAGCCTCTGCTGAGCCGCTTCCCGCGAGACTCCCGGCTGACCCGGGTGGCGTATGCTCGTCAGGCATCATCCCGAAGCGTGACTCTATCACCCCTTCGACCGACCGCGCGCGTTACTTTCTCTCACGATCGCCGTGGCGCCCGTGCGAGCCTCCGCCGAGGCGAAGAGTACATGGGTACGATTTTGTTCGTTTCAACCGGCGAAGGTGTGCGTTCGACGCAAGACCTCAGCGAAGTACCGAAACTTCTCGCAGAGGGCACACCCTTTTGGATCGACGCCACCGAGATCGACGACCCGCTCAAGGCCGTGATGCTCGACCAGCTGAAGCTTCACCCGCTCGCGGTCGAAGACATCAGCCAAGAGCGCATGGCCCCAAAGATCGAAGAGTACGACGACTACCTCTATGTGGTGATCCACGGGATTCATTGCCCGAACACCGACCCCGCGCACCTTGAGACCATCGAGCTCGATCTTGTGATCAGCGAGCGGTGGGTCTTCTCGCATCACCCCGCAGAGTTCTCTGCGAGCGAGAAGCTCCGCGAAGAGATCACCCGCTCGCCCAGGCTCATGGCCAAGGGCACTTCGTTTCTGGCGCACGGCATCCTCGACCGGGTGGTCGACCACTATGTGGCCGTGGTCGAGAAGTTTGACGGCGTCATCGAAGAGGTCGAGCACGCCGCCCACCGCGGCCGGAGCGACGCCGTCGTGGGCCGCATTTTTTCGCTGAAGCGTGCGCTCCAGAAGCTCCGGCGCACGGCGACGCACCAGCGCGAGGTGCTCTTGCGCCTCTCGCGGGGCGAGTTTGACCTCGTGAGCGAGAAGGCGCTGCCGTTCTACCGCGATGTTCACGATCATTTCGTGCGCGTCGCCGACCTCACCGAGAGCTACCGCGAGCTGCTCTCGGCGGCCCTGGAGTCGTACCGCAGCACCGTGGCCAACCGCATGAACGAGGTGATGAAGACCCTCACCCTCGTGTCGACCCTGATGCTCCCGCTGACCTTCATCGCCGGCGTCTACGGCATGAACTTCGACCAGATGCCCGAGCTCCATTGGGCCTTCGGGTACCCCTTCGCACTGGGCCTCATGGGCGCCGTCGCCTTGGGGATGCTGCTCTGGTTTCGCCACAAGCGGTGGTGGTAGAGTGCGGCCCGAGGGCGCTATAAGCCTGCGTTGTTGAGCCGATGATGGGTGATGACAGCCGCACCATGACCGCCGCGCTTGAGGCGCCGAAGCCGCCGCCGACGCGCTACGTCGAGGTGCGCGCCGCGCAGGGGCGCCCGGCGGTGTACAGGGCCCACGAGGGCGTCGTGCGGGTGGGGCGCGACGCGGGCAACGAGGTGGTCATCGACGACCCGTTCATCTCGCGGGTGCATCTTGAGGTGCGGGTCTTCCCGCATGGGGTCGAGCTGGTCGACCTTGAGACGAAGAACGGCACGCATTTTCAGGGCGCCCGTATTCGCGAATTACCGCTCAAGCCAGACGCCGAGGTCGAGCTTTTGCTCGGCAAGCAGTGTCGAATTCACGTTCGGCTAGGTGATGACGGCCCGCGCGCCGAGCGCCCCGCGATGGCCCGGCCCTCGCGCGACACCTCGGCCTTGGTGGGCGACTCGCAAGCGATGCAGCGCTTGCGCACGCTGGTCGGGCGCGTCGCGTCGAGCGAGCTCACGGTCTTGATCGAGGGCGAGACGGGCACGGGCAAAGAGGTGGTTGCGCGGGCCATCCATGCGGCCTCGCGCCGCGCGGCGCAGCCGTTGGTGGTGTTCGACTGCGCGGCGGTGTCGCCGGCGCTGCTCGCCTCTGAGCTCTTTGGCCATGTGAAGGGCGCCTTCACGGGCGCGGTGGGCTCGAAAGAGGGCGCGTTTCGCACAGCCGACAAGGGCACGCTGTTCTTCGACGAGATCGGCGAGCTGCCGCTTGAGCTTCAGCCTGCGCTCTTGCGTGTGCTCGAAGCGCGGCAGGTGCGCCCGGTGGGGGCGACCGAGTACCGCTCGGCCGATGTGCGGGTGATCGCCGCGACGAACCGCGACCTCGAGGCCGAGGTGGCGGCGGGGCGCTTCCGACAAGATCTCTTGTTTCGCCTCGCGGTGGGCCGGGTGAAGGTGCCGCCGCTCCGCGCGCGGGCCGACGATGTCGCGGGCCTGGCGCGGTATTTCGCGAGCTTGTTGAACGCGACGCTGAGCGACGCGGTGTGCGACGCGTTGGCCCTGCGCCCGTGGCCCGGCAACGTGCGCGAGCTACGCAACGTGGTCGAACGCGCGGTGATGCTGGCCGACTCGGCGCACGTCGCCACGCTCGAAGACGCCCTCGACGAGGCGGCCCCGCGGGGCACCCTCACCTACGAGGCGCCCGCCGGGCTCGCCCCCGCGGTCGGCGCCGACCCGCTCAAGCTGCCCTTTCAAGACGCCAAGCAGCAAGCGGTCGACGCCTTCGAGCGTGACTACCTTCTCAAGCTCTTCGAGGCCGCCGAGTACAACCTCTCAGAGGCCGCGCGGCGCTCGGGCGTCGATCGACGATATCTTCGAGACCTCTTCAAGAAACACAACATCGATCTCGACGCGATGCGGGCGCGGCGCGGCTGAGCATTGCGCGCGGGGCGGTGCGGCGGCGCTTCCCAACAGGGGAGGGCTTACGGTAGCGTAGCGGGGGTGTTCTGGGGGCGTGTCGGGGCCAACGACAGCCCCCGCCGGGAGGTCGGTCGCCATCGTGCGTACTCGAAAGATCGTCTCATTCTTCGCGGCGCTGGGTTTTCTCGCCGCGACGCGCAACGCCCTCGCCGATGAGCGCGCCGAGGCGCGGCGGCACTTTCGCGCGGGCCTCGACCTCGTACGACAGGCCGAGTACCTCCGGGCCGTCGACGAGTTTCAAGAGGCGTACCGCATCTTGCCGAACGTCAACGTGCTCTTCAACATCGCCCGGGCCTACGCCGACGCGGGCGATCTCGACCGCGCGATCGAGTACTACCAACGGTATCTGCAAGGCGAGGTGCCCGACCGCGGCGACGTCGAGGCGGTGCTCCGCGCGCTCGAAGGCCGCCGTCGCGCCGCGGTGACACCCGCTGCCCCGGTGGCGACGCCGACGCCGCCGACCGCGACGACGCCCGGGCCCGGCGTCTCGCCTCCCGCAGGCGCCGAGGGTGCGACGCCTCCCCAACCTGCGCTCTCGGGCGGGGCGCTCTCTGCCGAGCAATTGACGTCTTTGCGGGCCGCCGCGCAGACGATTCTTCAGTTCACCGAGGGCGCCCCGGCGTCGCTCTCGGGCCCGACCCCGCCGAGCCCCGGGCCTACGCCTGCGCCGCCCGCCGCGACGCCCGCGCCGCAGCCGCCCCGGGCCCGTGACGACGCCCGCGACGACACCTACGAGGAGCGTGTGGTGACGGCGTCGCTCTCATCGCAGAGCACCCTCGACGCGCCGAACGCCACCACGGTGATCACCGCCCAAGACATTCGTCTGTCGGGCTTGACCCGCATCGCCGAGCTCTTGCGGCGCGCGGTCGGCGTCGATGTCACGACCATCGAGAGTTCAGACACCCAGGTCGGGATCCGCGGTTTTAACCGTCGCTTGTCGAACCGGGTGCTCGTGCTCGTCGACGGGCGCTCGGTGTACCTCGATTTTCTCGGGGTCACCCTGTGGCCGCTCTTGCCCGTCTCGGTCGAAGAGATCGAGCGCATTGAGATCATCCGCGGTGCGGGCTCTGCGTTGTACGGCGCAGACGCGTTTTCAGGGGTGATCAACATTATCACCCGGGCGCCGGGTGAGGGTCGCAACAGCGTGTCGACGGGCCTCGGCACCGGCGGGCAATTTCGCGCCCAGGTGATGAACTCGGGCCGCTCGGGGCAGGTGTCGTACCGCCTCGGGGCTGGCTACGAGCAGGCGGGCGGGTTTACGCGCCTGGTCGACCCCACCGATCGCACGTACCGGGTGGCCTCGCCCGACCGTGAGACTGCGGTCTCGGGGCTCCGCGCGACCCTCGATTTGAGCGCGCCGCTCGGGCCCCGCACGGCGCTTCGCGGCGGGGTCAACGTGTTTGATGGGCAGCTCTGGTTCAACGCCATCGGCCCGCTCCGGCGCTTCTGGACAGACATCACTTTTGTGCAGCCTTCGCTTCAGCTGACCCACGGGGGCTTTACCGCCAGGGCCTTTCTGAACAGCGTTCGAGGCAGCGCGGGCGAATACCTGCAGCGCGAGGGCGTGAGCGCGTTCAACAATCGCTTCAATCAAGACGTCTTCGATGTCGAGCTGCGCTACGCGCGGCACCTCAACGCGGGGGCGGTGCCGCTCGATTTGACCCTCGGCGCCTCGTACCGCGCCAAATACATTTCATGGAACTTCCTCAACGCCGACCACCTCTTGCATCACTTCGCGGGGTACGCGCAGGTGCAAGCCCGCTTCGGGCGTCGCCTCTCGACGGTGGCCTCGGCCCGCGTTGACCGCCACCCGGTGCTCGACGCGCCGGTCTTCTCGCCCCGCCTCGCGGTGATCTTTCGGCCCACCGAGCGTCGCGCGATTCGCCTCTCGGGCGCCACGGCCTTTCGCACGCCGACCTTTCTTGAGCTCTACCTCGACCTGCAGAACCCCACCCCGCTGCCGGGCGTCGGCGTGCGCGGCCAGGGCGGCGAGGTCTTCGACAACGGGCAGCAGCGGCTCTCAGCCGAGAACAACCTCTCGCTCGACCTCGGGTACACCGATCAGACGAGCGACCGCGTCCAGTGGGAGATTACTGGGTTTTACTCAAGCGGCACCAACCTCATTGAGCTGTCGAACGTGCTCTTTGACCCGCTCCCGGGTCAGAGCAACCCCGGGGGCATCATCGACGTGGGGCGCTTCCGCTTCGCCAACGACCCCTTCGCCACGCGGGTCTACGGCGTCGAAGCGGGGCTGCGGCTCTCGCCCATCGAGGGCCTCGATTTCTATGCGAACTATACCCTCGCGCGCACCGCCCACGACGCGGGCACGCTGCGCGAGGGTGACCAGCGTACGCCGCAGCACAAGCTCAACCTTGGGGCGCAGCTGCGCACGAGCTTCGGCCTCGATTTCGCGGTCGACACCCACTTGATCTCAGCCACCGTGTGGCGCGAACAAGACTTCGACCCCGATCGCGGCGTGATTTATGAGAGTTACCCGATTGACGGGTCGCTGCTCTTGAATGCGAGGGTGGGGTATCGCGCCCTTCGCGATCGGCTTGAGCTCGGGCTCGTGGGCACAAACCTCACTGACAACCGCGCGCGGCAGCACCCCTTCGGCGCTCCGTTGAGCGCGCGGGTCCTTGGCACTGTGACGCTTCGCTACTGAGAGACACCCGATGAAACTGCTCAGCACTCTCTGCGTCGCGTCGCTGCTCGTTGTCGGGTGTAACGCCACCGAGCTCGATCGCGACCCGGGCGATGGCTTCCTCAACCACAATCGCCCCGCGGGTCGCCTCGAAGGGAGCATCGTGTATGACGGCCCCCCGCCCAGCGTTGACGCCCAGGGGGTGCCCCTCGGCCGGGTGGTGCTGCTGCTCTTCCGGGCTGACAATTTGCCGCCGCCGCAAGGGTTCGCGACGAGCGCGGTGAGCGTCCAGACGGTGCCGGCGTCGGTGCTGTTTGCCAACGTGACGGCGGGCGCCAACGGGGTGCGCGCGACGGCGCCCTTCATGTTTCCCAACATCGTCGACGCGGGTCACTATCAGCTCAGGGCGTTCTATTCGAACCGCCCTGAAGACCGCGGGTTTCACCCGGTGTACGGCGTTCGCGCCTCGCCGCAACGGGGCGACGTGGGCGGCGGCGCGGTGGTCAACCCCGCGGCCTCACCGCCGGTCTTCAACACCCTCACGGTGGGCGACCTTCAGAGCAACGGCGCCGTGACCATGCCCCTCGAAGGCGCCGTCGTGCGCGGAGTGACGGTCTTTCTCGGCGCGCCCATCGTCGAAGACCGCCCGGCGTTTCACACCCCGAGCAACATGGTTCAGGCCTTCACAGGTCGGCCGCTCGAAGCGCCGCCGCAGCGCCCCGCCGAGCGCCCGACCTGGGCGCGTCGCACGGGCTTCAACCTCCCCCCGGCCGAGGCCTTGATCCTCGCCTCGAATGTGGCTTCGGGTGATGCGGCGACCTTCCTCGGGGCGCTGCCCGCGTTGACGCTCCAGGCGGGTCTTCAGGGCAGCGAGACCCAGGCCGCGGTGCAAGCCGGGGTGACCTTCTCGGGGCCCTTGTCGTTCTCGATGGGGGTGCCGTACCGCCCGGTGCACCCGACGCTGTTCTTGCCTCCGGCCTCACCCGGGGCTGCGGCGCAGCGCTTCCCGTGGGTGTTTCCGTTGGTGTTGTTGGTGAAGCTGCACGACCCGACCCCAGACGAGGCCGAGGTGCTGGCCGCGCCGACCCTTGACCCGACCCGGGTCTCGCGGGTGGTGGCTTCGTTGAACCGCCCCGAGAGCAACCCCCCGGTGGTGATCTTCGGCTCGGTGGTGCCCGAGCGCCTCAGCGATTTTGCGGGCCTCGTGCGCCCGCCCCCGGCCCCGCCGGTGGTCACCGATCGCACCCGGGTGCTCTTTCCGCCGATGGCCTTCGAGATCCGCGGGGCGAACCCCGAACGCGACTGGCGGGCCCTGGTGCCGCGGCTCCCGGCGCCCCTCGCGGCGGCCCTTCAGGGCGCCTTGCCGCCCGGCTCGCGGTGTCTCAGCAACGGGCTCCCCGAGGGCCGCTACGGCCTGACGGTGGTGACCGCCCGCGGCGCGACCTGGTCGGTGCCCAATGAGCTCGCCCCGAGCGCGCTCTTGCCCGGCGCGGCCACCGCGGCGGCCTCCCAAGGCGCCGTCGTGCGGATCGAGCGGAGTGACGCGCCCGCGGGCACAGAATGTCCGCCGGGGTTGCAGCCCGAGTAGATTCTCTCACACCAGAGACTTGAGGCGCACCGTGTTACCGTGGTCTGTTTGTCGCGGTCGACATGCGATGGCTTCTCTTTTGTTGTGTCACGGCGACGGCGAGCGTGGCGGCTCCGCCCGCGTTCGCGCAGCCAGCACCTCCGTCTACGCCCCCGGTCTCGGCGCCCTCGCCGCAAGCGCTCTTTGGTGAGGGCATGGCGGCCTTCGAGGTGGGCGACCACGCCACGGCCCTTGATCGCTTCCAGCGGGTGTATTTGGTGACCCGCAACGCCGCGGTGCTCTTCAACGTCGCGCGGGCGCTTGAGGCCCTCGGGCGGCGCGATGACGCGCGCACGGCGTACCTGCGCTTTCTCTCGTTGTCGCCGACCTCAGAGCTGCGGGCCGAGGCCGAGCGCCGGGCCAGCGCGCTCGAGCAAGCGCCACCGCCGCCCCCGCCGCCCGAGCCGCCGCCCCAGCGTGTCGAGGCGCCACCTCCACCACCTCCTCCTCCTCCGCCGCCGCCGCCGATCGAGACGCCGCGACCGCGTCATCGCCCTTGGGCCTTGCCCGTCATCGTGGCGGGCGCGGTGGTGGGGGTCACGGGGCTCGTGTTGGGCCTCACGGCGAGCGACCCGGGCGCCGACGCGTCGCTCACCCAAGAGGCCGATTATCTCGCCGAGCGTGACGCCGTCGAGACCCGCCGCGTGGTGAGCGCCGTGGTGGGCGGCGTAGGTCTTTCTGCGCTCGCGGTGGGCCTGGTAGGGTACCTCCTCCCGAGGTCTCAAGGCCCGGCCCGTACAGCATGGCGCCTCGCCCCGCACCCGGGCGGGCTCAGCGTCGGAGTCACCCTCGATGCGTTCTGACCACCTGTGGATCAAGTCTCTCGTCGCCGCAGCGGTCTTCGCGCTTGGGTGCGACAGCACGCCCTTCCGATGCAGCCTCGACAACGCGCGGAGCTGCCTCGCGGGTTCGCGCTGCACCCTTGACGGGTACTGCGCCGCGCCGAGCGCCGGGTGCGAGAGCGGCTTCGCGTACGCGAGCTCGTCGGCGACACCGGGCGTGTGTGTGCCCCGCGCGCAGCTCGGCGTTGACGCCTCGACCGACGTCGCCGCCGTCGACGCGACCCGCGACACCGGCGACCCCGACGCGCAGACGGTTGACGCCCTCGCCCTCGACGGGGGCTTCGATGCGCAGCCCCTCGACGCGCCCGCCGACGACCGCAATGTGCTCGACGCGCTCGACGTCGCGCCTGTTGACGTCGCCCCCGACGCTCCGCCGACAGACATGGGCTTCGACGCAGGCCCTGCGCCGCCCGCGGTGCTGGCCTCGCTGCCAGAGTCGACCGCGTGCGCGGGTGTTCGGCAGATCTTGCCGCTCAGCACCGAGCGGGTCTCGCGCAGCAACCCCATCGTCCAGCTTTTGACCGCGGGGGCCGCCGAGCCGACCACCGTCGAGTTTGCACGCAGTCGCGATTTTTCAGGCCTGGTGCAGCGCTTCGTCTACGCGCCGACGACGGGCATGCAGAGCGCGCAGCTCCCGTTTTCGCTCGACCCGGGGGTGTGGTTCTGGCGGGCGGCGCGGGTCTGCGGCTCGAGCGCGGCGCCGACCCGTAGCGCGCTGACGCCGGTGTGGTCGATGGTGGTGCCCGCCCGCGGGCCCTCGACGGGGTTGTTGACCACGCGCTACCCCGGGGCGGCCGATTTCAACGGCGATGGGCGGGCCGAGTTCGTGGTGGGCGACCCTGGCGTGCCTGCGGTGTACATCTACACGGCGCGCCCGAGCGACGACGGCGGCCTCGCCGAGCTGCGTCTCGAGCTCACCTTGCGGCCGCCATCACCCGATCTCAGCCCGGGCTTTGGCGCGGCGGTCGACGCCGGCGACATCGACGGCGACGGGCTCTCAGACCTCATCGTCGGCGCCTGCACCCGCAACGGCGAAGAGCAGCTCCTCGGCGGCACCAACCGCACCAGCTGCGCGCGCAGCGTGTTGATCTACCGCGGCAACACGACGGGCCTCCTGGCCAACCCGTCGCTCCCGAGCTTCATCGTCTCGCCCTCCTCGGTGCCGAACGTCACTTGGTCTATGCAGCACCGCTTCGGCAGCAGCGTCACCGCGGTGGGTGATTTCGACCGCGACGGGTACGGCGACCTCGTGGTGGGCGCCCACACCGCCTCGGCCTTCAACCCGGTGGTGCTCTTCCGCGGATCGCCCTCGGGGCCGCTCAGCAGCACCGCGAGCTTCAACGCGGGGCTCACCAACCGCGACACCAATTTCGGCATCTCGATCTCTGCGATCGGCGATTTCAACAGCGACGGCTTTGAAGACTTCGCCGTCGGCGCCCCAGGCAGTTCGCAGGGCTCGGTGTACATCGCCCTCGGCGTCAGCGCCCCGCCCGCGACCTTGAGCAACCGCGTCCAGCGGTATTTGATGTCGAACAACGCGTTCTTTGGCGCCGTCGTCGGGCTCGCGGGCGACCTCAACGGCGATCACTACGCCGACCTCGCCGTCGCCGCCCCGGGCACCAATCGGCTCTACATCGTCGCCGGTGAGAACGGCCCCAACGCCATGGCCTCGTTTGATCGCCTTTCGGCGTCCTTCACCACCACGACCCACACGATCTCGTCGGTGGCGGGCGGCTTTGACATGAACGGCGATGGCTTCAGCGACCTCGTCGTGGGCCTCGGCGCCTCGACCGCGACCAACGCCAACGGCCAGGCGTGGGTCTTGCGCGGCTCGTCGCAGCCGTCGGGCACCGTCCCCATCGCGCTCGGCACGCCCTTGGCGCTGCCCGTGCCAGCGCCGCCCTACCCCAACTTTGCGCGCTTCGGCCTCGCGGTGGCGAGCGCCGACGCCAACGCCGACGGCCTCGCAGACGTCATCGTCGCAGGCCCCGCGGTCACCCGCACCGACGGCGCGCTCAGCACGGCCAACGTGGGCCCGTTGACGGTCTTCCATGGGAGTTCGGTCTTCGCGGGCACGACCTCGACGGGCATCTTCAACACCGCGAGCGTGCCGCGGCCTCTCGTCGACGCGCTCAGCAGCGCCTTCGGTCGCGCGCTACACTGAACCATCGAGCCCCGCGATGACGCTGTCGCCCGACGTACGGATGCGCCTCTCGCATCGCCATTTGCGCTACAATTGCCCGCTCGGCGACGAAGAGGCGCACGCGCTCTGTGCGGCGCTCGCCGGTGAGGGGCTCAGGCTCCTCGACCTCGGCTGCGGCACGGGGCGCCTCGTCACGACGCTCTTGCGCCGCTGCGACGCCCGCAGCACCGCGCGCGGGGTCGACATTGAACCGTCATTCATCGCCGCCGCCCTCGGTGCGCGCCGCGCCGACGAGACCGAACGGCTCGTCTTCGAAGTCGGCGACGCCACCGCGGTCACTGAGACCGCCGACCGTGTGCTCTGCGTGGGCGCGCACCACGCTTGGCCCTCGCCCGCGGCGTGTCTCTCGGCGCTCGCCGCGCGGCTGCGGCCCGGCGGGAGGCTCCTCTTCGGCGCCGCGTTCTGGCAGTCGCCCCCTTCGGCCGAGGCCCTCGCGCTCCTTGGCCCGCAGCGCGACCGCGACGGGTGGGCCCGAGACCTCGCCGACGCGGGGCTCGCGCCGCTCAGGGTCTCGCACGCCTCAGAAGAGACCTTCGATGACTTCGAGGCGCGCTGGTGCCGGGGCTTCGCAGAGAGCGACGACGCCGCCCACCGCGCCTTCGGGGCCTCACGCGAAGAGACCTACCGCCGGGTCTATCGCGGTCAGCTCGGATTCCTTTGGGTGATCGCAAAGCGGGCGTAGTGCGCCGTACAATCGCGCCACTGTGAAGCGCGCTGTGTTGGCCTTCGCCCTGTGTGCGGGCTCGGTTGCTTGTGACCTCGACGCCGTCAATGAGGCGGTCGAAGCGGCACGGCGTGAGGGCGTCTCGATCACGCCCATCAACCCTCCGCGCAGCGATCAGAGCGGCGCCGAACGCCGCAGCCGCCGACGGCGACGCCCGAGCGCATCACCCGTCGAGGCGCCCGTGTTGCCGCCGCCGATGCCCGCCCTCGCGACCGGCGAGGCGCTGCAACAGATGCCCTTCGGGCCCGCCGTCGACGCGTCGCCGCAAGACGAAATGCGCCTCGATCGTGCGCAATTCGTGGTGTCGTACAACCGCTTCCGCAACGCGCCGAACTGGGTCGCGTGGCGGCTCTCGGCCAGCGACCTCGGGTCGACAGGGCGCACCCGCGACGGCTTCGCGCCCGACCCGCAGCTGCCCGACGGAGTCTACCGACCGCTCCAGGGTGACTACCGTGGTTCGGGCTTCGACCGCGGCCATCTCTGCCCTTCGGCGCACCGCACCCGCGCGCCCGCTGACAACGCCGCGACCTTCAGCATGAGCAACATCCTCCCGCAGCGTCATGACATGAACGCGGGCCCCTGGGAGGCCCTCGAAGCCTGGGCCGTCGACCGCGCCCGCCAAGGGTGGGACGTCTACCACTACGCCGGCGGGCTCTGGCCCGCGGTCTGCGCCACCGACCGAAGCCCGGGCGGCAATTTCGTCGACGCCTCGTGCCCGTCGATCGGCCGCAGCGAAGACCCCGCACGCCGCATCGCCGTGCCCGCCTCAACGTGGAAGGTCATCGTGCTCACCCCCGCCGGCAGCGGCGCCGCGGGCCTCTCTCACGACGCCCACGTCATCGCCGTCGACATGCCCAACGACGGCAGCGCCACCCCCGACTGGCGGCGCTACCAGGTCACCGTCGACGCCCTCGAACAGCGCACGGGGTACAACTTCCTCGCCGGGGTCGACGAGGCGCTCCAGCGCACCCTTGAGTCGCGTTTAGAGCGCCTCCCCTGAGCGCGCAGGGCTAGAGACGCACGTCGAGGGTCGCGCCGAAGGTGAGCACGTTGGGCGACACGTTCACCCCATCGACCGCCGCGAGGAGCCTATGAAAGCCCGCATCGGCGCCGAAGACCAGCGCGGCCCCGGGGTTCACCCGGTAGTGAATCTCGACCCCCGCGCGGGCCCCCAATCCGAAGGCTGAGGCGCTGTCTCGACCCTCGGGATTGAACTGCCAGCGGTCAAAGCTCGCCCCCACCACGGGCCGCACCGTCGCCCCCTCAAGAAAGCGATGCGCCACCTCGGCCGAGAGGAGCCACGCCCCGCCCGGCGTCGTCGCAGACAGCGCATCGAGCGCACGGTTCGCCACCTCAGCTCGGAGCCCCAACTCCGTCGCGCCGAGCCCGAGCCCGAGGTGCGCCCGCCAGGTGCTCGCGGCGCTTCCCGCAAAGCCCGTAAGCCCGCCGTAGCCTGCGCCAAAGAACACCGAGCTGCGGGGGTCACGACGCTCGGCATGTTGCGGGTGCGTCGGCGCGTCGCCCGGGTCGTCGGGCACCGGCGGCGTGCGCGGCACCACATGCACCACGGTCACCGGCTCGACCGTGTGGAGCGGCTGAACAATCACCCGCGGCGGCGGCACATACACCGCCGGGGCGACATACACCGGCGGAGGCACCACCACCCGCGGCGGGGGCACCCACCCCATGCTCCCTTGCACCACCACCGTGCCCGACGGCACCGACGCGTACACCTCGACCGCGTGGGCCTCGCCGCGCAGCGCCATCACTCCCGCCACCGAAGCCGCCGCGACGGCGCACCGCGCCCCTTGAGTCATCTTCATCGAAGACCTCTCCTTCAACCCGAAGTCACACCTTGACGCATCACCCCGACGCGGGGTCTGAGCTCACCGCAAGAAGGCGCCGACGTCGCCCTCGCTCGTGTCGGGGGCCTCGGGTGACACCTCGATCACCCGCCCCGCATCGAGCGCAAAGCGCACCCGCTGCCCGAGCGCCAGCATCGCCCGCAGCTCAGGCCGCGCCGACACCAGCGAGAAGTAACCGCGCGAGAGCGGACGCACCCGCAGCACACGCCCCCCCGCGGCGAGGCCCTCTTGCTCCCAGGCGCCGTTGCGGAGCACAAACGTTCGCCCGGCCACAAAGCGCGTGCCGCCTGAGCCGTCGTTCACACGCTCGGACTCACGCAACACCCGCATCTGCAAGGCCAGACGTCGCCCCGCCTCACCCGTCGCCTCGGGCGCAGGGCTCGGCGCCGCCGCAGGCATCATCGCCTGAACCGGCGGAGGCGGAGGCGCCCCAGGCTGCATCGCGCTCGCCGTCGTGTTCGACACCGGCGCCCGGCGCAGCGCGCTCGGCGCAGCGGCCACGCCCCCGCCCATGCTCGACCCCGTCGCCGCGCTCGCGCGCCCGCCCCCGAGGGTCTGGAAGGCCGCAAACCCGTCACCGTCTCGGTTGGCCCCGCCCCGGCTCCGCGCGGGCGAATCGCTGGGCACCGGCTGCGTCATGGGGCGCGGCGGCGCAGGGCGATTCATCGGCCCCCGCGACACGGGGCGCTCGTCGTCTTCTTCGACGGGCTGATTGCGCATCGCGTTGTCTTCGGTCACGAGATAGCTCGTGTACGGGGTCACGATGCCGAAGCGCCGCGCGAGGCCGATCACGCTCTCGCGGAGCTCGGGGTTTTCGCCCCGCAACCGGATCTCATCGAGCAGGTAGCCCACCTTGCGCGTACCCCAGACCCGGGTGATGAACGCGTTGCTCTCTTCGCGCGCCGCGAGCTGAATGGGCCACTCAAAGGTGCGCGGCTCGACGCTCCCGGCCACCGTCGCGGTGAGCCCCACGCGCACCTCGCCGGGCTGACGGTAGCGGCCCGTGACCACCAGCTGCGAGCCGCGGTACAGGGTGCCCAGATCGCGCGGATAGATGTCGTACGCCTCGGCCCCTCGCATCGCCAACCGCAGGTCGGCCAACACCGGGAAGGCGATCATGTTGTAGAAGCCCGCGAGCAGCGTCGACATCTCGGCCCCCGAGCGGGCGTAGTTCGCCGCGCCGCGGTTCTGCTGCGCCAAGAGATCGAGAAACGTAGTGTTCACGTCGTCGCCGAGGCCGAACACGAACACCTGCGCGCGGTCGCCGTTCTGCGCCTGTACCTGCTGAATGATGGTCTGCGTGTTGGTCTCGCCGATGGTCGGCATGCCATCGGTCAGAAACACCACCACCCGCGGCGCGCCCCGTCGCGTGGGCACCGCGAGCGCCTGGCGCAACGCGGGCGCGATGGCCGTACCGCCGCTGGCCTCCATCGAGCTGATGAACCGCAAGGCCCGCTGCCGGTTCTCAGGGCTCGCGTTCAAGCTCTGCTCGGCCATGGGCTCGACGTCGGTCGAGAAGCGCAAAATGTTGAAGGTGTCGTCTGGGTTGAGCCGCTCGACCCAAGCGCGCAGGGCCTGGCGGGCGTGATCCATCTTTTCGCCCGCCATCGAGCCCGAGGTGTCGACCACGAAGAGCAGGTCTTTGCCGATGATCTCTCGCTCGGTCACCTCGCTCCGCGGGGCGAGCATCATCAAGA
Source organism: Myxococcales bacterium (assembly GCA_016792845.1). Lineage (GTDB taxonomy): Bacteria > Myxococcota_A > Polyangia > Polyangiales > JAEUKH01. Next base: position 36,116 of record JAEUKH010000054.1, on the reverse strand, counting down.
AGTAGCCGTCTTCGCCGGGCGGGCGATGGGTCAAGACCGAGAGCCCCACGTCTCCGTCGGCCACCGTGTAGTACAGATCGAAATCTTGGTTGAGGGCGGCGCGGCCCTCTTCGAAGCCCACCACCACCTCGTGCTCGCCGCGGCGGGTCGTGTCGATGCGATGCGTGGGCGAGTACACCCCGCGGATGGCCGTGCGCGATGCGATGGTGGCCCGCAAGCTGAAGTCTTCGAGGGTCTGGGCCTGAGGCCCCGTGGTGCGTAACGGATAGCGGAAATGCAGCGTCGAAGACTGATATTCGAGGGTCTGAGAGAAGCGAATCTCGACCGTCTGGTCGCCCTGCGGCGGAATGGGAAACACCCGCGCACGAAACAGATTGCCGCCCATGTACTCGACCAGCCCCGGGTCTTGGAGCCGCGCCACGATGCCCTCGTAAATCGACCGCGCTTCGCGGGCTTCGAGGAGCTGCCCCTCTTGGCGCACCCCGTTCACCGTCATCGCAAAGCCCGACACCGTCGCCCCAGGCGGGAGCGGAAAGATGTACGTCGCCTCAAGCTGCCGCGCGGTGTTGTTACGAAACACCTGAACCACGCGGGTCTCGCCGACACGCTCGCGGATCTGCACATCCACCCGGTGGCTCCGGATCGCCAGCGGCGCGAGCGAGGTGTCGGTCGGCACCAACAACCCGATCGCGCCAGCCCGCGCAGGCGCGAGGGCCACGAGGCAGAGCGCCAAGAAGCCGAGGGCCCATCGAACGATGGGAGAATAGGGAGGCGGACGGGCGTTCATGGCGGAGGTGCTCCAGCGGTCGAGGGGGCCAACGACGGGGTTTGAGACGAACAACGTCTGCCCCAGGTCTGGCCTTACAGACACCGGGAGCACACCCGGGTTTTGATCGGAGCGAGATTACATCCCAGGCTCGGTCGGGGGGAGCACCGCCGGGGGCGCCACAGGGCTCTGGCCGCGGTCGAACGACGCCGTCACGCCCGTCGTGTGGCAGGTCGTGACGCTGGCGAGGTTGACGAAGCGCGTGCCGTTGACCGTGAAGAACATGTACGCGAGGTCTACGTCGCGGCCGTTGATCCGAACGACCCACTGCCGCGCGTCGCCCTCCCAACGGTGGCGCGCGACCGACGCGATGGGCGCGACAGCAACGCCAGGGCCGATCCGCTCGCCGCAGGGCTCACAGACGCGCGCGACGCCGCGGGCCTGCTGAAGCGCGTTGACGGCCTGGATGGCCTGCGCCTCGGTGAGCACCTGACACTGGTCGGCCGAGGCCACGCTCGCGGTGAGCACCAACGCCGACACGCCTGCGACCCACGCACTCCGCTGCATCACAGACCGGGAGGCTACCACGCAACCCCACACAGAAGCGCGACGGGGCGACGGGCAGCGTCGCGAGCCGGCGGGCCGAGCTGACACAAGGGTGAACGCCTGTATAGCGATGTTCTGACCAACGCGCGAGACATTGCGAGCGATCTCAAATCGCGCGGTGCGCAGACGCCGCTGAGGCTTCAGAAGCTCCTGTACTACAGCCAGGCGTGGTCTCTTGTGTGGGATGGCGTCCCGCTATTTTCGGAGTCGATCAGGGCCTTGGGATCTTGGCCCTGTCGTCGGGGAGGTCTGGCACGCCAACCGCGACGGCGCGTTGACAGACGATCCTGCCAATCTCTCAGACGCTGCGCGAGAGACACTTGATGCCGTGTTGGCTTGGTATGGGGGCCATTCAGAGGATTGGCTTTCCGAGCTGACTCACCGCGAGCGACCGTGGGCCAATGCCGATGTGCGCGGTGCTCGGCCAAGCCCCATCATGACGCACGAGGCCTTGCGCGCCTTCTACGGCGCTACACCCCGCGAAGCGGGGAAGACCATCCCGCTCGCGTACCTGCGGGGCGCGACGCTGGTGATGCGTCTGACGCCTGAAGAGCTGGCCGACCTCGCCGACGATGAAGCGGCGCCTCTCACGCCAGAAGAGATGCTCGCGTTGGCTCCGACCTGAGCTGACATCACGGCAAACATCCTGAGGTCGAATGGCTTCCTCTCTGGAGCCCGGGGGGGGCGCCTGCGTCGGTTCGGCGAGCGTTGAGGGTGCTGCTCTCAAGGATGGTGGCGCTCGAGCGTGCTGCGCCCCTTAGATCGAGACGCAGAAATCACGCTGTTCGTCCCGACGCCGGTCGTCGTGTACGAGCACGTCTTGCGAAACACAGGCTGGTCGCTGCTCGATCGCGTCGACGCAGAGGCCTTCACCATGCGCTTTCTCAGCGAAACACCCGTTCGCTGAGTCTCCGCGTTTACGCCCGCGGGTCGAGCTGGTCGCGGAGCCAGTCGCCGGTGAGGTTGAAGCCCAACACCGTCGCCGAGATCGCCACCCCGGCCACCATGGCGATGCGCGGCGTATGCAGCAGGTGCGCCGTCCCCTGGTCGAGCAGGGCCCCCCAGGAGGCCGCCGCGCCAGGCCCGAGCCCGAGAAACGACAGCGAGGCCTCGGCCAACACCGTGGCCCCAAGACCGAAGGTCGCCTGCACCCACAAGGGCCCGAGCGCGTTCGGCAGCACATGCCGAAAGAACACCCGCGCCTCACCCGCGCCCAAGGCACGGGCGGCGGTCACAAACTCCCGCGATTCGAGGCGTAACACCTCCGCCCGGGCCACCCGCGCGTAACCGACCCACCCCGTCACCGAGAGCGCCGCGATCATGTGGGCCACCCCCGGCCGCGAGACCAAGGCCAGCACGCCCATGTTCACCACCAACGACGGAAACGACTGCGCCGCATCGGTGAGCCGCGCCATCACCGACGACCAGCGCCCCCCGAGGAAGGTCGCCCCGCCCCCGAGCAACACCCCCAAGAGCGCCGAGAGACACACCGTCGACACGCTCACCACCGCCGCGAGCCGCGCGCCCACCAAGAGCACCGAGAGCACGTCGACGCCGTTGTCGCTGGTGCCCAACCAGTGCAACGCCGTCGGCCCTTCGAGGCTGTGCGCGAGGTCGATGGCCCGCGGGCGATAGGGCGCCACCCACGGCCCCAACACCGCCGTCAGGGCGAAGCCCAAGACCAAGGGCACACCGATCACACCGCGACCTTCGATGCGGAGCGTGGTCATCGGGCTCACCCCGCGCTCCGAATGCGAGGGTCGACCCACGCGTAGGCCACGTCGAGCATCAACTGAACGAGCACCACGGTGCACGCGACGGCCACCACGCAGGCCAGCGCCACGGGCACGTCACGGCGCAAGAGCGACTCTAGAAAGAGCGAGCCGAGCCCCCGACGCTCGAACACCTTCTCAGTCACCACCGCGCCGCCGAGCAGCGCCGAGAGCTGCGCGCCGCCCACGGTCATCAACGGCACCATGGCCGAGCGGAGCGCATGCGCCACGAGCACCACCGGCTCGCTCAGCCCCTTGGCCCGCGCCGCGGCGATGTACGGCTCGCGGAGCACCTCGCGCAGCGCCGAGCGCCCCATGCGGGTCAGAATGCCGGCCATCGAAGCCCCCAAGGTCAAGGCCGGGAGCACCAGCCCAGAGGGCCCCGCGGCGTCAGGCCCGGGAAAGGGCAAAACCCTTAAAATTACACAGAAAAGAAGCACCAGGAGGGGCCCCGTCCACACCGAGGGCAGGGCCATCGCCACGAGCGAGCTCACCCCCACCGCCGCGTCGGTGCGCGACCCCGGACGCCGCGCCGCGAGCACCGCCAACGGGATCGCCACCGCCCACGCCACGCCCATCGCCGCCACCGCCAGCACCGCCGTCGACGGCCACACCCGCCACACCTCGGCCAAGGCCGTGCGCTCGGGGTGCACAAAGCTCCGCCCCATCCCCCGGGCCACGAGGTCGGTGACAAAGCCCACATACTGCGCCACCAAGGGCTGATCGAGCCGCAGCGCGCCCCGCAGTTGGGCCCGCTCGGCCCCCGACGCCGTCTCATCGAGGAGCACATCAACCGGGTCACCCGGCAGGGCATGCAGCGCGAAAAAACACAGCGAGGCCACAGCGAAGACCGTGCCCAAGCCCGAGACCATGCGTCTGGCGAAGAAGCCCAACCAGCGCACCGCGGTGACCCCTCTCAGCGGGTCGCGGGCACGCAAAAGCCCGGCGCCCGAGACACCGTGTCGACCAGACGATCGCAGGTCTGCCCCGACGCGAGGCTCTCATCGCCCGTCGCCGCGCAGCTCGGCGCATCGGGCCGCCGACAGCGGTACTCGGGCGTACGACAGTCATCGTCGGTGGTGCAGCCTGCCATGCAGTACCGTCGGGTGATGCGCGGCGCGTGCGCGTTGAAGGCGATGCAGAGCGCCTCGTCGGGGCAGGCGTTGGGGTCACACGCCGCCACGGTGCAGTACCCCTCGGGCTGTGAGGTGTCACAGGCCCGATCGCCCTGAAGGCTGCAATCAGAGCTGAGGGTGCAACTGTCGCCGATCACCTTCTGGCAGCCCATCTCAGCGAGGGCGGCGACGAGGGCGAGGGCAAACACGAAACGCGGAGCTTGCATTGGGGGGGGCGAACCCTACGACCCCAAGGGCCGCAGATGCAACCCTCTCAGCCCTGCCCCGCGAAGGCCGCAAACGAGGGGAAGGTGCGAACCACCGGCTCGGCCCGCGCGGCCGACTCGGCCTCCCGCGCCAACGCGCGCTTCAAGGCCACAAACGCGATCTCGACCTGGTCGTCGGTGGGCTCGGCCGTGGTGATGCGCTGAACGAGGTAACCAGGCGCGAGAAAAAGCTTCGCGAGCGGGTGATCGACGTAGCGCGCCCCGAGCCGCTGAAGCTCATACGCGACCCCCGCGATGGGGAACATCAGCGGGATCGAGATGAAGATCGACTTCAACATCGTCAGCGGGCTCGAATCGTTGGGCAAAAACATCGGCAAGACGATCGAGAAGATCGCCACCCCGACCACCACCACGACCATCAAAAAGGTCGTGCCGCACCGCGCGTGGCGGGTCGTAAACTGCCGCGCGCTGTCGACCGTCAAGGGCAAGCCCGCCTCGTGGACGGCGATCGCCTTGTGCTCGGCCCCGTGGTACTGAAACACCCGAAACATCTCTTGATTTCGGCGCATCAAGAGCATCATCCCGATGATGATGCAGAGCTTGAAGAAGCCCGCGAGCATGTGAAACCGCGGGTCGCCCATGGTGAGGCCGCCCACCGCGACGCGCCCGAGACCCCACGCGAGGATCTTCGGCAAGGCCACCATCAGCCCGATCGAGAGCACCACCCCGAGGCGGTTGGCCACCCCCGAGTCGCTCGCGGGCGCTTCACCCGGCGCGCTCCCCGGGGGCGCGTCGTCTTCGGCGAGGTCGGCCTCGTACTGCTCGGCCGAGAAGCGCAGCGCGCGGTTGCCGTTCTGCATCGACTCGATGAGGGTCAAGGCGCCTCGCAAAAACGGCACCTTGCGGACCCACCCGGGGAAGGTCGAGCGCCAGGCCTCTTCGCGGACGACAATTTCGTTGTTTTTACGGCGTACGGCGACGGTCAGGTGATTCGGCGAGCGCATCATCACGCCCTCGATCACGGCCTGACCGCCTACGGTAGACGGAGTGTTTGACATGGTCTGGGCAACCATAACACCCGTTCTTGAAAGTGAAAGTTGATGCGCGCGGCCCAAATGACAACGAGCCCCGCAGCGCCCTCTCGGCACCGCCGGGCTCGTCGACGAACCTACGCCCCCACAAAGGGTCGCAGGCGCGTAGCGCGGGCCCTCACTTCTTCGGGGCGACCTTCTCGTAACGCTTGCGGAAGCGGTCAACGCGACCGGCGGTATCCATCACCTTTTGCTTGCCGGTGTAGAACGGGTGGCAGGCCGAGCAGACTTCGACCGAGAACGAGCCGCGGGTGGTGCGGGTCGCGACGACGTTGCCGCAGCCGCAGGTGATGTTGCTGACGGGGTAGTTCGGGTGAATGCCGATTTGCATGACGATGCCTCAGAAGGGGTCGTTGCGGTGGCTGTACGGGCGCGCCGGGTGCGCTGGGCCCATTGGTACACCGCGGTAGAAATAGGGGCGGGAGGGCTAACACTCTTTTTGACAGAACGCAAGTCGCCCCGCACCCGCGCCCCGCGCGTCGCCCCCCGCGCCGCCGCCGCCCGAGGGTCACGGCCCCTACGATCGCGCTGGCGCTTTCACCGCGAGGGCCCAAGTGACAGCTTGACACTGCGCGTAAAAACGAACGACGAACAGCCATGGCCGACCTTGAGGGGCTCCTGGCGCGCACGAGCCGCACGTTCGCGTTGTCGATTCCGCATTTGCCTGAGCCGACCCGTCAGGCGGTGATGCTCGCGTATTTGCTCTTTCGCATCGCCGACACCTTTGAAGACGCCGCCCAGTGGCCGCGCAGCGTGCGCCACGAGGCGCTGAGCACCTTCCACGGGTGGCTCACCGACCCGGCCCTCGCCGAGACGGGTCGGCTGCCTCCGGGCATCGCCTTCGCGGCCAACGCCTGGGCCGACGCGGGGCCCACCGACCATGCTGGCTACCTCGACCTCTTGCGCGCCACCGAGGCCGTCTTCGCGGCCGCCGCGGCGCTGCCCGCCCCCCACCGCGCCCGGGTGCTCTACCACGCCGCCCGCACCACCGAAGGCATGCGCGGCTTTGTCGACGCCAGCACGGCCCGCGGCGACCTCCACCTGGCCGACCTCGATGCGCTCAAACAGTACTGTTACATCGTCGCCGGGATCGTCGGCGAGCTGCTCACAGACTTGTTCCTCCTTGACGCGCCCCTCGCCGCCGCAGCGGAGACGTTGCAGACCCACGCCCGCGCCTTCGGTGAGGGCCTCCAGCTCGTCAACATCCTCAAAGACGCCGACGACGACGCCCGCGACGGTCGGGTGTACCTCCCTCCCTCGGTGCCCCGCGCGAGCATCCTCACCCTCGCGCGGCGCGACCTCACCGAGGCGCAGACCTACGTGCTGGCCCTCCAGGGCGCGGGCGCCCCGCGCGGCTTTGTCGCGTTCACGGCCCTGCCCGTCTTGCTCGCCCGGCACACCCTCGACCTGCTCGAACGCGACGGGGCCGGCGCCAAGCTGCCTCGCAGCGAGGTCGTCGCCCTCGCCCTCGCCCTTGAGGCGCGGCTCGACCAGGCCCAGGCCGCCCTCACCGACTGAGCGCGCCGACGCGTCTCTAGAGGGCCCTCTCGATGGCCCGCGACAACATCGACTCGGGTGCCATGCCCGCGTGGCGCAGCCTGATCACCCCTTGCCGGTCGATCACCATCAGCGTCGGCAGACCCTCGACCTGGTAGGCGCCCGAGAGCTGAGCCCCCACGTCGTAGGCGATGGGGTACTGCATGCCAAAGCGCTCACGGAAGCGCGGCACGAGGCCCGGCCCGCCCTCGTCGACGTTCACCCCGAGCACCGTCACCCCGCGCGCCGCGTACTGCGTGTGGAGCCGCTGCAAAATCGGGATCTCAGCCCGACACGGCGCGCACCACGTCGCCCAGAAATCGAGCACCACGACGCGCCCGCGGAGCCCCCCGAGGCTCACCCGCTCGGCCCCCACGTTGCCCGCCGCGTCGACCACCGGGAGGCTGAAATCGGCCGCGCTGCCGTAGCTCCGCGGGCGAAAGGCCACCACGCCGACCACCACCAGCGCCACCACCGCGAGCAGCGGATACAGCACCTTCTCTGAGAGCAGCCGCTCTGACCACGACATCGACGCTTGGGCCATGACGGGCGAGACCGTGCCACGATTGGGCCGAGACGCAAGACGCGCGTTGTCGGCACCGCCGCCCTTGTGACCTCGTGCGGCGATGTACTATGGGTCTCGCGAAACGCCGTGAAATTCTTCGCCACCGCAGCGAGCGGCACCGAGGGTGCCCTCAAAGACGAGCTCCGAGCCCTCAAGGTCAAGGTCAAGGCCGACCGAGGCGGCGTTCACTTCGAGGGCGACCTCGTCGACGGGTTTCGCGTGTGCCTCCACGCCCGCGTCGCGATGCGGGTCTTGGTCGAGGTGGTGCGCGGCCCCGCGGTCGGCGAGAAGGGCCTCTACGACCTCATGCGGAGCGTCGATTGGCGCGAGCACCTCACGGCCCGGCACACCTTCGCCATCACCGCGACCTGCAAGAGCTCGCAGATGACGCACTCGCAGTTCATCGCCCAACGCGCCAAAGACGCGATCGTCGATCAGCTCCGAGACTACACCGGGCAGCGCCCGAGCGTTGACACCCGCGACCCCGACGTCGACGTGGTGCTGCGCCTCGTGCGCGACCAGGCCACGGTGTACCTCGACCTCGCCGGCGAGCCCCTGCACCGACGCGGATACCGCCGCTCGACGGTCGACGCGATGATGAAAGAGACCCTCGCCGCGGCGGTGCTCCAGATCGCAGGGTACACCGGCGAAGACGACCTCCTCGACCCGCTCTGCGGCGCGGGCACGATCTTGCTCGAAGGCGCCCTCATGGCCCGCAACATCGCCCCCGGCCTCGGGCGGCGCTTCAACGTCGAGCGTTGGCCCAACCTCGAGGCCGACACCGTGTCTGCTTGGGCGGCCCTCCGCGAAGAGGCCCAGGCGGCCGTGCGCCCCCGCGCCCTCGTGCGATTGCGCGGCGTCGACGTGAGCGAAGAGGCCCTCCGCGCCACCCGCGCCAACGCCGAGGCCGCCGGCGTCTCGGCCGACGTCAGCCTTGAGCGCACCGACGCCCGTCACCTCCGCCCCGACCGCGACCGCGGCTGGGTCGTCACCGACCCGCCGTACGGCGACAGGCTCGCCGCGAAACCGCTACAACTCGCTGGTTTTGCAAGACAATTTGGCGAAGCCCTCCGCGGCTTTCGCGGCCACACGGTGGCGATCCTCTCGGGCAACCCGATGGTGAGCCGCAGCCTCAACCTCCCGTTCACCTTTGAGCACACCCTCTACAACGGCGACACCGAGTGCCGGCTGTTGCGCGCCCAGATCGCCTGAGGGCGGAGCGTCGAGCGAGCGATGGCGCTGCACCCTTCTTTGACGCTCCCCGAGCTCACCGAGGCCGACGCCTGGAGCATCGTCGGCGAGCCCGTCGAGGCGGTGTTCGCGCTCGGTCAGGGCACCCGCTCGCGGGTCTACCGGGTGGTCTTGCGCGAGGGCGGGACGCGGGTCATCAAGATCCTGCCTCGCGACGCGCAGCGGGTGGCGCGCGAGCAGTGGGTGCGGGCCAAGATGGCGGGTGTTCAGCAAGCGCCGACGGTGCCCGAGGTGTTGGTGCGGCAGCACCGCTGGGTCGACCACTGCGACGTGACGGTGATGCGTCTGATCGCGGGGCAGTCGCTGAGTCAGAGCCTCCGCGGGGCCGCGCCTCAGGTGGCGGCGCGCCTCTGGCACCAGGTGGGCGCCGGGCTCGCGTGCTTTCACGCGGTGACGGTGTCGGGCTTCGGCCTCGTCGACGGCGCGGGGCGGGGCCCCTTCCCATCGTGGCGCATGGCCATCGAGCATCATGCGCGGGCGCTCTTGGCCGAGGCGCGCGGCACCGCCCTGGTCGACCTCTGCGACACCGTCGAGGCCAGCATCGCCCGCCGCCTGGGCTGCCTCGACGAGGTGCGCACCGCGCGGCTCATCCACGGTGACGCACACCCGAACAACATTCACGTCTTGAACGACCGCGTCACGGCCTGGCTCGATTTCGAGTACGCGATGGGCGCCGACCCCTTGTACGAGCTCACCTACCTCGCCGAGGGCTTCTCACCGAGCGCGGGCGTCGCCCAGGCGCGCGACCAAGAGGCCTTCGCCGAAGGCTACACCGCCCGCAGCGAGGCCCTCGACGACGCCCCCGAGCGCACCGCCCTCTACCGCCTGCTGCACGCCCTGCGCGGCGCAGAGTACCTCAAGGTCGTCGGCCCCGGGCTCGACGCCGAGGCCCGCGAGCGGCTCACGAAATCGATGCGCGCAAAGTTGGAGGCGCGCCAACGAGGGTGACGTGCTCTGGCTCAGCCAGGCGCTCGATCACGTCGAGCAGCTCGCCCAAGCGAAAGGGCTGCGCGAGGAAGTGCCGAATGCCGAGCGCCTTGCAGTGCTGCTGAATGTTCGGCATCGACGAGATCGCCACCACCGGCATCACGAGCCCCCGGGCCCGCATCAAGAGCGACAGCTCGACCGCCTGCATCTTGCTCGCGCCGAGGTCGCACACCATCACCGGCTCTGACAGCGCGTCGGCTTCGACCAGGGCCATGCGCGCGCTCACCGCGACACGCACCGCGACCCCTGCGCCTTCAAGCATCTCAGCCAGGCCGTGGGTAAACGAGTCGTCATCGCCCACAAGCACCACCGTGCGTTTCGCCCGTGCCGCTCGCTGAGAAATACGCCCCATCACAACGCTTACCCTTGATACCCTTCTTGACAACGCTTCGCGTCAGACCACTTTCGCTGCCACCGCGAAGACCCCAATGGCGCTTCGAAAGGGTGAGCGAGGCTAGCATAAGATTGCACTTCTGCAACCCGCCTGTCGCATTTGTTTCAGTTTCGACGAGAAGGGCCCAGCGGCGTGACGCGCGGGGCCCTCTGGAGGTGTCAGACGCGCGGGCCGAGGCCCTTCAGCCGGGCTGGGTCTGGTCGGTGCGCACCCACGACGCCGGGGTGCCGTCATCCCACTGGACCATCACCATGTTGCCCTGCACCTGCACCACCGTGACGCCGTAGTACCCGCCGTCAGACCACTGGGCGAGGCAATGCGCGCCGGGGCTGAGGTGGTGACCGCCGTACGCTCCTTTGGCGCCCGCGTCATAGCCCTTCTGAGCGGCGTAAGGGTCATACCCGCCCTTGGCGCCCGCGTCGTAGCCCTTTTGCGCGTAGGGGTCGTGACCGCCCTTGGCGCCCGCGTCGTAGCCCTTCTGCGCGGCGTAGGGGTCATACCCGCCCTTGGCGCCCGCGTCGTAGCCCTTTTGCGCGTAGGGGTCGTGAGCACCTTTTTGCGCATAGGGGTCGTGCATGGCCTGCATTTTCGCAGCGGCGGCCTTGTCGTAGCCCCCCATGGGCATCATGCCCGGGCCGCCTGCGAAGCCCTGGTAGGGCTCGCCCTGCACTTGAATGTCGGCCCCGGCGCCGGGGTCGACCTCGCCGTCGATGTCGGCGTTGGCCGAGAGGCGGTACGACACCATGCCCGGCGCGCTCGAAAACGCCCCCGGCGGCACCGGGATCTGAAACGGAAAGCTATACGACTGCCCCGGCTGCGCCGAGAAGGCCTGCGCGATGAGCCCCGGCGGGCTGACGTCTTGACTGCGGCTCTGGGGCCCTTGGGGCGTCTGCACCTGGGTCGTGCACGCCAGCTTCACCGTGATGTTCTTGATGTTCTGCGCGCGGCGCCCGGCCTGAAAGACCACCGTGCCTTGCAGCACCCCGCCCGCTTGCGCCGTCGGGAATTGAAGCTGAATGTGCAGATCACCACCGCCGACACCGAATGCATCAAAGAGCCCCATGGCCGCACCACCTCGTTCAGAAGATCACTGTGTGCGAGCCCACACCGGGCCCGCACCGCCCCATCGGCTGCGCTCAGCCGGGCAAACGGTACGCCCGGCGAATGATTCTTTGTACCCCAAAAAACGCCATTGGCCCCGGCGAGACCCGCGAGGGGTTCACCGAGGCCGAGGGGGGCGCTCGCGCCGCAGGGGGCTCAGAACTGTGCGGCTTCGGTCGACTCGTGGAGCGCGAGGGTGCTGGCCTTGCCGCCAGTGATCACCTGCGAGACCTCGTCGAAGTAGCCCGTGCCCACCTCGTGCTGGTGCCGGGTGGCGGTGTAGCCCTGCTTCTCGGCCGCGAACTCGGCCTGTTGAAGCTCTGAGTACGCGCTCATGCCGCGCTCGCGATAGTCGGCCGCGAGCGAGAACATGGCGTGGTTGAGGGTGTGAAACCCGGCCAGGGTGACAAACTGAAACTTGTACCCCATCGCGCCGAGCTCGCGCTGGAAGCGCGCGATGGTGGCGTCGTCGAGGTGCTTCTTCCAGTTGAAGCTCGGCGAACAGTTGTACGCGAGGAACTTGCCCGGAAAGTGCTTGTGCACCCCCTCGGCGAACTGCTTCGCCTGCGCGAGGTCGGGCGTGCTCGTCTCGCACCAGAGCACATCGGCGTAGGGCGCGTACGCGAGGGCCCGGGCGATGGCGCACTCGACGCCGCCCTTGAGGGTGAAGAAGCCCTCGGCGGTGCGGCCCTTGGCGCGATCGATGAATGCGTGATCGCGCTCGTCGACGTCTGACAAGAGCAGCTTGGCGCTGTCTGCGTCGGTGCGGGCGACGAGCACCGTGGGCACGTCGAGCACGTCGGCGGCGAGCCGGGCGGCCACCAGCGAGCGAATAAACTGCGAGGTCGGCACCAGCACCTTGCCGCCCATGTGACCGCACTTCTTCTCTGAAGCGAGCTGGTCTTCGAAGTGAACGCCCGCGGCGCCGGCCTCGATCATCGCCTTCATGAGTTCGTGGGCGTTCAGCGGGCCGCCGAAGCCGGCCTCGGCGTCGGCCATGATGGGCGCGAACCAGTACCGCTCGGCCTTGCCCTCTGAGTGGTCGATCTGGTCAGCGCGCTGGAGCGACTGGTTGATCTTGCGAACCACCGAGGGCACGCTGTCAACGGGGTAGAGCGACTGATCGGGGTACATCTGCCCGGCGGTGTTGGCGTCGGCGGCGACCTGCCAGCCCGAGAGGTAGATGGCCTTGAGCCCGGCACGCACCTGCTGCACGGCCTGGTTGCCCGTGAGGGCGCCGAGGGCGGCAACGTAGGGCTCGTCGTGCATCAGCTTCCACAGACGGCGCGCGCCGAGTTGGGCCAAGGTGTGCTCGATCCGCACGCTGCCGCGAAGGCGCTTCACGTCGGCCACCGCGTACGGCCGGGTGATGCCCTGGTAACGGCCTTCGGGTGCGTTGCTCACATAGGTCTGATCGTTGCTCATTGAAGTCACTCCAGAGATCGAGGCGTTTTCAGCTCAGTTGTCGCCGTTGTCGGTTATGTTCAAGCCGCAGTTTCATCGAGCATCGCGTAGGCCGGCACGGTGAGAAACTCCTCGAAGCCTTCGCCGAGCGACAGCTTGAGGAAGAGCGCCCTGGCCTCGTCGAAGCGCCCCTGCGCGGCGCGCTCGGCCCCCACCTCTCGCACGATGTTCTGGCTCTCTTCTTCGGTGATGGCTTCGAGCCGGGCGCGGGTCACGGGCAGCCCGTCGTCGGTCTCGACGCCATAACGGACCCACTGCCAGACCTGGGCGCGCGAGATCTCTGCGGTGGCGGCGTCTTCCATCAAGTTGTAGAGAGGCACGCAGCCCTGACCGCGGAGCCACGCTTCGATGTATTGAATGCCCACTTTGATGTTGTGTCGGAGCCCGTGCTCGGTGCGCGGGCCCTCGGGCACCGCGAGGAGCGCCTCGCGACCCACCGCGACGTCGTCGCGCAGTCGCTCGATCTGGTTTGGGCCCTTCATGTGCGCGTCAAAGACCCCGCGAGCGAGGCTCACCAGGCCCGGGTGCGCGACCCAGGTGCCGTCGTGCCCGTCGGTCACCTCGCGCAGCTTGTCGGCCCTCACCTTGGCGAGCACCGCCTCGTTGGCCGCCGCGTCATTCTTGATCGGAATGAACGCCGCCATGCCGCCCATCGCGTGCACCCCGCGGCGGTGACACGTCTTGATCAAGAGCTGCGAGTAGGCCCGCAGAAAGCCTTTATCCATCGTGATGACGGCGCGGTCTGGCAAGAGCGCCGTCGCGTCACCCTGGCGCGTCTTGATAAAGCTGAAGATGTAATCCCAGCGACCGCAGTTCAACCCCGCCGAGTGCTCGCGCAGGGCGTACAAGATCTCATCCATCTGAAAGGCCGCGGGCAGCGTCTCGATCAACACCGTGGCCTTGATGGTGCCCCGCGGCACCCCGAGGGTGTCTTGGGCGAGGTTGAACACATCATTCCACAGCTCGGCTTCGCGGTGATGTTCGAGCTTGGGGAGGTAGAAGTACGGCCCCGTCTCGCGCGCCCTCAGGGCCTCGACGTTGTGATAGAAGTACATCGCAAAGTCGAAGAGCCCACCGGGGATGTCTCTCCCGTCGACGCGCACGTGCCGCTCGCGCAGGTGCCACCCGCGGGGCCGCACCAAGAGCACCGCGGTCTTCTCGTTCAACGCGTATCGCCGCCCCGTCTCGGGCGCCTCGTAGGCGATGGTGCGGCGCACGGCGTCTTGGAGGTTGAGCTGCCCCTCAACCATGTTGGCCCAGGTCGGCGACGACGCATCTTCGCAATCTGCCATGAACACGCTGGCGCCCGAGTTCAGCGCGTTGATGATCATCTTGCGATCAACAGGCCCGGTGATCTCGACACGACGGTCGAGCAGATCGCGCGGCAGCGGCGCCACCCGCCAGTCGCCCTCGCGAATCGCACGGGTCTCGGGCAGAAAGTCAAACTCGCCTCGGGCGAAGCCCGCGAGGCGCCCGCGACGCGCCGCCACCAGGGCCTCGGCACGGTCTCGAAACGCCCGCACCAGCGTGCCCAGAAAGGCGAGCGCCCCGGGCGACAACACCCGCTCGTAGCCAGGGCCCCAGGCGCCCGTCACCGTCACTCCGCTCTCGGTCGTCATCGGTTGTGGAGGATTGACAGTCCAGGCGCACCGCGTCAACAACCCAGCCATTCTCTCGCAGTTTTCAGTGTAAAGCCCAGCAAAGGCATTGCTGCAAATCTGTAAACTTGTTTACAGCCCGAGAGGGTGTAGAACCGCTGACACACTGTGATGGATCGAGAAGATGGGTTGCGACGTAGGGCCGGGGCGACGCCGTGGGGTGCCAAGCTCCGCGCGATTCGGCGTCAACAGCGGCTCTCACAGGCCGAGCTCGCCGAGCGCCTCGGGGTCAGCGCGAGTTATTTGAACCTCATTGAGAACGACAAGCGGCCCTTGCCGGCGAGCTTGCTGTTGAAGCTGGCCACCGAGGTCGGGGTCGATCTTCAGCATTTCGTGCGCGACGACGACGCGCGGCTCGAGGGTCAATTGCTTGAGGCCTTCAGCGACCCGCTCTTTCAAGAGAGCCCGCTCACCAACACCGACCTTCGCGAGCTGGTGTCAGCGAACCCGAACATCGCGCGGGCGGTTCGCACGCTCTACGACGCGTATCTTGACGCCAAGAGCTCGGCCGACTCGCTCGCGGCGAGGCTCTTCGACGACGACCAGCGGCCCGGGGTCGAGCGCACCCGCTCGCCCTCTGAAGACGTCAACGACTTCATTCAAGCCCGGTGGAATCACTTCGCAGACCTCGAGTACGCCGCCGAGCGCCTCTGGCGCGACGCCGAGCTCGACGCCGACAACCTCTATCGCGGCCTGGCGCGGTACCTTGAGCGGGCGCACCATGTTCGCGTCGCCTTGGTTCAGACCGGCGAAGCGCGCGGCACGCTGCGGCGCTACGACCCCGCGGGGCGCACGCTGTGGCTCTCAGAGCTGTTGCCGACGCGCTCGCGCACGTTTCAGCTCGCGCATCAGATCGGGCTCTTTGAGACCGAGTCGTCGCTCTCGGCCTTGACCGAAGACCCGACGCTCTCGACCGAGGAGGCGCGGGCCCTGGCCCGGGTCGCCCTCGCCAATTACTACGCGGGCGCTGTGTTGATGCCCTACGGCCCGTTCTTCAAAGCGGCCGAGAGCGAGCGCTACGACATCGACGTGGTGGGTCGGCGCTTTCGTGTGGGGTTTGAGCAGGTCGCGCACCGCTTTACGACCTTGCGCCGCCCCGGCAGCGAGGGCGTACCCTTTCATATGATTCGCATCGATGTGGCGGGCAACATCTCGAAGCGCTTCTCGGGCTCGGGCATCCGCTTCGCGCGCTTCTCGGGCGCCTGCCCTCGGTGGAACGTGTTCTCAGCCTTTCTCACCCCGGGTCGCATCGCCCTTCAGGTGAGCGCGATGCCGGGCGACAAAGAGAAGTATTTCTGTCTCGCGCGCACGATCCAAAAAGACGCGAGCGGCTTTCATCAGCGACAGCCCGTGCAGGCCCTCGGGCTCGGGTGTTCGCTCGAACACGCGAGCAAGCTCATCTACTCAGACGGCATGAACCTCACCGACAACGCCATCGTGGTGCCGGTGGGCGTCACCTGCCGCATGTGCGAGCGCGACGACTGCTCAGAGCGCGCCCACCCTTCGCTGCGCGAGCCCTTGCAGATCGACGCCAACGTGCGGCGCCAGTCGCTCTACATGCCCTCGCGCGGCCCCTCGCGCGGGAAGTGAGACCGCGAGACGCAACGGCGTGTTGCGGCGTGTGCGCTGGCCTTTGTGGCATGATCGCGTAGGCTCCGCGCGCCCTTCGGCGGCGCACCGCGCGACCTCTGCGACGGTCGGGCCCCTCGTCGGCCCTCACGCGGCGTCACCGCGCGGCGCCGACCCGCGCCGTTGAACCCCCGCCGCCCCTCTGAGCCCGAGAGAGCCGCCCCATGATGGCCACCGACGCAGCAACGCCCGCCGTTTCAGAGCGAAACATCATCTTCTTGGTGGGCGCGATCCAGTTCGTCAACATCCTCGATTTCATGATGGTCATGCCCTTGGGGCCTGACTTCGCGCGCGAGCTCGACATCTCGATCTCGCACCTCGGGTACATCGGCGGCGCGTACACCGCCGCGGCCTCGGTGGCGGGGCTGGCGGGCTCGTTCTTTCTCGACCGCTTCGACCGTCGAAAGGCCCTCACCCTGGCCATGTTGGGCCTGGTGATGGGCACGGCCCTCGGGGGCTTCGCGCGGGGCCTCGGCTCGCTCATGGTGGCGCGGGTCATCGCAGGGGCCTTCGGCGGCCCGGCGACCTCGCTCTCGCTCTCGATCGTGGCCGATGTGATCCCGCCAGAGCGCCGGGGTCGCGCCATGGGGACGGTGATGCGGGCCTTTAGCCTGGCGTCGATCCTGGGGGTTCCGATGGGCTTGGAGCTTGCGCGTCACGGCTCGTGGCGCACGCCCTTCTTCGCCGTGAGCGGCCTCGGCCTTGTACTGACGCTCTTGGGCGGCTGGTCGCTGCCTCCGCTCGTGGGTCACCTTGCGGCGCGGGTGGTCACCACGGTCAAGCCCGACGCGTCGTATCGCAGCCCCGGCGCACAGAGCGAAACCCAGCACGCCGCGAGCAGCCTCGGGGCCCTCTTGCGGCGCCCGACGGTGTGGCTCGCCTACCTCCTCACCGCCACCACGATGATGGGCATGTTCACCCTCGTGCCCAACCTCTCAAGCTACATTCAAATCAACCTCGGTTACCCCCGAGAGCGCCTCGGCCTCTTGTACATGATCGGCGGCGTGGGCAGCTTTATCGTGTTGGGCCTCGCGGGGCGCCTCGTCGACCGGTACGGCAGCTTCCGGGTGGGCACCCTCTCGACGCTGCTGGTCATGGCCGTGATCGCGCTCGGATACATGCGCGAACCGCCGTACCTCCCGGTGCTGGTGGTGTTTGTGCTGTTTATGTGCGCGACGGGCTTTCGCAACGTGGCCTTCAACACGCTCTTGTCGAAGGTGCCCTCGCCCGTCGAGCGTGCGCGGTTCATGTCGATTCAGAGCGCCGTTCAGCACTTCGCGGCGGCCGTGGGGGCCTTCATTTCACCGATGATCCTCTCAGAGGAGCCCGGCACCCACCGCATCGTCAACATGCCCGCGCTCTGCGCGTTCTCGATGCTGCTCTTTGTGGCCATGCCGCCGCTCTTGAAGGCCATCGAGGCGCGGGTGAAGCCCGCCGCGGCCTGAGGGCTACTCGTGAAAATCGAGCTCGCGGCCGAAGGTCTCTTCCATCTTGAAGAGGCTCAGCGCCGCGAGGCTCACGCAGACGAGGCCGACGACCCTGGCGCTCGCGCTCATGCTGAGCCCCGCGTCGCGCTGAAGGGCCTTGAAGCTCCAGGTCAGCAAGGGCACCGAGCCGCGCACGAAGTTCGGCACGCTGGTGGTCACCGTGGCCCTGAGGTTGGTGCCAAACTGCTCGGCCGCGATGGTGACAAACACAGCCCAGTACCCGATCGCCACCCCGAGCGCCATGCAGAGGCCGTAGACGAAGCTCGGCGTCGGGCCTGAGAGCGAGAGATACACCGCAGAGAGCAGCGCCGTCGCCGTGAGGTACAGCGCCACGACCTTCTTTCGCGAGCCGACCCACTGAGAGAGGAAGCCGCTTGAGAGGTCGCCCACCGCGAGCCCCACATAGGTCGCGAGCACCGCGTCGCCCGCCGAGACCGGGCCCGTGGCCCCCATCTGGCGCCCTAACTCTGGCGAGGCCGCCACCAAGATGCCCACCACAAACCAGATGGGTACGCCGATCAGGATGCAGCGCAGGTATCGAAAGAAGCGCCCAGACTGTGTGAAGAGCGCGAAGAAGTTACCCCGGGTCACCGCGGCGTCGTCGCGGGTGCGGCTGAACATGCCGCTCTCGAACATCGAGAGCCGCGTGGCCAAGAGGATCAGCCCCATCACGCCGCCGATGATGTACGCCGTGCGCCAAGGCAGATAGCGCCCCACCAGCGCCGCCGCGACGGCCCCGAGGAGTCCCACCCCGGCCACCGTGGCCGTGCCGTACCCGCGGACCCGCGCGGGCAACATCTCGCTCACCAGGGTGATCGCCGCGCCGAGCTCACCCGCGAGGCCGACCCCCGCCACGAAGCGCCAAAACGCGTACCCCTCAAGGCTGTGCACGAAGGCGTTGGCGATGTTGGCGACCGAATACAAAAGAATCGAACCGAACAAGACCGAGAGCCGACCGCGCTTGTCGCCGAGGACGCCCCACAGAATGCCGCCCGCGAGGAGGCCCCACATCTGAATCGACAAGAGCCCGAGGCCCTCATTGAGCAACGCCGCCTCGCTCACACCCAACGAGCGCAGCGACGGCACCCGCACGATGGTGAAGAGCAGCAGGTCGTAGATGTCGACGAAATAGCCGAGCGCGCCCACCAAGACGGTGGTCACCAGGGCGCGCTGGGTCGGAGCTTCAGGGGCAGGTGTCACGGCTTCGAGGCCGATTCGAGCCCCCGCCGAAGCCGCTGTCAACGACGAGCCCGGGGCGACTCAGACTTTCTTCAATTCAGCTCAAATGAAAGCGTTCTGATGCGACCGCTCGGCAGTCATTGCCGGGTTCGGCGGCGCTGCTCGGCAACCGATTGCCGGCTTCGGCGGAGGCCCTCGGGCGGGGCGTCATCTTCGCGGCATGAGTTTCACCGTACAGAGCGCAAGCGATTGGGAGGCCCTCTTCGAAGCCCGGCTCCGGGTGTCAACGGCGCGCGAGCGCGAGGCCGTCGACCGCCTCTTGGTAGAGGCCGTCAGGGCCGAGGCGCTGCGCGATTCAGCGCGCTCTCGCGCCCTCTCAGAGAGCGACCGCGACGACATCGCGCAGTTCGCCTCGTTCAAGGTGTGGCGCAGTTGGGGGCAGCTCCGTGACGCCCAGAGCGCGCGGGCCTGGGTGCGGCGCGTGGTCAGGAACGAGACCGTGGGGCTGCTCCGCGCGCGGGGCCGCCGCCTCGAATACCAGGGCGCCATTGAGCCGCTCAGCCTCGTCGAGCCCCGCCCCGAGGCCCGCCTCGACGCCCGCACCGACCTGCGCGCGCTCCAAGCCCGGGCCGAGCGCCTCAGCCCCCCGCTCTACGTCGTCTTCTGCCGCACCCTCGTCGGCGGCGAAGACCCCAGCGAGACCGCCAAGGTGCTCAACATCTCGCGCGCCAGCGTCGACCAGCGGGTGCGCCGGGTGCGTCAACAGCTCGTCGCAGCCTGAGCCCGGCGCGGTTGACGGCCCGCCCGAGAGCGTTCACTATAACATCATCAATGTCTAGTTTAGCGAACACTGACGACTTGACCATCACGCCCCCACAGGGCTCCGAGCGGGTCGAACTCGGCGGGGCATGGCTGCGCGTGACCTTCTCAGACGGCCACCGGGGTGATTTTCACCTGCGTTGGTTGCGGCACAACTGCGACCGCGCGCGGCACCCGCAGACGGGCGAGCGCACGCTCTGTTCGAGCGAGCTCGCCGACGACCTTCGGGCGCTCTCGGCGTGGGTTCACGAGGGGCGCTTGCATGTGATCTGGTCGCCCGACGCGCACGAGAGTCGGTACGCCCTGGGGTGGCTGCGGGCTCACGCCTACGCGCTCGACCGGCTTGAGGTGCCGCCGCCGCCGCGCGATGTGGCGCGGCTCACCGTTGAGAGCGCGGGCCGCTCGCCGGCCGACGTGGTGGCCGAGGCCCTGGCGGTGCTCGGGCGTCACGGGGCCGTGGTGCTGCGGCGCACGGGGCAGCCCTCGGGCGCCCCCGAAGACGAGACCGAGCCCTTGATCGAGGCCCTCGCGGCGGTGGGGCTCGACGTGATCGGCACACACTTCGGTCGCATCGAAGACCTCCGCACCGACAACGTGACCAACCAGAACACCGACCAGCTCGGGTACACCGACGCGACGATCCAGCTGCACACCGACCAGCCCTTCCTCGATGACCCGCCGCGGTATCAGCTCTTGCAGAGTCTGCGTGAGGCCGATGAGGGCGGCGACAACTTCATCGTCGATGCCGAAGCGGCTTTCGCGTACCTCGCCTCGCTCGACGCCGACGCGGCCGCCCGTCTGCGCGCCACCCCGGTGACCTTTCACCGTCAACAGAAGGCCTTTGAGCGGGTGGTGGTGTCGCCCTTGGTGGGCGAGCGCGAGGGGCGCTTCTTCATTCGGTACTCGTACTTCACCCTCAGCCCCTTTCGGCTGCCCTTCGCAGAGGTCGAGAGCTGGTACCGCGCGTACGACCGCTTCGCGCGGCTCGTGCGAGACCCCGCGCACCAGTACCGCTTTCGGCTCAGGCCCGGCGATTGGTTGCTGTACGACAACCACCGGATGCTGCACGCGCGCACGGGGTTTCGCGGGCCTCGGTGGGTGCGCGGGGTGTACTTCAACCCGCGCGGCGGGCTCAGGGTGTGAGCTACAGCATGTTGACCGGGTCGATGTCGATCGAGACCCTGAGGTCGTCGCGGGTGTAGTCTTCGAGGGTCTCGATGAGCCGCGAGATCACCCGGCGGAGCGGCGGGCGCTCGGGGCCGCGGAGGAGGGTGTGCATCCGAAAGCGGCCGCGGATGCGCTCGATCGGCGCAGGGGCCGGGCCGAGAATCTTCACCATCCCGAGGAGCACGTCGGGCAAGGCCCGGAGGAAGGTGTCCATCCTTTGGGCCATGGCGCGCAGGGCTTCTTCGCTCTCGCCGTCCATCCGGATGGTGATCATGCGACCGAAGGGGGGGTACCCGAGCTCTTTACGGGCCACGATCTCATTGTGGAAGAACCCCTCGTAATCATGGTTGCGCGCGAAGCCCAACACCGGGTGCTCGGGCTGCCACGTTTGAATGATCACATGCCCCGGGAGCTCGCGCCGACCGGCCCGACCGGCCACCTGCGAGAGGAGCTGATAGGTGCGCTCGGCCGCACGAAAATCGGGGAAGGTGAGGGCCGCATCGGCCGCGATGACCCCCACCAAGGTCACCCTCGGCACGTCGTGCCCCTTGGTCACCATCTGAGTGCCTACCAAGATGTCGATCTCGTGCTTTCGGAGCTTGTCGAGCACCTCTTCGGTGCCCATCCCGCTGGCCACGTCGCGGTCGAGGCGCCCCACCCGCGCCCCGGGGAAGCTGCTCACCAGCGCGTTCTCGAGCTTCTCGGTGCCGACCCCCACCAACGCCAGCTCGGTGCACCCGCAGGTGATGCAGACGTTTTGAAACGCGACGTGAAAGTCACAATAGTGACAGCGCAGCGCCCCCTCGCGGCGATGCATCACCAGGGCCACGCTGCACGACGGGCACTCGATGGCCTTGTCACAACGAATACACCGCACGCTCGGCGCGAAGCCGCGTCGGTTGAGAAACAGAATGACCTGCTCTTTGCGCGACAGCCGATCGGCGATGGCGCGCACCAGGGGCAACGACAAGAGCTCGTGCCCGGTGGGGCCCCGCGGCCCGACGCGCTTCAGGTCGACGATCTCGATCGAGGGCATGCTCGCGCGGGTCGCGCGATCGGGCAGATGCAAGAGGCGATACCGGCCCTCCATCGCGCCTTGGTAGCTCTCGACGCTCGGCGTCGCGCTGCCGAGCACGCAGGGGACCCCGGCCCGGTGCGCCCGCAGGAGCGCCAGGTCGCGGCCGTGATACCGAAAATGGTCGTCTTGTTTAAAAGAAGGGTCGTGCTCTTCATCGACCAAGATCAACCCGAGGTCGCGCACCGGCGCGAAGACGGCGCTCCGCGCGCCGATGGCGACCTTGCAGTCGCCGCGATGGAGCTTGCGCCACATGGCGTGGCGGTCGTTGTCTTTGAGCCCCGAGTGGATCACCGCGAGGTTGTCGCCGAAGCGCGCGCGGTACCGCGAGACGAGTTGAGGCGTGAGGGCGATCTCGGGCAGCATCAAGATGGCGCCGCGCCCGGCCGCTTGGGCCGCGGCCATCGCCCGCAGATAGACCTCGGTCTTGCCCGAGCCCGTGACGCCGTAGAGGAGGTAGGTCGCGCGCTCATGGTTCTTCACTGACGTGACGATGGCCTCGACGGCGTCGCGCTGAGAGTCGGTGAGCGGCGGCGGCACGTCGCGGGGTACGGGCTCACCGAAGAAGGGGTCGTCGGGCACCTCGCGGGCCGTGAGGCTCACCGCGCCGCGCTTTTCGAGCGCCTCGACGGCGCCCCGGGGGTCGCGCATCTGCTGGCGGAGCTCGCGCATCGAGACCTCGCCGCGGGCGCTCAAGATCGACAAGAGCTGGGCTTGCTTGTCGCCGCGCACCTTGGGCGGCGCGCTGCGGGCGGCCTCGGTGAGCGAGACGTAGACCTCTTCGCGCACCCGCGCCCAACGCGCCTTGAGCGAGCCCTTCTCTTCTGACAAGCGCGGGTCGTCTTTGCCGCGTCGCTCGATCGCCGGCGCGGCGGTGCGCAACACCTCGCCCACCGGGTGCATGTAATACTCAGCCGCTTCACGGAGGAACTTCAACAGGTCTTCAGGGAAGGCCGGCTCGCTGTCGATCACCTCGACGATGGGGCGAATCTTCTCAAGCGCAATACCCGCGGGAGGCGCCACCTCGGCGGCGATCACATACCCCACCAGACGGCGCGGACCCACAAAGACGATCACCCGAACCCCGGGCACAACCTGCTTGCCAAGGGCCTCGGGCACCGCATAGGTGAGACGCATGCGGAGCGGAAGAGGCACCGCGACTTCGCAGAACAGCCGGTGACGCGGCGCCGGCGCGGCCTCTTGGGGTGGCGCCTCAAACAGCTCAGCCTGACGCGTGCTCATCACAACCCTCGGGTCATACGACCTTTGCCGCCCTCAAGCTAGAACGAGCGTGACAGACAATGTCAACGGATGCACAGACGGGTGAGGTTTGGGCGGCCCACGAGCCGGGGGTGCTGCGGCTCGCGCGGCGTGTCCGGTGCGCCGCGCTGAGCCACGATGACGGGTGGTTGGCCCTCGGGAGCAGCGGGGGCGTGCGGGTCGTGGAGCTTGAGACGGGGCGGGTGGCGATGCAGCTCCGGGGGGCTCCGGTGGTGGGCTTGGGGTGGCTCGGGCGTGAGCAGCTGATGGTGGTTCGGGAGCCCGAGACGGGGCCGTGCAGGGCGATGGTGCACGCCGTGCCGGATGGGGGTTTGGTGAGCGGGGCGGCGCTCGCGGAGCTGAACCCGATGTTGTGCCAGGTGCAGTGCGGCGCGCCGGGGTATGACGGCGAGGTCTCGACGGTGATGGTGGCGCCTGCGCGGTGGCACGGCGGTCTCCGGGGCAGCGTCCGGCGCCGTCTCGGCTACACCCTCTCGGGCCCCAACTGGGACGCCCCGGTCATGCTCGACCCCGACGCGCTCACGGTCTTGCCGCGGCTCCCTTCGGTGCGGAGCGCCGTGGCGGCCCTCAGCCCCGACGGCCAAGGGTACTGTCTCTGGTTGAGCGAGCCAGACCCCAAGCTCGGCGTCAACCGCCCGGGCACGCTCTTGTTGGTTCGCGATTGGCGCAACCCCCGGCCCGAGGTCGTGTGTCGGGTGGGTCGCGCGCTCCGTGCGATGCGCTTCACCGACGCGAGTCACCTTGTTTTGACGGGCGTCGACGACGACACGCCGCAGGCCCGGGGCGAGCTCTACGTGGTCGATCTCTTTCGACGACAGGTCTTGCTTGAGCGCTGCGCCAATGAGATCGATCTCTGGCCCTTGGGGCTCCCGCAGGTCGACGTCGACCCTGATGGCGCCCGCGCGCTGGTGGTCGCGGGGCTCGGCGCGGGTGCCCCGGCCCGACGCCCGACGCTCGGCCTTGAGGCCCTCGACGTGACCGCGGGCATGACCGACGGGCCGCCGCGCCCGCTGCGGGCCACGATGAGCGTCGGCGCCGGGGCCGCCTGGCTCGATCAGGGTCACGACGCCGTGGCCCTCTTCAGCGCGACCTCTTTGCAGAACCTCGCCCTCACGGCCCTCGCCTCGCCCGCCGCGGCGCAGCCCCGAGACCGCGGGCGACAGTGGGATTTCGCCCTCAACGGCAAGGCCCTCGAAGCCCCGCAGATCACCCGCAGCCCCGCCGGGCGCTACCTCGCGCTCACCTGGCGCAGCCGCGACGCCCGCGAGCGCGGCGCCGCGACCGACACCCTCGAACTCGCCCTCGTGCCCCGCGATCGCCTCGTGGCGCTCGCCTCAGGGTGAGCCGCGCATCTTGGCGCGCTGGGCGGCCTTCATCTGCGGGTCGCCCTCGTCGTCGCGGGCGCGGCGCCTCCGCGCGTCGGCAGAGGGCTCGTTCTCGTGGCGCCACACCATCACCCGCATCGCGAGGTCGCCGAGGCCCAATACGATGGCCGCGCCGCCGAGGTGGGTGCCCCAAACGGCCCACCCCGACACCCGCCCGGCCGAGGGCGCCGAGAGCGCCAAGACGCCCGCTCCGAGCGCGACGGCGAGGGCCAAGAGGGCCATCAAGGCGCGATGCCACCCGGGCGAGGTCGACGCGCGGAGGGGCCCCGCGGCGAGCCCTCGCGCTTGCACGAAGGCCGTCGCCCAGGCCGCCGCCGTGGGCAGGGCCCACACCCTGAGCGACCACCCCACGAGCCCATCGCGCGCGTGCCGCAGGGCCTCGCCGACCGAGCCCGGGTCGAGCGACACGCGCGGCGCCACGAGCGGGTGCCTGAGGCCCAACCCGAGGCAGAACAGAAAGACCCCCGCCGTGAGGAGCGCGCTCACCGGACGCTCGGTCTCGGCCTCTTCGCCGCGGCGAAGGCTCACGCAGAGAGGGTGTGGAGGGCGAAGTACTTCGTGCCGGTGTCGCGCTGGCTCCCTGAGACCACGGCGATGGTGTCGCCGGGCTGCGCTTTGCAGAGCCGCTGGGCGAGCTCGGCCGCGAGGGTCACGGCGTCTTCGGCCCGGCGCGGCATGGCGTGATGAACGGGGATGGTACCCCATTGGAGCGCCATGCGCCGCGCGGCCGCTTCGGCCCCGCACACGGCGATGATGGGCGCCCGCGGTCTGTAGTCTGCCACCATGTTGGCGGTGTGCCCGAGGCGCGTGAACACGACCACCGCGGCGAGCTTCTGGTGGCGGCTTGTGATCGCCGCCGAGGCCGCGCAGGCGTGGGCGAAATCCCAGTCTTCGAAGGGGCCCATGGCTTCGAGGGCCCGGTACACGTCAGAGCCCTCGATCTCTTGAATGATGGTGCCCATGGTGGTCACCGCTTCGATGGGGTAACGCCCGCTGGCGGTCTCACCCGAGAGCATCAGCACGTCGGTGCCGTCGAGCACGGCGTTGGCCACGTCGGCCGCCTCGGCGCGGGTCGGGCGCGGCGAACGGATCATCGAGTCGAGCATCTGCGTGGCCGTAATCACCAGCTTGCCGCGCGCGTTGGTCATCCGAATGGCGCGCTTCTGCACCAGCGGAACCTTCTCGGTGCCGAGCTCGACCCCGAGGTCACCGCGGGCCACCATCACCCCGTCGCACGCGTCGATGACGCTCTCAAGGTTGAGCACCGCCTCGGGCTTCTCGACCTTGGCCACCAGAGGCGTCTCACCGATGAGCCCTTGGGCCTCTTCGAGGTCGCGGGCGGTGCGCACAAACGAGAGGGCGAAATAGTCGACGCCCATCTCGACCCCCGCGGCGGCGTCGCGGCGATCTTTGTCGGTCAACGCGGGCACCGAGAGCGTCGCCCCGGGCACGTTGATGCCCTTTCGATCCGAGAGGGTGCCGCCCACCTCGACGACACACGCGACGTCGTCTTCGTGGACCCGCGCGACCCGCAGCCGCAAGAGGCCGTCGTCGAGCAAGATGGTGTCGCCGACCTTGAGATCGCGGGCGAGCGGATAGGTGCACGACACGACGCTCTGGTCGCCCGGCACGGCGCGGGTGGTGAGGGTGAAGGGCGCCCCCTCTCGCAGCTCGACCGGGCCCGACGCGAAGGTGCCGCAGCGGATCTTGGGGCCCGAGAGGTCGCCCAAGACCGCGACGAGCTTGCCCACGGTCTCTGAGGCCGCACGGATGCGCGCGAGGGTGGCCCGGTGCTGCTCGATCGAGCCGTGCGAGAAATTCAGCCGAAACCCGTCGACCCCGGCGCGGATCAACGCCTCAAGGGTCTCTGGGTTGTCGCTCGCGGGGCCCACCGTCGCCAGGATCTTTGCGTTGCGCATCGCGGGTCGAGGGTGCGCCCGAGGGTGCTCAGATTGCAAGGCCGGGGGGCGCGAAGACAGCGGCGCGGGCTCGCGCGGCGCGGCGCGGGCGGCGGGCCATGGCGCTTCGCGAGGGTGACCCTTGTAGACAGGTTCGGGTGGGTGTTATGGCCGCCCCCGGAGCTGTGACAGACATGATGCATGGAGCGAAGGCCAACATTCTTGAGGCCGTCGGGGGCACCCCGATCGTCAAACTGAACCGGGTCGTACCGCCGGATCTCCAGGCTGAGATCTACGTCAAGTGTGAATACATGAACCCCGCTGGGTCGATGAAAGACCGCATCGGGATCAACATCATTCGCCGCGCGGAAGAAGAGGGTCGGCTCAAGCCCGGCGGCACCATCGTCGAGGCGACCTCGGGCAACACCGGCGCGGGCCTCGCCATGGTGGCCGCGGTGAAGGGGTACCGCTGCATCTTTGTGATGCCCGACAAGATGTCACAAGAGAAGATCGCCGCGTTGCGCGCCTGGGGCGCCAAGGTGGTGGTGTGCCCCACCGCGGTCGAGCCCGCCGACCCGCGGAGCTACTACAGCGTGGCGCGCCGCTTGTCGGAAGAGACCCCGAACGCCATTCTGGCCAATCAGTATCACAACCCGGCCAACCCCGAGGCGCACTACCTCACCACGGGCCCCGAGATCTGGGCGCAGACCAACGGCGAGTTTGACGCGTTCGTGTCGGGCATGGGCACCGGCGGCACCCTCTCGGGTACGGGCAAGTTCCTCAAAGAGAAGAACCCGAACATCCAGATCGTGGGCGTCGACCCGGTGGGCTCGGTCTATTACGACTTCGTCAAGCACGGTCAAGTGACCCGGCCCTTCACCTACAAGGTCGAGGGCATCGGCGAAGACTTCTTCCCCTCGACGATGAACCTCAAGATTCTTGACGACTGTGTGCGCGTCGACGATCGCGAGTGCTTCATGATGACCAAAGACCTCGTGCGTCTTGAGGGCATCTACTGCGGCGGCTCCTGCGGCGCCGCGGTGGCCGGGGCGATCAAGTGGGCGATGGCCCGCAACAAGAAAGAGCGCATTCTTGTCTTGTTGGCCGACAGCGCGGGGCGCTACCTCACCAAGATCTTCAACGACGACTGGATGCGCGAGAACGGCTTCACCGAGGGCAACCCCTCGCTCGGCACCGTGCACGAGCTCTTGCAGCTCCGCCCGCAGAACCTCGTCACCGCCCGCTCAGACGACACCCTTCGGCACGTCGTCTCGAAGATGAAATCGCTGGGTATTTCGCAGCTCCCGGTGGTCGACGGCGACGTCGTGAAGGGCATCATCACCGAGGTCGACGTGCTGCGTAACCTCGTCTCAGGCGAGGCGCACCTCGACGGCACCATCGCCAACATTCTCGACAGCGATTACGCCACGGTGACCCCTGACACCCGGGTCGATCTCCTTCAAGGCGTGCTCGCCGAGGCCAAGGTGGCCCTGGTGGCCGACGGGCTGAAGCTCCTCGGGCTGATCACCAAGATCGACCTGATCGACTATCTCACCCGCCGCGCGGCCGAGTCACTCTGAGCGCACCACGGCCCCGCCGCCCCGCTCGTCGCGAGTGGGTCGCGCGGGGCTTGTGTTTGGGCCCAACGCAAAAACGACACGACGCTCGTAAGCGCGCATGTCGCGGGTGAGATCAGGGTTTCGGTCAGGTGGGCCGGCTGCGCTTCAATCGTCGCTACCGTTGCTTCATTTCTGACCTGGCGGGGTTCACATCGCCAAAGCCAGCCGGCCCGTCTACCTTTCGACCGAAAGGAAGGCTCTCATACCCCATGCCCGCGCCGCCTCGCAAGCACTTTCGATGGCCGCTCGGCTCGCCGCCGAAGCGTGTCGATGGCAACCCGAATAGCCACACGAAATTGCTTCTAAACAAGGTGCTGGCGCACACCGCCGGGGGCGCCCTCGCGCGGCCCGGGGGTTGCTGATAGGGTGCCGGCACCCGCACATGGCGACTCTTCGGGCTCACTCTACGGCGCTCTCTGCGGCGCTCGGCCTCGCGCTGGCGACCTCAGTCGCCTCGGGGCAGAGCTTCGTGCTGCGGCGCCCGGTGGCCCAGATTCGCCAGACGGGGATCTTCGCCCGGGTCGGGTTCGTGACCTCGGTCTTCGACGCGGCCAACACGAGCTTCGCGGCGCAGCTCTCGCGCGAAGAGCGCGAGCTCCGCGGGGTGAGCCCGGCGTTTACGGGCAAGCAGCTCGGGTGGGGCTACCTCGCGCTGCCGGGGCTGACCTTCAACGTCTCGGTCGACGCGCGGTGGTTCTATGTGCGCGCCGGGGCCGACGTGTATCTCAACCCCGAGGTGACCTTCAACCCCGAGCTCTACCGCGCGCGGCACACCTCGCAGGCCTTTCTCGGCGCGGGGCCGCGCATCGCGGTGGGCGACCGTTGGGCGCTCCAGGTGGGCATCCGGGTGGGGGCCTTGTTCATGAACGTGGTGACCGACAATCGCCGCGGCGAGTACAGCGCCATCGAGGGCATCGGCGCCGTCGATGTGGGCCTCCAGTGGCGCCCCACGCGCTGGTGCGAGCTCGACCTCACGGTGGGTCAAGACGTGCTCTCTGCGGTGCACATGACCACGGTGGGCCTCGCGGCCAGCTTCGGTTACACCCGCGGGCGCTGACACGCCCCGGTGAATCTGTCGTACCTTCGGGCGCGTGAGCGTGTGGGCCCGGGTTGTGGTGTGCGCGGTGTTGGCCTCGGGCTGCGCCGAGGGCGGCGGCGTTCTCGCGTTCGAGGAGCCCGATGTGGGCTTCGTCGACAAGACGCCGCCGGAGCCTGAGACCGAAGGCGACCCCGACGCGGCGGTGAAGACCGACGTCGAGTCGGTGGTCGACGAGCTCGTGGCGCCGCCCAAAGATGATGCCGGGCCCGTCGAAGGCGAAGACGCCGGCGGGGCCGTCTTTGACGCGGGCCCGAGCCCCTTCGACGCGGGCCTCGAAGACGTCGGCCCCGGGGGCGAGAGCACCCGCGCGTGCAGCTTGCTCAGCCGCGACTACGACGCGCCCCTCCGCGAGCTCGACGCCCCCGCGGGGAGCGCCGCGCGGCTTCGCTTCGAGGTCGACGCGGTGCCTTCGCCCTCGCTCATCGCCCGCGCGCTCTTACGCTTCGACACCTACGACGCCAACACCCCGACCCTCGAAGGGCGCATCGACGTCAACGGTCGTGGGGCGCTCGATTTGCCCGCCGATCGGGCCAACGCCAACCGCACCGTCAACGGCGTCACCGTCGACGTGACGCCTTTGCTGCGAGAGGGGCTCAACGTGGTCGAGTTCGGCCCGGGTCCGCTCGACCGCTCGGTGTTTCGTGTTGGCCGCGTCTCGCTTGAGCTGAGCGCCCGGCTCGCGGTCTGCCCGCGCCCCGAGAGCGCGCCCGACGGGGGCGTCGTCGACGCGGGGGTCGCCCCGGTGCTGCGTCGCCTCACCTACCAGCAGGCCCGCTACACCCGACGGCACAACGTCGTCTTTCGCTGTCGGCAGAACTACGCGTACACCGCCCGGGGCGCCTCGCACAGCGGCGTCGATTGCCAACAACTGTATGACCCCGACGGCACCCTCCGCGCCACCGCGCAGTTTGTGTTTACGCAAGTGATCGATGGCTTTTACGACATTCTCGTGACCTCGCGACACTCGGTGAACCGCAATCGGCTCGGGGCGCTCTTTATTGTCAACGGCGAGCGCCGTCGCATCAATCAGCGCGACAACCGCGGCGGGTTGAACCTCGCCACCGACAGATGGGGCCGCCGGCGCCTCTCGGGCACCGTGCGGGTGGTGCTGAACAGCCTTGTGAATCAGGGCAGCGACAGCGTCGCCTGGGTGACCCTGCGGCCGGTGCCGTGAAGGCTTGCAGATTCGCGCGGGGGGGTGCATAGCACGCCCACCCTTCATGGACGTCGTCGTTGCCCATCACGGTTACTGCTTTGACGGCGCCGCCAGCGCGGCGCTGTTCTACCGCTTCGTGAGCGAGACGATGCCCGCGATGCGCGACGCGCGCTTCGAGTTTCGCGGGCTGATGTATGAGCCGAACGCCCCATCGCCCGCGACGCGTCTCAAGAAGGGTGCGTTGAACGCCATCCTCGATTATCGGTATACCGCGTCGCCGTTGATTGATTGGTACTTTGATCACCATGTGAGCGCCTTTCAAGAGAGCGGCAGCGAGGCGCACTTCCGCGCTGACACCAGCGGGCAGAAGTTTCACGACGGGGCCTACGGCTCGTGCACGAAGTACCTGGCCGACGTGACCCGCGCCCGCTTCGGCTGGGCGCCCGAGGGGCTCGACGAGCTGATTCATTGGGCCGATGTGATCGACGCGGCGCGCTTCAGCGACGCCGAACAGGCGAGCAGCTTCGCGGCCCCGGCGATGGCCATCACCGCGGTGATCCAAGAGCAGGGCGACGAGGCGCTGACGTCGCGGCTGATCCCGCTCCTGGCGACGCGCTCCTTGGCCGAGGTCGCGGCGTCGCCCGAGATCGTGAATCGCCTGGGGCCGATCAAGCTCCGTCACGAGGCCTTCGCGAAGCGCATGGGCCAGGTGGGCGAGCAGCTCCGCAACGTGGCGCTCTTTGACCTGAGCGATCAGGCCGTCGACACCGTGGCGAAGTTTGTGGGGTATCAGCTCTTCCCGACGGCGGTGTACAGCGTGATGCTGTCGCGCTCGCCCAAGCGGGTCAAAATCTCAGTGGGCTTCAACCCCTGGTCGAAGAAGCCTCGGGCCCACAACATCGCTGCGTTGTGCGAGAAATACGGCGGCGGCGGGCACCCCGTGGTGGGGGCCGTCACCCTGCCGCCCCACGAGCTCGGGCGGGCCCGCACCATCGTGCAAGAGCTCGTCACCGCGCTCAACCGGTAACCCGTTAGGGTGATGGCCTAAGCTGACGATTTTCGGTGGATTTCGACCGGCCAACTTTGCTGGGTGGCGTTGGTGGCAGAGGTGCGGACGAGAAATGTCCGAGGGATCACGTTCTACTTCGCGGTCCAACAATCGGAATCGGACGCGGACGGATTTCCAATCCAACCCAAGCTAAACGCCCCTAACCCTTCCTGAGGGCGTGGAGGGGTCACTCTTCCTTCTTCTTCTTGGCCCGGTAATCCATATCGATTGCCATACCCAGCAGCCTACTGTCGTGTGTAAGGCGCAGGATCACGTTCTGATCCGAGAAGATGCGCTTGAACTCTTCAGTATCAGTCTTGGAGGTAATCGCAGACTGCATTGACTTAACATCGTGCTCGTTAAGAGCGGCGATATACTGCAACCCACTTTCTCGACACACTTTATCTGCCAGACGAATCATTTCCCACTGCTTGCGACTATCTACCGGACCAAAGAGGCTGCTGTCATGACCGAGAAATTCAATATGATGGTTTCGGCGCAGGGTGAAGACGGTCATATCATAGCAGAAGATCTTCGCCTCGTTGATCCCTTCAGCCGCGTCAAATGGGATATGCACATCGATCTTGTATCGTTGAAGGTTCTTGGGGCTATCGTTATTTTCAATGGACAACTTAGAAACGCTACTGCCGTAGAGTTGACTAACGTACTGCCGGAATCTCTCGTCGGCTTTTTCAATCAAAGACTTTGACTTATCAAGATATTTGTCGGTCTCAGTCGTCTGCGTGTCAATACGTGCGACCAATTCCCGTTGTTCTCTCTTGGCCCTCTGAAACTGATCCGAAGCAGTCGTCAACTGGATGATCCTTTGACGGATGGAATCCAGACGCGCACTCACGGACGCAAATACACCCAAGGCCATGTGGTTGTTAAGGTACTGGAGCTTCTCATCCAAGGCACGATTATTGCCTGCGTGTTCTGCCTGTTTCTCTGACAATTCTCGATTCCTCTTGGTTAGCTCCGACCTTAGCCGAACCTCCCTACGATTAGCCAGCGTGCGTTGGAACTCAATTACCTCTTCAACGCGCTTCTTCAAAGCCTCAGACCAAATCGACTTAACCTCTGCGTAAGCTTGTTCAATTTCCTCTGTCTTCACATCTGGATGAGGGACTAAGCTCCTCTCGATCTGCTTGATAGAGTCCTGCAAAAGAACAATGTCGCGCGAGATGAGAGCGCCAATACGCTTAAGATTATCGGCGTCCTGCTGGATTGAGGAGTAATCCTCAGCCACCTTAAATGCTCGCAGATCTGCGTCCAGACGTTTTGCCTCCTCTTCTAATTTCCTGATCTCTAAGTCTGTTTTGTCAGTATTTGCCAAACTAGCAAAAGCGGGGTCGGAACTAATTTGCTTAAGCGTACTGGTAAGGGTGGTGTAGCGGTCTCTAAGATCGTGCTTTTCCTGAGCCAACTGAACATTGAGGCCCAGGAGGAAGGCGTTCCTGAGCATCGCATAATATTCATTCTTGAGTTCCCCCTCCGAGGTGATGTCAAAGCGTGAGTAGGCGTCGCGTCCTGACCTCAAAAAGGGCTGGATCAATGGTCGAAACTTCAGCCCCGGAATTTCATCTGTCGGAGCAAATCCTTCCAGCAGCAGTCGCTCTCGCAGTTCTTCAAGCTTAATCGGCTTATTGTCCCACTTGATATCCGACTGAGGAAGCGCGCTTCGACTAATGGTGACCTCCCGACCATTGGTCTCGATTACGAGCGAAAAGATCCAACCACGAAGATACTGCTCGAAGGCGTAGATTGAGTTCGATCCAAGACAGAAGTGAATTAGCTCAAAGCACAGAGACTTACCCACGCCATTATAGGTGTCGGCTTTGCTCTTGGGTTTGAGTGGATCTTGTGAGGCTTGACCCACGACAATTGACAGGCCGCTCCTGTTGAATTTCACCGTGCGAAAAGCCAGGTTGTTCGCCTCAAGACGAATCAGACGCATTTGCGTATACTCCCTGCCTCGGTCGGTTCCACAGCTCCAATCGCATAGAGCATAAGAACCGCAATCATCACACTGTCGTAGTCGTGTCTTGAGTTGAACTCGCCTTTGGATTGGGACACCGCTATCTGCCTGTGAAGGTGATCGACTGATTTGGGGGTGTCCAAAAGCATCAAGATCACTCCTCCTAAACCTAGCAGTGACTCAGCGAGAGTTATGTGTTTTTCAGGGAGATACATTTGGGGGCTCGAAAATATCACATGACTCGAAGTAGTAGGCCAAGATTACCATGACCGCAGTGTGAATGCCAAGTGACAATTGCTTATCTGCTGGCGCACACAACTCAGTCAGACGGATCATGACTTCGTCTGCCCCACCTCCAGATGCGTGTACTTCTGTCTTGGCCTTTACATATAGTTCTTCTAAACAGTCACGCATTGTCTGCTTCAAGGCAGGCGCTCGATTGCCAAGATACTTTTCGACCGCTTCCGTTTGATAGGCAGCTCGCGTTATACAGTCCTTGTAGAAGGCCGAGAGATTGTTGGAGTTGAGCTTATCCTCAAGAGCTGGGGTAAGAAGCTTACCAGTAGCCTTGTACCCAACTGTGGAGTTCAAGACGCTCTCCGCTACCTCCCTCAACGATCCAAAATCCACATCGCCGATATCGTTTGGCTGGATGATTTGAAACCCAAGCACCTCTTGAATGTCATCCATAGGCATCTTGAAGACTAACTTCTCCAAGTCCTTTGCAAGGAAAGGTCGAGTGTGAACCTTGTGTTTTTGCTTGATGGCATCCAACGCCTTTTGTACCGGCACAACAGAGCCACCAAACTCATCATTGAATGCAAATTCAAAGTTGCTGATCGCTACTGACTGCTTCTTCCAGTGTTTTAAGAGTCCAGCAAAATCATCCCTTGCCTTCGAAGCCGCTTCACCTAACTTTGAGTCAGGATCGGTGGGGGCGTACACTTGGTAGTAGGTGCCAGTGGTCGGATCATACCCATCATTCTTTTCATCTCCCAAACTTCCGTAGGGCCTCATCGCCACGAAATTAGGGTTGGATTTATTCATGACTGAACTAAAAAGCCTTTGAAATGCGTCCCCCTTTGAACGCCGAATAACGAGTTCGAAACACCTGTGAGCGTAGAACGACTGTTGAGGAGTCATAGTGTTCATTGCCGTTTACCCCTGGCGAAATTTTGAACCACCCCTATGCCTCTAGAACGGCTCTCATCAGGACGTAAAGTTCCGTGCTTTTGGCGCTCCCATGCCTACGGTGGGCGGTCGCGCTCACAATGACCAACATCGTCTTTCCGGGCCGATGAGGCTGAGAGCATCTGGTTGTCACGCACGTTGCACCGGCAGCTACGTCGTCGACACATCAAAAATATTCAGGCGCTCGTTCAAAACATCAGGAAGAACAAGCTAATTCATTTATCCAACAGAAATTGTTGACGCCACATCCCACATTTATCTTCTTCCAGCGATGTTTTCGTGCGGCTGATTTACGTCATGCTCACGTTTTATCATCCCAACATACATAACCGTTCAATTCCACTCACTCAGCCGCAAGTTACCTCCACTTCCAGCACTTGCTTCCTCCCCACCCGCCGCATAGCCTCCCCAAACCAAATCGAGGCCGGTAACGGCGCCAACCGCTACCGACCTCTAAACACCACTCAAGCTGCTGCTCACGAGGTGCCTACCCATCCCTGGGCTCCCTCATTCTGCACCAGCTTGTCCCGAAAGGCAAGCTGCCATGAACATCCTCCCGCTCCATCATCAAGTTCGCGTCATCTCAGCCTTGGTTGACGGTTCCTCCATCCGTGCCGCCCACCGCACGACCAGCGTTGCCAGGGAGACGATCTCCTCGCTCCTGCTGAAGGTAGGGAAGGGCTGCGCTGGTCTACATGATCAACTGATGCGCGGGTTGACTCCATCTCTACTGGAGTTTGACGAGATCTGGTGTTTCATCGGCACGAAGGAAGGGAATCGAGGGAAGGAAGATCCTGAATACTTCGGTGATGCTTACACCTTCATTGCACTCGATCCAGTCTCGAAGTTGGTGGTGTCGTACCTCACGGACAAGCGCACCAGTAGAGCCACGCATGAGTTCGTGAAGGACGTTCGCGCGAGGGTTGATGGGGTTCCACAGATTTCTACGGATGGCTTCAAGCCCTACTTGAATGCGATTAAGGAAGCCTTTTGGAGTAGGGTTCATTATGGGGTTTCCATGAAGTCTTATGGTCCTGAGACTGATAAGCGTGAAGGTGAGGCGAAGTACAGTCCGAACAGGATCACGTCGCACACGAAGGAACCTAAGCAAGGGAATCCTGATTGGGACAAGATCAACACTTCTTATGTTGAGCGTCAGAATTTGACGTTGAGGATGTTCAACCGGAGGTTCACGAGGCTGACGAACGGATGGTCACGCTCGCAGGAGCATCTTCGAGCTGCTGTAGCGTTGCATTTCGCGCACTACAACTTCTGCTGGGTACACAGCACGATTCGTGTAACTCCTGCGATGGAAGCAGGAGTCACCGGCTCCGAACCAGAGCCGACTGGAGAGAGATCTACCCCTTCAGACTCGTCCACCTCCCCTTCCACACCCCTGGTCAACTTCGACCTCCCCGAGAAGATGGGTGGCTAGGCTGCGTCCGCAAATGTGCTAGCATCGGCGGATGGGCCGATTTGACCTTTCTGACGAGGCTTTCGCGAAGATCGCCCCGCTCCTTCCGTCGCAGGTTGGCAAGGTGGGTCGCAAGCGAGCCGACGATCACCGTGTGC